>JAFEBO010000005.1 GCA_018242625.1 Planctomycetota bacterium
CATGCAAAAAACACAAAACCTCCAAAACAGAAAAAACCCCCCGACGTCCCGGTGGGGGGAAACCTCCCAATCCAAAAACTTCACCCCCCCCCCCCCCCCCCCAAAAAAAAAAAAAGAAAAAGAAGGAGCCGTGAGCCGTTGACAGCAAACTTGCGGAAAGGCAGAATGCACCTTATACGAAACCTAATCTCGGTCGGAATGCTGGCGGTTGTGACGCTTTCGGCTACTTCATTTGGGCGACCCGGGGACGGCGGAGGAGGATCAATGCCCACGCCATGCATTTATCGCATTTGCGATGATGGCTTCCAATGGGTGGGCGATTCCTGCAGTTCTTCCCTTGACTGCGCCAACTCCGGAAACGTGTATGTGATTTCGGATGAAGAATGCGCTAGTGGAGATGCTTTCGCTACCTGCGATTTGGAACCAATGATCATCCCGACGCTTCTTTTCCAAGGTGGCACCTGCGTCAACGGTGGGTGCCAAGGTGGATTCGGCCTAAACATGATCGATTGGTTGCGATGGGTTGCGGACGGCGATGCGTGTGATTCCGTTGGATGACCGAAAGAACTGCATGAGATTTGCTTTTCGTCACGAACGCCTTTATGCATGCGGTACAGTTATCTCATTTTGGTTGAATGCCGGCGCATGGGCTTCCCCTGAATCGTGGAAGCGGGACGTTGTCGAAGAAATTGCGGCTGCCGGGCGAGAGTTTCCGGGGGTGATTATTCAGTGGGAGGGGCAGCGTTCCAATCTTTCCAGGCCGGGCATTCCTCCCAAGTGGTATAGGGATTCCGTCTGGTTTGCACAAGATGGGCGGTATCGAATTAGTTTCGGCGCGGTCGAGCAGCCCGCTTTGGGGATCGGTCTCCCGCTACGTGCCGAGTTTCTTTCACCTCAGCAGGTACCGTTTGATCAAGGTAATATTCGTACCGCCGAGGGCGCCGTGGTGATTTTGATGCCATCCCGACAGCGCATCCTTGCCGGCCAAACCACAGGACAAGAAACCATTGCGGACGGAATGTTAAGTCAACTCGCGTTGAATCCAGTGGGGCTAGCGTGGTGGGTTGATGAAAACCCCAGTGAAGCAGAAAGCGGTTTGTTTCAAATTGGTGATAAGCAGTTCGGGATTGAATTGCCGCACCACAGCATGCGATGTGTGATGCAGAAAGAAGACGATGGCACTTGGATGGTCGCCAAAATCGAGCGATTTGACGAGCTGGGTGAGAAAACCGCGATGATCGAATTCGACGATCCGACGCGGGTGCTTCAAACTTCGATATCGCTCGGAAAAATCAGGACAATGAAAAATTTGAAGCCGGTGCAGTTTGCTGGCAAGCAGTACGCGACATCCGACCAAGTTTGGCACTTGACAAATGTCTTTGTCGGTGCGGTTCCGGATGAATTTTTCATCCTTTCAGAGGGTGGCTTGGTGCCGGTTGCCGTCAAGCCTGTCCCCAAGGAACGTCTCGCGCGACTCACAGGGCAACTGCCTCAGCCCGCGAGAGTGATAGAACCCGAGCCGGTTCGGCCGACCCCCAATGGATGGTGGTACGTTCGCATTGCGTCTATAGCCGGAAGTGTACTGGTCGGTGCGGTGGTGATCCGGAAACGACTCGGCAGAGCACAGTGTTAATGTGGGGCTCCTCGCGGCTAAGCCCGAGCACCACGGACGGCGTGGTCATGTGCCCGGAATGCGGACAAGAAAGATATTTGCGCAAGCGGGGCTTGAGCGGTGAGGGATAGCTCACATATCGCCGAGCGGGATCATTCGCACGTCAGCGTGTTGTACGCCGCGAGGAAGATCACAAAGTCGGAGTCATCCACGACTCCGTCGCTGTTAAAGTCGGCCGGGCAACCGAAGGGCATCGCGGGATCGTCGCAGATCAGCAGGTTGTAGCCCTTCACGAAGCTCGAGAAATCCATGTCATCGACAAGGCAGTCGTTGTTCAGATCGCACGGGCAGAACTTGGCCTCGATCCCGAACCCGAGCGTAGCGGCGTGCGCCTGGATCTCTTCCGCGCTGAGCACACGCTGGTAGAGCGCGAGTTCGTCGAGCCCGCCGGTGAAGAACCGCGTCAAATCGGCCGCCTTCTGGATCCGGAACTTGCTCGAAGCCACGTTGACGGAGACCGCCCCGAACAGGCTCTCGTCGCGTGTCATTTCCGCGAGCTGGCCGTTGATATAGAACTTGCTGCCGGTGAGCGAGTCGTTGGTGCCGTTGTTGGAGTCTCGCGTCCACACAACGTGGTACCAGACGCTCTGCTTGGTGCGGCAGACCGTCCGCAGCCCGGAGTTGTAGAAGCCGGCGAAAAAGCGGTCGTAGTTGTTCCCCTGAATGCTGAACCAGACACTCGTGCCTGTGGGATTGGTGCCCCACCAGAGCATCGGCGCCCAGAGCGCGCCCTGGCTGTCGATGCGCACGATCGCCTCGGCCGTGAATGACGGGTTGCCGGTCAGGGATACGGGCACCGCGGAAATCGACTCGATGTACGGCTGCGTGGCCGCGTTGAAGCGAACGCCCGTGTCACCTCCCGATGTCGGCTGGTTGTAAATCACACCGTTGAACGTGTTGGCGTTGTAGGAAGCGCCGAGCGACCCGTAGTTGATGATCTGGCCCGAGGCTTCGTTGAAGCGGTACCAGAGCGCGGGCTGGCTGGACTGCACCTCGGTGGCGAAGGAAGCAGGTGCCGCCCCCGCGGCGCAGGCGAGCGAAAAAACGCAGAACGAGCCGAGTAGCCGTGTATTCATGGTGATCCCCTTGGTCACCAGTCTACCGCCGCGGGTCAGCAAAAGCAGTATAAATTTGCGTTCAGCGGCGAGAGCGACTGCGCTCGTCGCGAGACTGTTAACCGTTTCTTATTGCAACAACGGGCTTATACGTGGCTCCAAGGACTTTCTTGCTGTCCGCCTGGAGCCACTGCTCGAGAATGCCCGCGTAAACACTGCGGAAATCGATGAGGTACTTGAGGTCCCCCTGATCAAGATCGGTGAGCGACGGGTGGGATCCGATAACTCCGCGACGGACCATCGGGCCAAAGAGGAACATCGGGGCGGCGGTTCCGTGATCGGTGCCACCGCTGGCGTTCTGGGCGACGCGCCGGCCGAATTCGCTGAAGCTCATCGTGAGCACGCGCTGGTCATTGCCCTGGGCCTTGAGGTCCGCGTAGAACGCTTTGATCGAATCGGCAAAGTTGGCGAGAAGGTTTCCGTGTCGGCCCTGAGCGCCTCCCTGGCCCGCGTGCGTGTCAAAGCCGCCAAGAGTGACGTAGTAGACCCTGGTCTTGAGGTCGGCGCGGATCATGGCGCCCACCATCTGGAGCTGGCGCCCCAGTTCATTGCCGGGGTACGGAACAAGGCTCTTTTGTGCGACGGCCTTGCGGATCTTGTCGCTGCTGATCTGAGCGTCGAGGGCGGTCCGCATCAGAAAGTCCGCGTTGGTGTCGGAGCCCGCGCTGCCATCCTGACCCCGGCGGTTGAGCGCGTGATATGGCTCGCGGAGCGCTTCATGGATGTCCTCGCCCGACCAGCGGAAAAGTTCGGCGGATTCAAAGCTGACGGGCTTGGAGGAGCGACCCTGCAATGCGAGCGGTGCGGTGCGGCCGATCGCGATCGGCGGCTCGACCGCCTTGGCCGGCTCGGGCTTGCCGCTCTCTCCCTTGCCGTAGCCGCAGCATTCACTGTCGACGTAGCGGCCCAGCCAGCCGTCGCCTGTCGCGTCGCGCTCGGCGGTCTGCCAGATGTCCATGCTCTTAAAGTGCGACCGATCGGGATTGGGATAACCCACCCCCTGGACGATCGAAACCAGCCCGTTGTCGTAGAGCTCTTTCAGAGCGGTCATGCGGGTGTGCAGCCCGATGCCGTCGGCCTCGGTGAGCTTGAGCACCTCGGTCTGCTTGATGCCGATCCCCGAGCGCGCCTTGTAGTACGCGTCCATCCCGTAGGGAATCACGGTGTTCAGGCCGTCGTTGCCGCCGCCGAGCTGAACAACGACCAGGATGCGGTTGTCGTCCACACCGGGGGTGCTCGAGAGCCCCTGCCCGAGCATGCCCGCCATGACGTCCGCCGAAGAACCAAGGAACGCCGGAATCGTCCACGCCGTTGAAGCGAGCGTGAGACCGCCATAGAGAAACTTGCGGCGGGTAAAGGCTGGTGAGTTGTGGAGGTCCATGGTGAAAGTTCCAAAGAGCCAAGGGTCCGGAGCGCCAAGTCAGAGAAGACAGATGCAGGCCTGTATTCCATGTGGCCCCTTGGCCAATTGGAACTTTGGCCCCTTCAACAGAGTTGATACTCCGGCATCGCGGTAATGAGCAGCAGGTACCCGATGACAAGTTCCTTTGTGACACTGCCGCCCGTGGTGTCGGCGAGACTGGTCAGCTGTTTCGTGGCCGCCGATGGTGCGTCACCAATGGTGAGCCGGAGCATGTATTCGGCAACGGCGCCGGGGTCTTTTTCGCTGCCCGGGCTTGCCTTGGCGAGTTCGTCGAGCAGGGGCAGAGGGTCGTAGTTCATGTCGCTCGCGTTGGCGTCGTAGCCGCGAGGCTTCTTGCCCGTGAGCAGGAAGGCGAGGATGTTCTGCCGCACGAACATGGTGCTGGTGTTGATCCAGGAACGCCCGCCATCCCAGCCCTTGACGCTGGGCGGGAAAAGCAGATTCTGCCCCATGAGATCCAGGGCGTCGTTCAGGATCGAAAGGTCGCGCACGGGAGTATCGAGCGAGCGGACGGCGCCCACGACCAGTTCGACGGGGCACTTGATCTGCTCGTTCATGTTCCTGGGATCGTAAAAGTGCTGGCTCAGGAAGAGGCGGCGCAGCACGGGCTTGATCGCATACCTCGAGCCTGAGAACGTGGATGCCAGGTCGCGGAGCGCCGACTGCTGCGGGGCCGGCAGCTGGTCGTAGCCCGCGCGCTCCAGCGGCGGCAATTCGGCGCAGAAGAAGTGATAGAGCTTGCGGGTGATGAGCCGGGAGACTCCGGGCTGCTCCAGGATGATCTTGACGAAGGCCTCGCCGTCGAAGGTGCCGGTCTTCCCCAGAATCGTTTTCGATCCGGCGTCGTGATTGTTCTTGTCAAAGACGAAGTCGTCGTCCTTGAAGGTGTAGCCGGTGAGCGCGCGGGCGCCCTCCTTGATGTCGTTCTCGCTGTAGCCCCCGATGCCCAGGCTGAACAGCTCCATGATCTCGCGAGCCAGATTCTCGTTGGCGTGACCCTTGCGGCTGGTGTCGTTGTTGAGGTACTTGAGCATCGCCGGATCGCGGATGATGCCGTAGAGCAGGTCGCCGAAGTTCCCCAGGGCGTGGCGGCGGAACAGTTCATTCTGCATGAACATGTGGTAACTGTTCTCGATGGTGCGGTAGCTGGTCGCGAAGTGCCCGTGCCAGAAGAGGACCATCTTCTCGTCGAGAGGACGCGGCGTCTCGATCATCCGCTTGAGCCACCAGCGCTGCACTTCGCCTATCTGCTGGCGGTCCTGGCCCTGGCGCCGCTGCTGATCGATCCGAAACTTGGCCAGCGCATCCTCGTCCTGGCGCTGGCGGGCCGCCAGCTGAGCCTTGCGCTCCTCCGCGGTCGGCTCGCGCATGATGTTCTTGTCGAAGAGATCGGAGCGCGGCTTGTCCTCCGGGGCGTTGCCCGGGTCCAGCACATAGTCGACGGCTTTCTGCGGTCCCCAGCTCGCCAGCGTCTGGATCTGGGCCGGTGTGCCACCGAAGCCGGCACGCCAGAGCAGGTGCCGGGCCTGTTCGTAGCCAAAGTCCTTCGGCGCTATAGGGCTCATCGAGCTTGAGCGCTCGGGAGTGCGCTTCGCCGGCGCGGCTGGCGCGGACGGAATCGGTGCGGGCGAATCTGGTGTGGTTTTGGCGACGGTCGGCTCGGCCATGAGACATCCTCTCCGGCTACGAACAGACTAACGCATCGGTCCAGCGGCCATTGCCGCTGGCGTAGTCCCAATCGATACGGAGCAGAAAAGGGCTTGGGCCGGATAATCCGCCCGATTCAGGCCGTCACCGGGGCAACGGGGGCCAATTTCCGCGGCGAAAGGGCCCTTCCCCACATCATGAGGACCGTCACCAGCGCCAGAAGGGCGGCCCCATTGGCGTGGTGGGCGGAGCGCAGGAGGACCTGGGCGACGGAGTCCGGATCGGGCTTCGTTCCGCCAAGCATGAGAACGACCCACCCCAGCAGAAACTGGAATGTGACGCAGATGAGCGTGAGCAGGGCGACACGCCGCACGAACTGCTCGACGGTGTCTGAGAAGCGGATGGTCCTGGCGGCAAAGCCGGCAAGCAGCGCCATCAGCACGACAATTACCGAGAAGCCGATGTGCGCCCAGAGCGCGTGGGGCGCGCGGGTGTGCCGGTACATTGCGCCAAAGACAAGCTGCAGAAGCGTGGCGTGCATGGCCGCGGCGGAAAACACCCGCAGCAGCTTCTGCTTCGATCCATGTCCGAATTCCAGCGTGCCGGCTTCCGCCTGCTGGCGGACGTGCTGATAGCGCACTCCGAGCCGCACGGCCAGTATCACGTAGATGCAGAAAATGAACTGGGCGAGTACACCGTGCACGACGCGTGACCAGCGCGCATCCGTCGCGGCGTCGGTGCTGCCCTGCAGGACTCGGAAGCCCCCCAGAAGTCCCTGCGCGATGACCAGAAACAGCGCCAATCCCGCGAGAAACCACAGGAATCGCCGGTCGCTATGGCGCAGGGTCAGAAAGAAGAGCGCGATCGCAGTCAGCCCCACAAACGTGCCGAAGAGCCGGTGGCTGTGCTCAAGGAAGATCGAGGGCGCCGCTCTGGGTCCGAGCGGATAGAGGAACATGTTGGTTCCGTAGGTGTTGGGCCAGTCGGGAACCGCCATGCCCGAGTTGGAGCTGGTCACAAGGCCGCCGACAACCAGAAGGGGTACAACGGCGAAGACGGTGAGCACCGCAAAGCGGCCGAGCCAGCGCTGGTCGCTCACATTGTGGTGCGGGAAGGCCGGTCCCTTCGCACCCCCAAAGCCCGCGAGCAGTCCCAGGACGAGGCCTATTGAAAGGAATCCCAAGATCATGAGGGCCGCGGCGGGGCGAAGCTCGACAGGTGCCGATAACCCGGCGGAGGTTGTGAGCTTGGACCCGAGTATCAAGAGTCCCAGCAGGGAGCTCAGGAACCCCGCAACAGCCGAAGTGGTCAGGGTTTGCGATTGGTTCAGGCCGCTGCGTCTAAGAGCGCCGGCTCCTATGAAAAGCGCGAGCGCCCAGCTTGCAAGTATCGTCGGGATAGAGACTTGTTCCGAGAGCCCAAGCCAGGGCAGATGCGTCAGAAACCACACCCACCAGACTGTGAGGGCGGCGGCAAACGCGACTGTCAGGGTGCGGGGTGCGGCGACGGCTTGGAGAACTCCCATCGTTGGATGACTCCCGTCGAATTGAGACTCATTCTCAATTTATCAAATCAATTCGGACGTACTTGAACGATTCGCGGTCGATGCGAACAAATTTCTGTCCTACCGGAAAACCCCGGATTTGGACGATTCTACGCCGGTCGGAATTGGTTCTGGTACTCTTCGCGCGCTCGTTATACGTATCCACCTTTCGTGGAGGCACTCGGTGTCAGTCCTATTTCCAAAATGGTTTAACGCGTTCCCGACCGTTGCGGCCGTTGGCGCGACTGGCGGGCTTGTCGCCGTCATCGCCGGCTTCTGGTACTACGCGACCCCCAAGTTCTGGTCGGTCGGGTATCAGCCAATACAGCCGGTAGAGGCGTTCAGTCACCAGATCCATGCCGGACGTCTGGGCATGGACTGTCGCTACTGCCATACCAAGGTGGAAGTTGCGGCGGAGGCGAACGTGCCCAACGTGGCGACTTGCTTTGGATGCCACGCCGAGAACCGGCTGGCGGCGTGGAAGACACAAAAGGTCGAACTGGTGCGCGAGTCTTACGCGAAAGACCAGTCGATCGAGTGGCGCCGCGTGCACAAGCTCCCCGACTACGTGCGGAACTTCCCGCACAACGTGCACCTTTCGGCGGGGGTTTCGTGCTATTCCTGCCACGGTCAGATCACGGCGATGCCGGTGGTTCACCAGGTGCAGCCCTTGTCGATGGGCTGGTGCCTCGATTGCCACCGCAACCCGGAACCCAATCTTGTGCCGCGTGACCGTGTGACCCAGCTTGTCTGGGTGGAAGCGTTCTTGAAGGAGCACGGCGCGGGCTCGAAGCAGGCGGCCTCGGGCGATGTCATTCCTTCGCTCGAGCGTCAGCCGCCCCAGGGCTGCGGATCGTGCCACTACTAGTCGGAAGCTGATTTGTGATTGAACGGATGAAGACGTTCCGGCGGACCGTGCGGAACGAAGCCACAAGGACTCTGGCATGAGCAAGGCGGATCAATGCCCTTCTACCAAGCACGAAGGGCCGAAGCACAAGCAGAGCAAAGAGCAATTGGCGCGTGAGCGCCGCAGCCTGCTCACCGCCGTGAACGGGCGTGCGGCATGGCGCAGCATCGAAGAGGTCGAGGACACCAGCGAGTTCCGCGATTTCCTGGAGCGCGAATTTCCGGCGGGAGTGACGGACTTCCTGAGCGGCACGCGCCGGACGTTCATGAAGATCATGGGCGCTTCGTTCGCGCTTGCCGGAGCGGCGACGCTCCCGGGCTGCCGCCGCCCCGACTACAAGATTCTGCCCTACTCGCAGCATCCCCCCGAGGACATCATCCCCGGCAAGCCGCTGTTTTATGCGACGAGCATGCCCGTGCCCGGCGGCGGCGCCGAGGGCTTGCTGGCCGAAACGCACGACGGCCGCCCGACCAAGCTCGAGGGCAATCCGCTGCACCCGCTGAACCAGGGTCGCAGCACGGTGCTCTCTCAGGCGTGCATTCTTTCGCTCTACGACCCCGACCGGTTGAAGGAGCCGGTGTTCTTCAACCGCAAGCGCAACGAGGGCAAGGGCGAGCGTCTTCCCGCCACATGGGACGACTTTGTGAAGTGGGGCCGTGAGTATTTCCCGCGGTTCGACAAGACGCAGGGAGCCGGTCTGGCGATCGTCGTGGACAAGAAGACGAGCCCGACGCGTGACGCGATGCGGGACGCCATCCTGAAGAAGTGGCCCAAGGCGATATGGATCGCGTACGACTCGACGGAGAACTTGGGGCCGGCGCAGGGTGCTTCCGCGGCGTTCGGCGCTCCGATGAACGACGCGATCGATTTCTCCAAGGCCGCCGTGGTTGTTTCGTTCGACCGTGATTTCATCACCGGCGACTCCAACTCGCTCAAGAACGCTCGCGACTGGGCATCGACGCGGCGGATCGAAGAAGTGAACGAGGAGATGAGCCGCCTGTACGTGGTCGAGACGGGCTTCTCGCTGACGGGCGGACAGGCCGATCACCGGCTGCGTGCGACCCCGTCGAAGGTGATGGCGTGCCTGGTCGAGATGGCCAAGTTCATGCTGCCCAAACTGGGCGGCGGCGCGGAGCCCATCGTTTCGGCGCTCGGATCGGTTTCTGTCGGCGCCGGCGTGATCACCGAATCGGACCGAAAGTTCATCGAAGAGGCCGCCAAGGACCTCATGGACAGCGCGAAGAAGGGCCGGACGATGGTGCTCGCCGGGGCGCACCTGCCCGGCGCTGCTCATGCTCTCTGCCACGCGATCAACGCGGCCCTGGGCTGCACGCTGACCGGCGTGATGCCGATGCCGGCGGACATTGCGGCGGACTCGCGTGCGGCGATGGCCGCCCTGACGGACGGGATGAAGGCCGGCAAGTTCCAGTCTGTGGTGTGCATCGGGACGAACCCCGCGTACGACGCGCCGGAAGCCGCGGCCTTCGCCGAGGCCTTCGCCAAACTGGAGGGCTCTGTCTCGCTGACGGTCGAACTGACCGAAACGAGCCAGATCGCGACGTGGTGTCTCAACGGTTGCCACTTCCTCGAGTCGTGGGGCGACACGATGGCGGTTGACGGGACGATCGCGCCTGTCCAGCCGATGATCGCGCCGCTCTACGCCGCGGTGGATGAGAACGGTCACGTCTCGGGCCAGTCGCCGATGAGCGAGATCGAGATGCTCTCGTTCCTCGCCGGCGGCGTCCGCAAGGACGGCACACCCCGGGACGGTTACGAGCTTGTCCGCGAAGTGTGGAAGGGCCGTCTGGGCGTCAAGTCGGACGCGGACTTTGAAAAGGCGTGGAAGCGGGCGCTGCACGACGGCGTGGTGGCCGGTACGACGCAAAAGCCGCAGATGGCGAAGGTGAACATCGCCGGCGTGGCGAGCGCGTGCAAGGGCCTGAAGCTCGAAGCGGCTTCGGCCGGTTCGCTCGAGGCTGTTCTCCGCACCAACTGGATGGGCGACGGCCGGTTCACCAACATCTCCTGGCTGCAGGAATTGCCGCAGCACGGCACGGCCGTGGTCTGGGACAACCCCGCGGTGATGAGCCCCAAAACCGCGGAGCGGCTGGGCGTGCTGCCCGCGAGCGCGACCGTGGCCGATCCGGAAACGATGTACACGAAGGAGAAGTACCCGGCCGGACGCGTGGCCGAGTTCACCTTCGGCGGACGCACGATCAAGTGCGCGGTCTGGATTCTTCCGGGCATGGCCGACGATGCCGTGCTCTTTACGTACGGCTACGGACGCCGCAAGTCGGGCCTGGTCGGCGACGGCGTCGGCTTCGATGTGGGCCCGATCCGCGCGGGGAGCGGCGCGATTCTCGCCGGGGTTGCCTGCAAGGCGACCGACGAGATGCATCCGATCGCCAGCACCCAGATGCACTGGAGCCTCGAAGGACGTACGGCGATCTTCCGCAACGTCGATCTTCCCACGTACCGCAAGTTCGGCAACGAATCGACGCCGGACGTGGACGAGATCTACCCGAAGAACCTCGGCGACAACCTGAACTTCGCCGAGATGCTGGGCGACCTCAGCCACACGCCCCCCAACAACTCGATCTACGACAACCCCTTCAACCGCTCGGCCGCGGATGCGGACCCGAAGGACCTGCAGATGGGCGGCTGGCCGGACAAGCAGTTCAAGAAGGTGCAGCCTCCGGACTTCGCCCAGCGTCAGCAGTGGGGTATGACGATCGACCTTGCTTCGTGCACGGGCTGCGGCGCCTGCACGATCGCCTGCCAGGCGGAGAACAACATCCCGGTGGTCGGCAAGAAGGAAGTGGCCAAGGGCCGCGAGATGCACTGGATCCGCGTCGACCGCTACTTCGCCGGCTCCTATTTTGATCACAACGACCCGGCGAAGATGGACTACAACGCGCCGGAGTTCATGTTCCATCAGCCGGTTGCCTGCGTGCAGTGCGAGAACGCCCCGTGCGAAACGGTGTGCCCGGTGAACGCGACGGTGCACGGCAACGAAGGCCACAACTTCATGACCTACAACCGCTGCATCGGCACGCGGTATTGTGCGAACAACTGCCCGTACAAGGTCCGCCGGTTCAACTTCTTTGAGTACGGACTCACGAAGTTCAACGGCGGCTACATCGGCCAGGAACTCGTCGATTCGATCGCTCCCGACCGCGGGGGCATCACCGGCTCGGGCGAGCACAACAAGATCAATCCGAACCTGATCCCGCCCCGCCTGCGCGACAAGCTCGATCAGATCACGCGGATGCACAAGAACCCCGACGTGACGACGCGCATGCGCGGCATCATGGAAAAGTGCTCGTACTGCATCCAACGCACCAACGCGGCCAAGATCGAGGTGCGTGCTCAGGACATCCGCTACATCCCCGACGGCTTCGTGCAGGTCGCCTGTCAGCAGGCCTGCCCGAGCGACGCCATCACTTTTGGCGACATCCTCGATGTCGACACCGAGTACACCAATCCGGACGGCACGAAGCGCAAGGGCAGCCGCGTGTATCACACGCGTCGCAGCCGGCGGTCGTACCTGCTGCTGGGCTATCTCAATACCCGGCCGCGCACGAGCCACATGCTGCGGATCAACAACCCCAACCCCGCGCTGGTGGACGACACCCGCAAGAAGGTCTGGGACCATCCGTTCCACGGCCACGGGGGCTCTGAAGGCGGACACGAGGGCGGTGGGCATGGAGGCGACGAGCACAAGGAAGGGGCCAAACAGCACACCTTCTTTGACCGTCGCAAGAAATCTGATGACAAGGGCTACGCGCTCAGCTTGAGCGTTCTGAGCGGCGGAGGTCACGCGTGACGACAATGCACCCTGACGAAGCAGCGGCCCGGCGCCTCGCCGGTCTTTCGACCGGCGAACTGCCGACCTACCCGGTCGCCCCGGGTACGGGCGATGGCTCGCTCGTGGATGATCCGGCGGTTCGCGCACCACTGGTGCTCAACAACCGTTCGATCCACGACATCACCGAGATCGTGTGCGGCTACGCCGAGCGGCCTCCGGGACGCTGGTGGCTGCCGGTCTTCGGTCTTTCGTTCACGCTGGCCCAGGTCGCCGCGGTGCTCATCCTGTACCTGGTGATCACCGGCATCGGCGTGTGGGGCATGAACAACCAGGTCGACTGGGCCTGGGACATCACCAACTTCGTTTTCTGGATCGGTATCGGCCACGCCGGGACGCTGATCTCCGCGATCCTGTGCCTGCTCAAGCAGAAGTGGCGAACGGCCGTGAACCGCAGCGCCGAAGCGATGACAATCTTCGCGGTCATCTGCGCCGCGACCTTCCCGGGGATTCACATCGGGCGTCAGTGGATGGCCTGGTTCCTGTTCCCGATCCCCAACAGCAACGAGATCTGGCCCAACTTCCGCAGCCCTCTGCTGTGGGACGTTTTCGCGGTCAGCACCTACGGAACGGTTTCGCTGCTTTTCTGGTACATGGGCATGATCCCCGACTTTGCGACGCTCCGCGACCGTGCGGACCTGCGTCTGCGCCGCAACGCCGAAGGGGCCCGCGTCCTGCCCTTCCTCTCGCTCCGTGCCGACACGGTGCGTGCGTACATCTACGGATTCCTTGCTCTGGGCTGGCGATTCAGCAGCCGCCACTGGCACCGCTACGAGGTCGCCTACCTCGTGCTCGCGGGCATCAGCACGCCGCTGGTGCTCTCCGTGCACTCGATCGTGTCGTTCGACTTCGCCACGTCGGTGCTGCCGGGCTGGCACACGACGATCTTCCCGCCCTACTTCGTTGCGGGCGCCATCTTCGGCGGCTTTGCCATGGTGCTCCTGCTGCTGATCCCCGCGCGTGAGCTGTTCCCGAACATGAAGGACCTGATCACGCTGCGGCACATCGAGAACATGGCCAAGATCGTGCTGGCCACGGGCATGATCGTGGGCTTCGCCTATTCGATGGAGTTCTTCATCGCCTGGTACAGCGCGAACGTGTACGAGTCGTACCTGTTCACCAACGTGCGTGCCCGCGGCCCGTACGCCTGGGCGTACTGGACGATGATCTTCTGCAACGTCGTGAGCCCGCAGGTGTTCTGGATGCGGTGGGCGCGTCAGAGCCCGCTGGTCGTGTTCATCGTTTCCATCCTCGTCACCATCGGCATGTGGTTCGAGCGCTTCGTGATCATCGTCACGAGCCTCCACCGCGCATTCCTGCCCAGCGAGTGGCACATGTACTGGCCCACGCTTGTGGACATCGGCATCTTCGTCGGCTCGTGCGGCATCTTCCTCACGCTCTTCCTGCTCTTCCTCCGGTTCCTGCCCGTCTTTGCGATGGCGGAAATCAAGGCCATCCTGCCGCAGGCCGACCCGCACGGCCACGGCGATCACGCGAATGGAGGTCATTGACCCATGGCAAAGAACGCCAAGGTTTACGTGACAGAGAGCGGCGAAAACGTCTTCGGCGTCATAGCCGAATTCGCGACCGCCGCCGACATCTACCACGCGGCCGAAAAGGTCCGCGATGCGGGCTACACCCGCTGGGACGTTTACGCCCCGTTTCCCATTCACGGCATCGACACCGCCATGGGAGTCAAGAGGACCCGTCTCCCGCTCTTCTGCGCCGCGTGCGGCCTGACGGGCGCGGGCCTGGGATTCCTGATGCAGTGGTGGATGAGCGGCGTCGACTACCAGATGGTCGTGCAGGGCAAGCCTTACGGCGCCTGGGAACCGTTCGTGCCGATCACGTTTGAACTCGGCATCCTCTTCACCGCGTTCTCGACACTCCTGGGCATGCTGGCCTTCAACGGCCTGCCCCGGCACAACCACCCGCTAATGCGCAAGGAACGCTTCCTGGGCTGCAGCGACGACACGCTCGCGATCTGCATCGAGAGCGCCGACGACAAGTTTGATCCGGAACAGACGCGAGCCATGCTCGAGCGGCTTGGCGGCAAGAACATCGACCTCGTGGAGGGTGATTGAGCCCGCACGCCGGTCTCACGCCAGAGCACCACATGAAGAAAACCTTCAACAATTCCGCACTCCGCACCGCCGGCGCAGCACTCTGCATCGGCGCCGGTCTGCTCGCGGGCTGCCGCGGCGATCGAAGCGACAAGCCGCCCCATCAGTTCTTTCCCGACCTGGACGATCAGCCGCGCTGGAAGCCGCAGGCAGAGACGCCTTTCTACGCCAACAAGCGCACGATGAGAGAGCCGCCGGCCAACGTGGTCGCCTTTGGGCGTGTCGGAATCTCGGGCGATGAGACCTGGGGCAAGCCCTGGGCCGAACAGCGGGTCGACCTGCTCCGTGACGGCGAGGCCGTTTTCAAGGGAACGACCGGCGTGAACGCCGACGGCTCACCCAAATACGTGGACAAGATTCCCGCGTCGATCGAGATCACGCCCGACTTCATCAAGCTGGGCCAGACCAAGTTCAACATCTATTGCTCGGTCTGCCACGGATTCGACGGCTCGGGCAAGGGGATGGTGGGACAGCAGTGGTCGTATCCGCTCCCGAATTTCTACGACCCCAAGTACAAGGACCAGACGCAGTACACCGGCAAGGACGGCTACGTCTTCAACGTCATCCGCAACGGTGTCTACACCAACGGCGAGCAGAAGATGCCGGGCTACGGCCATGCTCTCAGCGAGAAGCAGGCGTGGGCCGTCGTCGCTTATTTCCGCGCTCTCCAGGAATCGCGGGCCGTCCCGCTCTCCGAAGTGCCGGATGCTGAACGCCCTGTGCTCGAGGAAAAGATCCGGCAATCGCCCCCCGCGGCGGGTTCGGCCGCTCCCGCGGCGCCCGCTTCCAATCCCGCAGATGCCCCCAAGGGAGGTGGCAAGTGAGTTCCATCGCAACACACGCTCACGACTCCCATCACGCCCCCGACTACTCGCACGACCCGCGTTTTCGTGAGTCGAACATCCGGGCGAGCGGCGGGTCGCTGTCGATGCTGTGCCTCGTCGTCGCCGTCCTGGGCATCGGGGCCACGGTCGCCGCGGCGTTTGCCGGGCCGGGGAAAGTGCACGCCATGGCCAGCTTCCAGGCTGCCGCCATGGGCGGGCTGGCGATCTGCCTAGGAGGCATGTTCTTCACGCTCGTCATGCACCTGATGGCGGCGGGCTGGTCGGTCACGCTCCGGCGCCAGCTGGAAAACATGATGGTGCTCGCTCCGATCATGCTGATCGTCGCCTCCGTTGTCCCGCTTTACGACCTTTTCGTCGGCCACGGACTGCTCTATACGTGGATGAGCCCGGAGTTCTCGGGCAATGTGCTGCTCCAGAAGAAGGCGGCGTTTCTCAACCCCAGCTTCTTCTGCGTCCGCCTGATGATCTACTTCACGCTCTGGTCGATCATCGCGTGGAAGATGAACGGTTATTCCGTCCGTCAGGATCAGACGGGCGACAAGTGGCTCACGGCTCAGGCACGGTTCTCGAGCGCCTGGGCGATGCTGGTCTTCGCCCTGAGCACAGCGTTCTGCGCCTTTGACCTGCTGATGTCGCTGGACTTCCGCTTCTTCAGCACCATGTGGGGCGTCTACTACTTCGCGGCAACCGCCTTCAGCTCCGTCGCGTTCCTCGTATTGATCGTGGCTTCGCTGCGTCGGGTCGGAAAGCTCGAGGGGCTGGTCAACAGCGAGCACTTCCACGACACCGGCAAGCTCATGTTCACCTTCACGGTCTTCTGGGCGTACATCGCGTTCAGCCAGTACTTCCTGATCTGGTACTCCAACATCCCCGAAGAGACCGCCTGGTTCCTGGTCCGCAAGCAGCACGGCTGGCAGTACGTCTTCTACCTGCTTTGCTTCGGCCACTTCATCGCCCCGTTCCTCATCCTGCTTTTCCGTAGCGTCAAGCGGTCGTATCACGCCCTGATGCTCATCGCGGTCTGGATGATCTTCATCAACTTCACGGACATGTTCTTTATCGTGCGTCCCATGGTGACCACCCGGGACACCGTCGGCGAAACCTCTCCCATGAGCGGTCTCTGGGTGGACTTTGCGGCGGCCCTCGGAGTGCTCGGTCTGCTCGGTTTCCTGGTGATCCGGCGGATGGCAAAGCTCCCGCTGGTCCCCACCAAGGACCCCCGTCTGCCGGAAGCGCTACACCACGCAAACTACGTCTAAGTCTTGGTTTCTAAATGATTTGAGTCGGCGTACAGTGTTTCGATCTGGCAGGAAATATTGTTGTTTGGCAGGAAGACCCCGGACGTGAGCCGGGGAAGGAAACGCAAGGCCATGTCAAGCCATCACGAATCGCACGGTGCGCACGGGGATGCGTGGCACCACCACACGGCTGCAGAGGGCGTGCCCCAGCACGAGCACGCGGCGACCGTCGATACCTCGGCAACGTTTAAGGTGCTGGTAGGGATCTTCGGGTTTACCGCCGTCTTCATCCTGGTCACCATTCTCTACTTCAACGTGAGCGTGCGCGAGCGGCAGGAGAAGGAGATCGAGAACACGAGCGGCTCGGTCGGTTACACCACGATGCGCAGCACGATGGAGAACGAGCTTTCGTCGTACGGCGTGGTGGACGCTTCGGCCAAGACGGTGCGCATTCCGATCGACCGCGCCATGGACCGCGTTGTGAAGCAGTATCAGGGCCGCAAGTAAGAACCGGGAGGTTGTCGTGTTGAGTGTTGGGTTCAGGCTGGTCTGGAAGCTTGCATGCGGCGCGGCCTTGACGGCCTCGGTTGCGTGCGCGCAGGGCTTCCGCTCCGGCTATGACCCCAATGCCCCCGCCGCACCCGCGACGGAGGCGATGACGCGCGGGCTTGAGACGGATCAGAAGGTCGGCGCCTTTGTCCCGATGGAATTGCGCTTCACCAGCGCCGAGGGCAAGGAAGTGCGCCTGGGAGATCTGTTCGATCTCGAAAAGACGACCTCGGGCGCTCAGCACCGGCCGGTGCTGGTGGCGCTTGTGTACTACGACTGCCCGGTGGTCTGCAGCGCGACGATGGACAAGCTCGCGGGCGCGTTCCGTCGGCTGGATTACAAGATCGGCAAAGACTTCAAGGTCGCGTATTTCAGCTTCGACTCAACCGAAACCTCTAAGCGTGCCCGGGAAGTGAAGGACGGCTACCTCGTCGGCCACCCCGACGGCCTTCTCGACGGCGGCAAGTTCAACCCAACGATTTCGGACAACTGGAACTTTTTCGTTGGCTCCGCGTCCGCGAACCGGGCGCTGGCGAATGCGCTTGGGTTCAAGTACCGTGCCGCGGATAACGGGCAGTTTGCCCATTCTTCCGTCTTCATGATCCTGACGCCCGACGGTCGCGTGGCGCGCTATTTGTCGCCCTTCCTCGGAGACGAAAAGGCGCTCGCCGAGCAGATGAAGCTCGCGCTGCTGGAGGCTTCGGACGGCAAGATCGCCCGTGGCGTGAGCGACCTTCTTATGAGCTGGTGCTTCATGTACAACCCCAAGGCGGGTGCCTACACGCTGGAAGCGATCCGCGTGATGAAGATCGGGGGAGTTCTTTCGATCGTGATGGTGGGGGGGCTGGTGGGTGTGCTTCTGGTCGCCGAGCGGGTCCGCCGCCGGCGGTCGGTGGTTCCTGTTGCGGTTTGAGATCTGGTTTGCGAACGGAGTGATGGCGTGCTGAATTCACTGACAAGCGGCTGGACGGGAACGCTCGCCGACGGAGCCCAGGGCTGGTGGTCGTACGGCTGGAACTGGTTCTTCCGGAACTACGGGGCGAACCCCAACGCCGTGCGCACCGACCGCCTGTACATGGAAATCTTCTGGATCAGCGTCGGCTGGTTCGTGTTCCTGATGGCGATCATGTTCTACTTCGTGATCAAGTACCGCCGCCGCCCGGGATTGCCGGCGCCGTACAGCCCGTCGCACAACACGCCGCTGGAACTGGTCTGGACGATCATCCCCTGCATCTTCCTGGTCTATATCTTCCTGCAGGGTTTCCATGCATACATCGACAAGCTGATCGCTCCGGGCGATTCGCTCAAGATGACCCTGACGGCGATGAAGTGGAACTGGACGGTCACCTACCCCAACGGCGCTTCCAGCCCTGAAAACACGCTCATCGGTTCGGACAGCGTGAACTTCGGCGGCCAGAACGGCTCGCCGGGCTCGCGTCCGGTTCCGATCTTCTACATGCCCGCGAAGGTTCCCGTCCACTTCAACATGATCAGCAAGGACGTCATGCACTCCTTCTGGGTGCCCGATTTCCGCGTCAAGTTTGACGTCTTCCCCAACCGCTACACGACCTACTGGTTCGAGGCGGCCGAGCCCGACGCGAACGCGCCCTATCTCAAGGACTCCAACGGCAAGGAAATCACGACCGCTCAGGGCAAGAAGATCCAATACGTCGACCACTTCATTTTCTGCGCCGAGTACTGCGGCGATCAGCATTCGGAGATGCTCGGCATCATCCGCATCGTTCCGATGGACTATTACCTCGCCAAGATCGAGGAGTGGAACATCGAGGGCAAGACGCCGGAGGAAATCGGCAAGCTCGTCTATCAGTCGCAGGGCTGCGCGGCCTGCCACACGCTCGACGGCAGCAAGGGCGCCGCTCCGACCTGGAAAGACCTCTACATGAGCCAGCAGCCGACCAACGCCGGCACGGTCACCGCCGACGACAACTACATCCGCGAATCGATCTACACGCCCGCCGCCAAGATCGTCGACGGCTACCCGTCGAACATGCCCGTCTTTACGACGGCGCAGATCGACGAGCGTCGCATGCAGGGGCTTATCGCCTACATGAAGAGCATCAGCAAGTACTCGCAGCACGGCGACGCGAAAACGGAGATGAAGTCCGACGCGAAGCCCGCACCCGAAAAGAAGTAATCCGCAGAACCGAGGTACGTCATGACCACTCTCGATAATTCCAGAGCCCACGAACTCGGCGGCCACGGCCACCACGAGGGCAGCTATCTCACCCCCAAGGGCGGTTTCTGGGCCACGGTCTGGGACTGGGCCACGACGGTCGATCACAAGAAGATCGGCGTCATGTACCTGTGCGCCGTCCTGTTCATGTTCTTCCTGGGCGGGATGGCGGCGCTTGCTGTCCGCACCGAACTGCTCAACCCCGTCCGCACCGAACAGGTGAAAGCTCTGGGCGCGGACGGCAAGGAGCTGATGGAGAACGGCAAGCCCGTCATGAAGACGGTCATCACCGGGCAGTGGCTCGGCGATATGGCCGCATGGTGGAAGGGGCAGGAACTCACCAGCATCGATCAGGGCAACAACTGGTACAACCGCGCGTTCACCCTGCACGGGGCGATCATGGTTTTCATGGTCATCATCCCCAGCATCCCGGCGTCGCTCGGCAACTTCTTCATACCCCTGATGCTGGGCGCCAAAGACGTGGCGTTCCCCAGGCTGAACCTGCTCAGCTGGTACATCTACGTCACGGGATCGATCTTCGCGGTCTGCTCCATCCTGATCGGCGGCGTCGACACTGGCTGGACGTTCTACACGCCCTACTCAACAACGACGGATGCGGATCATGCCAACGTCGTTCTGATGGTGCTGGGCGCGTTCATCCTGGGCTTCAGCTCGATCCTGACCGGTCTGAACTTTGTCGTGACGGTGCACAAGCTGCGTGCCCCGGGCATGGGCTGGTTCGACATGCCGCTCTTCATCTGGGCGATGTACTCGACGTCGATCATCCAGGTCCTGGCGACGCCGGTCATCGGCATTACGCTCCTCCTGCTCTGCTTTGAGCGCATTTTCCGGATCGGCATCTTTGATCCGGCCCTGGGCGGCGACCCTGTGCTCTACCAGCACTTCTTCTGGTTCTACAGCCACCCGGTGGTGTACGTGATGATTCTGCCCGCCTTCGGCGTCATCAGCGAGATCATCCCGGTGCACTCGCACAAGAAGATCTTCGGGTACCGCGCCGTCGCGTTCGCGTCGCTGGGTGTGGCGCTCGTGAGCTTCCTGGTCTGGGGCCACCACATGTTCGCTTCTTCCGGCGAGCTTGGGGCCACCGTCTTCTCCGCCCTGACGTTCCTCGTCGCCATCCCGACGGCCGTGAAGGTGTTCAACTGGATCGCGACGCTTTACAAGGGCTCGATCGCTCTGACCACGCCGATGCTCTACGCCCTCATGTTCCTCTTCCTGTTCTCGATCGGCGGGCTTACGGGCCTGCCGCTGGGCGCACTGGCGACCGACCTGCACCTGCACGACTCCTACTTCGTCGTCGCCCACTTCCACTACGTCATGATGGGCGGCACGATCATCACGTTCGTCGCCGGCCTGCATCACTGGTGGCCGAAGATGTTCGGAAAGATGTACAACCAGTTCTGGGCCAACGTGGGCGCCTGGATCGTCTTCATCGGGTTCAACGTCACGTTCTTTACTCAGTTCTTCCTCGGAAGCCAGGGCATGCCCCGGCGTTACGCCAGCTACGTTGACGAGTACCACACGCTGCACGTGATCTCGACCTTCGGTTCGTACCTGCTCTTCATCGGGTTCATGGTTCATCTGCTCGTGTTCATCCACTCCCTGGTCGCGGGCCGCAAGGCTCCGGCGAACCCGTGGGGCGGCCTGACGCTCGAGTGGGAGGCCGCCAGCCCGCCCAGCGAGCACAACTTCGATCACGAGCCGATCGTGACGCACGGCCCGTACGACTATGAGACCACGGTGCCTCCGCACTGGAACGCCAAGGACTATCCGCTGCCGGCTCTTCCCGCCAATCACCATTGAAACATCGCGCGAGATCAACGCATGACGACTCTTGATACAAGGTCCAATCCGATCGGCGCCGACGTGCAGTCGGGGGAGCCGGGCTGGAAACGCTACGTTCCCGGCCATCACTGGCGCACCGCCGACGAGGAGTTTGACGCCTGCACGCTGGGCTTCTGGCTCTTCCTTGCCACAGAAGTTCTGCTCTTCGCGGGGCTCTTCTGCGGCTACACGATCATGCGTTACAAGCACCCCGAGGCGTTTGTGAACGGCTCGTCGTACCTGGATTGGCGCTGGGGCGCGCTGAACACGGTCGTGCTGCTGATCTCTTCGTACACGATGGCCGCGGCGATCCGTGCGTTCCAGCTCGACCGGCAGAAGGCCGGACGCCTGCTGCTGGCGATCACGTTCATCTGCGGGCTGGGCTTCCTGGTGATCAAGTTTACGTTCGAGTACACCCCCAAGCTGTCGGGCTGGTTTATCGCGATCGACCCTGCGCTGCACCACTACGCGTCGCTGGTGGACGGTGAAGCGCTCGGCGGCCTCTTCAAGCACGTCGCCGGGTACGGCGGCAAGGCCCCCGGCCAGTTCTTCTCCTACGCGTTCTCGAGCGACCCCTGGGAGCCGCTCTGGTGGAGCATCTACTACTGCGCAACGGGCATCCACGCCCTGCACGTCATCATCGGCATGACCCTCATCGCGTGGTGCTACCGGCGCGCGGTGCTCTACAACGCCTACGGCCCGAGCCACTACACGATGGTGGAGAACACGGGGCTCTACTGGCACCTGGTCGACCTGATCTGGATTTTCCTCTTCCCACTGCTCTACCTGATCCACTGAGCACACCGCGGCGCAGAACCAAACACACACCGATTTGAGACCAAGCATGAGCACGCCAGCCACCGAAGTTTTCAACGAGCTCGATCCCCACGGCATGGGCTCGTACACCAAGCACTCGCATCACATCGTGTCGGGGATGACGCTCAAGCTCATTCTCGCCATCCTGCTCGCCTTTACCGCTCTGACGGTGGGGGCGGCCCAGGCCGAGAAGTGGGTCGAGGCCTCGTTCGCCCTCGAGCTTCCGCGCTGGGTCAACGTTGTCGTCGCGATGAGCATCGCCACGGTCAAGGCGACGCTGGTGCTGATGTTCTTCATGCTGCTCCGCTACAGCAACCCGATCAATACGATTGTTTTCCTGTTCTGCCTGCTTGCGTTCGGGCTCTTCCTGTTCTTCACGCTTCTTGACCTCAGCACCCGCGGCGAAATCAACGAGATCAAGGCCAAGCAGGTTGAGGCCGGAGGAATCGGAGGTATCCACTACGGCTGGGGCAAAAATGCTCCGCTCGTCGACAAGGCTCCGGTCGTCTACTGGCGCGAGCGCATGATCGCGGAGATCGGGCCCGAAGAGTACGAAAGGCGCAAGGCCATTCTTGTGCACGGCCACGAGGCCCATCACGAGCCGACGAACTCCACCGGCAATCTCTCGATCAACCGTCCGGGCCTGACGGCCGGGCTGTTCGATGCCTCGGCCCCCGCGGCTCCGGCGCACGGGCATGAAGGCTCCGAGCATGCTCCCAAGCAGGACGGCAAGACCGAGCACGCCCCCGCAGCGCACTAGCCCGCCGGGCACCCGCAGACGCACGCGGGTGCGGAAAGTCTTCCAGTGACACGCATCCGCCGTATCGCTCTCGCCGGGGCCGTCCTTTCGGCGGTCGGGCTTTTCGGCAGCGTCTTTGTCATGGCGCGCCGGGTCAGCGAGCACAACAGCGCCGAGCGCAAGGTCTACTACTTCAAAGAAGTGCCCAAGCGGGATTTCCTCTTCGCCGGCAAGCCCGTGCACATCACGGATTCTGATATCGGGACCTCCCGGTGGCGGCTGAACATCACTTACGGCGAGGAGCACATGAGCCTCGCGGTGACCGTGCCGGGCAATCCGAAACTGCCCGATCTTGTTGCCCACAACGACTGGCTGCGGGTGCTGCTCTTTGCCGAGGCGCGCCGGATGACCGCGCCCGAATTGCAGCGGAAGATGGAAAGCGGCGAAGTGCCCGCCCGCCTGGCGATCGTGACCCGCACTCCGCTGCAGGGGGCCGAGCCCGGAAAGTGGCAGGATGTGTGGCGCGCGGGCTGGGGATACGACTTTTACGAGTTCGAACGGGACGGCACGATCCGCCACGAGCGATATGGCTTCCCGACCGGCAAGCCGGACCGCAATCCGGCGGCCGGGCAGCTCCCGGCCGATTCATGGCAGTACCAGGCCGCGATGTCGGTCACTCCGCAGAATCAGAGGCCCAACAACCGGTTCACCATGGACGCTTTAAACGCGGCCGGCTGGACGCTGCCCGCCGCGGCGTGGTGCACCATGACCCTGATGGCATCGATCGCGGTTTTCTTTGCACCGCGGCGCCGGACGGCTACCTGAAAACGCTGGTGTTCCCGCCGTAGATGATCTGGCCGATATCTACACCGACCTTGGCCATAACAAGGCCGAGCAGGATGATCGCCAGGAAGCTCGCCACAAATGCCTCTGTGGTCGCGCGCCCGACGCCCTGTGCGCCCGGCTGGCAGTTGAAGCCCTTATAGCAGGCGATAAGGCCCATGGCTCCCCCGAAGAAAACGCTCTTCACAAGGCCTTGGGCGATCTCGAACCAGTTGACGAGAAGCTGGCTGTAGTAGAAATACTGCTCCTTATCAGCACCGTAGAAGTAGATCGTGATCAGCAGTCCGCCGAGCACGCCGCAGAGATTGGAGACCACTGTCAGGATCGGGATCATGACGACGCAGGCGACGACGCGGGGCACCACGAGCACACGGATGGGATCGCTCGCCATGGCCCGCATGGCATCGAGTTGCTCGGTGACTCTCATCGAGCCAAGTTCGGCGGCGAGGGAGCAGCCCACACGCCCGGCCAGCATGACGCCGGCGAGCACGGGGCCCAGCTGCTTGACGACCGAAATATTGATCACGCCGCCGAGGCGGCCTTCCTGCCCGATTGCCCGGAACTGCGGGTAGCCCTCGAACGCCAGGGTCATTCCGATGAAAGCGCCGGTGATGGCCAGCACGGGGATGCTCGTCGTTCCGACAAAGTAGAGCTGAGGGAAAATGCGGTCGTGCCGCGCCCAAGTGCGCACGTGCGGCAAACCCGAAAGCACGGAGCCGACAAAGCGGGAGAACTCAGCCGCCCCGAGCACCATCAGGAACAGCCACTTTCCGATGAAACGCCCCGAATCGATGATGGCCTCGCCGATGCCGGCAATGCCGCGTACCAGGGCGTTGGGCTGACCGGCGGCGGTGGTGGAGGGCTCGCTCATCGGCGCGAAGCGTAGCGGCGTGGCCAAGAAAAAACGCCCCGGATGGGGCGTTTACAAGGTCTTTGGTTCTCAGGGGAGGCCCGGAATCACTTGGTGATTTCGGGGGCGCGGGCGGGCGGACGGGAAGAGTCCGGCGTGGCCCGGGTCGGTCCGGAGGGCTCGGGGACGGATTCGTTCATCGTGGTGATGTCTGCGGGGTTCTTGGGCAGCATCAGGTAGATCTCGACGCGCCGGTTGGCGGGCGTGTTGCCGCTCGGGGTGTTGGGCACCAGCGGGCGGAACTCGCCCCAGCCCGCGACTTCCATTTTGCCGGGGAGCACGCCGTCGGAGACGAGCGCTGCGCGAACACTGATCGCACGTGCGGCCGAGAGATGGACGTTGGTGGGGAATCGCTTGGCGGTGTTGGCGCTGATGCGCTGGGCGTCGGTGTGGCCGACGACGATGACCTCATACTTGGCGGTCACCGGGTTCTTCAGAATGTTGGCGAGAGCCTGGATGGCGGCCTGCGCCTGGGACTGGATCGCGTCGGAACCCGAGGCAAAGGTGAGGTCCGAGGCAAAACGCAGCATGCCCTTGGCCTCGTCGTACTTGAGCAGATCGGGGTACTGGGCCGCCAGTTCCTTCAGGAGAGCGTCGGTGTCGGCATCGAGCGGCGAGACCGACAGGCCCTTGAGCCGGGCCTCCAGGTCCGCGAGCGAGAGACCGGACTCGCGGAGACGCCGCATGAGTTCGTCGTTCTGGGCCCGAAGCTCCGCGAGAGCCTGCTCGGTCTTGGCGAGCTGCTGGCGGGTGAGGTCGCGTGCAGCAAGCGCATCGTCCCGCTCGCGCTGGAGGACGGCGTTGCGGTCGGTCAAGCCGCGGTTTGTCTCGTAGAGCCGGTCATATTCGCCCTGATTCACGCAGCCCGTGAGCATGAGCCCGACGAGTCCGGCGAAGAGTGTGAGTGCAATCCGTTGATACCCGCTGAAAAGTGCCATGCCCGTTCGCTCCGTGAGTGGAAAGATCCGCGGCAAACTCGTGCCTGACGGTTCTTCGCGCGATCGTATCCTGATCCGGGTCCGGGGGAGCGGTCGCCCCGCCTGCAAGCCCGTTCCCGGCGCGTTGTCTATCGGAGTCTGGACTCGATCCGCATGAATCCGAAGCCCCTCCCAACTCTCTTTTTTCCCGGAACTTACAGGTTTGTCGCCGGTGGGATCCTCGATGGCAGACCGATCGGGGGCGGTCCGCCCGCCCGAGAGCTTTTGGCTCGGATTTCCGGCAATGGAATTGAGATTCTGGAGGTTGGGCCGGCTGTCGCTGGCGTCTACCCCTCGGTCGAACTGCCCGGCTGCGTGCTGACACCCGGCTTGGTCAATGCTCACTGCCACCTCGACCTCACACACATAGGCCCTTTGCCGCTCTCAGAACGCGGCTTTTCCGGCTTTGTCGATGAAGTCCGAGCCAGGAGGCACACCGACCCACCGGCGATCCATGCCTCGGTCGAAGCGGGTGTGTCGCTGTCGCGTTCCGGAGGGGTGGTCGCGGTCGGGGACATTTGCGGGGCGGTTCGCGGCGGGGCTGACCTGGAAGCCTTCTCGGCGCTGGCGCGATCCGGGATGCTCGGCGTGGGGTTCCTTGAGTTCTTTGCGATGGGAGATTCAACCGACCGCGCGCTCGGAAGGTTGGAAGCGGCCTGGGCGGGCGCTACAGGAAACGGTCGGATGAGTGTTGGTCTCCAGCCGCACGCCCCCTACTCGGTGTGCAGAAAGGGGTATCGCCGGGCCGCCGCGCTTGCCGGCGCGCGTGGTGCCATACTCGCAACGCACGTCGCGGAATCGCCGGCGGAGCATGAGTTTGTCGGTTCGGCCGCGGGGCCGCAGCGGGCGCTCCTGGAAACGCTGGGCTTGTGGAATGACGGACTACTCGGGGAATTCGGGCTGCATAAGACGCCTCTCGAACAGATTGCCGATCTCTTCGACGAGGGTCAGAAGGTGCTGCTGGTGCACCTGAACGACATCAGCGATGAGGATCTGAAAAGGCTCGAGCGGCTGAACGAGCGCGTCGAGCTGAGCGTCGCGTATTGCCCGCGGGCATCGGATTATTTCAGAACTGCGGAGAGCTTTGGGCCGCACCGCTACCGCGAGATGACTAAAGCGGGGATCAACGTCTGCCTGGGGACCGATTCGATCATCAATTTGCCGGAGGCAGAGGTTTGCGGTGAAGCCGGTCGCATCTGCCCGGCGGACGATGCCGCACATCTGGCGAGGCGGGACGGCGCGGATCCGCTCGGGCTGCTGGCGATGATGACTTCCTGCGGCGCCCGCGCCCTGGGACTGCGGAGCGACGAATTCGAATTTCGACCCGGCGCGACGCTTGCAGGGATCTGCGTTGTTCGTCCGCACGGGCCGGCGATCGCGGATGAGCGCGGGGTCGATCTCTGGGCTCGGGCCCTCTTGAAGGGCTTCGAGATTGCGCTGGTGGACCGCGGCGGCCGGGTTCGCAACGGGGCGGTTCTTGCGTGATGCATTCGGGCGGAATTCATGCAGAAAGCCTGCGAATTCCTGCGGGTAAACCTAGAGTCTGGCGGCGTACCGGGACGTGCGCTAAAGGGCCATCATGAGCGCAAAGTGGCGTCGAAGTCTGGCTTGGGATGATCGGAATTTTCCACAGTGGGCGTGGGCGCTCAAGGCTCTGCTGCGTCTGTTCTCGTCTATTCCGCTCGCGGTGGTGCTTCTCCTGCTGGTCGTGTTTTATGGCATCCTGGCGAGCGTGCCTGTAGGCATTGTTGTTCTGGGGCTGACGCAGCTTTTTTACGGTGCGACGCTCGTCGCGGCCGCGGCGGTTCCGGCAGCGATCGGGGTCTTTCTGGTTCGGAAGATCACTCCTCCCGGAGCAATTCGTTTCGTCATTTCCTTTGTCGCGCTCTTGGCGGGAGCGACGGTGGGGGTCCTGCTCTGGCTCTGGTTCGCCTGGCCGAAGCTCCGCTATGACCCGGTGGGTCCGACGGGCGTGCGATTTTTCGCGCAGTTCATTGAAGCGAACAAGGCGATCACGCTCAGGCGGCTGCCCGGTATGGAGATGTCCGAACTTGAGTTTTACGGGTGGTGGCCGCTCCGGCTGGTCCTTGTGCTCTTTGTTGTGAACATGATCGTGGCGACGGTGCGCCGGATCGAGTTCAATTTCAAGAACATCGGTGTTCTGACGGTTCACAGCGGCATCGTGCTGATTGCGCTCGGGAGCATCTACTACAACGGCCTCAAGAGAGAGGGCGACACACTTCTTCTGGCGAGCCAGCGCGGTGCCGGGGAGGAGCCGGAACCCGGGCCCCTCGTGAACTCGTTTTACGATTCAACGTTGGTGTCGCTCTACGTGCAGGAATTCGGCCAGTTCGGGCCGAGCGGACTTGAGCAGCGCGTGCTCAACGGGATTCCGCGGTACAACAACTACAACCTTGGGGCATTCTCCGGAAAATCGATGCTCGAAGCCGGGAATCGAAAGCGACCGTGGATCGGCGTTGCCGAAGAGGGAGCGCTGGACGTGCCGGTGCAGTCGTACCCGCTGAAGCTGGTTGATCCGTCGGTTCGATTCAGGGTTGTGGGCTACGCGGCGTACGCGGATCCGGTGGAAGACTGGAAGCAGGTCGATCCCGCCAGCCTGACCGGGATTCGCGAGGGATTCAGGCTCAACCCGCTCAGGACGGTTTTTCTCACGAGCGGGCTGGCGGATGAGAAGGGCGTCACCAACGACAAGCCCGTGTTTTCGTTCTTTTTCCTGCCCGGGATGCCGGCACGCAGGCTTTCGGTGAATGACGTGATGGGAGTCGAGTACACGCTCGGACCGGGCGCGGGTATGACCGCGGAGCGCTGGGCGGATCTTTCGACGCCGCTGCCCACTGATACGGAGCACGCGCTGATCGTGGAAATTCCCGGGAAGGATGGGGGGGAGAAGATCCGCAAGGTCGTGCCGGTGCGACCTGGCAGCACGCTCAAGGTGGGGCCGTACGAGCTCAGGGTCGATCAGCTGACGCCCGAGCCGCCCTTCCCGATCGTGACCGAATCGCACAAAGGTGCGACGAGCAGCGTGGCCGTGGTCCACATCAAGCCGCCGCAGGGAGACGGCTATTCGCGGTACATCTATCACCGTTTCCCCGAGCTGAACCAGGACATTCTGGATACTCCCAGGCCCGACGGAAGAATGAACCGGCGCGATGCCGATCCTGCGATCCGTATTGCGTACCTCGACGCGTCCAAGGTCCAGGCGTATTTCGATGAACCTGCCGCCGGCGGGCCAGTGCGTGCAATCGTGCGGCGACCGGGGGGGAACGTCCGGGTGATTGATGAGCTTCCGGGCGGCATGCTCGAAGAGTTTGTCCCCAAGGTGAGCCTGAGGGTGGATCAGAGGTGGGCGCACGCCGAGCGCTCAGACCGCCCCGGACCGGTTCCTCCGGAAGAGCAGGACAAGCGGATGGTGGGCACGCACGAGAAAGCGATGCTTGCTGTCGAGGTGATCGTGCCCGGCGATGCGCAAAGGGGCACGAAGGAATGGTCCACCGTCGTCTGGCTTCCCTTCCAGAAGTTTCTGGGAATGGATCGTGATGCGGCCAAGCGGGTCAATCTTCCGGACGGACGGCAGATTGAACTGACGTTTGGCCGGGCGCGGCATGTCTTCCGGGATTTCTCGCTTCGGCTCGTCGATTTCAAGATGATTGCCTACGACCATCGCGGCGCGCCGCGTGACTTTGAGTCGATCGTGAGGGTGGAGCCCTCGGGAACTTCGGATGTTTCCTTCGGCGCTTTCACCCACGCCTGCAGCCTGAACGAGCCGCTCACCGCACCCTTCCACTGGAGCGATTCGCGGCCGTGGATCCGGAACGCCGCCTATCGGATTGCGAGCGGCTTCGATCCGAACCAGTTCAAAATGAGCCAGGCTGCATGGGATCAGGACGGCTGGCGGGAGAGCCAGAAACTGGCGGACGCGGGTCTTTTGCCGGCGCCGCGGGCGCGATTCACGATCCTCCAGGTGGGCAACAACCCAGGTATTCACGTGATCGCGCTGGGGGGGATACTCATGGCTCTGGGAATTCCGTGGGCGTTTTACCTGAAGCCGTGGCTGGTCCGGCGTGAGAAGCGGCTCATCCAGGAGCAGGTTGCCAGAGGCGAATACCGGCCGCCGGTCCGCAAGGCGCAGCGGGAGGTTGTCGTTGTCCGCAGGGAGGCCTCTCCCAGCGAGGTGCGTTCATGATGCCAAAGAGTGTGACATTTCGATTGCTGGTCGTGATGCTGGCGCTTTGGGCGGTTGCAATCGCGCGTGCTCAGACCGCCCCGGACGGCAACGCGCATCCCCGGTCGGAAATGGTCGCCAAGGCCGCGGCGGACCTGCCGAGTCCGTTCGGGGAGACGGCCCCCATCGCGCAGGCACCGTCGATCCAGGACAACTACGCGTTTGCGCAAGGCCTGAATCTGGAGCCGCTCAGGTCGGTCGCGGTCTGGCATGATGGGCGGGTGAAGATCCTGGACACGCTGGGTCGAGAGACCGTGCTGAAGCTGACGGGCAGAAAGAACTACTTCGACGTGATCCCGACCGACGGGGGCAAGCCGGATGCTTCGGGCCTGCCGACGGGCGCGGGAAAGAAACTGAGCTACGACCCGTTGTTCACTCTGCTGGATCTCATCATGGATCCGGGGTACTACTACAACAAGCCTTTGCTGGCGGTCGATTACCTGCCCCTGCGGCGTGTTTTTCTGGAGGCGGCGTTCCCAAAAAATGAATCCGCGCAGCAGCGTTGGCTGAAGCTGCAGCGGATCAGCCCGGAGATGGTGAACAACTACGGGATGAAAGTGGCACGCGAGTACGACGGCGAAGCGCCGTTCCGTGAGGGTCTGGGCAAACTGGATCAGCAGATCGAAATGTGGCGACTCAGCAAGGCGAACCTTGCCGTCGTCGCTCCGGACGCTGCGGACAAGGCCTGGAAACATCTGGCTGAGCTGCCGGCCGATGGTCCGGCGCGCAAGGCCGCGAGCAGGCTCGGGGCGGCGTGGAAGGCGCGGGATATCAGGGCGGCGAACGAGGCGATCGCGTCGCTCGCGGCGGAACTTCCGAAGATCAACCCGGGGCAATACCCGACGGGCCGGCGCGATCTTGAGCTCACGTACAACCGGGCGAACGCGTTCGAGTGGGGGATGTGGGCGTATTTTCTGGCGTTTTTGACGCTGGTGCTGGGGTTCGGCACCGGCAGGCGCTGGCTTTTGTGGGCCGGAGTGGGCACGCTGTGCGCGGGGATCGGCATGCACGCCTTCGGGTTTGTCACTCGCTGCCTGATCGCGGAGCGGTTTGCGATTCAGAATCAGTTTGAATCAATGACCGGGCTGTCGCTCTTTGCGGCGGTGGTGGGGCTGGTCATCCTGCTGCTGAAGCGGCAATACCTGTTCGGAGCCGCCGCCGCCGGGGTTGGCTTTCTCGTGCTGGTCACTGCGACTCAAACGGCGATACCGGGGCAGGTGATCGAACGCGAGGCGGCGATCTTGAACACGAGCATATTGCTCAAGTATCACGTGACGACCGTTCTGGTGAGTTATGGGCTGATCAGCCTCGGATTCATCATCAGCGCGTTCTATCTCGTGACGCACTATGCCTCGCGGCTCGGAGCGGCGGCGACTGCGCAGGTGGCCCTGGGCGGCACGGGGACAACCGTTGACGTCAAGGACGAGGGCGATGGGTTTTCGCCCGCGCGTCAGAAGACGCTGGATGAACTCGACACGGCGCAGATGACGGTTCTTCAGCTCGCGTTCTGGACGCTGGGTGTGGGCATTCTGCTGGGCGCGTGGTGGGCGGACCATTCCTGGGGCAGATGGTGGGCGTTTGATCCGAAAGAGACCTGGGCGCTTATCACCTGGATCGTTTACCTGATCGTGATCCATGTCCGCTTTGCGACCGGTCGCAACAAGGCGCTGGTGACGGCATGGCTCAGCATCGCGGGGTTTATCGTGATGCTCTGGACCTACTTTGGCGTGAATCTGCTGCTGCCGGGCCTGCACGCGTATGCGTAGAAACTCCGGGAGTTCGGCCCGGCTGGAACGGTCTTTCTTTGAGAGGGATGCGGCGGCACTGGCACCGGATCTGATCGGGGCAAGGCTCGTGCGCCGGCTCGATGACGGGACTTTGCTCTCGGGCGTCATTGTCGAAGTCGAGGCGTACGTGGGCGCGATCGACCGCGCCAGCCATGCGTTTGGGGGGCGGCGGACGCCCCGGAACGAATCCATGTACGCCGGACCTGGGGTCTCGTACGTCTACTTCACCTACGGAATGCACCACTGCATGAACGTGGTTTGCGCGCAGGCCGGGGTGCCGCATGCTGTTCTGATCAGGGCGCTTGAGCCCGATGAGCGCGGGCTCGACGTGATGCGCGAGCTTCGAGGGGTGGATGACCCCCGTTTGCTTTGCTCCGGGCCCGGGAGGCTCTGTCGGGCAATGGCGATCGACCGGCGGCAAGATGGGCTGGATCTGACATCCAGCCGCGTGCTCTGGCTCGAATCGGGTAAAGGACGCCCGTCGGTCAGAGCCAGGCGGATAGGCATCGACTCCGCGGGCGCGTGGGCCCGGAGGCTTTTGCGGTGGCTGGATCCGGTCAGCCCCCATGTCAGCCGCCCGGCGGACGGAAAACGTTCGGTAGGGAAGCCTGCGGGAACGAGAAAGAATCGCAACGGAAGATAAAGATTGCCGAATCAATGGGAGTGGTGCACCCTCTATAGAAGGTGCGGCCACTGAGGAGTTCTGCCGTGTCGGAAAGTTCGAAGCAGCCTGAGCCGACGGTGAACTGGAGGCAGCTCCAGAGCCTCGCCCCCTATCCGCCTGAGGCGTTTCAATTTGTGAGCGACGGGCTTTCGCACACCGTCCGTGCTATTCACGGCCATCGCGACGAGGCCATGGAAATCGCGCCGACGGATCAAAGCCGCCACGTAAACGGCAAGCAGCTCTGCCTTGGTCTGCGTACGTATGCGCTGCAGCGGTATGGCCTGCTGGCACGGACCGTGCTCCACCGCTGGAACATCCACGCCACGGAAGACTTCGGCAAGATCGTCTTTGCCATGGTGGATGCGGGCCTGATGCGTAAGACCGAAGAAGACACCCCCGAAGACTTTGAGGGCGTTTTCGACTTTCACGAGGCCTTCCGCTCGGTCCGCGAGACAGTCTGCGATTAAGCGGGGGTCATCAAACTCCGAACCGGCTCGGGTGAGGCCGGTGAGGCCGCCGGGGCAAGTCGCTACTCTGTCACGGTGAGTTCATCGAATACCAACAAGTCCGACGGCGTCGCCAAGGGCGATCGTGCCCCGGACTGGAAGACGATGCGTCTCTGGCAGATCCAGCCGGTGCGCGATGTTCTGATCGTCCTGCTCATCCTCGGCGTGGTGTACCTTGGGTACCTCGCGAGCGTCGTCACCGTGCCGATGCTGTTTGCGCTGCTGCTCGCGTACCTCTTCGAACCGCTGATCGCATGGCTCGGGCGCAAGCACCTGCTCTCACGGCGCGGGAGCGTTCTGCTGATCATTCTTTCCGCGGCGGTGCTGATCGTGGTGCCGACGGCGCTCGCGGGAACGTTCGCGATCGTGCAGGGCGTCCGGTTTACCGAGGACACGATTCAGAATATTGACCTCCTCGCCAAGTCGGTCGAAAAGCCGGACGATGAGCAGCTCCGTTCGCGGCTTACCAGCGAGGGCTGGGGCCGCTTGCGGGACATGATCGTGAAGGAGAGCGAGCAAAGGCGTGAAGTTGCGCGAAGGCTCGGGGCGGAGGACACCGGGGGACTGCTTCAGAACGCGCTGGTCTGGGTGCGGGCCCATGCGCAGGAGATCGGCAAGCAGGCCGTTGTGACCGGAGCCGGCGCCTTTACGCTCGCGGCGGGCCTGGTGCGTTCCATCGTTTTCCTGCTGTTCGGGGCCGCGCTGACCGCGTTCTTCTTTTACTTTTTCTCAACCGGATGGGGCCGGGTGCTGGCGTTCTGGGAGAGCCTGATACCCGAAAAGCGCAAGTGGCGGGTGATCGACCTCGTGCAGCAGATGGACGCGGTGATCGCCGGTTTCGTGCGTGGAAGGGTGATCATCTGTGCAATCATCGGCGTCTGGGCCACGCTCGCCTACTGGGCGGCGGGTGCCCCGGCGCCGCTGGTATTCGGGCCGCTGGTCGGCGCCCTCTTTATTGTGCCGTACGTCCATGCGCTGATGATCCCGATTGTCATCGTTGCGATGGCGATCGACCCGAGTTCGGTCGCATGGCAGTCGACCTGGTGGTGGATTTTGCTCGGTCCGCTGGTGGTGTACCTGTCTTGCCAGATGCTCGACGATTACGTGCTGACGCCGACGATACAGGGCAACACCACGGGCATGGACACGCCCACGATTGTCTTTGCTTCCTTCGCGGGCGGAGCGTTGATGGGGATTTACGGGCTTCTGATCGCCATACCCCTGGCGGCGTGCATCAAGATCCTGCTGCGCGAGGTTTTCTGGCCGCGCTTCAAGGCATGGGCGGAGGGCCGGGCGCGCGATTTTCTTCCGATCGAAGACAAGCGGTAGTTACTTGAGCCAGTGCGCGGGCACGTCGCCGCTCGTTGCAAAGACCCGCGACCGGATTCCGCCCCGGCCGCGCCAGTCGGTGCGCACCAGAAGCCAGTCGGGCTTCATGAGAGCGGCGAGGTCGTCGCGGATGCGATTGGTGACGGCTTCGTAGTAGATGCCTTCGTTGCGGAACGACTGGAAGTAGAGCTTGAGACTCTTGAGCTCGACACAGCGCCCGCCCGTCTTGGCGCCCTTGGGCTGGAAGACGACGGCGACGGCCCCGAAGTCCGGGTGTCCGGTGACCGGACACACGCTCGTGAACTCTTCGTTCACGTGCTCTATGACAAAGGGAGACTCGGCGGGCGTTGGAAAGGCTTCGAGCAGCTTGGCGTCGGGCATAGCAGGAGAGTACGCGGCTCAGCGGTACTTGTTGATCAGCTCGATGACGTAGGGCTGACGCGGATCCAGCTGGACGCTGGTGCGCAGGTGGCTCAGCGCCTCAACCCGCAGGGCGTCGTTGGTCTGCTTGCCGAAGACGTATTCATTGAGCAGGCAGATGCCGATGCCCGTGTGGCCGGGGGCGTAGTTTGGGTCGATCTCCACCGAAGTGCGGAAGCACTTGAGCGCCTCGTCGTACTTGTACAGTTTGAATTCGGCGTAGCCCATGCGCTCATACGCGGCGGCGGAGGGCTGGATCTTGATGACCTGGTTCAGCGTGTTGATCATCTCGTCGTAACGCTGGATCTTGCCCAGCGCGTTGGCCAGGTTGAGGAGGATGGGCGGCGAGAGCTCGACCTGCTCGAGCGCCTGGCGATACTCGTTCACCGCGTCCTGATACCGCTGCAGCGAGGAATACACCGATCCGAGGTTCGCGTGCGCCGGGCCGCTCTTTGGGTTGAGCTGCACCGCGCGCTGGGCGTAGGGCAGCGCACTGCCAGGCTCTTCAAGCTCGAGATAGGCGGTTGCGATGTTCAGGTTTGCGTCGAAGTTGTTGGGCTGGATCTCGAGGGCTTTGAGATAGGCCGCGATCGCGTCCTTGACGCGGTGCAGCAGCTGCAGCATGAGCCCCTGGCTGTACCGCGGTTCAAAGCTCTGCGGGGTGAGGTCTGCCGCCTGTCCGTAGCGCACGGCGGCGGACTCGTAGTCTCCCTGCTTGCGATAGATCTCGGCAGCGCCCATGTAGGCCTGAGGCAGCGTCGGGTTGTTCTCGATCGCACGCTCAAACTCTGCGAGCGCCGGCTTGAGCAGGCCCTGCTGACGCAGGCTCTCTGCCTTTGAAAGAGCGGACAGCGCGATTGTGTCCTTGGTCTTGGGGGCGTTGTCGGGAAGGTCGGTGACGGGCGTTGCGCTCGCCGGTTGCGCCTGCCCGGTTGTAGAGGTCCCGCCGCCGCCGGAGCAGCCCGCGAGGCCGAGGCCGGAAAGGCAGGTCAGAACGATGGCGGCGTGGTTCTTGTAGAAGGGATAGCGGTGCGTCATGGCTTCCTTGGATCGGCTTTTTTCAGGGGGTTTCTGGACCTTGATTTCGAAGTGTTCGGGCGGAGTTTGGAAGATTGCTCATTCCGGGGGCGGGTCCGCGATCGGGCCTCCTTGACGGCGGAAACCCGCGAACTGCCCGTACGCAACGCCCGGAGGAGGGCAAGATTGACGGCATCCCATGCGCGACCCTGATCATCCTCCCCCTTGGGGGTTTCGAGGATCATGGGTACGCGGGCGAGTTTGGGGTGGTTCACAAATGTCTGAAATCCCGACGCGGCCAGAGCTGCGGGAGTTGGTTTGCCGCCGATGGTTCCCCGGCCGAGGTGGTCGTGGCGGTCCAGATGCGAGCCCGCTTTGCCCTTGGAATCGTTCAGGTGCATCACTTTCAGGTTTTCAAGGCCGCAGACCGAGTCGAAGCGGGCGATGACCTGGTCGGCCGACTCGCGGGATGACAGGTCGTAGCCGGCCGCGTGCATGTGGCAAGTATCGAGACAGAAACCGATGCGTTCCGGGCTTCCGGTGCGTCCGGCGGCGGCGGACCGGATCGCGTGCAGTTGTTCAAACGTCCCCCCGAGTTGCGAGCCGGCGCCGACAGTCCCTTCGAGGCAGAGGATGGTCCGGAAGCCGCTGGTTCTCTTCAAGAGAGTCTCATAGGCGCGGGCGATTCGATCGATGCCCTCTTGGGCGGAGGACGTGGTAAATGCGCCGGGATGGTGGACGAGCAAGGGGATGCCGAGCGCTTCGCATCGCTCGATCTCGATCGTCATCAGCTCAACGCTTTTGTTCCACAGTTCATCGTCCGGGCTTGCGAGGTTGGAGAGGTAACCGGCATGGCTGACGACGCGGTCGGTCCAGCCGAGCCGCTTGAGTTCGGTCGTCCAGTCGCGGACGGCGCCCGGCTCCAGCGGCTTTGTTCTCCATTGCTGCTGGTTTTTCGTGAAGACCTGAACGGTGTCCATGCCGAACTGCTCGGCTTCCAGGAGCGCGTTGTGCATCGATCCCGAGATAGATAGATGAGAACCGAACATCGTGGGGGAGGTTAGCAACAGCGGGTGCGCCGAGCGCTCTTGCGGAGCGGCTTCTACCATGAAGCATGGCTCATTTGCTCCAGAATCGGATCGCGGTCGTGACGGGCGCCTCGGCCGGGATCGGCGAGGCGTTGGCGCGGGAATTCGTGGAAGAAGGATGCAAAGTGGTCGCGAACGCCCGGCGCGAGGACCGACTGGAACAACTGCGCGCGACGCTCGGCTCTCAAGCCGTGTCCACGGTTGCCGGGGACTGCGCGGAGCCGGCGGTGATCGAGCGGTTGCTGGATACCGCCCGCGCGAGCTTCGGCGGATCGCGGGCATCCGAGGCGGACCTTGTTGTGATCAACGCGGGGCGAGGCCTGGGGGGCACGGCCCTCACGTCCGATGAGTCGCAATGGGATGACCTGATCCGCACGAATATCATCGCCGCCGCCCGGCTGATCCGGGCCGCGGGCAAACGCATGCTCGAGGTCGAATCTGGCGAGGTGCGGCACGACGGCGTCTGGCTGCGACGACCGCGCGACATCGTCATTCTGGGTTCAGTCGTCGGGCGGCACGTTTCGCCTTTTTCAAGCTTTTATTCCTGCACAAAGGCTGCGGTGCAGACACTCGCCGAGGGCACCAGGCGCGAGCTCGGCCCAAAGGGAATCCGGGTGACGCTTGTGGAGCCGGCCTTTGTGACGAGCGAATTCCAGGCCGTGGCCGGGTATTCACCGCAGTGGTACCAGCAGATGGTCGAGAAGTTCGGCCCGATGCTGACGCCGCGCGATGTTGCACGCACGATCGTGTTTCTCGCGTCGCAGCCGGCGAATGTGCACATCAGCGATGTGCTGATCCGGCCGACACGCCAGGAATATCCCTAACGCAGTTCGACGGACCAGTACGCATTGTCCAGGAAGGTCTTCCAGGACGCGTACTTCTCGTGGCCCAGCCGGAGCGCGATCAGCGGGTTTCGCTTCGGGCGTTCGGGCTTGCGCACGAGCTTCATGTTCGCCTGCTCGGGGGTTCGCCCGCCCTTGCGCGCGTTGCACTTGATGCAGGCGCAGACGAGATTCGTCCAGCTGTCTTCGCCGCCCTGTGTACGCGGCATGACGTGGTCGATCGAAAGGTCGGCGGTGGGAAAGTGACGGCCGCAGTACTGGCAGGTATTGCGGTCGCGGGCGAAGAGGTTTCGCCGGTTCAGCTTGACGGTCTGCTCCGGCAGGCGGTCGTAGCCGAGCAGGCGGATGATGCGCGGGACCGCGATCTCGAAGCGCACCGTGCGGACCCAGTCGTGGGCATCGCGTTCGAAGCGAGAGCGCAGGGCGGCGACATCTGTCCAGCTTTCAAAGTCGTAGTTGACGTAGCGCGGGCCCTCGTTGCCGGTTTCGACGTGAATGACCTCGGCGATGTTCCGCGAGAGCAGGCAGAACGCCCGTCGGGCGGAGACCACGCGCACCGCCACGTAAAGCTTGTTCAGCACCAGCACCTTGGCGTTCAGGCCCTCGCTGAGCGCGGCACCGGCGCCGAGGTTGAATCTTCCTCCGGCCGAAGCGAGGGCGGCAAGGTCGACATCTCCGTCCACGTCCAGTATCGGGGCTTCGTCTCCCCCCGAGTCGGTCGGGCGGGCGGGTGTGGTCGCACGATCGTGCGAACCTCGGCGGCGATCGTTTTTGGAGTGGTGGTGTGCCATTCCCGATCGAACTCCGAGTCACTCCAGCGGTGACCCGGTGGGATCTTTCCGCAGGTGTGCATCGGCCTGTTCGCCCCATGGCATTGCCTTTGGGTCGAACTTGCCGACTTGGCATTCTATGGACGCCGGATTGCGCGGGGCGTCAGGATTGTGTTCAGGCCTTGCGGCGCTTGCCCGAGGGCGGGGCGGCCGCCGCGGGGCTGGGTGGCGGTGGGGCGACCGCTGAGAAATACAGATCGCACTTTTTCGCCAGCTCAAAGTCCTTTGCGGTTATGCCGCCCGCGTCATGGGTGCTCAGCGTAAGGGTGACCTTGCTGTAGCGGATCAGGATGTCCGGATGGTGCTGGTTTGCCTCCGCCGCTTGCGCCACCTGGTCGACAAACAACATGGCCTTGACGAAGTCGGGGAACTGGTAAGTCCTCTGGATAGCGTCGCCTGACTCGCCCCATTCCGGAACGGCTCGCAACGCTGTCTCGATCTGCGCCTCGGTAAGCTTGGCCATCGAACTCTCCACCGCACGCGGTCCGTCGCGGGCGTGCCCGGCAGTGTACCGTGCCACCGGCGAATAGACGCCCGACTGTTGCCGGAGAGCATCTTGAGTCTGAGTCCTGCCGTCCAACCTTCCAAGCCGGGTGCGCATCTGCCTATGCGTACAAGACTTGCGCCGTCGCCGACCGGTGCGCTGCATCTGGGAAACGCCCGGACCTTTCTGATCAACTGGGCCATCGCCCGGCAGCGGGGTTGGCGCATCGTGCTGCGGATCGAGGATCTCGATACGCCGCGGGTCAAGCCGGGTGCTGTGGATGGAATCGTGCGGACGCTGGAGGCATTGGGGCTGGACTGGGACGAGGGTCCGCTGATTCAAAGTCATGATTTGGAACCCTACCGGGATGCGATGCGCAGGCTTGCCGAATCGGGCATGGCGTATGTGTCGCCGGAGTCGCGCGGACAAATCGAAGACCTTGCCGCCTCGGCCCCTCAGGAAGGCGTGCACGAATCGGTTTTCCCGGCGGCGTTGAGGCCCGCTCGGATGGACAGCCAGTTTTACGAGGGAGGCGAATTCAACTGGCGGTTTGCGACGCCTGATGAGGAAGTTGTATTCATCGACGGGTTTGCCGGTCCGCAGGCCATCCGGCCGTCGCGGTCCATCGGCGACTTTGTCGTCTGGACGAAGCGTCAGCAGCCCTCGTATCAGCTTGCCGTCGTGATTGACGATGCTCGGCAGGGAGTGACCCATGTAGTAAGGGGGAACGATCTTCTCGACTCGGCCGCCAGGCAGTTGCTGCTTATGCGAGCGCTCGGGCTCGAACCCCGGCCGGAGTATTTTCACCTGCCTCTCGTCCGCGGCGAGGACGGCAAGCGGCTCGCGAAACGCCACGGAGATACCCGGGTCGAGTCCTACCTTGGCAGGGGCGTGCCCGCGGAACGGCTGATTGCGCTGCTCGCACGTTGGAGCGGAGTACCGGGCGTTCTGGAAAGAATGACGGCGGGCGAGTTTTGCCGGGCGTTTGAATTGAGTAGGCTGTCTTCGGAAGATGTGGTGTTCTCGGCCGCGGATGACCGCTGGTTGCTGGAGGGACGGCGCGGATGACAAAGTGGATAATGACGATTGGCGTTGCGGTGTTGCTCGCGTCGGCTCTCGGGTGTGAGGAAAACCACCGCACGACCGCAACCACCACCAACGTGACGATTGGCGGCAAGGTCTACACCCTCGATCTGGCGCTCGATCAGAATGCCCGCGTGAAAGGACTTTCCGGACGTGAATCGATTCCCGAGGCGGGCGGAATGGTCTTTGTGTTCCCCGACAGCGAGGTCTCCAGGCACGAGTTTGTCATGCGGGACTGCCCCAATCCGATCGACATTATTTTTCTCGATCGCTCCCGCCGCGTGACCGCGACGCACACGATGCTGCCCGAACCGCCTCGGAAGGAAGGGGAGGACATCGCCGCGTATGAGAACCGCCTGAAGCGATACTCCAGCCGGTTCGATGCGCAGTATGCGATCGAACTCAAGGGTGGGTCCCTGGCAAAAACGCCAGTGAAAGCCGGGGAACTCGTGAATGTGGACCCTTCGCTGGCGACTCTGGCAAAGTGAGGCGATCGGCCGGGAACGGTGAATTCGGGGTGCGGGACGGTCGATAGTTTCCGAGCAGGTGCGCCGTGTGAATTTCGCGCGAGCGTGCCCGGCCCGGAGCCGAGCGATTGGGCGTGGCGAGAGTCCTATTTTGCGGCAAGGAACCCGGCGAAGCATCGGTCGCACGGCTGCTCGCGCCCGTTCTTGCGGCATGGCCCTCGGAAGATCTGCCCGAAGTTCGCAGTATTCCGCTGGATGAGGTGCTCGAATCCGCTCGCGCGGGCACTTTCCTTCCGGAAGGCGTGCTCGGGTTGCTCATCGATCTGGACGACGACATCGCCCCGGCAAAGCTCGCGGCGCTGTGCGAGTTCCTGCACGGGGGCCTGCTTCCGGCCATCGTTGTGACCGCGCGGGAACGGGCGGTGGGGCCGGTCCTGCACAAGCACGGGGTGATCGTGGTCGCCGAGGGCACGCCTTCGACGCAGATCGCGGCCATGCTCTACACGCTCTGCGAGCGACAGCCGCTCGTTGCGCACCTGGGTCGTGAAGTGGGGACGGGCAAGCGGGCCGACCGCGGGATGCGGGGCGAGATGGACCGGCTCCACGAAGAACTTCACCTGGCGTCGACGGTGCAGCGGGAACTGCTGCCTCAAAAACTGCCCGAGGATGCCGAACTCGAGTTCGCCTCGCTGTATCACCCGGCGACGTACGTCAGCGGGGATCTCTTCGATGCCCGGGTGCTGGATGAGCACCGTCTGGTTTTCTTCATTGCCGACGCTGTCGGTCACGGCGTGCCCGCGGCGCTGATCACGATGATGCTCTCTCGCGCGCTCATCAACCAGTTTGCTCTCTGCTCATTGCCCGGCGCCAAGGTGAGCCCGGGCGCCTGCCTGGCTGGCCTTAATCGGGAACTCTGCCAGCACGCTTCCGGCAATTACCGATTTGCCACGGCGGTCTGCGGTGTCCTGGACAAGCGAGATTTCTCCATCACGATCGCGGGGGCCGGGCATCCTCCCTCGCTGCTCATGAAGGGTGGACAGACGCGATCCTTCGAGAGCCAGGGGCCGCTGCTGGGCGTCTTTGCCGAGGCCGAATACTCCGACGAAACATTCATCCTCGAGCCCGGCGCGACGCTCCTGCTCTACACCGATGGATTTGAGCTTGCTTTCCCCTCCACCGACTGCGAGGCTCGCGACCGCAAGGTTGCGCCGCGCGAGTATCTCAAGCACATGAACGTGCTCGATGAAGCGAGCGGCGGCGGCGATGTGCGCGAGAGCATGGACCGTCTGGCGAGCCTGATCGCGGGTCAGGAAGGTTCCCTGCACCAGCGCGACGATGTGACGGCCCTTGCGATCCGCAGGCGAACCGCCCGCGCACTTCGCCAAGCCGCATGAAACGCCTTAATGCCGGAAGTGGCGCAGGCCCGTTGTCAGGCAGGTGACCCCTGCGCTTTCGCAGAGGTCGAAGGTTTCCTGATCACGCTTGCTGCCCCCGGGATGAACGATGGTGGCGATGCCCGCGTCGATCAGCACTTTCGGACCGTCGGGGAACGGAAAGAACGCATCGCTGAAGGCGACCGCGCCCCGGGCGAGGGGGCCAGCTTTCTGAACCGCGAGGCGGCAGGAAGTTACGCGGTCCATCTGGCCGGCTCCGGCCCCGAAAAGCCGCGGCCACGAAGTCTGAGCGTCGATCCCGCCGATGGCAACAGCATTGCTCGCCACCGCCCGCGTGACGACCTCCATGAACTGAGCGGTGCGAAGCGCATCCGCGCTCGCCGGCGGGCCGGCCCGGTGCACGAATTCCTTGGGAGCCGCGAGAAGGCCGTCGCGGGACTGCACCAGAAGCCCGCCGGGGATGGATCTCTGCTCGCGGGTTTGTGCCGGCGAGGGCTCGATGGTGCCCACCGCGAGAATCCGCATGTTGAACCAGCGGGCCTTGAGCAGTTCGAGAGCCTCGGCGGTGAAAGAAGGGGCAATCAGCACCTCGGCGAAGGTATCGTCGCGGCAGAGACGCCTGGCGCAGTCCGCGTCGACTGGGGCGGAAAGCGCGATGATCCCGCCGTACGCGGCCAGCGGATCGCCCGCGATCGCGGCGTCGAGCGCCGCGGCCGGTGATTCCGCCAGCGCACACCCGCACGGGTTTGCGTGCTTGATGACGGCCGCCCCGGGCTTCTCGGGCGCGATGATGCGGAGCGCCCGAACCAGTTCAAGGGCGCTGGCGGCGTCGGCGATGTTGTTGTAACCCAGTTCCTTGCCGTGCAGCTGGCGGGCGGAGGCAATGGACGCGCCGGCAGCGTTGCCGGCGGAATAGAGGGCGGCGGTCTGGTGCGGGTTCTCCCCGTACCGCAGCCGCTGCACGAGGGTGAAGCTTTGCGTCAGAGTTTGCGGATAGGGTTCTTCGGGCTTGTTCCCGGCGAGGTAATCGGCGATGGCGGCGTCGTACGCACCGGTCCGTCGGAAGGCGGCGCCGGCGAGTTCCCGCCGGAGCGCAAGGCTGGTCTTGCCGCCCAGTGAGTCAAGGTCCTGCAGCACGGCGGCGTACTGATCCGGAGAAACCAGCACTGTGACCCAGTCGTGGTTCTTTGCCGCGGAGCGGATCATCGAGGGTCCGCCGATGTCAATCTGCTCGATGGCTTCGTCGCGTTCGACTCCCGGAGCCGCGATGGTGCGTTCGAACGGGTAGAGGTTGACGCAGACCAGGTCGATCGGCGTGATTTCGTGGGTACTCAGGGCGGCCTGGTGTTCCGGGTCGTCGCGCACGGCCAGCAGAGCACCGTGCACCTTGGGGTGCAGCGTCTTGACGCGGCCGTCCATGATCTCGGGAAATCCCGTGACGCGGTCGATGGGCGTGACCGCTATGCCGGCCTTTTCAAGCGCGGTCGCTGTGCCGCCGGTCGAGATGATCTCGATATTTCGGCGTGCGAGCGCCCGCGCGAATTCAACGAGACCGGTCTTGTCCGAGACCGAGAGGATCGCGCGACGGATGGTCACAAGGTCATTCATCGCGATACTCCGACGGCTGTATGTTCAGGAACGGGGAACGAAACGGACAACCACACCCTTGTCACTGACCGCGTAAAGGTTGCCGTCCTCGAACTTGTCCGTCTGCAGGATGGCCGTGTTGGGGACGACGAAAGAGCGCACGATATCGCCACGATCACGGTCCAGGATCAGTGCGAGAGATCCGTTCCAGACGAGCAGTCCGCCGGCGCGTGTGCCGATGACGGTGCCTTCCACAACCCGATTGGACCAGAGGATCTTGCCCGTCGCCGCGTCGATGGCGCACAGGCCCTCGGTTCCCATCTGGCACCAGACGGTTTTGCCGTCGGTCGAGGGCTGCCGGGAGAGGGGCAGGTCCGCCCGGACGCGCCACGCAACTTCTCCGTTGGGACGCAATCCCCAGAGCGACTGATCTCTGCCGGCGACGATCATGAGCCCCTGGGCCGCGATCGGATCGGTGTCAATACCGGCAAAGATCTCGCCGCGACCCAGAGGCTTCCCGGTCTTCGAGGACAGGAAGACATACTGGCCGGACTGCGAAACGGCTCCGATGACCGCATCGTCCGAGTCGAGCGGCATGACCGAAACCGGCTTGTGATCGATCGCCCCCTTCAGGAGGAACGACCAGCGGCTCAGCCCAAGGTCGAGCCGGTGCGCCAGGACGTGACCCGTTGTGGTCCCGTAAATGCACAGGCCGCCGATGATGACCGGCGGTGTATTCACAACACGCGAGTAGTCCTGGCGGTTGAGCGTGTCGCCGTTGGTGGCGGACAGGAAGATGAGTTCGCTGTCTTCGGAGACGAAGATCTTGTCGCCGACGCGGTTCAGGCCGACGATGCGTGCGAGGGGTGTGGCAACCTCGTTGGCCCAGCGGATCGCTCCGTTCGAAGTTTCGAGCGCGGTGATGGTCGAGCCGGACTCCAGCGTGAGAACAGCGTCGCCGGCGGGCTGAAGCATCTGAAGCTTCTCTTTCTTGCCGACATACGGGAACGCGGTCCAGTCGCGCCGATAGCCCAGTTCAAGGAAGTTCGCGTCGTTGATCGCGTAGCCGCCGATCGACTCAACCGGCGCGACCTTGGCTGGGGGGTTGTTCTCGGTCGCCTTCGCGGTGCTCTTCGTGGCGCAGCCGCCCAGCATGAGGGCAGCGCCGGACAGGAAGAGTCGCAAGGCGGGGGAACGGAGGAAGGGAGGATTCGCCATGGGGGGTCTTTCAGGGGGGCCCAGAGGCACTTTTCTACCAGATTCGGCTCCGGGGCGTTGCCGGGAGCATCTGGGCGGGGTCGGTGGTCGGGTCCGGATGTTCAAACACGCAATCTCTCGAGCGGGGGCCATTGTTGGAGGCTCCGCACGCGCGTGTCGAGGGGGGCCGAAAGATCCGGGGCTACCCGGCTCCGGGCCGCACCGATTCGACTCCCGATCGGCAAAGGTTGCGTTTGTGCCCTTGCCCCCTGACACTTGGGGCATGTTTACCGGGATTGTTCAGGCCGTCGGGAAAGTCGAGAGCGTCCGGAAAGGGCCGGGCATCGTCCGGCTGACGATCGACCGAGGGGGGTGGAGCTTTACACCCGGTGCGGGAGACTCGATTTCAGTCGATGGCGTCTGCCTCACCCTCGTCGAGGCTGCGGGCGGCCTCTGGGGGTTTGACGTGATCCCGGAAACCCTTTCTAAGACCACGCTTGGCGCGCTGAATGGCGGATCGCCGGTTAATTTGGAGCACGCCGCGACGGCGGCGACCTTTCTGGGTGGCCACGTCGTTCAGGGGCATGTGGACGGCCTGGGAGAGATCGTGGAAGTTCGCGAGGGGTCGGATTGGCGTATTCGTGTGCGGCCTCCCGCACCGCTCATGGAATACATGGTCCCCAAGGGATCGGTCTGCCTCTCCGGCGTTTCCTTGACCCTCGCCGAGGTGCGGCCGTCGGAGGGGTGGTTCGAAGTAGCGCTGATTCCGGCAACGCTGGAGAAAACGAACCTGGGAACTCTGGCCGCCGGCCAGATGGTGAATGTGGAGGCCGATTGCCTCTCCAAGACGATTATTCACTGGCTAAAGAATTACTCCGGGCAACGGCGTTTGTGAGGAAAAGAGTGCGGATCATCGGGATCGATCCAGGGCTGCGGATTACCGGCTACGGCTGCATAGAAGCGGGCGATGGTGGCCCGGTCCTGATCGAGGCCGGCGTGTTCCGCCTCGGAAGGGCGCTCTCCGCGCGTGAGCGCGACGAAGTTGAATTTCGGGTGGGTGATGCGCAGAGCGTTTCGTCCCGCTTATCCGAGCTTGATCGTGATTTCCGTGTCGTGCTGGACCGGCTGCGGCCGGACGTTGTTGCGGTTGAGGCGCTGTTTGCGCACTACAAGCACCCGGCGACAGCGATCGTGATGGGGCACGCACGAGGTGTGCTGCTTCTCGCGATCCGGCAGATGGGGATGACGCTGCTCGAATTCAAGCCGACAATGGTCAAGAAGGCGGTGACGGGGAACGGCGCGGCCAAGAAGCCCCAGGTGCAGTCCGCGGTGCGATCGCTGCTTGGACTCGCGGAAATCCCCGAGCCCGCCGATATGGCCGACGCTCTCGCGGTGGCGATCTGCGCGTCGAGACGGGCCCAAAGCCCGCGGGCAGACCTGCTGGGTTCGCTCTAAAGTTCCCCATGCCAGACGAGCGGGTTGCGGCACAGGTACTGATTGTGGAGGATGAGCACGATCACGCGGAAGTGATGGCGGATGCCCTGCGGAAACCCGGGCACGTCTGCACCATCGTTCACGGGGTGTCGGCCGCGCTGGATGAACTCAAGGGCGGAGCCTTTGACGTGGTCGTGACCGACCTTCGGATGCCCTCATCGGGCGGGAAAGACGGTGTTGCTGCCGACGGCGGTGACGCTGGGCTGCGGGTGCTGGAGGCGGCCCGGAAGCTGCAGCCCGCGGCCGAAACGGTGATGGTTACGGCCCACGGTGATGTGCCAACCGCCCGCGCCGCGTTCAAGCAGGGTGCGTACGACTTCATCCAGAAGCCGCTGGACCTCGAGGTTTTCCGCAATCTGGTGAACCGCGCCGCGGAAACCGTGATTCTGCGGCACCAGAACGACGAGCTCAAGGCCAAAGCCGACACCGCGGGCTTTGAAGGCCTGGTTGCCACCAGTGAGCCCATGCGCCGGGTCCTGCGCACCATACGGACCGTTGCCCCCAGCAATATCCCGGTGCTGATCACGGGCGAAAGCGGAACCGGCAAAGAGCTGATCGCGCTGGCGGTCCACAAGCTGAGCAAGCGCGCGGGTCCTCCCCAATCGGGGAACAGCGCGGGCGGGTTTCTCGGAGGCGGCGTGGCCGGAGGGCGCTACGTCGCCTTCAACTGCGCGGGACAGAGCGAAAGCCTGCTGGAAGACCAGCTCTTCGGCCACGTTCGCGGCGCATTTACCGGCGCCGATAAGGACCGGCCGGGCGTCTTTGAATACGCCGACGGCGGGACCCTCTTCCTCGACGAGATCGGCGATATGCCGATGAGCATGCAGGCCAAGCTGCTGCGCGTTCTCGAGAGCGGCGAAGTGGTCCGCCTGGGATCTAACGAGCCCCGGCACACGGATGTCCGCTTCGTCAGCGCGACCAACAAGGACCTGCGGGAGATGGTGAAAGCGGGCACTTTCCGCGAAGATCTTTTCTTCCGGATCAACGGCTCGCATGTCCATCTGCCCGCGCTGCGTGAGCGCAGGGAGGACATCCCGCCGCTCGTACGTGCGTTTGTCGATCGCTTCATGCAGGAACTCGCGCCCGGGAGGCCTTCGCCCAAGCTGACCGACGCCGCCATGATGCGGCTGACCAGCTACAACTGGCCCGGCAATGTGCGACAGCTCCTCAACGTCATCCAGAACATGGTGGTGACCGCGCTCGGAGAGGACATTGCTCCCGGCGGCGAATTCGTGCTCGATGTGCGCCAGATCCCCGACGAGGTCCGGGTCAGCGACGGCGCGGAAGGGGAGCCTTCAAACGGCGTGCCCTCGGATTCGGGCGGCTCGCTGGCGGGCACCAGCCTTGAAGCTCTGGAAAAGAGGGCGATCCGCGAAACACTCCGCCTGACGCAGGGCAATCGCGAGCACGCGGCAAAGCTGCTGGGAATCGGCGAGCGGACCCTTTACCGCAAACTGAAGGAATACGGCCTGCGCTGACAGGAGCGGAAACATGCTCGCGATCCGGGTTCATGAGTTCGGCGGCCCAGAGGTTCTCAGGCTGGAAACCGTGACCGACCCGGTGGCGGGGAAGGGGCAGGTGGTCGTCCGGATTCGGGCGATCGGCGTCAATCCGGTGGACACCTACATCCGCAGCGGCGCGTACGGGACGCGTCCGATTCCTTTCACTCCCGGTTACGACGGCGCGGGTGAAGTCGAGAGCGTCGGGCCGGGCGTTTCCGGCGTCCGCGTTGGAGACCGCGTGGTCGTCTACAGGCCCGCGGCGGGCACCTACGCAGAAAAGACGCTGTGCGAACAGCGTGAGATTCTGGCCCTGCCCGAATCGTTCACCTTTGAACAGGGTGCGAGTCTGGGAGTCTCCTATTTCACGGCGTATACGGCTCTGTTTCAGCGGGGCAGGGCAAAGAAGGGGGAGACCGTTTTGGTGCACGGCGCGACCGGGGGCGTGGGGACGGCCTGTGTCCAGCTCGCGCACGCGGCGGGTTTGCGGGTTTTCGGCACCGGCAGCACGGAGGCGGGGCGGGCCCTGGCCCGGCAATCGGGCGCGCAGGCGATGTTTGATCACTCCCGGCCCGGCTACACCGAGGAGATCCGGGGTGCGCTGGGTGGTATCGGGCCGGAGCTGATCATCGAGATGCTGGCCAACGTCAATCTTGAGAGGGACTTGGAATTGGTCGGCGCGCGGGGGCGCATCGTGATCGTGGGCAGTCGGGGGAAGATTGAGATTACGCCGCGGCTCACGATGCGCGGGAATCTCGATGTGCTGGGGATGAGCCTCAACAACTCGACGGCCGAAGAACTGCTGGAGGCTTGGCGGGGCATCCACGCGGGGATCGGGAGCGGTCATGTGAAGCCGGTGGTGGGGGAGATCATGCGGCTGGATCAGGCAGCGGCGGCGCACGAACGCATCCTTGCGCCGGGCGCGATCGGGAAGCTTGTGCTGATTCCGTAGGGCCTACCAGTCGAGGGGCGTCAGCCACGCACGGGCAAGGGTGGGCACGTCTATGTCGAGGCCCCGGGCTCTCAGTCGTGCGGAGGAATCGAGCGTTCCGATGTGGGCGCATTCCACACCGTGCTTTGCGCACTGGCTCTGAACCGCTGCGACAGCTGACGGCGTGACTTCGAGCACGTACCGGCTCGGGCTTTCCGAAAAGGCGGCGACGGCCGCATCTGCGTGCACGGGGGAGAGATCGAGCGAGGCCCCGATCAAAGACCTCTCCGAATTGCCGGCGATGAGCATCTCGGCGACGGCGCAGAGCAGGCCGCCATCGGAGACATCGTGCGCCGAGCGGACCAGGCCAGAGCTGATGAGTTCTGAAACCACCCGGGCCGTAAGGGGCCCGAGGCGAAGATCGGTGCGGGGAACGCCGGCCAGAGCCGCCGGCAGATCCACGATCCTCTGGAAGTGGCTGCCACCCATCTGCTCGACGGTGCGTCCAATGAGCAGCAGGGCGTTTCCGGGGGCCTTGGCGTCCATGGTCAGGGCGCGGGAAACATCCGCGACGATCGCAAGCCCGGTGATCAGGAGCGTCGGCGGGATTTCGATCACGCGCTGCACGCCCGATTCATCTGTGTAGCGGAGCTGGTTGTTGAGCGAGTCTTTGCCGCTGACGAAGGGGGTGCGGTAGGCCTTGGCCCCGTCGTAGCAGGCTTCGGCAGCGCGGACCAGCGACGCGAGATTTCCGGGCTCGGCGCAGCTTGGCCAGCAGAAGTTGTCGAGAATGGCGATGCGCGAAGGGTCGGCGCCGACACAGACTAGATTGCGCACGCACTCGTCAATGGCGGCAAGAGTCATGAGATACGGATCGCCCTTGACTTCGCGGTCGCCGATGCCGGTCTGGAGCCCGCACGAAACCGCGATTCCCCGGGTGTGGCTTGGGACTGGCTGAAGCACACTCGCGTCGGTTGGTCCTCGGCCCATCGGACCACAGAGCGGCTTGATGATCGTGTTCCCCTGCACTTCGTGGTCGTATTGACGGATGATCCAGTGCTTGGAGGCGATGTTGGGATGCGAGAGAAGAGCCTCCAGGGTCGGGGCGAGTTCTGCCGAGCGGCTCGATCGGGTCCGCGCGGGCGCGGATCCGGCGGGCGAATTCCATTGCGCCTCGCGGGTTGGCGTGGGGATGCCGTCGTGCAGGAAAACCATGGGCAGGCGACCCACTTCGAGGTCGTGGAACCGCAGCACAAGTTCGGCGCCCGGCGTGCCGAACTCGCCAAGGTCGGCGAGTTCGACAGATTCCTCGTCGCAGATCTTTTTGAGCGCCGTTAGATTCCCGGGGGGCACGGCGAGCACCATGCGCTCCTGCGCCTCGCTGATCCAGATTTCGGTGTACGAGAGGCCGGCGTACTTGAGCGGGGCGCGGTCGAGATGGACGGTCGCACCGATCTTGCCGCCCATCTCGCCGATCGCGGACGAAAAGCCGCCCGCGCCGCAGTCGGTCATCCCGTGGTACAGCGGGCCGCCGGCGGCGTCTCGTGCGCGGAGGATGGCGTCGAGCGTGCGTTTCTCTTCGATCGCGTTGCCGATCTGCACCGCGTGGCTGAACTCGTCGGCGTGGGTGTGTTCCATCTCGGCGCTGGAAAAGGTTGCGCCGTGGATGCCGTCGCGGCCGGTGCGTCCGCCGAGGGCGATGATGCGATCTCCGGGCTTGGCCGCCCCATTCACAAACGCCCTGGGGATGAGGCCGATACAGCCGGCGAAAACGAGCGGGTTGCCGACGTGCCGGTCGTCGAAGTAGACGGCGCCGGACACGGTGGGGATCCCCATGCGGTTGCCGTAATCGCGGATGCCGCGGACCACTTCAGTGAGAGTCTGGCGCGGGGGCAGACATCCGGGTGGGAGCGGCGAAGCGTCCGGCATCGCCACACAGAAAACGTCCGTACTCGCGATCGGCCTGGCGCCCAATCCGGTCCCGATGACGTCGCGGATGCAGCCGCCGATGCCGGTTGCGCTGCCGCCGTAGGGCTCGATGGCGGAAGGGTGGTTGTGCGTCTCGACCTTGATGCAGACGCCGTTGTTGTCGTCGAATGCGATGACGCCCGAATTATCCTTGAAAACCGAGAGCGTCCAGTCGACGCCCCCGGCGATGAGTTCGTGGGTCGCGGCGGCGACGGTTGACTTGAGCAGATTGTCGATCTCGACCGTGCCGTCGGGCAGGACGGTGTGGCCGGGGCGTCCTTCGAAAATCAGCGGGTCGGCGGAATCCTCTCGCTCCTGGCCTGTCGGAGCTTTGAGGCCCCTGTAGCGGATGCGGCTCTTGAGCGTTTTGTGGACGCAGTGTTCGGACCAGGTCTGCGCGATCGTCTCGAGCTCGATGTCGGTCGGGTCGCGTCCGAGAGTGCGGTACTCGTCGCGCACTGCCCGCATCTCGTCGAGACTGAGGAAGAGGTGGGCCTCGCGCGACATCCTCATCAGGCCATCGTCGTTGAGGTTCCGGATGGGGATGTGAAGAAGCTTTGCGGTGTATGCGTGGCCTTGGGGAAGGCTGGCGGGGAGGTACGGGGAAAAGTGTGCGGCCTGAATCGCCGGATTGAAGAGCAGACGCCGCGCGAGTGAATCGGCCTGCGCTTCGGAGAGCTTTGGGCCCGAGAGATCGAACCGGGCTCCGGTCGATGCCCTGACGGCGTCGCGCTGCAGAAGCTCCCGGATGCCGAGTTCGACCGACAGTGCCGCCGGGTCCATAACGCCCGGCAGGGGGTGTACCTCGACGATTCGCGAAAGGGCGCCGGACTCGGACTGGCCGATCACAAACCGCTCGGTCACGGGGTCGGCCAGCAGGCGGCCGGCGATGAACTCGACTTCAGCGGCAGAAACATCTCCCTGCAGGAGATAGACGCGGGCCGAGCGCACCAGAGACAAATCGAAACCCATTCGAAGCGCCGTCCGGAGGATGGACTGTCCTCTCGCATCGAGGGAGTCGGAGCGCATCCAGACCTCGATCCGGTGCACGACCCGGGCCCGGGACGGCGAAAGTTGCGCGTGAGAGGTGGTTGCAGAGTCCGGTGTCACGCGGCCATGGTAGGAAACGCTGCGCCGATTTCCGCTCGATGGAGCGCGAAGATTGGCATCGGCTAGACTCAGGCACGATGGCCGACCAAGCCCCCTCCTTACCGCTCACCGCCGACGAAGGCGATGCGTCCCGACAGAGCGAGGGTGCATCGCTCTTTGAGATCGCCTGGGAAGTCTGCAATCAGCTCGGCGGGATTTACCAGGTCATCCGTTCCAAGGTCCCCCTGATGATGGAGCGCTGGGGAGACCGCTACACCCTCATCGGACCGTACAACGAGCAAAAGGCGAGCGTCGAGTTTGAGCCGACGGCTCCGGGGGGATGGATCGGGCGGGCCATCGAACATCTGGCGGCCCAGGGGCTCAAGGTTCACCACGGTCGCTGGCTGGTCCCGGGCCGGCCCCGAGTGCTTCTGATTGAGCACGGCGTGCCCGGCTGGCGGCTGGGGGAGATCAAGTACGGTCTCTGGGAGCATCACGGGATCGAGACCCCCGGCAGCGACTGGCTCATCGACGGCGTGGTGACTTTTTCGGACGCGGTGCGCCGGGTGCTCGAGGCATTGTGCGAACAGCGTGCATCGGCGGGCGGAGTGCGGGCGGCAAAGACCTCTCCCCGCGTGATGATCGCCCATTTTCATGAATGGATGGCGGGCCTTGCGATCCCGATGATCCGCCGGCAGAACCTGCCCGTCGCGACCGTCTTTACCACGCACGCGACGCTGCTGGGGCGTTTTATGGCGATGGGGATGGACGATTTCTACGAACGGCTGCATTCGGTCAACGACGCCGAGGCTGCCCGCAAATACAACATCGTCACCCAGCACAAGATCGAGCGCGCGTGCGCCCACGGCGCTCACGTCTTCTCCACCGTCTCGGCCGTCACGGCGGAGGAATGTTCGGCCCTGCTGGGCCGACCTGTCGATGTCGTGCTGCCCAACGGCCTCAATGTGGCCCGGTACAACCTGGCGCATGAGCAGCAGCAGTTGCACGCCAACTACAAGGATCGCATCCACCAGTTCACGATGGGGCACTTTTTCCCCAGTTACTCGTTTGACCTGGACAAGACGCTGTACCTGTTCACCTCGGGGCGGTACGAGCCGCGCAACAAGGGATTTGATCTCTGCCTGGAGGCCCTGGCACGCCTCAACATGGAGCTGAAGGCTCACCGCGTCGACAAAACCGTGGTGTTCTTTATCGTTACGAGCAAGCCGACCAAGAGCCTCAACCCGCTCGCGCTCGAAAAGCGCGGCGTGATGAACGAGCTTCGCACGGTCTGCCAGAACATCACGCAGGGCGTCGAAGGAAAGCTCTACTCGCGTGCGGCGGCGGGGGGCAAGCTCCGCCTGGATGATCTCGTCGATGAGTACTGGACGCTTCGCTACCGGCGGACGCAGCAGGCGATGAAGCAGCACTGCCTGCCCATGGTCGTCACGCACATTCTCGAGAACGACAGCGAGGATCCGGTGCTCAGCCAGATCCGGTATCTGGGCCTCATCAACCGCCCGGAAGATCCGGTCAAGATCGTGTATCACCCGGAATTCATCAGCCCGGCAAATCCGCTCTGGGGGATCGAGTACGACCAGTTCGTGCGCGGATGTCACATGGGCCTGTTCCCGAGCAGCTACGAGCCGTGGGGGTACACGCCGCTCGAGTGCATCGCGATGGGGGTACCCAGCGTTACGAGCGATCTCGCGGGCTTTGGCAGGTACGTCTCGGAGCATCACCTGGGGCATGACGAGTGGGGGCTCACGGTGCTCCGGCGCAGGGGCCGCTCGTACAACGATGCCGCGGCGGAATTGTGCGCCAAGCTGCTGGATTTCTGCCGCATGGACCGGCGGGAGCGCATCGCCCTTCGAAACGCTGTGGACCGCAGGAGCTGGGACTTTGACTGGCAGCACCTGGGCCCCGCCTATCACGAGGCGCACGACATGGCCGTGGAGCGGTTCTTCGCGTCGGGCGGGAGCGGGCTTGGAGCGCTCCTGGGAGCGGGTACTTGAGCCGGGCTGTTGCTCACGTCGAGCTCTACACCGATGGAGCCTGTTCGGGCAACCCCGGACCGGGCGGCTGGGCGTTCATTCTGAAACACCCCGAGAGCGGCAAGCAGATGGAAGAAGCGGGTGCTGAAGCGCTCACCACCAACAACCGCATGGAACTCATGGCGGTCATCCGGGGGCTGAGCGCGCTCAAGAGCAGTTCGGAAGTGGACCTGTACAGCGATTCGCAGTACGTGCTGAACGGCCTGAAGGAGTGGATGGCTTCTTGGAAAAAGCGCGGATGGCGGACGGCCGACAAGAAGCCCGTGAAAAACATCGACCTCTGGCAGGAGCTTGATGCGCTTCAGGCACGGCACACGCTGCGCTTCCACTGGATCAGGGGGCATAACGAGCATCCGGAGAATGAACGGTGCGACCAGCTCGCGGTAGCGGCGCGCGAGGCCATCGTGACGAAGCAATGATGCGGTACCACCGCAGGCGAGCGTCTGCACGGAGATTTCATCGATGATTGTGCACAGGAGACGGGATCGCAGGAGGGGCGGCGCGCGCCGCATCGCCGGTCTCGCGGTTGTGTCCCTTCTCGTCTTGTTGGCGGCGGGCGAATTGCTGGCCCGCAAGGTCGCGGGGCTGGGCGACCCGCCTCTCTACATCGCCGATCCCAAGATCGAGTATCTCAACAAGCCCGGGCACTACGACCGCTTTCACCACACCATCCATATCAACCAATGGAGCCAGCGATCTCCGGACGCGCCGGAGAAGAAAGCCGATCCCAACGAACTCCGCGTGCTGGTGATCGGCGACAGCGTTGTGTACGGCGGGGCGCGCATCGATGATCGCGATACCGCGACCGCGCTGCTCACGCAGTCTCTGGCCTCGGAAGAGAAGCGGCCGGTCTTCGTGGCGAATATCTCGGCCGGAAGCTGGGGGCCTCCCAACCAGCTCGAATACCTGAAGCGGTTCGGCACATTCGATGCGGACGCCGCGATCGTGGTCTGGAGCAGCCACGATGCCTGGGACGTGCCGGAGTTCTCGGGGCTTGGGATCGAACTGCCGCAGCAGAAACCGGCTTCGGCGCTGTGGGAGCTCATTCGGAGGTACGGAATCCCAAAGCTCTTTCCGCCTCCCGCGGAATCGCCGCCCCATACCCAAAAGCAGGTCGACGAAGGCCTTGCGGCGGCGAAGGAACTGCTGGAAATTCTGCATGCCCGCGGCATACCCACGGCCGTGGTGATTCATCGCACCCAGGACGAGTTCAAAGGGAAGGATCTGGAGGGCGACCGGCTGCTCGCCGCGGTCGCGAAGTCTGAGAATCTTCCCGTCTATTACACCGCATCGGTGCTCGAACCGGCCTGGAAAGCAGGGAAACCGGTTTTCTTTGATGACATCCACCCCAGCACGGACGGGAATCGGCTTCTCTCGGGGCTGTACACGCAGATCGTGGACGGTCTCTTACACCCCGTTCCGGCGTCCCCGGCCCCGGCTCCGGCGCCTCCATCGCAGGGTCACTAGAGGTTGGTTTAATCCGTCTAGAACGTCCGGGCGGAAAGAACCCGTCGTGACGGAGTCCCGACCCGGACCTGACCACCAAGAACTTCGCGCATCGGGCCGATGAAGCCCGACGCTACTTCATTGCGGCGGTCGTCCGCGAGCGGGAGGTTCTCGGTGGATCTGAACACGATTCTCAAGACGGCGTTCGAGGCGGATGCATCCGACGTGCACCTTATCGCGGGCCAGCCCCCGATGTGCCGCATCCATCAGGTCATGACCAAGATGGACTTCCCGGTTATCACGGGAGAGACCGCGGAGAAGTTCTTCCGCCAGATGGCGTCGAAGGAAGCCCAGGCGACCTTCGAAAAGGTCAAAGACGCCGACTTCTCGTACCTCGTCGAAGGGCTGAGCCGGTACCGCGTGAACGCGCACATGCAGCGGGGCGTGATCGGCCTTGCCATGCGTTCGATCAAGACCAAGGTTCCGGCTCTCGTCAAACTGAACCTGCCCGAAGTCATCGCCCGCCTCACCTACCTCCCGCGCGGCCTGGTGCTCGTCACGGGCGATACCGGTTCGGGTAAGTCCACCACGCTCGCCGCCATGATCGAGGCGATGAACCAGCGCTACAAGAAGCACATCATCACGCTGGAAGACCCGGTCGAATACCAGTTCGAGAGCAAGCAGTGCGTGATCGAGCAGCGTGAACTCGGGCAGGACATGCCCTCGTTCGGCAGCGGCCTCAAGCACTGCCTGCGTCAGGACCCGGACATCATCCTGGTCGGCGAAATGCGCGACCTGGAGACGACCTCGCTCGCGATCTCCGCCGCGGAGACCGGCCACCTGGTCCTCTCGACCCTGCACACGGTGAACGCCTCGCAGACGGTGGAACGAATCATCGATATGTACCCGGCGGGTCAGCAGAACCAGATCCGCTCGATGCTCTCCAACACGCTGCAGGCTGTGGTGAGCCAGACGCTGTTCAGCCGCACGGACGCGGCGGGCATGGTCCCGGCGGTGGAGGTGCTTCTGTGCACGCCCGCGGTGCGCAACCTGATCCGCGAGGCTCGCACGTTCGAAATCCCGAACGTGATCGAGACCAACCGCGCGATCGGCATGTGCAGCCTGGACACGGCCATCGCATCGCTCTACTTCAACGGCATGATCAGCCGCGACGACGCCATCGCGCAGGCCGCGTTCCCGGACAAGCTGGATCGTCAGCTGGCGGCGTAGGAAGAACCCGGTTGGCAACAGGCTCCGGGCACTAGGAAACCCCGGGGCCGACGTTGGGAGATTCGACCATCACGCGCTAGTGCCTAGTCCTAGTGCCCGGTACCTGCAAAGCCATGCCCAACTACAGATATCAAGTTCGAACGGCGCAGGGCCAGGTGACGGCGGGCGTTGTCGCCGCCGATTCCGCGGCGAGCGCGGCTGCCATCCTTCGGAACCAGGGTTCTCACGTGCTGAGCGTCTCTGCCTCGGCGGGATCCGATCGCGCGCCCGGGCTGATGGCCAAGTTCCGCGAGCTCAACGCTGGCAAGCCGACTCAGAAGCACGTCCTCGACTTTACAACCCAGCTTGCGGTCATGATCCGAGCCGGAATTAACCTGCGTTCGGCGCTCGAGGGTATCGCCGAGCAGACGCAGCACGTCGGCTTCAAGAAGGTGATCATCACGCTGAAGAACGATGTGGAATCGGGCAAGCAGTTCTCCGAGGCGATCGCCAAGCACCCCAAGCTTTTCAATCCGCTCTACATCAACATGACGCGGGCCTCGGAAATGTCGGGAAGCTTCGCGAAGATGCTCGACCGGATCGCCGGATACATCGGGCAGCAGATCGAGACGCGCAAGATGGTGGTCGGCGCGGCGATCTACCCGGCGGTCATCGGCACGCTCGCGGTCGCGGTCACGATCTTCCTGCTCGCGTTCGTCCTGCCGAAGTTCTACGCCGTCTTTGAGGGCAAGGAAGAGGTTCTCCCCTGGGCCACCACATTCCTGATGGGTGTCTCGAAGTTCGTCGTCGCCAACTGGCCGTACCTCCTGGCCGGACTGGTGGTGGGTGCGGGCGGCATCTACGCATTTACACGCACCGAGATCGGCAGCTTCTGGGTCGACAAGCTCAAGCTGACCGTGCCGATCGTCCGCACGATGTTCCGCTCGCTGTACATCAGCCGGAGCCTGCAGACGATGGGCCAGCTCATCAACGCCGGCGTGCCGATGCTCGACACCCTCGCGATCACGGGCGAGATCAGCGGGAATCAGCTGTACCACGCGATGTGGAAAAAGGTCTACACCAACGTCAAGCAGGGTAAAAAGATCACGGGCACGCTCACGAAGGACCCGCTGCTTCCGCGCGCCGTCAGCCAGATGATCGCGGCCGGCGAAGAGTCCGGTAAGCTCGGAGAAGTGCTCGACGAGATCAGCTCGTATTACGCGAAGGCGCTCAAGGACAACATCAAGGCGGTCACGAGCCTTATCGAACCCATCATGATCCTCGTCATGGGCGTCATAGTCGGTTTCATCGCGATGGCGATCATCCTCCCCATCTTCAAGATGAGCCAGATCGTCAAGTGAATATCCGATAGTTCATGGTGCAAGGCCGCACGCACGGCGCGCGTGCGGCGGCGAAGGGAGCATCCGCGATGCGCCGCGCCATGAAAATCCAGGTCAACCCACGCATCCTTTCCCGACGCCGGGGCCGCGGCTTCACGCTGCTGGAAACCAGCCTGGCGCTCGTGGTCATCGGGGTCGGAGTGCTGGCGTTTGTGGATGCTCAGCGTTCGTTCATCGAGAACAACAACTGGTCCAGCCGCTCGGCGACGGGTGCGCTGCTCGCCAACGAGATCCGGGAACTGGTGCGCCGAGCCCCGAAGTACGACCCTGTTGTGGGTCTTTCCGTCGATGCCAAGGGCGTTGTGACGGGCTGGGGAGCGGGGAACGAGAAGGTGGTGGTGGCGGATTACAACTGCCTCACCGACTTCGACGGCAAGATCTTCGGACGCGACGGCAACATGCCGGGGCCCATATCGGCCTCGGGCACGATTGTGCCGATGACGGATGCGAGCGGTGTGACGCAGGTGGACGGCAACGGAAAGCCCAAGGCGCTCGAGGGTTGGGCCCAGAGCGTGACCGTCGAGAAGGTCGACCCGCTCAACTTTGCAACCACGAGGGCCAAGGGCTTCTACGTCGCCCCGAGCGGAAACGACCCAGGCACCGCCGTGGACCAGTACCCCGTGCGCGTCACCGTGGTTGTCACATACCAGGGGCCGTACGACACCAAGCCGATCGAAGTCACCCGTCTGATCTGGATTGCGCCCTGAGGGCGACCGTGGGAGAGGAATGAATTCATGATGTTGCGCAGGATCTGGGGAAACACTCGCAGCAACCGCCGGCGCCTCGCCCGAACGAGCGTCCGCGAGCGCGGCGTCGCGTCGATTCTTTCCATGATGTTCCTGATCCTCTTCGGGTCGCTGGCGGCCGCCATGGCGATCGCCAGCAAGGGCAATATCCGCACGGCAGCCACGCACGTGCACGTGGTGCGTGCCTTGGGCGCCGCCGAAACGGGACTCAAAATCGCTTCGGCCCGGCTTCAGGAGGCCGCTCAGCGATTTGTCATCAGCAAGAGCGACATCACGGGAAGCCTCGCGGCGGAGCTCTGGAACGGCAACACCTCCAACGCCGGGACCGTGACAATCCAGAATCCTCTCAGCTCTTACCCTGAAGACAAGAAGCCCGCCGGCCTGGCCGAGGCTCTGGCCAATCGGCACGCCGCCGACCAGAACGTTGTGAGCGGCGTGGGGGTTTCACAGCCCACGCTCGGCAACGCGATGAGCGGGGCGGACCTGACTGTCTACGCCAAAACTGGCTGGCTCTACACGCCGGTTGTCGGGATCGATGCGGCACCCTCAGGGCAGACCAAGCCAACGTTGGGCTTCAGTATCACGTACGCTCCGCTGGCGGACGGCAAGACGGTGCGCGCGATCGTGACAGGCTTTGACTTCGCGTACACCCGCGCAAATCAGCCGCTCTCTCGGACGGTGATGCAGGACTTTTCGATCAGCAAGCGGGTCAAGCAGGCGATCGTGAGCCCGTCCCGGGTGATGATCGGGAAGAACGTGCTCGTGAATGGCGATCTTGGCTGCCGATTCACGCAGGTCACCAAGCCCGACGGCGAACCGCTCCTGATGCGGTCGGACTTTCTCGGGCTTGATCCGGTGCTCGACCAGAAACTCAAGGACTTCTTCGCCGGCGTCGCCAAATACGACACGGATGGAGACAACCGGCTCCGGATCAATCACCCCATCGAATCGCTGGGGATCCCGTCGAACTCCAAGGACTACGACGGTTCGGGCAAGCCCAGCAACGCGTTCACCGACGTTCTCGACAACGGCTACATCGATGACTTCTCGATTTTCATCAAGCACTTTGACAAGAACAACGACGGCCGGCTGGCCCTCTCGAAGGCACTCACGCTGGGAACACCCGCGGAGAATGAAACTCCGGAATTCACGGTCGACGACGACCTTGCCCTGCTGATCGATTCGTCGAACCCGGACCGGAATCAGAACGGCTCATACGGCTTCAACGACACCAACCTCAACGGCAAGTGGGACAAGGACGAGGCGATCGTCGACCAGGATGACGTGACGCTGGGCTGGCGTGACGGCTACATCGACAAGCGCGACCGCTACTCCAAGGTTGCGGGCCGTCTGCTCTTCAAGGTGGACCAGGCCTCGTGGACCTCCGCCCGCGGATCGATCTCGGATGATGTGAAAGGCACCGTCATGCCCGGAACGGGCAAGGCGGCCCAGACGTTCGGTGCATCGGACAACGTTCTGCCCAACCTGTCCAATTCCGTCTTCAGTTCGCAGCAATCGACGCTCGCGAGCCTGGCCGACGGCGCAACATTCGCGAACCAGGTCGCGACCAATCTCGGAGTCGGTGCCGGCAGCCTCGGGACCTACGTCGAGTCCAAACCCCGGTCTTCGACGCAGCCGCGCTACGAGCGGGTGGATCCCGATAACGACAACGATGGGCGGCCCGACAATTACTCGACCGCCTACTGGGAGAAGATGCCCTTCAACAGCCCGAACTACACCGACGTCTATTTCAGGCCCGTCTATCAGAACATGACCTTCAAGAGCGTGCAGATACCGGTCGGCTGCAACGCGCTCTTCGTGAACTGCACCTTCATCGGCGTCACGCTGATCAGAACGACATCCGACAACACCCACCCGCTCTGGTCCAACTACGGGACGATGAAAATCCAGGCCGACGGCTACCCCGGCGTGAACCCGGCGCGCTCGGTCTACGCGGGCACAAAGTACCCGACGATGCTTCCGAGTTCGGCGGTGCCCCCCAACCAGGCGCTGCTCATCGCCTCCACGCCCCTCGACAAAGCGGACATCCCATCCGACCAGGTCGCGCTCACGAGCGGCTACAACACGCTCGCCGATCCGCTCGTGATCGGCGGCAAGCGCATCGTCGATACCAAGCCGTTCAGCAACAACATCCGTTTCCACGACTGCACGATCGTCGGGTCGGTCGTCAGCGATACGCCGCAGGTGTTCACCAACGTCCGCAACAAGGTGCAGTTCACCGGGAAGACCAAGTTCACGACCAAGAACCCGGACCACCCCGATGACGCCTCGTACAACCCCACCGATGCCCAGCTCGCCGAGATCAATAAGAGCAGCATGATCCTGCCCAACTATTCGGTGGACGTTGGCAACTTCAACGCACCCCCCGACCAGGACGTCCGTCTTCAGGGCGCCATCATCGCCGGGCTGATCGACATCCGCGGCAATGTGACCGTTGACGGTGCGCTTCTCATGACGTTCGATCCGCAGCCCGGCTCCAAGCCCATGGTGGACGTGGCGGGCAACGCCACGGGCAATCCGGCCGACTTCAACCTGAGCATCGGTTATTTCGGCAGCGCCGACGGCGATCAGGAGGGCCTGGACCCGGAGAAGCTGCCCACCGTGAACGGCCAGAAGATCGTCGGCTGGGATCTCAACGGCGACGGCCTGCCCGATCTCGCACCGACGGCGACGCCAACGCAGGCCCAGCTCGACGCCGGCGCCAAGGTTGTCCCCTTCTATGGCTACGGGCGTGTTCAGCTCCGCCTCAACCCGCAGATGACGCTGCCCGACGGCATCATGCTGCCCCTTCAGTTCTCCGCCTTGCCCATGACCTACAAGGAGGGCAAACCATGAAAACGCATCAGCGCAATCGCGCATTCAGCCTCATCGAAATGCTGATCGCCCTGACGATCACCAGCACGCTTCTGGCCGCCACCATGACCGCGCTGCACGCCTCTTTCCGTGCATACAAGTTCACCACCGATGCGGCATCGACCCACGTCGTTTCGCGCATCGTCATGCACAGGCTTCTCACGATGATCCGGACGGGGGACCAGTTCGGTCCGTACCCGACCGACGTTTTCGCGTCGAACCAGAACCCCGTCTCGAGCACCTACGTCGAATTCGTATCGTTCGACGATCCCAACACACTGACAAAAAAAATTTCCCGCGTCGAGCGCCGCGATGCTCTCTCGGGTGAGCAGGGCCCCTACACGCTCTATCTCACCGAGAAGACGTATCTCAACGGGACGCTGAAGCAGACGCTGGACCAGCCACTGATCCAGGGCGTCACCGATGCCAAGTTCACACTGGAATACGACATCGGCCCGCGGCTGCGGCGCGCGACCCTCGATCTCACGGTGCAGCCGGGCGACACCAAGGACACTTCCCTGCACACCGAGCTGGCCGCCCCGACCATCCGTCTGGTTTCCAGCGTCATGCCCAGAAGGCTCGAACTCGAGAGCCAGTAACCCCGCTCAGGCCGGTCGCATCTGCTCGAGCGTTTCGGGTATGAGGTCAGCAAGCTCGTGCGCCACGAGCCCCGCCGCGCCGTGTCGGCTCGCCCAGAGTTCGCCGCACCGGGCGTGCGCTTCCACTCCGATCCGGGCAAGGTCAAAGAGCGGCACCCCGCCGCGGGCGTACTGCGCGACGAGCCCGGCAATGAGCCCGCTGAGCACGTCGCCCGTGCCGGCCGTCCCCAGGCATGCATGGCCGCTGGCGCAGCGCCAAGTCTGCATCCCGTCGCTGACGACCGTGCCCGCTCCCTTGAGGACAACGATGCACCCGATCCTCCGCGCCATCGCTTCGCACGCCGCGCTTCGCGAAGCGTCGTCCTCGCCGGGTGCCGGCAGCATCAGCGCCGCGGCCAGTCTCTTGAACTCGCCGGGATGGGGCGTCAGGACAGCGCTGGCGCGAAAGTCTTTTGTAAAGTCGGGCGTCGCGGCAAGCGCGGTCAGCGCATCGGCGTCGAGCACGAGCGGCGCTTCCGCGTGAAGGATGGCTCGCATGACCAGCGCCGTGGTTCCCCGAGTAAGCGGGTCCAGCGGGTCCGACGACCAACCAAGGCCGGGGCCAACGACGATCGCGTGCGAGCCGGCTGTATGCCGGTCAAAAGCCTCCGCAGCCAGATGGGCAACCAGCGATCCGTCCGCACTGGTTGCCAGGGCGATGCCTGTTGCCGAGGGGGTGATCTGGATCGCTTCGTTGACGATCGGCTCGGGACACAGCATCCGCGCCAGCCCCGCTCCGCTGCGGAGAGCCGCGAGGGCCGCCATAGCCGGCGCGCCGATCATCCGCGACCGGGCGTCGGCACAGCCGCCGACAACCACGACGGTGCCGAACGTGCCCTTGTGCCCGCGCGGATCGCGGGCCGGTAATGGCGGAAGCCCGTTGCTGCTCATGGAGGGAGTCTAGAGCACCCGCCCCCTATTCTCAGCCCGTGATCGACACGCACTGTCACCTCACGTTCCCGGATTTCGCCGGCAGAGTGGAATCCGTGCTGGCCCGTGCCGCCGAACACGCGGTCAAGGGCTGCATCACCATTTCAACGACCACGGCAGACTGCCTCAAGGCGCTACAGATTGCAAAGACCTTCGCGAACGTCTGGTGCACCGCCGGCGTCCATCCGCTATACGCCGACAACGGGCCCCACGAATGGGGCAACCTCCTGACCGTCGCCCGCTCCGGTCGCTGCGTCGCCTGGGGAGAGCTCGGTCTCGACAACCACTACGACGACCCCCCGAAAGAACTGCAGCGACAGGTCCTTGAGGAGCAACTGGCGCACATCGTCGGCTGGAAGCAGCAGGGGGTCGATCTTCCCGTGGTTCTGCACTGCCGCGAAGCCTTCGACGACCTTCTTCCCATCCTGCGCGGGCAAGCCCTTGATCCTGCGCGATTTGTTTTTCATTGCTTTACCGGCGGAACCAGCGACATGCGCAAGGTGCTCGATTTCGGAGCGTCTGTCTCGTTCACCGGAGTCGCGACCTACCGCAACGCGCAGGAAGTGCGAGAGGCGATCTGCATGGTGCCGGCGGACCGGTTGATGATCGAGACCGATGCCCCGTATCTGTCCCCCGACCCGCACCGGGGTGAGAGGCCCTGCGAGCCGTGGATGGCCTCGGTCACGGCCCGGTCGGTCGCTCAGACCCGCGGAACTCCCTGGGATTTATTCCACGAACAGATCAACGCCACTACCAGGCGTTTTTACGGCATCGACGCCTCGTAAGCGACCGCTACACTCGCAAGCATGCTCGTCCTGGCCTCCTGGCTGCACGACCTTGGTCCGTTCGCCGTGAAGTTCACGGATGGATTCGGACTGCGCTGGTACGGCATTTCATACGTCACGGGTTTTCTGCTGGCGTACCTGCTGCTGCGTCTTCTCTCCGCCCGCGGCCTGATCCTGATCCCTCGCGAGCGCATCGGCGATGCCATGACCTGGGTCATCCTCGGCGTGATCGTCGGCGGCCGTCTGGGCTACGCCATCTTTTATGAGCCGAGGCTCTTTGTCATGTTCTCGGATTCGTTTCCCTGGTGGGGCCTGCTCGCCCTCAACAAGGGGGGCATGGCAAGCCACGGCGGAATCGCGGGCGTGATCATCGCCTGCTGGCGGGTCTCCCGTGGTTTCAAAGATGAGCATGGGCGCGTCGTCGGGCGATGTTCGATGCTCCACGTTCTCGATGCCATGGCGATCGTGACCCCGCCGGGGCTCTGCCTCGGACGTCTGGCGAACTTTGTCAACGGCGAACTGCTGGGCAAGATCGTCGCCATGCCCGGCGAGCCCGCACCCTGGTGGACCGTCCGTTTCCCGCAGGAATTGCTCTCCCCGCCGATGAGCGACGGAGGTCATGCCCCGCCCCTCAGCGCTGATCAGCAGCACGCGCTGGCCGCTCTGCTGCGCAAGTTCTCGCTGCCCTCCGACAAGCTTGACGACGCGATCCACCGCATGCTCGAAACGCTGCAGAGCGGCCCCGGCGAGACCCGTCAGCGGCTGGCCGCAGAGCTCGGGCCGCTGATTTCCTCGCGGCACCCGTCCCAGTTGTACCAGGCATTTGCCGAGGGAATCATTCTCTTTGTCGGGCTCGCCTGGATCTGGCGCAAGCCTCGGGCGCCCGGAGTGATCGGCGCTTGGTTTCTTATTCTCTACGGGATCATGCGGGTCATCACAGAATTCTGGCGGCTGCCCGACGCTCAACTGGCCGTGCAGCGCATCGCCGGCCTTTCACGCGGCCAGTGGCTCAGCGTGCTCATGGTCTTTGCGGGCGTCATCATGCTCTGGGCGTGCGTCGCCGCCTCGCGCCGTGTATCGCCCCCCGTGCTGCTCGGGGGCTGGGCGACCCGGAAGGGGGTTTCGTGAACGTTCTCGTAACCGGCGGCGCCGGCTACATCGGCTCGCACGCCTGCGATGCGCTGCTGAAGGCCGGCCATTCTGTCGTCCTCTACGACAACCTTTCGCGGGGTCACGAAGAGGCCGTGCGCATTCTCGCCCGGCGAGGCGGCGCGAGGCTGCGCTTTGTCCAGGGCGAACTCTCCGACGGCGTCCGACTGGGCGAGGCGTTTACCGGAGGCGTGGATGCCGTTATGCACTTCGCGGCGCACGCAAACGTCGGCGAGTCATCGGCCGATCCGGTTCTGTACTACCGCAACAACGTCGCTTCGATGATCCCGCTTCTGGAGGCGATCGCCGCGAGAAACATCCGGCGCATCGTTTACTCCTCCAGTTGCTCCGTCTACGGGCAGCCTGCGGACCACCTGATCCCGCTCCGGGAAGACGCCCCGCTGGGCCCGATCAGCCCGTACGGCCGCACGAAGCTGATCGGTGAGCAGATGCTTCAGGATGTCGCCGCTGCCCTGTCGGCGCGCGACGCGGCCCCCGCGATGACGTCGCTCCGCTACTTCAACGTCGCCGGATGCGAACCCGCCGGAGAGCTCGGCGAGGATCACGATCCCGAACTGCACCTCATCCCGGTCGTGCTGCGGACGGCGCTGGGTCTTCAGCCATCGCTCAAGCTCTTCGGCGAGGACTACCCGACACCCGACGGCACATGCGTGCGGGATTATGTGCATGTTTGCGACATCGCCGCGGCACACGTGCTCGCGCTCGAAAAAGTCTCGCCCGGAGAAACGGTGACTCTCAATCTGGGAATTGGCCGCGGAATATCGAACCGCGAAATCCTGGAGGCGGCCCGGAAAGTCACCGGCCGGGAGATTCGCGTCGAATCCGCCCCGCGCCGCCCGGGTGATCCGGCCAGGCTCTTCGCAAGCCCGCTCGCCGCCGAACGAACCCTCGGATGGAAGCCCTGCTTCACGCAACTCGAGCAAATCATCGAGACGGCGTGGAAATGGTTCCAGGCACACCCGCGCGGCTACCGCGCCTGAATCTCGGTTGCTGATTCGTCCCGGGCATCTTTCCGGTTCGCGGAATTTCGACATAGTTTCGAGCGGTGATGGTCGAAGTACCGCCGTCGCGTGCGTTGAATCTTCCGTCATGAATGTCGTGATCAGCCCCTATCACCTGACGACCCGCGAGCCCCCCGCCATGGCGGCGCTGCTGCTCGCCGGCCGCGTCACGACGTTCCTCCCCGCGCCGCTGCAGGGCAACGACGCTGAAAGTCTCGGACGCGCGGTTGAGATGTCCCCGCGGTATCTCAAGTTCATGGATTCCTGGCGCTGGAGCGCCCGGCTCTGGGATGAAGGCATCATCGCCCGCGCCTTCGCGAAGCAGACCGCAGAGCCGGACGTCCGCCACGTGTGCGGCGTTCTGTCGGCTGATCCGCACTTCGCGTCCCTCCGCGCGCTTGTACACGATGATCTCTTCGACGACGAAAAGCGATACCTGGACGCGGTCGCGCACGATCTTCTGCGTGGCGGACCCGACCCGGGAGTCAGCCTGCCGGTCGCCGCCGCGATGGATCGCTTCGCCTGCCGCCACGGCATGGTCGTCATGCGTTCGCACGCATCGTCCGTCGCTCAGCGTGCCGAAGAAAAACTGGCCCGCCGATTCCTCGCCGTGGCCGTCCCGACCGTGCTTCAGGCCGACGCCGCCCGCTTTCTTGCGCTCCGCGACGCGCTCGCCGACCCGCTCACAGAGTTTCGAAATGCCGTTTCGGAGGCGACCGCTATGCTCTACCGCGATCCATCGGGTCCGGTCGATCGCGATCTGCTTTCAGAAGTGGATCACGCGGCCCGCGCCTACGCGATGGAGTTTGAAGCCGCACATCAATCCATGGCCGCCGAAGCGCGGTCCGATGAGGTCCGCCTCATCGCCTCCACCGTCACTCTCTCTCTCGCCGCGGTTCCTGTCGATGCCGTGCTGCGCTCTGGCCTGACCGCGATGAAGACCCTGGTCGGGTCCCCCAAGCTCATCAGCGGAGCCAGCGTGGCGGCCCTCGCGACGCGGGATCCGCTCGCCGGTAGGTTCGTCGCCTCCATGATCGTAAAGCCGCTCGGGCGGGCCGCGTCGGGCGGGCGCTAGCCCCGCGGGCGGCCAACACTTCCGCGATGAAAAATCCGGCGAACCGGCTAGCCCGGAGCACCAGCCCCTATCTGCTCCAGCACGCCGCCAATCCTGTCGCTTGGCAACCCTGGGACGACGAGGCCTTTCAAGAGGCACGCCGGCGCGATGTTCCGATCTTCGTCAGCATCGGCTACTCCACCTGCTACTGGTGCCACGTCATGGAACGCGAGAGCTTCGAAAACGAAGCCATTGCACGCCTGATGAACGACAACTTTGTCTGCATCAAGGTCGATCGCGAAGAACGCCCCGATATCGACGACATCTATATGACCGCGACGCAGATCATGACCGGCCACGGCGGCTGGCCCATGAGCGTTTTCCTCGAGCCCGCTTCTCTCCGGCCCTTCTGGTGCGGCACCTACTTTCCGCCCGCGCCCCGCCCGGGCATCGGAGTCCCTGCTTTTCCGCACGTTCTTGAGAACATCGCCCGCGCGTACCGCTCCCAGCGGCAGGAGGTGCTGGACCAGGCCTCACAGGTTGCCGATCTCGTCAGGCAGCGGCTCGCGATCTCGGCCCCGCGCGGCCCGATCGATGGACTCCGGGCCGTCACCGATGCGGTCTCGGGTCTGCTCCGCTCTTTCGATCAGAATCACGGCGGGTTCGGCGCCGCGCCCAAGTTTCCTCAGCCCGACTTTCTCGCGTTTCTTCTCGACGCTCGCGCAACCGCCGGATCGTCCGAAACCCGGGAAGCCATCGATCGCGCCGTCCGCCTGTCCCTCGACAAGATGATGATCGGCGGCATGCACGATCAGCTCGCCGGTGGCTTCCATCGATACAGCGTCGACTCGACCTGGACCGTGCCGCACTTTGAGAAAATGCTCTACGACAATGCCCTGCTCGCGCGGCTTTTCGCCCGGGCGGCGATGGTCTACGGCGATCAGGAATACGCACGCACCGCCCGGCAAACATGCCGCTACATGATCCGCGAGCTGATGATCCAGGGCGCTGGATTCGCCTCGGGCCAGGACGCCGAGGTGGATGGCCGCGAGGGGCTCAATTACCTCTGGAAGCCCGAACAGATCCGCGCTGTGCTGTCGGCCGATGATGCCCAGTGGGCGATCCGGGTCTTCTCGCTCGAATCAGGACCAAACTTCGCCGATCCTCATCACCCCGGCGAGCCGGCCTCCAGCGTTCTCAGGCTCCAGGACCGTCCCGATCGCATCTGGCAACACTTTGCGCCTTCGCTCGATGCGTTCCGCGAGAGATTCGATCGCATCGCCGCCGCGCTGCTCGCCGCACGATCCGAACGCAAGCAGCCTCGCCTCGATGACAAGGTTCTCGCGGCCTGGAACGGACTTGCAATCGGCGCCCTGGCGTATTGCGGCCGTGTTCTTGAAGAAACAGCCTTTGTCCGTACCGCCGAGCGAGCGGCGGAGTGGGTGTGCAAACGCCTCCGCGCATCCGACGGTCTCCTGGCCCGAAGCTTCCGGCTGGAGGCGGTGGGGGACCGCGGGTTCCTTGAGGATTACGCCTTTCTCTCCGCCGGCCTGCTCGACCTGGCCAAGGCGACCGGGGTTGAAAACGGTCAGCGCCGCGCCGCCCATGCGCAGGCTCTTGCATCGCAGGCAATAGAGCAATTCGGCGACGGATCGGGCGGCTTCTTTGATGCGTCCGCTGATATCGGGGATCTCTTCGTCCGCGCCCGGTCCATCCATGACGGCGCTATCCCGTGCGGGACGACCGTGCTGCTGCACTGCTTCCTTGAACTGCACGAGCGATGTTCCGACGGCGAATGGGCCGCCCACGCCCAGGAACTGCTGAAGAGCCTTGCGGGCGAATTCGAGGGCCAGCCCCTGGCGCTTGTTCACGGGCTCCGATCGGTCCTCCGCGTGCTTGCCAGCCCCGACCTGAAGTCCATCGCCGGTGTACTCCAGGGCGAGTCTCGCCCCAGCGAAAGTTCGTCTGCTTTCACCCCGGTCGAGATCTACGCCTCCACCGACCGCATAACCCTCTCCCCCGACACGCCCGCGGCGTTCAAACTCGTTCTCCAGATCGCCGACGGTTTCCACGTGATCGCGGCCGACCCCTGGATCTCGGATCCACAATCCTCCGGCAGAGGGCTTATCCCTCTGCGCGTGCAACTCATCGGCGGAACCGGTCTGGCCGTGTTCGCCGACTATCCCCGGGGAACTTCCTACGACGCCGCGTCGAACGTCATGGGAAAGCCGCACGTGTACACCGGTCGCGTGGAGTTTGATGTCGCGGTCGAACAGACGGAAAAGCTGACCGGCAGGCCGCTCCTCGCTGTCACCTTTCAGGCTTGCAGCGGGACGGAGTGTCAGCTGCCGCGGACGGTTGAACTGGACATCGCCATCGACGCCGCCTGAAGCCGATTCACAGAACGCCGTACGACCGGAGATGCGTGCGCATCTGCGCCGCCGTATCCCCCGCGTGGTCGATTCGTTCCGATTTCCAGCCGCACGAACGAGCCGCCGCGACGTTCTCTTCAAGATCGTCAAAGAAGAGAATCTCACCGGCGGCAAACCCCGCCTCGCGTTCAAACGCCCGGTAAATTGCCCGGTCCGGCTTCGCAAGCCCGAGCACATGGCTCGCGTGCCGGTGTTTGAGGCGACCCGCGGTCGGAAAGTGTGGCTTCCCGGCCGCCGGAAACCGGCGGGCCCAGTGAAGCTCGTTCGTGTTGGAGAGCATCGCCGTTTCGACCCCGGGCCGGGCGTGGAGATCGTCGATTAGCCCACTCACACCCGGGTACTCCTCGATCAGCCACGCGTCGTGAATCTTTTCGAACTCTTGCGGCGTGTAAGCATGGTGCATGGCGCTGGAAATCGCCGCGAGGAACTCTTCGCGCTGAAGGCCGCCGATCTGAAACTGATGCGCCAGTTCGTGCCTCTTCGCCGCCATTTCCGGAGCATCGGCGCCCGGCCGCAGCTCCAGCCCTGCAGCACGCACGCCTTCGGCAAAGCTCCGGCAGATCCGCAACAGGACTCCCCCCCAGTCAAAGCAGACGCACCGAACGGAATTCGGCCCCGTCATTCACTCTCCTCCTCGAGGTCGCCCTGCTCCCGCAATCCGGTCTTCATGATTTCTTCGAGCACGACCGTCGCGAACGCGCCGCGCGGCAGATCGAAGGCCACCCGCACATACTCACCATGCTCGTCCGCGCCGGCGTCGATCTCCGGATATGCCACCGGCACGCGGAGCGGGCGCCTCGCCCCTTCGATCATCCGCCCCGCCCTTGAATCAAACGCGGACAGATCTGCTTCGCTGACTCCCAGTTTTTCGAGGCAGCGGAGCTCGATCTGGCCCGGTTCACCGCCGGCACGCCGCATCCCGGCGCTCCACATCGGGCCGCTCGGACTGATTTCAAAGGACCGCAGCCGCTCCGCGGTCGCCGCATCTCCCGCGACCGCCGCGTCCACATCAAAGCAGGCGCGGTTCTCGTGCTTCATGGCCACGTCCCCTTCGAGGAGCCTGTCGAAGCTGCCCGCGCGAAGCCTTTCCTCCAGCACGAGATTGAAAACCGCGGACTGAAATGCCGACAGGAAAAACTTGAGCGCCGACCGGTCCAGCGTCTTGACCGCCCGCGATGGACGCTCCCCCTTCGCAAGCGACCGAAGAACGTGCCGCTCCGGGTGCGAACTTCGCGGAAGGCAGCCCAGCGCCGAGCCAAAGTCGCCCTTCCTGTAAAACTCCTTCGCCTGTTCGTGGGCTTCGGTGGTTCGGGCCTGCGGAGCCAGCATCTCCTCGATGGCTCCTTCGAAGTCGTTCCGGAAAAGCGCCCGGCCGATGAGGTGGTTGTTGCCCGCCCGCCCGAAACGTTGAGGGCCGAATCGATTGGGCACCCCCCGTTCTGTCAGCCGGTTGAGTATCGCGCTCGCCTCACGCACTCTGGCAAACGAGACCCCGCGTATCCGGATGCTGAAACGGTTCCCCGTCAGGTGCCCGGTGCGCAGCTTGTTGGTGTGCAGATCGGCCCATTCGATCTTCAGCCGCTCGTGGTCAAGCGAAGGAAAGTCCTCCGGCTTCTTTTTCGGAATGTGAACGGAAAACAGCTGCCGCGTGATCGCGACCCGGTCTTTCATGCCCGCAAAGCCGATCGCCTCGCTCTCCACTCCGAAGTGATCGGCGAGCACCCGCACGGCCTCAAGCGTCGAGAGATTCCGCTTCTCGACGAAGAGGTAGAGATGTTCACCCGTGCCTCCCGGCGAATACGCCGGGATCTCATCCACCAGAAAGTCCTCGGGCCTCGCCTTGATCACGCCCCCGATACCAGGCAGATCCGCGGTGATGAACGACCGCGGCGAGATGCCCGCCGGCCCGTCCCCGCCTCCGGCCCCGTCGGAGTTCAGCGTTTCAGCAGCAGGCGGGGGAAGACTCACTCTTCTTCCTCGGATCCGTCGGTTTCATCCCCCGCGTTCATATCGGGCTCAGGGTCCTTGCCCGCCGCCTCCAGAACATGCTCCTCCACATAGATCGGCACGCCCTCGGCCACCCCAAGGGCGATCGCATCACTCGGCCGGCTGTCTATGTGAAGGATCTGTCCGTCGTTCGCCTTGACATCCAGCGTCGCGAAAAACGTGTGATCGCTCAGATCGTTGATCGTGATCGATACAAGCTCTCCGCCCATCGTGCCGATCACGTTCGCAAGCAGATCGTGCGTCTGCGGACGCTTGATCTGGATGCCCTTGAGCCGCCGCTCGATCGCCATCGCCTCCGGCAAACCGATGACGATCGGAAACGACCGGACTTCCGCGTCCTTGGCGCCCTCCGCGCGGACCTCGCGCAGCTCGATGAGCTGCATGTCGTTCAACTCCCGGATCAGGATGCGGCTCAACTCCATGCGAACGCTCATACCGCCTCCAAAGCACGTTGTCCCCGCACAATCGTCGGACGAATTCCGCCGAAGTCAACCCCGTCTTCTTCCCGCCCGATCACCCCCGAGCACTTCATCCACCGCCGCCCGCGGAACGCCGATGTCCACGACCTCGACCTCGCCGACCAGCCGCTCCGCCGTTTTCGAAAGCATGCCCTTTTTGATGCCCACAAACGTCACCGTCCGATCCGCACGCACCGCCACCCCCAGTTCCCGCCCTGTTTCCGCGTCAAGCCCGCTGGGAATGTCGACCGAAACAACAGCGCACCCGCCCCGCGACAGCTCGTTGATGCAATCGATCGCGGCGGCCGCCCGCCCCGTCACATCACGCGAGAGGCCGGTGCCAAAGAGCCCGTCCACCAGCGCGCCGGGCGTTTGTTTCCCAAGATCCGCCATCGCGTTCTGAATCGCGCTGCGTGCGGCACCTTCATGCACCGCAATGCCCATCCGCTCACAGATCTTGAGGTGGGTGCGCGTTTCAGGAGCGAGCTTCGATCGGGCGGCAATCAGCACCACCGCCATCGCAACCCGCGCGTTGGCGAGGTATCGCGCGCACACGAGCGCGTCTCCGCCGTTGTTCCCGCCCCCGGCGACGACAAGCACCCCGCGCCCGAGCCTCCCGCCGGGCAATTCCAGCACGCTGTCGGCAACAGCCGCCCCCGCCGTTTCCATCAGAACAATCGTGGGAAGCCCGTATTTCCGAGCGCACAGCCTGTCGACTTCTCTGCACTGGCCCGGCGAGAGGACCGGCGGCATCGCAGTTCTTTGCCCGGTTGATCTCGCTCGCGGCATGCTGGAGGGTATGGGCACGCCCCGCCTTGCCCCATGGAATAGGCTGTGACCGCTGATGACGCTCTCGCTTCCATCCGTTCTTGCCCTGGTTCTGGCGGCTCCGTCCCTGTTCGGTGCGGCGATCTTTACATACATCCTGATCGCGATGCGCCGAACTCATGCCGTGCTCGGGGTTGCATCCGACGGCCTCGCGTCGTCGCTCAATCGGTCTTCACCAGTCTGGGTGATCGTCCCCGCGCACAACGAGCAGGCCGTCATCGCTTCTCTCGTGGCGTCGCTGCGGAATCAGGACTACCCCGCCTTCCGCGCAGTGCTTGCCCTGGACCGTTGCACGGATTCCACGCTCGCCGTCGCTCTTGAAACAATCGGGCCCGACGAGCGTTTCGAGGTTCTGGAAATCGCTTCCTGCCCGGCCGACTGGGCCGGAAAGGTTCACGCCATCCACGAGGCTGTCACGCGGCAGCAGATCCCCGCCGACGGGGTTCTCGTCTTCGCCGACGCGGACACGGTGCTTCACCCCGGATGCCTCAGGGCCTGCGTCGCTCTGCTCGACGAGCGGCGGCTCGACGCTCTCAGCTTGCTGAGCACCCTGACCTACGACCAGTCGTTCGAGAAAACCTCGCAGGCTCCAGCCAGCTTCGAACTTCTGGTTCGCTATCCCCCCCTCAAGGCCAGCCGAGATCACCAGCGCCGACCTTTCGCGAACGGCCAGTTCATCATGATGCGGCAGAGCGCGTACCAGGCGATCGGCACGCACGCCGCGTTCCGGGACGAACTCCTGGAAGATCTCGCGATCGCCCGGGCGATCTGGCAGTCCAAGCTCCGCATGCAGGTGCTCCCCGCGGGAAACATGATGCAGTGCCGCATGTACCCAAACGCGGTTGCCTTCCGCCGCGGCTGGAAGCGCATTTTTATCGAGTCCGCGAAACGCAAGCCCTCTCGGCTCAGGTCCTGGTCCTTCGCGGCGCTGGCACGCGGCATGCTGTTCCCGGCCTGGAACACCGCCCTGCTCGGCGCGTCGGTTGCTGCGTTCTTTCTCTGGCCCGCCGCCCCGACGGGCGCTATTGCGATCGCGGTCGCCGCCTCCGCCGCCGGGGTGGCCGCCTGGCTCGCCGTGATCTGGCTCTTCCTGAAAAGTGCGGGGATCTCGTCCGCAGCCCGGCGGGTGAATGTGCTGTTGCGGTGGCCGCTGGGCAGCGCGCGCCTGTCTTCTTTGCTCCGAGAGGCGGCTAACGAGCTTGAAACCGGCGTTCCGACGGCGTGGGCCGGCCGGACCTACAAGCGGCAATCCCGCTAAGCCCCGGCGAACCCGCCTCGGCAGGTCGCGTACCATTCACGAGTTCGGGTGTTGCCGCGGCTTGCGGAAGAAATCCATCGATGTCCGCGAAGAAGACGAATACGTCGTTTCTGATCGGTCTGGCGATATCCGCCGCCGCACACATCGCGGCGCTCTATTCCCTTCAGCTCATCAAGATCGATCCGCTGCGGTCGCGCGTTTCGCTCGCGTCGATGAAGGCGCTCTCCAGCCTCCCTTCCCAAAAGCAGGACGAAAAGAACAATCCCGAAAAGCCGGAAGAAAAAAAGGAAGATCCCGACCATCCCAGGCCTCCGCAGGACATGGATCAGGACATCCGCTTCGGCATCGACAATTCCACCAACCAGACCAAGACCTGGCTGGGTTTTCTGGAGGGCGACTCCTCCACGGGCCTCAAGGGCGATGTGGCACAGGCCGCCATGGCACTCGATCCGGGAGAGCCCGGGGCGGCCGGTTCGCCGCTCATTCAGCCCACACCTCCCAGCCCAGCCGCCGCGACCCCGCCCTCTCTTCCTCTCCCGCCGCAGAACCCGCCCACCCCCGAGCCCAAGCCCGCGGAAGCCAATCCGGAAAAACAGCAGACTCCCGCCCCCGCGCCTTCGGCGGCGACTCCTCCAGTGCCGGCCGCCGCGTCCGGAGTCAGCGGGCCCGCGAGCGACTCGAAGGATCCTCTCCTGGATCGTGTGGGAGCGAGCGGCAACTCGACCGGAAAAAACGCCGACGACAGCAAGGGCAAAGACAATCCCGATGCGGCCCCGCCGAAGGAGCCCGTGGCGGAAAAGCCCGATGCCAAACCCGGCGAATCGCGAGAGGGACAGACCCGGCCCGACGACACCGAGAAAAAGAGCGAACTCAACGACAAGGGTGCCGACGCCGCCGAAACCAAACCGGTTTCGCCCGCCACCGAACTTCTCGAAAAACTCACCCGTGAGGTGATTCCAACCCCGACTCCGCCCGCACCGCCGACTCCCGCCGCGGAAACCCCACCGCCCCCAACGCCGCCCGCGCAGACCCCCGCTCAGTCCGCGCCGCAGGAACCGACCCCCTCATCCACTCCGGAGGCGGGCGGCAACGGAAAAATGCGGGGCATCCGTTCCGATCGCGAGTCCGAAGCTGTCACCAACAAGATCGTCGACGTGCACAACCGCGATGGACGAGTTGCGGCGGGGCGCGGTCTCAACATCCAGACACGCCGTGCAGAATTCACCAACACCACGCTCCTCACTTCCCCCCCGCGCGACACACTCGTCCGAATCTCCTTCCGCAAAGACGGAGAGGTAAAGAGGGCCCAGTTCGTGGAAGGCACCGCCACCGGCAACCCGAACGTCGACGACCCTCTCTTGAACGCAATCTATCGCTGGCGAGCCTCGGGCAACGAACTCAAGAAACTCGGCGATGCCGACACGCTGTCCGTCACCGTCCGCGTCACGTTCAAATAGCTGCTGGCAGGCTCTTTGCAAGCAGATCCCGCCGGAAAAGTGCCGATACCCTCTTCCAGTGCGCCAGGCTTCACTCCAATCCCTCGCAGCGATGGTCGGCACCCTGGCCTGCTCCGCTCTCTTTGCTCAACAAAGCACCCAGCCCGCCCTGCGCCCCGTCGATCCGGGTGTGGCCGATACCGGCCCGCTCAACGGCCCCGGACGCGTCCAGCCTGTTGATATGCGACAACCTTCGCAGTTCGACAGGGTGTACGAAGTCGAGATCGATGGCAAGCGGTATTTCGCGCGCGGCAACGGAGCCATGACGGCGGTCTTCGATCGCTCAAACTACGTGAATTACGGCGGAAGAGCCTTCCCCGTGGTGCCCGCCGGGACAAAGTTCTACATCGGGCGCATCCCCAACTCGCCGCCCCCAGATTCGGGCCCGCCTTCCAAACAGTCTGCTGCTTTTCCGGTCAACCTCTCCAATGCCGCCAAGATTCTTGGAACGTCGGTCGACCTCTCTGCGGCAGGCGTCAACCAGCCCCAGGCTCCCGCGTCCGCTTCGGACTCCCAGTCCGCCACTTCGAATCTCTGGCAGAGCGAGTCCTACCGGATCCGCAGGACCTCGCAACTCATCGACCTTGCCCGGGCTCTAAGGGCCCACGCGGCGGAACTGCCTCCGGCGACTCCCCGCTGAGCGCCTTCCGCCCCATCGGCAGTTCGAACCGATCGCGAGTCAGGCAGTAGGTTGTACCTGCCATCCGGCCAACCGTGTCCAGGACATCGGGATCGATGTGCAGGCGGTCGCCGGCCGCGTCGTCGCGAATGAAGACGCTAACGACCTCGCCGATCACAATGTTCCCGCCGCCCGGTTGACCCGGGTTCGTCCGGATGACCTGACGCGTCTCGCACTCGAATGCCATGGCCGCGTCCGCGACCCTGGGCGGCGCGACTCGGCTGCTGGGTGCCTGCTGAAGGCCCGATAACTCAAATTCGGATTGCTCGTAGGGAAGCTCTTCGGCGCTTGCCGCCATTTGCCTGGCGAAACGGTGGGAGACCACGTTCACGACGAACTGGCCGGTCCCACCCTCGGCCCTGGTCTTGGCATTGCGGAGCGAGTCCTTTTCAGTCCCATTTGGGTTATTCACCGGACAGAACAGCAGCGTGAGCGGATTGGAACCGACTCCTGCGAAGAACGAGAAGGGAGCGAGGTTCAACCGACCGGCCGGGCTGGCGGTCGAAACCAGGGCGATGGGCCTTGGCGTAATGCCTCCAATAAGGAGCTTGTAGCGGTCTGAAATTGAGATTTGGGAGGGGTCGATAATCACGTGCACCTCGGCGAAAAAGCGGCGATTTTGGCCCAAAAATGCGGGAATTGGTCTTTGTTTGGAAACTTTCTTTTGCCCTGATCGCTGTTCTGTTTGCTTTGTCTCGAAAATAGCGCATGTTGGATCAAGAGCAGTATTTTCTCCTTGATTCACCGTGGTGTACCTGCGATACTGCTCGCGCGGGTACGAGAGAGCCCGTACCGGATACCGCTGCGCGGTATCCATATTCAGAGAGTGGAGGAGAGAAAAAGATGCGTCAACTGAAGACTCTGGCACTGGTTACGGCGGCTGCGGCGAGCACCATGAGCGTTGCTCAGGCCGCTTCGACGCTTGTCACCTTTGGCTACAACAACCTCGAAGGCAAGTATGTCGCGAACGACGCCAACAGCGGCACGTTCTCGGCGAAGGCCGTCGATCAGGGCGTGGGCGGCCTGCAGACGGACGGCTCGGTGAGCCGCATCGTCCCGGGCGCCGGTCAGTCGAAATTCGCCGCCGGCTTCAAGAGCCTCGGCTCCTTCGCTGACTTCACGATCAACATCAGCTTCACCCGCCTTGTCGGCAACACCGGCACGGGCGCGGGCAGCTTCGTCGCCACCGACGCCCTTGGCAACACGGTTGCCGGCAGCATCTCCGGCGTCTGGTCGCTTCAGGCCACGATCGGCATCGTGTTCAACGGCACGCTGTCCAACGTCAACATCACTCCCAACGCGATCTTCACGGGCACCGACCCCTCGAGCTCGAACTGGAACACCAACCTGCCGTCGCCCGCGCCCTACACCGGCGCTCTGACGCAGCTCGCCTTCAACGGCGGCGTGTTCTTCTCGGATCAGAACCTCAACAACGTTGCCACGCAGGTTTCGGGCCAGATCGTCCCGACCTCGGGCAGCATGGCCCTGCTCGGCCTCGGCGGACTTGTCGCCGCTCGCCGTCGCCGCGCCTGAGTCCTGACTTCCTGCACTCTCAAAAGGCCCGCGATTCGTCGCGGGCCTTTTTCATTCCATGCTCTGCTATCTTGTGCCCCGTGGCAGATCCGAGAGTTCAAACCTGGTCTTCGCTTCTGGCGGTCTGGACCGACTTCGCCCGGGCTGCGGGCGCTCTGCCCAAGGATGGCCCAGCCGGACTTCTTCGCCGGAGCGTCCCCGCCATCATCGGCCTGCAGGCCATCACGCAGGCGCTGGCTCATCTCGATGAGGTCGCCTCCGACGAGTACTGCTCCGGTCAGGATCGGGCCGCCCTGGGAATACGGACGCTGCAGGCAGAACTGCGCTCCATATGGGAGGGTTCCCCCTTGCCCGCGGGGCTTCAGGAACTGATTGCCGATTCCGATCGGGCCCTCGAGGCGACTCGCACCGCCGGATATGAGTTCGTCCCTGAAGCCGATGGCTTCTGCACAAAGCTCTCTCCGGGCGCCCTTGGAGACTGGGTCGATGCGCACCCGGCCGTCGAATGCGCCCGCATGTGTCCGCCCGGGAAGCGCGTGCGCTGCGGCGCACCGGTCGTATTTCTCGCGGGACGATCGGGGCGCACGCTGCCTCGCACTCTTCTGGAAGAGGCGGCCGAGCTTGTATCCGGCTGCCTCTGGGGCCGCGTTGCCCGCTTCCGCCAGCTGTTCGAAACGGCCGATCCGCGAGGTATCAGGCAGGTTGTTGTTGAGCCGGGTGTCGCGGCGCCCGGCACGCCGCTCCTGGAGCAAATTCGCCCCAGTGTTCAGGCGCCGGTCGTGCACGCCGGCTCTGTTGGCGGACCGATGATCGCACCGGCATCCCTATAGTCGCCCCCATTTTTCAACCGCCGCGCCCGGTTGAGGCGCGGCCAGCCCGGAGGCACTATGCGTCGCGCCAAGATTTCGATCATCGGAGCCGGCAATATCGGCGGAACCTGCGCCCACTGGGCCGCGGCCAAAGAACTCGGCGACATCGTTCTTCTCGACATCCCGGAAAAGGAAGGCGTCGCCAAGGGCAAGGCCCTCGACCTGGCCTGCTGCGGCCCGATCGAAAATTTCGATTCCCGCATCATCGGCACGAGCGACTACAAGGACATCGCCAACTCCGACGTCGTCGTCATCACCGCCGGCCTGCCCCGCAAGCCGGGCATGAGCCGCGATGATCTTGTTCAGGTGAACACGGGCATCGTGAAGGCTGTTTCCGAAAAGGTCCGTGAATACGCGCCGAACTCCATCGTGATCGTCGTAAGCAATCCCCTCGATGCGATGGTGTACGTTGCGTGGAAGGTCACCGGATTCCCTGCGAGCCGCGTCATCGGTCAGGCCGGCGCGCTCGACGTTGCACGGTACAAGACCTTTATCGCGATGGAACTGGGCGTCAGCGTCGAAGACATCCAGGGCCTGCTCCTGGGCGGGCACGGCGACGACATGGTTCCGCTCCCCCGTCTCACCAGCGTCAACGGCATCCCCCTCCAGGACCTGCTTCCCGCGGAAAAAATCCAGGCCTGCGTCGAACGTGCCAAGGTCGGCGGCGGCGAGATCGTCAAGCTCATGGGGACCAGCGCGTTCTACGCGCCCGCCAGCGGCACCATCGACATGGTCGAGGCCATCGTCCGCGACAAGAAGCGGCTCATTCCCTCCGCCGCCTACTGCGAAGAGGAATTCGGCGTGGCGCCCGGCCAGAAGGGCAAGGGGTACTTTGTCGGGGTTCCGGCCATCCTGGGCGCGGGCGGTGTCGAGAAAATCCTCAACTTCAATATGGACGCCACCGAGAAGAAGTCCATGGATGAATCCATCAGCCATGTCAAGGATCTGGTCGGGGTTGTCCGCAAGCTCTTCCCCGAACTGGCCTGATTCTGTCACCCTTCGCTGTCGTCCGAGAACTTCCATTGAACTTGCGAGTCCCGGCGACCGAACGAAACACCTCGGGAGTGTGCTCCACAGACCCAGGAACCCATCATGCTTCAAGCGAAAACCCTTCGCATGTCCAGGCTGTCTTCTCTGATCGCGCTCGCTCTGAGCGCCTCTGTCTCGCTGGGAGCCGATCCCACGCCGCAGACTCCCCCAACTCAGCCTCAGCCGGCACCCCAGCCGCAGCAGGCTGGCCAGCCCCAGCCCCAGCCCGCGGCCCAACCCGCTCCGACCGGAATCGAGTGTGAGCGCAAGCCTCTCGCCCCGATCACCTGGACGGATGCCGATATCGAGAAGGTTTCCAAACTCCTGATCGGCAAGTGGAAAGCCACCACGCCCGGCTCGGACGGCAAGGACGTCGAGGTCGGCATGATGATCGAGCGCGTTCGCTCGGCCGACATGCCGGACCTGCTGTACGTCGAAATGGGACGCACCGATTCCCTGCAGGCTCCCTTCCGGCAGGCGTTTTACCAGGTCTACCGCTTCAAGGACGGTCTGCGTCTGCGCACGTACGAGCTCGCCAAGCAGTCGGGCGGCGCGATGGTGGGGATGTGGGCCAATCCCGATCACTTCCCGCCGGTTTCCCGCGCGGACCTCATCGCGACGATCGACATCGACCTCAAGCCCGACGGCGACGGCTACAGCGGCAAGTCGCCGTATCCGTTCCCGACCGGTCGCGGGAATGCCGTCGAGATGACCTCCGAAGCCAAGATCAAGCCCGGCGAACTCTTCATCGCCGACCGCGGTTACAACGGCAAGGGCGAACTGGTCTGGGGCGCAAAGGAAGAAACCGCCGTCAAGTTCTCACCCTTCGATCCTCCGATCGACACATGGACGACTCCGGGCGGCGTCTTCGTGATGGAATACCGGCGCAGCAATGACGCGCTGATCTGCAAGGAGGACGATCAGATCTCCGTGCACTATCTCGGCTTCCTTTCCAACGGATTCCGTTTCGACAGTTCGCTCGACAAGACGCCGCCCAATCCGCTGACGATGCTCGTCAACGACAAACAGCTGATCCCCGGGTTTGTTCAGGCTCTCGTCGGCTCGAACATCGGCACGGTGCGCCGCGTCTATATCCCCTGGGAACAGGCCTACAAGGGCGTCGGCAACGGCCGGGCGCGGATCCCTCCATGCGCGGATCTTTACTTTGACTTTGAGGTCATGCACCTGGAACGCCCGACCGGTCCCCGGCGTGCGATTCCGCAGGCTCCTCCGGAAGTGCCCAACTCGGCTCCTCCCCAGCCGCAGCAGGCCCCCCAGCCGGCGCAGCCCGCTCCCAAGTGAGCCCGATGCAATCTCTTCTGCCAGCCGGGAGATTCTCCCGGCCGGCTATCGTTTTGAACAGGCGATCTTCAGCCATCAGTCATGAGTGAGAAAGACCTTTACAGCGTGCTCGGAGTTTCCCGCTCGGCTTCGGTCGACGAGATCAAGAAGGCGTACCGCAAGCTGGCGCGTCAGTATCACCCCGATGTCAACAAAGCCGCCGACGCGCCCGCAAAGTTCACGCAGGTGCAGGAGGCCTACGACGTCCTCTCGGACGAGAAGAAACGCAAGTACTACGACCAGTTCGGCGTGGTCCCGGGCTCGGCGGTGGCCGATGCCGGAACCCCCGGTCACGGGCCCGCAACGCCCTGGGGCGCGGGACCGCACGTTCGCGCCGAGAACATCGATATCGACCCCGAGGAACTGGGATCGATGTTCGAGTCTTTCTTCGGCGGTTCGCGCGGGCGCGATCCTTTCGGCGGCGGGCCGTTCAATGCCTCGGCACGCGGCGGGCGGAGCAAAGGTCCCGGCACGCGCGGCCCCTCCCTTCCGCCCCTCGAACACGAACTCTTTCTGACGTTCCTCGGCGCAGCGCGCGGCGGCAAGGAAGAAATAAAACTCAACATCGAGGGCAAGGCCCGCACCATCGAGGTCAACATACCGCCGGGGGTTCGCGACGGACAGCAGCTTCGCGTCCGAAACGGCGCCGGCGATCGTGATCTGGTCATCAACATCCGGGTCGGCGGCCATCCGGTGTTCCGGCGGGAAGAGGGCAACGACCTGTCCCTCGACCTCGCTCTCTCGATTTCAGAAGCCGTGCTCGGCGGAACCGTGCCGGTTCCGACACTCGATGGCGAGGTCGAATTGCGGATTCCCCCGGGCACCTCCGGCGGCGCCAAGCTTCGGCTTCGGGGCAAGGGCATCAACCCGGGCAAGGGTGAGCCCGGCGATCTCTACGCCGTCGTGCGGGTTGTAGTCCCCAGGCCCGAATCGTTGTCAGAGCCCGAGCGGGATGCGATCCGCGAGATCGGCGAGCGCCAGGGCGACGTGCGGTCCTAGCCAAAACGGCTCGGGATCCGCGTTGTGTTTCCTATGATCCTGCCATTCATGGTTTCCCGTGATTTCCAGGTTGTGGTCATCGGCGGCGGTCACGCAGGCGTTGAGGCGGCCTGGGCGGCGGCCAACATGCTGCGCTCCGAACGTTCGGTGGCGCTGGTCACGATCGACCCGGCCAAGATCGGCGTCATGAGCTGCAACCCGGCGATCGGCGGGCTTGCCAAAGGCCAGCTCGTTCGCGAGATCGACGCGATGGGCGGGCTGATGGGCCTGGCGACCGACGCGACGGGCATCCAGTTCAAAGTGCTCAACACCAGCAAGGGGCAGGCGGTGCGGGGTCCCCGCGCCCAGTGCGACAAGCACGCTTACGCACAGTGCGTCGGGCGGATGATCGCCTCACGCCCGGAGATCCAGGTGATCGCCGGCGCTGTGGACGAACTGCTCGTCGAGGCCGGGCGGATTCGCGGCGTGAAAGTGGGGGGGAGCGATATTTCCGCCCGCGCCGTCGTGCTCACGACCGGAACATTCATGCGCGGGCTCATGCACACGGGCGAGTCGCGGGTCGAGGGAGGCCGCTTCGGCGAAGCCGCGGCCGTCGGCATTTCCGCGTCGCTGAAGAGCCTCGGGTTTGAGCTCGGAAGACTCAAGACCGGAACGCCGCCGCGCCTCAAGCGCGGCACCATCCGCTGGGACGAGTTGGAACCCGCGCTCGGTGATACACGCCCGGTTCCGTTCAGCGACCTGAGCGGCGAAGCAGCGCTTGATTCGTCGGCGGTGCCCGAGCTTGTGCGGTTTCCGGTGCTGACGCAGATCGAGTGCCGCCAGACCCGCACCACCGCACAGTCTCACGAACTGATCCGCGGCAACCTGCACCGCGCGCCGATGTACTCCGGGCAGATCGAGTCGGTGGGCCCGCGATACTGCCCTTCGATCGAGGACAAGGTCGTTCGATTTGCCGAGCGCGATTCGCACGGCGTGTTTCTCGAGCCCGAGTCGCTGCGGGACGACTGGATCTATTGCAACGGCATCTCGACCAGCCTCCCGGCGGACGTGCAGGACGCCATCGTGCGATCGATGCCCGGCTGCGAAAACGCCGAGATTTACCGCTACGGGTACGCGGTGGAATACGACATGGTGCGTCCGCACCAGATCTTCGCCAGCGCCATGACCCGGACCGTCGAGGGCCTTTTCCTCGCCGGGCAGATCAACGGCACGAGCGGATATGAAGAGGCCGCGGCCCAGGGTCTGCTCGCGGGGCTCAACGCGGCCCGCGTCGCCCGCGGGAGTGAACCGATCGTTCTCGGCAGAGAGCACGCGTACATCGGCGTGCTCATGGACGATCTTGTCACCAAGACGCCCGTCGAGCCGTACCGGATGTTCACGAGCCGCGCCGAACACCGCCTGATACTCCGCGCCGACAACAGCGCCGACCGCCTCACGCCACTGGCGCGAGAGCTCGGCATGCTCGAGACCGACCTCGGAAACCTGCGATGGGCTCTGTTTGAGAGCAGGCGTTCGCAGATCGCCTATGCGAACGCGGCGGTCGATGCCACGAAGTTGGACGGCGAGTCGCTGAGCAAGCTGGCACGCACGCCGGAGTTCGACGCAACGATGCTGCGTGAGGCCGCGCGCCCCGGCATGAAGTCGGGGGATCCGGTGAGCGACAACGTGTGGGAGACGGTCTTCGCCGATCGCCGGTACGCTCCGTACATCGAGCGGGCCCGGGCCGACATCGCCCGGCGCGAAGAGCTCGAACGCAAGCGCCTGCCCAGTCACATCGATTACAGGCTGCTCACCCCGCTCCGGACCGAGGCACGCATCGCGCTCGAGAAATTCCGGCCTCAGACGTTCGGGCAGGCCGGGCGCCTGGAGGGCGTGACGCCCGCGGATGTGACATTGCTCGCCGTGCTTGTGCAGCGGTACCAGAGCTCCCGCGACGGAGCGGCCTCTTGAGCGGGGACGTCGTGCACGAGCTGGCGCCGGCGGCCCCCGAGGGCAGCACGGCCGTAGGTCTTGTGATCATTCTGGTCACCGCGGCCCTGGTCGCGACGCTCTTCCGCCGGCTCCGGCTGCAGATCATCCCGGGCTACATCCTCGCGGGCGCTCTTGTCGGCGGGCTGGTGGCCGCACTCCAGAGATATGTGCAGGTCGGGCTCGGGCCGGTCGAGACGATCAGCCAGTTCGCGACCACGCTGCTCATGTTCACGATCGGATTGCAGCTCGAGATCGAGACGCTGCGCCGGTCGATGATCTCCATATTCGGGCTCGGCGTCGTATCCACACTCGGTTCGGCTGTCGCCCTCACCGGCGCCGCGAAGCTGCTGGGGCTGGACGGACCGGCGGCCGTCGCGGCCGGAATGGCGCTTTCCATCTCATCGACCGCCGTGCTCCTCCGCATCCTGCAGGAAAGGCGCGAACTCCACCAGACGCACGGCCGGCTCTGCGTCGGCGTCTCGATCAGCCAGGATTTGCTCTCGATCGCGATGCTCGGCCTTCTCCCGGCCATCGCGGCCTGGGGAGCGACGACAGACGAGATCCGCGGCCAGGGCGAGAACGGCATCACCCGCATGGTGCTCTCGGCGCTGATCGGGATCGTCGGGGTTTTCGTTCTGCTGCTGATCGCGCGTTTCGCGCTCCCGCGGCTTCTCGATTTCATCGCCGATGTCGGAGCGAGAGGGTCCGTCGGCAGATCCGGTGTCGGCTCGCGGGAACTGGTTCTTGTGAGCTCGGCCGCGATCGCCCTGGGGGCGGCCCTGTCGACCAGCGCGCTGGGATTCAGCCCCGAACTCGGCGCGTTTCTTGCGGGCCTTCTGCTCGCCTTCACCCCATACCGCACGCAGCTCGCCGGCCAGCTCGAACCCCTTCGCGACCTCCTGATGGCCATTTTCTTCACATCGATCGGACTGGGAATCCAGGTCGATCAGATCGTCGGCATGGCCGGGCCGATCGCTCTGGGCGTGGTGGCCCTGATCGCGATCAAGGTCGTGGTGACCGGCGTCAGCGTCTGGGGGCTCGGCAGTTCTGCGCCATTGGCCGTCACCACAAGCATGTACCTCGGAAACGCCGGAGAGTTCAGCCTCGTGCTGCTGGCCGCGGCCGCGACAACATCTCCACACCCGATCCTGAGCGAGAAGGTGCTGGGCGGCCTGATCGCGGTTGTCGTGGTCTCGCTGATCATCTCGCCGTTCATGTTCAACTGGGCGCACCCTCTGGCCGCCCGCCTGCAGCGTGTCGGCCCGCCCCCCTGGAGCCGCAAGCTCACCAGGCTGCTCCGCGCCGACGCTCAGCAAGCCAGGGAAGAACCGCAGGAAGCATCGGCGCCCGCCGCGGCCCGTCACGTCATCATCGCGGGCTTTGGACCGGTGGGCCGGAATATCGCCGCCCGCCTCGATGTTCAGAAGATCCCGTACACGGTCATCGAACTCAACCCCGAGACCGTCCGCAAGCAGCAGGCGCTCGGGCGCTCGATTCTGTACGGCGATATCACGAATCCGGAAGTGCTCGAAGTCGCCGGTATCCGGGAAGCGGGCGCTGTCGTGATCACGATCCCCGACGATGAAGCCACGCTCAGGGCGCTGACGATCGCCCGCATGCTCGGGCCATCAACCTTCATCGCCTGCCGCATGAGCTTCCTCAGCGGCGCGTTCCGTGCCTATCAGGCGGGGGCCGATCACGCCGTGGTCGAGGAAGTGGTCACGGCCGAGGCGATGGAAAAGCAGATCACAGACAAGCTCGCCGGCATGCTCCCCGGCGGGGAAAAACCCGCCGAAGCGTGAGCGTCAGCCCGCAGACGGAGAGTCTTCGCCCGGCTTCTTCTCGGTTTCGGTTTTTCCGGTCGCCGGGATCGGTGTTGCGGTCTTGCCCATCATCTTGAGCTCGTCGCGCAGAATCGCCGCGAGCTCGTAGTTTTCGCTCTCGAGCGCTTTGGCCAGCCGCGTGCGCAGTTCGGCGTGCTGACTGACGGGCAGCTTGGGGACGAGTGATTCGCGCATGCCGCGCAGCATCTCGGCCTCCGCGGAGGCGTCGAACATCTGCGGCTGCCCGACGCTGGCGAAGTACTGGCGCAGCGCTTCAAGCCCCTGATCGAGGGCGAAAACCGCCGCCTTGGGCTCGTTGTCCTTGAGCGCCTGGCTCGCCATGGCGCGGGCGCGGAGCATCAGAATGTACGGGCGGAATTGTTCCAGAACGTTCCGGTCGGCCTCGGTCTCGGCGTGCGTCGCGCACAGGTCGAGCACTCGCAGGTTGCGCGTCGTATCCCGGATGACGCCCTCGAAGTCCTCAAGCGCCAGAAGCGCCAGGTACCTGTGGTAGTACTGAACCGCCTCTTCCCGCAGCAGGCGGCAGTCCTCGGCGGAGAGGCTGAATCGCTCCGCGGGTGAGCCCTCCTCCTCTTCCTGCCGGCTGTCATGCTGGGCCTCGTAGTACTCAAGCAGGCTTGGAAAGCCGTTGGGAGTCTGCCCGTCAGGGCGGCCAGTCGGGTACATCTGGAGAATCCCCAGATCGACGCGGATCTGAACCCTGGGCTGCCCGTCCTGGCCCTGGATCATGCGGGCATTGATGGCGCCGGGCTCGTACGCCCACTCTTCGAGGAGTTTTGAGAGATCGTTGTCCATCGAGCGGCGAACCGTAGGACCAGAGTCCGATCACGCGTGGGCGTTCGCAGTCCGATAGGTATTTTCGGATGCCCCACGATCCTGTTGACGAATTCGGCCGGTTTCAGGGCCCGGTTCTCAGAATATTTTCGCAATTTTTAGCTGCCGGATTTGCATTTGGCGCAGTCTGTGTCATGGTTCATTCAGGAGGTGCTGCGCAAAGGCCCAAATCAGGATGATTCGACGTCTCCGTCGCGTCGATTGCATCCCCGGACCGGATTGATGCGTAGCCTTCTCCGTGGTGTGCCCGGTGTGTGTGTCCGGGCGAGGAGTTGAGAGGGGTGTGGTGCCCCGGAAGGTGGTAGAACAGTGGGAGCGAGTCAAGCTCGGACCCGTCAGGGTTCTGTTCAGGTCCAATCCGACCTGCACGTGTATTTCCAAGAAATTAATCGGACCAAGCTTCTTACCGCGGATGAGGAGAAGGAGCTTGGTTGGGCCATTATCAACGAGAACTGCCCGAAGGCTCGTGAGCGGATGATCCGCGCGAACCTTCGCCTCGTCGTGGCGATTGCCAAGAACTATGCCAACCGGGGCTTGCCGCTCTCGGACCTCATCGAGGAAGGCAACATCGGTCTGCTCCGTGCCGTCGAGGGCTTCGATCCCTCGCAGGGCGCCCGGTTCAGCACCTATGCCAGCTGGTGGATCAAGCAGGCGATCAAGCGGGCCCTGGTCAACGCGACCCAGCCCGTGCATGTTCCGGCCTACATGGTCGAACTGATCGCCAAGTGGAAGCTCGCGGCCCGCAAGCTCGAGCAGGAACTCGGCTATCCACCCAGCCTCCAGGACCTCGCCAAGGCGATGGACCTGCCCGTCAAGAAGCTCCGCGTCATCAAGCGGGCCGTCAAGGCCTTCCAGACGCCCGGCAGCGACACCCGCGATATCGACGGCGATCTGCTCAAGATGAGCGACATCCTCGCCGACTCGCGCCATTCGACGCCGCACGACAACATCCTGCGTGACGACGAGCTCGAAACGCTCCGTCGCCTGCTGGAGACGATCGACGACCGCGAAGCCCGCATCCTGCGGCTGCGTTTCGGCCTGGACGGCTGCGAGCCCCTGACGCTCAAGGAAGTTGCCGACGAAGTCGGCATCAGCCGCGAGCGCGTCCGCCAGATCGTGGACGAGGCTCTCACCAAGCTCAATCAGCGTCTGACCGACGAGCGTCCCAGCCGGTATTTCCGGGACGGCGTTCGCGAAGCCGGGCGTTCGGATGACTCTGCAGGCCCCCGTCCGTCGCGCATGACGGGCAGCGCCTTCCAGGGCAGCCGCGCCGGCTGATTCTGAAACCAGACCGAACCTTCGACCGAGCGGGGACAGCCCCGCTCGGTTCTTTTTTGCCCGGCCCCGGCCGGGTGTGTCGGGCATCAAATCGGCTACGATCGCTCCATGATGATCCGATGCAGCACGCGAACGGTTCTCGCCGTTGTTTTGGGGGTTCTTCTCGCTTCGCAGGCCCGCGCGCAGGACTATCTCGCGAAGGTCAACGCCTTCTACGCGGACATCCCCGCGGCCAAGCGGAGCGACACCATTCTGCTCCCGGCGCTCGGCGCGCTCCAGACGCCTCCCGCGGACATCCGCGATCTCAACCGCGCCCGGCTTCTGACACCCGAGATGGCCGCCTGGAAGGGGGCCGTGGAATGGGCGATGAAGCCGCCCCAGCGTGCGGCGATCGAGGCCCTGAATAAGGCGACCGAGCCCCAGAAGTCCGGCCCTCCCATGTCCTGGGGTCAGGGCTACGGCGTCGCCTCGGTCACTCCCGAACTCGTCCGCCAGAAGCTTTACACCGAACTCGGCGATCCCCCTCTGCTGAGCGGCGCTCAGTTTGAGTATCTCGCCAAGCTCGACGAGCTCTGCGTGCTCACGAACATCGAGGCGACTCGTCTGCAGAGCGAAGGAAAGGCCAACGAAGCCGTGCAGATCATGCTCCGCACGCTCGTCCTCGGTCGCCAGATCGCGGATCGGCAGTTCTTCCGCGAATCGCGGTGGGGGCTCGTGACGATGCTCCGCTCTCTGGAGCGCATCCGCGATGTCGCGTACATCGACTTCCGCGGCAAGCACCTGCTCACCAGGGACGAACTCGTCGCCGTGATCAACCGGCTCGACGACAAGTCGGACCTGCGTGTGGATCGCATCCTTTTCCCCAAGGGCGACATCGTCGGCAGCGAGCAGGCCATCGCGCTCGTCATGGTGCCGCGGGCGGGGATCAACGAAAAGACCTTCCCGACAACCATGGCGACGCTCACCACCTCCGAGCGTCCGCTCCGCCTGTTCAGCGAGGCAGCCGGCTGGAAGAGCGCCGGGGCATCGCACGCGGATACCGCCGCCACCTCCGACGAGGCTCGCAAGCTCGCGGACGACTATGCAAAGCGATGGCCCCTTGAGTGGTTCCACACGCTCAACTCGCTGCCCTTCGAGCGATCCAAGATGGATCCGGTCGCCTTTGCCGTGGTCGCCGCCACGGTGCCCGACATGTCGGAACTGTTCAACCTCCGCCAGGCCGTCCGGACCGAGATGGTCGGCACCCGGGCCGCGCTCGCGATCGTCGGTTTCAACTACTCGCGGAAGGCCTTCCCGCCCAAGCTCTCTTCGGTTGCTCCCGAATGGATGGAGAGGCTCGACATCGATCCGTTCAACCCGACCCTGGCCAACGGCAATCGACCGCCCCTGGAGTACTTTGTCCCCCTTCGCGACCAGCCCAAGGACGACAAGGCCGAGGTCAAGCCCTACGAGATCAGCATCGTCGGCGACAACGGCGTCAACTTCTCCATCAAGCTGCGGGACGACACCTGCGTGATCTACAGCTGGGGAGCCGACAACCGGCGTGGCTGGGCGGAAAAGGTCCAGAACACCGTCGAAAAGGCGCCCGATGTGGATTATCTGATCTGGCCGAGCGTGCTCAGCCTTTACCGGCAGCATCTCAGTGAGATCGGAGAACTCAAGTGAGCGCAGCCCAAGGCGTACACAAGGTTGTCATCATCGGATCCGGGCCCGCCGGCTGGACGGCCGCCATCTACGCCGCCCGCGCCCAGCTCCATCCGGTGGTCTACACGGGCGTTCCCAAGCAGGACCCCGGCCCGGTGCTGCCGGGCGGCCAGCTCATGCTGACGACCGAAGTCGAGAACTACCCCGGCTTCCCCCACGGCGTGATGGGCCCCGAGATGATGGGGCTCTTTCAGCAACAGGCGGAGCGATTCGGCACGAGGGTGATCGCCGAGGACATCGCCCGCTGCGATTTTTCACGCCGCCCCTTCGAGCTTCACGCAGCCAACGGCGACGTGATCAAGACAAACAGCGTCATCATCGCCACCGGCGCCGTCGCCAACTGGCTCGGGCTCAAGAACGAAATGCGCCTCGCGACGATCGGCGGCGGCGTCTCCGCCTGCGCCGTCTGCGATGGAGCACTCCCCGCGTTCCGCGATCAGCCGCTGGCCGTTGTGGGCGGGGGCGATACGGCCATGGAAGAGGCGACCTACCTCACCAAGTTTGCCTCAACCGTCTACGTGATTCATCGCAGGGATTCCTTCCGGGCCTCCAAGGTGATGCAGGCGCGCTTCATGGGCCGCCACAACGCCAAGGTGCTCTGGAACAAAGCCGTCGTCGACGTTCTGGGCGACGAGAAGATCACCGGCGTTGAGCTCAAGGACACCGTGACCGGCGAGGTTTCACGGCTCGATGTCAAAGGCCTGTTTATCGCGATCGGGCATACGCCGGCGACAAAGTTCCTCAAGGGCAGCGGCGTGGAACTGGACGAGAGCGGATACATCCTGCTCCGCCACAGAAACTCGTACACCAACATTCCCGGCGTCTTCGCGGCCGGAGATGTGGCGGACAGCGCCTACCGGCAGGCCGTGACCGCTTCGGGGATGGGCTGCATGGCGGCGCTCGACGCCGAGCGATGGCTCGCCGCCGAGGGTGTGCACTGAGCCTTACAGCCTGAGAATGAGGCTCACGGGCCCGTCGTTCAGAACGTCGATCTTCATGTCGGCGCCGAAACGCCCGCTCTGCACGTTGTCAAGTTTCGGCCGGAATCGTGCTGCGAGCGCTTCAAAGCGAGGCCGGGCCTCGGCCGGGGCCATCGCGCCGGTAAAGCTCGGCCGGTTACCGCCCGATGTGTCCGCGGCGAGCGTGAAATTCGGAATGAGCAGCACGTTCCCGCCGCATTCAACGACGCTGTGGTTCATCTTTCCCTCGCTGTCGGGAAAGATGCGAAGCGCCAGCAGTTTGGCCGCCAGGCGTGAATCAAGCTCTGCGGCGTCCCCGGTCTGGAATCCCACGAAGGCGGCCATGCCCGGCCCGATCTCGCCGATGACGGTGCCATCGACTTCCACACGTGCATGAACGCATCTTTGAACCAGGGCGATCAATTAGTTCCCCGCGAGGGTCTTAGGTCAGTGCCCGTTGGTTTCCGGATTGGTGGGCAGGTCGCACTCGCCGAAGATCCGGAATTCTTTTCGACGCAGGATTTGGCCGGCGAGCGTCGGATCGTCCACTGCCAGTGCGATGGTGGGGGTGCCGTTGGGGCGGAGCATCAGGGGGTACGCGAACTGGATGAACAGTTCGGCCCCCAAAAGACAGAGGCACATGCTCGCCAGCGTGTGCCCCTTCGAAAGCTCGACAACCAGCACATCCTTTTCCGAGAAAGGCAGCTTTTCGTCGTTGAGGACCCGCCTGGCGCAGTCGGCGTTGTTGGTGATCAGCCGGACCACGGCATGATCCGTGGCCTCGTGGACCGAAAGGGCGCAGATCGCACAGGTGGAGCCGTCAAAGGCCTCGACCAGATCGAAGAGCTTGCCCACCTTGTTGGTCAGGAAGACGCTGAATTGCGTCACCATCGGGGGTGCGTACCCCTGCGTGGTCTCATAGCCCATCGAGGCCTGGCTCATCGCGTGGTCCTTGCGAACGCCGAGGTCCGGAGAGCCGGGCGCACCCACCTCGCGGCCCTTCCCGCTCCGGCGGGAGGCGACCATCGATTCGGGCAGTGCACAACTCCCACGCCGCCCACCGTTCCCAACCCTTTTCCGGGAACCGGTTTGCGGACGTCAGTTTACCTTTTCCCGCCGAGCCTGACAAGGCCTAAGCCCGGCCAAACTCCTCTGCCAACCCCGAATTCCGCCTACGCCGAGAAACTCGAACCGCAGCCGCACGTGCTCGTCGCGTTGGGGTTCTGGAACACAAAGCCGCGGCCCATGATCTCGTCCTTGAAGTCGATCGTGACCCCCGACAGGTAAAGCAGGCTCTTGGGGTCGCAGATGATGCGGACGCCGTGCTGCTCGAAAAGCTCGTCGGTTTCCTTCCGGGTTTCCGTCAGGTCCAGAATGTAGCTGAATCCCGAGCAGCCTCCGCCCTTGACCCCGACGCGGAGACAGACCTTGGAAGCGTCGAGTTCCTGCTGCTCGATGATCGTTTTGACTTCACGGGCCGCGGTCGGGGTGAGAATGACCGGGCTAGTTGAGACTGAGTCTTGAGTGGTGGTGTTCACGAAGTACTCCGAAATGCTGGTGGGTGACGCAAGACTATACGGGGCAGGGACTGCGATAGTTGTGGTCCCATAACAATGTAAGGTCTAAATAACATCTAATCTACGGATTTATCCCCTTGAGCATCGGGAGCCAGAAGGTAACCTGAACGCGTTACCCCTGTTGGGGTGACCTCGCGTTTTCCGCCGCGAGAAACTAGGGAGAAGAGAGGAGACAAGAAATGAAGACTGGTATTTTTGGCGCGATGGCCGTTTTGGCCTTGGCGGGCACCGCCTTTGGTGCTGTTCGCACGATCAACTTTGATACGGACTCGTCCGGCAACCCCATTGCCGACCTGACCGAGATCAACACGCAGTACGCCGGCTGGGGCGTCAACTTCACCCCCAACGCCTACACGGGCGGTTCTTGGGCGACCAATACGACGCTCCACGCGACGAGCACCGACACGGGCTTTGGGTACGACCCGTCTCTTGGCAACGTGCTGCACGCGTTTGACACCGACTGGCTGTACGAGGACGGCGATCCCTCGTTCCTTATTTCGTTCTCCACCGGCATCACCTCGTTCAGCATGGACGTGGTCGGTGACGACTACGGCGTGGATGGATACGAGACTTTCGCCGCCTTTTTCGACTCGAGTTTCAACCCGCTCGGATACATTTCTTGCAACGGCATCGGCGGGGTCGAAACGATCAGCGCATCGGGCTTCGGCACCGCCTACTACGTGGCCATCGCGCCCGGCGAGTACTATGACTGGGTCGGCATCGACAACATCACCTACACCGAGGACGTTCCGGCCCCGGGTGCCCTCGCCCTGCTGGGCCTGGGCGGTGTGATGGCTGGCCGTCGCCGTCGCTGATCGATCGGAGAAGTCCAAAAATCATGGCGGGGGCCGGCGAAAGCCGGCCCCCGTTGCTTTAAGAGGTTTGGAGGCCTGAGCGCGCCTCAAACGGCTTAGTGCGCCGAGGCGGCCTTTGCCTGCTCGCTCGCAAGACCGTTCTTGGCCTTGTAGTCCTCGATCGCGGCGTGGATCGCATCCTCCGCAAGAACCGAGCAGTGGATCTTCACGGGCGGAAGGCTTAATTCCTCGACGATCATGGTGTTCTTGATGGACGCGGCGTCATCAAGCTTTTTGCCCTTCAGCCATTCGGTGGCGAGGGATGAGCTCGCGATGGCGCTCCCGCAGCCGAAGGTCTTGAACTTTGCGTCCTCGATGACGCCGTCCTTCCCCACCTTGATCTGAAGCTGCATCACGTCGCCGCACTCGGGCGCGCCGACGAGGCCGACCCCGATGTCCTTGCGCTGCTTGATCTCCGCCTGGGTACCGAACGTCCCCACGTTGCGGGGGTGTTCGTAGTGGTCGATTATTTTGGGTCCGTATGCCATGGGAAGCTCCTTCGGAGCTAGGCACTAGGCACTTGGCACTAGGCACTAGCGGGAATCAATCCTTGCGAAATCGCCGGGCTCTTTCGATTCTGCCTCGGACTAGTGCCCAGTGCCTAGTGCCGAGCGCCCGCCCTAGTGGTGAGCCCATTCGACCTTGGAGAGGTCGATCCCTTCCTTGTGCATGTCGTACAGGGGAGACAGGTCGCGGAGTTTCTTCACCGCCGCCACGATTTTCTCGATCGTGTAGTCAACTTCCTGCTCGGTGGTCCAGCGCCCCAGGCTCAGTCGCAGGCTCGAGTGGGCCAGGTCGTCTCCGACCCCGAGACCCTTGAGCACGTACGAAGGCTCCAGGCTGGCGCTGGTGCACGCCGATCCGGAAGAACAGGCGATTTCCTTGACCGCCATCATCAGGCTTTCACCCTCGACGAATCCGAAGGAGATGTTGGTGATGTGCGGCAGGCGCTTGTCGCGGTTGCCGTTGATCGCGCAGGTGTCGAGCCGGGACGTAATCGAATCTTCGAGTTTCTTACGCAGCTTTCCCAGCCGGATCGCGTCGGCGGACATTTCCCTGCCCGCGAGTTCGGCGGCCTTGCCCAGCCCGACAATGCCGCTGACGTTGAGGGTGCCCGAGCGGAAGCCGCGTTCCTGCCCGCCGCCGTCGACGAGCGGAGTCAGGCGGACACGGGGGCGCTTGCGCCGGACGAAGAGCCCGCCGACGCCTTTGGGGCCGTAGATCTTGTGCCCAGAAAAGCTCATCAGGTCCACGTTGTCCGCGTAGGCGTCGATCGGCATCTTGCCGAACCACTGCGTGGCGTCGGTGTGGAAGATGATGTCACGCGACTTGCAGAGCTCTCCGATGGCGCGGATGTCGTTGATGGTGCCGATCTCGTTGTTGGCCCACATGATCGAGACCAGGATCGTGTCATCGCGCAGCGCGGCTTTCACCATTTCGGCGGTGAGAACACCGTCGCGGGGCGGTTCCAGGAAGGTGACGTCGAAGCCCTCTTTCTGCAGCCTCTTGCAGGGGTCCAGCACCGCCTTGTGTTCGATGATGCAGGAAATGATGTGGCCGCGGGGTTTGCCGGACCCTTGCGGGTTCTTCTCGTACATCAGCGCCGCGCCGCGCAGCGCCAGGTTGTTGCTCTCGGTGGCCCCCGAGGTGAAGATGATCTCTTTCTCGTCGGCCTTGATCAGTTCCGCCACCTGCGCCCGTGCCTTGTCCACACCCGCCTCGGCCTCCCAGCCGAACCGGTGGTTGCGGGAGCCGGGGTTCCCGAAAATCGTGGTGAAGTAGGGGAGCATGGCCTCCACGACCCGGGGATCGCAGGGGGTGGTTGCCGCGTGGTCGAGGTAGATCGGGAGGGTGAGGTTCTGGGGTGCCGATGGCATAGGACTATCCCTTCGGGAGGAAGGTCTGGAGGGATCTCAGGGCGCCCCGGTTGGATGTCCGGCCGGGTGCTGAGATTCGGTCTCAATCGTAGGTTGGGGCCATTCAGGCGGCCGGGCGGCGATAGACCATCTCGATCCGGTTGCCCTTTTCGTTATACCGGACCTCGGTCATGTAATTGCGGATGAGCATGACCCCGCGTCCTCGCGGAACTTCGAGGTTTTCATCCAGCGTGCAGTCGGCGACGGCGTCGGTCTGAAAGCCGGGGCCCTGGTCTTCGATCACGATCACCACCTCGGCGGGGCTCACGCGGTACTCGACGCGTGCGGGGGTATCGGGGGGCAGGTTGCGATGGCCGTGGTTAAAGGCGTTGGCGATCGCTTCCTGGAACGCCAGACGCACGGCGAACAGGGAGGCTTTGGAATAGCCGGCGGAGGCCATGGCGGCATCGATCGCGTTCTGGATCGCCTCGACCTGAGAGCGTTCGTGGCGCACCACGGCCGACCCCTGGGAGGGCGGCAAATCCGAGTTGCTTGGCCGCTTGCTGCTCATCGACTCGTGCGCATGAAAGGGAGCGAACGGTGACTGGGGGCGCGAGGGGACAAAGAAGAGCCGGGGATCAGGAGAAGCTCTTCATAGCGTCATCGACGGTTTCGTGAATCTGAAAAAGCTTATTCAGACGGGTGATGACGAAGACCTCGTAAATCTGGGGGTCGATCGCGGCCAGGCGGAGCTGGCCGGTCTTGTTACGGACCCGGTTGTTGATGGTGATCAGGGCGCCCAGGGCGGCGGAGGAGAGGTGATCCACGTTGGCGAAGCTGATGAGCAGGCGGGGCGCAGATTCCTGATCGATGATCCGCGAGATCTCGTCGCTGATGAGCTGGATGTTGGCTTCGTCGAGTATGTTGCGGTCGATGAACTCGACCTGAACGACGGCGTCCTGCTTGCGGACGCGAAGGCGGGAGTCGGCGGAAGGCATCGCTCGTGCTCCTGAACATCGCGGCCACCGGGCAGTTCGCTGCTCCGACACGTGATCGCGCGGGAGAGATGATAGTCCTCAAGGCCGGGCGAACTCGGGAAAGAACGCGGCCCCGGAAGAGATCCGGGGCCGCGGGAAGCGGACAGGATGAGAGGGGCGATCAGCCGCCGAGACCGGCGTTGAGCGAATCGATCAGGCCCGGGTGAGCCTTGTTCTCCTGCTCGCTCTGGATCAGGATGGTGGGTTTGTAGAGGATGAGCAGCGTCTGCTCGCTCTTGGACTCGGTGCGGTTGGAGAAGAAGCGGTTGAGGATCGGAATCTTGGAGAGAACCGGCACGCCGGATTCGACTTCCTGCTCGGTCACGATGCGTTGGCCGCCCAGAAGGATCGTGCCCTGATCCGGGATGGAGACGGTGGTCTGGACGCTGCTGATCTGGACTTCGGGGAGCTGGAAGTTGCCCGAGGGGATGACGGCGGAGCCGCCGCCGCCGCCCACGCCGCCGCCGCCGGCGACTGCCGCGAAGGTCTGGCCGGTGCGGAAGCGGACGAGCTGCGAGATCTGGGTGTAGATGTCAGTGGTGACGTAGCGGCGATCGGCGGAAATCGTTCCGCGAACGAGCATCTGCACACCGGTGTTGAGCGGCGCGGTCTGGGGCTGGAAGGCAACGGCGCTCTGGTTGGTGATGGGTGTGAGGCCGGAGATGTAGGTGAGCTGGTTGGCGATGTAGATGTTGGCCTGCTGACCGTTGGTCGTGGTCAGGCGGGGAGACTGGAGGCTGATGTTGCGACGGTCGGCCTGGGTGGCTTCGATCAGGAAGTCGACCTGCACGTCGTCGAGGAAGGTGCCGGCGGCGACGAAGGCTCTGCCGGCGGCGTTGACTTCGGCCGCGAAGGGGGCGGTGGTCAGAGCGTTGACGATCCCCAGCGAGTTCTGCGTCAGACCGACAGGTCCGAAGCCGCTCGCGTTCGAAAGCGTGCTCTGGTTTTGCTGCAACGAAAGGGTTTCGTTGCCTGTGGTTGTGTCAACACCGGTGACAACCGGGGTAAGGCCGCCGGTCGCAGTGCGGGTGTAGCGCCCGTTGGCATCGAAGAAATCCGAAGCCCGGAGTGTCGGGTCGTATGTGACGGGGCGGTCCCACTGGTTGACGTAGGCGCCCAGGCGATTGCCGCTCGAGGCCGCGGTGCCGGGGAGGCTCAGCCCGTTGAGCAGGCCGCCGTTGGCGTTGAGATAGACGTCGATATCGAAGCCGATCTGCTCGAAGAAGTCGGTGGCGACGAGGAGGAATCGGGCTTCGGAGTTGACCTGCATGGCGCGCACCTCGCGGAGGCGGCGGAGCAGGGCGCCGATGGCGCGCTGGTTCTTGGGGGTGTTGGTGATGAGCAGGTTGCCCTTGAACCGGCTGACGAAGCCGACCGAGCCGCCGTTCTCGCGCCAGTTGTCGGGATCGACCTGCTCGGTGAGGATGCGGACGAGTTCGTCGGTGCGTTCCTCAACGGTGCGTCCGGGTGCCTGCTGCTGGTTCGCGGTGCCGCTGAAGGGGCTGGAGCTGCCGCCGCCACCGCCGCCGCCCGAGCCCGCGGCCTGAAGAGCGCCGTTCAGGTCGAACTGGGGGACCTTGGAATAGTCGGGGTACTCGATGAGCAGATCCCGGATGTCGTAGATGACCATCAGGGTGTTCTTGTTGATCGACTCGGCCGAAGCGACGCGCAGGATGCCGTCCTGCACTTCCCAGGCTGCGGCGCTGGTGGGATCTGGGCTGACCTTGTTCACGACGAGGTCGAGCAGGTGATCCATGCGGATCGTTGACAGGTTGATCGTGACCGGCGTGTCCTTGTTGATGCCGATCTTCTCGAGGGACGGCCAGTCGACGTCCATCTTGATGTTGCCGGCCTTGGCAACCCAGTCGATCGCCTTCTCGAGCGGGGTCTCGGTGAAATCGACCGGACGGCGGGTATTTGCGAGGGCGGTGAGGGTGGCGCGGGTTTCCATCGACTCGGCGAGCGTGACGGGCTCGCCGCGGTCCTTGATGACTTCCGGCCAGTCGAGGGGATAGTTGACGATTTCCTTGGGGGGGAGCGTCGCGTCCTGGAGCTGGAGCGACTGCTCGGCCAGGAGGGTGTTGCGACGGGTGTTGGTGTCGTGATACTGCTTGTAGATGCGGGCGCTGGTCAGCACGTCCTTGAGCAGGAGCCCGGTGGGATTGATCGGATCGAGGAAGAGGATCTGGTCGACGACCTGGAGGGCTTCGTCGTACTTCATCTCGACCTGCAGGGCGCGGACGCGGTCGATCGCTTCGCGGATCTTCTTGTTTCGCTCGTTGGCGCCCTGGTCGGCGACGCGCTTGGCTTCGGCTTCGCGGTCGGCGGCGGTCTTGGTGGCGCGGGCCATCGCCAGCTGCTGTTCCTGGGTGTCGACTTCCTTGAGGAAGGAAGTGATCTTGCCCTGCATTGCCTGGTATTCGGTCTCGGAGAAGCGCTCGCGGTTGGAATTGAGGATGAGGCGGGCGCGGGCCGCGGAATCGCGGGCCTTGATGACATCGCCGGACTTCAGCGCATCCTGAGCCTGCACGAGCTGGTTGTTGAACTCGGCCTCGGCCTGCTGGCGGGCCACGGTGCCCTGATCAACAAATCCCTGCAGATCGCGGGAGTCGTTGGTTGAGCCGCGCATGCGGAGTTTGGACTCCGCCAGGCGGTCGTCGACCGTCTTCATCTGGTCGGGCGTGAGGAACTCGCGGAACTGCGTGCGAAGCCGGCTGTACTTGGCCTGCGCCTCGTTGTATTTGCTCGCGTCGAAGGCCTGATCGGCTTCGTTGAGCAGGTTGGCGGCTTCGGCCTTGCGCACAGCGACGATCGGGTCGTCCGCCGCGGGGGCGGGGGCCGGCGCGGGAGCGGGGGCAGGAACATAAGCGGGGGCGACCTGCTGCTGGGGCTGCGGCTCCGGGTCTGCGACCGTTGTGGACGAGGTGCTCGTGCCGGACTCGGGAGCATCGGGCGTGCGACGCTCGATCACGCCCGGATCGGCCATCATGCTGGCGGCGAGGACAGTCTCGGGGCCGCTGTTTGTTGCCTTGAAGGGCTTGCCGCGTTCCTGCTCAAGAGCGACGATCTTGCCCTGATAGGTGTCGAGCGTGTCACGCTGAGCCGCGTTCAGATCGGTGCCCCACTTGGAGACCGAATCGAGCACTCCCTTGCTGCGCTCGAAGTCGTTCGCATCAAACGCCGCGGCGGCCTGCGTGAGCTTGGCGTTCACTTCGGGCTGGAGTTCGGACTTGCGGATCTCGATCTTGCGGAGCAGCGCTTCAGCGCCGGCCCTGGTCGCGTCCTGCGGACCGTTTGCAACTCCCGAGGCGAGGCGCTGTGCCGCCACAAGATCATCGCGCTCATAAGCGAGCTGAGCACGCTGAAGGTTGACCAGGCGGGGCTCCATCGCACGGACCTTCAGGTCGGCCTGACGGAGCAGTTCGTTGGTGCGGGATCGCTCCGAGTCGTTCATATTGAGCGACGAAAGAGCGAGGAGCATTTCGCGAGCACGGACAGCGTTGCCGGCCGCGAGCTCCTTGGTCGCGGTCGCGAGGACTGTCGTGGGATCGATGGACTTCTGACCGGCGGGGCTGCCCGCCAGGACGGTCGATGCGGTTGAGCCTGCGAAAGTCGCCAGAACTGAGGCGGAAAGGATCAGGCCAATACGCGTGGTTCTCATTCGTCTGCTCCGAATCGATGATTCCCGTGCCGCTCCGGGCGCTTCTCGGGGGTGCGGAATGTAGCAACTCCCGCGGCACGTTTCCTACCCCGAGTGCTCTTCGTCCGGCGCCGGACGTCCATGAGCCTCGGTCTCCCGCTCGAGCAAAGCACCTGTGGTGCTCGACCCAACCCGCACCCTTTCCCCCCAACCACCCCTCCACGAGCCGCAGAATCTGCCCGGCGGTCCTGACCTCTTTGCCGGCCCTTGCCAAACCTGGTCGGCAGGTGCACGGAAAGGACAAGCCCGCACGAGGATCGACGCTTCCACAACCTCCCGGCTTCCCTGCCGCGGAGCCCCCCGTTATCTCTGCTTGAGGGCCGTTTGGCCGCTCGTTCACCGGCCGTGTACCGGCCGCCCATTACATCGGTCCGCTGCGACCGTTGCGCTTGGGAACTGAAAGGACCCGGCCTTTGGGCCCGCACGCCCGGCCGGCTCTTCAATGTGATCCACCCATTCGCCCGACTGGACCGTCCGGTTGGGCAAAAACCCAAATACGATGCACAAGTTACTTCAAGGCAATGGGGGACGCAAGTGCCGGCAACTGTCCGATCGCCGGACTTATTTGTTAGTTCTTGTGGGATATCAACTTACGACGCGTGCCAGCCAGATTTCGCCGGCTTTGATCGTTCCGGTTTCCGACGGGGCCGGGTCCAGGGAGAGGGTTGAGGCACCCTGGGCTTCCTTTGCACGCTTGGTCCGGGCCCTCTTTTTGGAGGCGCTCGATTTGAGCAGGTCGGAAAGCTGTTCGCGGCTGAGCCGATCGGCGATCACGATTGATGGTTGGTGGGTGTCGGGGTCCACGTCACCCAGCAGGCGGGCGGCGACATCGACGGCGGCTTCCTCGGCCTCGCGGAGGTTGTTGGCGGCCAGGGCGGATTCGACGTAGGCGGAGGGGGAGCCATCCTCGGAATCGAACCGGACGACCAGCCTCCAGGGGGTAATGCCCAGATCGCGGCCTTCCTCGTCCAGGTTCTTTTCGCTGTCGACGTTGAGCAGCAGACGCCACTCGTCCTTCAGCGACTCGATGATTTCCTCGAATCGCAGGCTGTCGGGGGAATTGTCGTCCAGGAGGACGCCCCGGTGTTCGTGTGCCGCGGAATCTGCGCCCGCGGGCTCGCTCATTTCTTCGAGGTCGAACGCGGCGAGGATTTTCTCGATCCGCTCCTTCAGTTCCGGCTGGGCGCGCACGGTGATTATTTTGTGTTCATCCACGAAGACGTAGAAGAACGGATCTTCGCACATGGCGCCGAAGCCGACCATGCCGTCTTCAAAGAAAAGATCCCTGTATTCCCGGGTGAATTCGAGGAATCGATCGGCCCCGAGCAGGTCGTAGGAGATGTACGGGTCGATCTCGCGGTATGCATCCTGGCCCAGGACATCGAGGATGGGGTAGACGCGCCCGGGCATGAGCGAAAAGAGCATGCGGCAGAGGGGCTCGACCCGTTCGGCCGAGACGACGATGTCGAACACGTAGCGGTCTGGCCACTCTTCCCATTCGCCCCCGGTTTCGGTTTCCTCGCCCCCGTCGGCCGGCTCGAAGAGCATCGTGTAGCCAGCGCGGGGAGTCATTTCCTCCACGGGGTAAACACCCAGAGGAAACTTGAAGCCGTCCACTTCGACGCGCTTGATGCTTGGATCGGACTTACAGCGGGGCAATGAAACTCCGTAATGGTTCCGTGGGGGAGAGTCTAAGCCAAACCGGACGGCCGCGACGTACGCTGGCGGTATGCAGGAAACCGGAATCAACGAAGGTGCGGGGGGCGAGAGTCTGGTAGCCCTTTGCGTGGGAAACACCCGGACGCGGGTGGGTGTCGTGTCTGGGGGGCGTGTTTCGGAGTCGCGTTCTCTGGAAAACACCGACGCGGGCGCCATCGAGGCGGCGGCTCGCGAGCTGCGTGAACGCAGCTCCGCCGCGGGATATGTGCTCTCGACGGTGAATCCGCCCTTCTCGGGGAAGCTCGAGCTTGCCCTGGCAAAGGGGGGCGACGTTTACGTGATCGGTCGGGATATCGAGATCCCGATCCGGCACGCGCTCGATGATGACTCCACGGTCGGGCAGGATCGCCTGCTGGATGCGGTGGGGGCGTTTGCGCAGGTGAAGGAGGCGTGCGTTGTGATCGACCTGGGCACGGCGATCACGATCGACTTTGTGGATGGGGAGGGGACGTTTCAGGGCGGGGTGATCGCGCCCGGGCTTTGGACCATGCTGCGCTCGCTGCACAGCACGACGGCCGCCCTGCCGGAACTGCGATTCGAGATGCCCGATCCGGCGCGCGGGCCTTTCGGCAAGGACACCCGGCACGCGATGCTGCTGGGAGTTCGCAACGCGGTGGTCGGTCTTGTGCGCCAGACGCTGGAGACGTTTGCGGAAAAGTACAACGCGTTCGCGATCGCTGTCGCGACCGGAGGCGACGCGGGGATTCTGGAAGGGGACCCGTTTGTCGAGCGCTTTGTGCCTGATCTGCAGATGATGGGAGTGGCGCAGGCGTGCCTTCGAGCGGCCGAATCTCCGGACGATGAGCCGTCATGAACGCGAGCGGGCTGCGATGGAGTTTGGAGACTCCAGCGGTGAGCGCGGGCGCGGTGGCCATGATTCGTGTGTCGGCTGCGTCGGGCGAAAAGCTCGATGACGGCCTGGGCGGCCTGGGAATTCCGCCCCTCCCGGTTGGACAAGTCAGGCTTGCAGATTTGTGCGGCGCAGACCGAGGGCTGGTCGCGCGGTGGAATGCGACCTCGGTGACGCTGATGCCGCACGGGGGCGGGGCGGTGGTGCGCCGGCTGTGCGAGGCGCTGGTCCGGGCGGGAATCGAGCGCGAAGTGCCGTCTGCTGAGGACGCCTATCCGGAAGCCGCCGATCTGATCGAGGCGCGGATGCTGGCGGCGATCGCTGGTGCCGCCAGCCCGCTTGCCGTGCCGATGCTGCTGGAGCAGCCCGCGCTTTGGCGCCGGGCGGGGGCTGCGAGCGATGCGGAGCGCGACAGGGCGCTTCGATGGCTGATTGTGCCGCCGCTCGTGGTTGCTGTCGGCCGGCCCAACATCGGAAAGAGCACGCTGGCGAACGCGCTGGCCGGTCGGAATGTCAGCGTTGTTGCGGACGAGCCGGGAACGACGCGCGACTACGTCGGCGTGCTGCTGGAACTGGCCGGGCTGGCTGTGCGCTATGTCGACACCCCGGGCATCCGATCAGATGCGCCCGAGGTTGAAGCCCTGGCGGCGCGGGCGGCGACGGAACTTGCGGAGCATGCGGACCTGGTGCTTTGGTGCGCTGATTCGGGGGCGGTCGAACCGGAGTGGAGCGGATTTCCCACGAATTCGCGGGTTCTCAAGGTGGCGCTGCGTGCGGATCTTGGGCCCGGGGTCGGGCGGGGTTCGGCCGGAAGAGCGGGGAGCGGATGGGCGGCCGTGGAGGTTTGTGCGCACTGGCCCGAGTCGCTCGAAAGGCTTGCGATTGGGGTCCGGAACAGGCTGATTCCGCCCGGATTTCTGGCCTCGAATGTCCCCTGGAAATTCTGGGAAGACCAAGAGGGCAGTCGGGTCGGTTCCTAACATCCTGACCCGGAAAGCGGCGAGTTGGCGTGCTTGCCAAGGCTTGCCGTTTTCCCGATCGAAACCGCTTTGAGGACCGCATGGAAGAGCAAAGGCAGAACATCCAGATCCGTGAAAGGGCCGGTCTTGAAGAGGCACGGCTGAATCAGGACTTCATTGACTTTGTGACCAAGTGGAGCACGCCTCTCCTGGTTGTGATCGCTCTGGTGGTGGGTGGGAATTATCTTTACCAGCAGTACACCAAGCGTGAGAACGAGAAGCTGACGCGGGGATTTGAGCAGCTTGCGGCGGCGGCGGCGGTCGCGAACCCGAGCCCGGACTCGCTCCGGCAGGTGGCGGCGGACTTTGAGGGCGTGGCCAGCGTTTCGGTGCTCGCGCACCTCAAGGCGGGCGATGCTTACATGCGGTCGATCATGCGTGGTGTGAAGCCGGGCGCGGACGTGAACCAGGACGGCACGATCGCGAACGTGAGCGACGAATTGACGGATGAGGACCGGGCCGGGTTCCTTTCGTCGGCGTTTGAGCAGTACAAGCTGGCGGCGGAGCAGGTGAAGGGCAAGCCCGGGAAAGAGACGCTGTACGTCGGCGCACTCTTCGGTATGGCCGCCGTCGCCGAGTCGCGCGGGCAGGAAGCGGAAGCGAAGGCGCTTTACGAACAGATCAAGTCTGCGGCGGCGGGCACTTCGGATCTCCAGGATTTCGCCAAGATCGCGGAGAACCGGATCGCGGATCTTCCAAAGGTTCTGGCGGTCGGCAAGCTCCCGCCGAAGGCGACGCTGCCCCCCGCGACGCGTGAAGAGGCCAAGCCGGCCCTGCCCGCGAATCTGCCGACGGCCACGCCCGGCGCCCTCGACATCGGACCGCCCTCGAGTTCGCCGGTGGGCCCCGTGACGCCCCCGGCCGAGCCGGCGAGTCCGGCTCCCGCGACTCCCAAGTGATGCGACGGGCGCGGAGAGCTGGGCATGTCGCGCGAGCACGAAAACAGCGGGAAAGCTCCACGCGCGGGAGCGCACGAAGAGGGTGCGGATGAGTCGGTCGAATTGGGCGCCGGGGGAGGGAGCAAGTGGATCCCCGGGCCGCTTCTCGATTCCGGCGGACGGGTGAGCGCCGAGGCTTTGGAGCGGGCGATCGCCGCCAGCGAAGAGGGCGAAGAAGACGAATCTGTGCGGACGGTGCGGTTCCGGCTGCTGCGCAATCTGGACAAGCGGCTGGACAAGTACCTGTGCGACAGGATCTCGTTCATGAGCCGCAATCAGTTGCAGAAACTGATCACTGATGGCGGCGTGACTGTGAACGGCCGGGCGCCCAAAGCATCCACGAAGCTCAACGGCGGCGACATTGTCGAGGTGGTGGTGCCGCCTCCCCCGCCGACGGAGATCCAGCCCGAGGACATCCCGCTCGAGGTGCTGTACGAAGACGGGCACCTGATCGTGATCAACAAGCATCCGGACATCCTGGTGCATCCGGCGCGGAGCCACAACAAGGGCACGATGGTGAATGCGCTGGCGTTCCACTTTCGCGAGCGGTCGAAGCTTGGCGGGGCGCTGTCGTCGGTCGGGAAGGACCTGGCGCGGCCGGGTGTGGTACACCGGCTTGATCGCAACACCTCCGGTGTGATCGTGTTTGCGAAAACCGAAGAGGCGCACTGGAAACTCGGCCACTCGTTCGAGCACCGGCGTGTGGACAAGAGGTACATCGCGGTGGTGCAAGGCGTGGTCGAGCCGGCGATGGACGTGATCGATCTGCCCTTGGGACCTCATCCTTCACGAGAGAAGGGATATCGCGAGAAATACGTGGTGCGACATGATGAATTGGGCAAGCCGTCGGTGACGATTTACCGGGTGAGGGAGACGTATCGGATCCAGGGAAGTGGCAGAGTGGCGGAGGGGCAGAGGGGCCAAGGGATTGCGCCGGCGGCAGCGAATGCGGGATGGAAATCGCCGACGCAGCCGGCCACAAGTCGTGCGAAGGCCGCGACGGATATGGACGCCGGATATTCGCTCGTTGAACTCGAACTGAAGACCGGGCGGACGCACCAGATCCGCGTGCACCTGTCGCATCTGGGCTGGCCGATCGTGGGCGATGACATGTATGGCGGAAAGCCGTATGCCGACGCGGCGGGGAATGTGCTCATCGTGCGGCAGGCACTGCACGCGTGCATTTTGGGATTTACGCACCCGATCACGAATGAGAAGATGCAGTTCACCGCGCCGCTGCGGGGCGACATGGCGGCGCTGGTGCGCGACCTGCGCGCTAAGCATGTCACCGAGCGGCCCGAAACACCCGGGGCCACGGTCGATCTCGAACGCGCCGTGGGCCGGTCGGTAGGATGATGCCGGGAGTACGCATGCACACGCGGGTGCAGAAAGCGGTCGGCGGGTATCTCTTTGTCCAGGGGGGCGCGATTATCGCTTTCTGGGCGCTGTACTGGATCGTGCACACGTTTCGCGACCTGGTGACGTCTTCGGATCGTCAACAGAGCTTTTCGGCGTTGGCGGCGCCGGATCTGATGCTCGCGGCGCTCTCGATCGCGGCGGCGGAGACTTGGCGAAGGCAATGGAGAGTGGCGCAGCCGCTCGTTCTTTTGCAGGCCGGCGCTTCGATGTACGCGACGGTGCTGGCGCTTTCGCTGTGGAGCTCGGATCCGGCCAGGTGGCTGGTGGTTGTCACCATGATTCCGATGGGCGTGTGTGCCGCGCTGTGCGGATTGATCGCCTGGCGGAGCGGAGCACGCGCGGCATGATTCCTCGCGCAACGCGCATCGCACGCGAAGCGCCGCCCGGGTGGAATCTCGTGAAGACGGGCGTCCAGATCGTTTTTTTCTGGGGCTTTTTTCTGTGGCTCGTTCCGGTGTTAGTCGCGCGAGTGCAAACCGCGATGAACTGGGACGGCGTGCTCGGCTTTCCATCGCGGCCGTGGCTGGGCGCGATGCTATTCGGCTTTGCGGGAAGCATCGGCCTCTGGAGCGCAGTCGTGATGGCGTGGCGGGGCGGAGGAACGCCGATGCCGACAGACGCTCCGCGAAAGCTCGTGATTTCCGGCCCGTATCGCTGGGTGCGCAATCCGATGGCGCTGGCGGGAATCACGCAGGGTGTGGCGGTCGGGCTCATGCTCGGTTCGTGGAGTGTGTGCGCGTACGCGATCTGCGGCGCGCTTATGTGGAACGCATTTGTGCGGCCGTGGGAAGAGGCCGATCTTGCGGCGCGATTCGGCGAAGAATTCGAACGATATCGCGCAGCGGTGCGCTGCTGGCTGCCCCGCGTGCGGCCCTACACCGCACGGTGACCGGGCTTCTCAAGAGACCGACGAGCGGACTACTTCCGCGCCGTTGAGGTACGGCCGAAGCGCCGCGGGAATGCGCACACTTCCGTCCTGCTGCTGATGGTTTTCCAGCAGCGGGATGAGGAAGCGCGGACTCGCGAGGACGGTGTTGTTGAGCGAATGGCAGAAAACTGTTTCGTGCTTGCCCCCGGCGGCCCCGGCGCGATATCGCATATTGAGGCGCCGGCACTGAAAGTCGTAGAGGCGGCTGGCGGAGTGGGTTTCGCCGAAATCGCCCTGCGGGCGGCCGTCCTTGTCGGGCTGGCCGCGCCCGGGCATCCAGCTCTCGATGTCGACCATGTCGGCGTTCTTTGGACCAAGATCGCCGGTGCAGCATTGGAGCAGGCGGTAGGGGATTTCGAGGCTCTGCAGAATCTCCTCGACAAACCCGATCATCTTCTTGTGCCAGGCGCGGCTTTCGGCCTCGTCGGCCTTGCAGATGACGACCTGCTCGACCTTGTCGAACTGATGAATGCGGTAGAGCCCGGCGGTGTCCTTGCCGGCCGCCCCGGCCTCGCGCCGGAAGCAGGTGCTGACTGTGACGTAGCGGAGGGGGAGCTGCGCTTCGTCCAGTATCTCGTTCATGTGCAGGCCCATGAGGCCCACTTCGCCGGTACCGGTGAGGTAGAGGTCGTGGCTGCCGACGCCCTTGTCGTCGGCCGCGTCGGGGTTTCGGCGCTGCGTTTCGGCGATGTGGTACGCCTGCTCCCGTCCGGCGGGGAAGAAGCCGGTGCCGATCATGGCTTCCTCGCGGACCAGAACCGGAACGCTGATTGGGGTAAAGCCGTGCCGATCGGTCATGAAGTCGGTCGCGTAGCGCAGCAGGGCCATGTGCAAACGCATGCCCATGCCCGTGAGAACGTAGCTTCGGGTGCCGGCGAGCTTGACGCCGCGTTCAAAGTCGGCCAGCTTGAGGTCCCGGACCAGTTCCTGGTGCGTCTTGGGCTTGAATCCGCGGTTCTCTTCGAATGACTTGGAAAGCTGGAATCCCGGGGGAGACCATCGCTTGATTTCGACGTTGGACTCGCTGCCGGCCCCCACGGGCACATCGGCGTCGGGCGGGAGAGGCACCTGAAGGAGCAGAGATTGCAGCTGGGGCTCCAGGGCGGCCACCTGCGGCTCCAATTCGGAGATTTCGGCCTTGAGCTTTGCCGGTCGGGCTTTCAGTTCCTCAAGCTCACGCTGGATCCGCGTCGCCTCGTCGCCCGTAGCCTGTTTCAGCGAGCCGGACAGCTTGCCGATCAGTGGCCCGGATTCCTTCGCGATTTTGTTCTGTTCGGCGCGCAAATGCTCAATACGGGTGAGCAGGCGGCGTTTGTCCTCGTCCAGGGCGAGGATGCGGTCAATGTCGACCGGGATGTTTTTCGCCTTGGCGCCGGCCTTGTAGTTTCCTGGATTCTCGCGGAGCAGTCGAAGGTCGATCATGGCGGCGTTGGCTCGGGTTTGCGTGCGTATGGAATTGAACGCGGGGGGGATTCGGGGACTGGCTTCCCGGTGGCCCGAAAAGGCCCCGCATTCGTCCGGAAAGGGTCACTGTAGGTAGTTCGCCCCAACCTTCCGCAGAGTTAGTAGACTCCGGGCGACACAGGTGTGGCCGCCGTGCCGGCGGGGAAACAGGAGCAGACTGAGCCTTGGCGTCGTATTACCTCAAGCCGATCCGCGGCAGCGCCGCGATGATCCGACTCGGAAAAGACCCTGTCACAATCGGGCGACATCCCGACAACACGATTCCATTGTCCGACGATCTCTCCAGCCGCTTTCACTGCGCTGTCGAGCCCGACGGGCTGGGCGGATTCAGCGTTCGTGACCTTGGCTCGCGCAACGGAACAAAGGTGAACGACCAGCGGGTCAAGGAGGCCCGCCTCAAGGCCGGCGACGTGCTGAGAGTGGGGGCACACGAATTCGTGCTGACCGAGGATTCCGAGAGCGATCGCGCGGGCCTGGTGGAGAGCAGCGAAGATAACGCGGCGCCGGAGCAGGAAGAGGCCGACAAGGGCTGGGCGGGTGTGCTGATCACCGTGATCGAAGAACTGCCCCCCAAGGACATGCCCGTCGAATCGCTCACGATCATCGAGGCGAGCGGCAGGCCCTCGGCGGCACTCTCGGGAAGCAGCGACGGACCGGCGGCGGTGCGCCTGCTGCTCCAGGCCGCGAGCAAATCACGCGCGACCGACATTCACATCGAACCCAAGTCGGACGTTTATCACGTCCGTATGCGCGTCGACGGGCAGATGGTTTCGATCGCCTCGCTCCCGGGCAGGGTGGGCGAGCTGGTCTTCGGGCTGGTGAAGACCGCCTGCCAGATGCGGTCGGCCGCCCGAGATGCGGTGCAGGAAGGGCATTTTTCCGCGAAGTTTTCCGATCGACGGGTCGAGTATCGCGTGAGCTTCACGCCCTCGGTGTACGGGCAGAAGCTTGTGCTGCGTGTGCTCGATGATCGATCCTCACCCAAGTCCATCACAGAACTGGGCATGGCCGGGTATATGTCCGACCGGGTCCGCCGCGTCTGCTCGCAGGACCACGGGCTGCTGCTCGTCGCCGGGCCGACGGGCTCGGGCAAGACCACGACGCTCTACACGGCGCTCCGCGAGATCGACCGGGAGTCGCGGAACGTTGTGACGATCGAAGACCCGGTGGAATACCAGATCAGCAACGTCACGCAGATCCCGATCGACGAGACGAAGGGCAACAACTTCGGCACCCTGCTGCGATCGGTGCTTCGCCAGGATCCCGACGTGATCCTCGTCGGCGAGATTCGTGATGAAGAGACCGCCCGCACCGCGATGCAGGCGGCTATGACCGGGCACCTGGTTTTCTCGACGGTGCACGCCAAGGACACGATCGCGGCGGTTTTCCGCATCCTCGACCTGAAGGTGGAGCCCTACCTCGTCGCGAACGCTCTGGACCTGGTTCTGGGCCAGCGACTCGTGCGGGTGCTCTGCGACCAATGCAAGCGGCCCACGGCCGTTTCGCCCGGCCAGGCAACGCGACTCGGGAAATACCTGGGCGGGAAGACGCAGATGTACGTCAGCACCGGTTGTCCGCGCTGCCTCCGGACCGGCTTCCGCGGCCGGCGGGCGGTTTATGAACTGCTGGATTTCAATGACGAACTGCGGGACGTCGTGATGAAAGACGCGACGATCGCCGCCATGAAAAAGGTGATCGAGCAGGGGCTCTTTACCACGCTGGCGCAGTTCGGATGGCGTCTTGTCGCCGAAGGGGTGACGACGCTTGAAGAGGTCGACAAGGTCGCGGGACAGGGCTGATGCCGTGTTTTTACAACGCGCCGGCTTCTTTCCATGCGGGAAACTTCCCGCGCCAGCTGTCGAGCGGGCCGCGATCGATCGCGACACTGAGCACCTGCTCTTTGCCGCCGGCCTCGGCGAGCACTTCTCCCATCGGACCCAGGGCCATCGAGGCGCCCGGGTACCTGAGCGCGGGGTCGTTCCCGGCCCGGTTCACCCCGAGCACAAACGCCTGATTCTCAATCGCGCGAGCGGCGAGCAGCGTCCGCCAGTGCTGCACGCGCGTGTCGGGCCAGTTGGCGCACACCAGGAACATCTCGGCGCCGGCGGCCAGCCCGCGCCGAAAAAGTTCCGGAAACCGAAGGTCGTAGCAGATCAGCGGGCAGACACGGATCGAAGCGGACCCGTCCGACCAATCGAAGGTGGTCACTTTGTCGCCGGGGGTGAAGCAGTCGCTCTCGCGTTTTCCCACCGGGCCGAGACTGAAAGGATGGACCTTGTCATACTCGGCCAGAATTTCGCCTCCCGGACCCACCGTCGTCGCGCGGTTCCGGCCCCGACCGTCCTGGCCGAGAACGGTGCGGCAGGCGTGGACGTACAGGCGACCGGACGCGGCGAGGCGCCTTTGAAACTCGAGTGTGGCGCCATCGCTGTCCGGGCTCGAGAGCAGGTCGATCGTAAATCCGGTATCGAAAACTTCCGGGAGAATCACAAGATCGTGCGGCTCCGGCCGGACTTCCGCGACGAGCTCAAGCACGCGGTCATAGTTGGCTTTCTTCTCTTTCCAGCGGATATCCAGTTGCACCAGGTGAGCGCGCATGAAGCAAGGGTAGTGAGTTGGCGGCGGGGGATGGGGTCGTCCGGCGGTCGTACCCTTTAACGTGCGGGATTCCACGATGGACAAGACCGCGTGGCCGCCCTTGATATGGCTGGCCAGCCGCTCGCCCCGGCGCAGGCAGTTTCTGACCGAGGCTGGGTGGTCTCATGTCGCCGAACACCCCGGATTTGAAGATTCGGACCTCGGGTCGGGGCACGGTCCGGCATCGGAGTGGGTGGCGTCGCTCGCCTACTTGAAAGCGGCTGCCGGCGCCGCGATGGCATCGAAATGCCGCGCCGATACAGTCCTTGCTCTCGGCGCCGACACGACCTGCGTGCACGAGGGAAAAATGCTTGGAACTCCTCGCAGCGGGGATGAAGCGAGGGAAATGCTGAAAGGCTTTCGGGATGGCTGGCACGAAGTTCAAACGGGCGTTGCGCTTCTATTGGTCCAGCCCGGCTTCTGGACTCTTCGCCCTGAGCGCAGCATCTTCGTGAGCGGCGCGCGTGTGGAGTGGGGGAGCGTGAGTGACGAACAGATCGAGCAGTACGTTCAGAGCCGGGGATGGGAAGGAAAAGCGGGCGGCTACAACCTGCGTGAGCGCGTCGAGGCGGGCTGGCCGATCCGTTGCCAGGGGGACCCCACGTGCGTGATGGGGCTGCCGATGGGTGCGCTGCGTGCAAAGATCCGCATGCTCGAATCTGCATGGAGCGCGCCTGAAAGCCGGCATCCGGTGGCCCGGGCGAACGGAGGTGGCGCGTGAATTCCACCTTGCCGCTCCTTCCCGGTTATGTGGTGCTTCCTGTCGCCCTGGTGCTTTTGATCGCGGTCGCGATCAACCTGCTGCTGCTTCTGAATTCCGAGATGCCTCCCAGCCGCCGGCGAATCCGGATCGCGACCGGCTGGCTCATGCTGATCCTTGTACCGCTCGGCGCCGCCGCTTTCGGTGTGGTGTCACCCGCAGACCCGCGTGCTTTCGTCCTGGTCTGGACGCTGGTGGTTTCAATACTGCTCATCCTGATCGTTCTTTCGCTGCTCGATATCGCCAACACCGCCCGGCTGCACCGGCGGGAGCGCGAAGCTCTCAAGCGGGATACGGAGTCCCAGGGCGACGGGGGGCGGCGGGATGGCTGACTCTCCCATGCCCTTTGCCCTGCGATTCCTGGCGGGCCCGGTCTCGGGCATCTACCGGCGCATCATCGAAGCTCGAAACGCCCAGTTCGATGCGGGGCAGGGGGTTGTTGAGCTTGATCGGCCGGTCATCAGCGTCGGAAACCTGAGCGTGGGCGGCACGGGGAAGACACCCGCGGTGCGGGCGATCGCCCGGACGTTGCTGGAGTCCGGTCATCGCCCGGTCATCGCAATGCGAGGCTACGGCAAGGGATCGGGCGAGAGCGACGAGGCGGAGGAGTATCGCCTGGAACTTCCGGACGTTCCGGTCGTTGCGCAGGCCGACCGCCTCTCCGGATTGCTCCATCACTTCGCCACGCCGCGAGGGGAATCGACCGACTGCGTCGTGCTCGATGATGGCTTCCAGCACCGGCGCATCGCGAGAACGGCGGACATCGTGCTGCTCGATGCGACTCGGGATCCGTTCAAGGATCGGCTTCTGCCGCGCGGCTGGCTTCGCGAGCCCGTGAGTTCACTGAAGCGTGCGAGCTTTGCGATCATCACACATGCGGAAAGGGCCCAGCCCACCGATGTGCGGGCGATGCAGCAGGCGGTGCGGGAGATCAACAGTGGGATCGGGGTTGCTGTTTGCAGGCACGCGTGGATGGCCCTCCGTGTGCACGACCGGGAAGGCGAGCGTGAGGAGCCGGTTTCGTGGCTCAAGGGCAAGGCGGCACTCGGGGTCTGCGGCATCGGCAATCCGCAGGCGTTTTTGTCATCCGTCCGCGAGCACACGGGCTCTGCGCCGGCTGAATTCATCCGTCCGGACCATGATCCATTCGACCGTTCCACGATCCGGAAATTGCTCTCTGTCGCGGCCGTGAAGAGCGGAGTGATCGTGACAACCGGGAAGGACTGGGTGAAACTCCGCCGCGTCCGGTCCGACGCATGGCCGTGTCCGGTCGCCGTTCCCCGGCTTGAGTTGAGATTTGATGTCGGATGGGAAGACCTGAAGCGGCATGTGCTCGACGCCGGGGGGAGCGGCGGGGACGACGAATCGAGCGAAGAATAGAGCGGATGGACACGCTCCTTGCACATCTTGAAAAGTGGAAGTCCTTCACGGCTCTGGTGGTGGGCGACCTCATGCTGGACGAGATTTTGTACGGCGATGCCGAGCGGCTATCGGCCGATGCGCCGGTGCCGATCCTCCATGTTCGCCGCAAGGAACACCGACCGGGCGGGGCGGCGAACGTGTGTCTCGATCTTGTGGCGCTCAAAGGTCAGGTGATCGCGATCGGTGTGGTGGGGGACGATCAGGCCGGGGGAGTTCTGCGTCGCGAACTGCGTGCGCAGGGCGTGAGCGACGAGGGCATCGAGGTCGATACCTCGCGGCCCACCACGATCAAGCAGAATCTGGTCGGCCTTGCGCAGGCGCGCCACCCGCAGAAGATGTTCCGGCTGGACTTTGAATCGCGTGAGCCGGTTTCGAGCGAGGTCGCGGGACGGATCCTGGCGAGGGTGCGTGCTTTGATCGGGCGCGTCGATGTGGTCTGCATCGAGGACTACGCCAAGGGTGTCTGCACGGAAGAAGTCTGCCAGGGCGTGATCAGGATCGCGCGTGAAGCGGGCAAGGAAGTGCTGGTCGATCCGGCGAAGATCGCGACGTACGCGAAGTACCGAGGCGCGACGAGCATGACGCCCAACCGCACTGAGGCGGAGTTCGCTACCGGCCTGCGCACGCACGGCGACGGCTCCGCGGAGCACAACACACTGCTCGCCAGGCAGCTTCAGAAAGATGCGGACCTGCAGGCGTCGATCATCACGCTCGACCGTCACGGCGCGCTGCTGCTCGAAAAGGGCAAGGACGCGCTGGCCGTGCCGACGGTGGCGAGGAAGGTCTACGACGTCACGGGCGCCGGCGACATGATGCTGGCGGCTCTCGCGGCGGCCCGGGCGAACGGCATCGACTGGCCGGACGCCGTGCGATTCGCCAATGCCGCGGCCGGGCTGGAGGTGGAAGTCTTCGGCGTGCAGCCGATCCCGCTCGAGCAGGTGCATCACGCCGTGCTCGAACTCGCGGGCAACGCCAGCGGAAAACTGCGCACGATGCAGCAGTTGCTCGTCGAGGTGGCCGCCCGGCGTCGCGCCGGGCAGAAGATCGTGTTCACCAACGGGTGTTTCGACGTGCTGCACGCCGGGCACGTCGCGCTGCTCGATCAGGCCGCCAAGCACGGCGATTTCCTGGTGGTGGGCCTGAACGACGATGCTTCCGTGAAGCGGCTCAAAGGCCCAACGCGTCCGGTGAACACGCAGGACGATCGTGCGAAAGTGCTCGGGTCGCTCGGGAGCGTCGGTTCCGTGGTGTTCTTTGCCGAGGACACGCCGATCAGGCTCATCGAGGCCGTGAAACCGGATGTGCTTGTGAAGGGCGGCGACTACACCGTCGACAAAGTGGTTGGACACGAAGTGGTCGAGAAGAGCGGCGGGCGCGTCGTGCTGATCGATCTCGTGGAGGGTCGCAGCACCACGAACACGATCAAAAAGATGCAGTCGAGCAAGCCCTGAGGCCCCTCACCACTTCAGCACAATCTTTCCAAACTGCTCCGCCGCTTCCAGCCGCGCGTACGCCTTCGGTGCATCCCCCACAGGGAAGACCTGATCCACGACCGGCTTCAGCTTTCCCGCCGCGAACAGCGCCGCGACTTCTTTGAATTCGTCATTGCTTCCCATTGTGCTGCCCAGCAGGCGCAGCTGATTCCAGAAGATGCGGGCGAGATCGGTCGTGGCGTCCGGGCCGCTTGTGCAGCCGGGCGTTGCATAACAGCCGCCCCGCGCGAGCGACTTGATGCAGTTGAGGTGCGTTGCTTTGCCGGACGAATCAACCGCGAGATCGACGCCCCGCTTGCCCGTCCAGGCTCGCACTTCCTTGCTCCAATCCTGGCCGGAATCCAGCACACAGAGATCCGCGCCGAGGCTCCTGGCTTTATCGAGTTTCCACTGATGGCGGCTGGTCACCGCGACCGGACACGAAAAGTGCTTGGAAATCGAGAGCGCAGCCGTGGCCACGCCGCCGCCGATCCCCGTGATCAGCACGCTCTGCCCGGGCACGATCCGTGCTTTGGTGACCATCATGGAATACGCCGTCAGCGCGCACAACCCGAACGCCGCGCCGTCTGCAACATCGATCGATTCCGGGATTGCCGCCAGGTTGTCCGCCGGGATCGAGAAGAACTCGGCGAACATGCCGTTGTGATGCTCGCCGATCAGCTCGTAGTTCGGCGCAAGCGTGGTGCCGGGCGGATCGCCGGGCCGCGAGGAATCGGGCACGCGTGTCGCGGCATTGACAATCACCCGTCGTCCGACCCACTTGGTGTCGACCCCCGGACCGACCGCATCCACCACGCCGCAGCAATCGCAGCCGCTCACGCGCGGGTAGATGAGATTCACGCCGGGGATTCCCATGCCCACCCATAGGTCCATGTGGTTGAAGGCTGAAGCTAGCGCCCGCACGTTCACCCAGCCGGACTTTGGCGGGGGCAAATCGGGCCAATCGGTCTGAAAGCGGATATTGGGAGTGACCGGGTTGCCCTGCCTGGTGACGACGACTGCTCGCATAGGGCAAGCGTACCCGGATCAGGAACACGCGCGAACCGCGGCAACGAACGAGCGGAGCTTGGCGGCGTCAAGCCTGCCGTTTGAGCGAACTCCCGAGCACAGATCGAGGCCAAACGGGCGGACCGCTCGGACTGCCTCCGGGGCATTGAACTCGTTCAGGCCCCCGGCAAGATAAACCGGCACGGAGACCGCCCGGCAAAGGGCGGCGGAAACGGCCCAATCGTGCGTCCGCCCGGTCCCCCCAAGCTCCTTGATCGCCGCCTTTGGCCTGCCGCTGTCGAGAAGAATGGCGTCAACCTCTCCGGCGGCGGCACGGGCCTCTTCGATCGCCCCACGGTCCTGAACGTGGATCACCTGCACGATCCGGACATTGGGCAGCTCGCGACGGATGCGGGCATAAGCACCCTCTTCAACCTCATCCACCAGTTGGACGGTGCGGCAATGGGTGCGCCGCAACTGGTCGATGATCGACGCCGCATCGTGTTTGCACGTCAGCAAAAAGGTGTCGACGCCCGGAGGGACGCGGCGGGCGATCTCGCCGATGAGCTCGTCGCTGATCGGGCCGGGGCCGCTGGGCATGGAAGAGACCAGCCCGAGTGCATGCGCCCCCGCCTCGATTGCGATACGGGCTTCGTCGGGGCTGGAAATGCAGCAGACCTTGATTCGCATCGCAAAGGCTTAAAGAAAAAACCCGGCGGTTACGCCGGGTTCGAAAGCACGAATGAGGGACCGGCTTACTGCTTGGCGGGTTCGGCGGCCTCGGCCTGTTTGGCTTCGCCCGGGACTTCGATGTTCTTCAGGCCGCGCCGGCGATCGCGGAGACGGCGGCTCTTGCCCACGCGGTCGCGGAGGTAGTAGAGCTTGGACCGACGGGCATCGCCGTGACGGATGACTTCGATCTTGGCGATGAGCGGGCTGTTGATCGGCCACACGCGCTCGATGCCCACCTCGTCAACCACGCGCCGAACCGTGATCATGTCGGTCATGCCGCGGCCGGCCCGGGCGATCAGAACGCCCTGGTACACCTGCACGCGCTCCTTGTCACCTTCCACAATTCGGTTGTGCACGTTGACAGTATCACCGATGGCGAGCACCGGAAGATCCTTCTTCAGGGCCGGGGCGTTGATGCTTTCAAGGATGGACTGCTGGCTCTTGGCGCTCTGGGACATGGCAATTCTCACTTCTATTCCCGGCGACAGCGGCCGCCCGGGGGGTTGAGATACTAGGTGCAAACCTGCCCGTGTTCTACCGGGACGGCTGGGCGAAAGGGGCCTGTTCGGTCATTTCTACGGTTCCAGGAGGTCCGGCCGCCGGGCTCTGGTCCGCTCCCGCATCTGTTCCAGCCGCCAGCGGGCGATCTTTCCGTGGTCTCCCGACAGCAGCACCTCCGGCACTCCCATTCCCATCCACTCCCGGGGCTTGGTGTAGTGGGGACAATCCAAGAGCCGCTCTCCGCCGGGGCCGCGGGCGGAAAAGCTGTCCTCTTCGCTCGAATCTTCGTGGCCGAGCGCTCCGGGCAGTTTGCGGATGATCGCGTCCATCAGCACCATCGCCGCAAGCTCTCCGCCGGAGAGAACGTAATCCCCGAGGCTTACTTCGATCGGATCGAGTTTTTCAATGACGCGCTCGTCCAGCCCCTCGTAGTGGCCGGCAATGAGCAGGAGCCTCGGGCGAGTCGCGAGTTCTTCCACCAGGGGCTGTTTCAGCGGAGCGCCCTGCGGTGTCAACAGAATCCGGGTGGTGGGGCGGGGGTCACTTGCTTCAACAGCCCGGACTGCATCCCAGAGCGGCTGGCACATCATGACCATGCCCGGGCCACCGCCAAACGGCCGATCGTCGGTCTTGGAATGCTTGTTTTCCGCAAAGTCGCGGATGTTCGTGGCGTGCCACTCGACCAGCCCCGCCGCCCGCGCCCGCGCCGGAATGCTGAGCCCCAAAGCCGCCGGCGCTTCCAGCCCGAACATTTCAGGAAACGTAGTGAGAATGTCAAAGCGGAGGGTCATGGAAGTTCGTCGTGAACGGGTACGAGTGAAACTGCGCCAAGGCGCGGAGGATTATTGAAATGAAAAGGCCCTCGTACTTCGAGGGCCTTTCGACTTCTGCTTTGAGAAGCCCGGCGGATCAGGCCTTGGCTTCTTCCTTCTTCTCTTCGCCGGCGGCGGCCTTGGCGGCGAGCCGCTTCTCGAGCCGCTTGCGGTCGTGCTCGCGGTCCTTTTCCCAGGCCTTCACATCGACCAGCCCGCGCTTGGCCAGGAAGTCACGCACGGTGTCCGTGGGCTGAGCGCCGACCGAAATCCAGTGCTTCACCCGCTCCTCATTGAGCTGCACGGCCTTGGCCGCATCCTTCTCGACCGGGTTGAACCAGCCGAGCGACTCGATGACCACACCGTCTCGACGCGTGCGCTGATCGATCGCGGCAAGGCGGTAAAAGGGGCGGTTGTGACGGCCAAGACGCTGAAAGCGAAGACGAACCATTCGAAACTCCAGTCCCCCGGCACCCTTCGCCGGAGGCGAAGATTCAACGGGGCATTGCGGGTTGTTTCCCTGTGCCTTTGGAGCAATTCCAAGGACGGGCAGGGTCAGGATTCTAGGCAGGAGCCACTTACGGCTTCTCCAATGGCCCCGGTGGGACTTGAACCCACACTCCCCTTGCGGGAAAAGGGATTTTAAGTCCCTTGCGTCTGCCGATTTCGCCACAGGGCCGGGCAATCGCCCAGTCTAAGGGGTGTGCCTGCTCAGTGCTTGTGCCCGTGGGGCGGGTGGGCCGCGTGCGGCGGGTGGCCGTGTTCGTCGGTATGGGGGTGGGCACGCGGCCGGGTGGGAGGACGTACGGCTCTGGTGCCCTTGGCGACCTTCTTTCCACTCAGACATTTGTCGCACAGTCCGAGCAGCAAGAGGTCATGACTTTCGAGCTTGAACCCTTTGGGCGCGAGCCAGGAAAGATCTCCGGGGCACTGCTCGACCTCGTACATCTTGCCGCACGAGCGGCAGTAAAAGTGGTGGTGGTGGGCTTTGCCCGCGGTTTCGTAGCGGGGTGGCTCTCCGGGCATCGCGACTTCGACAATCTCGCGATCGGCGACCAGAGATTTGATCGTGCGGTACACCGTGGCCATACCCATGCCCTTGACTCGTCGCTGCGCGAGTTCCAGAACCTCGCGAGCCGAGACCGGACCATGGGCCTCGTCAATCGCGGTACGAATAGCAGATCGCTGCCGGGTGTTGCGTTCCATGGGTTGAGGAAAGGTTAGTCAGGGTTCGGAGAGCCCCGCCCGGATTGCGTAGCGTGCGAGATCCACGCGATTGTGCACGTTCAGTTTCGCCATGATCGACGTGCAGTGATTGTCGACAGTTTTCACGCTGAGGTGCACCGCTTCCGCGACCCGGCGCTTGCTGAGACCCTGAGCAATCAGCAGGAGAATTTCGATCTCGCGAGGAGTCAGGGACGGTGAGCCGGGAATCGCCTCGACGCCATCCGCACCCTTCTCCGCGGCCTGAAAACACGGAGAGCGGTAGGTTCCCCCGGAGGCAACGGTGTGGATCGCGGCGAGCAGTCGCTCCGGAGGCTCGGTCGTGGAGAAGAGGTTCCTGGTCGTGTTTCCCAGAATGTGCGGCAGACCGCGCTCGCAGGCCGGATCGACCAGCGCGACGATCGGTATCGCGGGCAGGCTGCTGCGGATCGCCTTTGCGGCATCCCCCGCGTGACAATCCGCCGCTACAACATTGAGCAGAACGAGCTGCGGCGGCTTTCGGACGCAGGCAGAAGCTGCGTCCGAACTTGGGGCCTCTTCCACCGATCCGAATCCCTGCGTGCGCAGCCATGACGCCAACGTCGCTCTTGAGAGCGTGCGGCCGTTTACAACCAGGATCGCCGGACCGTGATCCACGGGTTCACCCGGAGCATGTTAACAGCTCCGGCGAATTCCCGATGCGACGGTTGGAGACTTGTCAACCGAATCTTTGAAAATGGGCCCCAAGCACCACCGTTCAGTTGGTGCCGGGCTCTCCGCTTTCGGTCATTTCCTCGGGTTCATCCGCCGGCTTGGGCTTGGAATCGGGCTTGGCGGCTGAGGAGTCCTGAGAGTCGTCCGAGGTCTTGAGCAGATCGATGTACTTCATCCGCTCCTTCAACGCCGGGAAGCCGAAAGCAGTCTTGAGGGCTGAATTCGGCAGTTCACGGTTGGAATAGGAGGCGGTGAAGTAATCGCCTTCGGTCCGCATGCGTTCGACGCTGACCGGCGCCCGGCCGATCATCTGGCCGACCACGACCGTGAGCGGCCTGTCCAGCGCGACGGCCACCGTCCTCTTGTCGGCGGGGAAATCGATCATCGGCTTGGTCGGGTCCAACGCCTTCGCGGCCGCGACGAGCGCTTCGCGATACGCGGGCTGATTGAAAGTCGAGTCGCCGCCCTGGATCGTGTTGAGATTGACCTGGAGCTTGCGACGCAGAGCCGGGGCCGGTGCACCGGGGAATGTGTCCTGGAAATACTTTCCAACCGCCTCCAGCCCATCGGAAATGGCGATCGTCTTGTAGAGCTCAACCTGGGCGGCGAGCTTGTCGAACTGCTCGAGCGCCTGAGCATCGAGTTCCACTTTCGCCCGAACTTCATCCAGGCTCTTGGGGGATTCGCTCCGCCGGGCGTCCAGGACCATGAAGTAGTAGCGGTTGCCTTCAGGATCGGCCGCGTAGGAGTCGAAGGGCACGCCGACCTGCACGCTGACGTCCGGGTCGCTTCCCACCAGCTCCTTCGACCGGAAGAGGACTTCCGGCAGGCTGAACTGCTTGGTTCCCTGCTGAACCTTTGCCGCACCGAGGCCGGGTATGTTGGCCACTTCAATACGCGTGAGGAACTGGTCGTCGCGCACGTTGACCTGCGGCAGAGGAATCGTAACTCCCGCCGCTTCTTTCACGTCTGTCACGCACATCTGCGCCAGCTTTTCGAACCTGGGCATGCGGGTTGCCCAGTCGGATGGAAGAACTCTGTAGCCTGCGCGAGTGTCCACCTTGCCCATGAGCCGGATGGTGTCGGCCTTCACGGCCTTGTCGATCGCGGTCAGAATGGTGTCCACGCGCTGGTTGCGGAGGTCGGTCTCGACCCGGGTCTTTTCGTCGGCGAACGTGCCCGTGTACTTGTCCTTGTTCTGGCGCCAGTACTTGTTCACTTCGACGGGGTCGAGCTGAACGCTCGCGGCGATCGCGGCCCGGTTGATTGTCATCCACTCGAATTTCACGCGGGCCGGGAACTGGTACCCAAAGCCGTGGTCACCGGTGCCGGCGCGGACATTGCGGTACTTTTCGAACAGCTGCTGCAGAGTCGCTTCCGAGGGCTTCGGCGCCATCGGCGCGATTGACTTGGCCAGCAGCAGGATCTGATCGACGTAAAGGATTTCTCCCTGGCGGTCCGCTTCGAAGGTGGCACGCTTGTCGGAGACGCGGTGGGCCTCGCGCCAGGCCGTCTGCATGCGCCCGATGGAGTTGGCCCGGGCAAAGGTCGTCTGCAGATCGGTCGGACTGCCGTGCGCGCCGCGCGCCGCATAGCCCATGAGGACCTGCATCCGCTTGTCCGCCTCCGCCTCGATCTTTTTCAGCTGGTCCGGATCGCGCATGAGGCTGCCGGCGATCATGTTGAGAATCTGCGGCTGCTGCGCCAGCGAGGGATACTGCGAGAGCGCGCCGCTCCGCGCGATCAGCGGGACCAGGATCGAGTCGCGGATGTCCTTTTCAAAGACCGCCGCATCGGCGGGAGTGGACATGAAGCCGCCGTTCTGCGCGGCCCGGCTCAGCAGGAGCCAGTGCCGGTCGTTTTCAGCGCCGAAGAGTTCCTTGGCCAGATCGATGCTCTTGGGCATTCCCAGAGGATCGAGCAGCGTCCGGATCGTGTCGTATTCCTGGTGGGCGCGGGCCATCTCCGCCGCCGTTACGGAAGAGCCGTTGACGGTCGCGACCTTGCGGGACATCGGATCGCCGCCGAACATGTGCCCGGCCTGCGGCACGATGAAGGCGATCATCAGCACGACGCCGAAGGCGACGAGCATGTACTGGCGGTACTTCTGGATGACTTTGATCATGCGTTATCCGTGCTCTTGGTTCGTACTGGAGAGGGCCGAAGTCCGTTCGTCCATACTACAAACGGGAGGGAAAGAAATACGCCCGGCCCGTGTTCCTCGGACCGGGCGTGAGATCTGAAAAGGCGAACGCCCGGCGTTCGCCCGTGATTTAGCGATAGAACTCGACGATGAGGTTGGCGTTCACATCGAAGGGGATCTGGTCGGTGGTCGGCACCGCGACAACCTTGATGGTCATCTCGGAGGGGTTGAACTCAAGCCAGCCGGCGACCTCGAGCCCGGCGAGGGACTCCATCGCCTCCTTGCCGAGCTTCTGGACCTTTTCCTTCAGCGTGATCACGTCGCCCACCTTGACGGTGTAGCTGGGACGGTCGACCTTCTTGCCGTTCACCCGGACATGGCCGTGCACAACGAGCTGGCGGGCCGCCCAGATCGTCCGGGCAAGACCCGCACGACGGACGACGTTGTCGAGGCGGCGCTCAAGAAGCTGCATCAGCAGGTCACCCGTGTTGCCCGGGCGACGGCCGGCCTCGGCCAAGATGCGGCGGAACTGGGCTTCCTGCACGCAGTAGTGGTACTTGACCTTCTGCTTTTCGTTCAGACGCACGCCGTAGTCGCGGAGACGACGGCCGCGGAAGCCGTGCATGCCGTTGGCCTGCAGCTGGCGCTTCGAGGTGTGCTTGGGGGTATCGACGATCGGGGCGCCGACGCGACGAGAGAGCTTGAGCTTGGGACCGGTATAACGGGCCATAGAAAACCTCCGTCCTCACCCGCTAGCCGAGATCGGCGTCGCCGCGGGGGGTGCTGGTCGTGATCAGTCGATCAAGCCAGCGATCTTGAACAAGCCGGGGAACCGAGACTTCGGGACCGGCGATCCGGGAAAACGCCCGAACCGGAGTTCGGGACACACGGCGTAATTGAAGGCTCACACCCCGCTCGGGTCAATCTTCACAATCGGCCCGGGAGAGAGGGAGGTCGCCGCCGCTAGACTCCGGCGCGATGTCCCGACGCCTCGCACTCCAGGTCCTGCCGGCTCCACGATCTTGCCGTGGCCGCACACCCGGCCCGGACCCGCTCCAGGCCTATGAAAAGAAGGAAAAGTGCGGGGTCATCGCCATCTGGGGCGATCGAAACGCTGTTCGCCAGACTTATCTGGCGCTCTACGCCCAGCAGCATCGGGGCCAGGAATCCGCCGGGATCTCCGTTTCCGACGGGAAGAAACTATTTTGCCATACCGGCATGGGCCTGATTCCCGAGGTGTTCACCGCCGAAGCGCTCGGCGAGCTCAGCGGTCATGATGCCAAAGGCGCGATCGGCCACAATCGCTATTCCACCGCGGGGGGCTCGCTGTTGTGCAATGCCCAGCCGCTGCTCGCGGCCTACGTAAAAGGGCAGGTCGCGCTCGGACACAACGGCAACCTGATCAACGCGGAGGCGCTCCGGCTCGACTTCGAGCGCGCCGGTCATCTCTTCCAGACCACAAGCGACACCGAAGTCATCATCCATCTGCTCGCCTCGCCCCAGCAGCAGGGCCAGCCCGACCCGCTCGCGGCGACGCTGCGCCGGCTGCAGGGCGCGTTCAGTCTTGTGTTTCTTTTCCCCGATCGCATCGAGGTGGCGCGTGATCCTTGGGGATGGCGTCCGCTGGTCCTGGGAAAACTGCCGTCGGGCGCATTGATGGCCGCAAGCGAGACGGTGGCGCTCGACGTGCTCGGGGCCGAGCTCCTGCGCGAGGTTGAACCCGGCGAGATCGTGACGTTTTCAGACCGGGGAGTCGAGTCGCGGCGTTTCGCGCCCGTGGCCCAGCCCCCGGCCCACTGCGTCTTTGAGCACGTGTACTTCGCAAACCCGGCGAGCACGGTGTTCGGGCAGAACGTGCAGACGGTGCGTGAGTCGCTCGGAACCCGGCTCGCGAAAGAGGCTCCGGTCCTCGCCGACTTTGTGATGCCCATGCCCGATTCCGGGCGCAGCGCCGCTCACGGTTACGCGCAGGCGAGCGGCCTGCCGTACCGCGAAGGAATCGTGCCGAACCGATACGTCGGGCGAACGTTCATCAAGCCCTCTCAGGCCGAGCGCGTGGCCGCGGTTCGGCTCAAGCTCAACGTGATCGCCGACATCGTGCGGGGCAAGAAGGTTGTAGTGGTCGACGATTCGGTGGTGCGAGGCACAACCACCAAGGCCAAGATGGATCAGATCCGCCAGGCCGGCGCGAAGGAGATCCACCTCCGCATCAGTTGCCCGCCGATCCGGCACCCGTGCTATTTCGGCGTGGATTTCGCGACGCGGGATCAGTTGATCGCGCACAACCGGAGCGTCGACGAGATTGCGAAGTTCCTCGGCGTGGATTCGCTCCACTATCTCTCGCTCGAAGGCATGCTCTCGTGCATGACCCGCCCCGCACCAAACTACTGCACGGCCTGCTATAGCGGCGACTATCGCCTCGATCCGGAAAAGCCGGAGACGGGAGAGATTGTCGACGGTGAGCAGATGAAGATTTTTGGATGATTTCGCTCGATGGCACGTGGAACTGAACGGCAAGTTGGGGCCGGTGCGGTCACTCCAACGAGCAAGTACGATTCGCGTGTGGATGAAGCGGAATCCAATGCGACTCAATGCAGTCCGCCTCGGGTGAGGCCCGGAAGATTCAGCTTCTTTCGCTATTGGCTCCTCGACCACCGCGGCGGCAAGGTGCGATGGGCAGGATCCAACGATCCTGTTTCTTCGAACCGACTATCCGCCCGGTCGTTTAGAAATCTGCCCGAACGTTGGCGAGCCGTATCGAAGCAAGATCTTCAACGTGTCGGTCTGCTGCTTCTCCCCTTACTGACCGGATACGTCGCGATTCTCTCATTGATCGCGATCGCAACGCCTGCATCGAAATGGCTCCTGCCACGATACTTTGGACCCGATCCCCGCAGCAACCGACCCATTCAAGATACATTGACCGGGGTTGCCCTTGCGGCCACTTTCTACTTCGTGGTGGCCGTGGCAACGTACATCGCCGGGAGAGTGTGGATTTGGCGCTGGGTGATTCCCGGTGCGGCTCGAACGATCCTCCGGGCCGGAAAGTGTGCTGCCTGTAAGTATCCAGTCTCAAATCTCGAGGCCGCTTCGGACGGGTGCACAGTGTGTCCAGAGTGCGGTGCGGCATGGAAACTGAACGTCCCGTCTTCGGAAAGAGTTTCAGCGTGAGCGAATCTCAACGTCCGATCTCTTGCTTTCAATCCGACCCGGTCAAACCCGGCCCGATCGGTCTGCACTACACAATCTTCGATCACCGCGGAATTCGCGTTCCGATTGCAAACGTTTCCTGGGCCGAGCGTCTTGCGCACGCCCCAAGCGCCAGCCGCTTCCTGCCGAAGTTCTCCCTCAGCTTCTCCACAATCGGCCTGCTCGTTCTCGTCGTGACCGGAACGTTCGCGATGCAGGAAGCCGCCTCGCGGCTGGCGATCACATTCTCGCCAAACTCTGCCGCATCCAAGACCGCCATCCAGCTCTTTGGCCTTTTCGGCCCGCTTCTGTTCGTTCTCCTGCTCATCTTTGGCGGCGTCGTCTTTTCCGCCTCGCGGATATGGATACCCGCCGTCGCCCGCCATTGGCTCTCGATCGGGCAGTGCGCAAGCTGTCGATACGACCTCACGAATGCGGAGCCCGCAATGGACGAGTGTCTGGTGTGTCCCGAATGCGGCGCTGCGTGGAAACTTCGCCGGGCCCAGGTTTCCGGCTAGCATCGGTCAATGTCCGTGATCGAACTCACCCTCGCCCACTCCCCCGACCCCGACGACGCGTTCATGTGGTGGCCGCTGACGGGCAAGATCAACCCCGATGGTTCCCAGCAACCCGGTGACGCCGGCAGGCCGCGTCTCGATACCGGCCGTTTCAGGTTTCAGTCTCTTCCCGCGGATATCCATGTCCTGAACAAACGTGCCGCGGACCAAGGCGATCTCGAAATCACCGCCCTCTCCGCCCGCGCCTACGCCGACGTCAAAGATCGCTACATCATCACATCCTGCGGCGGCTCGTTCGGCGATGGATACGGCCCCAAAGTCGTTGTCCGCGCCGATCAGTCCGGGGACCCGATCCAGATCAGGTGCGAAGGTTGCCTCGGCAAGCCCGGCGTGCGCATCGCCGTTCCCGGGCTTCAGACCACCGCATTCCTTCTGCTCGGGCTCGCGATCGGTCCGGAGATCGCCCGCCAGCGGGAGCGATTCGTTGAACTCCCCTTTGAACAGATCATCGGCGCCGTCGCCCGCAAGCAGGTCGACGCCGGCCTGGTCATCCACGAAGGCCAGCTCACCTTCGCCGATGCCGGCCTGAAGATGATCCTCGATGTGGGCGCATGGTGGAAAGAAGCGACCGGCCTGCTCACGCCCCTGGGCGTCAACGCCATCAGGCGTGATCTCGACAGGCTGCACGGCCCGGGCACGGTGCGCGAAATAGCCCAATTACTCACAAAGAGCGTCGCCTACTCCATGGAACACCGCGACGAATCCACCCGCTACACCCTCCCCTTCGCGCTCGCCAACGTCACCCGCGCCGGCAAAACCGGCGAAGCCCCAACCCTCGAACGCGTCGATCGGTACTGCCGCATGTACGTCACCCCCGAAACCCTCGACATGGGTTCCCGCGGCCGCGATGCCATCCACCAACTCCTCACCAAGGGCGCCGCCGCCGGCCTTTGCCCCAACCCCGGCCCCATCGACATCGCATAGCGAGGACCCAACGCGGCTCCACCACCTGATTTGGCCCTTTGGAACTGCCCTTTGGCAATTTCCTATTCTCCCCACATGAACATCACCCGCTCCGAATTCGGCGTCGCCATCGAGCTCCCCGGCGGCAAGCAGCTCCCCATCCGCCACATCATCGGTGTCGGCATGAACTATGCCAAGCACGCGCACGAGCAGGGCAAGGGAGTCCCCGAGCGGCCGATGCTCTTCACCAAGAACCCCATGGCCGCCTGCCTGAGCGGCGATGAGATCGTCATCCCAAAGATCTGCCAGGATCGCCCCCAGGTCGATTTCGAAGCCGAGCTCGGCTTTGTCGTCGGTGAGAAAACGCGCGACATTTCGAAGGCCGATGCGCTGAAGGCCGTCCTGGGCTACTGCACCGCCAACGACGTCTCCGCCCGCTGGTGGCAGAAAGACGGTTCCGGTGGCCAGTTCTGCCGCGGCAAGAGCTTCGACACCTTCTGCCCAATCGGCCCCACGCTCGTACCCGCTTCCGAGGTCAAGGATCCGCAGAACCTCCGTGTAACGACCAGGCTCAACGGCCAGCTCATGCAGGACGCCAACACCAGCGACATGATCTTCGACGTCGCCACGCTCATCCACGAAATCAGCCGCGGCACAACGATTTTGCCGGGCACGCTGATCCTCACGGGCACACCCAGCGGCGTCGGCTTCGCCCGGACTCCGCCGGTCTTCCTCAAGCAGGGAGACATCGTGGAGATCGAAGTGGGGCACCTGGGCGTTCTGCGAAACTCCGTGCGATTTGAGTGAAGAACGTCCACGGTCTCCTTACCATCACGCATGGCGGCGGCCAAAAACAAGCCGGGTTACGACGAAGCCACGATCGAAAACCGCAAGGCCCAGTTCGACTATCACATTCTCGAAACGGTCGAAGTCGGCATCGCCCTCCGCGGCAGCGAGGTCAAAAGCGTCCGCGCGGGCCACGTCTCGCTCCAGGAGGGTTACGTCTTGGCGCGGTCGTTGCCGATGGAACTCACCCTCCACAGCGTCAACATCGGCGAATACGGCCCGGCCGGTCCCCTGGGAAACAAGCGTCAGCACGCGCCCACGCGGGTGCGGTCGCTGCTCGCGCACAAGAAGGAAATCCTCAAGCTTGCGAAGGAATCGCAGGTCAAGGGAATGACCATCGTGCCGCTCAAGATGTACTTCAAGAATGGCTACGCCAAAGTGCTGATCGGCCTGGCCAAGGGCAAGGCGAGCCACGACAAACGCGATTCCATCAAGGATCGCGAAGCAAAGCGCGATATCGATCGCGCGATGTCACGCAAGGCCCGCTAGCAGGTCGCCGGTTTTCAGCCGATCTTTCGGCCGCGGGCCAGACGAACCCGCGTCGTCGCCGACTGGATCTCTCGCTCGCGCCGCTTGTTCTTGATGTCCCGGACCGGGTCGTCGAGCGACACTCGATCGTTCTCGATCTTCGCGAGCTGCGCTTCCGCTTCCGCCGCATTCAGTTCGCTCACCGGGGTCGCACGCTCGGCAAGGATCGTCAGCTCGTTGCCGGCCATCTGCACAACGCCGCCGTCCACAAAGTAGTTTGCGGCCTTCTTACCCGCAAACTCCAGCACAAGCTCGCCAATGCCCAGCTTGCCCAGCAGCGGAGCACGCCCGGGGAGGAATCCCATCAGGCCGTCCCACATCGGAACCACAGCGCTCGCGACGGGTTCGTCGATGAGCCGGGCGGCGGGCGTAACCAGGCGGCAGCGGAAAGTCGAAGCCAAGCAAACCTCCAGAGTGCAAATCCGGCCTTCTGCCGGGGGAAAGGATGGTACGTCGCCGCACCGCACGCGGCGACCCTTTCGCGTAGGCTCTCGGCCTTGAAACCCCGGTCTCTGGCCATTCTTGGGCTGCTTTTTCTGCTCACCTGCGCGGCGGTCGCCGCACGATTGCGGGCCGGGGGACCCCTCCCCCTGGGCTTCGAGGGCCCATTTTTCGAGCTCCGGGCGCAGCACGCCGTTGCCGGGCTGATCGTCGGAATCGGGCTGGCTGTGGCCGGGGTGCTCCTTCAGTGCCTCTTCCGAAATCCGCTCGCCGCACCCGAACTCCTGGGAATGTCCGGCGGCGCAGGACTGGCCGTCATGCTCTGGCAGTTTGCGGCCTTCAAGGCCGGGCTGGGAATCGCGCAAACGGGAATGGCAAACATCGGGTCGGCCGTCGCCCTGCCCGGCGCAATCGGGGCGCTTGTTCTCACCTATCTATTCAGCCAGCGCCGCGGCATGATCGAGCCGGTGACACTCATTCTCACCGGCGTGGTCGTCGGGATCATCGCGGCCGCGTGCATTTCGCTGGTTCAGCAGCTCCTCCCCGACCGCGGCGTGGCGGCGTCACGCCTCCTGCTTGGCGCTATAAACGACGACATCCGCTGGGGCGGCATTGCCGTGGCCGGGATCATCAGCCTTTTCTGTATCGCCTGGGCGTTCGGGCGCGGCCGGGCGCTGGACGCGGCCTCGCTGTCCGACGACGAAGCCAGAGCGGTGGGGGTGCGGCTCACCCTTTTGCGCCTGGAAATCTTCCTGGTCGCCGGAGTTCTGACCTCGATCACGTTTGCGATTGCCGGCCCTGTTGCGTTCGTCGGGCTCGTCTGCCCCCACGTTGTCCGCATCATGCTCGGCCCGGCACACCGGCCACTCATCGTCGGTGCCGCACTGGCGGGCGGGGCCATGGTCGTCGCCGCCGATGTCCTGGTCAAGGTGCTCGACCTCGGCTCCGGCCGCCTTCCCATCAGCGTCCTGACCGCCCTGATCGGCGGCCCGGTGCTGATCTGGATGCTGCGTCACCGTCGCCAGGCACTCTGAAGTCAACCCCGATGCGGGCGTAAAGCCCCTTCAGCTGGTCGCCTTGATGCCTTCTTACACGTTGAAGTACTTCGCCTCCGGATGGTGCACGACGATCGCGCTCGTGCTCTGCTCCGGATCGATCTGCCAGTTTTCCGTCAGCACGCAGCCGATGCGACCCGGATCGAGCAGCCGGAAGAGCTTCTCCTGGTCGCTCATGTCCGGGCACGCCGGGTAGCCGAAGGAATAGCGGCTGCCGCGATAGTGCTGCGTGAACAGCTCCTTGACGCGGGGCGAATCGTCGTTGGCGATTCCGAGCTCCTGCCGGATGCGCTTGTGCCACATCTCGGCGAGCGCCTCGGCGGATTCGACGCCCAGCCCGTGCAGGTAGAGGTAGTTGGTGTAGTCGTTCTTCTGGAAGAGTTCCTGCGCCGCCTCGCTCGCCTTTCGTCCCATGGTGACGCAGTGGAACGCAACGACATCGCGCTCGCCCGATTCGATGGGACGGAAGAAGTCGCTGATGCACAGCCGCTTCTTGTCGCTCTGGCGCGGGAAGCTGAAGCGTTCGATCTCGCGCTTCTGGTCCTGCGGATCGAAGATCACAAGATCGTTACCCTCGGCGTTGCACGGGAAATAGCCGTACACCGCCGCCGGCTGCAGGATCTTCTCGCGCTTGCAGCGATCCTTGAGCTGCTCGAAGATCGGCTGGATCTTGTCTTCCAGCAGGGCCTCGTACTCGCTCTCGCTCATCGCGCCCTTTTTCACCTGCCACTGGCCGCGGAAGAGCGCGACGGGATTGATGAACGGATAGATCTGATCGAGGCTCAGCCCCTCCGCCACGCGCGTGCCCCAGAACGGAGCCTTCGGGATCGGCACGCTGGCAGAAACATCCGATCGCTTCTGGTCGGCCGTCGCCACCGCGCCGCCCTCTTTGTTCAGCGCCGCCAGCTTCGCGATGCGTGTCTGGTTGATCGCCTCTTCGGCCTTGGATCGCTTGCCGAGGCGATCCTCGATCTCCGAAGCAAGCGTCTCCATCTTGCCGGTCATGATCATGTCCATCGTCCGCAGGCCTTCGAACGCGTCCTTCCCGTAGAAGCACTGGCCCTTGTACTGCGAACGAAGATGGCTCTCGCAGTAATGCCGCGTCAATGCCGCGCCGCCCAGGATCAGCGGCACATCGAGGCCGATCCCGTTCATCTCGAGGATGTTCTCCTCCATGACGTTCACGCTCTTCACAAGCAGCCCGGAAAGCCCGATGGCGTCGGCCTTGTGCTGCCTGTACGCCTCCACGATGGCGCCGATCGGCTGCTTGATGCCGATGTTGAACACCTTGTAGCCGTTGTTCGTGAGGATGATGTCGACAAGGTTCTTGCCGATGTCGTGCACGTCGCCCTTCACGGTCGCCAGCACGATCTTGCCCTTCTCCTGACCCTGCACGCGGTCCATCAGGGGCTCGAGCTGTGCCACCGCCATCTTCATGACCTCGGCGCTCTGCAGGACAAACGGCAGCTGCATCTTGCCCGAGCCGAAGAGTTCGCCCACCGTCTTCATGCCTTCGAGCAGGTGGTCGTTGATGATTTCCAGCGGCTTGTATTTCGTGAGCGCCGCATCCAGGCACTCTTTGAGACCCTGCTTCTCCCCGTCGATGATGTGCGAACGCATCCGCTCTTCGACGGGCAGATCCGCCAGCGATTTCTTCTGCACCTTCGCCGCCTGCGCGTCCTTGAAGAAATCAATGAACGCCTGCAGCGGATCGAAATTCTCCGGCCTGCCCGCGGGAACGCCCGTGCCGCCCGCCTTCTCAGATCGCCGGTCGTAAATCAGGTCCAGCGCCGCCTGCCAGTGGGCCGGATCGATCTTGTTCTGCGGCAGGATCTTGCTCGCGTGCACGATCGCGCCCGTCAGCCCCGCCTCGCGCAGCTCGTGCAGGAACGCCGAGTTGAGCACCACGCGCGCCACCGGATTCAGTCCGAAGCTCACGTTCGAAAGCCCCACGACGCTCTGGCAATCCGGGAACGCAGCGCTGATCCGCTTGATGCCCTCGATCAGCTCGAGCGCCGACCGCCGGTCGCTCTCCATGCCCGTCGAGATCGGCAGCACCAGCGGGTCGAACATCACGTCGCTCGGATCCATCCCGAACTTCTCGACCGCCCGCTTCAGCCCGCGCTCCGCGATCGCATACTTGCGCTCCGCAGTCCGCGCCATCGACGCCTGCTTGTCCTCATCGATCGAGCCGATCAGGATCGCGGCGCCGTACGTGCGGCAGAGCTCCAGAATCTGATCGAACTTCTCGTCGCCTTCCTCAAAGTTGGCCGAGTTGACGATGCACTTGCCACCCGAGTGTTTCAGCCCCGCCTCGATCGTCTTCACCTGCGTGCTGTCGATCATCAACGGCGCATCCACCTGCCGCACCACGCGCTTCACGATCTCCGTCATGTCGCGCACGTTGTCACGTCCGGCGTAATCAACGTTCAGATCCAGCACGTGGGCGCCCTCGCGCACCTGCTCGCGCGCAAGCGACACGATGTCGTCCCAGGCTTCTTTTTCCAGCAGCGTCTTGAACGCGCGGCTGCCGCTCGCGTTCATCCGCTCGCCGACAATCAGGAACGAGTTGTCCTGCCGGTAGTCCGCGACGCTGTACAGGCTCGTCGCGCCCGGCTTCGGGCTGTTCTTCGCGATCGTGTACGCAGACCGCGATCCGACCGCCTCCGCCAGCAGCTTGATGTGCTCCGGCGTCGTGCCGCAGCACCCGCCGACGATGTTGACGCCCGCCTCCTCGACGAATTTCAGCATCGCCTCGACGAACGGCTGCGGCTTGAGCGGATACTCCGTCTTGCCCTCGTGAAGCACCGGCAGGCCGGCGTTCGGCAGCACGCTCACGCGACGCTCCTCGCCCGTCAGCGTCCGCCGTCCCCGCACATTCGCCCAGTTCTTCCCGAGCCAGTGCACGTGCTCGGCCATCTCCGTCGGTCCCGTCGCACAGTTCAGGCCCAGCGAGGTGATCGGATACTGCGCGAGCGCGGTCGCCGCCGTTTCGATCGACGAACCGACGAGCATCGTGCCCGTCGTCTCGATCGTCACGCTGCACAGGATCGGAATGTCCGCCGTCGTTTTGCCCGCCTCATCGAGCGCCGCAAGGCACGCGTTGATCGCGCACTTCACCTGCAGCAGATCCTGGCACGTCTCGATCATGAAGCAGTCGATCCCGCCCGAGATCATGCCGCGGCATTGCTCGCGGTACGAATCGAACATGTCCGCCCACGTCGTGTTCCCCAGCGTGATCAGCTTCGTGCCCGGACCCATCGAACCCGCCACGAACCGGGGCTTGTCGCTCGTCGAGTGCCTGTCGCACGCAGCCCGCGCCACCTCCGCGCCGCGCTTCGCCAGGTCGTAGCACTGCTGCGTGAGATCGAACTCGCTCAGCACCAGCTTGTTGGCGCCAAAGGTGTCGGTCTCGACAACATCCGCGCCCGCGCGCAGATAGTCCTCATGGATGTCCTGGATCACGTCCGGCCGCGTCTTGACCAGGATGTCCGTGCAGTTCTCGCAGCCGCAGTAATCCGTCTCGACCGAGAGGTTCCGCGCATAGATCTGCGTGCCCATGCCCCCGTCAAAGACGAGGACGCGCTTTGCGAGTTCCTGCAGGAAACGGGAAGGCATGCAATGGGCTCCAGCGTCCGGTAAATGATCCAAGCGGCCGGCTCGGTTGAGAGTGTATCCATCCGTCTATCCGGATCAATGGATAAAAGGTCTTTGGGCCGCTTTTCGGCCTTGGAATCCGGATCGGCTCCCCCGGCGCATCACTCAAGCGGGCTCCGTCAGCCGCCCGCAGCCGCCTACCCCCCCGCGGGTTTGTGGGCAGCCGATTTCAGCTCCTCCCGGGCTGTCCTGGCCATCGCCTTCAGTTCATCCGACGCACCGGGCGCGGCGAGCAGCTTGTCGGCTTCCGCGAGCGCCTGCCGGGCCCTGTCCGGCATCCCAAGCTCAAGGCACGCCCGGGCGAAATTGATGTACATCCGCGGGTTCCGCTGATCGCCCGGGGCGATCCAGTCCGCAGCCCGGTCCATAACTTCGACCAGCGTCTTCCGCGCATCCTCGTCGGAATTGCCCCGGTGCAGAGGCTTTGCAACGGCGTTCAACCTCGCCCGGAGCGAAGGCCGCTCGTTGTCTCCCCCAAACCTGAATCGCGTGGCCGCATACCGAAGCGCCCAGTCGTGCGCCTGCTTTTCATCGTTCGCATCGGTGTAGCAAAGGAGCGCAAAGTCGGCGGCCTTCTCCGCGAAAAAGCCGAAGTCGCCGTCGGTCAGGTTGAGCAGGTCGTACGCCCGGACGGCCATCGGCGCCCCTTCAGCGCCCCGGCCGTTTCGCTTCAATACCAGCGCCACGGTCGCGAGCGTCAGCCCGCGGTAGGGGTGTCCTTCAGGAAAGATGCTCTCCGACTGCTCGACCATCGACGACGCATACTGCATCGCGTCCGCATCGCGCCCGAGATTGAGCAGCGCATTCACAAGATTGTTGCGAGTTGTCAGCGAGAGCGGGTGCGACTTACCGTGAGCCGATTCCTGCTCGATCAGGAGCTGCTCGAGCTGCGGAGCGACATCCGCCTGCCGCTTCATCGCGCCCAGCATCGCGAGATAAGTCGCGCGGGCGTTGATCCTGTCGGTCGACCCGACCGGCAGGCTTTCCTCCGCGATGGCGATCGCCTTGCGGAGCACCGCTTCCGCCTCGTCAAAGCGCTGGAGCGACTGGTACATGTTGCCCATCGAGACCAGGTTCGCGACCAGAGCTTGCTTGTTGTCCTTGAGTGCCGAATCAATAAAGGGAGCGATTTTCTCGTATTCGGCGAGCGAGGCCTCCATCCGCCCCGAGTTCGCCAGGCAAACCGCCCGCTGCGACTTCGCCGCCACCGTCCGGGGCCCCGTCTCGCCCTCGAGGGTCCCGAAAATCGCGATCGCGCCGTCGTACTGCTCCATCGACTTCTGAAACAGCCCGAGGTTGTCGTAAACCCTTCCCAGCGCGAAGCGGATTTCCCCCTCGATCAGCGGCTGCGAGGCGAACCGGCCCGAGATCTCCTTCTCCGCCTGCGCCAGCACATCGACAACCTTGACGTCGTAGCCCTGACGCTCCGGCGAGGCCGCGCCGATCATCTGGACGATCAGAAACTCCTTGACCGCTTCCGCCACTTTGCCCGACGTATCCGCAAGCTTCCGGGCCTCCGCCTCCGCCGCCGCCCGCTGATTCGCGATCAGCGCCTGCGCCGCCTCCGCCTCCCGCGCTCGCACCGCACCGCGGTATTGCATCCAGGAGAACACCGTCGCCGCGATCAGCGCCAGCACAGAAACCGCGGATATGGCCGTCAGCGCCGGTTTGCGACGCGCAAACTTTCGGATCGTGTACAGCGTGCCCGGCGCCCGAGCCATGATCGGCTCGTGCGCGATGAACCTCTTGAGATCCGCCGCCAGTTCCGCGGCCGACGCGTACCGCTGCTCCCGATCCTTGTTCAATGCCTTGGCCGCGATGATTTCAAGATCGCCCCGAAGCGACGGCCGCACACGCCCCAGCCTCGGCGGAGTCTCGTCTCGCACACGCGTCGCCGCCTGCGTCAGTGTCAGGTCCGACAGGTCGAGCGGCATCCTGTCCGCCAGCAGCTCGTACAGAATCACCCCCAGCGCATACACATCACTCCGCGTGTCCACGCTGCCCGGCCGCGGATCAAACTGCTCCGGGCTCATGTAGCCGAGCGTGCCCACGATCCGGTTGGCATCGACCGCCAGCGTGGCCGATTCCCCTTCCGCATTCGTCAGCTTCGCAACCCCGAAGTCAAGCACCTTCGGAGCCGGCGGCCCGTCGGTCGCTTCCACCAGGATGTTGGCCGGCTTCAGATCCCGGTGCACGACCCCCTTCTGGTGCGCGTGCTGCACCGCCTCGCAAACCCGCACCACCAGCTCGATCCTCTCGCGGTCATGAAGCCCGCGCTCGCGCGCGAACTTCGTGAGCGGCACCCCTTCCACGAATTCCATCACAAAGAACGCCCGCCCGCTCGCAAGATCAGTAGACGCCTCGAAGATCTGCGCTATCCCAGGGTGCTTCAGCTGCCCGAGCACCTGGGCCTCGTTGCGAAATCGCGCAAGCATCGCCCGCGTTGCCACACCCCTGGCGATCACCTTGATCGCCACTCTCCGGCGCGGGCTCGGCTGTTCCGCCTCGTATACCAGCCCCATCCCGCCCTCGCCCACCACACGGATGATGCGGTACTGGCCGATCGTCCCAGGGCTTGAAGCGTCCTTACTTTCCGCTTCTGCGCCCGCGGAGCCCGCCGTCCCCGCTTTCGCCGTGAGCTCTGCGTGCAGCCGATCCAGGGCCGCCCTGTCCGGAGCGAATTCCGCAGAATCCAGCACAGGATTGATCTCCGACGCAGCGCCCAGCAGCGCTTCGATTTCGGCAATCGTCTCGGCGTCCTCTTTGCAGTGCTCGCGCACAAAGGCGAGCAGATCCGTGCCCGTCCGCTCGCCCGCCGCATCGAGCGCCCGCGCGACACGCTCCGCCAGCGACAACGCTCTGCCCGGACCGGCCCCGCTCATGGAGCGGCCCGCTCATTCTCACCCGGCCGCATCCGCCGGTTCAACCATCCGCGCGCCAGCAGCCAGTCCCGCTCAACCGTCGCGTCCCCGATCCCGAGCACCGTCGCAATCTCCTGCGACGTCAGCCCGCCGAAAAACTTCAGCTCGACCACCCGCGCCGCCCGCGGATATTGCTGGGCGAACTCCTGCATGGCTTCTTCAAGGTCCAGAACATCGGCCTCGGTCTGCGCATCAGGAGATGGAGTCTGCGCGAGCGCGATGGTGTCCCGCACGCGGTGCCGCCGGGATCCCTCTCCAGACTCTCCCGGCCCGCCCCGCTTCTGCGTTCTTTTCGCCCTTGCATGATCGATCAGCAGCTGCCTCATCACCTTGGCTGCAAGCGCCATGAAGTGCGCCCGGCTCGTGGCGTGGATCGACTCCCCACCCACAAGCCTGATATACGCCTCGTTCACAAGCGCAGTCGGCTGCAGCGTGTGGTCCGCCCTCTCGTCCTTGAAGAAAGTCCCCGCCAGCGCACGCAACTCAGAGTAAAGCAAAGGCAAAAGCCTGTCCGCGGCGGACGCATCTCCGCCGGACAGCTCATTCAGCAACATAGTCACATCGGTGCGCTGACCCATTGATGTGCGCATTGTACCTGGAACCGCAAGGGCCACGATGACCCAACGGCCCGGGCCGCATCTTCAGCCCGAGGATCAAACCGATCCGGCCGGCGCCTTTGCCGCAAGAGCCCGAAGCTCCGCCAGCTTCGCCGCATCCACCGTATTCGTCAGTCCGAGCCGGTCATAGGTTGCCAGGATCGACTGCGCCTCAATGCCCTGGTACGCAGCCGTGCTGTCGATAATCCGCCGCCCCATCACACCCTCGAGCATCGCCTGCGTGTAAACCGGGCGCACCGCCGCCGTCGATTTCGTCCCGTACTGATTCAGATTCGACGCGAAGATCCCCGCGGCACTCACCGGGAGGAAATCCTCGTAGCGCAATCCCTCCACCCGGGCATATCCCCGCCGCACCAGCTCCCTCAGGTCGGTCGTCCCGATCGATCCCCGTGACGCGATGCCCTTGGCGGTGGGGGAGTAGCGCACATGCACAAGCCCCGCGTCCAGAAGTTCCTGCAGCTTCTTGGGGAAGCGACCGAACGCGCGCGCGTACGCAGCCTCGTACGCCGCAAAGTCCCGCTTGACGATCCCCGGATCCCGCTCGCGGACGGCGTCCGCCTCCGCCAGGCATTCGTCGTATAGAGCCCGCCCCTTGAGCGTCGTTGTGTAGAAACGCTGCTCGATCTCGCCGAACCGCGCCGTGTGCTTGGCATCCACGACCGATCCGTCGGCATTCCGGAATTGCACCGGCTCCGTCAGCGCCTTGTACGCGTCCTGCCGCAGCAGCACCGGCGTGTCCCCGCTCGGCCCCTCCGTGAACTCCTTGAAACCGGAGTGATTCAGCCCGCTCAGCGTCAGGTCCTTCTGGGTCAGCCGCTCCTTCAGCGACCGGATCAGATCGTCGATCTCCGCTTCGCTCACCGTCCCAGGCTTGTACGCATCGATCTGATCCGCGGACAGGTGCTTGAAGTGCAGCTTCATGTAGTCGCGATCCGCAAACCCGCAAAAACGCGGCAGAATCCGGCCTGCTCGCGCGGAGAACTCATCCCACGCAAGCTCGCCGAGGCAGAACTTCATCGCCGCCGTGTACAAGTCCATGCACAGCGTGTTGGGCGTCAGATGATTGAGGTGGTGGGATTCGAAGCACGCGATGTCCGCCGCGATCTTGAATCCCGAATCGCACAGGTCCTTGTAAAGCTGGTAGTCGCGCGCCCGGCCCGTCCACTTGAAGATCCGCTCCGTCCCTTCGCGGATCAATTCCGCCGCATCGTTCCAGTCCAGCCCTCCCTGCCGCTCGGACTTGTCCAGAAGACGCCTGGCGTTGTCCGAAAAAACCTGCCGTGCCGCCAGCACTTGTTCAATCCGCGTTCTCGTCGGGCCGTCAAAGTAATCCGTCTGCAGGAGCGAAGTAAACACCCGGTGCTCGGGGTTCAAGGTCGAACGGAAGGCCGTCGCCACGATCGGCTGGCTCTTGGCGCCCACGCTCGACATGTCGTAGAAATTGTGCGGCTCCATCGCAAACGCCGCGAAGAAGCGTGCGATCAGCCTGTACTCATCCGGCCTCCCGATGCGGATCGCCCCGTGCCGCTCGCCGCTGGTCTTTTCCAACTGTTCCCTGGTGATCGAGAACCCGCCGTAAAGCCGCGCGAGGACCGAGCAGATCGCGTCGTTGCACACCCGGTTGACCACCAGCGCCTTGTCGTAAAGCGGGACCTCGCTGCCGAACATCGCGGAAATCTCCGCGAAGAGCCTGTGCTGCATCTCCACCTTGTCCGCCAACTGGCCGCTCACCTCGGAAGAAGCAGCGCTCGGACTGAACGTCGTCATGACACATCTCCGAATCGGGATGATCTGGATCCCTTCTTTCCCCTCAGACAATACTCGCCAAACAGGCACAAAGGTCGCGGCGAGCCGCCCTCCTTCGGCCTTCCGGTTCTCCCGAAATGCCAACCAGTTCCTGATCGCCCAATAAAAAAGCCCCGGCAACCGCCGAGGCTGAAAATCTCTCAAAGTGAACGGGGTTCAGCTCTTCGCTTCGCCGGCCGGAGCCTCCGGGGCGGCAGGAGCAGCCGGGGCCGCCTCGGCCTTGGGCTTCTTGGGCTTCGCAGCCGCGGCAGCCGCACGGGCCGCCTTGTTCGCCGCACGCTCTTCGGCGGCCTTCTTCTCCGCCTCCGCGATGGCGGCCTTGCGATCCGCTTCGGCCTTTTCCTTCTGGCCGAAATAACCGCCGGCAAACTTCTTCTGGAACTTCTCAACGCGGCCCGCCGAGTCGACGAACACGTTCTTGCCCGTAAAGAACGGGTGCGAGCCCGACCACACTTCGACGTGCAGCTCCGGCACCGTCGCGCCGACGGTCATCACGACCTCGCCGTTGTGGTAGACCTTGCAGTTGTTGAAAAAGCGGGGATGGATGTCCTTCTTCATGGCACAGTCTCGCACGGCCGCCGGGCGGCCTTTGACCGGAAAAATGGGTCAAGATGATAGGCAAGCCCCCCTCCCAAGAACAGCCCCGCCCCTTCCCCCGCTCCCCGAATCCCCTCCCCCAGCCCCACCAGGCACCCGGAAGTCTTAAAAAAGATGCCCGGAGCGGCACCAGACCCGACGCCGCTTGACCGATGGTGTTTGGTCGCTAGCCTTGTTCCCCCGTCCGGCGCCCTCGGCCACGGGCAAAATCTCAATTCCCCGATAGCTCAATGGTAGAGCGAGCGGCTGTTAACCGCTAGGTTCCAGGTTCGAGCCCTGGTCGGGGAGTTTCCTTCCGACCCCGCCTCACGGCGGGGTCGTTTGGTTTACAGGCGGCCCGTTTCGCCCACCGCGGCGGGTGGGCCAGAAAGCCCGCAGAATCCGGACAGTTTGGCGATTTGGCCCCCGGGCGGCTGCGCTCTCGGTTCGCGGCCGTTTCAGAGGGTCGAAGTCCGGACACCATGCGTCTCGGGATCGGTGCGTCAAACACCTCTCTCGCTCTCGCGTTCTCTGGTGGACGGTGTGACGCGGGTTAACTGCGGTTCGTGCTGCGGTGATCGATACGATCAAGATCATGGCGCAGACTCCGGAAGGCTATCTCGATTTCGCCAGCGCAAGCTGGCTCCCGACTCAGGGCCGATCAGATGAGTCGTGGAGCCACGGTGCCTTGAGGACTACGGGCACATTTGGGCAAAGGAGGCAAAGCCATGCCCTCGCCGCGTGAAGTCATCGCTGACATCCGCCGGCGATACCGCGTGGATGCGCCGGTAGGGGATGACGATCCCTATCGGGAGATGGCGGGCGGCCTGCTACCGCTCGTCACCGACGAGTTGTACGAGTCACGCACGCACTTCTTCAGGGAGCTCCTCCAGAACGCTGACGACAACCTCTACGCAACGGGAGTGGTCCCGACGCTGCAGTTGATCGCACATCCGACTTCCCTTGTGCTCGTCAACAACGAGACCGGGTTTGAGGAAAAGCACGTCCGCGCGCTGTGCAATGCCGCAAAGAGCACAAAGAAGGACCGCAAAGACGGAGCGACCGGCGAGAAGGGGATCGGGTTCAAGGCGGTGTTCCAGGTGTCCGACCGTCCCGAAATTCACTCCAAAGGGTACCACTTCCGATTTGACAAGAGCAAGCACGGCGCATTTGGCACGGTCATCCCGGAGTGGATCGAGGGCGCGAACGAGAGCCCGGGCACGAGCATCATCCTCCCGCTCCGGAAGGACTACCGCCTGCCCTCGGATTTTCTGAAGAGTCTCCAACCCGAGTTGCTCCTCTTCCTGCGCCGGCTCAAGCGCATCGAGTTTCGTGACGCCGACTACGGCCAGGCCCTTGTCCTTCAACGGAACGATGATGGGCCAACCGTCGAGGTCGTGCGGACGGTCACCGATGACGTGGAGAAGCAACGGAGCGGTGAGCAGAGACACTGTTTCCGCGTACATCAGAAACGCGTTTCAATGGCCGACCTCCGCGAGGACCGACGACTGAACATCACGGCCACAGACGTCGCAGTGGCCCTGGCGCTGGATGCCGACGGTGGCATCGATGAGGGGAGGTTCAGAGACCTGTTCGCGTTTCTTCCCGTGAAGGACTCGGGGTTCCGATTCTTGGCCCATGCGGACTTCGTCTTGGCCACGAGCCGCGAGGCAGTTCGTGAGGACCTTCCTTGGAATATCCGGCTTCGGGACTCGCTGGGCGACTGCCTGGCCGAGGCAATCCTGGGCTGCCGCTCGACATCCCCACCGGGCGCGACTGCGCTACGCGTGCTCACGGACCCGAAGGCCGTCCTCGATCCATTCCTCCGCGGTGTTCTCCTGCGCGCGATCACGCTGCTCGGTGAAGAGGAATGCGTCCCGACCATCGGGGGCACCTGGGTTCGTCCCGGCGACGCCATTATCACTGACAGCGATGATTTGTGGCGACTGGTGCCTGAGGCGGACGCCTCGTCACTTCTGAAGAAGACGTATGTCAATCCAGACGTCGACCGTATTGGGCAGGCTCTCGGGCGCTTGGGGGTTGGCCGGTTTACTCTGGAGACCTTGCTGACATGTATCAGCAATGAAGCGTGGCGGATGGGCCGCAATGCCGGATGGTTTGGCGCTCTCTTCAGTCGGCTGAGCGGAACGCGTCTCAACGATGGGCAGCTCGAATCGCTCCGACGCGCCCCAATCCTCCTTCTTGAGACTGGGCAGACGACTGCGCCGGCAACGATCGCCGTGTTTCGGTCGCTTGGTGGACATGTTCGGTACGGCTTCGAGTCCGAACTCGCACTCCTTGCGCCGACCGTCCTCTCGTCTGTTCATAAAGATCAGCACAAGAGCGTTCAGGATCTGTTGCAACGCCTTGGGGTTTCCGATGCCACGCCGATCGCGGTGATCGACCGGCACATCCTGGCGTTGCACGGCGGATCCGATTGGGAAGACTGTTCGGACGACATCCTCGTCGGGCACGCGCACTACATCCGCGACCATTGGCAAGCATATCTCAACGCCAAACCACATGACAAGAGAGACTCTGCGAAACAGGCTCTGGCTGCCAAGCTCACAGTGCTCACATCCGCTGCGGAGACAGACGCGCGGTACGCATCAGCGCCGCAGCTCTACCTCGGAAGCGCGTATCGGGACCCGAACGATCTCGAAGGGCTCTTCGGTGAGTCGATCGCCGATCTCCGCGTATCTCGTGAATATCTCTCACGAGGACATGCGGAGGGCGCTGAGGCTTCGGCAAAAGCGTGGGGAGAGCTGTTTCTCGCGCTGGGAGCCCAGACGCTCCCTCGCGTCTACTCGAGCGAAGACAAAGCTGACTACCAGTGGTCGCCCGAAGCCACTGAGCTGATTCAATCGACGGACACTGCTGCGAAACAGCGGTTCCTCGCGCTTATCGACAAGCACTGGGACTCGAGGTACACCCTGTGGAGGGCCAGGCCCAAGGGTGCTCCAGCCGGGCCCAGCAAGCTTCTGCTGGCGCTACAAACGATGGAGGTGCCAACAACGGTCGGCATGATCGAGCTCGGTGATTGCTACCGGTCTTCCGAAGAAAATCGCGCGGTCTTTGGTAACGCGGTGCCGTACCTCACCGTCACGCTGTCCGATAGCTTTGCGGACGCCTTGGGCATCACACGCGCCCCCACAATCGGCCATGCCTTGGTACGTCTCGATGAAGTACGACAAACCGTCCCTGACGTCACGGCGGCGCGTGCTATCGTCGGACCGCTCTACAAATTCTTAGATCTTCGCTTTGAGCAGCACGCAGCGGAAGTCGCGACAGCGTTCAAGACCAAGGAACTCATCCTCGCCGACGGCGCTGACGGTGGAACATGGGCGACGACGGAGAACTGCTGTTGGACGTTGCCGCGCGAGCTGCGGCAGTTCAGCCCCGTGGCTGGACTGTCGCTGTGGTGGCGAGATTTGCAGGGGTTCTTTGAGAAGCTCGGCGTAGCGGATGGGCCAAGTCCCGAGAGTCTTGTTGACGCACTCGTGGCCCTCTCCGAGGCCGAGCAATCGCCGGAACAGACGACGCGCGTGGCTCGGGCAATCTACGGCCGACTGCGCAACCCCGCGGCGGAGATCGATGAGAGCGCCGCGGATGGGGCTGTGTGGTTGCAGCGGCTTTGCGGCGAGCTCCTGATCTGGACGAAGGACAATGCCTGGTGGCGCAACGACGATGACGTGTTTGCGGCCGATGACTTGCGCATCGAGACTCTCTTTGCGCAAGCCGACAGCGTGGCATTCATTCACCTGCCACCAGAGGAGCTTACATCCCACGCAGACCTCTTGCGGCTGCTCGGGATACAAACGCTCAGCGACGCGATCGAGACACGCGTTCCCGCCGACGTGGTCTCGAAAGCATGGCCAGAGTTCAAAGAGCGTCTCGCCGAACGAATTCCCGCAGTCGCCCGGTTCTTGCACCACAAGCACCCAAAGGTCTTTGATGCCGCTCTCGCATCTGGATCCTTTTGGGCCCTTTCAGCGATGGATGCGCATCGGTGCTCGCCGCTAGAGCTCGAGGTCGCGCTGAACAAGGAGCACGCCCGGCATCCATTCAAAGCGCGGTTGATCGAAGACCAGGGAAGTCACAGCCTCTACGTGGACGCGTCGGCGGACAACCTCTGGCGGCCTGTAGGGATCGAGATCGGTCGACTGTTGGGCCTTGCGGACACGGAGAGCCTCCCAATCGGAATGCTGTTGGAGGAGCGCTCACTTGCTGACGTGGAGCGCTTCCTCGAATCCTTGCACGTGGCCCAGCTTCCGCCGGCTGTCGCGAGGAAACTGTTTGACGAGGGCGACGATGAGTCTCAGGTGCCGCCCGACGACGATGTCACGCAGGCTGGCGCAACCGCCACCGACGAGGATACCGCGCCAGGTACATCGGAAGTACCCGACACGCAGGCTGGACCCGGCAACGATGACGGCGATGAGAGTCAGAAGGAGGAGGACTCGTCCGGTCGCAAGCAGAGCGATGCCTCGGGATCACCAGGCGTAGCGCAAACAAGCACCGAAACCGCCGTAACCAAGCCCCCAGCCGACGGTGCCACAGCAGCCAAGTCTGGTGAGGGCGCGCCCTCTGGCAATGACACCGGAGCAGGTGGCACGGGGTCGGTCAATGGCCAAGCCGAATCGGCTGAACAGAAGCAGACCCATCCAGGATCGCGCCAGCCGGCGGAGGATCACGATGGCGATGATGAGGACGAATCTCCAGATGATGACACCTCGTCGGATGGGTCGGACGTCGGCGATGGCCGCGATAGCGGTGCTGCGGGTGACTCCGGTCGCGGACGTGGTACCCGGGGTGGACAACACGCTGGCGATGACGGTTCGCACGCCGGCCGCGCCGGCGCAGGAAGGCCTCCGACGAAGCCCGATGCTCCGGGTCGCTCTCGAAGTCCGAAGCCCAGGTCTGTGTCCACGAATGAACAGATGCGGAGTTACGTCTCGAAGGATCGCGAGCCGGATGACGACGATGGCGACGGCGCGGCAACGGAAGAGCGTGACCAGATCGGGGCCGCAGCAATTCGGCACGTACTCGCATGGGAACGTCAACAAGAACGCGATCCGACCGACGAGAATGAAGCTAATCCGCAAAACGAGGGGTATGACATCTCCTCCCGAGGACCGAGTGGTGAAGTCGAGCGATACATTGAGGTCAAAGGCGTGAAAGGAGAGTGGGGACTTCGAGGCGTTGCAGTGACACCGCCCCAGTTCAAGTTCGCAGAGACCCAGGGTCAACAAGCGTGGCTGTATGTGGTCGAGTTCGCGCTGAGCGATGCGCCTCGTATCCATCGCATTCAGGACTTTGCACGAAGGGTTTGGCGGTTCATGTTCGACGATGGGTGGCGCGATATTTCTGAGTCTGCGAATCTGACGACGTGGCCCGAAGCGGTTGTCGGCATGAAGGTCCGCCTGCCGGACGGGCGTACCGGTTCGGTCAAGCGGGTCTTCGGAGCTGGTCAAAACCAAGGGGTAGACGTTGGGCTCGACACGGGAGATGAAGTGATCAGGGTTCCCTGGCAACCTGCTCGCATCACATTGATTCTCGACGAGGAGACGAGCTGAGATGCCGCGCCTGCTGCCCGATCTTGCGCCCGCGGAGTTAGCGCTCGTCAAATCGAGCGCGGAGCGTCGGTTCTACGAGGCGTGCCGGGCGCAGCTGCCTCCCGAATGGACTGTTCTGTTTTCAACGCCGTGGGTCGGCACGACGCCATCCGGCAGAAAGTACGATGGCGAGGCCGACTTCGTGCTCTTGGTCCCCAACCTTGGCATGTTGGTCGTTGAGGTCAAGGGCGGCGGCGTTGCATACGACCCGACTGCAGGTCGATGGGAGTCCGTAGATCGCGGCGGCGAACACCACGCCATCAAGGACCCGTTTCGGCAGGCGACCGCAGAGAAGCACCAGCTGATCCAGATTTTGCTCAACGACCCACGATGGCGTCGTGCTCACCCGGGTCGCTTGCTCGCCGGGCACGCCGTTTTCTTTGCCGACCTGGATCGTCCCGAGGCAGCGACGACTCCCGAAAGCCCAGCAGCGATTGTCGGCGGGCGCGCCCACCTGCAACGGCTGCGCGCGTGGGCTGAGGGCGTGCTGCAGTTCTGGGCAGGTCGGGATTCCGGGTGGGACGGCGTACGAGCCGATGGGTTGAAAGCCGCGGAGCAAGTCCTGCACGGACGGATTGATGTCCGGCCGCTCATCTCGGCTCAACTGCACGCCGAGGAAGCGATCCGCATCCAGCTAACCCAGCAGCAGAGTCGCATTCTCCGCGGAATCGGCGCTCGCAAGAGGGCGGCTATCTGCGGTGGGGCAGGCACGGGGAAGACTCTGCTCGCTCTGGAGAAGGCACGCCAGTTGGCAGAGACGACCGGCGACACGTTGCTCCTGTGCTACAACCACCTACTCGCTGACTATCTGAAGACCGCATGCCAAGGGGTGGATCGGTTGCACGCCATGAACTACCACCAGCTCTGCTCCTGGCGGGTTGCCGAGGCGCGCCGCCTGACCGGCAAAGATCTGCTACGGGATGCAAGACTGGCGTACCCGCCATCGCGGCCGCAGGACGAGTTCGACCTAGTCCTTCCGCACGCGCTCGCCCTGTCATGCGAAGTCACGCCCTTGCGTTTCGATGCCATCGTGATCGATGAGGGGCAGGATTTCAAGGAGGAGTACTGGCTGCCCATCGAGTGGTTGATGCGTGACCCGGATCAGAGCTATCTCTACGTGTTTTACGACCAGAATCAGGCTCTGTATACCCGGGCGCGATCAATGCCGATCTCCGACCCGCCCTTTGTTCTGACGTTCAACTGCCGAAACACCCGACACATCCACGATTCCGCATACCGCTTTTTTCAAGGGGAGCAGACCGATGCCCCAACTGGCAACGACGGTTCCCCGGTGGCCTCGCTGTGTGCGCCGTCGGTCAACGCACAAGCCGCAGCGATTCATGCCGCTGTCGTGGCCTTGATCGACAGAGAGGCGGTCGATGCCAGCCAGATCGCGGTTGTCGTCTGTGGGGAACCCAAAGATCAGTTCTACCGAGCCATTGAGCGAACGCCGCTGCCGAGGGGATCGAAATGGGTCGTTGAAGGAGCCGCGGCAGATCGAGGAGTCCGACTGGAAACGGTGCGTCGGTTCAAGGGGCTGGAGGCGGACGTCGTGTTCCTGTGGGGCACCGAGTCTTTGCCGAGCCGCGACGAGCGGGAGGTCCTCTACGTGGGAATCTCTCGGGCGAAGTCGCGGCTGACCGTGGTGGGCACGGCAGAGTCATGCCAGCGGCTGCTGTCACAGCCTGCGCATTGATGACTGTTGCGTCGAAAACCGCGCCCCGACGCGCTAACGCCGGGGCGCAGGGGTTACTTCTTCGCGCCGCTACCCCCCTTGCCGCTGTTGTGCGCCGCGGCGCTCTGGGCACGCGCAGGGAAGCTGTCCTTGGGGGTTTGGCCCCCATTGGCCTTGGCCCCAGCACTCTGGATGCGGGCAGCTGCCTGCGCGTTCATGGGTGTGCCACCGTTCGACGGATTCTGAGACTGCGACATGCACGGACTCCTTGATGAGGCCGCACCCGTCAGCCCAACACGGGCCGCCGTGCGCGAGCCGAGGTTGGGATCAGGAACGAGGAGAAATGGTGAGCGGGACGGAAGCGTTGCCCCATTCGTACAGGCCACCTCGGGCTTCAAACCGCCCGACCTCGAATGACACTTGGCGGAAGGCGTCGGCCACGCCAACCTCAAGAATGGGCTGCGAATAGCGGAGCCGACCGCCGGCGTTACTGAAGAAGCGGCCGAGAGGATCAATCATCGCGTAGGACTCGGTCATGTCCTCGTTTGTTTCAGCGGCCACCGTAATGCCATGCTTGGCAAGGAAGTCGTGCCGCGCGACGAAGGCCTGGAACATCTCGGCGGTGATGATCAAAGGTTCGACCTTGCCGTCGTTTTGGCCCTCGATGGGAAGGACCTGGAACATCTTCCATCGCTCGGGGCGCGCGCGAAGCACAAACGCCGACATGTCCTCCTGCCAGTTCAGGGCGGTGACGACCGTATTCAGCTTCGTGCGAATCCCGCTTCGGTGCAGAAGATCGAACAAGTCGAGTGAGCGCTGGACGTGATCGCCTCGCCCCCTGCCCAGTGCAGCCTGGGTGTGCTCGTCGGCTGAGTCGACGGAAAGGCCGACCCAGTCGACGCATTGCGGCGCTGCAAAAAGGACTCGCGCCAGCCGCGATCCGTTCGTCACGATGCTGGTGACGCAGCCGATCTCCCGCGTGTGCCGCAGAACTTCAGGAAGGTGCGGGCAGATCGTCGGTTCGCCGCCGACAAAGTTGATTTTCTGGGCGCCGGCCATCTTCAGCGCATCCAGCACAGCACGGCACTGGCGGACATTGAGGCCGCCGCGGACCTGTTTCAGCAGAGGATCGTCGTCAAACACGGCGAAGCAGAACTTGCAGTGATAGTTGCAGGGTTTCCAGAGATGGAAGTTGACCGAGGGAGGGAGAGACTGTGAGACTGAGTTCATGTGTTGCTCCTTGGGGCCGAGAGGCAAGGACCACCAACGCGGTGGCCAACCAGGAGCCGCGGTGCCCTCATGGGCGATAGACGCATCAGGCGTCCGTACTGCGCGGCGGAGGCGATTTCAGTTCATGACGGGGAGGGCGAGCTGGCGCGATGCCTGGCTCAGGATCGCGTGCGCGACGGCGACAGGGTTCGGGCTGCGCCAGATCCGGACGAGTGGCTTCCCTGACTGCTCGCAGAGCGAGGCGACATCACGGGCGTGCTGGTGGCGGATCAACCCTTCCAAGAGCACGACGAGAGTCAGGCGGGGATTGCGAATCAGGCTTCGGAACCGGCGCGGCGTGGGGTCAGAGTCACGGGTGGATGCCCACACCGCGTCGCGCAGGCCGAGTTCGCCGCAAAGGCGGACGAGCTGGTCTGCACGTTCGTCGCCGCCGACAACGAGCAGGGTGGAGCCGCGCAGATGGGGGCGGACGATGGCGACTGGATCGCCAGGCATCGAGGTGTCGATGGCGCAATGGGACGGTGAGACTGTTTGTTTCATGATCAGGTTCCCGAGGGGCTTGCATTGGGTCATCCACAACGGACGACCACCCTTGGAACCGCGTCGCCGACGATCGGCATGAAGCGCAGAGTGCGCTCGTTCAGCGGGTCACACCATTATACACCTGTCTCCGGATCTGGTTCCGTGGTCCGACGGCGTTCTTCGTCGCGAGTGCGCTGCACGCCAACGGGGTCGGGGTCAATGCCAAGGCTGAGGAGGTGCCCTTGCCGGATCCACGCAAACGCCCGGAGGAGCAGGGTGCGGGGTGAAATACGCTTTACAGATCCCCAACCGGCTCGCGTCTCGGCGTAGGCGATTCGGGCAGCCTCTTTCACCTGGTCATCCGGATCATTCTGGCAGACGTGGTGAAGGATCTGGTGACCCGTTCCCCCTGGATTCACACGGAGTTCCCGAGCAGCCCGGATAAGACACTCGCGCCAATTGGCGTCTGGTTCGATCAGTTCCGGGGCATATCCCTCTGGGGCGGGACGCGGTTCGCCTGCTTTTGGACGGCGCTTCCGAGTCTTCAGTCGCTCAAGGCACCATGCCGCGAACTCGTTCCTGGCGACCTCAAGGTCCCGATCGCCTTTGTCCTGTTCACGCCCCGCGTAATTGTGGACGCCGGCGACGATGTTGGTGGGGATGATCGACCAGGCGAGCCAAGTCGGCGGCTCCTTCCCGTCTCGCTCCGCGTCGTGCCAGAATCGCAGGTCCGTGGCCACAGCCTGCGCTCGAAGTGAGCAGAACGCGAGAAGCAGGGGCTTGAGGCCCTGCCAAAGTGTTCCGAGGTCGAGCACCAGATGCACGCAGGAGCTGTAGAAGTCCGAGATATTCCGAAACTCCGCGGCTGTTGCGGGGTCTCCAGCCCTGCGAAACAACGGTCGGAGCCGACCGATCTCATCCGCAGCCGCTGAGTAGAGCCGGGCTCGCAGATGTTGAGGCATCGAGTCGGCCTGCCGATCGAAGGTCATCCAGGCATATCGAAGCCACACCTCCCTCAGGGGGATGCCATGCTCGATGGGAGCGGTACCCACAACGCCGTCCAGAATGTCGAAGATCCGCCGCGCCCGCAGGGCGAACTCGGGGCCCAAATCCTGATACCACGTTGGATGAATCGATCCGCCCTCGCGTGGGCGCATGGTCCACGCACCGATCGACCAGCCGATCGCTCGCGCCGCGGACACGAGGCTCTCTGCCCCCTCGCGTCGCGCTTGCTCAACTCGAGGAATGACAGCGTCGAGCGCCGCTGGGCCAGCCATTGCCAACCAGAACACCAAGGTGCTCGGATCGCGATCCTCGTCCGCAGCCTGCGCCGAACCGTGCGAAGTCGGCCACCATCCAGGCTGCTTGCTCAGTTCCAGAACCTTCGACCAGTCGATGGCTCGCGCGATGTCGATGCCGCCACTGGGAAGCAACTCCGCCACGAGCTTTGGCAGATAGCGAGACTGGTGACCCGACGTGATAAGCGCTCGCGTGAAGTCGATCCCGTTATTGCGACAGAGTGAGAGGAATGCGTTTGCTTCAGGCTCGAAGAAAACCCAGGGACCCTGGTTTGGCATGCGGACAAGATCCCGATCGGCCACGCCCAGTCTGTCGAAGCCGAGCAGCACCGCGACATCGCGGTCGGGAGCGGCCTCGAACTGACGCCCGAAATGCTCGAGCCGACATCGCGCCGTGAATGAAAGGTCGCCGTCGGTCGTCGTGGCGTGCTCTGGCGGGAGGACGCGGGGGTCCATCAGCGCCGCGGAGAGCCACGCAGCATCAGCTGTTGGGCACCCGGAGTCCACCAGTGTGGACATCGCGAGTTCGGAGAGGGGACGGTCGTCACGAGGTTCTGCGAGTGGGCGTCGGGGCATTCGTGCCTTTCTGGCCTTTCGGCGGAATGGCATTCACCAGTTGGCGGCAGCCTGTGCTGCCGGTCCGCCGTGGTGAGAGCTCACGTGAGCCTCTCTGGATTGGGTCATCAGAACCCTTGCGCCAGCGGACAGATCATTCTACGTCACGAGTCGTGATCTCGTCCGCGAACGGGTTAGGTGCTCTATAGCGGGTCGCTGTTGACCCGCGAAGGAGCCGTTCGTGTCCCAGCAAGACCCTGTGGACTCCGCCGCCCAGCGGCGCGAGATCGTAATTGCCACGCTCGCGACCGCCGTGCATCGCTGGCACCGCCAGCGGGTTCGGGCCGGTGCGCGGGCCGTGCGTGCCGCCAGCATCGCGATGGCGGAGCATCAACAACCCGAGAGTTCTCGACTTGACTGTGCGGAAGATGATCGCCCTGATCGTCCGCTTCCAACCGACACGGCCGCGCGGCATGTTGCGGGCGGGAACGACGGAGACCAGTCATGGCGATGAACATCTACGCGGAACTCAAACGACTCGGAACGCTCACCACGCCGCAGCTCCGCGCCAAGTACGCGGAGGTGTTCGGGGAGGCCACGCGCTGCAACAACCGCCCGTACCTGATCAAGCGGATCTGCTGGCGGCTGCAGGCTGATGCGGAGGGTGACCTCTCCGAGCGAGCCCGGCAGCGGGCGTTCGCGCTGGCCGACGATGCCAACCTTCGGCTCCAAGCCCCGGCCGGAGCGGGGCCAGTCGAGATCGCCCCAGCGAACCATGCAACGCCGCCAATCGTGTCGATCCGCATGCCGCGTAAGAGCATCGAGCCCATGCCCGGCACGACGCTGTGGCGTGAGTACAAGGGCAGCATGATCGCCGTGATCGTTCTGCCCCGCGGGTTCGAGTACGAGGGCAAGGTCTACCGATCGCTCTCGGCGGTCGCCAACGCCATCACCGGCACGCACTGGAACGGCATGAAGTTCTTTGCCGAGTCGCTGGGCACGGCCGTTGGTGGGACCCGCCACGCGGAGGTGGCCCAGGCATGAGCACGTTCTCGATGTCATCCCGCAGGTACGCGAGCGGCGAGCAGCCGCGCAAGAACCCGCTTATTCGCTGCGCCATCTACACCCGCAAAAGCAGCGAAGAGGGCTTGGAACAGGAGTTCAACTCGCTCGACGCCCAGCGCGAAAGCGGCGAGGCGTATATCGCCAGCCAGAAGGCCGAGGGGTGGGTGTGCCTCCCCGACAAGTACGACGACGGCGGCTACACGGGCGGCAACATGGAACGCCCCGCCGTGCAGCGTCTAATGGCCGACATCGACGCGGGCAAGGTCGACTGCGTCGTGGTCTACAAGGTGGACCGCCTCAGCCGCTCGCTGATGGACTTCGCCCGCATGATGGAGGTCTTCGACCGCAAGAAGATCTCGTTCGTCTCGGTCACGCAGCAGTTCAACACGACGCAGTCGATGGGACGCCTCACGCTCAACATCCTGCTCTCGTTCGCGCAGTTCGAGCGGGAGATCATCTCCGAGCGCACCCGCGACAAGATCGCGGCCACCCGCAAAAAGGGCAAGTGGTTCGGCGGCAAGCCCATCCTCGGCTACGACCTGGTGGCCGGCAAGCTCGTGGTCAACCGCGACGAGGCATTCCGCGTGCGCGAGATCTTCGCGATCTACGTCGACACCCGCTCGGTGCGCCAGACCACGCTGGAGGCGGTGCGGCGGGGCTGGACTACCAAGGGCTGGACGCAGAAGGACGGCAAGTGCGTCGGCGGGCTCCCGCTCACCAACCCCTATGTGCACCGCATCCTCACCAGCGTGTCGTACCTGGGCAAGGTGCAGCACCACGACCAGATCTACGACGGCGAGCAGGAAGCCATCATCGATCCGGCGCTGTGGAAGCGCGCGGCCGCGATCCTGGAAGCCAACGGCCGCGACAAGGGCAGCGACGTCCGCAACGTCCACAGCGGCCTGCTCAAGGGCCTGGTCCGCTGCTGCAACTGCGACAAGCCGATGGCGCACACGTTCACGACCAAGTCGGGTAAGCGGACCTATCGCTACTACGTCTGCCACGTCGCCCAAAGCAGCGGCTACCACGCCTGCCCGTCCAAGTCCGTGCCTGCGGAGCAGATCGAGTCGTTCGTGGTCGACCGTCTCCAGTCGCTCGGCCGCGACCGCGAACTGGTGAGCATGATCCTGGATCGCGCCCGAGCCGAGTCCCGCGATGTTCTGGAGCAGCTCAAGGACCGCAAGACGACGCTCGAGCGCGAACTGCGGTGGCTGGCCAGCGACGAGCGTCGCGCAGGGGCCGCGAGCGACGCCGACCGCCTCGCGGATCTGGCAGAACGCCAGCGCCAGATCGCCGAGCAGGTCCGCGAGATCGAGGGCGAGATCGAGGAGGCGGCCCGCGATGAACTCCGCCGCGACGAGGTCGACGCCGCGTTCGCAGAGTTCCGGCCGCTGTGGGACCAGCTCAACACGCGCGAGCGGACCGAGCTTCTTCGAGCCGTCATCAAGAGCGTCGAGTTCGACGGCAAGGCCGGCGAGGTCACGCTGGTCTTCCACCCCGAGATGTCCCGCCTCGCCGAGGAGAACGCGCCATGAGCCACGCCGACCGCGCCACGTACAAGGTTCAGTTCGACAACGGCCGCACCGGCAATCGGCAGGCGCGCGTCGGGTCGGCCCCGGCGTTGCCGCCTCCCGGGCCCGCGCGCGTCCCCCGCGTCGCCAGGCTGATGGCGCTGGCGATCCGGTTCGATTCGCTGGTGCGCTGTGGGCAGGTGAAGGACTTCGCCCAGATCGCGCGGCTCGGGTACGTCACGCGCGGGCGGCTCAGCCAGATCATGGATCTGGCCAACCTCGCCCCGGACATTCAGGAGGAACTGCTGTTCCTCGAGCCGGTCAGTGCGGGTAAGGACGCGATTACCGAGCGGCACCTGCGGCCCATCGTCCGGCACACCGAATGGGCCTCCCAGCGGCGGCTGTGGCGGACGCTGATCAAGCGTGAAGAAACGGTCCCGCCGCCATCCCCGTGCGGGGTCGTCGCCACCCGGTCCAGAGTGGCGAAATCGCTGTAAATCAGGCGTGTTGTGGATCGCCAGAGGCGAACCTGTCGGACCCTGACAAATACCTGTTCTCGGCATGTTGTTCGGTCTACACTCGGGTCAACCGCCCCGGGTGGAATCCGGGGCTTTCTCTGTAGGCGGAGACCGGATCTATGAGCAGCCTTTCGTTCCGTCGGTTCACAAGCGCGTACGCGCTGCGGGAAGTCGACCCCGCCGTCCTGATCGACTTCATGCGGCCGCACGCCGCGTTCCTTGCCGCGAGCGGCGTCATGCTGCCGACCGACCCAGCGCACCTCGACATCGAGCGCGTCGAGATCGCGCTGCTGACCAATGTCGGTGGTCTCCCGGTCGAACTGGTGGACGCTTTGTGGCACCTGCACGAGATGGCCACGCCGCTCGGCATGGAATCGCTGCTGGCCGCCGCTCAGGCGGCCGGGCTCGAACTTCCGCTCGACCACCTCTCGCCGGCGGACATCGCGGCCCGGGTCTGGGTCGAAAACCCCGACCTGGTGCGGCGCTGCCACACCGAGATCTCCGTCTCGCGCCGGCGCTCGTTTGAGACGTTCGTCCCCGCGCCCGGCGCGACGCTCGCGTGGGCGACGCCGGGGCCGGACCGTCTCGCGGCGCTGGAGGCGGGCGTCGTCGCGTGGTACGCCGCTCACCGCCGCGGCCCGGGGGCGCGGGTGCTCTTCTTCGACCACGGCGACGAAGTGCGTTTCCTCGTGCGTCACGGCGGCCCGTATCGCCGCGAGGGAAGCCTTGACGAAGGCAAGCCCGGGTGCGTTCGCTACCGACCGATGGCCCACGGGCTGATCGTCTTTGACCGCCGCACGTGGGAACTGCGCATCAACGCAGGGACGAAGGGCGAGTGCGCCGCGTACCGCCAGCTCATCGGCCAGCACATCTTCGGCCGCGCCGACATATTCCCCGCCGATCCCGACCGCTACGACCTGGAGCCTCTGCGGGCGCGTGGCCGGGGCAGCCTGATCTGCTCGCACATCACGGGCCTGGCGTCGGTGCGACTGGTCGAGCTCACGATGTACGTGGGCGGCCCGTTCCACCGCCGCAAGGTGGAGAAGGCCGACGACGTGCTGCTGGCGCTCGAGCACGCCCGCGAGTCGATTCCTGACGATGCCCTTCTCAGCGTCGCCACGTTCGAGGTGCGGTTCACCGACGGCCGCAAGCCCAGGCCGGTCACGATCCGGCACGGCAACAAGGCGACGTACACACGCGACACCGATGCGGATTTGATCGAGGCGTTCCTGCGCAGCGGCGGCTTTGTGAAGGGAGGCGGCCATGCGCTTGTGGCAGTCGCTTGAGCGAGTGCAGGGCTGGGCCGGCGTGCGGTCGGTCTGGCGCGAGCACATGGGGGACGAGCTGCAGTTCCTCCAGCCGCTGCTGCGGCCGATGGAGGAGCTGGCCATGTCGGTGCCGTGGCCGGGCACGATCGAGGGCCGCAAGGTGGTGGTCCACGACGAGGACGACATCGTCGCGATCGATCCCGAGACGTGCGAGTCCGCTCCGATCCGGCGCGACGACATCGTGCTGTGGCAACTCGATGCGGACACGTTGTTTCGCGGCATGTCTTCGGCTCTTGGCCTCGTCGGAACGCCCTCGTCGGTCGGGATGGGCAACCGCCTGTGGTGGCTGGGTGAACTCATCGTCGCCGACGCCACCTTCGCTGTGTATCTCGCCACGACGCGGAGCGCCGCCGATCTGCTCCGTAGCACAGCGCACATCGCGGCGTGGTCGCAGCGACCGTTCGTGCTGGTCACGCCGACCCGTAGCGGCGGCAGCGACGAACTGGACCGGCTCCTCGCCGGGCGTGAGGCCGCGCGGCTCACGCTCGACGGCTCGCTGGAGTGGCTCGGCGAAGGCGAGTTTCGCGCTACGCGATCCTTGCCCGATTGCCTGGAGTCGTTCCTGGCTCGTCACGCACCGCCGAAGGCGACGGCGAAACAGCCCAAGAAGTTCCCAACGCCCCGAGGTTCAACGTGGTCCGATGTGTCCATTCGCTTCCTTGGCGCGGAGAGTGCTCACGTCACTGTGCGTGGGGAGGTTCGGGAGCTTGATCCCGCGGGCATGAACCTGCTCGACGGGCGAACCAAGAAGCCCAATTTCCAGTGGCAGCTGCTCCATGCGTTCGGCTTGGCCGACGGACACATCAGCTGGAAGAAGGGCAACGCGTCCAAGGAGTATCAGAAGCGCAAGGAGACGCTCGCCAAGTCGCTGACGGCGTTCTTTGGGATCGCGGGCGAGCCGATCGTCCTCGACGGGAAGGACTGGAAGTGCTGCTTCCGAGTTGACGCGAGCGACGGTTGATTACCGTGCGGCCATCTCGGCCAGGTGCTCGATCTCAAGCTCGCGTCCGTCGGCGAACTTCGCGGTCAGATGGAGTTCGCCCCCGAGCGCCTCGACGTACTTGCGGAGCGTCGTGAGGTACATGTCGGCGGCGTTCTCAAACTTGGACACGCTTCCCTGGGCGACGTCCAGTTTGCCGGCCAGGTCGGCCTGCGTCATGCCGATCGCCTTGCGGATCTCCGCCAGCGGCATCGTCTGGAGCGTCGCCTTGACGCGCGCGTCAACGCGCGCCTGTGCCTGGGGGGTCATCTTTCGCTTCAGGTTGTTCCACTTGTTGGCCATTGCTGTGCTCCCAGTTCAGATCAGTCCTTCACGCTTCAGTTCTGCGAGGTGCTCGTCGTAGAGGTCGTCGGCTTGGGAGATGAACTTGTCGTAGAACCGCTTGTCCCCGGTCTTGTTGCCGCCGATGAGCAAGATCGCGCACCGGCGCGGGTCAAAGGCAAAGAACGTGCGATACGGCTCACCATCGTGCTGCGTCCGAAGTTCCTTCATGTTCGCGTGCCGCGAGCCTTTCAACGTGTCTACTTGCGGCCGCCCGAGCCCGGGCCCGACCGCTTCCAGAATCCCGATGTCGTGGGCGATCGATTCCTGAACATCCTCGGGGAGGGTTTGCCACCACGCCCCGAACTCGTCCGTGTACTCGACGTCCCACATCACAGTATTCCATATCGGCTATATTCGTCAAGGCGCATGTTCGGGTTCGGGGCAAAACGCGTTTTCCGCGGCCGTTTTCGCGGGTTGAACACCCGATTATCGGCCTTGCCCGCCCCGTCTGCCACGCCCGGGGCAGCCATCCTGACGCCCCCGTCGAGTTTTCGATGACGGACCGCGCGGATTCTCTGTGAATTTCTGACGCGCCGCCCTGCCCGGATTCCCCGGCCATTGAGCCACTTCCGCACGGGCGGCATGGTCTGAAACGAGCCTGCAAATCGAGTTTTCGCCAGTCGAGGACGACAGGCCCGCATCCCACGCCAATCCCGCCCCGGTGAGCTCTTAGCCGGACCTGTCGCTCCCCGGGGCCTTCTGGCAATGCCAGGAAGGTCCGGCCCATGTCGACTCGCGCCATCGATCCATCCACCCTCAAGTTCGCCAAGTCCCTCGTTCGCATCAAGGCCAGGCAACTCCTCCGTGTTATCCGCGATCCCGCGACCAGCAGTCAGCAGGATTTGGAGCAGGACCTGCTCCTGGAAGTGGTCGTCCGCTGGCCCGGCTTTGATCCCAGTCGCGGCAACGCCGACGCGTTCGTCGAGAGCGTCGTCCGCGCCAAGCTCTGCAAGATGCTCCGCGACGCCAAGCGGGCCAAGCGGGTTCCGGGCCCGACCGTCAGCGCCGACAGCGGCGAGGCGATCGATCCCGCCGACGATCTCCGCGCCCTGTGCATCCGCATGGATGTCGAGACTGTCGTTGGCAAGCTCGACGCCGTGAAGCGCAGCGTGTGCGATCAGCTGCTGCGCGAGTCAGTGAGCGAAGCGGCGCGCCAGCTCCGCACGCCGCGCTCCACGCTGGAGTACGCGGTTAACAGCGTGCGCGATCGCTTCGAGAAATCAGATGTTGATCAGTATTTCTCGTGAACACGCCCCGCGACGGGTTAGGTGCTCTATGGCAGCACCTCGTTCCTTGCCGCCCTCGGAGATCACCATGAACACCACGCCCCGCACTGTCTACCGATTCGAGTTCGTGCACCGCGTCGACATCGACGAGGTCGAGCAGACCCTCGCTCTGTCCATCCTGGCCGTCGGGTGCCTGCAGGGCGAGGCCGCCGTTCGCCTGGACGCGGGCTACGCCATCGACCGCGACCGCCGTGTCATTGTCGTCGACGGCGACACGGAGACCGGGCGGGCGGTGACCCGCGTCTTCACCGGCTTCTGCATCCACGAGTACGGCGACGACGCCTTCAGCGTGCGCAGACCCGGCGACAAGAGCCCACGCGGCGGTGCTGCCGCCCAAGTCCCTGTGAGCGCGGTGGCGTGAGCCGCCGCACAAGCACCATCTCCTTCGACCTGCCGCTCGTGCGGCTTGGCCAGGGCGCGTTCACCCGCGACATCTGGCCCGAAGACCTCGACCCCTCAATCCCCAAGCACGGAGTTCGCATGCCCCCAGCCACCCTCATGAACCAGATCAGCAAGGGCCGCAAGGCCCAGCCCCGGCGTGTCATGCTGTACGGCACGCACGGCATCGGTAAGAGCACGTTCGGCGCGATGGCCGACAAGCCCATCTTCGTCCCCACCGAGGACGGCCTTGCCGACATCGACTGCGAGTCCTTCCCGCTCGCCAAGAGCCTCGGCGACGTGATGGCGGCGCTGGAGTCGCTGTACTCCAGCGACCACCAGTACAAGAGCGTCGTCATCGACAGCCTCGACTGGCTGGAGCGCCTGATCTGGGCCGAGGTGTGCGCCGACGAGAGCGTCGAGAACATCGAGAAGATCGGGTACGCCAAGGGGTACACCTTCGCCGTCGACAAGTGGCGGATGGTGCTCGGGGCGCTCGACGCGCTCCGCAGCGATCGCGGCATGACCATCGTGCTGATCGCGCACGCCAAGATCGAGAAGTTCGAGAACCCCGAGACCGTTCCGTACGACCGCTACTCGCCGCGCCTGCACAAGCTGGCCAGCGCGCTAGTGCAGGAATGGGCCGACGAGGTGCTCTTCGCCACGTACAAGGTCCACACCGTCAAGGTGGCCGAGGGGTTCAACCAGGCCAAGCACAACGGCATCGGAACCGGTGAGCGGATCATCCGCACCGTCGAGCGGCCGGCCCACGTCGCCAAGAACCGCCTGGGCCTGCCCGACGAGTTGCCTCTCGACTACCGCGTGTACGGCGCGTTCGCCCGCGGCGAGAACCCCTTCGCGGAGGCGGCAACCGCTGCTCCGGCACCCGACGCCGCCAACGCCTGATCCACATCCATCGCGCCTTCACGCACCCCTGCACAAGGAACCTGACCCATGGCCAATCTGAACAACTTTGACGCTTCGCAGGTCGACCCGTCCGTCGCTCTCGACCCGCTCCCCGCGGGCAAGTATGTCGCCGTCATCTCGGAGTCGGAGCTCAAGCCGACCAAGACCGGCGTCGGCAAGTACCTCCAGCTGACCTTCCAGATCATCGACGGCGAGTACAAGGGCCGTCTGGTCTGGGCGCGGCTGAACCTCGAGAACAAGAGCGAGATGACCGTCAAGATCGCCCGCGGAGAACTCTCGGCGATATGCCGCGCTCTCGGGGTGATGCAGCCCAAGGACTCGGTCGAGCTCCACAACGTTCCGCTTGAGATCAACGTCGGGCTGAAGAAGCGCGACGACAACGGCGAGTTCACCAACGTCATCAAGGGATACGGCAAGAAGGGCGGCTCGCCAGCACCACGCCCAACCGCTAGCGCTGGACCGGGGAGCACGCCGCCCTGGAAGCGCTAACCCCATCAACTCCATCCGGTCGCGTCCTTGAGCTCCCGTACCCGCCCAGCGTGAACCACATCTGGCGGCGGATGGGCTCAAGGACCGTGCTGAGCCGCGAGGGGCGGCGCTACCGCGCAAGCGTGTGCGCCGCCCTCGCGGGGATGCGGGTGGCTCGGATGAACGGGCGGCTGCAGGTGCGTGTCACCGTCTGCCCGCCCGACCACCGCCGCCGCGATCTGGACAACGTGCAGAAGGCTCTGCTCGACGCGCTCGCTAAGGGTGGCGCGTACCGCGACGACTCGCAGATCGATCGACTGTTCATTGAACGCGGCCCGGTGACGCCGGGCGGCAAGGTGCTCGTGGAACTCGCAGAGATCTCCGTATGAACGTCCCCTGTCCAGCCTGCGGCAGTACTCAGCCCCGCCGAGGGTTCTGCTGTGAATCGTGCCACGTCTCATACATGTCCGAGCAGCGGCACCAGTGGAATCAGCCCGCAACCGGGAAATCCCGCCAGAGCGAGGAGGCCGTGTACGAGCGGATGCCGACGTTCGGATGGTCATCGTCAACGTCGCGCCCCGCACGCCCGGACCCGTGTTGGGAGACGGACGAGCAGATTGGCTCGTGGTCCCGCTGTGTGCGGGCTCTTGAGGAGGGACTGGACTGATGCAGTTGAGGCCCTACCAATCCGAAGCCATCGCTGCGGTGTACGAGCACCTGCGGACCCGCGAAGACAACCCGTGCGTGGTGATCCCCACCGGCGGAGGCAAGACGCCCGTGATCGCGACGATCTGCCGCGACGCCGTCGGCCATTGGGGCGGCCGCGTGGTGCTGCTGGCGCACGTGAAGGAACTCCTCGAGCAGGCGGCGGACAAGCTTCGCGTCATCGCGCCCGACGTGCCCATGGGCATCTACTCGGCTGGCCTCAAGCGCAAGGACCTCGGCTACGCCGTCACGGTCGCGGGCATCCAGAGCATCTGGAAGAAGGCGTGCGACCTCGGGCCGGTCGATCTGATCATCGTCGATGAGGCCCACATGGTCCCCGCCGAGGACGACGGGATGTACCGGCAGTTCATCGCCGACGCCAAGGTTGTCAATCCGAACGTTCGCATCATCGGGCTGACCGCGACGCCGTACCGCATGAAGTCCGGCTCGATCTGCGCCGCCGAGAACATCCTCAACCACGTCTGCTACGAGGTCGGCGTCCGCGAGCTGATCGTGCAGGGCTTCCTGTCGCCGCTCAAGACCAAGGCGGGGTTGCAGAAGATCAGCACCGACGACCTACACGTCCGCGCCGGCGAGTTCGTCGCCAGCGAGGTCGAGGACCTCATGGACAAGGAGGGGCTCGTTGAGGGCGCGTGCGCGGAGATCGCGCAGCACACCAAGGACCGCAGCGCCACGCTGATCTTCTCCTCGGGCATCCGCCACGGGCAGCACATCGTCGATGTGCTCAAGACCAAACACGGCATCGAGTGCGGATTCGTGACCGGCGACACCCCCGACGGCGTGCGTGCGGCGATCCTCGGCCGCTTCCGTTCGGGCGAGCTCAAGTACCTGTGCAACGTGAACGTGCTGACGACCGGCTTCGACGCCCCGCACATCGACTGCGTGGCGCTGGTGCGGCCGACCATGTCGCCGGGCCTCTACTACCAGATGGTGGGCCGGGGCTTCCGGCTCCACCCGGGGAAGACCGACTGCCTCGTTCTGGACTTCGGCGGCAACGTGCTCCGCCACGGCCCGGTTGACGCGATCCGCATCGCCACCGACGATCGCGGCGACGGCGAAGCGCCCGCGAAGGAGTGCCCGAACTGCCAGGCCCTGATTGCGGCGGGCTACCAGACCTGCCCGCAGTGCGGCCACCAGTTCCCCGAGCCCAACAGGCAACAGCACGAGGCGAAGGCCAGCACCGAGGGCATCCTCAGCGGCCAAACCACGCGCGAGGAGCACCGTGTCAGCGAGACGACGTACCACGTGCACTACAAGCGGCACGACCCGTCTGCGCCGCTGACGATGCGGGTGGAGTACCGCGTCGGCTTCAATCGCTTCTTCCGCGAGTGGGTCTGCTTCGACCACACCGGATACGCCCGCACGAAGGCCGAGGCATGGTGGAGGGCACGCTCCGTCGAGCCGTTGCCCGGCGGCACGGAGGAAGCGGTCGAGATGGCCAAGGCCGGGGCGCTCGCGCCGACGCTGGCGATCACTGTTGACAGGAAGGCCGGCGATCAGTTCGAGCGTGTCGCACATCACGTGCTCGGCGATAAGCCGCCGCGACTGGACAGCGAAGACGGCCTGCCGGCGCGGCCGCCGGAGCCCGCGGGCATGACGTACGGCATCCCCGAAGACGAGATCCCCTTCTGATGACCACCCCGCACAACCACAATCTGCTCGATGCGGCGCGGTGGTATCTCTCGCTCGGGTATCAGCCGATACCCCTCCCCGCGGGCGAGAAAGCCCCGAAGCTCCGTGGCTGGACCAAGCTCCGCCTCGCGGAGCCTGATCTGCCCGCGTACTTCAACGGCATTGGCAACATCGGGCTGCTGCTGGGCGAGCCCAGCGGCTGGCTCGTCGACGTCGACCTGGACTGCCCGGAGGCGATTGAGCTCGCGCCGCAGTTCTTGCCGCCGACGGGCGCGAAGACCGGGCGGGCCAGCGCGCGGGCGTCGCACTGGTGGTACGTGTGCGAGGGGGCCATCACGAAGAAGCACTGCTTCCCCGGCAGTAAGGACACAGTCGCGGAGATCCGCAGCACGGGCGCGCAAACCGCCGTCGGGCCGAGTGTGCATCCCAGCGGCGAGCAGTACGAGCCGCTTGAGGGCGACCCGGCCCGCATCGATGCAGGCACGTTGGCCGACGCGGTGCAGGCACTGGTCGCGGCGGTCATCGCCAAGCGAGACGGACGTTCGGAACGTCCGCGTTCCCAGCCCGATCCGCTAGAAACGCCGACGTTCATTGCGAGCGATGCAGTGCTTCGCCGCGCCACGGCGTACCTCGACCGCATCCCACCTGCGATCTCCGGATCGGGCGGCCACGGTCAGACTTACGCAGCCGCGACGGCATTGGTGCACGGGTTCGGGCTTGATCCGGAGGCAGCGTTCTCACTCCTGTGGGAACGGTACAACCCGCGGTGCGAGCCGCCGTGGTCTGAGAAAGAACTGCGGCACAAGGTGACCGACGCGGCGAGCAAGACGCACGACCGCCCCTTCGGCTGGCTCAGAGACTCCGGCCCAGCCGAGGCGAGCGATGTCGATCTCTCGGGCCTAGTCTTGCGAGGACGAGCGCCGGTGGCGAACGCGCCGCCGACCGCGCCCGACGACCCCGGCCTGCTGCCGCCCGAGGCGCTCCGCGTGCCAGGCTTCGTCGGCGAGGTGATGGACTACTGCCTGGCGACTGCGCCCTACCCGAGCCAGACGCTGGCGTTCTGCGGCGCGCTGGCGCTGCAGGCGTTCCTGGCGGGACGCAAGGTCCGCGACCCCGGCGACAACCGCACCAACATGTACCTGCTCGGCCTGGCGCACTCCTCCTCCGGCAAGGACTGGCCCCGCAAGATCAACGCCCGCGTGCTCCAGGCCGTCAGCCTCGGCACCGGGCTGGGCGACCGGCTCGCGTCGGGCGAGGGCGTGCAGGACGCGATGCAGTCCACGCCGACGATGCTGTTCCAGACCGACGAGATCGACGGCCTGCTGCAGTCGATCAACCGCGCCCGCGACGCGCGGTTCGAGTCGATCATGGGGACGCTGCTGACGATGTACTCGGCGTCCAACTCGATCTTCCCGATGCGCCGCAAGGCCGGGCAGAACGAGCCGGGCGTCATCGATCAGCCGTGCCTGGTGCTCTTCGGTACGGCGATTCCGAACCACTACTACTCGGCTTTGTCAGAACGCATGCTCACCAACGGGCTCTTCGCGCGCATGCTGATCCTGGAAGCCGGCCCGCGCGGGGCCGGCCAGGAGCCGACGGTCAGCGACCTGCCCGAGCGCGTGCTCGCTACGGCCAAGTGGTGGGCCGACCTGCGGCCGGGGACGGGCAACCTCGCCAACGCACACCCCACGGCGCGGGTGGTGCCGCACACCGACGAGGCCCGAGCGCTGCTCGTTGAGCTGCGCAAGGCTGCCGAGCAGGCGTACGGCGAAGCCGAGGGCCGGCGCGATGCTGTCGCGACGACGGTGTGGGGGCGGGCCAGCGAGCAGACCCGCAAGCTGGCGCTGATCTACGCCGTCAGCGAGAACCACGCCGAGCCCGCGATCGGCGTCGAGGCGGTGCGGTGGGCGTCGCGGTTGGTCATGCACCAGACCAGGCGGATGCTCTTCATGGCCGCCAACCACGCGGCCGAGACGCCCTTCGACGAGATCGCGCTGCGCGCGATGCGGAAGATCCGCGAGGCACCCGAGGGGTCGCTGCCGCACAGCGTGCTGCTCAAGCGGATGAAGATGGACTCCCGCTCGTTCCACGATCTCATCGACACGCTCGTGCAGCGCGGCGACGTGCTGGCGGAGTCGGCGGCCACGACCGGTCGGGCAGCCCTGATCTACCGACTGGCCGAGAAGGAAGGTGAAGGAAGGGTGAAAGAGGAGGGGTCAAAATCCGGGTTCTAGACACATACACACACTTCTTTCTCTCTTTCACCTTCTTACCCCCACCCCCGCGTGCGCGTATGTATGTGTCTGCGCGACCCCGGGGGGTGAAAGGTGAAAGAAGGGTAAGAAGCCCCCTGACGACCATGCGATGCAGGTGGCGTGCCAGGCCGCGCCTAGCGGGAGCCTTACAGCCGGAGTCCGAACGGGGGAGGGGAGGGGGTCATAGGTACTCCGCCGGGGGGGACCGGTCTCGAAACGCCCGCGGGAACAGCCGCGCTTGGAGACAGAGTTTGTTTGCGCGTCCGAGCGCCGACGGTCGCGTGGCGGGGATCGGTACGCCCCGCCGCGAGGACGCGACGTGGGCGATTGTGGGCCAACCCGTGGCCAGCGGGCGGGTGGGGAAGCCGCGCTGGGCGGCCCGCTTTCCCGCGCCGCCCAAATGTTTGGCTGAGTTGCCCACATGTCGCAGAATCATCGAGAAATGCAGGCCGAACGCCTTGCCTGTTGGCCACATGCCGACGAATGTGTGTCCAACGCGAGCGGGAACAAACGCCCCGCCCGCGACGGAGACCACGAACATGAACGCGACCACGAAGACCACGCTCGACCTCGCCAAGACCCTCGCCAAGAGCGGGTTCCACATCCCCGCGATCGAGATCCACACGCCCGACGGCCGCACCTGGAACATCGCGACGGTCCCCGCCGGACGCGGCCGCCACCTCGACGGGCACTGGGGCCCACGGCCCGGGTCGCTTGGCGGCTTCCGCCTTTTCGAGATCGATCGCGATACCGACGCCCCCAACGAGCACGACGCGATCGACGGCGACACCTGGGCCGCCGATGAGTTGGTCGACTACCTCCGGGCGGTCGGCCAGCCGAAGGACACGACGAGTTGGGACCGCAAGAACGACAACCACCCGACGACCTGAAGCCCGCGAAATGCGGGCTTCGCTGTTTACCAGAGACCACCAACCCCCCCCACGCCAAGGAGCACGACCATGACGAAGCGCACCACCAAGACCACCAAGCCCGAACCCACCGCCGCCGAGGCCTACGCCGCGAGGCGGAACGACATCGCCCGTCTGATGGACGTGCTGCAGATGGAACTCGACAAGCACGCCGAGGGGGCCAAGGCCGACCCGCGCAACTGGGGCTTCGCGGGAAGCCTCGGGAAGGTCCGCAGCGACCTGATCGACCTGGTCGGGTTCCTCAGCAACATGGACCCCGAGCACGTCGAGGCCTTTCTGAACGACGCCGAGTGACCAGAACCACCAACCGCAAGGAGCAACGCCATGACCATCAAGACGATCGTGATCGAGGGCATCGACCAAGACATCAGCATCCGCCGCACCGAGCGCGGTGCGGAAGTGACCATCGAGCAGAACACGCGGCACGCGGGCAGGCAGGACATCTGCATCGCGCACGTCGCCCGCGACGAGGACCGCGACAGCCGCTACGCGAAGGCGACGGAGGTCGCCAAGTACGTGTACGGCAAGGACCGCCGAGGGCAGGCGGCCGCCACCAACTCGATGGTCCACGACGTCATGAACGAGATCGAGCGCGTCGCGGGTTGCTGATACACGCCATGCGGCGTCGCGGGGAACCGCGACGACCACGCTTCCCCGCCGCAATGTGCGACGGGAGTTCCAACCCCCAGTTCGGAGATGACCATGAGTACGAAGACGAACAAGCCCGCCAAGCCCCGCCCCCCCCGCACCTCGAAGATGTCCAAGAGCGCCGCCCGCGCCGAGGGTGCCGCCAAGACGGACCGCCTCCGAAAGGCGGCGCTCGCCGAGATCAGCGGTCGACTGGCGGGCGGGAAGGAGGACCCCGAGGTCCCCAGCCAGAAGGAGGTGGCCAACACCGCGAACCTCGGCGCGGCCGTCAAGGGGAAGAAGGCCAAGGGCGAGAAAGCGCCCAAGACGTCCAAGGCCCCCAAGCCCGCCAAGGAAGCCAAGCCCAAGCGGGTGAGCGCCCTCGACGCGGCGGCACAGGTTCTCGCCGCGTCCGAGGTTCCCATGCGGGCCAAGGAGATGATTGCCGCAATGGAGGCGAAGGGTCTGTGGACGAGCCCCGGCGGGAAGACGCCGGAGGCCACGCTCTACGCTGCCATCATCCGCGAGATCGCCGCCAAGGGCACCGCCGCTCGCTTCAAGAAGCACGAGCACGGCGTCTTTGGCGCGGTGAAGGGAGCCTGAGCCATGCAGGCCACGCACGCTCAACTCGAGGCCGTCCTTGCCGCCGCCAACCACTTGCTCGGCGCGCGCCAAGACCAGATGCTGACGGTCGAGGAGTGGGCCGGTCTCGCCCGGGCGGTCGCCGCCTGCACGGGGCGCAAGACGGCAGACCTGCTCATCGAACGCGATCTCGAAGACGCGGCCGAGTACGGGCTCGCATGGGATGAAGCGACGGACGGCCCGCTGCCCAATCTCGACGAGTGAGGCATTCATCACGCCTTGCTCCCAGCCGCGACGCGCGTCGCGGCTTTCTCTTCGGCCGCGATCGGTCAAGCCACTTTGGCGTGCGCCAGCCGCAGACTGTTGAGCACCACGCTCACACTGCTGAACGCCATCGCGGCGCTCGCGATGATCGGCGAGAGCAGCCAGCCCGTGAACGGGAACAGCACGCCCGCCGCGACGGGGATGCCCACGACGTTGTAGATGAACGCCCAGAACAGGTTCTGCTTGATGGTCCGCATGGTCGAGTGCGAGAGCGCGATCGCGTCGGGCACGGTCCGGAGGTCGCCGCGGATCAGCGTGATGTCCGAGGACTCGATCGCCACATCCGTGCCGGTCCCGATGGCCATGCCCACGTCAGCCTGAGCCAGGGCCGGTGCGTCGTTGATCCCATCGCCCACCATGCCGACGATGTAGCCCTCGGCCTGGAGCGACTTGACCTTCTCCGCTTTGTCCTTGGGCAGCACTTCCGCGAAGACCTGATCGACGCCGACCTGGGCGGCTACCGCGTCGGCGGTCCGGCGGTTGTCGCCGGTCACCATGACCACCCGGAGGCCCATCGCGTGCATGCGCCCGACGGCCGCCTTGGATTCCGGTTTCACACGGTCGGCCACCGCGACCAACCCCGCCTCCCGCCCATCAACCGCCACGAACATCGGCGTCCGCCCGAGTGCCGCGAGCGTCGCGGCCTTGCCTTCCAGTGAAACGGCGATGCCGCGCTGGGCGAGCAGGGCCGCCTTGCCGATGAGCACCCTGCGCCCCTGGACCGTCGCTTCCACACCGTGGCCGACGACCGCGCCGAACCCCGTCGGCTCCGCGAGCGTGACGCCCCGCTCCGTTGCTCCACGCACGATCGCGGCCGCGAGCGGGTGCTCGCTGTTCTTCTCGGCGGAGGCCGCCAATCGCAGCAACTCCTCCTCCGAGAAGCCGCCGCCCGGCGCGGGCACCACGTCGGTGAGCGCGGGCTTGCCCTCCGTGATCGTGCCCGTCTTGTCCAGCACGATGGCGGTGAGTGTGTGGGCCGTCTCCAGCGCCTCGCCGCCTTTGATGAGGATGCCCCGCTCGGCCCCGCGGCCGGTGCCCACCATGATCGCCGTCGGAGTGGCCAGCCCCAGGGCGCAGGGGCACGCGATGATGAGCACCGACACCGCCGTCACCAGCGACATGCTCAGCCGGGTCTCCACGGGGGAGGCGAACCACCACACGATGAACGTGACGACCGCGATCCCGATGACGATGGGGACAAAGATGCCGCTGATCCGGTCCGCGAGACGCGCGATCGGAGCCTTGCTACCCTGGGCCTCCTGCACGAGCCGAATGATCTGCTGGAGGGCCGTGTCCTGACCGACCTTGGTCGCCGTGAAGCGCAGCGCCCCGGTCGTGTTCATCGTCGCGCCGAAGACGCTGTCGCCCGGCTTCTTCTCCACGGGCAGGCTCTCGCCCGTGAGCATCGCCTCGTCCACGGCGGATGCGCCGCTCTCGACGCGGCCGTCCACGGGGATCTTCTCGCCGGGGCGCACCAGCACGCGGTCGCCCACGACCACGGATTCAATGGGCACATCCTGCTCGACGCCGCCCCGCACCACCCGCGCCGTCTTGGCCTGCATCCCGATCAGCCGCTTGATCGCGGCGCTGGTCCGCCCCGTGGCCCGGGCCTCGAAGTACTTGCCCAGCAGGATCAGCACGATGATGACCGCCGCAGCCTCGTAGTACACGGGGACCATCGTCATACCACCCATCGCGCCCTCACGGTGCGCGGCGTTCGCAGCCGCCCCCCCGACTCCTGCGAAGAACCCCGGCCAGATCGTCGCCGCGAGCGAATAGAGGTACGCCGCGCCCGTGCCCATCGCCACGAGCGTGTCCATGTTGGCGCTGAAGTGCTGGAGGCCCTTCCACGCGGAGCGGAAGAACTGCCGGCCGCACCAGAAGAGCACGGGCGTCGTGAGCGCCAGTTCAAGCCAGTTGATCCACGGAACGTTGAACGCCGCGATCTTCCCGTGCGACATGGCGATGACCAGCACCGGCAGCGAGAGCACAGCCCCCACGATCGTCTTGGTCAGCAGCCGCCGGGCCTCCGCCTCGCCCACATTCATGTGAGCCGAATGGTCTTCACCGCCCGCCATCGCGTGCCCCGCGTGCGGGCCTTCCCCCTGCGCCGCGAGCATCGCCGCGTGGTCGTGGCCAGCGTGACCATGCGCTGGATTGGCCGCGCCAAGTCTCAACGGAGGCACGACGGCCTTGTACCCGATGTCATCCACCGCCTTGGCGAGTCGCTCCGGGCCGGTCGCGGCGGCGTCGTACTTGACGGTGGCCACCTTGGTGGCGAAGTTCACGCTCGCCGAGGTCACGCCCGGCTGTTTGCTCAATCGCTTCTCGATCCGATTGGCGCACGAGGCGCACGTCATCCCTTCGATGGGCAGGTCGGCCCGCTCGATGGTCTTCGCGGCCGCCGCATCCGTGGGTTTGGCGGCGCCGTCGTGGTGGTGTTGGTGTGCGCTGGTCATGGTCGTCCTTGCCGGCCCGGGCCGATTTCAGGGTCTGGCCGCGGTCGTGGTCCGGGCCGACGCCGAGCCGCCCGCCGCCTTTCCCGCGTCGTCCTTCTTGAGCAGCGCCCCGGCGATGAGCGCACCGACCACCGCCACACCCACGATCAGGGGCGCGTACTTCCGCCACCCGGTCGCCGGGGCCTTGTCGTCATGGCATCCGCAGTTGCAACTCATTGTTCACCTCACGTTCGTTCTTGGTCATACCAGCACACGGCTCACGGCCTCGACCGCCTTGAGCCCCGTACCGAACCGGGCCATCGACTCGCGGTTCCTCTCGAGTTCGCCGTACGGCAAGAACCGCACCGAAAGGTCGGCCACGCGCCGGAATGCGGGCCGTGCCAGTTGCTGGCGCACATCCTCCTCCCGCGCATCGGGCGCGACCAGGAAGAGTTTGACGCCCGCGTGGTCGGGCACACCCAGCGCCAGGTCCAGCATCCGCACGATGCCCGAGTAGATGCTCGTGGTGTGCTCGACCTCAAACGCGGCCGTCACTCGTGCCACCGCCGAGCCGTTGCTCCCGGCCTGCTCCAACCAGAGCACATCGATGAGCCGGATCGCCTCCGCGCCCGTCGATGACTCCACGGTCGCCGGGAGTGCATCGAGACACCCGTCGCACAAACGACCACCCACGACGGCGCGGTTGCGGTCGTTGGCCGCGACCCAGACGTCAAAGCCGAGCGACCGGCCCAGGTCACGGAGCCAGCCCTGCACCTGAGCGTGCGAGCGGTCCTCCTGCTCGGCGGCCTTCTGGGCCTTGACCACGGCGGCGGACTCATCGCGGACTTTCTTCAGGTCCGCTTCCCACGCGGCGAGCGCCCCAGCGTCGTCCGCGCGGGGCGGCGCGGCGTAGCGACCGCTCCCCACGTCAAACAGCAACCCCGCGATGGCACCGAGGTCGTTGCTTAGCACTGCTCGGTGCTCGGCATTGATGCGGAGCACGCCCTCGCGCATGGCAAGGTACTCCTCCCACGACCCGAGCTTCACCTTCGAGCCGGTGAGCGCGTTGTACCCCTTGACTATCGCCGTGTTGAACGGAGGCACGAGCGTGGGGTGGAGGAAGTAGAGCATGTTGGCCGCGGCGGGACCGAGGCCCTTGATGCCGCGCTCGGCGAGTTGGCGGATCGCCCGCACCACGCCCTCCTCGTTTTCGCAGCACGAGCAGGCGTGCAGGAACCGCCCGAAGGCCCGCTGGTTGTCCGGGCTCTCGTAGATGTCGGGGATGCGGAGCTTGGGCTTCCACAGGAAGGCGTGATCGGCCCCCTTGAAGATCTGCCGTTGCTCGGCGATCGAATGAACAACCGTCTCCAGCGATGAGCCCTTGTAGACGTTGCCGAACGTGCCCGCATCGATCTCGCGCACGACCTCCGCGATCCCGGCCCGGATGGAGCGGAAGTTCTTGATCCGCTGCTCCCACAGGAACCACGAGCGGTAGGCCCCACCCGCGTCGTCCTTCCACCGGGAGATGAGTTGTGCGAGTGCATCGTTCATGTCGTCATTGTTCCAATCCGCGTTCAAGCCCACTCACCGCGCCACTCTGCCGACCAACTCCAGGAGTTCCTCGATCATGTCGTCCCGCTTGGCCCCTTCCTCGCTCATGGCGGCGACCGCGCAGTGCGCGAGGTGGTTGCGGAGCAAGTTCTTGGCGACCGAGCGCAGCGACTCCTGCACCGCCGCGGCCTGCTGGATGATGTCGGAGCAGTAGCGGTCCTCCTCGATCATCTGGGCGATGCCGCGCACCTGCCCCTCGATCCGCCGCAGGTGTTTGAGGTTCGCGGCCTTGAGCGCGGCATCGACCCCCGCCGCGTGCGCCCCCGGCCCCACGCCGCCCTTGACCTGACCGACCACGGAACCCTCGCCCGGCCTGCACCCGCACGCCGCGCCGTTGAGCGCGGGCCGCGCCGCACGCTCGGACACGCCCTTGCTCGACTTGCCCTTGGCCATCGACATCACTCCTTGGCTCGATGCTTCACCGCTCACTCACCTACAGCAACCACCGGAGGCATCTGCGCCCGGAGTGCCCCTCTGCATCACGTTCTTCGCCCCGCTGCAGCAACCTGCACCGCCCCAGGCTGGTCTTCGTGCGGAGGTGACCGCAACATCGCCAGGTGCAGTTGCCGAATACCCCGCCTCTCCGAGCGCGGCCATCGCCTGGCTCGCCGCCAATCCGTCTGCAGCCTCGATTACCGCCGACCCTAACGCCACCGACTGAACCTTCACCCCTGCTACCGTCGACAGGACCTTCGTTACGGCCGTCACGCAGTGCCCGCAACTCATACCGTCGATGGCGAGTGTGATCGTCCCGATTCTGTTCGTCGTCATGCAAAACTCCTTGCCGGAACTATACTCCCCCGGGGTATCTACATCCACCGGGGCCGCACAGCTCAACACGGCTTCACCGAGCGGAGAACCTTCCATGTCGGCACGTACGAAGCATCCTCCGGACTCTCACAATGGAGGGCCCATCGGTCGTTGGCGTGGCTCAGCGATGTCCATCCCTTCCCGGACCCATCGGCCCGCCCATCCCCCGTCGGTGTTCGCCCATCTCCGTCCATATCTGACCGTGCGTGCGACCGCCGGACCAGCAGTTCGTCCACGGGAAGTCCTGGCGTGTGCCTTGGCCGCCGCAGCAACGGAGCCACCCGGTCTTGATCGATCCGCCACGCATCCAGTCGGCCTGGCCGTAGACACGACTGCACTTGCCCGGCGGGTCGGAGGCGAGCGGGTGGGGCATCAACTCCAAAGAGCTGTCTCCGCTGCCGAGGGTCATCGGCTGACTGTCAATGGGCATGGGGTTTCGGAGCCCCTGGTCCCAGGTGTGGACAATGACCTCGCCCGTGTCGGCGTTGGTGACGACCTCGGCCTTGGTTGTGCCGTTTTGAATCGGAACGATGTCACCGCCGGTCGGGCCCGCAGCGGCCTTGGTCTCGGAGCACGACGAGAGCATTGCGATGGACACGACCGCGCTGATGGCGACCGCAATAGTCAGGAGCACTTTCATGAATGATCCTCATTTGAATGGACAGCGAACCCGTAGTGTCGCGTGCAGGGCCTGTCACTTCGCGGCGCTGTCGGGAGGAGCGCACTTATCCCACGCGACGCCTTCCTTGGCGCATCCGCCGCACTTGACCATGTGCGTGCCGTTCTGGATGTAAACGGACATCTCAGTCTTGCAACAGGGGCATTGGTAGGTGCGGAGCGTTTGGATGCCGCTCGTGGTTGAGGCGGGGTGGTCGCGGTGGGCCGCGGTTACCGCGTCGTAGCACTCCTGGCAAACAACAGTCTTGCCGGTAGCGACATCGGTCATCGTGTGCGTGTTGCTTTGGCAAGCGCACAGGGCCAGGCTGCACGCCGCGAGCGCGGTGAAAGGACTGAAATCGTGGATTCGAGAGTTCATGCGATGCTCCTCGTTAGGGGCCGGCTGAACCGGCCGGGTGATTGGGCTATCAGACTCGGGCCGATGGTTCGGGCGCTGCTGGACTCCGTGGGTGTCGTTCCGGACGATTGACAACGGACAACGCCATGCCCTCTGTGCTTGGCTGCAACACGGCCGGGCGGGTTGACGCTGTTCGACGTGGGTAGGCTGTCGCCTTCACTGCCCGCACCGCCAGGATGATGTCCAGGTAGGCGCTCCGGATATCCGTGATGCGGAACCCCGCGGCCCTGGTGTTGGCGAGCGTGTCGCGGTTCATTTCCGTCCCGGTGCGGCGAGTCCACAAGGTCATCAGGTCCAGCGTCCATCCCAGCAGGAACTGGCGGCTGCGGACGTGCTCGAACATGAGCAGCCGCCCTTCCGGGCACAGCACTCGATTCAGCTCGCGCAAGGCCCGCACTGGGTCGGGGACGGAGCACATGGTGCAGGAAGTGACCACGGTGTCGAACCAGCTGTCCGGGAAGGGGAGGGCCAGGGCATCGGCCTTGAGCAGGCGCAGGGTTCCGTTGTAGGCCCGCGCCCGTTTGGCCGCGCGGCGAAGCATCTCGTCGCTGATATCGATCGCGGTGATGTCCATGCCCGGCGGGAACGCGGCAAAGTCTGTGCCAGTGCCGGCGGCTACGAAGAGCACCTTGCCTCGCATGTCGGCGAACAGTGCGGCCTTGGCCGGGCCGCGCCGGAAGCACGAGGCCTCGCGGAAGTCGTAAAGCCGAACGCGCCAATCCCAGGCGATAGTCATGAGTATGCCCTTCCAGAAGTGGTGCCTCCCGCCGTGCGGGCCCAGCGCCGGCACGACGCGCCGTATACAGCGAGAAGGGAAGAAGCGAAAACACCAGAGGCGGCGCCGATCAGAAGCGCTGCTGACAAGGTGAGTACGCATCCGCTGCCGTGCAGGAGGCAGATCGCCATCGGCGCAATCATGGCCACGAGCATCGACGGCACCATCGTTTCAATGGAGCCGAGCAGCGGAGCGGCCAGCCACGCCAGGATGATCTGCACGAGCATCGCGACCACCATGCCGATTGCCACCTCCACAACAAATCCGCATTCGGTCATGTGCGCCATGTGCATCGCCGTCATTGAGACTGCCCCAACCAGGGCGAGAAAAAGGACATCGCCCGCGACAATGCCGATCCGTCGGAGTTTGCCATGCGGTTTGGCGCGCCCGTTTCCCCCCGCGGTTCCACTCGGACACGATTGATGCGGTCTTTGAATACCTTGTCGCACTTTTGGCTCCATGGTTATGCTCTCATTTGAGGAATCCGCGGACATACGTGTCCTTCTCTGCTTCGCTGAGATGGTCCCAACCGCCGCGGTAGCCGGTGCTGTGGGGACAACAGAAGGCGACGACATAGCCCTTGTAGGGAATGGTCGGGGAGGACGCAGTGATAGGCTTGCCCGTGAACCGGTCAACCTGATTTACGGGCACGCGCGTCGAGGGGCCGGGAGGCGGCAGGCCTGCCATGACGGGCGAGTCGAACAGCAAAGGAGGTAGTGCGGAACGCTTGGCAGCAGGCGCACCGCTCTGTTGGTCCGGTACTTGCAGTGCCAACACAATGGCGGCAACGGCGATAAGGCCAGCGAATGCAACTACAGTCGCGGTCACGAGGCGCCGCGCCGTCCGTTGGAGTTGGAGTTTTGCGGGGAACTCACGGTGCTGGCGATCACAGCGTTCACGCCTTCCCGCATCTCGAATCCGTGGCTTTCTTGAAACCCCATGACTCATGGCGTGCTTTCCTTCGGACGAGACTCCTGACGATGTGGTCCGACCATTCGTCGGCAGGTCCTCCATCGGTATCAGTGGTGCTTGTACCAGCCCACCCCCCTGATGTCGTTCCATGCGTTGGTCTGGTGGCAGAGGAAGCACTGCGACACATCCGCGTGCTCCACGCGGGCCACCGTCATGGAGACCATCTGGAAGTGCTCCATGTAGTGGCTCGGGGGCGCCTGGTGGCACTGGTTGCAGTCCGTTGAGAGCGGGGATGGGTGCCGGAACTCGGGGATGGTCCAGCCGCCCTGGGCGATGCTCGCGGCGTGGCAGGAGGCGCAGTCGGTCCCGAAGAGCGTGCGGTGCGGGTCCTGGTTCGCGTGGCAGGCGTTGCAGTCGAGGGCGGTTTCCTCGGGCCGGATGCGCGGGTGGGCGATGGGGAGGGACGCGAGGGATGAGCCGGGCGGGAGCGGGTGGGTCTTCACGCCGATCGCGGCCAGGACCGTGTGGTCCATCGTGGTCGGACGGGCGGCCAGGCCTTGGTGCTCGACGTGGCAGCCGCGGCAATCACCGATGTCGGCATGGAACGCCGTCGGCTGCTTGTAGAGGAGCGACTGGTTGTTGGCGTGGCAGGCGATGCACTTGTCCGCCACGATGCCCTGGTGCGGGGTGTGGCATGCTTCGCAATCGGCGGCGAGGAACTGGTGCTTGGCGGAGAGATCGCCCGGGTTGACCATCCGTTGCCAGCCGGGCACGGCCTTGGAGCCCTGCTCGTGGGTGAGGTAGGGGACAGCGACCGCCACGCCGAGGGCGGCCACCGTCACGACGCCGTAGATGACTTCGATGAGTTTCATGTGAGCCACCGGATGCCGAAGTACCAGACCGACCACACGTGCACCGCCAGCAGCGCGTACAGGACCAGCGCGATGACGATGTGGCAGGCGAGCCACCGACCGAACGCGGCCTTGGCGATGTCGTGGGACTTGATCGCATATTCGACGTCTGCCATCGACTCGGAGAGGCGGAGGGCGCGCGCTGCCGCGGAGGGCGGGCCCGCCGGCCCGGACCTGTCTCTCACGAAGAATGGAGCGGCAAGCCGTGTGAAGAAGCCCGCGAGGGGTCGCAGGGTCGCGGCCTGGTTGGGGCTCTGCACCAGGTCATCCGCGACGCGGTCGTACTCGCGGCGCAGGCCGCTGAGCAGTTGCTGCTGGTCGCGGGCGCCCGCCGTGATCTGCCCCATGAGGTAACGGCCGACGAAGCCGCTGAGCGCCACGATGACCATCATCGTGGTGAGCGCGATCCCCAGGGGGCTCTGGAACCTGTGGCCGCTGTGCAGGATGCCCAGGATCGGGGCCAGCACGCCCGCGTAGATGTGGATCGCCAGCAGCGTGCGCATCGACACCGCGGGCGTCACGGCCCGCTTGAGCGGCGGGATGCGCTTGATGATGAGATAGACCAGCGGCACCAGCATCAGCGCGGCCGCGGAGATCCCGAGCACCCCGCCCGTCAGACTGCCGGGGAATCGCGGGTCGCGGTGGACATAGAACCCCAGCGTCAGCACCACCAGGAGTAGGACGAGGCCGGTCACGATGGGGCGTTCGCGTTCCTGCATCGTTCACGCCTCCACTTCGATATTGGCCGTGGCCTTGGCCTGGCACGCGAGGATGATCCCCCGGGCCTTTTCGTCCGCCGTGAGCGAGTCCTCGACAGCCATTGTGACCGCGCCCTTGAGGAGCCTGACCTTGCAGGTGCCGCAGGTGCCGGCGCGGCAGGAGGCGTCGATCGAAACACCGACGTGCTCGGCGGCTTCGAGCACGGTCGTATTGGGCGGGAGCGGCGCGGTCTTGCCCGAGATCGTGAACGCGACCTTGGGGTGAGGCGTGGCGGCGGATGGGGCCTCGGCCATCGCCGCCTGCACCGCGGCCTGCCGCTCGTGCGGCTTTTCCGCGGGACCGAACGCCTCGGTCCGAATCCGGTCGCTCGGGACGCCCAACTCCAAAAGGATCGCACGTGCCGAGTCCATCATGGCCGCGGGGCCGCAGACATGGACACGCCGCTTGGTCAGGTCGGGAACGCTCTGGGTGATGAACTCCTTGCTCAGCCGTCCCTTGGCCCCTGTCCATGCCGCCCCACCCGCCCCCCCCGCGCCGTCCGCGCGGCTCATGGTGGGCGACACGTGCAGGTTGGGATGACGCCGCTGGAGGTAATCGAGTTCCTCGCGGAAGAGGTACTCCTCGGGCGTGCGGAACGAGAGCACGAAGTAGATCGGCTTGGCCCAGCCGCGGTCGGTGAGGAAGCGGACCACGCTCATGAGGGGTGTGGCGCCGACGCCGGCGCCGATGAGCACGATGCTGTCGGCCTCGGTGCCCGTGAAGGTGAAGACGCCCTGCGGCGCGGAGACCTGGAGCAGCGCGCCCTCTTTGACCTCGTCGCAGAGGTACCGGGAGACGACCCCCTGGTCCTCGCGTTTGACGGTGATCTCGACGTAGTCGCGCTGCGCCGGTGACGAGGCGATGGTGTAGGAGCGCTTGACGGTTCGCCCGTCCTTGGCCATCGTCAGCGTGAGGAACTGTCCGGCCAGGAACGTGAAGGGGATTGGGCCGCCAGCGGGATCGACGAGCCGGAAAGTCTTGATCACCGGCGTCTCAGCGAAGACCCGGGTGACCCGCAGCGAGCCGCCCCAGGAGCGGGGCGGCGCGGTCGCGAGCTGTTGCAGGAGCTTGGCGGCCCGTTGCATCTTGAAGAAGTACATCACGATCATCGCCGCCGCGAAGGCGATCAGGAGCGCCATCCCGACGAGGTGCTCCCACGACATGCCCCACAATCCGTGCGTGACCGCCGCGGCCGGCGGGCCGGGCAGGTTCATCTGACCCTTGAACCACTGCATGGCCAGCGCTCGCGGGTCCTTGCCCTCGGCAATCGCCCGGTGCGCCGCCAAGCCGCTGTCGAATCGTGCCAGACCCTCGCGGAGCTTGGCGACCGCCTCCTGCATCGACGCGTAGTCGGTCGTGGGGGCGGCCTTGACGAGTTGGTCCAGCCCCTGGGCCAACAGGTCCGCCCCGCTTTTCATCCGCTCGTGGGCCGTGCGTTGTACTTCATCACGTTTCTCGGGCGGGAGGTCGGGCAGGTCCATCAACGAGGGGTAGAGCGCCTTGGGCGGGGGCGCACCCATGTTCTTCATCATCTCCCCCATGCCCTCCATCATTCCGCCCGCCCCCGGACTTGGTGGCGACGGCTGCTGCCCCGCGGGTTGGCCACCGGCGGGGGCGGCACCCGGGTGGTGCTTGGCGTGCTCCTCCGGGCTGACCTGCGCATACCCGGAAGCGGAAAGCCCCAGCGCCATCATCGCCGCAAGCATGACTGAAGGGCATGGTCGGATCATTTGTCTTTGACTCCCAACGATGCCTGGTATGAACGTCGAATCACCTCATCGCGCTGCCACTTGCGGAAGTTGGCGGTCTTGACGAGGTGTCCGGCTGAGATGCCGACGACGAAGTACACGCCGATCATCGCGTACTGGTCCGGATTCGTCATCGGGGAGTGTCGCCACGACCAGAGGATGTGAGCGAGGTAGAGAACACTGACCGCCGCAGCGGCTATTACGCCGCCGCGCAGCTCGAGCGCTACCGCCGCCTTCAAGACCGGTACCAGGAACAGCCCAGCCAGCAGGATGTGCAGTCCGTGGACCGCGTGCGTGTTCGTCCCAAGCAGGAAGTGGGCGGCGGCGATCACCGCCGCCCATACCAACGCGCTGCGCACCTGATATGACTGTTCCGGGTCCATGCGGCTTCCTCAGTTGAGTTGGCGTGCTCGATCCCTCCGCTCCGCGAGGTCTTCGACAATGAGCACGCGGTTCATCGTGCCGTACTGGTTGGCCACACAGCCGGGGCAGTCGTGGTAGGCCTCGTCACACCCCTGCTCGCAGCACCACTGGCCGTCGATGACGAACTTGTACTCGTACCGCCCCGGGGGGAGGTCCAGCATCAAGACCCAGTGACCATCCCCGGTGCGCTTGAGCGGGTGCGTGGACGGACTCCAGTCATTGAACGTGCCGGCAACAAAGACGCGCTTGGCCTTGGGCGCATTGGTTGACACGACCAATCCGCCAGGCTTGCAGTTCCGATCTCGAGTTGTCATGGCGATTCTCCTTGAATGACGTGCGTGCGTTGAAAACGCGAGGGACTCACATGTCCGGCATCCCGGGTGCAGCCGGCGCAGCAGGGGCCATCGGCGTCGGCGCGGGCGGGAGCATCCCGGTGAGTTTTTTCCGCTGGTCGTCGGTCAGCACCTTGGCCGCCTCGCCGACAGCGCGGATGAAGGCCACCCTTTGGTCACCCTGGAGTTTGGCGATCTCCTGAACCTTCTTGTCGATCGCCATCGTGTCGGGCTGATCGGCCGCGGTCAGCACCCACAACTCCTGCTCGGCCTGCGCGGTCTTTCGTTGGAACTCGGCCTGCTGGAGCAATGCCTGCTCCTTCTTCTGGCTCAGCGCAGTCTGCTGCTCGACCGTCAGGGTGATGTGTTCAGGGTGATCAAGAAAGAACCCGGTCGCGCCGACGTGGTAGATGTGCGAGGCGCCGGGGAACCCAGGCAGCGCCGAAGGCATCGCCATCGCCGCAGGGCTTCCCGCGCCGCCCATGGGCATGTTGCCCATGCCCATCATCTTCATCATGCCGTCCATGCCCATCCCGCCACCGCCGCCGGACATCCCTCCCATGCCCCCGCCTGAGGCACCGCCGCCCATTCCACCCATCATCATCTGGTCCATTCCCATGCCTGCGCCACCGGGCTGAGCACCACCCCCCGACATGCCCGCCATGCCGCTCGCTCCCGGCATGGGCTGAGCCGGCATCGACGGCATGGGCTGCATCCGACCGCCGCCCATGGGCCCTTGCATCCTGCCCCTCCCTGCCATCCCCGTGCCACCGCCCGTGTTGGTCGAAGGCTGCGCTGCGTGTCCCTGCATGAGGGCCGCCTGAAGTTTGGCGACTTCGGCACGCAGAGCCGCGACCTGGTTGACAAGGTCAGCGTTCGTGTCACCAGCCGCTCCTGGCTGTGCGTCAGCGGCTTGCTTGAGGTGCGCCGCGTGTGTCGCCGGGTCCACGCCCGCGGGTGGTGTGGCGGGGTGGGCGGCCGGCGGCGTCGCGGGTTGCGGTTGGGCGAACGAGTGCCCCGCAAAGGTGAGGAGAGTCATCGCGGCCGTAGCGGCGAGGATCGTGTTCGGAGTGCGTCTCATGATGTGTTCCTTTCAGAGAGGCGTGCATCTGATGAGGTCCGACGCGGAACAACCGCGTGGGCCGGGATCGGACAGTTGGTTTCATCTCCTGAGCGTGCCTGTTGTGGGTGTTGGGTCGAGAGGGGCCGATGCCGGTCCCGCCCCTTCGGAGTCCGTCGGGGGCACCTCCAGCCGTCCGCCAACGGCGTACTCCAACTCAATACGGGCCAGCGCCGCGTCGAGCCGCAGGTCGTTGAGCGTCTGCATCGCCGACTGCCGCTCGCGCAGCACGTCCAGCCAGTCGATGAGCGTGATCTCGCCCGCCTGGAACGCGGCTCCGGCGTTCTGCTCGTTGAAGTGGAGGCGCTGCGAGAGGTCTTCGCGGCCTCCCAACGTGTTGTGGCGGAACTCGTCCGCGGCGATGGCGGCCTCGGTGGCGTCGATGTACGCCGTGCGAGCCTCGCGGATGCCCTTCTGCAAGATCGCTTCGTGTGTGGCCAGTGCCGCCCTCGCGAGCGATCCGGCCTTGGCGATCTGCGCCTGGTTGCTGTCGAAGATCGGGATCGGCACATCGAGCGTGGGTCCGATGGTCTTCTTGCCATCTACATCCCGCTCGAAGTCCACCCCCAACCCAAGGTCCTTGAGCCGATTCCGCTCTTCGACGCTCAGGTCGGCGGCGCCGGCCTCGACCAGCGCGCGACTGGCGGCTACGTCAAGGCGCTGCGTGGCTACGAGGCGGACCACCACATCCTCGGTGATCGTGGACGGGGGCGAAGGCTCGTGGTCCGACGCTTCCTCGGCGGCCATATCCGCGGCGCTCCATCCATCCGCCGCGGAGGCGAACCCCATGAGTTCCAGGAGTCGCCGCCGCTCCTTGGCCAGTTCGCGGCGCTGCCGCCGCAGTTCTTCTTCGAGCGTGACGACCTGTTGGCGCGCGCGGTTGACCGCGAGCTGCGTCGCCGCCCCCGCCTCGCGTTGCTTTTCGATCTTCTCGACCAGTTGCTTGGCCGCGTGGATCGACGTCTCGGTGATCGTGACGCCGCGCTGTCCATAGAGAATCTTCGCGTGCGACCCCTTGACGTCCGCGACCAATCGCAGGGCCTTGTCGGAGACGTCAAGCACGGTCGAGTTGAGCCGGGCGTCGGCGGCCTTGATCTTGCCGTCTCGGAGCCACAGGGCCGTCAGCGTTTGGACCGCCTGCGCACCGACAAACGAGCCCCCGCTCACCGGGTCGAACGGGAACCGCAGCGTCAGCGAGACCACGGGGTTGGGGAGCAACCCCGCCTGCACCAGGTCCGCCCGGCCCGCCGCGATCGACTCGACATCGGCCCTGATGCGGCGGTTGTTCTTGAGCGCCGTCACGATCGCCTGGTCCGCCGCGAGCGGGCTGATTCCGTCCCACGCCTCGAACCCGTCCGACCACGGCGCGGTCCAATCGGCCGAGTAGCCGGAGCGTTCCTGCACGGTCGCGGCGGCACGGTCGATGTCGGGCTTGGGGTTGAGCGAGGCGCAGCCGCCCGCGAGCGCGGCGAGCGCGAGGGCCAGCGCGACGGGCGGGCAGGTGAAAAGGCAGTGCTGGCGGATCGGCTGGCGCATCATGCGGAATATCTCCATGCGGGAAACGGCCCGCCCCGCGTCGGCGGGGTGGGGCGCGTGGGGTGCTTACTTGTGCTCGTGGCCGGCGGCAGCGCCGGGCCCGGTGGCGGGCGCGGTCGGCACGGCGGGTTCGCCCTTCTTCTCCGCCCGGCTCGACCAGTGCAGGTGCGCGATCCTGGGCGAGCCACCGTCGTCCACCACGACATAGGTCACGGCGGCGAGGTACTTGCGGGGCGCATCGGGGTGGTTCGGGTCGGGCACGGTGAACGAGCCGATCTGTCGGACGATCGAGGTCGTGCCGAACGTCTGCACATCCTCCTTGGTCAAGGTCATCACGAAGCCGGGCATCTCCTTGAGTTCTGGCAGCAGGTGATGGTCGCGGTAGGTCTCCCATGTCCCCTCATCGCCCGCGTTCTCGCTCACCGTTGCGCGGCCCTTATCCAGGAAGAGGGCGTCGAGGGCCGCCGCGTCCGCCTTGGCGCACGCTTCGAGATAGCCGCGGGCGACCTTCACCGTCGGAGTGGCGGCGAGCGCGGCCGCGTCGGGCTGGCCGGGCTTGAAGTCCGGCTGCGCCGCGGGCTTGACCGCGGCGTCGATCGCCGTCACCGCCTCGGGCGCGTTCTTGGCGAGCAGAGCCATCTTCTCGTCGTCAGTCTTCTTGTCCCACTTGCCCTCACAGCCGGGGCAGCAGAAGCCGATCGTCACACCCTTGAAGGGCCGCGTGGGCGAGTCGGCGTCGACTTCACCGCCCTTGATGGGACACATCTTGTTAACGGGTTGGGCGCGGGAGGTCGTGACCAGTTCGGAGCGCGCGGCCTGCGCGGCGGGAGCGCCGCCGTGACCGGCGTGGCCGCCGGTCGTGGCGGATGACGGCCTGGCGGACTTGGGCATGCCGCCGCACTGGCCGAGCGCGGCGGGCGCGAGCGCCCCGGCGATGAGGAACGAGGTCGAAGCGAACAGGACGGTTGAGCGGTTCATCGAGAGTCTCCGAAGAAAGGGGTTCTGGTCAGCAGACGAACAGGATCACTTGGCGGCCTCCTTGGGCACGCACCGGTCGCAGTCCACGCCCTCGGGGGCGCAGGTCGGGCAGCGGACCTTCATCACGCCGTCCTTCTCATAGATGGTCATCTCGTTCCTGCAGTCCTCGCACACGTGCGTGGTGATGGTGCGAGTGCCCGAGTAACCGCGCCGCGGGCTGTACGAGCCTCGCACTTTCTGGATCTGGTCAAAGCACTTGGTGCAGACCGAGACCTGCCCGGCCTCGGCCTTGACCATGTCGTGCTTGTCGGTGGCGCAGCCTCCGGCGAGCAGCACCGCGGCGGCGGCGAGAAGGAGGAGCGTGTGAATGGTGTTCATGGGTGCGTCTCCGGGAACGGCCCGCGCTCCTCCCGCCGAACGCTTCGGCGGAGTGGGGAGCGTTGAATCGGCCCGCGCCGCTCTCGCGGGGCGGGACGGGTGTGGGTCTTACTTGCCATGATCGTGCGGCTTGGCGGGCATGGCCGCATCGCCCTGCTTGACCTCGAACGTGAAGGGCGCGGTCAGGATCTTCTCGCTGTCCTTGGTGCCCACGTTGAACTGGCCCCAGCCCTTGTAGATGCCGGGCTTCATGAACATGGCCTCGAAGTCCACCTTGGGGCCGGTCGCGGGTGCCGCGTGCTCGGGGCCCTCCTCGTGCGGGTGGCTGTGCACGAACTCGGCGCGGTCCTGGCTAATGACCACCAGGTGGCCCATCGCGCCCAGGTACGGGGCCAGCGTCGTCACCGGCTTGCCGTCCTTGGTGATGGTGAACGCCATGTGCGTCTCGCCGCCGGTCTTGACCGGCCCGCCGGTATCGAGCGACACGGTGTACCCGTCGATGGTCTTGGGGGCCTTGTCATCGACGGTGAGTTTCACCGCCGCGGGGGCCGTGCCCTCGACCGTCAGGGGCACCTGCACGACCTGCTGGCCCACGTTGGGGGGCGTGAAGTCGTGGTACAGGATGTAGTCGCCCCCCTGCGGGAACGTGAAGTTGAGCGTGAACGTGCCGTCCTTCTGCACTTGCGGGTGCTGGTGCGAGAACCACGAGAGGTCCTTGGAGACGATGAGCAGGTGCAGCAACTTCTCGTGCACGGCCTCGACCTTGGTCACGGCCAAGCCCGTCGGGTCCTTTATCGTGAACGTGAGCGAAGCGGGCTTGCCCGCTTCGACCTTGCCGCCCGCGGGCTTCACCGCGACGCTGAACTTGTCGGTGGTCGCCTTCTTGAGGTTCATGCCGCATTTGGGGCACTTGCCGGGCTGGTCGTAGGTCTTGGAGCCCTCGCAGTGCATGGGGCAGTAGTACGAGTCGTGGGCGTGCTCGCCCGCCGCGCTACCCGCGGGCGCGTACTTCTTGAGCGTCGCCTGGAGCGCGGTCATCTCCGCGAGAACCTTCTTGACGCCCGCCTCATCGCCCGAGTCGCCCGCCTTGTCGATGGCGTCGAACTTGCCCGCGAGTTCCTTGGCGGTCTTGTTGATGTCCTTGACGTTCTCCTTGGCGACACCCGAGCCGGGCTTGAGGGCCAGTTGCGCAAGCGTGTTGGCGACATCGACGACCTCCTGGGCCTCGGCATGCACATCGTCGAGTTTCTTGGCGGTGATGAGTTTCTGGATGCCCTCCAGGTGCTCGTCGATCTCGGCGATGGCCTCGGCGTAGGTCTTGGGCGCCTCGTGCTTGCCCCCGGCTTCGCCGTGCTTCTCGGGCTGGGCCCCGTGCCCCTCGTGCTGGGCCAAGGCCACGGGCGTGCCGAAGGCCAGCGCCGCTCCGGCGGTGATGAGTGCGAAAAAGATGGAACGCGTGCGATGCTTCATGTCAGGACTCCTTGCGATGGTGAATGAAACGGTGGGGTCAAACGTGCTCCCGGCGGTCATCGTGAACGCACGGGGCGAGGTCAAGCCGCGAACACCGCGGCCCTTGGGTCAGGTGTGGTGCGGCGTGCGGCCCTCCTTCTCCGCCCCGCGATGGACGCACAGGTGCGCCGCGGCGGGGGTGTGCAGCGTTCCGTTGGCCGCGCCGGCGGTGCGTCCCCCGATCGGGAAGACAACCTGAGCGGACGCGGGGTGCGTCAGGTCCTCGAAGATGTCGTGCACGCCCCGGAAGGCGTCGCTGGCGACGGCGACGATCAGGTCGCGTTCGGCGGGCGCGAGCGCCAGCACGTCGAGGGAGGTCTTGAAAAACCCCCAGCGCGCCCGCTGGCGCGGGCCGTGCGGGTCGAGGTACTCGGTGCCCGACCCGGCCTCGCCGTGCCCCGGCAGACCCAGCGCCTTCCGCACCGCCGGAGCGAGGTAGCGCCCGCCGTTGGTGGAGCCTTCGAGCACATAGAGCGTGCCCAGGAGCGCCACGGGCGCCTCGCCCGCCAGCCCGGCGATCCGCCCGCAGAACAGGGCGGTGGCCGGGAGACGGGCGTGCCGGTCGGGGCACTCGCCGAGGGTCGAGAGATCGGCCAGGAGCGCCAACTCGCGGAACTCGTGCTCGCGCACCACCAGGGCCAGGGCCGGGTGGTGGTGGGCCGTGTCCCGCAGGGCCGCTTCCAGCGTGGCGTGCACGTGCAGCATCTGGCCGAGGTACCCGGCGTAGGCGGCGCGGTCGATGCGGCCGCCGATCATCGCGGCCATGAGCGCGTGCTTCTCGGCGCGGGAGTGGTCGGCGCGCGTCTCTTCCCGGAGACGCTCAGAGAGGGGCTTGGGCGGGCGGTCGGGGGAGGACGATGTGCGATAGTCAAGCATGGCGGGCGCTCCTTCGCGCGATGGGTTTGGCGGGCAGGTCGCGGCGATGCGCGCCGGGACCGTGCGGGTTGTTGGGACGGGCGTCCCAATGAACGGGACAGGCGTGCGTGCGAATCGGGCGGGCGGTTGTGCTGTCTGGACGTTCAGCCCGTTGAGTTGAACGGGCGTTCGACTGAAGTGGTCGGTCGGTCGGGCCGATGAAACGCAAGTCCCGCCGCTCCGCGCGGTCGCACGGGCGAGTGGGACGCACGCGGAGGCCATCGCCATGCCCGAACAGCGCATCCCCAGAGCCGACGGCAGCTTCGCCGCGTACGCGAACCACTACTACGAGGCCGTCAAGAAGTGGTGGGATGCGCAGGGGCTGGACCCCACCGACCTCAAGCCGCTGGAGACGGCCCTGGCCGAGTGGAACAAGGACTACCCCGCGCACGTCGCCGCGCAGAACGCGGCCGAAGCGGCCCGGCAGAGCAAGGACGCGGCCAAGCGCGGACTGGAGCGGCAGATCCGGCCCATCACCGCCTTCGTGCAGAGTTACCCCAAGACCACCGACGCCGACCGCGCGACGATCGGCATCACGGTGAAGGACACCGGCGCGACGCCCACCCCCGCGCCCGCCTCGCGCCCGCTCCTGCTCGTGGAGTCCGGCAGCCGCCTCACGCACCGCCTGCGCATCTTCGATGAGCGCGGGGCGGACGGCGATGGCGCGGGCAGCCCCCGCAAGGCCCGCCCGCGCGGCACGCTCGGGGCCGAGGTCTACGTCGCGCTGGTCACGTCGCGCCAGACCCCGCCTGCCGACTTCGCCGCGTACAACTTCGTCCGCACCGTCACGCGCGGCGGGGCTGAGCTCACGTTCAAGAGCGAGCAGGGCGGCCTGAACGCGGCGTACCTCGCCCGCTGGGTCTCCGCCACCGGCGAACCGGGGCCGTGGAGCGAGACGGTGACGGCTACCGTTGCGGCGTAGTTCCGCCGGGAGTGCCTCATGCTGGATGCCATTAACGAACGGTTCGATTTGAACATCAAGCGGGTTGAGAATCTCGTCATCGCGTACGGCAAGCTCCGTGGTGCCGGCAAGGGACGCCGCAAGCTGAGCCAAACCGACGTGCTTCGGTCGAGCGTGGTGATGCTCCACGCCACGCTGGAAGAGTTCTTGCGCGGGCTCTCGCGCTGGAAGCTCCCGTTGGCCACCGACGATCGGCTGAACAAGCTGCCGTTGGTTGGTGAAAAGACGGACATCCTGAAGTTCTCGTGGGGCCAGCTCACGAAGCACAGGGCGAAGACCATCGGCAAGTTGCTGGAAGAATCGATCGAGCATCATCTCGATCACTCGACCTACAACAAGACCGACGACGTGGTACCCGTACTGGATCTGCTTGGCGTGGACAAGGCGAAGGTTGAACCACACTTTGCGGACATGGCAGCAGCGATGAAGCGCCGACACGCGATCGTCCATCAAGCCGACCGCCAAACCAAGCCGGGGAAGGGTTATGGCAAGGCACAGCCGATCGACGAGGTGATGGTGAACTCGTGGATCTCGGCCATCAAACGGTTCAAGAAGAAGGTGGTTAAGGAGCTGACCTGAGCAGGCTTCGCTGGCTAGTGGAGCGAGACCGTCACGGCGACGGTCAGCGCGAAGAGCTCGCTCGCGCACGCCGACATAGAGTGCTGCATGTTCAAGCCCTGTCGCACGTCCGCCCTCTGCGCTACCGCCATGCTCGGGATGCTCGCCGGGTGCGCCGCGACACCCGACAAGACCGCGAGGCCTGTCGCCATGAACGCGGCTCAACCCGCCATCGAACTGCTGGGGTTCCCCGGCTGTCCCAACACGCCCGCAATGCGCGCCAACCTCAAGGCCGCGCTCACCGCCGTCGGCAAGGGCTGGACCTTCAAGGACACCAACCAAGAGCAGTTGCCCGAGGGCGATATCCGGCGCGGCTATCCCACGCCCACGGTCCTCGTCAACGGCGGCGACCTCTACGGCCTGCCCGTCCCCACCGCGCCCAGCATGGGGTGCCGCATGTACGCGGGCGGCGTGCCGGGGGCCGAAGAGATCGCTGACAGGTTGAAGGTCGTGGCGAAGCAATAGACCGACGGCGACGACGGCCGATGCTGCGCGGCGAGCGTTGTCCGCAAGTGCGAGGGCGAGTGTGCGAGCGGACGTGTTCATGGCGTGCCCTCCGGTTTCTTCCCGTCGGCTTGGCCGTCTTTAGCAGCCGGCGGGGTGACTGCGGGCGCGGGTGTCATGGCTGTCGAGATCGGCGCGGCGACCGCCGCGGGCGCGGCTTCGCCCGCCTGCCCATCCCTCTTGACCAACTCGCTCTTCTTCTCCGTGCTTTCCGTGTTCTCCGTGGTGAAATGCCTTTCGCCTTCGCCAGACTCCGCGAGCGGGTCGGTCTTGGCCTGCTTGTGCTCGCGGGCCAGGCGCTCCGCGGCGTGGCGACCGAACTTGAGGAAGACCGTCGGGGTCACGAAGAAGTCCAGGAGCGTGCTGGTGATGAGGCCGCCCAGGATCACCACCGCGACGGGGTAGAGGATCTCCTTGCCCGGCTCGCCGCGCGAGAGCACCAGCGGGACCAGGCCCAGCCCGGCAGTGAGCGCCGTCATGAGGACCGGCGCGACGCGCTCCTGGCTCCCCTTGATGACCATCTCCTTGCCGAAGGGCAGGCCCTCGTGGGTCATCAGGTGGATGTAGTGACTGACCATCAACACGCCGTTGCGCGTGGCGATGCCCGTGAGCGAGATGAAGCCCACCAGCGAGGCGACGCTGAAGGTCTCGCGGGTGATGACCAGGGCCGCGACGCTGCCGATGAAGGCGAAGGGGACGTTGAGCATGATCTGGCTGGCCACCTGCGCGCTCTTGTAGTGCGTGTAGAGGAGCACGAAGATGGCGATGAGGCTGCACGTGCCGAGGATCAGCAGCAGCCGCGTGGACTGCTGCTGGGCCTCGTAGACGCCGCCGAACTCGAACGTGTACCCCTGCGGGAGTTTGACGTCCTGGCGGATGGAGGCTTGCAGTTCCTGCACTGTCGAGCCCAGGTCGCGGCCCCGGACGTTGCACTGCACCACGATGCGGCGGCGGATGTTCTCCCGCTGGACCTGGTTGGGGCCCAGCCGCTCGGTGATGTCGGCCACATCGCGTACCAGCACCACCGCGCCGGTGGGGGAGATCAACCGCACATCGCCGAGTTTGCTCGGGTCGTTGCGGTACTCGTCGTCGAGCGTCAGGACCATCTCGAAGGAGCGCAGGCCGTCGAGCACCTGGCCAACCACCTTGCCTTTGGTCGCCGTCTCCATCGCGTCGGTGAGGGCCGCGGGGGTGAAACCCAGGCGGGCCGCCGCGGCCCGCTTGACGGCGATGTGCAGTTGCGGCACGAGCACCTGCTGTTCCACCTGCAGGTCAGCGACGCCCTCGATGCCGTTCATCGCGGCCTTGGTCTGGTCCGCCAGTGAGCGGAGCGTGTTCAGGTCATCGCCGAAGATCTTGACCGCGACCTGGGCCCGCACGCCCGAGAGCAGGTGCTCGATGCGGTGGCTGATGGGCTGCCCGACGCTGACGGAAACGCCCGGAAAGACCTTGAGCCTCTCTTCAATCTCGGCGAACACGGCCTCGCGCGAGCGGATGGCGGCAGGGGCCGGCGGGGTGCGGCCGCTGGTCTGGATGTGCTTCTCGGGGTGCTTGGCCTCATCCTTGGTCCAGAAGTCCACATCCATCTCGCTGTAGTGGACGCCCTCGGCGTGCTCGTCCTGCTCGGCCCGGCCCGTGCGGCGGCCCGTGCTCTTGACCTCTGGGATCGTCAGGATGATCTCCTCGGCCTTGCGGCCGATACGGTCCGACTCGGCCAGCGAGACGCCCGGCTGGAGGATCACGTTGACCGTCGCGGTGCCCTCGTTGAACGGGGGCAGGAACTCCGAGCCTAGCCGCGTGACCACGAAGAGCGCGATGAGGAAGACGGCCACGCCCGAGCCGATGACCTTCCAGGGATGGGGCAGGGCGACGGCGTAGGACTTGCGGGCCACGGCCTTGCACCAGCGCAGGACCGGGCCGTCCTTCTCCTCCTTCATCTTCTTCATGTTGGGCAGGAGGTAGTACGACAGGACCGGCGTGACGGTCAGGGCCACGAGCAGCGAAGCGAAGATGCTGATGATGTACGCCTGGGCCAGTGGCCAGAAGAGCCGGCCCTCGATGCCCGGGAGGAACATCGTGGGCAGGAACACGAGGCACACGATCACCGTGCCCATGATGATCGGATTGCGCACCTCGCTGGAGGCATCGAAGACCACGCGCATCGCGGGGAGAGGCGAAACGGCGTGGCGATTCTCACGAAGTCGGCGGAAAACGTTCTCCACATCGACCACCGCGTCGTCCACCAGTTCGCCGATCGCCACGGCCAGGCCGCCGAGCGTCATGGTGTTGACGCTCATCCCGAACCAGTGGAAGACCAGGAAAGTCATGATGATCGAGAGCGGCAGGGCCGTGAGAGTGATGAGCGTGGTCCGCACGTTCATCAGGAAGAGGATCAGGATGATCATGACAAGCACGGCGCCGTCGCGCAGCGCTTCGAGCACGTTGCGAATCGACGATTCGATGAAGTGCTTCTGCCGGAAGACGTCCGGGTTGATCTCCAGGCCCGGCGGGAGCGTGGGCTTCATCTGCTCCAGCGTCCGGTCCAGCGCGGCGGTGAGCGCGATGGTGTCCGCCGTCGGCTGCTTCTGGATCGCCATGATGACGGCGGGCTTGGCATTGGCCGAGCCCTCGCCGCGTTTGATGGTCGTGCCCGCCTCGACCACCCGGGCCACGTCCTTGACGAGGATGGCGCGGGGGGGGTCATCGTGGTCGCCGGGGCGCGTGACCACGAGCGAGTCGGCGATGTCCGCGGCATCCTGCACGCGGCCGAGGTTGCGCACCACCAGTTCCTGTGCCCCGGTAATGACGAACCCGCCGCCGGTGTTCTGGTTGGAGGCCGAGAGTGCCTTCTCCAGGTCCTCCATCGTCAGGTCATAGAGCCGGAGCTTGTCGGGGTCGGCCTCAACGCGGAACTGCTTGAGCTCGCCGCCCATCACCGTGACCTGTGCGATGCCCGGGATGGAGAGGATGGTGGGGCGGAGCGTGAACTCGGCGAGCGTTCGGACTTCGAGAGGCGAGAGCGTGTCGCTCCGCACGCTCATGAGCACGATCTCGCCCATGATGCTGGCGATTGGGGCCATCGCCGGGATCACGCCCGGCGGGAGTTTCTCGGTGATCGACGCGAGCCGCTCCTGCACGATCTGGCGGTTGTAGCGGATGTCAGTGTCCCACTGGAACTCGACGTAGACCACCGAGAGCCCGAGCGCGCTGGTGCTGCGCACGCGATCGACGCCCGGAGCGCCGTTGACGGCGGTCTCGATGTAGTACGTGACCTGGGCCTCGACCTCTTCTGGGGCCAGACCCGAAGCCTCGGTCATGATCGTCACCACGGGGCGGTTGAGGTCCGGGAGCACATCGGTCTTGGTGTGCAGCGCGACGTAGAGCCCGTACACGGACACCAGGAGCGCGGCCATCAGGACCAGCACGCGGTTGTGGAGCGAAGCTTTGATGATCCAGTTCAACACGTGGAGTTCCTCGCTCGGTTAGCCGTGGGTGTGGTCAGCACCGTCCGAGGACGGCTTGGGCTCTTGCTTGGCAGGGGCCGTGTCGGGGGTCTTGGCGGGCTCGGACGCAGCGCCGGGCGAGACGCCCCGGAGCTGTGACAGGCTGAAAGCGCCCTGCACCGCGATCACGTCGCCGGGTGCTACGCCCAACTTGATCTCGACGATCTGGTCGTCGCGCGTGCCCGTCGCCACGTCGTGCTTCTTGAAGAACTCCTTCTCCTTCACGAACACGTATTGGAGAGGGCCCTCCTTGACGATCGCCGAAGCGGGGACCACCACGGCGGAGTCAGTCTGCCGGAGAATCACGGCGAGCTCGACGAACATGCCCTGTCGCAGCACGCCGCCCGGGTTGTCGGCGTCGATGATGACGTGCGCAGTCCGCTTGCTGGCGTCGATGACCGGACTGATGAAACGCACAGTGCCGGTAGTCACCAACGCTCCGTCATTGGATCGGCGCACGCGGACGTTCGGCGTTCCTGCCGCAACCAATGCGTCCACAAGGCTCTCAGGAACTTCGCCCTCGATCTGCACGCTGGCGAAGTCTCCGATCGTGAGCACCTTGGCTCCGGCATCGACTCCCTGGCCTACCACGGCGGCCCGCGTGACCACCACGCCGTCGATGGGGGCGAGATAGCGGACAAGCCCCGGATGAGCCGCATCGACCGAGACCTCGCTGCCGTCGCCGGTCTGGGCTGGCGGGATCAGCGCACGGAGGGCCTCGACGGAGCGCAGCGTGGATGCACTCTGGGTGCGCAGCGACTGCACATCGGTCTTGGCCTGTTCCAGAGCAACGGCTTTGAGCGCCGCGTCGGCACGGAGCTTGATCGCGTCCGTCCTGCGTTGGACGAGCAGGTTAGCCGACACCGCTTCTCCGCTGGCGGTCAGCCGCGCAGCCTCGGACTCTGCGAGGTCGGCGGATGCGTTCGTCGCCGGCACCTCGATCTCCAGCGACCGTACCAGCGACTCCGACTTCTTCGCGTCGGAGAGCAGCCGCTCGTAGTCGGCCTCCAGCCGCCGCAGTTCGTAGATGTTCTTGGCGAGCTCCTGCGACTCGATCTCGGCGAGCGCATCGCCCTTCTTCACGGAGTCGCCCGGCTGCACTCTGATCGCTCGCACGATGCCCGCCGTGCGTGGTGACACCGCGACGAGCCGGTCGGGTCGCGCCCGCACGGAGCCGGTGAGTTTCATCACCTCTTCGACCTGACCGAAGTCAACCTCGGCGGTTTTCAGGCCAATGGCCAGTGCCGTCTCGGGCGAAACCTTCTTTGGGGCGTTGGGGTCCCAGGATGCGGACTCGGTTTTGCCGTGCCCTTCGTGGGCGAGCGCCGGGATGAGGACCGCAGCGGTAACGACCGCGATTGCGCTGAAGGCCGTAGCCTTTCGACGGTTCATGGGGAACCTCCGTGACAGGAACTGGGTTGTGGTGTGGGTGTGCGACGACCGCCAATGAACAACGCCGCGGTGATCAGCGTGTGTGCCGTGCCCCGTTTAGGGCATGTGGTCACTCACGCGACACGTCGCGGCGCAGCGGCGCTACACGATGAGCGCGCAATGCTGGCGCAGCAGCGAGGTCGGCGGCCTGATGATGGCCGAACTGCCCCGATACGGGACTCTCGTCGTGGTGGGTGGAAACAAGTCCACCGCGATTGACCAGTCCAGAACGGCCACAACGACCGGCGCGGGAAGTTCGACGGTCGACTTCTGGACAGTCAACATCTTGCCGTCGTTCTTCTCACAGTTGCACTTGTGCTTCTCATCACCAGGGCCACACGGAGCCGGCGACTCCCCGCTCCCACCCCGCGTGTGTCCCGTGGCGTGCTGATGAGGCACGGCGTGTTCATGCCCCGCGTCATGAGAATGGCGTTGTGACGCCCCGACCGCTTCCGCCGCCGGCGGCGCCTGACAGGAAGAGCAGGTGCTCAGCACGGAACGGAAGTCGCAGCAACAAAACGGCACGGCGACCACCAAGAGGAGGGTCACCAGGAGCCGAAGTGGACTGCTGCGATGGAGCATACCTATGGGGAGTATACAGGCCTACACCGTGATACGTCTTGATCCACCACGAAGTTCGCTGAGAATTTCGGAGGTGGCTGCTGCACAAAGCACAAGATCTGTCCTCCGATTGCGCACAACGCCACCTCGTCCGCCAGACGCGGATTGGCAGAGCCAGCGGAGAATGGGGATCAGCGGGTTTATCTCTTAGTAGTTGGAGAACTCCTTCCGGTGCTGCCACCGCTTGGCGAGGTAGAACACGACCGGATACACGACTAGCTCCATCATAAAGCTGATCAGCAGGCCGCCGATCAGCGGGGCGGCGATGCGGCGCATGGTGTCGGCGCCAGTGCCGTGTGACCAAAGGAGTGGGACCAAGCCGATCATCGCGGCAGCCACAGTCATGGCCTTGGGACGAATCCGCTTGACGGCCCCGTCATGCACGGCCGCGTAGAGGTCGGTGAGTGAATTCATGCGGCCTTGTTCTTTGAAACGGTCGAAGCTGTTGTCGAGATAGAGGAGCATCACCATGCCCGTTTCTGCGTCGAGTCCGGCAAGCGCGATGATCCCGATCACGACCGCGAGCGAGAGATTGAAGTCCAGCGCGTGCATGAACCAGAAGGCCCCGACGAGGCTAAATGGCACCGCCAGCAACACCACGCCAACGCGGAACCATGATCGGCTGCTCACATAAAGCAGAAAGATGATGGCGACCAAGGCCATGACGCTCGCGGCGATGAGCCGTGGCAGCGTCTTCTCCCAGAACTCGAACTGGCCAGAGAACACCAGCGTGTAGCCCGGCGGTAGGTCGACCTGCTGAGCGACGGCCTTTCGGGCCTCGGCGATGTAGCCACCGAGATCGCGTCCCGCGATGTCCACGAAGATCCACGCCGTGCGCTGCGCATTTTCGGAACGGATCATCGGAGCTCCAGGGGTGAGGTGAATCTTCGCGAGCTGACCGAGAGGTACCTGAACGCGTTCGCCCTTGGGCCCGGGCATCGGAGCCGTGACCAGCACCTGTTCGAGCGCGGGCAGGTCGTCGCGGTAGTCGCGGAGGTACCGCACGTTGAGCGGGTAACGCTCCAGCCCCTCGACAGTGGTGGTGATGTTCATGCCGCCGACCGCCGATTGGATCACGTCCTGCACGTCCCCGGTGGTCAGGCCGTAGCGGGCCGCGGCGGCGCGGTCGATGTCGAAATCGACGTAGTACCCGCCAAGTGTGCGCTCGGGGTACGCCGAGACCGTGCCCTGAATGCCACGGACCGCGCTGGCGGCGCGCTCCGCGAGGTCACCGAGTACCTTGAGGTCAGGGCCGAGGATCTTGATGCCCACCGGGGTCTTGATTCCCGTGGCGAGCATGTTGATGCGGTTCTCGATCGGGAATGGCCAGGCGTTGGCCATGCCGGGAAACGCGACAACGGAGTTGAGTCCCGCGTGCATCGTCCCGTCGGGATCGGACCAGCCGAACTTGAGCTCCTCGGTCGTGATGGGCCGCTCGGCGGGCCAGAACGTGCCGTGGAACGGTTTCTGGAGCCACTCCGGCCATGAACTGAAGAAGTAATCGGGGCGGCGCGTCCGCCACTTCGAACGGTCGGGATTGAGCTGCGCAACCGTCTCGATCATCGACAGCGGCGCGGGGTCGGTGGCCGTCGCGGCTCGTCCGATCTTTCCGTGGACGCTCAGCACCTCGGGGAACGTCTTGATGAGCTTGTCGGTCTGCTGCAGGAGCTGCTTGCTCTTGGTGATGCTGATGGAGGGGTCGGTCGTCGGCATGTAGAGCAGGTCGCCTTCGTCCAGGGGCGGCATGAACTCGGTGCCCATGCGGCTGAACGGGTAGTACGTCGATGCCAGCGCGACCGCGGCAAGGAGCAGGAGGCGCCAAGGGTGCGCCATGGCCAGACGGAACGCAGGCTCGTAGATCCGCTGGAGCACCCGGCTGATCGGGCTGTGCTGCTCGTGGATGATCTTCTGTGGCAGGAGCAGCATCGCCATGAGCACGGCCCAGCCGCCGGCGATCCACCAGCGGAAGTGCTCCAGGTGCGGCATGCCCGAGGCGATGATGAACAGCGCGGTCGCCGGCAGGAACATGGCGCCCAGGGTAATGGCGGTGTTGCGCCAGAATCCCCAGCTCTTCGGGAGCACCCGCCCGGTGATGAAGTAGTACATCAGGACCGGGATGATGGTGATGGAGAGGAACGCGGCCGCCGTCATCGCGAAAGTCTTGGTGAAGGCGAGCGGCTTGAAGAGCCGTCCGGCCTCGCCGCCCAGCACGAACACCGGGAGGAACGAGACGGTGATGATGAGCAGGGAGAAGAAGAGCTGCGGGCCAACCTCCTTGGCCGCCGCCATCATGATGTCCGCCCGGGGCGTGGGTGGATGCCCGGCATGGACGCGGTCCTCCTCCCGGTCCAGATGTTTGTGCCCGTTCTCGACCATGATGACGGCCGAGTCCACGACCACGCCGATCGAAATCGCGATCCCGCCCAGGGACATGATGTTGGCGTTGATCCCCAGCAGGTGCATCACCAGCAGGGCGGCGATGACGCTCGACGGCACGACGAAGACCGCGACCAGCTCACTGCGCATGTGGAGCAGGAACAGGATGCACACCAGCCCGACGACGATGATCTCCTCGACGAGCGTGTCGCGCAGGGTGGAGATGGAGCGATTGATCAGGTTCGAGCGGTCGTAGGTGGTCTTGATGAAGACGCCGGGCGGGAGGCCGTCCTCCAGCGAGACCAGCTTGGCCTTCACGTCCGCGATGACCTTGTACGCGTTGGCTCCGAACCGGGCCACGACCACGCCGCCCACGGCCTCACCCTCGCCGTCGAGGTCGCCGACGCCCCGGCGCATATCGCCGCCGACCTGGAGGGTCGCGATGTCCCCGAGCATGACCGGCGTGCCCTTCTCGCCCAGACCCACGGGCACCTGGGCCAGATCCTCAAGGCCCTTGAGGTAGGCCCGGCTGCGGACCATGTACTCGTTCTCGGCCAACTCGATGACGGACCCGCCCACATCGTTGTTGGAGCGCTGGATCGCCATCATCACGTCACGGAGCGGCAGGCCGTACGCCCGCAGTTTGAGCGGGTCGAGGATGACCTGGTACTGCCGCACGTACCCGCCGATGGAGGCGACCTCGGAAACATCCTCCACCGAGGTCAAGGGGTAGCGCATGTACCAGTCCTGGAGGCTGCGGAGCTGGGCGAGGTCCTGGTTGGAGGGCAGCAGCGGCGTGCTGGTGATCGGGTCGTTACCAGGCTTCTCGAACGCGCGAACCTTCGCGAGCTTCTCGCGCCGTTCCAACGGCGCTTCATCGGCCGAGGCGTACCAGCGGTCGTTCTCAGCGTCGTGCCAGAAGCCCTTGGGGTGGTCGGGGCTGTAGTAGCCGGGGTAGAGCACGTACTGGTACACCCAGCCCACGCCGGTCGCGTCCGGGCCGAGCTTGGGCTCGACGCCCTTGGGCAAGCGGTCGCGGGCGAAGTTCAGGTACTCCAGCACACGGCTGCGGGCCCAGTAGATGTCCGTGCCATCCTCGAAAAGCACGTACACGAACGACTGCTCGAACATGCTGTACCCGCGGACCACGGTGGACCCGGGCACGGCGAGCATCGCGCTCGCCAGTGGGTAGGTCACCTGCTTGTCCACGACCTCGGGGTTCTGCCCGGCGTACTCGGTCTGGACGATGACCTGCACATCCGACAGGTCGGGGATGGCGTCCAGGCGGATGTTGAAAATGCTCCATACACCTGCGCCGACCATCATCGCGGTCAGCAAGAGGACCATGAAGCGGTTCTTAATCGAGAGTTCGATGATGCGAGCGATCATGCGTCACCTCGCTCCCTTCGCACCGCCGACCGGGCGCACCACCGAGCCGCACTCCTTCATGTCGTCGGCGTAGTACGGGTTGGCCACATCGGTCTGGCGCTGCAGCCAGTCGGCCTTGGCCATCGGGCAGTTGAGCACGAAGAGCGAGCCGGCCACCTTCGGCGAGGGCGGCATCGCGTCGATCAGCGCGATTACCGTGGCGCTCACGCTCTTGAACGCCTCGCGCTGCTGGTCGATCGGCTTGCCCGTCAGCGACTCGGCGGCCTTCGCCGCCTCCGAGACGAAGCGCATCGCATCGGGCCCGGAAACCTCGCCGTGTAGGGCGTGGATGGCGGAGACCAGGTCGCCCGGCTTGAGCGGCGTGGCATCCTTCTGCACCGCCCCAAGCGATTCAGCCAGCACGAGGTACGCGCTCACGATCGCGTCCACACGCGCCTGCGCGGCGGGGGAGAGCGCCATCGGCGCCGTCGGCGGCTTAGCCGCTGGCGCGGCCGTGGGCTTATCGCCGGGCGGCGCGGCCGCCGCCCCGCCCGAGGTCTTCCCCGCCAGGAACTTGGCGATCGCCTCGCGCAGCCGGCTCTCCGAGTCGATCAGGAACTGCCCGCTGGAGACCACCGACTCGCCCGCCTTCAGCCCCGAGCGCACCTGCACCAGGCCCTGCTCGCCCGAGAGCCCGATGGTGACGTTCCGCGGCTCGAAGCGGCCCTTGCCCGTGCTCACGAAGACGAGCTGCTTCTCGCCGGTGTCGATCACCGCCTCGCGCGGGATGAGCATGACGGGGTCCGCCGATCCGACGTCGATGTCGGCGATCGCGTACATCGCCGATCGGAGCACCCCGTCGGGGTTGGGCATCGCCATGCGGACCAGCGCGGTGCGGGTCATCTCGTCCAGATGGGGGTGCACGAAGACGACCTCGCCCTCGAAGGTCCGCCCGGGCAGGGCGTTCACGCGGGCCATGGCCCGCTGGCCCACCCGGATCCGCCCGATCGAGCCCTCGGGCACGCGGGCCTCGAACCACATCGTCGAGCGATCGGCCAGCCGGAGCACCATCTGCCCGGCCATCACCGCTGAGCCGTTGTAGACGTTGGCCTTCTCGACCACGTGGCCGTCGATCGGGGAGAGGAACGTCACCACGGCCGGGGCGTGCTCCATGCCGCCCAGCTCCGCGATCTGATCGGCGGTCAGGCCGAGCGTCTGGAGGCGGAGTTCCGCCGCGGCGACCAGCGCCGCGCTGGTCTGGCCCAGTGAGCCGCCGGCGTCCTGGCCGATCCGGTCGGCGGACTTCCGCGCCGTGATGAGTTCCTCGATGGCCAGTCGCAGGTCGGGGCTGTAGAGGTCAAACAGCGGCTCGCCCTTCTTGACGGCCATGCCGTCGATGTTGGCGTACAGCGTCTGGATCCAGCCGGACACGCGAAGGTTGATGTCGCGGCGGCCCGGCTCCGGCTCGGCGAGAATCGCGGTGGCCCGCACCGTCTGCTGGAGCGGACCCTCGTTCACGACCGCGGTGCGGATGCCCATGTTCTGCACCACCGCGGGGTCAATGACCACAGTGCCTAGTGCGCCCCCTCCCGCTGGTTCACCAGCATCGTTCGCGGTCACCAGTGGCGTGAGCTTCATGTGGCAGATCGGGCAGTCGCCCGGATGGTCCTGGATGACTTGCGGGTGCATTCCGCAGGTCCAGAGCTGCTTCTTGCCGTCGGTGGGCTTGCCGGGTTCCTTGGCGGAAGCGGTCGCGGCGGTGTCGCCGGCGGCGGAGGGCATGAGCCATCGCTCAAAGGTCGTGTGCCAGCGCATCCCGGCGTAGATCCCGCCCGCCGTGAACAGCAACAGGAAGACGAGGGGCCCGGAACGGCTGCGGCGGGCGGCGGGTGCCAGAGAAGCGGTATTGGTTGTCGGAGTCTCAGTGGTCATGGCGTTCTTTCTGGTGACCGGCGCTCATCGAGCCGGGAGCGTGTTGCTTGCGGAGGGGGACGCGACGACGGCTGCGCTGGGAACGACGGTTTCAATGTCCGTACCCATGAGCGCTTCGAGTTCAGCAAGCCGCTTTTCGCGCGAGGCGCGGGCCTCGACGATCATGAGCCGGGTGTCCAGGAGCGTGTTCTGCGCCTCGATCAGGTCGAGGTACATCGCGGCTCCGGAGACGTAGGACTGTCGCATGTTGGTGAGCACCCGCTCGGCAAGCGGGAGGAGCGTGGTCTCGAAGAGCGCCGCCTGACGCTCGTTGTTACGGAGGGCCACGAGCGTGGCCACGAGCGTCGCGGTTCGGTCATTGCGGGTCTGGCGCAGCATCGCGTCGCCAGAGCGGAGCATCGCCTCGGCCTCGCGGATGCCGCCCTTGATCTCGGCGATGGTCGTCGGGAGCATGATGGTCGCGCCGACGGCCTGCGACACGCTTCCGGTGAACATAAACGAGGGGTTGATGTCGGGGATCCACTGCATCCGCGCCAACTCCAGCGCATCGGTCCGTCCCTGTACTTGATGCGCCAGCGCCGCGATCTCGGGGTTGTACTCGACCGCAACGGCAAGAATCTGGTCATCCGTCGCCGCCATCTCCCGCACGTCAGCAGCCGCGGCCGGCAATGGAGCGTTCGGGTCCCGGGCGAGCATGCCGTTGAGCATGGCCCGCATCGCCTTGAGTTCTGCGTCGGTGTTCTGGACGTTGTTTTCCAGCGTGCGGAGGCTCGCTTCGGCGCGGAGCAGGTCCCGCTGCACCCCGCCGGCCTGTGCCTTCGCTCGGGTGGCGTCGATCGTCAAGCGGCTGAGCGCCAGTTGCTCATGCTGAATCTGCCGCTTCTGCTCCAGCATCTGCAGGTCGGCCCACGACGAAAGAACGCGGCGTTGCAGGTCGAACTTTGCCGTGCGGAACCGCTCGGCGGTAGTCCGGGCCTCGTCGAGCGCGACCTGGCCCTTCTGCTGGACCTTGGTCGGGAACGAGAGGTTCATCGACGGGTCGAAGCCGAATGCAAACGTCTGGCGGTCGAAGGACTTCATACGCTCGGAGGAGAACATGTACGAGTAACCGAACTGGACGTTTGAGTTCGGGTATGCGGATGC
>JAFEBO010000006.1 GCA_018242625.1 Planctomycetota bacterium
CTCTCGGCCACGATCTGTGCGCCGTACGCGACTCCCTGGGTCTGCCAGGTCGTATCGGCGCCGGGGACCGACTCATCCACCACGCGGGGCGACTTGATCTCGACTACACGTCCGAGCCAGTAGGTGTATTGAGTTTCGCGCCGGAGACCTGCCGCGTCGTCGATCTGCTTGTAGAGGCGTCCCTTGGGGTCGTAGACCGATCGTGTGAATATCCAGGTGTTGCCGGTCTGGATGCCGACACCGGTGCGCGGCGTGGCGCTGGCGATCTTGTTCCCGGCGCGGTCGTAGCGGTAGGCCGTCACAAGGCCGGCGCCGACATCGCTGCCGTTGGCTTCGACGGCGTATTGAGAGCCGTTGTTGATGCCGGGGACGGCCACCGTCGGCCAGGATCCGGCCTGAAGCCTGCGTGCGGCGACACGCGCATCGAGCGAGACGAGCGAAGGCGGATTTGCGAACGTGTTGTCGCTGCTTTCGGTTCCGAACTCGACCGTGGCAACGACATGTCTGGCGGCGTCGTACCAGGTCTCGCTGCGGGTGCGGACCGCATTTGCGGCTGTCAGTTCGGGCGTGCCGCCGGGGGCGTTGCCCGAGCCGCCGGGCATGATGCGTTCCCAGCGGTCGGTCACAATGACCTGACCATCGGCGTCGTAGCCATATTCGGTGCGGGAGAGTTCGTAGTCGTAGGTTGTGATGCCGCCGGTTGTGCGCGGCAGGACGGACGATTCGCTGCGCGTGCGGCCCATGTTGTCGAGGCGGGTTCTCTGCGTGAGCGTGCCGGGCTGCTGGGTGAAGATCTGGGTGCCGCCCATGCCGTAGCCGTATCGCTCGGCGGTGAACTGGGACGAGCCGGAGGTGTAGCCGGTGCCGTGCGTCCGGTAGGTGAGGCGTTCGCGGACTGTGCCGTCGTCGAAATAGCGCGTCTCGACGAGCGAAGAGGGATTGAGGCTGAGGATGTCGCTGACCAGAGTTGCGGCATCGGCCGCGCAGTCCTTCGAGGGTTCGAACAGGCTCGGATCGATTGCCGCGATATCGCCGAGTGTTCCGGAGGCGAAGCTCGCCTCGAGCACGGTGCGGTCGGCGTGATCGAGATAGGTGAGCCGGGTGCTCTGGCGCGGACGGGTCGCGCCGGGGCCGTACGTGTCTACGCGGACCGGGCGCATGCGCCAGTCGTACGAGGTTTCGGTGAGTTCGCCGGCGGGATCGGAGGCGGGCGCTTCGCCGAAGGGGAGCAGATTGTCTGCACTCCAGCCTGCCTCGCTGGTCTTGGGTGTTTCAAGATACTTCCAGGACTTTGTGGGAAGAAGCGCATTGTGCGAGCCGGTGCCGAATTCGGTGCGCCCGGTCAGGATCATGTCGAAACTCTGGGCGCAGTCGTCGGGCGCGGTGTAGGCGTTGTCGTTCCAGCCGGAGTCGCTGGTGCCGGTGTAGGTGCGGGTGATCTGTCCGCGGGTGTTGCGGATCTGGAGCGTGGTGTTGCCATCGAGCTCTTTGACGCGGACGCGCTCGCCGTTGTCGAGGATGTCGGCTTCTGCCTGGAGGTCGCCGGCCCAGTTCAGGTCCAGATCCTTTACCTTTTTGAGACGACCCGCCGAGTCGTACTCCATGGAGGTGCCGGGAGCCTCGGTGTAGTTCAGGTAGTTGGTGACGTTGGCGATGTCGACGGGGCTGTCGAACCAGACATTGCGAGAGCGGAGCATGACGCGGACCGGGCCGCTTGATCCTGTCGCGTGGGGGCGTGCTTCGGCGGACTGTTCGCCGGGCAACAGCGCTACCGCGTATGCGGACGGCGTTTCCCACGTGCCGTAGTCTTCGATCTTGCACATCGACTGCGGAGTGAACGAGTTGCCCGAGCCGATGAGCGAATTGAAGGTGAAGATGCGTGTGATGGGCTTGCCGGCGTTGATGATCGGCGGCGTGTCCGGAATACCGGTGATGCGTCGCGCCCAGCGGGTGCCGTTGGGATGAATCACGTCGGACAGGCCGGAAGAGTCGTAGAGATACTCGGTGTGAAGGGATGCCGGTCCGGCCGGGCTCTTCCTTATCAGGGTGCTTGGAATGAGAGCAAGGTCGGATGCAGGTATGGACGCTTCGGCGGGTGGCGACGCGGGATCGATGTCCTCCCAGGTGTGGCGCACCCGGCCCAAAGAGTCGTACTGCGTGTAGGTGAACTTGACGAGAGCGTCGGGATCGGATGCGACGTCGAGCGAGTCTGGTGCGGCAAGGAAGGCCGAGACCGCCCAGACCGTCTGTCCGCTGGACCCGGTGAAGTCCAGTCCCACGTCGTAATACGGCGTGGTTGAATCCGGCGTGCGCAGGTGATGTTGAGAGATGACGCGGGTGGAGTACTCGATATAGTTGCCCGAGCTGTCCTTTGGCTTATTGGTTGTCGAACGCGAGACGACATAGGGGCCGGGCGCCACCGTGAAGACGTTGTTCGGATAGGCGACCGAAGCGATCTGCGTGGAGGGGGCCGTGAACTGGATGGCCGCGAGCTGCACTGTCGGGTCGGTGCGCGAATAGACGGTCTGCTGCTGAAAATATTCTGCCCCGGAGTCGCCTTTCTTGATCGCGACGGCCACGAGCTTCAGGCGCTCGCTGAGCGGCCGCGTCGATTGCGGAGACACGACGGCGTGCTTGAAGACATGAATCAGGCCATCAAGAACCGGCGGCGGCAGTTCATTGCCGTCGCTGAGAGCGGCGGCGGCGTAGCCGACCGACTTCTTTTCTACGAGCAGCTGTTCAGACTTGAGGCTTTTGGGAATGTCGGCTGCCGCAACGCCGAGGCCGCTGAGGACATCTCCCGCGCTCTTGTACACAAAGCGTTCTGTAAGCCCGGTGTTCCCGGTCTCGGCGAATCTGCCGCCGTGGAGGTCGTAGCTCTTCTCCCAGAGCACGTTCCCGAGCGGGGTCATACCAACGATTCTGCGACCGACGCTGTTTTTGAAGAACGACTTTCGTGTTGTGCTGCCGGCGGTGATGGGCTCGTTGGAATCGGACTTGAAGGCGTTGCGGTCCGTGAACTCGTCAACGATTGCGATCCATCGCTCCTCGGAGTATTCAACTTTCTGCGCCGCGACTCCACCTCCGGGCCATTCAAGCGCGGTCGCGGGCCACTTGAACTGATTGCCGCGCGCGAACGCCTGCCACCAGTACGGGCTGTGGAAGATGGATCGCATCGGCGCCATGTATTCCGCGGCGTGATCCGCAAGTGCGTATTGGCGGTGGATGTGGAACTCGCCCTGCGAATCAGTGACTTGCGCCGGTGCCTGAAGCAGCCGGGTGATGCGGTAGTAGTGCCGGCGCCCGCCCGCGTCCGAAAGAGCGACGGCGGAAACGGTGCCCCGTGGGTTGTCTGCAAAGAGCCGGCCGGGATCGTGGAAAATCCCATCCTCTTCAAGATCTTCGAACGAGGGAGATCCGTACCAGCCGTTGGTTGTGGTTATGGAGTCAACCGACGGGGTTGAGTTTCTATACCAGACAAGGGCGTTGTCGTGGATGTCCTCCGCGTGCATGTCCGGCGCATAGAGGACCGTTGCGCTTTCGAACCCGCGCGGGAGCGCGAGCACTTTTCGCACCTCGTCTTCGTGCGTCGCGGCCGTTCCCTGCAGAGCTTCGGCGGCCTTTGTGATCCCGCGATCATCAATGATGTGACTGAGCCAGGGCGTATGAGCGGGATGAGTCGAGCTGTCGTAAAGGAAGGCGTAGTTGCGGGAAGGAAGCGGATCCGCTCCGGCCTCGGGTGCCTGCTCGACCTCTGAGCGCACGAGGACCGGGGGCCAGAGGACGCCGGTCATTCCGAAAATCTGGCCGTTCGTGCTGCCGGCTTCGTAGGAATAACGGATGCGGTAGACCCAGCTTGCGTCGGCGAGGCCACTGCTTGTTTCGGGCGTTCCCGATTCGCCGCCCCGGAGAGCCATCGGAAGATGGTTACCGATGTAGGCATTGAGCACGTCGTTGTCGGCCCGGGGCCAGTAGCTGCTGGCATCGGTCGAAAGCCCGATCGATTCCCCGGGAGAACGCAGCAGAGTAACCTGATCGGTGCTGAGTTCGCCGGCAAAGACATACACGGTGTCGAGCACCGGATCGCAGTGGGCCATCTGTCTGGCTAGCGACCATGAATTCCAGACCGCTTGCGTACCACCGGATCCGATGGGCCGGACAACTGGGCGATAGGCGTAGAGCAGGGTCCAGTGCGTGGTGTTTTCGCCGGACTTCAGCCGCACCTCACGCACCATGCCGGTCTGCGTTGTCCACTGTGTACGGCTGCTCTGGCCGCTCGGGGCCGTTGTGTCTTCCCATTCACTCAGCGGCGCGTAATCGATCTCGACGCGATTCCTGAAGTTGTCGTGGATCCGCGTAACGAGGCCGATGTACGGCGCTCCGAGGCCGCGGCTTGCTTTGACCGGCTCGTTCTCAACGCCCGCGGCGCTGTTGACCGGATTGCAAATCCACGGCGAGCACAACTGGGACAAGTAATTCTGCGCCCAGTCGCTGTCATTCGCATCGGTGCTGACGGGCAGCAGCGGACGTTCGTGCATCGACGTCCATTCGATCTGGCTCTCCGACGGGTCACTGTCAACCAGCCACTTGTGCGGCCAGGAGGGCATGTCCTGCCACATGGGCGTGATCTCGTAGGTGATCTCCTCGTCGAACAGCCGGACTTCGAAGCGATCGGGATAGTCCTGCCACTGGCCGCTGAGCGGCCCGTCGGTGTAACGAACAGGTCCGCCCGCCTCGTCCGAATATCGACGCACGCCCTGGCTGTCGAGGCGGCTGGCACGCAGAGATGCGCGGAAGCGCGGACCGCAGTCGTAAGAGCCGCGGCCGCTGCCGGCGTCTACCCAGTCGAAGGGGATCGAGTGGAATGCATCAAGCCAGAAATAGCAGCGCGGCAGTCCGTCGGTGCCGACGTCGTCCGCGAGCGTCGAATCAATGATGAAGAGAGGGTTTTCGTTCATCATCCAGCCCGAACCGCACCAGTCCCAGAAGCGGCTTTCGAGCTTTGCCGCGGGCGCGGGAGAACTCGCGTCGCGCCCGGTGAAAAGACGGGTCGCCGATCGCGTCCGCATCAGCCGGAAGGTCGTGCCGTTGAACGGAAGTGACACATCCGAGAACTGAGCGAGGGGCACGCCGGTCACCAGATCGACGGCCTCGTTGAGTGTCGGGCGGAAGAGTCCGTTCCAGGATGTGGGCTTTGCCGCCAGGCGATTCGGAACAAGCGCAAGCGTGTGCGCACCGAGTGTTCGAGCGACGGGGAGGAAATCGCCCGGGATCGGGCTCTCGAGGAATCCGAAGTTCACGGGGAAGCGGTTCTTCTCGTTCTCGCGAAACTTGAAGAGGCTCTCGGGAGCGTTGAGTATGTCGGTTTCATCACCGCCGGAGACTTCGACGCTGCCGGCGTAGTTTGCCCAGCCGCTACTCCAGTTCTCGTTCGGCCCCATTGCGGCCGTTCGCGCCGGTCGTACCTTTCCGTCGCCGGGAATCTCCATCCATCTGGTTCGTGCCGCGGCCGGCGGATCACCAGCAGCGCCCAAAGCCACGCTCAAGATCCCTGCCACAAAGCCCGCGACGATTCCCGCCCGCCTTCTGCATCCACTCGGCATGTTGTTCTCCCAACCCGCGCCAGGCGCGTCTGGCGGATGGAATAACGCGTGGAGCAAACCATGTCAACGAGCGCCCCGAGCTCTTTTTCCTTTTACACAACACATGCAGGTCGGTAAGACACGAAATTATTGTGATCACATTTTCCACATATATGTGGATTTGAATATCTAGTTCTTTGTATCTCGATCGCGCAATGCCAGATATGCACGCAGGTAAACACACGACTCACTCCCGTGGCAACCCACAAATCTGTGGAAGGAGTCGCTGCTGGCAGGCACGAGAGCGGCCCCGCATCCGCCTTGAAAAAATTTTTATCCACACCCTCGGAAGCATCATCCCCAGCCGGCCCGTGCCGTTTCGAGCCCCCCACCCACCCCGCCCCCCACACACACCCAAGTCGCTCGCCCCCCAGCCCACTCCGCACGCCAGGCCCCACCCCCACCTCCCGCAGCCCCTTCCCGCCTGCCCTTCCTTGTAGCTCAAATCGCGAGCTGGCCGATATTCATGGTCAATCGCGCCTCTCGGCGCGGCGGGAGTTTGTGCATGCCACGGACGGCGTCGCCGGCGGTTAGTGTCATCGTGCCGCTTGTCGCACGCGCCGAGATTCTCGATCGCGCCGGCCTGCAGCTCCGGGCCCAGACGCTGAGCGACATCGAAATCCTGCTGGTCGGCGGCACTCCGGGTTCGGGGGATATCTCCTCTCTCCGTGCCGATGAACGCGTACGCCATGAGGCCCCGGGTCTTTCGCTGGGCGACTCTCTCAATGCCGGGCTCGAGGCCTGCCGCGGCGAGCGCATCGTCCTCTTTGATCCCCGCGACGAACTCACTCCGAGCGCCCTGGAGGCCCTGGCCGTCCGGATGCGGCATGGCGGGGATGCGGGTGCGTACGGGAGCTACCGCTTCCGGGCCCCCATCGGCGACCTGCCGCAGGACCCGCTCGCGCAGGCGCCCGAAACCGTCGGCCTGGATGAACTGCTCGCCTGCCAGTGGTTCCCGCTCTCGGCGATGATGATCGATCGGTCGGTCATTGGCTCGGTCCGCTTCCGCACGAGCCTCGCGGCTTCTCCTCAGCTGCTCCACCCCGCAGACCTCGACTGGATGCTGAGGCTCGCCGAACTCGGAGCGAAATGGTCGCGCTCTCGCATCCGAATCGCCAGCATCTGGACGCGCGAATTGCGCCCCGCCGAGGAAATCCTCGCATGCCTGCAGTCGCGGGCGAAGGTTCTCTACTCGTTCTCCCAAACCAAATTGGCGGATCAGATCCCCGACAAGGCCGCCCGGGCGGAGCGGATCGCCGACTTGGCGCAGGACACTGTCGATGCCCATGCAGGACTTGTGACCCAGCGCGAAAACCCGCCGTCGTGGTACTGCGTTCGGAGACTGCCGGCGGGCTCAATGGCACGCTGGTGGCAGCGGCTCTGCTTCGCCGGCCCGGCCCCCTCCCATCTGCGCCCCATGCAGGCAGAGGGTGAATCCCGCGAGCCCAACAGCCACGAACTGATGCGTTCGCTGCTCGAATGCCTGACCCCCGCAAAGCCGGTCGTGCTGGTCGGCAATGCCGACGCGACGCGCCACCCCGGGTGGCTGCTGGCAAGCCTTGGCTGCCCGCTGCACCTGCTGGATCTCAGAGGCGAAGGTACTCCCCGCTGGGCCACCGAAGAACAGATCGATGTCTCCCTTCTGGGCGATCCCGCGCACGCTCCGGCGCACGCCCAATTCGTGCTCGCGGAAGACGGCGCCGCCTTCGACCCGCCCCCGGGCGCCAGCGTCGTCGGTCTTGCCGACGCCCTGCAGGCGTTCCGCGAGAAGAAGGTTCATCGGCCGCGGCTCGGTGCAGAGGGCGAAATCCCGCAGACCTTTCATGAGCCCGGCATGCTCGAACTTCCGCGGCTCATCGCGAGCTATCTCGCCGATCAGGTTCCACCCGGAAATCCCGCGGTTCTCTTCGGCCTGGGACGCAACGCTCGCCGACTCGCGCACGTGCTCCGCCGCCGGGGCATACGCATATTCGGGCTGGACGATTCGCTCACCTCGCCCCCCGACTGGGTCGCCGACGAGGGAATCCCCGTCCATCTGCTGCGTTCGCGCGATGAGATCCCCGCCGGGGCGGCGCTGCTCATGACCGTGCAGCGCGACGAGAAGTTCCTCCGCTCGCTCCCGGCCGGGCTGCGTGTCGCCCGCTGGTCGCTTGCCGGCGCGGTTCTTTCCGGTCAGCGAAAGGACGCCTGGCACGAGACTGGTCTTTGGGCAAGGCAAGCCGCATGACTCCGGCCGTCAGCGTCATTATGCCCGCACTGAACAGCGCTGCGACGATCACCCGCGCGATCCATAGCGTTCAGCAACAGACGATGCAGGATTGGGAACTCCTCGTCGTGGACGATGGTTCGTGCGACGAAACCGGCACGATGACATCGTCCCTCGCCGAGGCCGAGCCGCGCATCCGCTTTTTTCGCCAGAATCACGCCGGGCCTTCCGCGGCACGCAACCTCGCGCTGCATCATGCGCGGGGCCGGTTCACCTGCTTTCTGGACGCCGATGACACGTGGTTTCCGCACGCGCTCGAAACGCTGCACGCGGCGGCGAACCAGAACTCAACAGGGGCGGCGTACGCGCGGTTCGAATACGCCCACGCCGACGGTACACCCACCGATCTTCAGCCCGGCTGGCCCGACTGCACCATCGGCCTTCCCGAACTGCTCGAAGACCGGCACTTCCCGATCCACGCATGGATGATCCGTCGCGACCGGCTTGGCGACGCCCGTTTCGATACCTCGCTCGGTTCGTGGGAAGACCTGGACCTCTTCCAGAAACTCGCGATTCGCGGCGTGCGGTTTGAGCCTGTGCGCGAAATCGTCGCCCGCTACCGGCTGACGCCGGGCAGCCAGAGCCGAAAATGCCGGCTCGGCGCGACAAGCCGCATGATTGTGCAGGATCGCGGATTTCTCGCCGCTCGAGCGCTCGGCTGGGACAGGCGCGATCCATTCAGCTCCGCAAGGCCGGCTGTCGATCTTTCGGAATTGCGACTGGGACGTCTGTTGGCGGGGCACTGCCACACGTATGCCGCCGCGTCGCTGCTGGGGGACCCGTCTGCGAGTAAGACCCGGGCGATGGAGATACTGGAGCTTTGCCCGGAGCGCTTTCGCGCGATGCTCCGTGTGAGCGCCAGGGAAGCGGCCGTTGCCGCCTGCCATCAGATCCCGTACTCACAGGGCAGACTGTCCGACTTCTGGGTCGACCACTGGGACTTGTGCTTTCCGCACGCGCTGGCGTGGTGGGAGCGTCTCGCGGCGGCCGGCCTTGCCGCCCCGTCTCTGCCCGACGAGGCCAGGCACGAACTCATAAGCCTGGTTGATTCAACCTCTTTCATCCCAAGGCTCCTGGCCGACGCCTGCCCCCCATACAAGCCGATCGTGCTGCACGGCCTTGGACGCAACGGCCGGCGTGTTGCCCGGGAACTTGTCTCTCGTGGGATCGCGTTCACGGTGCACGACGACGGGATCAATGCGGACCAGACCGCCCGCGAACTGCCCGACCTGCCGATCCGCTTTCAGGGGCCGGCCGCGGAGCTCGAGAACGGCGCATTCCACATATTTTCGATGCTCGACAGCACCGCGTACGAGTCGCGATTCCGTCTTGCGGCCCCTTGCGTGCGCTGGTCCGATGTTCTTGAACGCGAAGCGCAGCGTATCCGCGAGGATCTTTCAAACCGCCCTGTCCGGTCCGCTGCCGCGGCATGACAGGTTCGCCCGGAGCTCATTGTGTCCAATCCTTCAGACAGCAACAACCCCGCCGGATCTCTCCCGCCGCTCGATGTCTTCTGCGCCAGTTACAAGCGGCCGGACAAGCTCCCCAAGATGATCGAATCGGTCATCGCGACCGGCTACCCGGCCCGCATCTGCGTTTCCGCGGGCGATCTTCAGACGCTGGAAACCTGCGCGCGGTATCCGGGGGTCGTGGACGCTGTTTTCTCGACCGATGTCAACAGGAAAACCGGCTGCACCGCCCCGCTCAACCTCGTCCACCGGGAACTCGTCCGTCGGGATGCTCTTTTCTGCACCGACGATCTCATCTTCGAACCCGACTGCCTGCACAACGCGATGCGTGCCCTCTACACCCACTTCCCCGACACCGACGGCGTGATCGGCCTGTACGACGCAAACATCCCCGATGATTACGCCCTTGCCTTCCCGCTCATGGGCCGCAGGTTCCAGGAAAGGTTCATCCGCACGCTCGAGCCGGCCGGCCCGCTTTTCTTCCCGGGTTACTTCCACATGTTCAACGACTCGGAACTGGGAGAAACCCTCAAGCACCTCGGAAACTGGCGGCACGAACCCACGGCCCGCATCCATCACTACCACCCCGACTTCGGCGGCACGATGGACAAGACCCATTCCCATGCTCTGACCTTCCGCGATCATGACGAGCGCCTGTGGTACTCGCGGCGGACCCGCGGCGTTCTCTGGGGCATCGACGCCGCCTGAGACATTGCAGCCCGCGCCTGTGCCGGGCCGATCTTCTGATTGATGCAGGCCATCGCAGGCTATCCGTCCGCGCCCGCTCCCCGCGCCCTCCCGCGCGAGTCGCTGCTCGCCCTGGGCAGGGCCGGCAAGCCGTGGGAATTCCTGCCGCTCGCGGTAGAGGCCCTGGCCGAGGCACCGGACCCGGCCCTCACACTGCTCGCCGCCAGCAACTTCGCGCGCCTCGGGCTGCGGACGGCGGCGATCGAACTCATCCAGAGCCTGCCCGAAGCGGTACGCTCCGCTCCCGACATAAACACTCTCTCCGGCGTGATCGGCGCCATGCCCGACGACCGCATCGCCGCGCAGGAGCTCATCGCCGCCGCCCGGAAGAACCTTGAAGCGCTGGGAGATCGCGTCTTCGGGCTTGAGGCCGGTGATTGGGAAACATGGCTGGCATCGCGCGAGTTCTTTCGCGCAGGCGATGGCAACATTGTCCGGCGTCAGAGCGGCGTCTGGGCCGCGCTCGCCGACGAACGCTCGCTCGCCCGCCGGGCCCTGCACGAACACAAGGAATCCTGGAAGCGCGAGCCCGCGGTGTCCCTTGTCGTCGAGGGCGTATCGCCTCCGTGGCTGGTGCTGGACATCATGGAAACCTGCCGGCGGCAGGCTCTCGGTTTCCTGGCACCGGTTTCCCTGATCCAAGCCGATCCGCACGAATTTCTCGCCGGCCTGGCGCTGGCCGACCTCAGCGAGCACTTCGCGAGCGGCAGGGCGCACGCCTTTGTCGGCCCCGATGCATCGCACCACTTCCGGCGCTTCCTCGAAGGACGCATGGACCGGCGCATGGCGGGAACGTTCATCCGCTCGCCCGGCACGGCCCAGTGCCCGGCCCGGTGCGCGAATCCGCCCGTGGAATCGGTCCTGCGCGAGACGCTGAGCCTCCAGGACCAGCAGACCCGGCAACTGGCGATCGACCTGGCCTCGCGCCACGCCACCCACGATGCGCACTGGTGGGGGGCACGCTTCGCGGATACCACCCGCCCGCTGCGTGCGCTCATCATCACCTGCCGCTATTCAACCTATATAAAGCACGCCAGCCGCGATCTGGCCGAAGCGCTCGAGGGCATGGGGCACAAGGCCCGCGTGCTGATCGAGCCCGACGATCACTCGTACCTCGACGCCCACGCGTACCTCTCCGAGATCAAAGCGTTCGAACCCGACCTCATCGTCGTCATCAACTTCCCGCGCTATTCGCTCGGCGAGATCATCCCCCGGAACATTCCCTACGTCTGCTGGATCCAGGATGCGTTGCCCCATCTGTTCGATCGGCGGCTGGGCGAAAACCAGAGGGAGCTTGATTTCGTCGTCGGTCACCTGCCCGACGAGCTCTTTGACCGCTACGCCTACAAGCCGGAGCGCTCGCTCCAGCTCAACGTCCCGGCGAGCGAATCCAAGTTCCACCCAACCGCCATTCACGCCAACGACCGGGCCCGCTTCGCCTGCGAGGTTGCGTACGTCAGCCACCAGAGCGAGACGCCCGAAGCGCTGCACCGGCGTGTCCTGGGCGAACTTCCCGCGGACCCGCGCATGCACCGCGCGCTCGATGACATCCGCGCCGTGCTCGACACCGAGGTGACAGAACTCCCGACCGATTTCAAATATCTCGATGTGCACGAGGTCACCCGCCCGGCGCTCCGGAAGCATCTCGGGCAGGAGCCCGAAAGCCAGGCCGTGGACCGCATCGCCCGCTGCTACGCGGGGCCGTACGCCGACCGTCTTCTGCGGCACCAGACCCTGCAGTGGGCCTCGAATGTCTGCAACCGGCGCGGATGGAAACTCCAGATCTTCGGGCGCGGGTGGGAGAAGCACCCCACGCTCGCCCCCCACGCCCGGTCCGAGCTTGCCCACGGCGACGACCTGCGCGCCTGCTACCAGGCCGCCGGCTGCCATCTCCAGGTGACATTCCACTCACTCGTCCACCAGCGTCTGGCCGAGTGCGTGCTTTCCGGGGGTGTTCCGCTCTGCCGCATGCACCGCCCGGAGCGCGATCAGATCGCGATGTGGCTGGCGTTCCTGGCGATCGACCAGGGCGCACACGGCGAGTGCGACCGCACGCACCCGCACTTCTGGCGCACGTCCTGGACGGGTGCGCCCGCGATGATGCGAATGGCATCCATTTTTCAGCAGATGGACGCTTTCGAGGACTGTTTTTCTGCAGATTCGCAGGAGACGCTCCGCCACGGAGCCGATAGCCCTGTCCCAAATCCCCGGCTCGGGATGCGCTGGGGGCCGCTCGTCCACATGGGCTACTTCCGCGATATCGAGTCTCACACCCGCCCCGTGCCGGAGAAGAGCTGCGCGTTCTACATCCTCGGGCAGCAGCCCGAACTCTTCTTCCATACCGAACAAACGCTCGAGGCACGTCTGTCTTCTCTGATCGAACAGCCCGATGCACGCGAGCGGCTGATCGCCCGCGCCCGCACCGGGATTTCCAGGCACTTCACCTTCGCCGGTGCCGCCCGTTCCATCGTCGACTTCGTCCGCTCCCGTCTGACCGAAGCCCAGCCGGTCCGCTCCGCCGCCTGAAACCGCTCCACGCCAAGCAGCCATGCCCCAGATCACCTTCGTCATCCCCGCCTTCAATGCCGCCTCCACGCTCGGCGACGCGGTCCGGAGCGTTCTCGATCAGGCCGGGGCCGACCTGGAACTGATCGTCATCGACGACGGCAGCACCGACGGCACATCCCGTGTTGCCGGTTCATTCAGCGATCCCCGCGTCGCGCTGGTCCGCCGGGCCAATCGCGGCGTGGCGGCGACACGCAACCTCGGCCTCATGATGGCCCGCGGCGAATTCATCTGCTTTCTCGACGCCGACGATGCCCTCGAGCCCGACTTTGCCAGGGCCACGCTCGGCGCCATCGGCGATTGCGATGCCATCGCGACCGCCTACCGCGATACAGATCCGAGCCTCAAGCCCACACAACTCGTCTGGTGCACGGCCGCGGAAGAGCTTCTCATCCACCGGCTGCGGGAAACCAATCCCCTCGCGCTTGGCGCCACCGTTTTCCGCGTCGACGCCCTCCACCAGCTCGCGCACGTGCACGGCGAAGTCTTCCCCTCCGATTCTCACATCGAAGACTGGGAAATGCTCCTGCGCTTCACAGCGCTGGGCGGCAGGTGGGCTCGGCCGATCGACCAGCCGCTCATGCTCTGCCGCATGTCCGCACACTCCCGATCTTCGAAAGTGCTCGAGATCTGGAAGGACGGCTGCGAGCAAATCGGCCGCTGGGTGCCGCGCCAGGAACAGACCGCCGCTCTCCGGCGCTGGACGCTGCGGCAGCTCATGCGTGCCGTCTTTGCCGAACAGCCCCAAACCATCCGGTCCATCCAGGCGTCGCTCGGCGAGCTGCGCGAAACCGACACGCCCGTTCTATCGGGCATGGCCCGGTCGCTCGCAGAGCGGCACGCCGCCGCCTGTGGTCAGAATCTGTCCGCGGCAGAACTCGCCCAACGCCTGTCGCCTCTGGGCTCTGACCTGGCTTCGAGCCTCGCTTCGCGGGCTTTCGGGCCCGGCTGGGATGAGCTTGCGCTGCGGGCCGCCCACACGGTCAGCCCGCAGCAGCGGCTGGTTGTTTATGGCTTCGGGCGCAACGGACGCGAGGCGGCCCGTGCTCTGGTCGCGCGATCGATTCCCTTCGCCACCATCGACGACGATCCTGCTTCGCACAGCCCCAACCGGATCACAATCGCCGATCTGGGACCGCGCGATGTCGTGGTCGTGACGCCCGACGAGCAGGGGCCCATCCTCGCCCGCCTCAAGAGCGTCCGCGTCGCGGCCGTGCTCACCGCCGCCTCGCTCGCCAGGCCCGACGCCGCGGCGGCCTGACCCCGACGGCTCAACCGGCAATTCAAAAGGGCCGATAGTTCAGTGTCCGGTGGCCCACCGTTGGTTGGCCGGGCCCGGATGCGTCCTCTAACCTCCTGCGAGAGCAAGCTTTATGAAGATCGCGTTCCTCGGTGTCGGCAAGCTCGGCTTCCCCTGTGCCGTCGCCCTCGCCATGAAGGGTCATGAAGTCTTTTGCTACGACACCAACAGCGATCTCATCGAGGGCTACAAGCGGGACGAGGTGACCCCCTTCGAGCCCGGCCTCGCCGAGCAGTACGCCTCGTGCAAGCAGCTCATGCACTATTGCCCGACGATCGAGGACGCGGTGCGCCAGTCCGATGCGATCTACGTCGCCGTGCCCACGCCGCACGCGCCGAGCCACGACGGCTCGCTCCCCTACGACGGCGTTCCCCGCGACTTTGACAACACGATCATCGAGAACTGCCTCTTCGAGGTCGGGCGCGCGATCAAGGCCTGCAAGGGCGACGGTCGCTATCGCACGATCCTCGTGATCTCCACCGTCACTCCCGGCACCATGAACAACGTGCTGGGCCCGGCGACCGAAAAGGGGGCCGAATCAAAGATCGGCGACGGCTGGACCATGGTCTACAACCCGTTCTTCATCGGGCAGAGCACCGTCGTGCGCGACTTCCTCAACCCCGAGTTCGTCCTGCTCGGCTGCCCCCCGCCCCGGAAAGACATGGCCATCAACGCGACCACGCCCGCCGACGGCGGCAAGGGCGAAGAAATCGCCCGCGAGCTCTACGCCACGCTGCACAATTCTCCGATCCGCCCGATGACCTGGACCGAGGCCGAGTGCGTCAAGCTCTGCTACAACACCTACCTCGGCCTCAAGGTTCTCTTCGCCAACACGGTCATGGAAGTCTGCCATCGCCTGCCCGACGCCGACTGCGACGTCGTCAATGCGACCCTCAAGCTCGCCACCGACCGCCTCGTCAGCCCCAAGTACATGGACGGCGGCATGGCCGACGGCGGCCCCTGCCATGGGCGCGACCAGATGGCCATGTCGTTCACGGCGCGGCAGGTCAACCTCAAGTTCAACGTCTTTGACGTCATCAATCACGGCCGCGACTCCCAGACCTCCTGGCTCGCCGATCAGGTCATGGAGCACCGCGACGGGCGGCCCGTCGTCCTCCTGGGCATGGCCTTCAAGCCCAACACCAATCAGACCCAGGGCTCTCCGGCCATCCTTCTCGCCAACATTCTGCGCCAGCGCGGCGTCTTCCCGATCCTGCACGATCCGGCGATCCGCCCCGACGCCGAATTGCCGACAGGCCCCGCCCTCTACTTCATCTCCACAAACTGGAAGCAGTACAAGGACTTCCAGTTCCAGCCCGGCGATACGGTCATCGATCCGTGGCGCATGATCAACCCGCGCTCGGTCGCGGACGGGGTCGAACTAATCTCGCTGGGCGTCGGCAAGCCTCACGCGCGTGGCCGCGCCGCCGCCGTTCCGGCGCCCCGCCGCAAGGCCGTCTGATTCAGACGCTCGTTCAGTGATTGGGCGAAGGTGCGCTTGCCGGAGGCGGGACGGGCTGCGCCGCGGAATTCGTGCGGACTTCGGGCACCGGAATCCCGGGCTTCTTATCCCGCAGAGCGCCCTCCAGGCGCAGCCTGCGATACCCGAGTTCCTGCTTCCACTTGGGATCCGTCTCGAGAAGCTGCAGCTGCTTCATGTAGCCGAGCGTGCGATCATCCTCGCGTCCGGTGCGCTGCGCCGCGATGATGGCGCCCCGGAGCGCTTCGACGTTGTTCGGATCGCGGTCGATCGCATCCACGAAGTACATCAGCGCCTGGTCGGCCCAGCCACGGTCGAGGTACGCGATGCCCAGGTTGACCAGCGGGCGAGAATCCGTCGGCGACAGATCCGCGGCGTGCTTGAACGCCTCCGCGGCCGCCGTGAAATTCTGCTTGGACATGAGCGCCACGCCCAGGTTCGTCCAGATGCCCGAGAGCTCCGGATTCGCCGAGATCGCCTGCTTGTAGAGCTCGATCGCCTCGTCGAGCTTCTTGTCACGCTGTGCCGCGAGAGCCTTGTCGGCCAGTTGCAGCGCAAGGGCCGTATCGAAAGTCTCGGGCGCGGGGACCACCACCGTCTTGGACTTCTGCGCGGCGCATCCGCCCGACAGCGCGATCACAAGGCCCAGGGCCGCCGCGAACATTCGTTGACTCACTTCTCGCACGCGAACTTCTCCCCGGGGCTCTAGGCGCCCTTTCTTTCCCACCGGCTGAACGAAACATCGATCCGCCAATACTGAGCATCGGGCCGAAGGGTCAGCCCCGACAGCTCAAGCCCCGGCACCGTCCGCTGGCAGCGCCCGATCCAGTCCAGCACGTGCTCGATCGAATCCTCGTGCAGGTCGTTGTACTTCCATGTGCGCAGCACCAGGTCGCCCGTGCCGCGCCCGTTGATGATCTGCGCCGGCGCCAGCTTGGTCTTGAGCTGCGCACCCACCGCGGCCTCCGTGATCGACGTCTGCAGCGTCGCCAGCGGCTTCATTTCTTCCCTGCGTTCCTCGTTGATGCGGTCAAACTCTTTGAGCCTCTGCACCAGGCGCTCGATGTTGTTCGACCGGGCGATCTCCGTGTCGAGTCTCGAACTCGCACGCACCCGGTCGTACGCAAAGTACGCCGCGGCCAGGATCGACAGCGCCAGTACCGCCCCCGCGAGATACACCACTCCCAGCGGCTGGTTGGCCCGCTCGGTCCGCGCCGCCAGGTCGCCGGCCTGAGCCAGCAGTTCCGAAACCGCCCGCTGGTCCTTCGCCGCCGGCGGCTCCACCGTCCCCGGAAGCGATATCCCCGTGTCAACGCGGCTCATCGGCCACCTCCCGCGCCCGGCTGCGGACTCGGCGTCTTTTCCTTCGGCGCATCCTTCGGAGCTCTCGGAGGCAAGGCCGAGGACTCGGGCGAATCAGCCGGCGGCTGCTGCAACTTGGGCGTCGCGGGGGTCACGGAAGACGTCGGCGACGCCGCGGGCGCTCCGCCCGGCGCCGGCTTGGGCTGGGCCGGGGATTGGGCGGGGGCCGCCGGGCGAGTCGCCGGGGCCGGAGCCGTTGCCGCCGGCAGCTTGGTGTTCCGCCACTTGCCGATGAACGTCCCTTTGATCTTCGTGCCCGCGTTTGTGTACTGGGGAGGGGACCAGCTCTCTATGTTGCTCCCTCCGATCGAAGAGAGCGACTTGAACACCTGTTCCGCGGCCTTGATGTCCGGCACCAGAACGATGACCATCACCTGCGAGCTGCTGCCCGAGGAGAACGTGATGCTCTCCAGCTCGATCTCCGAGTCTCCGAGCGCCCTCGAAAGCGTGTCCAGTTCCTGTACGATCGGGCGCGTCGGCTCGATCTTGGTCCGCTCGCGTTCCTGCTCGTAGCGGTTGATGAGCTTGTTGAGCTCCGTCCCGATATCCACATCGCCCGACAGCTTCATGAGATTCGGGTACGAAGCCTGCACGAGCGACCGCCAGCGCTGATCCTCCGCCTCGGCCGCTTCTCCGAGCCGGCTTGCGCTCGCCCGCAGCTTGTACGCCGCACCCATGAAGAGCACCGCACCCGCGGCCAGCCCGATCGCCAGCCAGTGATGCATCCACTTCTGCACGCGACCGGGCCGCTTGGTCAGGGCCTCCAGCCCGCGGATCTGCTGCTCGTCCGGGGCCTGATCGGCGATCGTCGCGGCGAGGCGCGCCATCGTCGCCCCGATCGGGTCGCTGTCCATCACCAGGTCGACCCCGGCGCCGCCCCACGCGCCCGCCAGCTTCGCCCCAAACTGCCCCGCCCGATACGCCGCCGATTCCTCGCCGACACCGACCGGATCATCCGCAGCGATGCACGCGACCCGGCGCGGCACAATCCCGAGCTGCGCGCCCCAGGCGATCCAGTCGCTCACAATCCGGGCCGCATCGCCTGGACCCGGCGTCGGCACCCGGCCGACCGTGGTCGGCGCCGCCAGACGCAGCGATCCGCCCGCCATCAGGTCCCCATCGTGCGACCAGCACCAGAGAAGGCGTCCGCGCGGGTCAACCAGCACCACCGCCGTCACGCCCGAATCGTCCGCCACCACATCCCCGCCCGAACGCACCGGCGCGGCGCCCCACACCTTGGCCATCGCGTGCCAGATCGAGGTCACCCCGTCCACCACGATCCCGTTCTGATCAAGAAGATCGATCAGGAGACGAACCGGCGCATCCGCACCCGCGAGCACCGGAACGCGCAGCGCCGCGGCCGCCACGGGGAGTTCCGCCTTGCCGCCCTTGCCTTTGACCGTCGGCTCGACCGCGATCGCCAGCGCCTGCACGCCGGCCTCCCGCTCCGAGGGGAGATAAAAGGAAAGCCCCGGCCCGACTTGCGAGCCCGCCTCTTCGCTCGTCACCCCCGCGCTCGCGACCGACGAAACCACGCGGGCCTCGGCGCTCGGGCTGGTGATCCAACTCGCCGCGTACCCCTCCGAATCCAGGCAGATCAGGCCGAGCTCGCCCGTGCGTCCCTTCTCGCCCAGCGTCCGCGCCCGGACCCACTCCGCCGCCTGCGCGATCGGCCTTTCTTCAAAGAGCTCTCCATCCTCGCCGGGCGCGGCGGCGCCCGGCGCCGTCCACTGCTCATCCGTGCGCGCACCGACAAGACGGATCTTGTCGATCCGGCTTCCACGGTCCGTCCGCGAGATGTAGCAGACGCGCCCGCTCATTCTCTCGGCTGGCTCCCCGATTCATCGCGGAAATTGCCCCGACCCGGCCTCATGCCCGGCGGCCGCATCTCCGAATTCCGGTTGCCGCGGTTAAACGCCGGGACGGGCGGCCCGCCGTTCGGTGCCGCACTGTTCGCCGGCGCGGGAGCGGGATTCGCTGGGCTCGCCTGGAGCGAGGTAAAGGCAGGGCCGCTCTTGGGCGCCAGGTCGATCTTCCGTGAAGCACCCTTCATCTCGATCTCGATCGCGTCTTTTTCAACCTTGACCAGCTTGACCGACTCGCCGCTCGACTTGTGCACGACATCGCCCACCGCAAGCACCTGCTGATGCGACTCGATCGAGACCAGCGCCATCGGGTGGCTTTCCGATCCCAGCCGTCCCAGGTACGTCACCGCCATCTCATTGGGTGGAGCCACAGGCAAAGGCTCGGGCACCTGACCCGACTCATCCCCGCCCTCCGCCGCCACCTCCGGAGGTGGCTTGGGATGATTTCCCAATTGCGCCAGGTTGCTGGCGATTGCAGAGGCTCTGCGCTCGCTCACCACCGGCGACTCGGTCGAGTTCGCGGGCTCGGCGGGTTTCATCGGCTCCAGGGCGGCCGGCCGCTCGATCTTGGGCACCGCCAGGCCGGGCAGCCCCACGGCAAAGACCACGCCCGCCAGGGACGCCAGCGCCACGGCGGCAATCTGCCCGCCCCGTGTGACGCTCTTTGCACGCTCGCGTGTCACGTCCTTGAACACTGGCGCCTTCCTTTCCGGATCAGCTCCGCCGACCGGCCGGTTACACGCCGGCCGCCGCCATTGTACGAATCAGAAGCGGGCCGAAACTAGCGAAGATCCTCCCGCGTCCACTGCCGGATCACGGACTTGGCCGATGTCACCCCGCCGGCGTTCGCCGTGGTGTTATTCATGATGGCCACGCCCTTGTACCGCAGGATGGGCCCACCGCCCAGAAGACGGTCCGCCTCGACTTCCGCCACGATGTTCCACACCTGCGGCTCCACGGTAATCGCCTTGAGCAGCTTCGCCCGGGCTTCCGCGGTCAGGCCCGTCTTGTTCGCAACTTCCGACAGAGCGTTGGCATTCACGCTCGGATCCTCACGGGCCCGGAGCAGCTCCGCCAGCACTTCCTCTGTCTTTTCCCCCGCCGTCGCTCCCATTACGACCGCCCGGATCGTCCGCGCCGACGCCGACCGCAGGCTCACCCCAAGCGGCCCGGACTCCCGACGGGCGATCGTCCCCTCCCCGCCGGGCGCCTCGACGCCCCCCGCGTCCAGCTCGTTGGCCGCCGCGATGATCGCCTGGGCCAGCGCCGCATCCTCGGCGGCAACCGTCGCCACATGATTCAAAATCGAGCCCTGCGCGTCCGAAAGATAGATCTTTGCCGTCTCGGCGCTGTTAGCCGTCGGGGTCATCCCTTCCGAAAGTTTGACCGACATCGCCAGCCCGCCCTCGCCCAGCCTCCCGGCCAGACGCGAAGCCGAGGTATTCCGCAGCCAGGCCTCCAGAAGCTGATGCAGCCCGCGACCGGCGTGATAGTTCTCGTACGAACGCACGATGCCCGCGACCGACCGCGTCTGCGCCATGAAGCGATCGAGCATGATCGCGATCAGCGTCGCCAGCGCCAGGCTCACCATCAGCACGATGGGCAGGGCAAAGGCCGAGCGGAACGAGATTGGAATCCGGCGCGTTCGCATCACTTGGGGTTGTTCGTCGGCATCGTGTCGTAATGCGGCCCAGGCCCGCTGTTGTTGTTATTCGGATACGGATTGTGCGGCCCGCCGGGGCCGTTCACACCGCCCGGACCGCCCGGGCCACCCGGCCCGCGGGGACCGCCCTGACCGCGGCCGTTGGGCCCGCCGGCCCCGGCACCGCCCGCGCCGTCGCCGGCGGTTGATTCGCGCGTCGCAAGCTCGGGCCCCTTGGACCAGCCCACTTCAAACATCCAGTTCTCGTACAGCCCCGTCTTCGTCTGGATCTCGAATTCAACGTACGCAGGAAGCTCGCGTTCCCAGACCGCGTTGTGCTCCGTGCGCTGCTCGCCCGACGAAAAAAGTTTCCAGCGGCACTTCGTCAGGTTGTCGGCAAGGAGAACCGGCTCGCCCCACGCCTGATAGGTGCGCGGGTCATCCAGCTGGTTCGACTCGGTCGGATTGGAAACCGCCGAGTTCTTGCTGGTGTCCCGGGCCGCAGGGAGCGGCCGCCACCAGAGTTCGTACAGCACCGGCTTGCCCTGGGCCCGATCGGCAAAGGCGCTCGCCGTGACCATCGGCCGGATCTCAAAGGCGCCGCGGAGCGAGCCGGTCGCCGAAGCGTTCGTATTCCCCTGCCCGCGCCGGCCCAGAGCGTTGCGAAGACGGGCGCTGCGCTGCGTACCAACGGTGGTCCTGGTCGACTGGTCCGACGCATTCCCACCCGTGCCAGAGTTGAACCCTGCCTGCCCCTTCCCCGAAGAATTGCCCGAGTTCAGCCCGCTTCCCGAGCCGCTCAACGAAGAAGAAGAAGAAGAAGAAGAAGAAGAGGAAGAAGAAGTCTTCTTGCCGCTGGCGTTCTGCGCGTACGTCGCCGCGATCGCGTCTCCGATATCCGCGCGGAAGTCCGGAGCGATGGGCGGCGTATCAAGAACCACCTCAAGCCGCTGAATGCCAAGAGCGCTCTCGACCGGAACGCCCGCCGCCTGCAGCGTCGACTTCAGCTCGTCGGTCTGATCCGGCTCAAGCAGCAGCCGTGCCGGGGGACGCTGCTGTTGCTGCTGCTTGGTCGCGACAGCCTCTGCCGCCGCCTCAAAGGCCGACTTGGTCTGCCCGTCGGTCGATGTGGATTCGCTCGAACTGGCCTTTCGCAGGTTCGGATTGATCGGCGCGGTGGTATCCGACATCACCAGGCTCGAAAGAGCACGCTGGATCACCGTCCGGGTCCGGTGCAGATCGGCCAGTTCCTGCTGGCGTACCGCGAGCGGGCGCTCCAGCTTCTCCATCGATCCCAGGAGCGCGATCGCAACAACCAGCACCATCGCACCGATGGCGGTCGCCAGGGTTACTTCCAGAAGCGTGAAGGCGCGCCCGGTCCGGTTCATCGCCTGGTCCCTCCACCGCCGAGGCCCCCGCCACCACCTTTGTTCGTATTGCTCCGGTTGTTCGCGTCCTGCTGGCTGATCGATGGCCGCAATGTTCCGCCCCCCGCGCCGGTCATCTGGCCCAGCACGCCCTTAAGCCCGCCACCATCGATCTGCCTGCGGAGTTTGTCGGGATTCCAGTTGGGAACGTCCGCCGGGTCGTAGATCCGCGTCAGTGTCACCTGAGGAATTCCCGGCCCGGGGTACATGCTGCCGCCCGTATCTTCGCCAAGCCAGACACGCACACGCACGACGCGGAAGCGCGAGAACTTGTCCTGCGACGATCGTCCGAGCGAAGCGAGCTGCGCCTCTCTCTTGTCTTCCTCCGCATTGCTCACGAGCGGCGTGGGCAGCTCAACCGTGACCGCCTCTTCACCCAGCGTCCAGCGATACCTGAACTCTCCGTCTTTTCCGTACTGCACCGGGGCCGACTCGCTCGGGAGTGAGTTGGGATCGTCAAAGTACTGCAGCAGAAGCCGATTGCCGATCTCCGCCGCGTTCAGCCTGTGAGCATTCCGGATCGAAGCAGCGCTGATGTAGTTCACCGCGAGCACAACGCTCATGGTGGTCAGCCCCAGGAGCGCAACCGCCAGCACCGTTTCAAGGAAGGTGATGCCGCGGGCGGATCGCACGAAAACGCTCCTGTCGTTAGTTGCCCTGGCTGGAGATCACGGCTTCGAAGGCGCTGATGTCGTCGGCCGATGGCGACTGCCCGTCCGGGCCGCGGCTGAACAGAATGAACGGCTGCTCCGGCGAAGGGCCGGCGGGGTCGTACACGAGCGGACGCTTCCAGCCATCGCTGAGCTTGCCCGCCTCCAGGATCTTCGCGGTCACGAGCGTCTGCAGATCCGGCGGATACGCGCTCTGCTCCAGGTGGTACTGCGCGATCGCATTCTTGATCGTCGCCAGGGTGGCGCGCGTGGCCGTGGCCTTGGCCTTCTCACCCTGGCCAAGCACGTTGTACGCCGCCACCGCCATCAGCACGCCGAGAATAACCAGCACGAGCGTCAGCTCGAGCAGCGAAAAACCCCGCGCCAGGGCCGAGGGAGCGGGACGTGTTGCAGTGGTGGAAGCGTTTTTCATAGTCAATGTCTCTAGCGCGCCCGGGCCGCGGCCGGTTCGCGTGTTGCGGACAAAGCGGCCTGCCGTTCGCTCAATTCCGCACATTTTGGCCCATGCCAACCCGGCGGCAGCCAATCTTATCGGCCAAACCGCATGGCGGGGCCAGACAGGCAATCACGCCACACTGCCGGGACCGAAACAAAAAGCCCTCCGATTTCATGACCGGGGCGTCATCACCGGCGTGGTCGTGTCCCGGGTTCCCGGGTTTACCCACCCAGCCCGACGCTGCTGCTCAGATTCAGGAGCGGGATCATGACGCCGAGAATGACCGATCCAACGACAACAAACAGAAAGAGGATCACCGCCGGTTCCATGAACGCGATCAGCCGCGCCGACCGCGTCTCCACCTCTTCGGTCATGTCCGTCGCGAGCGTGTCAAAGGCGCTCTGCAGATCGCCCGCGCGTTCCGCGGCGATCATCAGCCGCCGCGTCGTGATCGGAAGGCTCGTCACCTCATCGATCAGGTTGCGAAGCACGCCGCCTTCGATCAGCCTGGTCCGAAGCTTGTCGAGCTGCTCGCGCATCTCCGGGTGCGAGATCGCGCCGCTCCCGATACCCAGGGCATCCGCGAGCGGCACGCCGCACCGCGTCAGGGCCGCCATCACGCTGAAAAAGCGGGCCGATTCCTGGGCCAGCACCACCTGGCGGATCGCCGGCGCCTTGCGCATGAACGCGAAGATAACCGCCGCCACCGGCTTGCGGAATATGAACGCGGCGCCGCCCAGAAAACCCAGCACGATCGCGATGATGAGCAGATTGTCCCGCAGAAAGAGCCCGATCGCGAGCAATACCCGCGTAAACAGCGGCAGCTGCGCCCCCGCCGACTCGAGCGCCTCGCCGATCTTGGGCAGGATCTGCGTCAGCAGGAATGCCGCGGCAAGCATCGTGATCGTCAGCAGGATCGCCGGGTAGATCATCAGCGTCGCCGCCTTGCCCTGGATGGAGAGCTGGCGACGTGCCGCGATCGCGAGCTGCTTGGCCGCGCCGGCCAGGTCGCCCGTCCTTTCGGCGGCCCGGTACAGCGCCACCGTCACACGGTCAAAGCCGCCCACCTGTTCGCACGCATCCGCAAAGCTCGCACCCCCGGCCACCAGATCCCGCATCCGCAGCGCACGCGGCCTCATCGCGCTCGAAACAGACGCCGCCGTCACCTCGAGCGCCTCCACGAGCGGCGATCCCCTCGAAAGAAGCTGCGCGAGCTGCGTGTTCAGTTCCGCCTGATCCTTCAGCTTGGCCTCGCCCGTCGACTCGCGAACCGCGATCGGCAGTTTCACCGATCGAAGCAGAGCCATCCGCTCCTTGCGAAGTTCGCCCGCCAGATGCCTCTCATCCCGGGCCTGCCGCACACCGAACGAACGCCCTCCACCCGGCTTGGCTGCCATATAAAGAAACGACGCCGCCGACTTACGCGACGGAGTACGGCCGGAAGTTGTGGTCAGGGCACGGCTCAAGGTCTCGATTTTAGTTCCCGTGGAGCGCCGGGCAGAGCGTTCGCGTTCGCGCCGGGTACCAACTTGTACCATCATTTCCGGCGAGATTCTGGCGCAGGACCGGCGAACGCAACTCGCGAAATCGCCAATCGCCTCCCGGGCCACAAGTCGTGCCCCAGACGCCGACTGCCGAGGGGCATTCATATGATCGCAACATGGCCACCGCGACCCTGAATCCCACCGATTCTCGAACGTCCGAACCCTCCAGGAAGACCATGCGTGCGCTCTACAAGCACCACGCCGGCGAGGGCCTCAAGTTCGATCCCGCACGCGAGAAGCCCACGCCCGGCCCGCGCGATGTGCTGATCAAGGTCTCCAAGGTCGGCATCTGCGGCACCGACCGCCACATCTGGGAATGGGACGACTGGGCCGCCGGCCGCATCCCCGTCGGCATCGTCACCGGCCATGAATTCGTCGGCGTCATCGAAGCCGTCGGCAACGCCGTCACCCGCTACAAGCCCGGCCTGCGCGTCAGCGCCGAAGGCCACATCACCGCGGGCATCGATTACAACAGCCGCACCGGCAACGCGCACATCGCCAGCGACACGCGCATCCTGGGCATCGACCGCGACGGCGTCTTCGCCGACTACGTCTGCGTGCCCGAAGAAAACGTCTGGCCCGTCCATCCCAGGATCCCCGACAAGGTCGCCGCCGTGCTCGATCCGCTCGGCAACGCCGTGCACACCGTCATGGCGGCGGGCGTCTCCGCCAAAAGTGTGCTGATCACCGGCACCGGCATCATCGGGCTCATGGCTGTCACCGTGGCGCGTGCAGCAGGCGCCGGGCGCATCTTCGCCACCGACATCAACCCAACGCGCCGCGACCTGGCCAAGAAGCTGGGCGCCACCGATGTCTTCGATCCGCGCAACAGCTCCTGGATCAGCGACGTCAAAAAGGCCTGCCGCAACGAAGGCGTCGACGTCCTGCTCGAAATGTCCGGCTCGCCCGCGGCGTACGACCAGGGCTTCAGCGCCCTGCGCAACGGGGGTACCGCCGCCCTGCTTGGCATCCCCGCCAAGCCCCCCACCTTCAACATCACGCAGCACGTCGTCTTTAAGGGCGCCACCGTGCTCGGCATCAACGGCCGGCGGATGTTCGAAACGTGGTACCAGATGGAAGAACTGCTGCTCTCCGGCCGCCTCGAACTGGGCGACATCATCACCCACGAATTCCCCCTCGAGCAGTTCGAAAAGGCCTTCGACACCATGATGCACGGCGACGGCATCAAGGTCGTGATGAACGTCAACGGGTGACAAAGCCACCTCGTGCGGTTGGATGCCATCCAACGCTCTTTTTTCGCTTTTTTGCGAATTAGACAAGCCTCCGAACGCTCTCCTTGCGTGAACGTGGTGGGATACTTGTTTGCCTGACGCCCCGCTCCGGAGCCTTCCCGTGAAAAACGCGCGCCTGTACCTGATCGCCTCGCCCGCTCTCTGTGCCGCGGCCCTCGCCGGCCCCCTCGGCACCGGGTTCACCTCCGGCAACATCCGTGCCGCAGGATTCCCGGACCCGCTGCGCCAGAACACGCTCGCCCCTGTCGGCCCCAAATCGGGCTCGGGGGGCGGTTCCACCGGCGGCGGGTTCGGCGGCTTCGCCACAACCAGCGTGGGAATCACCGACTCCGACGATCAGTCCTCCATCGCTGTTTCCGGCTACGCATTCCACCCCATCAACGATGGCTACACAGCCTCCTACACCCAGACACCCATCACCTTGGCCCTCACCAAGTCCACCAAATACACCATCGCCGAGAACTCGAGCGTGGACTATGCCCCTCAGCCGCTCGTGACCTTCGAGGCGCTCACCGGTGATATCTCGCCCGACTCTCCAACCTCCGGCACCCTCAGCGCCGGCATTTACAAGATCAGCTATGGAGTAGCGGCAGGCCTCAAGTACGCGCTCGGCAGTTCGGTCGTCTCGCCGTGGTACCCCGTCTCCGGCGCCGGCAAGATCAACAGCGCTTCGCTCGACTGGAAAATCAGCCTCAAGCCGATGTTGCAGAGCTACCTGATCGGCAATCCGACCTTCGCCACCAGCTACTACGTCTGGGGCCAGTCCTTCACCCCCTCCACTTTCGGAATGATGGGCACGCAGTGGTCCCCCAAAGCCACACCCAAACTCGTCAAGCTCTCCGAGTTCACCATCAACTTTGATTACTACTGGACCGACATCCCGCCGACGCTCTCGATCTTCGACGCGCCGCCCACCCTGGCGCAAGCCGCCAGCGGAGCCGGCAGCCGCGCGACCGGCGTGCACGTGGGCAACGGCACCTACCGCTTCACCGACGCCGTTCTCGATTACCACACCAAGTACTACGCCGTCCTGCCCTACCCCGCAAACATGGCCGACAGCGGCTACGACACCTACACCGGCGGCGTCGACCTGTTCCCCCGGCTCGACATCGATCCCAACGTCATCAACGAGGGCTACGGCACGTTCGACATCGGCTTCTTCGCCTATTTCGACTACCTCCCCGGCTGCCCCGCGGACCTCAACGGCGACGGTCTCGTCGACGATTCCGACTTCGTCGCCTTCGCGAACGGTTACAACACCCTCGATTGCCTCGACCCCGAGATGCCGGGAGGGTGCCCTGCAAATCTGAACAACGACCTCGTCGTCGACGATGGCGACTTTGTCATCTTCGCCGCCGCGTACAACGACCTGATCTGTCCTTAATGAGCGGACGGAAAACCCGCTCTACCATTCTCCTCCTTCGAGCTCCCGCGCAGCGGCAGGCTCGGCAGGTGGGAGAGTCATCATGATGAATCGCGTTTTCTCCGCTTCGGCGATGCTGGCCTGGTCGATCGTGGCTTCCGCGGCCCCCGTCACCGCCTCATTCACCTCCGGCAGCGTCACCGGCGCCGGATTCCCGGAACCCCTCGCCCAGCAGCCCCCCGTCTCGCTCTCCAACAAGCGCTCCGGGGGCGGCTCCACGGGCGGCGGATTCGGCGGCACCGCCCTGGGCACCATCCAGATCTCGCCCACCGAACAGACCACCGAGGTCGCTCTCACCGGCACCGCCACGCACATCAGCGACTTCGGCTACACCGCCGCCTACACCAGCCAGGAAATCGTCCTCTCCCTCGCGCAGGCATCCACCTTCTCGATCACCAACCAGAGCACCACGATCGTGAGCGGCGTCAGCAAGTCCTTCAGCCCCGTCACTTTTCAGGGAATCTCCGGCGTTGTCACGAGCTTCACACCAACCCGCGGCGAATTGACCCCCGGCACATACCGCATCCGCTTCGGAATCGCCGCGGGACGTCCCGACGTCTTTAGCTTCAGCGAAGTCTCCACCTGGTACAACCAGTTCAACGCGACCGGATGCAACACCACCAGCGTCAACTGGAAACTCACACTCCGCACCCCCTGCTACGGCGACCTCAACAACGACTCCCTCGTCGACGACGCCGACTTCTCGATCTTCGTGGCGGCGTACGACATCCTCGGCTGCGCCCAGCCCGGCATGCCCAGCGGCTGCCCCAGCGACTTCAACAATGACGGAGTCGTAGACGACGCGGATTTCAGCCTCTTCGTCGTCAATTACGACAACCTGCTCTGCCCCTGAGCGCGCAGCGCCCATCCGCTTACAGGCCGCCCGTGCCCCTCGTCCCCGCGCTCATCACCGCCTCAGGCGCTCGCGCCGCATTCTCGACCCGCCGCGGCGGAGTCTCCGGGGGCATCTTCGACTCCCTCAACTTCGGCAACCCTTCCGAACTCACCGGCCCCGAGCGCGACCCGCCCGAAAACATCCGCGCCAATTTCCACATCCTGCTCGAATCCGCCGGCATCCCCCCCGGCGGCGAACTCGTCCAGGTCTTTCAGGTACACGGCGCCGCCGTTCTGACCGTGCGCCCCGGCCGGCCCGCGCACGCCGGCCCCGGCGACACCAAGGCCGACGCCATCGTCACCGACGACCCCGCCCGCACGCTCTGCATCCGCACCGCCGACTGCACACCCATCCTGCTCGCAAGCGCCGACGGCAAAGTGGTCGGCGCTGTCCACGCCGGCTGGAGAGGCGTCGTCACCGATGTCGCCGGCGAGGCCGTTCGCGCCATGCACGCCCTGGGCGTCCTCGAGATCCGCGCCTCCATCGGGCCGTGCATCTCCTTCCAGCACTTTGAAGTCGGCCCCGAGGTCATCGACCAGTTCCGCACGCTCCCCGGGGCGGCCTGGAGGCAACCCGCCCAAGCCGGCTCCAAGGGATTCGTCGATCTCCAGGCCACGCTCCACGCCCAGTTGCTGTCCGCCGGCGTCACCCAGATCGAAACCCTGCCGCTCTGCACCTACGCCAGAGATGACCTTTTCTTCAGCCACCGCCGCGACAAGGGCAGGACCGGCCGCATGGCTTCGATCATCACGCCCGCGCGTTAACTCCCGCGGCACATATCCACAAACGTCAAAGCAGTTTCCGCGTGATCGCTCTGAAAGAGCACCGTGACGTGATCGCCGGGTTCGAGCACCACGCCTCCGTGCGGCACAAGTTCCTTGCCGCGCCGCTCAAGCCCCACGAGAAGGCACCCCGCCGGAATTCCTGCGTCCCGCACGCGCTTGCCCGCCAGCATCGACCCGTGCTGGACCCCAAAGACAACGTGCCTCGCGTGCCCGCCATCTTCATTCTCCAGCCCGCGCCGGTGCAGATCGGCCTCGAGCAGGGCGTCATACACCGGCTTGCTCCGGAGCTGATCCGCCGTCAGATACGCGACCAGGCAAACGACCGAGAGCGCAAACAGCTGGTGATAGTTGCCCGTCATTTCGAGCATCAGGACCATCGCCGTGAGCGGCGCACCAACCGAGCCCGCAAACCACGCCGCCATCCCCAGAATCGCCATCGCCTGCGGATCCACACCCAGTTGAGGAAAAGCGACGGCAACGCCTCTGCCCGCGAGCGATCCGGCCAAGGCCCCCATCAAAAGCATCGGCGCGAATATTCCGCCCGGCGCCCCGCTCGCATAACTCCCGAGCGTCAGCATCCACTTCACCAAGATCATCAGCAGCAGCCAAGTCACCGTCGCCGACTGGCATCCGCCGTTCAATACCCACTCCGCGGCACTGTGCCCGCCCCCCACCGCGAGGGGCATCCACCACGCGATCAAGCCCGCGATTGCCCCCATCGCCCCCGCCTGCGCCCAACGGGGGACCCGCCTCCACCCGCCCGCCGCCGCCGAGCTCCACAGCAGCGCCTTGTTCCAAATCACCGCGATCACGCCCACTGCCATTCCGAGCGCCAGCACCGCCGGCAGCGCGCTCAGCGGCATGGTGTCCACGTTCGATATTCGAAATGCCGGCAGCTGCCCCGCCATCGAGCGCGCAACGATGTCCGCCGACACCGCCGCCACAAGTGCGCCCCCGTAAGTCGTCGGGCTCATCTCCCTCCGGAGCTCTTCGATCACAAACAGCGTCCCCGCCAGCGGAGCGTTGAATGCCGCCGCCAGCCCCGCCCCCGCGCCGCACGATACCAGCGGAGGAATCAGCGACGAACGAGCCCCCGTCAACTTCGCCAGCCCCGTGCCCGCCGCCGCTCCCAGCTGAACCGTCGGTCCCTCCCGACCCAGCGAAAGCCCCGCACCAATCCCGAGAACGCCCCCGGCGAACTTGACGATCGACAGTCTCAGCCATCGCATCGATCGCAGGTGAAGCAGAACACCCTTGACGTGGGGTATCCCGCTTCCCGCGGCGTCAGGCTCGAATCGCTCCACCAGCCAGCCCGCACACGCCGCTCCGCCGAACCCCAGCAGCACGAGCACACTCCAGCCCAGCGGCACGCCCTTCAGCGACGCGAGCAGCCTGCCGCGTGCAACCTCGGCCCCGAAGAGCGACCACTGAAATAAAACCGCCTCGAGCCCAACGATGAGCCCGAGCAAACCCGCGAGCAGATAAAAGTTTCTTCGCGCGGCGTGCTGATCCTGGCGGGCAGCGGGCCCCGAGGGGACCTCCGTGTTCGCCGCGACGGATTCAGAGTCGTGCACGCTTCAACATAGGCGCGGCCGCCGCAGCCGTCATGAAGCCTTAAGGCTGCCCCAGGCGGATCACGCCGATCAGCTCAAAGACCTGCTTGAACGCCACGTCGATCACGAAGATCAGCGCCGCGATCAGGAAGAAGGCCACGATCACCACCTGCGTCTGCAGCGTGATCTCACGCCTCGTCGACCAGTTGACTTTCTTCATCTCCGCGTCGGTCGCGACGAGGAAATCCACCGAGCGATGCTTCAGGCCCACAATCCAGAAAATGCCCACCACGCCCGCGATCAGGAACAGGCCCGCGCCCGCCGCCTGAAGATACTGCTGCTGGAAGATCGGAATGCCGCCCGCGCGACCGTTGATCATCCCCATCACGTCGGTCTTCGACGGCGAACGCACCGCCACGGCCTCGCCCGGCGTCCGCGTCCCTTCCATCGCCAGCGAGCCCAGAATGAGCTGGTGCTCGCTCTTGCTCACCTGCTCCCACTTCTGAGCTGTCCCGGTGCCGATCGTGACAAAGTCACCCTCGTTCGCTCCGCGCGTCAAAAGCTCCACCGGCTGCCCCACCGCCGACTCAAACCCCGAGTCCCGAACCGTGATCCGCCACGTCGGCGTCGGAAGACTGATCAGGCCAAGCTGCTGCCAGAGCCAGCCCGCACCCGCCGCCACGAGCAGCCCCGCCAGGAGCGCCGTCATCCAGCGCACCCAGAACCCCTGCCCGGACTTATAAAATGGCGATGCGCCTGCCTCTGCTTCCATAACACGGCGGGAGGGACTTGAACCCGCAACCTGCGGATTTGGAATCCGCTGCTCTACCAGTTGAGCTACCGCCGTACTGCCCGACACCTCGCCATTGCGGCGAGCATCGGCCGGGTTGTTCGAGTTCGTTGCCAAGGAATCCAGCTTTCAGCTTCTCGCTCTCGGCTTCAGGCGCCATTCCGGCCTGGGTCTTGCCCCGGCGCCGGCCGCCTGCTCTGCTAATGCCCAGTGCCTCATGCCAAGGCTTCTTACTTCCGCTTCACCTTGTGCAGCGTGTGCTTCCGCAGGCGCGGCGAGTACTTCATCAGGCCTTCCTTCAGGCCCTCCGGCATCCCGCCCTTGGTGTTCACGCTCGTGCGATAGTTCAGGTCGCCCGTCTCCTTGCACTGCAGCCACAGGAACTCACGAGCATTCGATTTCTTCTTCGCCATGACTCAATCTGCCTTTCTTTTCTCGACAAGCCGCGGCAGAGGTTTTCGCCTCCGCCGCAGGGGGTTACTTTAGGTTCGCATCCTGCCACAAGTGCCTGATGCCTTGTACCAGGGGCTTTTCTTACTCGATGATCTCGGTCACAACGCCCGAGCCGATCGTCTTGCCGCCCTCACGCACGGCGAAGCGAACGCCCTTCTCCATGGCGACGGGCTTGCCCATCAGGTCGATTTCCATGGTGATGTTGTCGCCCGGCATGCACATCTCCGCGCCGCCCAGCAGCTTGGTCGTGCCCGTCACGTCCGTCGTGCGGAAGTAGAACTGCGGGCGGTAGCCCGAGAAGAACGGAGTGTGGCGTCCGCCCTCTTCCTTGGTCAGGACGTAAACCTCGCCCTTGAACTTGGTGTGGGGCTTGATCGAGCCCGGCTTGCACAGCACCTGGCCACGCTCGATGTCGTTCTTTTCAACGCCGCGCAGCAGGGCGCCGACGTTGTCGCCGGCCTGGCCGCTGTCCAGCGTCTTGTTGAACATCTCAACGCCCGTCACAACCGTGCTCTTGGTGTCCGAACGCAGGCCGACGATCTCGACCGTGTCGCCAACCTTCACCACGCCGCGCTCGATACGGCCCGTGGCCACCGTGCCGCGGCCCTTGATCGAGAACACGTCTTCCACACTCATCAGGAACGGCTTGTCCACTTCGCGCTGCGGCTCGGGAATGAACGTGTCGATCGCGTCGAACAGATCGTCGATCGGCTTGCACGCCTTGTCGTCCTTCGGGTTCTCGAGAGCGAGCTTCGACTGACCGCGGATCACCGGGGTCTTGTCGCCCGGGAAGCCGTACTTCTTCAGGAGCTCACGCACCTCAAGCTCCACCAGGTCGAGAAGTTCCGGATCGTCAACCAGGTCCACCTTGTTCAGGAAGACGACGATGTGCGGCACACCGACCTGACGGGCCAGCAGAACGTGCTCGCGGGTCTGCGGCATCGGGCCGTCCGCGGCCGACACCACCAGGATCGCGCCGTCCATCTGGGCGGCGCCGGTGATCATGTTCTTCACGAAGTCGGCGTGGCCCGGACAGTCCACGTGCGCATAGTGCCGCTTCGGGGTCTCGTACTCGGTGTGAGACGAGGCAATCGTCACGGTCTTGTTCGCGTCGCGAACCGTGCCGCCCTTGGTGATGTCCGCGTAGGACTTGATTTCGCCGCCGAACTTGGCCGCCGAGCGAGCCGAGAGGGCCGCGGTGAGGGTCGACTTGCCATGGTCGATGTGACCGATGGTGCCGACGTTCACGTGAGGTTTCGTACGAGTAAAGACGCCCTTTGCCATGACAAGACTCCACCCACGGGCTCCACGCGCAAAAGGCGTGTTCCGTGGACTTTCGCGAGCGTGCTCACGCCGCCGTTGTCGAACACTCTCCAGCCAAGGCCCTGAGCCGAGGCGAGCGTCAGACGGCGCACAACGCACCCGCGATCAAACCGTCCCGCATCGACCACGCTTCTCGCGAAGCCCAGTCTCCCAATGACGCGTTCCGGCACGAATCCAGCACGCTGCCCTCTCAGACAACCGCTGCCTTTACCCTGACCCTGGCGACCAGCGCCGATCGCCCAGTGCCTTCTCTTCTCCCAAAGCCACCAATGGGACTTGAACCCATGACCTCTCCCTTACCAAGGGAGTGCTCTACCACTGAGCTACGGTGGCGTGTTTTCCACGTCGCCGACTGCCTCAGAGGCCCAGCTCGCCGACGCCCATCACCCCCGGCCAGAGCCGGAATGAAGGGGAGAATGATAGCCCGCACCCCCACCCCCGAAAACCTCCAAAAGTTCCATCCTGATACCTATCAAAAACCGTCCAGGCCCGCCCCTCACCCCAACACCCCCTTCATCCCAAGCGCCCGCCTCAAATCCGCGATCTGCCCATTGTGAATCCCCACGTGGTACACCGCCCGCGCCGCCATCAGATACGGCGGCGACTCCACTCCACGAAACATCGCCACCGGCCTCACCAACTCCTCCTCACTCAACCCCTCAATCGCCCCCGCCAGCCGCTCCACCGAATCCGTAAACACCCGCACGCACCGCTCATACCGCGGAAACACCGCCCCCCCGCGCGGATCACTCCCAAAGCTCACGCTCTCCGTTCCAAACCGCTCCGAATCTCCCGACGCCCCGCCCTCCACGAAATCCCCCGCCGGCAACTCCGCCCTCCCGCGCGGCAGCCACCCGCAAAACCGGTTGTTCGTCAGCGCCAAATGCCCAAGACACCACCCCACATGGTTCGGCAGCCCCGCCGCCGTCGCCGTGTAGTTCGAATCATCAAACCCAACGAGATACCGCGACAGCAAATCCCGCGAATGCCGCACCGACTGCGCCACCATCTCTTGTGACTTCATCCCCCCAGCCTACCGCGCCCCCAATTCCCCAGGCGCCTTTCAACGCTGAGCCTCTTCCCCTCATTCCTCATTTGGCCCTTTGGCAATTTGGCGCTGTGACAATTTCCCCCTGCCCTTCGGCCCTTTCACACACTCCCTCCCCCACACACCATCTCGTCATACCCCACCAAAAACACGCTGAAGTCCGAATCATCCACCACGCCATCCCGATTCATGTCCGACGGGCAACCCGCCGGCATCGCCGCGTCCGCGCAGTCCAGCATGTTGTACGCCGCGACGAAGATCGAAAAGTCCGCACCATCCACAACCCCATCATCGTTCAGGTCCGCCGGACAGCAATCCGGCCGCACGGTCGCCGCCGTGCTGATCGCGCTGCCGCACGAATTCTCCACGATCACGTCATACCCCCCCGCATCCGCCACACCGACATTCTCGATGCGCAAGTGCGCGGAATGAACTCCAACGAGTGTTGAGCCCGTACCCGTCGGCCCGTCGCTCAACTCCGTCGTCCCCTTCCTCCACTTATACGTCGGCGTGTTGGTCCCGACGTTGTCCACAATCACGCGTATCTCCGCACTCGTCCCGCAATACGCAACCGGATCGCGCGGCTGCGTCGGAATCATCGGCTCGCCGCTCACATACCGCGGCAGATCGTGCCGTCCGATGAAGCCGATCGACGCAATGCCGTACCCCCCAATCTCTCCGCCCAAAACCGCGATCTGCCCGAGCGAACTGAAAGCAGTAGCCTCCCACGCGGCGCCATTCCATCGCATGACCGAAGACCCGATCAGCGCGATGAGCGAACCTCGATAGACAAACAGCTGCGACACCGCGCCGGGCGCATTCATCGCTTCCCAGCCGCTCCCGTTCCACGCCGCCGCATTCGCCACCGGCGTCGCGCCGGCCATCGTCATCTGCCCGCCCACAATCAGCTTCCCGTTCCATACCGTCAGCGCATTCACCGCCCCGGTCACGCCCCCGCCAACCTTCTCCCACGCCGCGCCGTTCCACGCGATGATGTTGGAGGCCGCCGAACCGCTCACAACAGCGAGCGCCCCGCTCCCGCCGACGAACAGCTTCCCGGCAAATTCACATCCCGCGCGAAGGTCATTGCCCGTCAGCCCGTTCCCGAATCCGTGCCAAAGCGCTCCATCCCACGCCGCAACTCCGCGCGCGTTGATCGTGCCGCTCGGTGATATCTGCCCGATCGCAACCAGCTCTCCGCCATACTGCGTGAAGCAGCTGATCGAATTCGCGATCAGGTCCCCCAGCACTCCCCAGTTCGTCCCATCCCAGGCCGACACAACGCTGTTCACCGGCGACTCGCTCCGCGGAGCGCCGCCCCCCACAATCAGCTTGCCCTGATATTCCCCGACAGCCGTGGCCTTGCTCCAGAGCCCGTCGCCCGCCGGTTCCCACTTCTCCCCCGACCACGACATCGCATAGTTCACGCGCTGGTCACCAACACGAACAAAATCACCCGCCGCAGCAAAGCGCCCGTTCCACGTTCCCATCACAAACTTGCCCGCCTGCAGCGCAGGCTCGAGCGACACCCACTCCGCACCGGTCCATCGCGCGCCCCATCGTCCGACGTAAGGCCAGTTCGCCAGCTGCCCACCCGCCACGAGCGTGCCCTCCGATTCGCCCATGCAGTACACCGCGTCGTTGATGCTCCCGATCGCGTTCTCGCCCATTCCCGCCGGCGCCCATTGCACCCCGTCCCAGGAAGCGATGAGCATGAATGCCGTTCCGGAATTCGAGAAGGAGACTTTCCCGCCCGCAAACAACCTCCCGCCAAAAGACCGCAGCGCAGACACCCGCCCGCGAACCCCGTCGCCCACAACCTGCCAGGCGCCGCCGCTCCACTGATAAACGTTCGCCACGGTCGAAGAGTCAGTCCCCGCGATCAGCGCCCCGCCGTACTCCTCGAGCGCAAGAACACTCCCGGAAGGTCCCGCCCCAAGCGCCGTCCAGCCCGTTCCATCAAAGGAAGCGACGCTGCACGACTTGCCGCCCACCGTAAACGTGGCGCCGCCCGCGATCAGCGATCCGCCAAACGAACGCAAGCTGTACACGCTCGGCGATCCGGCACTCGGCAGCGCACGCCACTGGCTCCCGTTCCACGCCGCCAGCCCCGCTACCGGCAATCCACCGGCCTGGCTCAGGTTGCCTCCGACAAACAGCTCCCCCTGATACACCGCCAGCGAATACGCCTCGCCAACAAGCCCAGCCCCGAGCGCCTCCCACGCCGTTCCGTTCCACGCGGCGATTCGCGCCGCATTCACACTCCCCACCTTCTGAAAATTCCCCGCCGCAATCAGCTTCCCTTGAAACTCCACAAGCGCCGAGACCTGCCCGACAAACCCGCCTCCCAGCACCTCCCATGCACCGTTCCGCCGCACCGCAACCGCTCCCAGCCCGCCGGCCATCCCCGCGCACGCAAGCCGAGTCTCTCTATCCTCGTGCCACGACGCCATCGCGGTTTGCGGCAGACCAAACGCCGCGTATCCAACCCCCTCCACCACCTGCTCACACTGCGCGCCCGCCAGCCGCCCCGCCGCCGTCAGCCCCAAGAGCACAACCCAAAGAAGTCGCATAAAGCCTCCTTCGCCGACCGCGGCCGCCTCATGTTCCCCGCGCAGGAAACCAAGAACGCGCCTGCTCGCCCCCAACTCTCTCTCTGGTTCCGAACCATCCCCACAAACCCCAGTTTCACGTACAAACGCTCCCAAAACCCCCCGCCCACCGCCCCTTTGCCCCTCGGCCCTTTCACACACTCCCCCCACACACCATCTCGTCATACCCCACCACAAACACGCTGAAGTCAGAGTCGTCCACCACCCCGTCCCGATTCATGTCCGACGGACAATCCGCCGGCATCCCCGCGTCCGCGCAGTCCATCACGTTGTACGCCGCGAGGAAGATCACAAAGTCCGCGTCATCCACCACGCGGTCGCCGTTCAGATCGCTCGGGCAGGGGGGCGCATTCAGCTTCCACGTGCCCGCCGAGAACTCGCTGCCCTGATTGCCGAAACGCACGATGACATCCCGCGACTTGTCACGCGCAAGCCCGTGGTACGCGGCCTTGATGCCCCCGCTCGTGCCGATCTCCCTCCATTCCGTCCCGTTCCACGCCCACGTGTCGGCGAAGTCGTTGCCTCCCGAAAGCCGCCCGCCCACCAGGACCACAGCGCCGATCTTTTCGTCGTACACCATCGCAGACATCGTGCGCGCCGGCGGACCAGCCACAAATCGCTGCGTCCAGCCCGCGCCGTTCCACTCCCACGTGTCGCCCAGCACCGCCGTTCCCGAGAATCCGCCGAACAGCACGCTCACGCCGCGCCCTTCATCAAACGCCATGGCGCTCAGCGTTCGTCCCGACGGCCCAGTCTGCGCGCGCAGCGCCCACGTGGTTCCATCCCACTCCCACGTATCCAACCGCATCGTTCCCTGCACCGTTGAGCCGCCGAACAGGACGGTCACGCCCCGGACAGAATCAAACGCCATCGCCTGACCGCCCCGCGCCGAAGGTCCGGCCACGTTCCGTTCCACCCAAGTGGCGCCGTCCCATTCCCACGTGTCCTGGAATGTCGTGCTCAGGTTCGCGCCCCCAAACAGGACCGTCCGATTCCGGACCGAATCAAACACCGACCGTTGACTCCCCCGCGCGCCCGGTCCCGCCACGATCTTCTGGCTCCACACCGCGCCCGCAAGCTCCCAGGTTTCCCCGTTCAACGCACCGGTGCCCGCCGGAACATTCGCCTGTCCGCCGAACAGCACAACAACCTTCCGTACCGCGTCGTACGACATGGAATGCGCAAACCGCGACGACGGCGCCGGCGATGGATGCTCCACCGTCCATGTCCACGGCTCGGCACCAAGCGCCGCCGTCACAACAAACACCGATGCAACAACCGCCGCCGCGCAGAATTTCCCGCCCCCGCGCGTTTCGTTCCCACAGCCCTTGAACCAATGAGAATCAACCAGCCCCATAGAGCCTCCCGACGCGCTCAAATTGGACCGCCCCGCACCCAAGCGAGCGAAGAGAGAGCCTGCGCAGTGGCTCGCTCCCATGTCCCACCTTTTTCCCGCGCAGCCTCGCGGCCGGCTCATTCCATTCGCCCCGCCACCACTCCCAGTTCCCCTTTCCCGACCCGCCCGCACCCCCCCACCCCCATTTTCCCTTCTGCTCTTTGGCTTCTTCCTCTCTTCAGATTTGGCCCTTTGCCCCTTGGCCATTTGGCAATCTGCGCCTTGTTCCCCCGCAAAAACCCCTCAGCCAAACCAGTTCATCCAGGCTACCCGTGTCGGATTGTCCAGACGATTCCCAGCGTCAGCGGCGCCAAAATTCCAGCGCCAATCGTCAGCCCCACGACAGCCAGAATCGAGATCCGCCACCAAGTGCCAAGAAGCGATGCTTGCAGCGGCCCCGTGTGTCTCTCCGTTGTGTTTGATTCATGCAACGCCTTACCGCATTCGGGGCACTTCACCAGACCGGCCGCGGAATATCCGCATGCCGGGCAGCTTCCTGCGGGGCGTGAGGCGAGCATGCGGGCCTGCGCTCTTTGCACCTCCCTCCGAGCGATAAGCGCCGCCCCGCCGAGGTAAAGCACGAGCGCAGAAACAGCGGTGATTTTCGCGGCGGTCGATTCCACATCCATCCCACCGTCGTATATCTGCCATGTCTGGCCAATCGTTTCGTTATGCCAACTGACGAGCACGATACGAATCTGCGAAACGCACACTGCCAAGCTCAGCGCCCACACCAATCCGATCGCCATCGCGCGGGCATAAATCTCCAGCCGATCATCTTGCACTTCAGACGGTCGCACCGGCCGTGCTTGGCGAATCCACACCTCCACGAAAGCCACGCAAACAGCCAACTGAAATAGGACTTGAAGGATCAGACAGCCAAGTTCAGCACTCGAAAGCCACGCCACAGGGGGCAGAAGCCAATAGGCCGGCCCGCCAAGTGCCTGGGTAGAGGAATCAACCACCCGCCCAGACGGCAACGAGCGAGCCAGGAACAAACCAATCTGACTAGCCAGCCACGAACCCGGCGGCCGAGCCATCACCAACAAAACCACCGGGGCGAATGCTGTCACGAACACTGTCAGAGCGACAACGCCAACGGCAAGAATCGTTTGTCGCTTCGTGCCCATAGAACGACATTAGGGATACGCGCCGGGACACGGAGGCTTAGCGGGACACTCTCCCGCCACCGCCACCGAGCATGTGTGATTGTCAGTCACCGTGCCCGTTGTATTCCACGAGATGCCGCAGAAAGAGCACGTCGTTGTGTAGGTCCCATTGCGCGTCCATCGACATGAAGGCGCTCCCGAAGCGATTGGCGTTGGCGTGGCATAGTCGCCCCACACATACTTCGTCACGCAACCTTGAGGCACCAAGCAGCATTCTGCCATGCTTGCCGAGAGGGCCGAGGCGTCAGACACCGTACCAAACACATCCAACTCAAAATCAGCCGCAAACTTGGCGAGCTTTCCGCCCTGAGCAGAAAACGAGTCGGGACACGGGGAGGGCATAACGACGGACTTTGAAAGGCCAACAGCCCCTGCGGCGATTCCGCTATTCACCAAGAACTCGACATCATCGGCCGTCAACTGGTCCGAAACGGATTGCCAGGGATCGTAAATCGAAATTCCGTTGTTGGTCCACTCCGGCGGCGTGTAAATCGAGACCGCTCCCAATGCCGCTAGAGACATTGCCGAAGCGGAGAAATCTGCATACTGAAACATCGTTGGCTCACCAAAACGATCGGCGATGATTGCCGCAGCATCGTCCGGCGCCGTATCCGTCCAGCCTTCCATCGTGAATTCCGCCGTGGTCATTCGTTCAAACCACACGACGGTATAAGAACCCCGCAGGGCCACCATCGGATCTTGAACTGCCAAGAAACCGACGACAGATTCATTCACAACCGCAGGCAGATAGACCCAATGAGTTTCATCCGCCATCGATACTCTCGTCTCGTCCGCGTTTGCTTGCGCGCCGATTACCGTGAATGCACCAAGTGCGAACACCGCGCACTTACGCCCAATGCCTCGACCGTTCATCATGTAAAACCTCCTGTAGGACTCCCCGAGCATGACAATCTCAACATCAAGGTTTTGTCAAGTGACGCATGTGCTAAATTTTTCCACATTATTGTGGATATCGCGTCCCAGACCGATCATCACGCTTCTAATCCATCTTTATTTGAGTCTTACACGAACTGGAATTTAATTAGACAAACTCTAGCGGACAAGGCGGTCCAACCACGGCGGAGTACGCAGTGTTGGAGTTGCGTCGAGGACGGCTCTATTTCCCTGTCCCGCCTTCAAGACCCCGCCCGATCGCTGCCTGCTGAACCGACTTATTGCACAGTTGGGCCTCCATCGCATGTTCTTTTGGGCAACGTCTCGCCCACCGCCCATATCTGCACCGCGTCCCGCCCGCCCTCAAAAACGGAATCCCAGCGCCGGGTTCGGAGTCGCTTTCCCCCTCTCCCACAACAACTTACACCCAATTTCCGAAAAATCCATACAAAGACCGTACAAAAAGTCCGGTTTATGGTACACTGCCCCCGTGCCCGACTCCGCCTCCAACCCGCACTCCCCACAGGAACTCCTCGAGCGCCTCCTCCGCGCCCGCCGCCAGGTCGACCGCCTTCACACACTGGCGGCAGAGCTCGAAGCCGTCTTCAACCCCTCCAGACGCACCGACCTCGCCCGCGCCCAGCGCACCCTCCTCGCCATCCTCACGCCGGCAAAAGAAAAAGCCCCTCCATCACGGAGGGGCCCGGTCAAACCCGTTTGTTCCGGCACTCAGACCGACGCCCGCTCACGAACAGATCAGCGTGTCGTACGCGGTCACAAAGATCGTGAAATCGCCCCCGTCCACCAGCCCGTCCGCATTGAGGTCGCTCAGCACGTCCGCCTGCGGCACGACAAGATCGGCATACGCGCCGGCAAAGAACACGAAGTCCGTGTCATCAACCAGCCCGTCCCCGTTGAAGTCCGACATCGAGCAGACCGACGGACACCCGGCGCTCCCGCAGAAGATCGGGATCCGCACCACCGCAGAAACGTCCTGCCCAACCGGCGCGCCGTCCACGAACCACTGCGCAAACAGCACGTCGCCGGCGTTCACCCGCCCCGCCAGCAGCGGCCAGAACTGCGTCGCCACCCCCGCATTCGCCCCAGTTCCCGCCGTCTGATCCGCGAAGTAGAACTGCGGCGTGATCCGGCCATTCACCGGCGCCACCGTGGAAACCCCCAGCCGCACCGTCGCCCCGGCCGCAGCGCCATCAAGCCCGATCTTGAAGTCGCGATTCCCCACCATCGGCGGCGCCTGCACCACGATCCGCGGCGGATTCTGCCCCACCGGCCCCGTGTTCGCCACAGTCGTCACCTGGTTCGCCGCCCGGCCCGGGCTCGCGAACAGCGCCGGCCGGTCAAACGGGAACGTCTGATCCCGCACACGCGGATCGAGCAGCCCGTTCGCCAGGAAGTCCTGCACCTGCGCTCCCGCCTGCGGCGGCAGATTCACGCCATTGAGCGCCGGATCCCGGTTATCCGGGTTCGGGTTCACGTTGCGCACGCCCCCATAAAAACCCATCACCTGCGCCAACTGGTTGAACTGCCCGTTGTGCATGAACGTCGCTTTGAGCCCGACGTTCCGCAGCCCCGGCACCTTGAACCTGCCCCGATCCCCGGCAAGCCCCGTCACGGCCTGACGACCGTTGTCCTCCGCAATCGGACGAAGCCCGAGATTCCGGAACGTGTTGTCCGTAAACAACGGCGGCACGTGGCACGCCGTGCAGTTCGCGCCCTGCGGCCCCTGGCTCAGAAATACCTGCAGCCCCTGCCGCTGATTCTGCGTCAGCGCGTTCTGATTCCCCGCCTGGAACGCATCCCACGGCGTCTGATCAGCGATCAGCGTCCGCTGATACGTCGCCAGTGCAAACGCGATCCGCTTCGATGTGATCGCCTCATCCCCATAGGCCTGGCGGAACAGCTCGCGATAGCTCCGCGTCGTGTTCAGCACCGCCTGCACGTCCGCCGGGATGTTCGTCGAAAGGTCGAGCGCCCTGACGCGCTGCAGCCGCTGCTCCACGCCCGCCCAGTCCATCCCCGCGTGCTGCATCTCCACGTCGCTCACCGGCGGGTTGACGCACTGGCTCTCAAGCGCACCCCCCGCCGCGATCGCAACCTGCCCCGTCTCCGAATCCACGTACCCGCTCCGCGCCCGCCCATCCCAGAAAAGATCCGGCGCGTACGCCGCGTTGATGTTCGAGTTCGCCGCTCGCGATGTCACCTGCACCCGCAGCCCGAACAGATCGTCAAGCTGAAAACTGTTCCACTGATCGCTCGAGATAACGCCCGGCGAAGCCTGCCGGTCGTCCCCGTTGTTGAAAATCCCGTCCGGCCCCGGATTCCGCTGCACCCGCGGGTCCGCCCCGCCGCTCGACGGCACATGGCACGAAGCGCACGAAACCACGTTCGTCGAAGAAATCTGCTCCTCAAAGAACAGGATCTTCCCCAGCACCCGCTTGCTCTCCGTGATCGGATTCTCCGGCGGCACCGGCACCGGCGGCAGCGCCCCCGCCGCCCATGCCGCCCCCACACAGGCTCCCACCAAGGCCCCCACCAAGGCCCCCAAAGCAATCACCCCGCCCGCACGCCGGTTCGATCCGTTCATGTGTTGATCTCCGCTCGTAGTTCGGAGTAGCACGCCCGCGGGGGACCGCGATTGCAACGATCTCGGGTTTTTTGTCGAAATCCTGTCCCGCCCCCCGCGACCCCCCCCCGCCCGTCTCACTGCGCCAGCCGCGTCCGCACGTTGTCCAGCACGTTCATGAAGTTGATGTACGAGTCGTAGGGGGAGTCATACGGGTTGAAGTACTTGTGGACATCCCCATCCGCAAAGTACTTGGTGCACATGTAATAGAAGTGATCGCTCGTCGTCAGCCGCCGCCAGTCGTCCAGCAGCCGCTGCGCCGCCTCCCACCTTCTCTTGTTTTCCGCCCCCTGCAGCTTCGCCGCCTTCTCCCGGATCTTGACCCCAAGCGCAAAAGTCTCATCCATCGCGCCCGACTGCATCGCGTTCCCGCGCCAGGCCGACAAGTCCCGCTCCGTATCCGCCCAGGAGGTGTACTCCGGCACGTCCAGCTCGTCCGAAGGAGCACGCGAAACCAGCGCCTGGCTCGCCGTCAGAAATGTGTTCTTCCCGTCCAGCACCTGCTGCGGCAAAAGCTCCAGAAAACGGAAAATCCCCGTGTCCGCCCATTGATGCTCCCCGAACGTCTCGTAGTCCATGAACAGGTTGCACAACCCCCCCGTCCGGCCCACCCACGCCGCAAACTTCTCCGGCGTGAGCGGCCACTCCGCCCACCCCCGATTGCTGAAACGAAACGCGATGTCGTCGCTCAGCCGGTAGTTCTTGAGCAGCAGCCCGAACGGCCGCCCGCCCCGCCCTTCAAGCTCCTCCCCCCCCGCCGCCGGTGGCCTGTACACCTCCGCCGGCGACCGCCCCGCAAGATGCCTGTCGGTCCCCTCGCACAGCGCCCCAAAGAACCGGCGCTGCCCGTTCTCGTCCTTCATCGATGAAAGTTCACGCGCCAGCGCGTTGGAGTAAACCAGTTCCGTATTCCGGAAGACCGTCGGCGTCTGCCCGAAGAGCGAGCGAACTTTGCGCCCGTGCAGATCAACCTGTTCTACAAACTCATCCAGCCCGTTCAGGCACACCAGCGAATGGTGGTACGTCTCCGCCAGAAACTCGCAGCAGCCCGTCTCCGCCAGCTCGCGGAAGACGCCGATCACCTCGGGGCAGTACGACTCAAACTGCTCGAGCGCCGTCCCGCTGATCGAGTAGCTGATGCGAAACTCGCCCCGGTGCCGCCGGACAAGGTCCAGCATCAGCCGCGTCGCCGGCAGATAGCACTTGCCCGCGACCTTGCGGCAGATCTCCGCGTTCTTGCTGTCGTCAAAGTACAGCGGATCGCTGTCAAAGACGCTGTAGCGCCGGAGCCGGTACGGCTGATGAACCTGGAAGTAGAAGACCACGGAGGCCATGCCGCAGTGTACGAACACGCTCCGCCCCGCGGGATGTCAGGTCCGCACGCTCGAGACCGCCGCGATGGCCAGCGGCAGCAGCACGATCGCCGGCACGAACACGCCCACCTGCGGAGGCAGCCCCGGGATCGACGCCGAAGCGCCCAGCACGCCCCCCATCACACCCACCACCGCCAGCGGCGCCGCCTTGATCGCCTCGAAGATCATGTTCGTCGGCTCGCGACGCATGAAAAACGGCGTCACCACCAGCAGCGCGAGGAGGTTGCAAAGCATGATCCCGATCCGCCCGAAGCGGATCCGCTGCAGCTCATCGGCCCGCTGCTCGCGGGCCGTCGCGCCGGCGCTCTTCCCCTCCGCCAGGTCCAGAAGCTCCGGCCGCTGCAGCATTTCCGAGATCTGCGCCCAGCTCAGGCTCTGGCTGTACCCCGAAAATCGCGCAATCTTGAGGGCCGTCGGGTCCAGGTCGGTCGTCACCCGCTCCACCTTCTCGCGCGGCAGCGACTGGTTCGTCCTCGACTCCGCCCAGCCGTTCTCAAGGTCCCAGCCGCCCGCTCGCCAGACCGCACGCGAGGCCGTGATCGCCCGCGTCGCCGGCCCGTTGGCGCTGCGCTCCACGATCAGAGCGTCCCGCATCTCCCCCCTGGAAGCATCGAAACTCCGGGCGTAAAAGAGCCGGCGCTGCCCGTCGGGGACAAGCCGGACCGGGATGGTGTCGAGCCGCCGCTGGCTGGCCTGCTCGCGGTCGCGCTGGATCAGGTCGGCGATCTGCGGGATGACGAACTCGAAGTTGATCGCCTGGATCGCGGTCATCAGCAGCGCGACCAGGATGATCGGGCGCATCAGCCGGTGCAGGCTGATGCCGCCCGCGACCGCCGCCACAAACTCGCGGTGACGCACGAGCTGCGAGCAGGTAAACCCCATCGCCCCGATGATGATCAGCCCGATCATGTAGTTAAACAGCTGCACCAGCTTGGGCCACCAGTAGTCGAACACCAGAAAGATCGTGAGGATCAGCTTGCGGACCGCCGACGGGTCCCCCTCGGGCGTCATGCCCCGCTTGGCGGCAAGCGCCACGAACTTGTCAAAGTTCAGCGAGAGATCGATCGCGATGATGAAACTGAAAAGGATCACCACCAGGGCGGCGATGTTGATCAGGTACTGACGGGCGATGTAGCGGTCGAGCGTGCTCAAAGGCTCCCGATTGTTGCGCTACCGGATGCGCCGGAGGAACGAGGCCAGGATGGCGCCGGCCGCCCAGCCGATGATCATCCCCAGGAACACGTCGCTCGCGTAGTGCCGGCCGGTGGCCATCCGGGTCCAAGAACAGCCGATCGCGACCGGCACCAGCACCCAGCCGGTGCCGGGAAAGGCGCGGGCGCAGGCGACCGCGCCCGCCATCGCGACGGCGGCGTGGCTGCTGGGAAGCCCGAGCTCGCCCAGGTCGAACCACCTGCCGCCCGAATAGACGCCCGCGAACAGCCCGCGCCAGGCGTGGTCGTGGTACTCACCCCCCGCCATGGGCCTCTCCCGAGCGAGGATCATGCGGAACAGTTCCGCCGCGATGCCCGCGGCCATGGGCGCGGCGGTGATCGCGATGACTCCGCCGAGCCGGAGGCGCTGCCCGCTCCCGCCGTACGCGCGCCAGAAGGCGTGCGCCCCGATCGCCAGCGAGACGATGATCCACGCGCGCACGTCGCCCGCCTGGCGGAGGATCTGATACCAGGCCTTGGACTCAACCTGCCCGGCTCCCGCGGGACCAAGGTAAAAGGCGTGAAAGAACCACCGGTCGAGCAGGTGCGTGGCGACAAGCCCGAAGATGGCCAGCGCGAGAATCCAGGCGCGCCCGCGGGCACGCGAACGGCGCTCGGACTCAAAGAAGTAGTCCTGGCGCACATGGCGGGAGGCGCTCATTGAACCGCCTTCCCGAAACCCTTGAATCCGTTGAAGCCCTCGCCGATCCACGTCCAGCGGTCGCGGCGCGGATCTTCCCGCAGGCGCCCGATCTCGACCACCTTGCCGAAGCACGATTCCCACTGCGGGAGCGAAGCGCCGATCAGCAGCGCGCTGGCGCCCGCGAACCGGGGCTGCGAAAGGTCCATGTCGGGCCAGAGGTCCCACTGCGTCCGCCGGTAGCCCAGGCGGCTTCCGGCCACGTACACCATCGGATGATCGGGCAGGTAGAAGGTGAGTTGGGCCGCCACTCCGTAATGATACGAAATGATGGGTCCGTCCGGGACTCGCTCCCGGTGGAGCCTGTCGACAGCCTGGGCGTACTGGCGCACTCCCTTCAGGCGGTGCAGCGCCACATTGGGCCCGATGAGCGGCAGCGAGGCGATCCAGTCCAGGCGGAGCATGAGCAGCGAAGCGATGATCCCGTAACCCACGGTGAAGTGCCAGGCGACCTGCGGGAGCGTTTCGGGTTTGCGGCGGACAAACCCGGCGCGGGGGCGCTGGGCGGGTTTGATGGCGAGCCAGTCGGCGAGCAGGGCGCGGAACTCGTCCATGCCGCGCACCGCGCCGACGGCGGCGAGCGCGGCGAGCGTGACAAAGCCGCCCATGGCCCAGTTGCCCTCGACGTTGGTCAGGAAGGTGGCGAGCAGGTAAAAGATGATGGTCGGAAGTCCGCACCAGAGCAGGAAGCGTGCGCCCGATCGGCTCTCGTGATCGCCGGCGAGCATGCGCCGTGCGCCGAACCACATGAGCGCGAGGGCGGGGCCGACGGCGGCGAGCTGGATGCCGATGAACTCGAGCGTCCAGAGGGGCGAGTAGCCGGGTGCGGCTTTGAGCTGGTCGCCGCCGGGGAGCTTGGCGTGCCCGAGCAGGTGGCGCAGGGCCGGCCAGTCGTTGTGCATGTTCCAGATGGCGATGGGCACGAGGCCCAGCAGCGTGATCAGGCAGGCGCCGGCGGCGAGCGGAGCGGAGCGGGGCGCAACTCGCAGCGACTTTCTGTCGAGGATGGCGATCGCGATCAGGCCGGGGATGAGAAGCAGGACGGTGTACTTAAAGAGGATTCCCGCCGCGAGCGCAAGCCCGAGCACGATCCACGCGGAGCGCGAGGATCGGTACAGCGCGCGGAAGGCGCTCCAGCTGGCGATGGCCCAGCAGGCGACCATGGGCCCGTCGATGGTCATGGCGAAGGTGGCGGTGAGAGCGAAGAGAGGAATCAGGTAGAAGACGGCGGCGCCGGTGAGGGCGGCTCTGCGATCCCGACCGGCATCGGCGGCGAGTCCCGCGATGCAGAGCGCCGCGACGGCGGCGTAGATGGGAACGAGCGCGCGGACGCCCCACTCGCTGGTGCCGAGCGCGTGGGTGGAGAGCCAGATGGACCAGGCGATGCCGGGGCCCTTGGAGTAGTACGACCAGTCGGGCCGGAGGCTCCAGACCCAGTACTGGGCTTCGTCTTCGATGAGGTCGTAGGGGCAGAGGAAGGCGAGGTAGGCGAGCCGTGCGAGCGTGACGAGCACGATCAGCGCGATCGCGGACCGGGAGAGGCAGGAGCGCCAGGTGGTGAAGTTCGCGTCCGGGTGCGGATCGCCCATTGGTTCAAGAGTATGAAAGGGGCCGGGGGTGCGTCCTGTTCAGTGCTTGCGGACGATCATGTACGTCCAGAGCGTGTAGACGCCCAGGACGGCGACGCCGCCCCAGAGCAGGAGGAGCCCGGGCCAGCCGTGGCTGCGGGTGAGCTGCTGGCCGCCGCTGATGGTGATGACGCAGACGAGCGCGGGGAAGAAGCTCCAGAGGTAGACGGTGAGCGGGAGGCTGCGGCTGAAGCGCAGGGCGGTGACGGCGCCGGTGAGCATCATGACGAGGCAGCTCACGGCGACGGCGAGGCGTTCGTTCTGCTTGGCGGTGATCTCGTTGTCGAGGGCGTCGAGTTCTCTGCGGAGTTCGCCGGATTCCCAGGAGACGCCGCCGGTCTTTCGGGACTTTTCGGCTTCGTCGAGGAGGGGGTAGGTTCCCATCTTGAGCAGGCCGGCGAGCTGGGCCTTGGGGCCGAGCAGGCCGCTGAAGGAGAGGCGTTCGCGCCTGGTGGCTTCGGCGGCGCTGCCGGCTTCGCCGAGCTGAGAGGAAGCGACATCGCGGAGTTCGAGCCGCAGGACGAGTTCACCGGCGGGGCGATCGTCGCTGGTGTCGGGGGCGAGGATGGCGGTGCGGGCGAGATGTCGCACGCCGGCGGAACGCGAGGGAGCGCCGTCCTTTCTGAGCAGGTCGACTTCGACGGTGCCGGCGGGCCCGGGGATGATGTTCCAGGAGTTCTTGCCGGCGGCGCGGACGGCGCTGGCGCGGATGACGAGCTGGCGCCCGGCGGAATCGAGCAGGGTGGAGGATCCGATGGAAGAGAGCGCCCTGGACATGTCGTCGATGGCGCGGCCGAGTGCGAGTTCATTGGCGAGGCGGCGGCGGCGCTGGTCGATCCAGCTCATGCGCTCGGGGCGGGTGCGGAGATCGCGGAGCTCGTCGCCGCGCAGGAACTTGGGATCGTCGCGGAGCGTGGATGGGACGGTGATGGAGACGGGGAGTGTGCGGCCGGTGACGAGGCCGGTCTTGCTGTCTTTGCTTGTGAAGTCTTCGAGTCGCATCGCGAGGCGGGTGGTCGGGCCGGAATCGCCCTGGCCGGCATCGGGGAAGACCCAGAGGGTGGCGCGGCTGGCGGTGCCTTCGCTCTCGATATTGCCGTCGTCGTCGCGTTCGATGACGGCGGGGTGTGCGAGGACGAGCGCGGTGGTGGCGTCGGAGCCGGGCTCGAGGTCGACGGGCTGGGCGCGGTCGGCGAAGACGAGGATTTTCTTGAGTTCGACGGACTGGCCGCGGTTGATGCTGTTGGCGAGGATCTTGGCGAGATCCTGGGTGATCATGGTCTGCATGGTGCCGAGGAACCTGGGGATGACCTGTTCGCTGAGCAGGACCATGCCGCCGAAGAGGACGACGCCGAGCACGGCGGCGGGGACGAGCAGGGAGCGGTGGCTGACTCCTCCGGAGGCGGCGGCGACGAATTCGTTGTCGGCGCTCAGGCGGTGGTAAACGAGGGTGCTGGCGAAGCAGCCGGCGAAGGGGAGCGCGTACGCCAGCATGGGCGGGATCGCCAGGAGCATGAACTTGATGGCGTCGAGCGGCGCGAGGCGGCCGTCGGCGAGGGGCTTGATCGTGGCGGCGAAGGCGATGACGCTGACGAGGATGGCGGCGGAGAGGGCGAGGTTTCGGAAGAGTTCTCCGAAGACCGATCGCCAGAGGGTGAATGGTTGGGGGCGGGCCATGCCGGTGGGTGAATTATCCGGCGCCCAATCTGGCGAGGATGGCTTCGCGGAGAGTTTTCGCGTCGGCGCTGCCGCCGGAGAGTTTCATGGCGGCGCCGACGATCCGTCCGACGGCGGCGGCCTTTCCGGCCTTGACGTCGGCGGCGGCCTGGGCGTTTTCGGCGATGGCCTGATCGATCCAGCGGCCCATGGCGGCGTCGTCTTTGACGACGAGCATGTTGCGGGACTGGGCGAGTTGTTCTACGGCGGAGAGGACGGAAGAGGGATTTGCCACGGAGGACGCAGAGGAAGAAGCAGAGGACGGAGTTGCTGTCTCTGCGCACAGGAGACCGAAGAGTTCGTCGGCGTTCTGGTTGTTGAGCTTGCCGTCTTCACGGAGTTTGCCGATGGAAGCGACCTGCCGGGGGGAGATGCCGAGCTGGTGGATCTCGGCGTGGCGCTCGTTGGCTCTCTTGGCGCCGGACTGGAGGAGGATGTTGGCGGCGAGCTTGCCGGCGCGGGCGTGCGAGATGCCCAGGTCTTTCATGGCGGCGATGGTGTCTTCGTAGAAGAAGCAGACGTCGCGATCATCGATGAGGGCGGCGGCTTCTTTTTTGCCGAGGCCGAATTCTTCCATGAAGCGGGCGAAGCGGGCGAGGGGGAGTTCGGGGATGGTGGCGCTGATGCGGGACTTCCACTCTTCGTCGACGAGGACGGGGAGGAGATCGGGATCGGGGAAGTAGCGGTAGTCGTGGGCGTCTTCTTTTTCGCGCTGGAGGACGGTGGCGCCCCTGCCCCCTTCGGCGCGGTCGTCCCAGCCGCGGGTCTGCTTGGTGCCGCGGCCCATCTCGCGGCGGTCGGCGAGCCAGCGGCGGGGCTGCTCCTGGAATTCGTATTCGATGGCGGACTGGACGGACTTGAAGCTGTTGAGGTTTTTGACTTCGACGATGGGAGTCTTGACGAGTTTGCCGTCGGTGAGGGTGAGGTGGAGGTTGATGTTGGGCTCGAAGCGCATGTGGCCGCGCTGCATGATGCCTTCGGTGACGCCGAGGAAGCGGCAGATGTTGCGGAGCTGTTTGCAGAAAGAGACGACCTGGGCGCTCGAGGTGAACTCGGGCTGGGTGACGATCTCGAGCAGGGGCGTGCCGGCGCGGTTGTAGTCGGCGATGGAAAAATCGATGGGCGTCCCGCCCGGAGCCTCGTGGAGGAGTTTGCCGGCGTCTTCTTCGAGGTGGGCGCGGAGGATGCCGATGCGGGTGGGCTCGGCGTCGAGATCGACCTGGCCCTTGTCATCGACTGCGGGGACGTCGATGGAGCCGTCGAAGCAGATGGGCAGGTCGTACTGGCTGATCTGGTAGGCCTTGGGGAGGTCGGGGTAGAAGTAGCTTTTCCGATCCCACTTGGTGAGCGGGGCGATCTGGCAGTTGAGAGCCAGGCCGACCTTGATGGCCATGTCGACGGCGGCCTTGTTCATGACGGGGAGCGCGCCGGGGAGGGCGAGGACGGTGGGATCGATGAAGGTGTTGGGGGCGATGTCGCCTTTGTCGTGGGGATCGAACTCGGGGCAGGCGGGGCTTGGGGCGCGGCTGAACATCTTCGTGCGCGTGGCGAGCTCGACGTGGACCTCCATGCCCACGATGAGCTTGACGCGATCGATGTCGGCGGCCGTGTAGTGCATGAGGGAGGGTAGGGGAAATTTGGCGAGGGGCGAGAGCGCCGGAAGAAGGATGATCAGGGGAAGCGCAGAGCATCCTGGAGGCGCTGGGCGGCGCGGATGCGGCTCTGGCCGAGTGCGGCGGCGATTTCGGGGAGCGTGTGCGGGCGCTCGGTGCCGAGGCCGAAGCGGAGGCGGAGGATGGGATCTTCCGTGCGCGGTACGGAGGGGAGCAGATCCTGGTGCCAGGGGGAAATGAGCGCGCACCAGTCGGGCGCGGCGATGGCGGAGAGCGAGCGGGCGGCACGCTTGAGGCGTCGATCGGGCAGGAGGTCTATTTCGGCCTGGCGGGCGCGAGCCCAGTCGGCGAGGGCTTTGCCGGCGGCGAGGGTGATGGGAGCGGAGAGGTTGCCGCCGATCTCGCGGCGGCGGGTGCCCAAAGGGAGGAAGTTTTCGAGAGCGGCGGCGGCGGCCTGGAAGGCTGTGGAGAGTGCGGAGGAGAGCAGGGCGGGCTCGACGCTGAGCAGATCGATGGGGACGACGGAGTGGATGGAATCGAGCAGGAGGACGCGGCTTGGGCGGAGTATCGCGGCGCGGAGCTTGGCGGCCCAGCGGAGGCAGGTCTCGGCGCGGTCGAAGTCGTCTGCGCCGCGCGGGGGGGCGGCGGCGAGTGCGATGAGAGCGTGATGGGCTTCGATGAGTTCCCGTTCGAGGTCGCGGTCGATGCGTTCGCGGAGGCGCATGGCATCGAGGAGTGTCTGGAGCGTGGGTTCGGCGGGGGGGACGATGACGATCGCGGCGCGGGGGCAGCGCTGCGCGATGGCGTGGATGGAGGGGGAGATTGGGGAAAACTCGGGCGGGAAGCGTGAGGCCGGGTCCCAGACTTCGAGCCGGTGGGCGCGGGCGAGGTTGATGGCGCGGATGACGGCCGCTCGCGATTTGCGGAGCGAGCGGGCGAGGGCGCCGACGTGGTGCCCCTGTTCCCATCGGAAGAGCAGCCTTGCGTGTGCGGAGGGCTTGAGCCGGCGCGCGGGCTTGCGGACGGAGCGGACGATGCGATCAACGGCTGAGACGGAGCGGCCGGACTTTCTGGCGAGGTGAGCGGAGATGCGGGACCGGGCGGCGCCGGTGCGGCGGGTCAGGCGCTTGGCGCGCTCACCGAGCGAACGGACTTTTTCGGCGGGCATGCGGGAGAAGGCGGCGGCGCGGAGGAGAGACTGGCGGTTGGCGCTCTCGAAGCGGCGGACGGACTGGGCGGGGAAGTGGAGGCGGCTGATTCCCCGGGCGCCGATGATGCGGAGTGCGAAGAGGCCGCGCGTGCGGTAGCGCTCGAGTGTTTTTCGGGTGACGTTCCAGCGGGCGAGGAGCTCTGGCTGGGAGAAGCCTTCGGCGAAATCGGCGAGGTCGGGCTCGCGGAGGGAGGCTTGAGCGCTGAGACGCTCGATGAGGGATGAGAGATGGGCTTTGAGCTGGCGGCCGGGAACGGTGCCGGCGGTGAGTTTCTCGTCGCGGTATCCGGTTATGCGGAAGACGATCCAGTCGGCGGGGTAGTCCTGCTCCGGCTCGACGAGGTCGATGGTGGCGGCGGCGCGGGCGATGTCCTTGAGGACGGCGGGCTTTGGGGCGAAGCGGAGCTGCTCGGCAAGATCGGCGAGGAGGCGGAGTTTGAGCTTTGGCCAGGCGGGCATGGTGGAGAGACATTCACCACGGAGACACAGAAGGGAAGGAGAAAACGCGGAAGAGACAGAGAGTTCAACACGATGGCACGAAGGACGGGAAGAGGTGGAGAGTTGAAGCTGTATTTTGCCGAAGGCTGACTGCTCTGCTCATGCCCAGTGGATGTTGGTTGCTCGGGCGGTGTCGAGGATGTCGGCGATGGCGGCTTCTTCGAGGAATCTGGTGACGGCTTGTTTTTCGGTGGGGCCGACGCGGTAGCGGAGGAGTTCGCCGAGGTATCGGCGGGCGAGATCGATGGGCCAGCGGAAGGCGGGGGCGCGGTCCTGGATGATGCGGTCGATGCGGGTGAGGTTGTGGCGGAGCTGACGGTCGAGCAGGGCCTGGGCGAGGAGGATTTTCTCGCGGCGGGCGGGCTCGGCGAGGTCCTGGGTGCGGCACATCCAGAGCGCGTAGACGAAGGGGAGGCCGGTGAGTTTTTTCCATTCCTCGCCGAGATCGAGCTGGTAGGGGCAGCGGACGGCGGGAGGGGATGAATTGACGACCTTGTCGCCGATGAGCAGGACGGCCTGGGGCCAGTCGATGGAGGCGGGGTCGGCCAGTTCGCGGGCGTTGAATGGGGCGATGGTGACGGACTTGTTGAAAGCCTTGCGGAGGACGAGCCGGGCGAGAGTGATGGAGGTGTGGCTGTCGGCGTCGGCGTGGAGCGTGGTGATCTGGCTGATGGGGATGGAGGAGAAGAGGCGGACGGTGAGGGTGGGTCCGTCGCTGCCGATCATGCCGCAGGAGAGGAGAGAGAGCGGGACTTTGGACTCGGCGGCGTCGATGGTGCTGACGAGGGCGATGTCGACCTCGCCGCGCTCGAGCATGCCGGCAAGATGAGAGGGCGCGGCGGGGACGAGGGTGAGGCCGGCGGTTTTTTCGAGACCGTCGACGAGGGGGACGGTGTTGAGGAATTTGACGATGCCGATGCGGGCGGGGTCCATGAACGCACTCCGTTGGAGTTATTCTTGGCGGGTGGCGTTCATGGATGATCGAATTCTGCCGGGGGCGATGGCCGGTCGGGTGCGGGCGGCGCAATGGTGTTTGTTCCTGGGTTTTTGCGGCCTCTTTGCCCTTGTCTGTTCTCTCCCTGCGCTGCAGATCGGGCGGTTTCCGGTGGTACCGCTGTTTATGTTCCTGGTGCCGGCGGGATCGGCCTGGGCGTCGCGCTGGGGAGCGGGTGTTTTGCGCAAGGCGGAGAGAGCGGGAGGGAAGATCTGTCTCTCGTGCGGGTATGACCTGAACGGTCAAGATGGGTTTGCGATCTGTCCGGAGTGCGGCCGGCCGCAGCACCTTGCGATCACGGCGGAACTCTGGAGACGGACGCAGGGCGCTCGCGGCTGGGAGTGGAGTGCTGTGGAGATGCCGACGGACGGGCGCGTGCAATGGGATTTGCACGGGGCGTGTGGGGCGGGAACGTGTTCATGGAAGCGAGACACGGTGAAGCCCGGCGCGATCCGGTGGTGTGAATTCTGGAGTGCTGTGTTTGCGTCGGGCGGCGCTGTGGCTGCGCTGCTGGCGGGAGCGATCCTGTGGGGGTCCAAGTCGGGCGCGACGGCATCGTTTTCTTCGGGAGCCTGGGTGACGATGAGCGTCGGGGCGGCGGGTTTGGTTTTGAGCGCCGCTGCGTGCTGGCGCGAGAGCCGGCGCAGGCGGAGGCGGGCGGAGAGTCTGCGGGGATTCGCGTGTGCCGGATGTTGTGCTGAGATCGAGTCCGTGGGCGCGGAATTCAGGTGCAAGGAGTGCGACCGGGTGGAAAGCGTGGCGGTGACGAGAGAACTATGGAGGCTTTACCTGGGCAAAGACAGCTGGGCGCCGGAGGATGAGGCCGCGATCGCGGGCCGGGCTTTAGTGGGCGGCGGGAACGGGCCGACAAAGGGGGTATGAAGGTCGGCGCGGACAAGCTGGTGCTCGTTGGGGGCGGGGGGCATGCGCTGGTCGTGGCGGAGGCGGCGCGGGCGCTTGGGATTGAGATGCTGGGCGTGATGGATGATCGGGCGGATGCGCCGGCGGTGCGGAGGCTGGGGCTGCGGCATCTGGGAGGGCTGTTTTCGCGCGGCGGGGCGGAGGGCGGAGCGGCGGTGATCTGCGTCGGGGATGGTGCGCTTCGGGGGAGAGTGAGCCGGGAGCTTGGCGGCGTGCGGTGGTCGGCGCCGATGGTGGCTTCGGGCGCGTATGTGGCGGAGACGGCGGAGATGGGGGCGGGAGTGTTTGTGGGCGTCCGGGCGGTGGTGCATTCGTTTGCGAGGATCGGCGCGCACGCGATTGTGAATACCGGCGCGATCGTGGAGCATGAGTGCGAGATCGGGGAGTGCGCTCACGTGGCGCCTGGGGCGGTGCTTGCGGGGAATGTGCGTGTGGGGCGGGAGACGCTGATCGGCGTCGGCGCGCGGGTGATTCCCGGCGTGACGATCGGGGCGGGCTGCGTTGTGGGAGCCGGCGCGGTGGTGGTGCGCGATGTGCCCGATGGGACGAAGGTGGCGGGCGTGCCGGCGCGGCGGATGTAGGCTATTTCCAGTGGACGTCGAAGAGGCTCGAGTAGGAATCGGTCCAGACGCGGCCGGCGGGATCGACCTTGATCTTGAACCACTCCGGGAGTTTGAGCAGTTTTGAGAGCAAGTCGGTCGAGGGGGAGCAGACGACCCAGTCGGAGGACTCGCGGGTCTCGCGGGCATCGGGCTCGCGCATGAGATCGAAGCGGACGGTGGAGAACATCTCGTCGCGTGCGGCGATCTGCGAGCACATGGAGGCGAGGTCGAAGTAGCGATTGGAGATATGGATGGCGATCAGGCCGCCGGGGGCGAGGCGCTCTTTATAGACCTTTAGAGCTTCGAGCGTGAGCAGGTGGACGGGGACGGAGTCGGAGCTGAAGGCGTCGAGGATGATGAGGTCGAAGGATTCGCGGGTGCGGGCGAGGCCGAGCCTGCCGTCGGTGAGGACGATGTCGACGGCGGCGCCGCGGGCTCGGGCGTCGGTGATGTAGGTGAAGAGGCGCGGATCGGACGCGATGGAGCCGACGAGGGGGTCGATCTCGAAGTAGACGAAGCGGTCGCCTTTTTCGGCGTAGGCGCTGACGGTGCCGGCGCCCAGGCCGACGATGGCGACGGAGAGAGGGCGGCCCTGTGAGCGGAGCAGGCCGATGACATCTCCGAGCGGGCCGCGGGGGTTGTAGTACAAGGTGGGGACGCGGGCGCCCTGGGCATCGCGGAATTGCGAGCCGTGCATCGTGGTGCCGTGGCGGAGGCGGGTTTCGTCGTTTCTTCGGAAGATTTCGTAGGTGCCGAAGAAGGAGCGGTCGGCGAGCAGGAGCCCGCTCGCGGATCTGTCGCTGAAGCTGATTGTGCTCCAGAGCGCGAGGACGGCGGCGGCGATTCTGAAATTAGCGCCCGGGAAGTGCAGGAGGAGGAAGAAGAAAAGGACTCCGAAGCAGATGGTGCTCAGGCGGTAGAAATCGGAGCTGGGGAGGATGAGAGGGAGGCAGGTGCAGGCGAGGACGACGGCCGCGGCGGCGAAGAACGCGAGGATGGCGTGTTTCCACCAGCGTGTGGCGAGCGACTTTGCGCCGGGAGCGGCGAGACCGAGGCAGAGCGCCAGTGCGATGGGGTATTCGAAGAGGCCGGTGAAGATGGCGGGGGCGAGGACGGCGGCGAAGATGCCGCCGAGCGCGCCGCCGAGGGATGCGAGCAGGTAGAACTCGGTGAGGCGGGATGCATCGGGGCGGAGCTCGTAGAGGCGGCGGTGGCAGGCGAAGGAGCAGGCGGCGAGGCCGAGGAGGTGGATGCCGATGACGAACCAGAGCGGGTAGCGCGTGTCGTAGACGTGATTGAGCGCGACGGCGATGACGGCGAGGATGGCGATGCGTCCGGCGAGGGTGGCGCTGCAGGGAAAGCGGGAGAAGGCGAGGATGTAGGTGATGAGGTAGATGGAGAGCGGGATGATCCAGAGGAGCGGGACGGCGGCGACGTCCATGGTGATGGTGCTGGTCGCGCCGATCGAGAGGGCGGAGGGGCCGGTGGCGAGGGCCATCCAGAGAACGCGGCGGGTCGGGGAGGGGGGAGCGGCGGGCGTGGTGTGCGCGGGCGCGGGAGCGGAATGACGGCGCATCAGGCGGGCGCCGCAGGCGAGGACGAGCGCGGCGAAGAGCGCGTAGCCGATGGTCCAGATTTCGGACTGGCCGCGGAGAAGGAAATTGGGCTCGATGAGAAACGGGAAAGCGAGGAGCCCGAGGAGGCTGCCGGCGTTGCTTGCGGCGTAGAGGAAATAGGGGTCTTTGGCGCGAGCGTCGTCGGTTCTACCGAACCAGGACTGCAGGAGCGGGCCGGTGGTCGCGACGGCGAAGTAGGGAAGGCCTGCGATCATGGTCAGCACGAGCAGAAGCCATGCGGAGGGGTGGAGCCATGAGCCGGGCGTTCTTGAATCTGGGGGCAGGGCGATGGGGAGTGCGAGGAGGACTGTTGCCAGGAGCAGGGCGTGGACGGCGAACTGGGCGCGGAGCTGGAGGCGGCGTGTGAGGAGGTGGGCGTAGAGGTATCCGAGGAGGAGCGTGATCTGGAAGAACACCATGGTGGTGTTCCAGACGTTGGGCGCGCCGCCGAGGATGGGCAGCACGAGCTTGGCCGCCATCGGCTGAATAAGAAAGAGGAGGGCGGCGGAGAGGAATATGGCTGCGCCGAAGAGGATGATCACGCGGGAGAGCCTAGCAGGGACCTACTCTGGGCACGCCATGAGCCGGCGCTTTGACGCGATCATCTGCGATATCGACGGTTGCCTGGGCCCCGAGAGCCATCATCCGCTGGACGCGGCGGCTCTTTCGAAAATTGCTGAGCACAACGTAGAGGCGTGCGCGCGGGGCGATCGGCCGGTGGTGGCGCTGGCGAGCGGGCGGCCGTTTCCGTTTGTGGAGTGTCTGTGCCGCCTGACGGCGAACACGACGGTTCCGTGCGTTGCGGAGAACGGGGTGTGGCTGTACGACCCGCGTGACGGGGCGTTTGTGATGGACCCGGCGATCGGCGCCGGGGATTTGCGGGCGGTGCGTGAGCTGACGGCGTGGATCGAGGAGCGGTACGGGGCGCGGGGCGTGGTGATTCAGCCGGGCAAGAGCGCGAGCGTTTCGATTTACCACCCCGAGACGCCGTACCTGATGTCGCTGATGCCGGTGCTGCGTGAGCGGGCGCAGGAGTGCGGCTGGCCGATCCGCGTGAGCCACACTGTGCGGTGGATCAATCTGGATCTGGCGCACGTGAGCAAGGCGACGGGGATTGCGCGGCTGATCGGGCGGACCGGGATCGGGAAAGAGCGGCTCGCCGGGGTGGGCGATTCGATGAGCGACCTGGCGATCGCGGAGCGGGTGAGTTTCTTTGCGTGCCCGGCGAATGCGGTGGCGGAGCTCAAGCCTCACGCGGCGTACGTGTCGGGCGCGGAGGAGATCGAGGGCGTGCTGGACATTATCGCGAAGGTGAGCTGAACGCCGGTTCAGGGGCAGAGCAGGGCGTCGTACGCGACGACGAAGATGGAGAAGTCGGAGTCGTCGACGAGCCCGTCGCGATTGAAGTCGGCGGGGCAGTCCGGGGTCATCGAGGGATCTGCGCAGTCGAGGGTGTTGTAAGCCACGACGAAGATCGAGAAATCGGAATCTTCGACGAGTGCGTCACCGTTGAGGTCGCAGACGCAGGCGCTGTGGAGCGTGAGTGAGAGATCGTCGGCGTAGCCGTCGTTGTAGCTGCCGGCTTCGCGGGTCATGAGGATTTCGACGCGGGCGCTGCGGGTGCCGGCGGGGACGACGCCGGAAGTTGTGCGGAAGAGCATTCCGGTGAGCCAATTGCGCTGGGAGGCGCGGACGCCGCCGATGGTGGCCTGGCCGAGCGTGCCGGCGCTGGCGCTCAGAAAGGTGACGTTGATGTCGCAGTGATCGTCTTGCGAGCTGAAGCCGCCGAGCCAGCCCGAGAGGGTGAAGCCCTGGGAGGAGGAATCGATGGCGGCGGAGAAGGCGTCGAGTGAGATGGTCTGGAGTGCGGAGGAAAGGGCGCCGCCCTGGCCGCCGGAGAAGAACTTCTGGGCGCGGTTGGGCGAGCCGGGGTCGGTCAGGGCCGGGAAGCCGCCGCCGGCGGAGTATGCGACGACTTCGAAGGTGCCGGTGGTGGTCCAGCCGGGGACGGCCGGACCGGCGGCGCCGGTTTCGGCGCCGGGATTGACGATCAGGTTCGTGTCGGCGAAGAGAGAGGGGAGGAAGACCGACGCGGCGAGCGCGACTGCAAGAGTGGATGGATACCGCATACGTGAGTATGGCGCGCGGATGGCGGCTTTTCGAGCGCAAAGCGCGAAAGTCGGTTCGGGTCCAATAAACAGGGCCGCGTTATTCGCGGATTGTGGAGGGGTCTTTGCCCTGTTCGATGGCGGCGATTTTGTCGACGCGGCGGGTGTGACGGCCGCCGGAAAAGGGGGTGGCGAGCCACTGATCGACGATTTTCTCGATGAGGCGCTGGCCGAGCAGATCGGCGGAAAGGCAGAGGATGTTGGCGTTGTTGTGGCTGCGGGAGAGCTGTGCGGTGATTTCGTCGTGCACGTTGGCGGCGCGGACGCCCTTGACCTTGTTGGCGGCGATGCAAACGCCGACGCCGGTGCCGCAGATGAGGACGCCGAGCTCGATATCGCCCTTGGCGACGGCGTTGGCGACCTTGAAGGCGGGCTCGGGGTAATCGCAGGGTTCGCCGGAGACATCGCCGAGCACGAGCACCTGGTGGCCTTCGTTTTTGAGCTTGTCGGCGAGGAGCTTGATGGAGCTTGTGCCGCGGTGATCTGCGCCAAGGCCGATTTTCATTTCTTTTCTCCGGCGACCCGTGCCCGGGTTTTCTTTTCGCGTGCTTCTGGGAGCAGATGGCGTTCGTTCAAGCGCTGAAGGATACCTGCGCGGAGGCGTTCGGCGGTGCGGATGTAGGCATCGAGGCCCGAGCCGATCGGGTCGGGAATGTCGGACTCCGAGGGGTCGATGAGCCAGACCTTGGGAGCTGCGGCGGGGTCGAGGGCGAGGACGGCGTCGCGGTGGGCGCGGGTCATGGTGAAAACCGCGTCGGCCTCGCGGAGCATCTGCTCTGTGAGGTCGCGGGAACGGTGCGGCTTTCGGGGCGGGGCGATGCCGAGAGCGCCGAGGGCCTGCAGCCCCTGGGGAGTCGCGGGATCACCGTCCTGAGCGGAGGTGCCGGCGGAAGATACGCGCACTTTCAGGGGAGAGGGGGGCGCCTTGGAAAGAAGGTCGGCCGCGATGGCTTCGGCCATTGGGCTGCGGCAGGTGTTTCCGGAGCAGACAAAGAGGATGCGTGTCTCGAGGGCCTGATCGATGGCCTTGCTGTCGAGCGCGCCCGGCGACTCGACCTTGTAGCCGCCGGGAGAGGTCAGCCGTACGGCGGTGGAGATTTTTCCGTAGCGTGTCGGTCCGGCGTCGATGGCGAGGGCGATTCCAACGGACTCGAGGGACTGCATGATGTCGGCGCTGTCGATGATGCGGCCGGTCGAAGCGATGTGAGAGGGGGCGCGGTCCATGACGACGGGGGCCTTTGCGGCGTCGAGAACCGCGCGGGTGAAATCATGGTCCGGAACGCGAACGGAGAGGCAGCCGTCGGTGAGGAATGCGCCGGGGATTTCATCGGCGATGGGGTCTTGGGAGTCGGTTTCGAAGAGGATGCGCACGGGCCCGGGGGTGAGCTTTTCGAAGAAGCGCTTGTGAGCAGGCCAGGCCGGGCGGAGCGCCCGCATGGCTTCTTCGCGGCCGGGCGCGTGCCAGGTGAAGCCCGTGGGTCCGACGGCCTTGGCGGAGATGGTGCGTTTGATGCCGGGGGTGAGTGCGGCGAGGCGTCCGAGGGCGTTGGCGTGTCGGGCGCTGGCGGCGACTCCGTAGACAGTCTCGGTCGGGAGCAGAACGAGCGCGTCTTCACGGAGCAGATCGGCCACCCGGGAAGCCAGGGTCTGCTTTTCGGATTCGGAAAGGGATTGGAGAGAGACAAGTTCTGGCACGGCGGGTGGCTGGTTTGGCGGTTGAACGGTAGTGGAACTGGAACCCGGCGGACGGGGGATCGAATAGAGTTGGACGGTTCGCCCCGTGTTGGGGCGGCCGGGAGCGGGAATCATTGCCGCGCTGCGGCACGAGGACTTTGTATGCCACGAGCAACCAGGGCAGGGCGGGATGGGAAGGTCGGCGGACGGACGCGGGAAGCGTTCACGCTGATTGAGTTGCTTGTGGTGATTGCGCTGATCGCGCTTCTGATCGGGATTCTGCTGCCGGCGCTGGGAAAGGCCCGGGAGGCGGCCCGGAGCGCGACGACGCGTGCGCTGCTGCAGCGGCTGACGGCGGCCTCGGCGACCTTTGAGTCGGACAATCGCCGCACGCCTGGTTATTTCTCGGCGCGTGACATGGGAAGCCAGGTGAATGTGGGCTCGACGGGCAGCCCGGGGCGCGGCATGTCTGGGATGGAGAACGTGCTGCTGGATCTGTGCGGCAAGGACGCGATCATCGTGGGCCCGGTTCCGGCGAGCAAGAAGGACTACATGCTTGACGTGGGGCCGGTTGCGGGCGCGAGCGTCGACACGCGTGTGAACGTGAATCCGAATCTTGTGGGATCGGGCAAGGGCAACTACTTTGATGCGGGCAAGAGCCTGGCGCGGTTTGACATGGGAGACACGGCCAAGGCGCAGGTCGGCAAGATGAACAGCGTTGACACTGTGTCGCTGCCCACGCTGGTGGACGCGAACGGTCAGCCGATTCTGGCGTGGCAGCTCGATGAGGGATGCCGCCTGCCGGTGGCGCTTGATGCCAGCGGCACGGTGAATTCGTTTGTGGGCTACGACTCGCAGAAATCGGCGCGTTTCTACTGGGGCTCGAACGCGAGCATCCTCCGCAGCAAGTCTCAGGGCAAACTGGGGATCGATTCGGCGGATACTTCGGTCCCGGACAATCCGAAGACGAGCCTTCTGGCGGAATGGGGACAGCCCACCAACGGCAGCAACTCGCAGCAGCTCGCGACGCTGATGGCGCTGACGGGGCTTCCGGGCTCGCCCAACGCGACGCCGGACCCCAAGACCGCCGGAGTGCGCGACATGCTCCCGAGCGCGCCGCGGGGCAAGCTGATTTTCCACGCGCCGGGGCCCGACAGCATTTTCCTCTCGCAGGGACAGGGAGCCCGCTTCTTTGTCGGCATGGACCGCTGCATTTATTACGGGATCGGCATGAAGGACACGAGCGGCAATCCGTATAAGGACGCGGACAACAAGGAAACGTCGGTGAACTTCCTCGACCGGTTCGACGACATCGTTCAGTCCAACTGATCGCCGGGTTTTCGACACGCCTTGACAGGCCGGCCTGGTTCGACGAGGCTGGTGGGCCTTGGCGGAGCCGCGCACGCATCACTTCCGAAGTCCGATCGTGGGCGCCCGCATCCGGGCGGGGATTTCGCTCGCGTGCGTGTGCGTGGGGATTGCGATCGGATGGGAACTGCCGGGTTCGCTCGCGAACACCGGCTGGACGGGAGTAGCGCTGCTCATTCTCGGGGCGGGACTGGCGGGTCTTTCGCTGGCGCTACCGCGCCGCGTGGCATCGGCTCTGGTTTGCCTTGGGCTGCTCGCGGCGAGCTCGGGCTGGAGCGTTGTGCGGTTGCGCGAGCCGCCGGCGGGCACGGTGGGCGCCGTCGTTTCGCCCGCCGATGGAGCGGTGGTGGTTCGAGTGCTGCTGCTTGAGGATGCCCGGGGGAGTGAAAAGAGCTGGAGCGCGCTTGCTGAGTGCCGTGAAATCTGGCGGGGCGGGACGGGTGAGCCCGCGGGCGGCAGGGTGTGGCTCCGCGTGCGAAGCGGTCAGGGCCCGGCGCGCCGGGCGGGGGACCGCCTGATCGTTCGGGGCGAGTTTGAGCCGGTGGCCGAGCCGGGGAACCCGGGGGAGTTCGATCTTGCACGCTGGGCGCGAGACCGGGGAATTGATGGGTCGCTGCGGGTGCAGTCGGATCTGATGGTGCGTCCGGACGAGTCTTTGCCGGGGGTCATGGACCGCGTGCAATCCGGCGCACTGCGGATTCAGAGCCTGCTGCGTGCGAGGGCGGGCGCGATTGTGGCTGGCGCTTTGGGTAACTCCGGAAATGATGAGCGCGAGCTGATTGGGGGGCTCCTGCTGGGAACAGACCCGGCGACCCCGGGCGAGGGCCTGCTGGCGTTTTACCGCCTGGGGATGGCCCACGTTCTTTCGATCAGCGGTTTCCACCTGGTGGTCTTCGCCGGCGCGATGCTGCTCCTGCTCAGGATCTTCGGGGATCTGGGAAGGCTGGAGCCGGTGCTGATGGCGGCAGCGATTTGCGTCTTTCTCCTTCTGGTGCCGGCGAGTGCGCCGCTGGTGAGAGCGGCGGCCATCCTGCTCACGCTGCTGGCGGCCGAAGCGCTCGGAAGGCGGTACGACGGCCTGACGCTGCTGGCCTGGCTGGCGTGCGTTGTTCTGATTGTGCGACCCAGCGAACTCTGGTCGCTCGGATTTCAGCTGAGTTTCGGGCTGGCGGGCGCGCTGGTGGGGCTGAGCGGTCGGCTGCAGGGGAGGCTTTTCCCGGCGCCGCTGGGGCAGAACGCGGTTCGCGTCAAAGCAAGCGCGCGGGTTCTCGGGCCGCTGCGTGGGCTTGTTGTAACCGGCATTCTCTGCTGGGGATTGTCGGCGCCGTGGCTGGCGGCGCAGGTGGGCATCTTCAATCCGCTTGCGATCATCACGGGCATCGTGGTGACGCCGCTCGTTGCGCTCATTCTCTGGGTGGGGTACGGCGTGCTGTTGGCGGGGGTGCTGGTGCCGCCTCTTGCACCGTTTGCGGGCGTTGTGCTCGGGGGACTTGCTTCGCGCTGTGTCGCGATCGTGCTGTGGTTCGATTCGCTGCCGGGGGCGACGGTGCGGCTTGCGAGTCTTTCGCTCTGGTGGGCGGGGGCGGCGACCTTGCTGCTGGTGGTCTGGTTTGCGATCGGGCGGCTGCGGGTGCGCGGCTGCTGGGTGTTTGCGTGCCTGCTGGCGATCTGGGGGGCGTGCGAGCTGGGGCTGGGCGGGCGGCTCGCGCCGGGAGTCGAGATGCGCATCAATGTCCTCGCGCTTGATCGGGGAAAGTGCGCCATCGTCCGGACGCGCGACAAGAACGTGATGGTCGGAGCGGGCGGCAGTGCGCGCGCTCTGCCGGCGACTGCGCGGGAGCTCGGGGCGTGGAAAATCGATGCTCTCATTCTCGACCCGCGTGACGCCGATTCGATGCGGGGCGCGGTGGCGGCGATCAAGTGCCTGGCACCGGACGAGATGATTCTTGAGGGCGCATCCGAGGCAATGGATGACCCGGCGCTGACGGAACTGGTTTCGCAGGCGCGAATGTTCCGCGTGCGGGTGCGCTGGGAGCCGGACCTTGAGTCGGCCCTCAAGGCGGCGGGTACGCCGGAAGGAGGACCCTTGCTCAGCCCGTGGCCCAAGGCCGAAAAGCGCATGCGGACGATCGAAGTCCGCGGGGCGGCCCGGGGCGCCTTTGCCCCGGAAAAGGACCGATAGCCGGGCCGGGTTTCGGGAAGAGGGGATCCGATCGGGGCCAATGGGCGCAGGTGAAAGCGTGGGGCTGTTTTGATGCCCGCAACAGGCCGAATTGCATAGACGGAACTCGGCCTGTAACATATTGTCGGACCTTGTCTTGCGTGCGAGGCTTCGGAGCCTCTCACGGGTGGGATGGAAGTGACCGCGGGCAAAGGTTGCCGAATTTCGCTGGGGTGAATCGTGCGTTGGTGTGTTCTTGGCAGTCTGGCATTGATGAGCGTGGCGGCCCTGGGTGAAGTCCCCGGGTACAAAGTCGCGGCGATCCCCAGGCTTCCAGGCGCGACCTTTGCGGAGGCCACGGCGGTCAACAACAAGGGTGACGTTGTCGGTCGTGCGAGAGTGAACGGCGTTTATCGCGGGTTCAGGTACGACGGCGCGACGGGCGAGATTCGAGACCTTGGTGAATTGGGGCCGGATGATGCGCACGGCTTGTGGGGCATCAACGACTCGGGGCTGATCGTGGGCACGGCCGCGAGCGAGCTGGGCAACAGGGCGATCCTGATCTCGCCGCTGCTTGTCCGGTCGGACATCACGCAGGTGACGACGGTGTTCACGCCGATGGTCGGGGCCGAGGCGCGCGCGATCAATTCGCTCGGGCGGATCGCTGGGAGCAGTTCTTTTGACTGCTCGCTGACGAACTCGTCGCTGCTGGGAAGCCGGTGGAGTCCGGGCGGGTTTTTCGTGACACCGCTGATCGGATCGAACTTTGAGTGCGCCACCACGGCGGCGCTGGCGATCAACGAGCTTGACGATCTTGCCGGGTGGGCGACCATGAACGTGGGCACGATTTCGGAGCCGGCGCTGGCGATCCGCCCGTTCGTCGCGAACGACGAGGGCCAGACGCCTTTGCCCACTTTCTCTTCGCCGACGGAGACGGGGATCGCGCTTGGGATCGGGACCCTGGGCGACGTGTGCGGCATCGCGCAGGACGATACCGACGGGGGCAGGATTCATCCGGCGCTGTGGCTCAACGGGGCGATCTTCAAGCTGCAGTCGCTCGGCGGAGGCTATCGCGACGGCTCGATCGCTCTCTCTGTCAATGGCGCCACGAACGCGGTCGGGCGGAGCGGCGACGAGGCGACGGGGCAGGCGGTCATCTGGATTTCCGGCAATGCTGTGCCCACGCCGCTCACGGGGCTGGGTCTTGCGGCACCGCATTCCTCGGGCTATCGCCTGATTGCCGCGACGGCGATCAGTGACGGGGGCTTTATTGTCGGTCGCGGGGTCGGGATCGACCCGACGGACACGAGCGGAAGCACGACCGGATTCCTGCTGCTTCCCTGCACGCCGGTGATCACGCAGACACCGGTGCGGGAGTCGAGCTGCCTGCGCGGGACCGTGACGCTGAGCGTGCAGGCTGTGGGCGCCGGCCCGCTCACCTACCAGTGGCAAAGGAACGGGATCGACCTTGAGAATGGGGAGCAGGCGTGGGGTACGCGCGTTCGCAGCGCGACAACGGCCAGGCTTGAAATCTCGGGATTCAGGTACGAGGACGAGGGCGTGTACAGCGTGCGGATCGGGGGCTCGTGCGGGGAGAGCGCGTCGGCGGGGGCTCTGATCACGGTCTGCCGCGCGGACCTTTCGTGCGACGGCGTCGTAACGGACACCGACTTCTCGATTTTCGTGCAGTACTACAACATCCTGGATTGCGCCGACCCGGCCATGCCCCCGGGCTGTCCGGCGGATTTCAACGATGACGGCGTCGTGGACGACGCGGACTTTGTTCTTTTCATCGTTGCGTATGACGCGCTGTTCTGCTTCTGACCGGCGGCCGAATACTCTTGCGCATGCCCGTTCTTGATTATCAAACCGCCGGCGAATCGCACGGCCCGGCCCTGGTCATCACCGTGACAGGCCTGCCGGCCGGGCTCGACATCGATGTCGGGTTTATCAACGGCGAACTCGCCCGTCGCCAGGGTGGCTACGGCCGGGGCGGCCGTCAGCGGATCGAGCAGGACACGGTCGAGTTTCTCACCGGCGTCCGTCGCGGGCGCACGATCGCGGCCCCGCTGACGATGGCGATCAGGAACAACGACTCGCGCCTTGATGATCTGGAGAAGACCCCGCCGGTCTATCGGCCGCGTCCCGGGCACGCGGACCTGGCCGGGAGTGTGAAGTGGCTGACGACCGACTGCCGCGAGACGCTGGAGCGTGCGAGCGCCCGCGAAACGGCGAGCAGGGTCGCGGCCGGAGCGCTCGCCCGCTGCCTGCTCCGCGAGTTCAACATGGAGGCTTTCGGCTTTGTCCGAAGCATCCTCGACGCCCAGACGGGCGTGAGCGTCACCGAGGCGAACTGGCGGGAGCTCAGAGGGATCCGCGATGCGAGCGAGACGTACTGCCCGGATGAGGCGGTGACGGCAAAGCAGTGCGAGATCATCCGCCAGGCCAAGATCGACAAGGACACCGTTGGCGGACTGGTCGAAGCGCACGTATTCGGCTGCCCGATCGGGCTGGGCTCGTGCATGGATTGGACGACGAAGCTCGATGCGCGGCTCGCGTATGCCGTGATGGGGATTCAGGCGTTCAAGGCGGTGGAGATCGGGCTCGGAAAAGAGTGCGCCTTCCTGCCGGGGCACAAGGTGCACGATCCGATCCGCTACGACGCGAAGCTGCGGGCGAGCGCGCACCTGGGCTTTGTCCGCGACAGCAACAACGCGGGCGGGACCGAGGGCGGGATGACGAACGGGATGCCGGTGGTCGTGCGCGGCACGATGAAGCCGATCGCGACGCTGCTGCGCGGGATGCCGAGCGTCGACCTGAACACCAAAGAGACCCAGATGAGCAGCTACGAGCGCAGCGATGTGTGCGCGGTGAGCGCGGCGAGCGTGGTGCTGGAGAACGTCGCGGCGTTCGAGGTTGCGCGGGCGTTTACGGAGAAGTTCAGCGGGGATTCGTTGACTGAGGTGCGGGCGCAGTACGACGCGTACATGCGGTTTGCGCGGATGCTGCCCCTGGAGCCGCCGGTTGGGGTGATTGCGAAGGGGTAAATGCCCTTTGCGAAGTTGCCCGCATTTCTAAGATACCTGCCGCATGCACTGGCGCGTCATACTCGAACGTGATCCTGAAACCGGCGACTGGTTGGCGTGGGTTTCTGAATTGCCGGGATGTGCGTCGGCCGGCGCGACCGAGATCGGGGCGCTCGCCAATGTCCGGGAAGCGATCGATTTGTATCTTCAGAAGGATCCGATCGCTCTGCCGCCTGCGCGGTGATCCGCGAGATCGCGGGGTAAGAGCTCGCTGTGTCGCTACGACCGAGCGGGGCCGCCTTCGTTATACTCTGGCCCGCTCCAGGAGTGCTCTCATGAAACGGCGTCTTGCTCTTCCGTTGCTTCTTCTTTGTATCGGTTCCCCCACTTCCGTGCTGATGGCGCAGAACGCGGCGCAGCCGGCCGCGCCGGCTCCGGCGGGCGGGGAGGGTGCGGCGACCGCGGGGGACAAACTCTCGCAAGAGCAGCTTGATCAGCTGGTGGCGCCGATCGCGCTTTATCCGGACGATCTGCTGTCGCAGGTGTTCATGGCCTCGACGTATCCGCTCGAGATCGTGCAGGCGGATCGCTGGGTGAAGGCGCACAAGGACCTCAAGGGCGATGCGCTCGACAAGGCGCTGGCCGAGCAGTCGTGGGACGCGAGCGTGAAGTCGCTGGTGCAGTTCCCGGATGTGCTGAGCATGATGAGCGAGAAGCTCGACATCACGTCGAAGCTGGGCGATGCCTTCATCGCACAGCAGAAGGACGTGATGGATGCGGTGCAGCGTCTGCGGGCCAAGGCCAAGGACGCGGGCAATCTGCAGTCGAACCAGCAGCAGACGGTGATCATCAACCAGGCTCCGGCGGGTGCCGCCACGCCCCAGACGATCGTCATCCAGCCCGCGCAGCCCGAGGTGGTGTACGTGCCGCAGTACAACCCGACGGTGGTGTACGGGGCGTGGCCGTATCCGGCGTATCCCCCGTATCCGTACTACCCGCCGGGCTATGTGGCGGGGACGGCGATCCTGTCGTTCGGCGTCGGCGTGGCGGTGGGCGCGATCTGGAGCAACAACTCCTGGGGCCATTGCAACTGGAACAACGGCTCGATCAACATCAACAACAACTACAACGTCAATCGCAACACCAATATCAACAACACGAACATCAACAACAACAATATCAATCGGAACAACATCAACCGGAACAACGCCAACATCAACGGGGGCGGGCAGCAGTGGCAGCACAACCCGCAGCATCGCCAGGGTGTCCCGTACAGCAACAAGGCGACGGCGCAGCAGTTCGGGGGCGTTTCGAAGAGTGATGCGTCGCAGGCTCGCAACGATTTCCGGGGGCGGGAATCGGGCGGGCAGTCGCCGTTTGGCGGGAATCAGGCCGGAAATCGCGACGGGAATAGAGGCGGCGGCGCCCCGACGCGTGAAGCGGGCAACCGGCAGGGCCAGGTCGGAGCCGGCCAGAATCGGGGCGGTTCCGCGCAGACCCGGCCGGCAAATTCCGGCGCTTTCGGCGATGTGAACAAGGGAGGCGGCGCGGCGCGGGATGCGAGCAATCGCGGGGCGAGCAGCCGCGGCACGGCGACTCAGAGTCCGGCACGCCCGAGCGGCGGCAACAGCGGTGCGGCTCGCCCGCAGGCCCCGGCGGCCCGCCCGCAAGCCCAGGCGGCGCCCCGCCCTCAAGCGTCGCCCCAGCGTTCAGCTCCCGCATCGCGTCCGACCGGAGGCGGCGGGCGCGGCGGCGGCGGGCGGCGTTGATTGCGCGGGCGCGGCTTCGATTCCTTCCAAACCTCTGACGAATTCAGGAACCCGATCATGATCGCAACAGTTTTCTCTGCTTCCCGATCCGGAATGAGCGTGCTGCGAAGCGCGGTGGTGATTGCCGTCTCGGTGCTCGGATTGGGCGGGTGCGCCTCGAACCCGGGCGAGAAGTTCGCAACGCCGGACGATGCGGTGAACGCGGCGGTGGCGGCGCTCCGGACGGACAACCAGGCTGAATTGACCCGAATCTTCGGGCCGGATGCGGAGGAGGCGCTCTCCTCGGGCGATTCGGTGTCGGATCAGAACAACCGCGCGTTGTTCCTGCAGAAGTTTGACGAGAAGCACGCTCTGGTGGACGGCGAGGACGGATCGAAGATTCTCGAGGTCGGTTCGACCGATTGGCCGATGCCCATCCCGCTGGTTCAATCGGGGGGCGGCTGGCGGTTCGATCTTGCGGCGGGCAAGGACGAGATGCTGTCGCGCCGGATCGGACGGAACGAACTGGACGCGATCCAGACGCTGCTGGCGATCGGCGATGCGCAGGACGAGTATCTGGACATGCGTCCGCAGGGAGTCGACGAGTACGCCGCGAAGTTCTTCAGCGATCCCGGCAAGAAGAACGGCCTGTTCTGGCCGGTCGCGGCGGGTGAACAGGCGAGCCCCCTGGGCGAACTGGTCGCGGAGGCTTCGGCGCAGGGCTATTCACGCAACGAGCAAACGAATGAGCCGCAGCCCTACCACGGATACCTCTTCCGCATTCTGACGGCGCAGGGGCCCAACGCGCCGGGCGGGCAACGCAGCTATGTGACCAACGGGCAGATGACGGGCGGATATGCGGTCGTGGCGTATCCGTTCGAGCACGGCAGGTCGGGCATCATGACGTTCATCATGAGCGCACAGGGCGTGGTGTATCAGAAGGATCTGGGCGCAGGCACGAGCGCGATCGCGGGCGCGATGACGGAATTCGACCCCGATCTCACCTGGACGGTGGTTTCGGGCGACTGACCCGGTCGCGCGATACGAACATCAATCCATGGACGCAGCACACTCCCGCAAAGGCGGGAGTTTTCTTTCTGCCGGTCACCGCATGGGCTCCCACGGAAAATCGCGGGGGATGAGCTCCGGGCGGGTGTTCAGCCAGCCGACGAGGAACTCGAAAGCATCGACGAGGCGCGGGCCGGGGCGGTTGAACATCTGGCTGCCGTCGACGAGTGCGACGCGCCCGGTACGCACGGCCTTGAGATTCTGGAACCAGGGTCGGGCCGCGAGCGACTGGGCGCAGCCGCGGGACTGGGCGAGGGACATGCCGCAGGGGGCGATGATGAGGGCGTCGGGGTTGAGAGCTTCGACGACTTGCGAGGAGACGCGGATGGATTTGCCTGCGACGCGTTCGGCCATCTGCGGGCCTGCCGCGGCACCGGCGTTTTCCTTGGGTATGGGGGCGTTGAGCGGGTGGCGTGCGCCGGCGCGTTCGATGAGCTGCGGGGTCCAGTGCCCGCCGACGAAGAGCGGATCGGTCCATTCGAGGAAGACGACACTCGGGCCGTCTTCGAAGGCGTTGACGAACTCTGCCGCGGCGAACATGCGCTCGCGGAGCCGCGCGACGGTATCGACGGCTTGCTTCTCGAAGCCGACAGCGCGGCCGATGGAGTAGATGTCGTCGAGCACACCCTCGAACGTTTGCGGGTTGAGGCTGAGGACCTCGGGGCGGGGAGAGAGCGAATCGGCGATACGACGGACTGTCTTCAGATCGATCGAGCAGACCTCGCAGAGATCCTGCGTGAGGATCAGATCGGGCCGGAGGGCGCGGAGGAGCGGCTCGTTCACGGAGTAGAGGGAGATTCCGGAAGCGAGCTGCTGGCGGACGCTGGCGTCGATGGCGGCTGGATCCAAAGCGAGCTCCGGCGGGGTTGATTGAGCGGTCAACACCGGGAGTTGGGCGACTTCAGCCGGAAAGTCGCATTCGTGCGAGCGGCCGACGAGGAGATTTCCCGCGCCGAGAGCGCAGAGAGATTCGGTGGCGGAGGGCAGGAGAGAGATGATCCGGGGCATGAGAAGGGGGAGCGGGAATGGTATTTGGGCGGAGGTGCCGCCGCGGGTTGCTTCTCCTAATCTTGGGCATGCAAGTCAAACTCACCACGTCGCACGGCGAGATCGTTCTGGAACTGGACCCGAAGAGCGCGCCGATCAGCACTGAGAACTTCGTCGCGTATGTCAAGTCCGGCCATTACGATGGAACGGTCTTCCATCGCGTGATCGACTCGTTCATGATCCAGGGGGGCGGCCACACGGCCGACCTCAAGAAGAAGCCGACGAACAAGCCCATCAAGAACGAATGGAAGAACGGCCTCAAGAACACCCGCGGGACAGTGGCCATGGCCCGCCTGGGCGGCGACGCCGACTCGGCCACCAGCCAGTTCTTCATCAACACGGTCGACAACGCGTTTCTGGATCGTCCGCAGCCCGACGGAGCGGCCTACGCAGTCTTCGGCAAGGTGGTGAGCGGCATGGATGTGGTCGACAAGATCCGCAAGGTGAAAACCACCAGCAAGATGGGCATGGGCGACGTGCCGGTGGAGCCCGTGGTGATCGCGAAGGCAGAAGTGCTTCTCTAATGGCTCAAAGGCGGGGTTGCCGCCCGCCGAACATCGCTCTCTGAAGTGCCAAATCCGCAGCGGGATCTGCGTCGATGCGACCGCGTCAGCGGCTACTTCGGCGCACTCGCGGCGGCGTTCGTCCAGGCACGCACGACGCCGGCCTGACCCGTTCGGGAGATCGGCGTCAGGGCGACCGCATCCACACCGTTGTTGTCAAACCAGATGCCGGCCTGAGCGCCGGGAAGAATCTGCGTTGTCCACGCTCCCTCTCGCCGCAACTGCACGAGCCAGCGTGAGGGCATGAGGGGGAACTCGAAGGGCATCCACGCGACGGCGGTGCGGGCCTGATCGGAGGCGAGGATCGCCCTCCAGTGAAAGGTCTGAAATCCGGGTGAAGCGAGCCACGGGGAATCGGGAATGAGCGCGGGTGTCGCGTAGTTGGCCATGAGCGCCTGGTTGATCCCGCCTCGATTTTCGAGCATCACCTTGAGGGAGAAGTGGATCTGTCCCGGAGTTTCGATCCCGGCGTTGCCCGAGCGCTCGCGGGTGATACGGATCTGCCGCACGATCTCGTCCGGGATCCAGTTCATGGTGGCCTCGGCCTTGTCGGCGCCGACGCGGCTGGTGTAAAGGCTGGGCCAGAGGTGCCGATCCATGGTGTTGACGCCGGCCCACCAGAGCAGGAGCAGCGTGAAGTTCTGTTCCTTGGAGTCGACGCTCCAGTAGAGCTGGGGGGAGAGATAGTCGAGCCAGCCAGCCGCCAGCCAGAACTTCGCGTCTGCATGGAGCTTGGCAACCGCGTCCATTCCCTTTATGCCGGGCGGGTTTTCCGGGCGCCAGATGCCGAACGGTGCGACGCCGACCAGAACCCAGGGCTTGATCTTCTTGACGTCGGTGTAAAAGCGCTCCACGAAGCGGTTGATGTTCTGCTGGCGCCAGTCGTTCTTGGGCGGCGGGCGCACGGCGGTGCCGGGCGGCGCATCGGCCCTCAGCTTCGCGGCGTATGCGGCGTACGAGTCTTCGTCGGGGAAGGGGACGCCTTCCTTGGGGTAGGGATAGAAGTAATCATCGATGGCGATGCCGTCGATGTCGTAACGCGTGACAAGATCGGCAACGACCTTCATCGTGTGCTCGATGGAGCCGGGCGCCCCGGGGTCGAGCCATTCGTACCCGTCGTACTGCTTCACCAGCTCGGGGTGCTTTGAAGCAATGTGAGTGGGCGCATCGGGCGATTCGGCCTTGAAATGCCGGGCGCGGAACGGATTGAACCAGAGGTGAACGTCGATCGACCTTTTGTGAGCCTCTTCGATCCAGATCTGAAGCGGGTCGTAGGCGGGATCGGCGGGAGGCTTGCCGTTTTCTCCGGTGAGATACTCGCTCCAGGGTTCGAGCGCGGAGGGGTAAAGAGCGTCGCAGCTTGGTCGCGCCTGCAGAAGCACGGCGTTCATGCGCATCCGGGAGAGGCCGTCGAGATTCCGGATGATCTCCGCCTTCTGCTTTTCGATCGTCAGGTTCTTGGCGCTCGGCCAGTCGATGTTCTGGACGCTTGCGACCCACACGCCGCGGAACTCGCGATCGACCGGCGGGATCTGTGCGGCTTCGATTTCCGGCGTTGTGAGCTCGCGCCAGGCGGGCTGGGCGAGCGCAAGATGACAGACAAGGCACGCAAGAAGTGTCCCGGCATGGCGCATGGCTGATTGTTGCAAACACCGTGTGACGGAACAACCTTCAGCGGGTCCTGCACCGGTCCCCTTCGCAGACCGGAGGCTCGTCGCCGAGAACCTTGCCTGCCAGAGCGCTGATGCGGAGCCTGTGGCGTGCGAAGGCGCGGTATGCCGCATCGGAGAGCGGCCGGAGCAGCGGCCACGCCGTGAGCCCGACAAGTGCGCTCATGAGCCGGGCGCGGACTCCGCCCGCGGCGGCAAGTTCGCCGTACGCCCGACGGAAGACCGCCAGGCCCGTCAACACTCGCCCGTCGGACTCGACTCCGTGGATCTGGCCCATCAGAGCATCCATCGTGGAGCCGAACCGCGAGGGCTCGAAGTCGGGGGCGGTGATATCGACGATGCCGAGCACGCCCCGCCCCGCATCGAGGCGGTTCATGAACCTTGCCTCGCGCCGGCAGAGCGAGCACTTGCCGTCGATGAGGATGGTGAACGATGGTGCCATGAGCACGGATGATTGTTCGCGGGCTCAGGACTGGAGCACGTACTGGCGTTCGCGCCAGAGCCTTTCCACGAGCGGCCCCACTGCGCTGACGGGCCGGAGCCCCGGACCCAGGGGATTCTCCTTGCCCGAGGAACCCTGGCGTGGGTCCTGCGCGCACGCGATGAGAAGGTCGACCAGCCCCTCGTAGTCGCTCACGCCGATGTGCTCGCGCCCGATGCGGGGCGGGCTGGTGTTGGTGCCCTCCTGCACGGCGGCAAGGTCGGCCATGTTGTGGTAATTGCCCAGCGGAAGGCAGATGCAGGTCGCGTCGTACCCGGCGCCATAGAACACCGAGGCTTCGCAGGCGCCGCCTGCCATGAGCTTGCGCTGCCACTTCCACTTGCGGGAGCGATCGATTTTCTCGCGCGCGTGCGGGATGGCGGGTCCGCCGGCGAGCGCTTCGGCGCACTTGGCGATCGCCTCGGTGAGCGAGGGAGAGAAGATGGAAATACGGTCGCCCACGCGGACGATCGGGCCGCCGCCGATCGGCGAATCGTGCGGAAAGCTCCGGCTGTTCTCGAGCGCGATCACGACGGAGTTTTTCGGGATTGTGCCGTCGCGGCATGCGGCGATGGCGCCGATGAAACCCACTTCCTCTGCGCGTGTAAACAGGAGCCGGACGTCGCGGGCGGTTTCCTTGTATTGCCGGATGATGTCGAACGCGGAGAGCGCCGCGGCGAGTGCCGCCAGATCGTCGCAGGCAAGAGTGTGGACAACTCCGTCGATGATCTCGGCGCCGGGAAGGTCCCACACGGCCACGTCGCCGATCTTGAGGCCGGTGGTCGTGTCGTGCTTGTCGGTCAGCTCGGCGAGGTAGTGCTTGAATGCCGGGGCGACGCCTTCGCGGGGAGGCGCGGGCGTCTCGCCGGAGAGGCGGGCGGCATGGCGTGTTCCGGTCGTGCTCCAGATCGTCACGGCCCCGTCAACAAAGTACTCATCCATCACTCCGCCGCGAAAGGAGAGTTCGACGCACGAGGGCGAAACGATGCGTTCGATCACGAATGCCGGGTGATCCAGGTGGGCCGTGATGTACACGGGGGGGAGGTCGGCCCCGCGTGCTTCGCGCATGGACACCGTGAGATTGCCGGCGCGGTCTTCTGAGATCGCCAGGTCCGGGCGTGCTCTGACCCAGGCCCGGATGAAATCGATCACCCGCCATTCCCGGCCGGCGGCGGTGGGGATCTGGGTGATTTCAAGCAGCCAATTCAGGTGCTGCGCCCGTTGAGAGCTGGTGATCATGCCGTGATGCTACCGGCTCACCCGCAGCCAGGGCTTGCCGAACCCGCGATTCTGAAAAAGACCTGTTTCATGAAAAAGGCCCCGATGAAACAGAATTCGCTGAAACCCGGCGCGGTTTGTCTTTGGATACGTGCAACGCCGATGTACTCTGCCGGTTGGAGTGCCGTTCAGAGGCGACGGGGCCGCTTGTCAACCGCGAGTCTTTTTATGATGCGTCGAAGAGCGTTCACCCTTATCGAACTTCTGGTCGTCATCGCGATTCTCGCGACGCTGATCGCGATACTGCTGCCCTCGCTGGCGGCGGCGCGCGAGAGCGGGCGGAACACCAAGTGCATGTCCAACCTGCGGAGCATCGGCACATCGCTGACTCTGTACGCCGCCGACCACAAGGAGACATTTCCCTACTGGTCCGGCTGGCACATCTGGGGCCGGGCGGGCACACCCCAAGACGGGACCAGCGGCGACGACGTTGGACCCGGCTGGACAGAGCAGCTCATCCCATACTCCAGCACAAAGGACGTTTACTCGGATCCCTCGCGGCCCAAGGCCGAGGCTCCGTTCTGCTATTTCCTGCAGGCCCGCTACACCTCCGCCATCTATAACAGGGCGATGTACACGAGCCTGCACGAATCGCAGGTGCAATTCACCTCGCAGTTTGTTTTCGTGGGCGACAGCAACCAGATGAATCTCTATGCCAAGCCCTACGGCAACTCCGCGAACGAGCCCGACTGCGATCCGGACGACGCCAACCAGCCGGTGGTTTTTTTCGATGGCCAGCGGCTGGCGCACGGCATCAGGCGGCCCGACGCCCAGACCGGCAAGACCAACCTGCTGTTCATGGACGTGCATGCCGATACGTTCGCGAAATACGAGCCCGCGCGGATGACATGGCGCGGCCGGGAATTCACCAACTGGCAGGATGCCCGCAAGGACTGAGCCCCGCCGGAACAAACGCGGGCGGGGGGCGGCCCCACTAAACTCCCAGCGTGAGAGAAGAGCCTGAAAATCGTGCCCTTGCGCAGGATGCGTGGCCCCTTGCACGGCGGCTTGCGTTTGTCGCGGCCTTCCGGCGTTCGCTGGCCACCCGCCAGGATGAGCTCATGGCACTCATCCGCCAGGATGTTGAGAAGCCCTCTTTCGAGGCCCTCATGGGCGACATCCTCCCGCTGCTGACGGCTTGCAAGTGGCTGGAGAGGCGGGCCCCTTCGCTGCTCGCTCCGCGCCGGCTGCGCCACGGCGGCGTTTTTTCCATCGCGAACGGGGCCGTCCTCACGCGCGCTCCGCTGGGACACGTCGCGATCATCGCGACCTGGAATTACCCCATTCAGCTGCTCGGGATTGAGCTGCTGCAGACGCTTGTGGCAGGCAACAAGGTCACGGTCAAGCCGTCGGAATTCGCGCCCCGCTCGCAGGTTTTCCTGCTCGAACTGGTGCGGGAATGCGCGCTCTCAATGGGCATGCCCGCCGATCGGCTCGCCTGGACCGCCCCAACGCGCGAGGCGGGAGCGACGCTCCTGCGGTCGGATCGCTTCGATCATGTCGTCTTCACCGGCTCGACGGGTGTTGGCATTGCGATCGCGGAAACGCTTGCCCCAGCCCTGACCGGCAGCACGCTCGAGCTTTCCGGGCGGGACAGCGCCCTGGTGCTCGATGACGCCGACCCCGAGCTTGCCGCGAGCGCGATCTGGCAGGGCGTCAGCATGAACTCCGGGCAAACGTGCATGGCGCCGCGCCGTGCGCTCGTTGATGAAAAGATCTATCCCGAGTTTGTCCGGCGTCTCACTTCACGGGCCGCCGCCGCCCGCGCCAGGCCGCTCATCCACGAAGCCTCCGCCCGGCAGTGCTACGAACTTGCGGTCGCGTGCCAGAAGCAGGGCGGCCGATCGCTCGCCGGCGTTGTCGAGCCCCCCACCACCGACAGCGCCGGAAGACCGCGCTGCCTGCGGCCGATGGCGTTCGCCGACTGCCCGCGCGATTCGTCGCTCCTCGAAGGCCGTCACTTCGGGCCGCTGATCGGCATAGTGCCCGTCCGAAATCTTGAGGATGCCCTGGCGCTGCACGACAAAGTGGATCAGGTGCTGGCCACCAGCGTTTTCACCCGCTCGCCGGCGCGGGTGGATGCTTTCCGCCATCGCCTCCGCTCCACGATTGTCACCATCAACGACTGCCTGCTCCCCACAATCCATCCATCGGTTGGGCTCGCCGGCCGTGGCATGTCGGGCTGGGGAATCACCAAGGGCGCCGAAGGCCTGCTGGCCCTCACACGCCCCGTCTACACCACGCAGACCGCCCCGCTGCTGCGATTTTCGATGGAGGCCGTTACTCCGGCGATCGAGCGCGGCATGTCCCGATTTATCCGTTTCTGGTACGGCGGGGCCAAGGAGCAACCCCCAACGGTTGCGCCCCGGTCTCAGCCGGGAAAATCGCCCCACCCCGCCGCAACTTCTGCTACGCAATAGAAGACTTTTCGGTCTGGAATGAAATACCATCCCCTCGCGGCCGGGTCGGCCGCTTGATCAAGCACCCGATTGAGTTCCCAAATGCCCAATCCACACGTTCTTATCGTCGGCGGCGGCCTGGCTGGTCTGGCGGCAGCTGCCGAACTTTCAACAGCCGGTGTCAAAGTCACGCTCGTCGAGGCCAACCACCACCTCGGCGGCAAGATGAACCTGCTCGAAGAGCAGGGTTACAAGTTCGACATGGGGCCCACCATCCTCACCATGCCCCAGGTGATCAAGGGCATCATCCGGCGCAGCGGGCGCCGGGTTGAAGACTACATCGATTTCGTCGACCTCGATCCGCAGTGGCGCTGCCACTTCGAAGATGGCACGGTCATCGACCTGCGCAAGGACGTCAACACGTTTGCCGCGGCGCTCGACAAGCAGTTCCCCAATACCAAGCCCGGCGAAGGCTACAAGCAGTTCATCGAGTACAGCCGCAAGCTCTACCGCCTCAGCGAGAAGGTCTTCTTCTACAAGGACCTCGGCGCCGCGACCGACCTGATGTTCAGCCCGCCCAAGGCCAAGGGCATCGGTGCCGACCTGATGGCGATGGTGGGCACGATCCACTCGACCGTCGCGGCCCAGATCCAGAAGCACGTGCCCGAGCCGCACCTCCGCCAGGTCATGGAGCATTTCCTGCAATACGTGGGCAGCAGCCCCTTCATGGCGCCCAGCATCCTCAGCCTCATCGCCGCCGCCCAGGTCGATCACGGCTGCTGGTACTCGATGGCGCCCCGGAAAGAGGGCCAGCCCCTCGACGGCGGCACACGCGTCATCGCCCGCGCACTCGAACGCATCGGACGCGAGCAGGGCGTGAATTACATCACCGGACGGCGCGTCAGCCGCATCGTCGAGCGCGACGGCAAGGTCATCGGCGTTGAGCTCGAGCCCCTGAACGGCCAGTCGAACGGCAAACCGGCGGACTTCATCGCCGCGGACGCCGTGGTCAGCAACTGCGATGTGCAGCGGACCAACCGCGACCTGCTCTCCGCCCCGGCGGCCCGCTCCGAGCAGAAGTCCATCGCCCGCAAGTACACCCCCGCCTGCAGCGGCGTCGTCCTCTACCTCGGCCTCAACAAGCAGTACAACCACGTCAGCCATCACAACTTCTTCTTCAGCAAGAACAGCCACGAAGAATTTGATGACATCTACCGCAAGGGCATCCCCGCCCGCGATCCAACCATGTACATCGCCGCGCCCAGCCGCAGCGACCCCACACAGGCGCCCCCCGGCTGCGAAGCCCTCTACATCCTCGTCCACACCGCGTACATCCGCGACGGCCAGAAGTGGGACGGCCCCGGCGGCCTGATGGAGCAGTACAAGCCCGTCATCATGGACAAGATGCGCCGCATGGGCTTCACCGACATCGACCGCCACATCGTCGTCGAGCGCACGCTCAGCCCCGCCGGCATCGAAAAGATGTACAACGCCGAGGGCGGCGCCATCTACGGCCTCGCCAGCCACGGCCGCATGCACGGCGGCTTCAAGCCCAAGAACCGCTCGCGCGTTTACAGAAACCTCTACCTCACGGGCGGAAGCGCCAACCCCGGCCCGGGCACGCCCATGGTCATGATGAGCGGCGTCACCGCGGCCAACTGCGTCCTTGAAGACTGGAAAATCCCGCTCCCCACCGAGGGCGGGCGATCCGTCGCGTCGATGCTCGAGGCCAAGGCCGAAGCGGTCACCGTCTAGCCGCGCCCGGTAACAGTTCAACCCGCTCAGCCCGCCCGACGCCCGGCGCACCATGCGCGCCAGGCATCTCTGTAGACGCTTTCAAGCCGCCCCGCAAAGCCCGCCTCATCGCAGAGTGGGCTCGCGAGCAGCATCGGCCGCAGCGATTCGCGCAGCTGCTTCCGCCGGGGGGCATCTCGCGCCAGATCGACCGCCACACGCACATACTGGTCTTCGTCCGCGGCGCAAAGGTCGCTCAGCCCGACCGCGCTCAGCAGGCTCATCCCAACTCTGGATGCGTGCGTCTCTCCGGCGATGCTCACAACCGCAACCCCCATCGCCAGCGCCTCGACCGTCGTCGTCGTGCCGTTGTAAGGCCAGGTGTCGAGCGCCACATCGATCTCGGAATACATCGCCAAATGAGCGCCCGGATCGGGCGTTTCCTCCCGCAGTTCGATCCTGCTTCTCGAAACCCCCGCCCCTTGAAGGTTTGCAATCAGCCGCTCCCGCGCGGCTTGCGATGACAGCCCGCGGGCCTTGAGCAGCAGCCGGGAATCGGGCACCTCGCCGAGAATGCGCGCCCAAACCTCGAGCACCCGCTTGCCCACTTTCGTGATCGTGTTGAACGATCCGAACGTGATCGAACCCCGTTTCTCGCAGGGGGCAGGGGCGACGGGGCCCGCGTGTCCGGGCAGCCGGTAGCAGAGGAAGCCGCCCTCGATCCGCACGAGCTTTTCCGTCGCAAGCCGCTCCGCGCCGGGCGGATCGGTGATCGCATCGACAATCCGGTAGTCGATCGCGGGAATCCCCGTGGTATTCGGATATCCGAGGTAGGTGAACTGCACCGGCGCGGGCTTGGCCGCCATGCTCAGCGTGTGCCGCGAGCCCGAGTGTCCGGACAGGTCCACAAGGATGTCGATCCCCTGCCGCCTGACCATCGCCACAAACTCTGCCTGCGACAGGCGCTGCGTCTGGACGTACAGGGCCGCGCTTTTCTTCAGCCGCTCGGTGAGTTCGTCTTCGGTCATCATGTCGTGATAGAGCACGACCTCGAACCGTTCTCGATCGTGATGCTCGAGAATCGGCTCGATGAAATGGCCCACCGACCGGTTGCGAAAATCCTGGCTGCAGTAGCCGATCCGCAATCGTCGCTCGGGATCCGGACTGTTTGTGTGCGAGCCGGCAAGAGGCCGCACCTGCTCGGTCATCAGCGATCCCAGCCGGCGGTGAAGCTCGAAAATCCGCTCCGGCTCCACCCCCCGCACTCGCATCAGCGGGATCATCAGCATGCGCAGCGCCGTCGTGTCGTTGGGCGAACGCTCGAGCACGCCCGAAAGCAGCGCCACCGCACCTTCCAGATCCCCCAGCATCTCCAGATGCCCCGCGTACAACTGCAGCGCCCTCGGATCCCCCGGGTGCGCCTCGTAGACCGCCCTCACAAATGATCGGGCCCCGTCCGCATCCCCCCGCAGCAGCATCGCGTTGGCAACCGACGCGAACAGGCCCATATCCGGCGGCGAGAGTTCCGCGGCTCTCCTGTATTGTCGCTCCGCCTCCGCGTGCCGGCCCTTGCGCGTGTGCAGGTCGGCGCATTTCCGATACAGCCACGCCTCCCGCGGACTGGCGGCGATCGCCCGCTCCAGCAGGTAAACCGCCTGGTCCTCCCGCCCAAGACCGGAGAGGATCTCGCAAATCGCCTGAAGATACCCCAGTTCGCCCGGCGTTTTCTCGAGCGCCTTGCGGAGAATCTGCACCGCCTGTTCGGGGCGCCGGGCTTCCATGTGCCCCCTGGCCTGCGTCAGTACGGGATCGTGCATCTGTTTCCCCGGAGGCGTGCGCAGGATTCTAAGGGTTGACCTTCCAACCATTCAGCCTCGTGCCAGTTGCGCCCGTGCCATCGCATTCCTTCATGCCCGCCGCCTATTCCGGACGGTTTACGCATTACTTCACCCTCTACGTCAGACGCCTGTTCCGCAAGAGCTTCGCCGCCGTCCGCATCCTGCCGGAACACGCCGATGCGCTGGCGTCGCTCGCGAACGCCGACAAGCCCGTGCTCGTCCTGCTCTCCCACTGCTCCTGGTGGGACCCGCTGCTGAGCCTCGTGCTCCACCGGCATTACACCCCGGCCCGCGAACCGATGGCGCCCATGGAAGCGTCGCAGCTCGCCAAGTTCGCGATCTTCCGCAAGATCGGCATCTTCGGCATCGAGCCCGACGACCCCGCAAGCCTCGAAGAAATGGGCCGCTACGTCGCCGGCTGCTTCGCCCGCAACCCCCGCTGCACCCTCTGGATCACCCCCCAGGGACGGTTCACAGACCCCCGCAGCCCGATCGAAATCCGCCCCGGCGGCGCCGCGGTCGCGGCAAGGACACCGGACATTTCCGTTGTCTGCCTCGCGATCGAATACGCCTTCTGGACCAATCAAAAACCGGAAGTCTTCATCTCCCTGCGCCCCGTCGCGCCCCCCCAAAGACGCGATTCCACCGCCTCCTGGCACCGGGCAATCCTCGAAACCATGACCGCCAACGCCGGCCTGCTCGCCAGCGCCGTCATCTCCCGGGACCCCGCAGAATTCCTGCCCGTCTTTGACTCCGGTTCGGCCCGCGGAACGAACTGGTGGTACGACCTCTGGCTTCGAATACGCGGCCGGTCTTCTCACGTCGAGGACCGTCGCTTCGCCCCCTCCGCGCCCAAATGACGATCCTCGCCATCATCCTCCTTGTCTCGCTGGTCTTCGCGCTGCTCGCGCTTGTCATGACCATCGTCAACCTGGGCGTTTATCAGAAGCCGCCCTCGGCCGCCGGCGCCGCACCCCTCCTCTCGGTCTGCATTCCCGCCCGCAACGAGGAGGCCAATCTCGCCCCGTGCGTCCGCTCGCTCCTCGCCAGCACCCACCAGAACATCGAGGTCCTGGCCTACGACGATCAGAGCACCGACAAGACCCCGCAGATCCTCGCCTCGCTGATCGCCGAAGACGACCGCGTCCGCGCCGTCCCCACCGTCCCCCTGCCCCAAGGCTGGAACGGCAAGCAGCACGCCTGCTGGCGGGCCGCCAAGGAGGCACGCGGCGAGTGGCTTGTCTTCACCGACGCCGACGTCCGCTTCGAGCCCGACTGCCTCCCGCGCGCGCTCGCCGCCGCCCGCGAATACAACGCCTCGCTCATCTCAACCTTCCCGCGCCAGATCACCGGCTCACTCTCCGAAGATCTCGCCGTGCCCATGATCTTCTTCGTGCTTTTTTCCTATCTGCCCATGACGATGATGCGCATGGGTCATTCGCCCACCGCCTCCGCCGGCTGCGGCCAGTTCCTCATGATCTCCCGCGAGGCGTACGACAAGTCCGGCGGCCACTCATCCTGCAAGGACTCGATGCACGACGGCGTCAAGCTCCCCCGGGCCGTCCGCCGCGCGGGCTTTCACTCCGATCTGTTCGACGGCACCGACCTCGTCTCCGTCCGCATGTACCGCGGGCTCTCGCAGACCTGGCGCGGCTTCACCAAGAACGCCTACGAGGGGCTCGGCTCCTTCGGCCTGCTGATGTTCTTCACGATCATCCACCTCCTCGCGCACGTGCTCCCGTGGGTCGTTGTCGCCTCCGAAATCTCGAGCCTCGCCCTGGGCCGGCCGGCCGACCGTGCCGCCCTCCTGCTCGCGATTCTCTGCGTCGCTTCCAATCTTGTGCAGCGCGTGCTCCTGAGCAGCCGGTTCCGCCAGGGCATCACCCCCGTGCTGCTCCACCCGGTCGGCGTCCTCTTCATGACGCTCATCCAGTGGCGCAGCTTTTATCTCGCGCTCACCAATCAGCGCTCCTGGCGCGGACGCGTGGGGATTCAGCCCGCGGCCTCCGCCCCCAAGCCGCTCTAATCGCCGGCGCCCGGGGCTTCGCGGCCGGTCGGACCGCGCGGTCGTGCGCACAAAGGCGCTTGTGTGCGCGCACGGGCGCTACATCGCCCCCGCCGGACGCCGCGCTCCTCCAGATTTTTTATCCCCCCGCCGCCGCAGCGGATAACCGCGATCGCGACCCCGCCCGGGCGACGTAGTTGTGCGCCGGTTCGCGCCTTTGTGCCCCTCTGTAACGCAGCGGGCGACACGGCCCGCATGGGGGTTCGCGATGGGCTACCGGTTCCAGGCATTTTCTGACGTCGGCCTCGACGAGGCATTCTTCACGCTCGCTCTTCGCGAGCACCAGACGCGTCAGTTGCCGCGCCTGGAAAAACTCTGGACGTACTACAGAAACGCGCTGGAACCGGTGCCCGCCGCGGAACGCAAAGCCCGCTCCTGGTACTCCCAGCCCCAGGAAATCGGCCTCCCCGGACGCACGCCCGAGGACGACCGCCTCCGCAACCGGGCCGAGGCCGTGATCGAGAACGACATCGCATGGCGCATCCACGCCATGATCGACTTCCTCTTCGCCCGCCCGATCCGCTTCGTGAGCACCGCCCGCACCGCCGAAGCCCGAAGCGCGATCGAGTCCGCTCTCGACGCCCTCTGGGAATCCAGCGGCGGCATCGCCCTCTTCACCGACACGGCCCTGCTCGGCCATGTTTTCGGCCACGTCGATCTGCTCGTGCGCCTCACCGGCACTGATTTCCGCCGCGCCGCGCGCAAGGCGTCGCCCCACTCCACGATGCAGGACATCCTGCGCAACGCGCCCCCCGTGCGCGTCGAGGTCATCGACCCGCGCCGCGGCATCCCTCTCACCAACCCCTCCGACTACCGGCGGCTGCTCGGCTACATCGTGCACTTTGAACGCGAGGAGAACCGCGCCGAGCGCCCCTCCCTGCTCTCCGCGCTGCTCGCTCAGCCCCGCCGCGCCCGCAATTCCCACACCGAGATCATCTCCGCCGATTTTCACCACATCTACGAAAACCAGCGCCTCGCCGAATCGGCCGAAACGCCCTGGACGCGCGGGAAGCTGCCCGTGGTTCACATCCAGAACGTCAGCCAGCCATTCCACTACTCAGGCATCGGCGAGGTCGAGCCGCTCATCCCCCTGCAAGACGAACTCAACACACGCCAGAGCGACCGCGCACACCGCCTCGCCATGCAGAGCTTCAAGATGTACCTGGTCAAGGGCATCGCCGGCGACTCGCTCACCGTCGGCCCGGGCATCATGATCTCCTCGGACGACCCGCACGCATCCGTCCAGGAATTCGGCGGCGATTCGGCCGCGCCCTCCGAAGAAGCACACTTCGAATCCGTCCGCAACGCGATGGACAAGATCAGCGGAGTCCCACCTCTCGCGACCGGCGTTGTGCAGGGAAAAGTGGGCAACCTCTCGAGCGCCATGGCGCTCAAGGTGACGCTGATGGGCCTGCTCAGCCGCACCGCCCGCAAGCAGGTGACGTACGGGCGCGGGCTCGCCGAAGCCTCCCGGCTTCTGCTGGCCGCGCTCGACCACCTCGACATTCTCAAGACCGACGAGATCGACCGCGGCGTGCGCATCGAGTGGCCCGACCCGCTCCCGACCGACGACCGCGAGCAGGTCCAGACCGCGGAAACCAAGCTCCGCATCGGCGTCGACAAACAGCGCGTGCTCCAGGAACTCGGATACACGCCGACCGACGACGGTGCGGTGTAGACCCGCCTCTCGCGCCCCCGCAAACACCCGCGTTTTTCCCTCCTTCCCGGCCCTTTGGCGTTTCCGCCCTCGGGCCCCTTTCCGGAGTCCAGCATGCCCGACGACACACGAAATCCCGGCGACGACGGCGCACCACCCGAGGTTGAGCCCGCTCGCCCCCCGGCGACAGAAGAGGCCGACTGGCGCGCACGAGCCCTCGCCGCCGAGGCGGCACTCGCCCAAACCCAGTCGCAGCTCGAAGACGCCCGCTCGCAGCTCGACCGTTCGCGGGCGGAACTCGAAAAGGAAAAGACCTCCCGCAGGCTCGACCGGGCGCTCGCCGGCTCCGGCGCCATCGACCCCGAAGTCGTGGCGCTGCTTCTCGAGCCCCGGCTCTCGCAGGATTCCCCGGACATCGATGCTCTGCTGCGCGAACTCCGCGCCGCCAAACCCTTCCTCTTTGAACCGGCGCTCCCCGCACGCCCCGCGCCCTCGGTCATGAGCCCAGAGCCGGTTCCGCGCGACCAGCTCGCCGATCTCGCCCTCGAAGCCCGCGCGAGCGGCAGCCGCCTCTCGCTCCTGAATTACCTCCGCGCCCGCGCCGCCCGCGCCTGACGCACCCGCACGTTTTCAGAGTTCTCACCGCTTTCCTCTGACCCCTTGGAGCTTTGCACATGTCCTATTCCGGAAAAACCACGTTCGCCGCCGGCACCGATCTTCCCGAGATCATGGAGGATGTTTCCGACCTTGTCGGCATCGTCTCCCCGTACGAGACGCCCCTCCTGGATTACCTGGGCGATCCCAAGCGCCCCGCTCTCAGCACGCTGCACGAGTGGATCGAGGACACCCTCCTCCCCAACACCGACACGCTCAACCAGACCACCTTCACGCCCGACGCTCAGAACGCCACCAGCCTCACGGTCCAGAACGGCGCCCGCTTCCAGCCCGGCGATCTCGTCCGCCCCGACGCCAGCACCGAGGTCCTGCAGGTCACCGCGGTCGCGGGCAACGTGCTGACCGTGGTGCGAGGCTACGGCGCAACCACCAAGGCCACGCTCACCAACGGCAAACGCCTCTCGATCCTCGGCAACGCCGCGATCGAAGGTGCCGACGCATCCACGGCCAGGTTCACCGCCCGATCCCGCAAAGTGAACTACACGCAGATCTTCTCGGCAACCGTCGAAGTCTCCGGCTCCATGCGCGCCGCACGCCAGCACGGCATCGACGATGAACTCGAATACCAGAAGCAGGAACGCCTCCGCGAACTTCTCCGCGACCTCGAAAACTGCGTCATCAACGGCGTCGCACCCGCGAGCAACCCGCAGGGCTCCGCCACCGTGCGCCGCTCGATGAACGGCATCGTCCGATCCATCTCCACCAACCAGCTCGTTCCCAACGCCGGCCAGATGCCCGCCGGGGGCGGCAGCGGCACCGATCTGAGCGAGCCCGTCCTCAACGCCGCCCTGCGCCTCATCTGGGAGCAGAGCCAGGGCAAGATCGACACGATCGTCTGCTCCGGCTCGCTCAAGCGCCGCATCAACGGCTTCGCGACCGGCAGCCGCGCCTACACGCCCGAGGACAAGTCCTTCCGCGACATGATCAGCACCTACGAGTCCGACTTCGGCGTCTGCCGCGTCATCCTCAGCCGATGGGTCCCCTCCGACACGCTGCTGCTGCTGGATTCCTCACGCATCAGCGTCCTCCCGCTCCAGGGCCGCTCGTTCGGCTACAAGCCCCTCGCCCAGACCGGCGACGCGGTGAGCGGCCAGATCCTCGGCGAATACACCCTCGAGTTCAAAAACGAGAACGCCCACGGACTCATCCGCGGCCTCACCTGACCGTCCGCCGCCGGCTGTCGGCGATCCGTGATCACTCGGGTCGCCGACTGCCGCCGGCCCCTTCCGCTCCGCTTGTTCCAGCCTCCACCTTTGAGGACACCCCATGCTCTGCACCGACGCCGATCTCGCCCGCATCCAGCCCGATCTGCACAACCAGGTCGTCTGGTATTCCCAGCGTCTGATCCGGGCGACCGGCGCCGTTTCCGGCTCCACGCTCACCATCTCCGCCTTCGACTCCAGCTTCGACGCCGCGATCCTCGCGCCCGGCATGATCATCGTCGTCGGCGGCGTGCCCCACGAGGTAATCGCCAAACTCTCGGCGACCACGGCGCAGATCTCCCGCATCCGCGCCACGCCCGAAGACGACCCGCTCCTGCCCGCCGCCGTTTCGGGCGCCGAGGTCGTTCTCAACTCGTTCCGCCCGCAGATCGCCATCGTTTCCGAGCACGTCCTGCGGAAGTTCGGCCTCGATCCCCTGCAGCCGCTCACCGACAGCCAGGGCAACCCGATGCCGCTTCTCGCCGAGACTCGCCGACTGGCCCGCTACACCGCGCTCATGACACTCATCACCATCTACACAGTGGCGAGCGCCGACCTCGATCCCGATTCCGCCGCCGCCACCCGCCTCACCTGGTACTACTCCCTCGCCCGCGAGGAACTGCGGTTCCTCACCGCCGCGATCGACACCGACGACGACGGCAAGCCCGATGCATCCCGGCGCGCCAACATCATCCCCCTCATCCGCGCCTGACCGGGCCAGCATGCACACTCGCTTCCATCCCCCGCCGCAAAGGACACTCCATGCTCTTTCTCAACCCATCCCGGCTCTCTCTGCTGAACACCGAGTACTCCAACATCGAGTCCGTCGCGATCAGCCGCCTCCCGCACAAGGAAATCGACGAGTGGGGATCCGAAGGCCCTTTCGCCGTTTTCTCCGACGTTCCCGAGTGCAAGGTCGAAGTCACGATCGTTCAGCGGCTGGATTCGGGCGTCGATCAGTCGCTCGCGGGCCCCGCGCCCGGCCAGCAGGGAACGCTCGAACTTGTCGCCTCTCCCAACGCCTCAAACGCTTCACGCACCAGGCTGAGCGCCAGCGTCGTCGTGCGATCCGTGCGCTACGACCTCAACTCCAAGCCCAAACGCACCATCGCGCTCGCCGCCCTCTCGCCCGACGGCTCCACCGACCCGATCACGCTCACCAGCCTCTAGCCCCCACCCCCACCCGCCCACTCATCGCTCGCGCACCCGCGCCATCCGGGGGCAAAGTCACGCACGTCCTTCGTCGCTCTGCCTTTCTCCCAATTTCACAGTTCTCCCATGTCATCCTTCAAATCGCTCAATCTCTTCGGCTCCGGGCCGCACCGCTTCGCGCTCGAGTTCCAGGGCCAATCGGTCGTGCCCAAACTCCGGCTGGGGATCCAGCAGTCCGGCTCCGCCTGGCTGGGGCCGGAAGAACTGACCGTCCGCATCACCGGCCGCCTCATCGCGCCCACCGCCGCCGCACTCTGGTCACTCCGCGATGCAATGGCCGCACAACTCATCGACCCCCCAACCCCCGGCACGCTCATCGACAACACCGGCCGCACCTTCACCCAGATGAGCTTCATCTCCTTCGAAGAAGCCGACCGCGTCGACCGCAACCGCGCCTTCTCCCTCGCCTACACCGCCCGATTCCGCCGTTTCAACGACACGCCGTAGAAACGCCCCGATCGCCACACCACCGCTGCAAAGCCGTTTAGATATGCAGCTTCCAACGAATCCACAAAACAAACGATCCAAGAACCAGGCCCGGAATGACCCCCACAACACACAGGAACGGGACCATGACGCAACCTGTCATGAGATCGCGAGGCCACAAATCGACTCCCTCCCCCCGCGATTGAACCCGCGAGATCATGCAGCCCGCCACGAACACCACAAGGACCGTGAACATGAACACGACCCCAACATTCGGCAAGACCGAGATACCCGCCGCCGTCGCGAGGCAAACAACTCCGCACGCTCCCAGCGCATACCGCTGCGCCAACTTCGCGTTCATCTGCAAAAACGGCTGATCCACCGGAGGGCATTCGCTCAGGAGTACGCCGCACTCCGGACATCGATCCGCCCTGAGTTCTCGAAGGTCGTAGAGGCAGCGCCCGCAGTTCATACTTCGAGCTTACACACCGCCGTTTGCTTCTCGTTGCGACGAGAGCTTTGCAATCGATCGAAGTCCATCCGTCCAGCAAAGCATCGCGGCCACTCCGCCTCGCGCGTCCGAACATCCACGCTTCATTTGGCACTTTGACGATCTGGCCCTTCGGACCCTTCCCATGCCCGACACCCTCACCCCCATCCTCTCCCAATTCGGCCTCGCCGGCTTCGTCGCCTGGATGTGGCTCACCGAACGCCGCGCCGCCGCCACCCGCGAGAAGCAGATCGCCGAAACCCACGACCGCCTTATGCAGGAACGCCGCACCCTCGACGCCGTCCTGGGCGCCCTCGACCGCTCTACCGCCGCAATGACTGCCGTGCAGGAAGGTCAGCGCACACTTGCAAGTGCCATCGATCGACTCGCCATTCCGAAGCCCCTTCCCTGAGGGAAGGGGTTGGGGGAAGGCCTTGCCGGAAACTCATCGTTCCGAGGCGTACTTTCCGGCGATCGATTATCAAATAAAAAAGGACGCCCCCTCGAGCGTCCCTTTCGACCATACAAAGGTTCGAGATTATGCCGCCGTGTAGCGCCCGCGGCTGACCTTCTTGAAGAGCTTGCGATGCTTAATGAAGGTCTGGTTCACAATCATCCGGAAGTTGGGGCTTGTGGACATGTAGCCGCTCGCCAGCACGGCCTCGGCCGCCTCGCTCACGCCCATCGTCTTGCCCTTGAGCACCTGCTGGAGCGAATCAACGAGGCTGACCGCGTTGCGGGCCCGCCCGCCGCTGCCGACCACCGCGCCGCCCGCTTCCATGATCTCCTTGCGGAGCTGCTCGAGCTTGGCCTGCAGCTTCTCATAGCGGCGCTGGAGCGAGGTGTGCCGCCCCTTGCGCCGACGGATTTCCGCCTGCAGCGCGGACGTCGACAACGATGCCAGATCTCCACTTGCTCTACGTGCCATGTCGGATTCCTTCAAGTAAATCGTCAGACGTCTCCCACGCGGGCGCGCCGGCGATTCATTGCAAACATATGTACGGCGGAATACCTAATCCACAACATTGTGGTTTACATTCAAAATGTAACACACGTGAACAGCTTCCAAACATGGCGCGGCGAGACCGCCGCTCCAAATGCGGAGACTCAATCTCAGATTTGGCCCTCTTCACCGTGCGATCACGCAGCGCTCAGGCGCGGACGAGCTTTTCGCCCATCTCGCCCGCGAACTTCTTCATCGCGTTGCGCGTGTCGACCACCAGGCGGCTGTGCTTCGCGATCGCCGCGTAGTCAAACGCCGTGTGGTTGGTCGAGACCAGCACGCAGTCAAACTTCGCCAGGTTCTCCGGCGTGAGGTCGACGCTGTGCATGTCAAGGTTGTACTTCCGCACCGGCTTGGTGTGCTTCACGAACGGATCGCTGAAGTCCACCTTGGCGCCCATGTCGAGCAGCAGCTCGATCAGCTCGTACGTCGGGCTTTCGCGAGTATCCGCGATGTCCGGCTTGTACGCAAGGCCCAGCACCAGCACCCTCGCGCCCTTGGTCGCCTTGCCCTGGTTGTTCAGAGCCGCCGCCACCTTGTGCACCACGTAGTGCGGCATCGAGTTGTTGACCTCGCCGGCGATCTCGATAAACCGCGCCGGAACCTTGAACTCCTTGGCCTTCCAGGTCAGATAGAACGGATCGATCGGGATGCAGTGCCCGCCCAGGCCCGGGCCGGGGTAGAAGGGCATGAAGCCGAAGGGCTTCGTGCTGGCGGCCTCGATCACCTCCCAGACGTTGATGCCCATCGCGTCCATGATGGTCTTGAGCTCATTCACAAGCGCGATGTTCACGCAGCGGAAGACGTTCTCAAAGACCTTGCTCGCCTCGGCGACCTCGGCGGTGCTGACGGGGACGACGGTCTTGATCGGGCCGGTGTAGAGCTTGGTCGCCAGTTCGCCCGAGACCTTGTCGAGGCCTCCGACCAGCTTGGGGATCGTGGTCGTGGTGTGGCTCTTGCGCCCCGGGTCCTCACGCTCGGGGCTGAAGGCCACGAACAGGTTGTCACCAAGAGCCAGCTTGACGCCCTTCTTGCCGGCTTCCTTGACGATCGCCGGGAGCATGTCCTCGCGCGTGGTGCCGGGATAGCTGGTCGACTCGAGCACCACGAGCTGCCCGGCCTTGGCGTTCTCGCCGATCATCACGCCGGTGTTGATCACGTACGAAAGGTCCGGCTCGCCGTGCTGGCCCAGGGGCGTGGGCACGCAGACGATGATCGCATCCGCCTCGCCCAGGCGCCGCGGGTCGGTCGTCGCGTCGAAGCGCTTGCTGCCGACGAACGGCTTGCAGAGGTCGGCGCCCAGGTGGGGCAGGTAGTTCTCGCCCTTCTTGAGCAGCACCGGCTTCTCGGGATCGATGTCAAAGCCCAGAACCGGGTAGCCCGCCTCGTGGAAGGCGGCAAGCAGGGGCAGGCCGACATAACCCAGGCCGATGATGGCAACCTTGGCCTGACGACCCTCGATCTTGTTCTTAAGCTGCTCAGCGTGCGATGACATGCCGCGTGATCTCCCAAAGATCCCCGAACCCCTCGAAACCGTCCTCTCCCGACCGCCTTCGGGTCCAAAAAGAGGGCGGGACTATAGCGACCGGCTCCCCGCTCCCGATCATCCAGACTCGACCCGCCAAGGGCCCTCCGGGGCAAGCCAAGGACCCGGCCTACCACCCCTCCACCCGTTTCCCCGACTCCCATGACCGATCCAGCCATGACAATCCGCACGATTCTCTGCGAACCGGCGCTTGCGAAGTATCGGCTTCCGGCGTGGCGGGAATTGGCCTCGCGCCCGGGCATTTCGCTGCGTGTTGAATACTCCTCCGACGGGCAGGTCCAAAATGTCGATCCGGTCGGCATTGACGGAAACTACACCCCGACCCGCACGATCCTCAAGCGTCCGGAATTGTTCTGGCACCCGGGTTATCCGGCCGCACTCGACGCCCCGGCCCGCCCGGACGTGGTCATCCTCAACTGGAACGTCCGCTTTCTCGACGGCCCGGTCTGCATCCTGAAGGCCCGGCTCAAGGGGGTCGGCGTCGTCTTTTTCGGGCACGGCGTCTCGAAGAACGAATCGCCCTGGCGCAAGCGGCTCCGCAACTTCATGGGGCGCCGGGCCGACTGCGTCCTGGTCTACTCCGCCTCGGTGCGAGATCAGCTCATCGCCGAGGGTTTCGCGCCCTCGCGGGTGTTTGTCGCGCCCAACAGCGTCGATCAGACCGACATCCAGGCGGCCCGCCGGGACTGGCTTTCTCGCCCGCGCGATCTCCAGGCCTTTCAGCGCGACAACGACCTGGGGCAGAGTTCGCCCTCGCTGCCGTTCCCCGCGCCGGTGCTGATCTTCTGTGCGCGCCTCGACCCCTTGCGCCGGCTCGACCTGCTCTTTGAGGCGCTGCCGGCGATCGCCAAGACGCACCCGGGCGTGCAGCTGCTCATCATCGGGGGCGGCCAGGACGAGGCGCGACTCCGTGAGATCGGGGAGAGACTCAACCTGCTCAACCCGGCCAACGCGCACGATGCGCGTGTCCGGTTCCTGGGCCCGGTCTACGAGGAGAAGAATCTCGCGCCGTGGTTCCTTTCTTCCGACCTCATGGTCTTCCCTTCGCACATGGGCCTCTCGGTGCTGCACTCGATGGGGTACGGCGTGCCGGTGCTGACGTGCAACAGCCCGAGCAGGCACGGGCCGGAGTTCGACGTGATCCGTCCGGGGCAGAACGGAGACCTCTATGAGGATGGGAGCGTGGAGAGCCTCGGCGCGGCGGTGACGCGGCTGCTCTCGGATCGCGCGGCGCTGAAGTCGATGTCGGCCGAGGCGCTGATCACGGCGACGCGTGATTACAGCATCGCGAAGATGATCGACGGGTTTGAGGCCGCGATCCGGTTTGCGGATGGCGCACGCCGCCGGTAAGGGCGGATCACCCAGACAATCAGGCGAGCACCCCGTTTCCGCCCGTTCTGGGAGTGGGGAATATGCAAAAAAGGTATTGCACCGCAATCGCGGGGTGTTAGTGTGGAGAGCCGGGGGGAGCCGTCTTCAGGGCGGCTCAATTCTTGTGGAGGAGCATGATGAAGAGCGGACTTCGCGCGGCGATCGGTTTTGTGGCCGGCCTGGGTTTTCTGGCATCTCTCGCGCTGGGGCAATCCGCCCAGACGCTGCCGCCGGCGTTTGATGCCGTTGCGGGAACATCGGGAAACTCGCTCCCGATCGCGAACTACAGCGAAGGAACGATCCAGGTGATGTACGGCGCGGACCAGCTCACGGGGATCCCGGCGGGCAGCATCATCACCGGGATGCAGTTGCGGCTGCGGAATGTGGATGGACCGTTTCCGAGCGTCGCGTACACGGCGAGCCGGTACGACGTTCGCCTGGCGAGCTCGTCGCTGACTCCGGCGACGATGTCGAGCACGTTCGCGACGAACATGACCGGCGCCGTTCTGGTCCGCTCGGGTGCGCTGAACGTGGCGGCGAATGCCTACCCGGGAACGGGCAATCCGCGTGCGTGGGGTCCGGTCGTTGCGTTCACAACTCCGTTTGTCTACCCGGGTGGGCCCCTCGTGATCGAGTGGCGGGTTGTCAGCCCCTCGAGCACCTTTGCGGCCTACACAGATCTCGTGAACACCGGAACCGCGAACCGGTACATGGAGACCGACAACGACGCGAACGCAACAACCGCGACGACCCGGCCGCCCTCGGCGGGCGGGCCGATCGTGCGGCTTACCTTTGCGCCTCCCGCGCTCGATCTTGCGAAGGGGGTCACGAAGGTGCTCGTCGCGGACAGGCTGGCGACCCAAACAGCCAACGTCGGCGAGGGGGTCCTGACGTGGACGTCGGCGTTTACGCAGGTGGCTGTGGCCAACGCGGATCAATTTGACACGATCGGACCGGGATCGGACTTTGTGGGGATGGCATGGCGGTTAAGCCCGTCGGCGTCCAGCTGGCCGACGGCGGCGGCGAACTTCTCGCAGTTTGATGTTCAGTTCTCCAGGTCGAACAACGCGCCCGGTTCGCTTTCGAAGACGATTGCTTTCAACGTGGGCCCAGATGCGGTGACCGTGCGTTCCGGGGCGCTGAGCTTTGTCGTCGGTTCCTTCCCCTCGAGGGGTTCTGAGCCGATCGCCCCGTTCGGCGCGGAAATCGGTTTCACCAGCCCGTATCACTACCGCGGGGGGCCGCTGCTCAGCGTCATCCGTCATAGCGGACAGACTTCGGGATCGCCCGGGATGATGGACGGGCTTGGCGCCTTTTCTGCCGGATACAACGCGGATGCGCAGGGATGGCAGCAGAACTCGGCGGCGGCGACGACCGCGAATTCGACTTCATCCTATCTGGCGACGATGTACAGCGTGGATGCGGGGACGGGCTCGCCGCTCGATCAGACTTCGCCGGTGCCGGGCGGGTTTAGCTGGGGTATTTCCCGCACGATTCAGACGGTGCTTTCTCCGTCGGAACTGAAGTACATCCCCGTCGGCAGCGTGATTGATTCGCTGTGGCTAAGACAAATCTCCAGCGGGGTTGCGGCGTATCCGATCGCGGATGTCGTGGCGAGCAGCGTTGAGCTCAGCCTGAGCAGTTCTCCCAAAATGCCGGCGGCGATGGGCACCCTGTTTGCTTCGAACGAAGGCGCGGACAAGGTCGCGGTCTACTCCGGACCCTTGCGTGTCGCGGCGGGAACGTTCCCACCGGGCTCGGACGGCAACTACGGCAAGCTCGTGCAGTTTCAGAAGTCGTTTGTCTACAAGGGCGGGCCGCTGTGCATCACGATCCGGCACACCGGCCTGACGCTGGGCGGGTTTGATGCGGTCCAAGGCACGACGTCCACCAATCGGACGATTTTCGATAACAGCGGTCCGGGCTCCGCGGTGGGTTCCTTCTACGGCGCTGGTTACTCGGGCTCGGCGATGAAGCTGGGGTACATCCCTTCGGTGATGACGCCCAACAGCATCGCGACCGTGGAGGGAAACGCCGGGTGGAGCATGCCGCAAGCGTCGGCCTATTCCGTGCAAACGATCATCCCGGCCAGCCAGCTCAGGCGGGTGACCGTGGGCTCGGTGATCACTGGGATCAGCCTGCGGAGCGACACGACGTTTGGCACGGCGTCGTTCCCTTTGGCGGACACAACTCTCGCGCAGTTTGACGTCTCGGTCGGACCTGCAACGCGCGGGCCGCTCCTGATCAGCACGACCTTTGCGAACAACGTGGGTGCCGGAGAGGTCCTGGCGCGTTCGGGAGCGATCACCGTGCCCGCGAACGCGTATCCGACTTCCGGGACGGCCGGCGTGCCGTCTGAGAACGCGTGGTATATCCCCTTCACGCGTGTTTACAGGTACACCGGCGGCGATCTGTGCGTGACGATCCGCGGGCAAGGTGCTGTGGGCAACTCTTCGGCGATCTTTGACGGCCAGGGAGTCACTCCCCAGGCCGATGGAGGGTCTATCTGGTCGTACGCGACATCCACGGCGACGACGGGGCAGACCTGGGGTCCGATCGGGATCCGGCTGGCGTTTACGCCGCGCGCGTTCTGCCGCGCGGACCTGAACAACGACGGGCTTGTGGATGATGCGGACTTTTCGATATTCGTGGTCGCGTACGACATGCTGGAGTGCTCGAATCCGGCGATGCCGCAGGGCTGCCCGGCCGATCTCAACTTTGACGGTTCGGTGGACGACGCGGACTTCTCGGTGTTCATCGTGTCGTACAACGACCTGGTGTGTCCGTAGGAGCGACGGGGGATCGGGCCTTGCGGACGGAAGCTGAATGGCGCTCGACGGCGGCCCTTCCGGGGCCGCCGTTTTCATTTTGCGCAGGAGAGGGTGGGTCGCTCAGCGCGCGGACCGACCCCTTACCCCTTCACGCAAAGACCTGCGGTCGCGCCCTGCGATTTCGGGAGGATTTTCATGAAGATTTCCGGAGATTTTGCACAAATGAGAACACTCGCCGGCCGCCGTTTGCGTGTCATCGGGTGGAAGGGTCGTCGGGTTGCAGCCAACAAGGGGTCCACAGATGTTGAACAGTTCGCATCGGCAGGCGGTCGCCACGCTGTATGGGGCGTTGGTTGTTGCGTTGGTTTCCTCTGCCGCGGCGGCACCTGATCCGCACGCGGACGCGTTTCAGAATGCTCCTGCCCAGCAGCAACAGCCGCAGCCGCCCCAGCCGGGGGTGCCGGTCGCCACGACGCAGGCGGGGGCACCGGCGCAGCCCAAGGCAGCGCAGCCGAAGCCTGCGCCGGCGATACCGACGCAGGCGGCGCCCAGCGCGGGCTCGACGCGGCCGATCACGATCAACAACCCGACGCTGAACGTCAATTCGCCGACGAAGAACGTCACGGTGCAGAACGGCACGGGGACCGCGGGCGGGGTCAAGCCGGCGACGGTGAGGCAGCCGGCGATACCGACGCAGGCGGCGCCGAGCGCGGGCTCGACCCGGCCGGTGACGATCAACAACCCGACGGTCAACATCAACTCGCCGACGACCAATACCACGGTTGTGAAGCCCGCGCCCAAGCCGGCGGCTGCGCAACCTGTTGCACAACCTGTGGCGCAGCCGGTCGCACAGCCTGTGGCGAGCCCTGCGGCGCTTCCGCCGCCGCCGCGGAACACGGTGCAGATCGGTCTGGGCGGGCTGATCCCGGGGGTGACGGCGAGTTACGGCACTTCCTACGCGCAGCCCGCGTACGTGCAGCCGGCGTATGCGGAGCCCGTGTATGTGCAGCCGCAACCGGTGTATGTGCAGCCGGTGGGCCAGCCCAACGCGGTGGTGTACAAGCCATCTTCGGGGGTTGCGATCGGGTTCGGCCCGGCGCTGCCGACGACTTCGACGGTTGTGAACAACTCGGAGACGGTGGTGTACCAGCCGGCTCCGATGGTTGAGGCTGCGCCGCAGCAGCCGATGGCGAATGTGGTGAACGTTTCGCCCGCATCACGCCCGGCGCAGCCGACGTTCTATGCAACTTCGGAGAAGGCGGGCGTGATGGAATGGGATGATTCGCCCGAGTACGTGGTGATCTCGGTGGCATCGGCGGAGGCGGGGAAGCGGCCGGAGACGGCGGCGAGGTTCCTCGGGCGCGTGCCGGCCGGGGGCTGGCAGGCCCGGTTCGAGAGCGCCCGCACGACTGCAAACGGAACGGAGCTGATCTTCCGCGGGCTGCGTCAGGACAGCCAGGGGCAGTTCGTCCAGATGGTGGTTCGGCCGAAGAGTCAGCCGGCCAAGCTCTTCCAGCGTCAGCAGTGCATGATCACGGGGCGGCTTGCCGAGATCTGCGTGGACGATCAGTTTGAAACCGCGGGCATCCTGGTGCTCGATGATGCCTCGGTGAAGTAGGCCCACGCTCGGGTATTCTGTCCGGCCACGGACGGAGATCACCCGAGTGCATACTTCTACTCCCCCACCGACATGCTTCATCACTGTTGATCTCAGGGCGACGGGCCGGCGTGACGCGTGCGGCGCCTTCTCGCGGGGGCGTGTGCGTCGGGCGGCGGCGGGGGTCGCGTTTCTCGCGATGATTTGTGGCGGGGCGATGGCGAGGCAGGATGATCCTGCTCCGGCGGGGGAGGCTGCCGCAACGAATGAGCCGGCTCCGGAGCAGCGCGTCGGACCGATCCGGCAGATGCTCAACGACCTGCATCGGGCGCTGGGAGGGCGCAAGCCGCAGCAGCCGGCGGCGGGCGATCGGGTGAGCGACGCGGCGGACGCGGATGCGCCGTTTCAGCTGCTGCCGCCGAGCGGGCATCTGTTCCGCGACTGGTTCGGGCTGCTGCCGTCACTCGAAGAGAAGGGCGTGACGCCGTCGATCTCGTTTGTGACGAACCTGGCGGGCAATCCGACGGGCGGCTTGCGGCAGGGTTTCACGCACGCGGACAACCTGGACATGGACTTCGTCTTTGACTTTGAGAAGATCCTGGGCCTGAAGGGTGCGTCGTTTGTGGTGGACATGTCGCAGCGGTCGGGCAGCAGCCTGACGCGTGACTACATCGGCAACGTGTTCAACGTGCAGCAGGTCTTTGGCGGGAGCACGTTTCGGCTGGTGGACTGCGCCTGGCAGCAGCAGTTGTTTGATGACACGGCGGAGTTCCGGGTGGGGAGGATCGCGGCGGGGGATGACTTCCTGGTCTCGGAGTACGACTACCTGTTCATGCAGAACGCGTTTGACGGGAATCCGGTGGCGGTGTTTTTCAATTCGCCGGGGATGACGGCGTATCCGAACGCGACGTGGGGTTTTCTGGGCAAGGTCAAGCTGCTGGACAAGCGGATGTACATCATGGGGGGCGTGTACAACGGGGACCCCGGCATCCGAGCGAACGCGTACAACGGCGTGAACTTCTCCATGAACGGGCCGCTCTTTGCGATGGGTGAGGTGGGCTACTGCCTGAACGGGCAGAAGGGCGATGGAGGGCTGACGGGGAATTACAAGGTCGGGTTCTGGTACGACAACAGCGTCTACACGAACTTCACGACGGGGACGACGACGACGGGCAACTGGGGTTTTTACGGGCTCTTTGACCAGGAAGTGTTCGCGCTGGGTGACCGGAGCTCGCAGCGGGGGATCGGTGTGTTTGGGTCGCTGCTTGTTTCGCCGAATCAGTCGATCAGCACGATGCCGTGGTTCTTTACCGCGGGGGTGGCCGCGCGTGGGCTGTTCGAGGCGCGGCCGGAGGACGTGGCGGGGTTTGGCGTGGTTTTCGGGAGTTTCAGCAACGACCTGCAGGCTGCGCAGCGTCAGGCGCAGCTTCTGAACCCGTCGGTGGGCGTGCAGACGAACGAGACGGTGCTTGAGCTGACGTACCGGATCAATCTGGATCACGCGTCGGTGTTCATCCAGCCGGACATTCAGTACATCTTCCGCCCCGGCGGCACGGGGCAGATCGACAATGCGCTCGTGCTTGGGGCGCAGATCGGCATCAACTTCTGACCATTCGCGAGGCCCGCATGAAGTCATCTCCCGTTTATGCGTTGTTGCTTGCCGCCGTCGCGGCGATCGGCGGCTTTCTCTTCGGGTTCGATTCGGGAGTGGTGAACGGGGCGATCGACGCGATCAAGCGGGCCTTTCACACCGACGATGCGGGGACGGGGTTTGCGGTGGGGTCGGCGCTCCTGGGCTGTGCGCTGGGCGCGTTCGCGGCGGGCGGGTTTGCCGAGCGATTCGGCCGCCGGCCGGCCATGATCGCGACTTCGGTCGTGTTTCTGCTGAGCGCTTTGGCGACGGGCGCGGCGGGGAGCATCTCCTTCTTTATCGGGGCGCGTGCGCTCGGGGGGCTGGCGATCGGGGCCGCGAGCATTCTGGCGCCGATGTACATCTCGGAGATCGCGCCGGCGGCGATGCGGGGGCGGCTGACGTCGCTGCAGCAGCTGGCGATCGTGCTCGGGCTGTTTTTCGCCTTTTTGAGCAACGACCTGATCGCTTCGGCGGCGGGCGGAGCTTCCGATGCGCTTTGGCTGGGCGCGCCGGCGTGGAGGTGGATGTTCTGGATGGAGGCGGCGCCGTCGGCGGCGTTTTTGATCGGGCTGCTGTTTATCCCCGAGTCGCCGCGGTTTCTGGTGGCGAACGGGAGGAACGAGCGGGCGCGGGCGGTTTTCGCGCGCATCGGGGGAGATGCGGATGGGGAGATCGAGCGGGTGCGGGCGAGCCTGCGGGCCGAGCACAAGCCGCGGCTGTCGGACCTGATCGACCGGGCGTCTGGGCGGCTTTCGCCGGTGGTGTGGATCGGGATCGGGCTGGCGGTGTTTCAGCAGTTTGTGGGGATCAACGTGATTTTCTATTACGGGGAGGTGCTGTGGAAGGCGGCGGGCGCCAGTTCTGCCGCGGCGCTCAAGATCAATCTGCTGACGGGCGGGGTGAACATCCTGAGCACGTTTCTGGCGATTGCGCTGATCGACAAGGTGGGGCGCAAGCCGCTGCTGTTGTGGGGGAGCCTGGGGATGGTGGTGACGCTGGGGACGATGGCGTTTTTGTTTGCGCGGGCGGGTTCGGATGCTGGGGGAAAGCCGCTTTTGACGCGGGCGGACGCGATCACGGCGCTGGTGGCGGCGTTGCTGTACATCGTGGCGTTTGGGACGAGCTGGGGGCCGGTGGTGTGGGTGCTTTTGGGAGAGATCTTCCCCAACCGGCTGCGTGGGGCGGCGCTGGCGGTGTCGGGGGCGTCGAACTGGATTGCGAACTTTGCGGTGACGGTGACGTTTCCGTCGCTGCTCGCGGGGGCGGGGCTGGCGTCGGCGTACGGCCTGTACGCCGGGGCGGCGTTGTTGTCGGGGGTTTTTGTGTTGTACCTGGTGGGTGAAACCAAGGGGAAGAGTCTGGAAGAGATGTAGGGGCGATTTGTGGGAGGGGGTTGGAGTTTGAGAGAGGCGGGCGGGAAGTGTCTATTTGATAGGGGCTTGTTGACAGGGGCTGGGGGAGTTGTAAGCGCTTACATTTCTATGGGTTGGGTGTGAATAAATTCTAAAAATCCGTTGTTGGCGGGGTTGACGCGGGGTGGCGTTTCAAGTAATTTGAAACAGTTACACAATGTTACACGGCGAGCAACGGAGGTTGAAGTGCCTTCAGTGCGGCAGATTGCGAGTCAGGCGCGGGTGTCGGTGGCGACAGTTTCGCGCGCCCTGAACAATCATCCGAACGTGGACCCGGACACCCGCCGGCGGGTGATTGAGGCGGCGGAGAGCGTCGGGTATCCGAAGGCGATCGCGTCGCGAGCCGGGCAGACGAATGTGATCGCGCTTGCGTATGCGGGCGAGCTGGTGCGGGCGGATTACGGCGGGTTTGATGCGGCGATGCAGGCGGGGATCCTGCGCGGGCTCAACGAGCACCGCTTTGACCTGCGGCTGGTGGCGCTGCATCGGGATGCGGGCCCGGGCGAGACGTACGCCCGGGTGCTTGAGAGGAAGATGATCGGCGGCACGATTCTGCGGGTGTTTGAGGATTCCCGGCAGGTGGCGGGGCAGATTGCCGAGTCGGGGCAGCCGTGCGTGGTGATCGCGGACCGGTTCCCGGATCAGCCTGCGGTGAACTTCATCTGCTGCGAGTCGCGGGCGGATTCGCGTCGGGCGATCCAGCACCTGATTGACCTTGGGCACCGGCGGATTGCGCTTGGGGTGCACAGCATCCGGGATACGGACCATGTGGATCGCCGGGCGGGGTATGAGGATGCGCTCAAGGAGAACGGGATCCCGCTTGATCCGTCGATCGAGGTGGAGATCGTGGCGAGCACGGAGGGCGGGGCGGGGCTGATCACGAGGCTGATGAGCATGCCCAAGCCGCCGACGGCGGTGTTCTTTACCGATCCCCTGGCGACGGTGGGCGCTTTGCGTCGGTGCTTGGAACTTGGAGTGCGCGTTCCACAAGACCTTTCGATCGTGGGCTTTGATGACAGCGACGTCCGCAAGCACACGTACCCGACGTGCACGAGCGTGGTGCAGGATGCGGAAATGCTGGGGTTTGAGGCGGCCCGCTGGCTGACGCGGCGGCTGATCCACCCCGGAGATGAAAACCTGAAGAGCCTGCGTGTCGTACGGACTACGCGGCTTGAGATCAATCAGACGACGGGGCGTCCATCGGCGGACCCGGTTCGCGTGCTGCCGGATGGCAGCCGCGTGAAGCTCCAGCAACCACACTCGTGAGCCTGGAGACAGAGAGGAATCGCATGCGGTCGAAGTCGGTGCAAGTTCGGGAGCGGTGTCGGGCGTTCACGCTGATTGAACTGCTCGTTGTGATTGCGGTGATTGCGCTGCTGATCGGCATTTTGCTGCCGGCGCTGGGGAAAGCGCGAGACACGGCGCGCACGCTGAAGTGCACGGTTAATCAGAAACAGGTGGTGCTGGCGCTGCAGGCGTATGCGAACGACTACAAGCAGCAGTTCCCGCCGGCGCTGTACCTGGCGCACGACTCGCAGACGAACAAGAACAGCATGTACTGGTACGACGAGAACCGGATCGGCCGGTATCTGCCGCAATCGGACCGCTCGAACCTGAGCCCGATCACCAACGAGGAGAATGCGACGGTGGGCGGGGGCTCAATGGTCTGCCCGAATCATCAGTACGGCGGCCGTTCATACGCCACGAACTTCTGGTCGGTGTCGGCGGCGACGTTCGACGACGGCATTCGCAAGGTGCCGACGAAGATGTACAAGCCGGGGCTGGATCCGAGCCCCACGTACAAAGTGGATGCGCTCAAGGGCAGCGCGTTCGATCTCTCCTCGAACTTTGCTTCCAAGCTGCTGCTGGTGGGCGAGACGTGGGCACCGTGGGAATCGGTGCTGGATGCCTCCAAGTCGGACACGAACAAAACCTATTGGGCGAACGCTGTTATCGGCAAAGAGATCCAGTTCACGGGCGGCAAGTATCGAACGGCCACCCGTTTCGGCGCCGGATCGCTTCCAGTTTTCTTCAACTATCCGGCGGCGAACAAGATGCCACCGGAGATGATCGGCACGAAGTCGGCGAACGACTTCAAGAGCTTCATTCCGTGGTACCGGCATCCGCGGCGCTTTAACGACTACACGGCGGTGAGAGGGTCATCGCCGATCGGGTTCCTGGACGGGCACGTGGCAACATGGGCGCCCAACCAGCTCATTGCGCCGCAGGCGGTTTCTACCGATCCGCCCAAGAGCACGCTTGAGGTTCTGTGGTCACCGAAGGATTTCGACATGGAGTCGACGACTCCGTAAAGGCTTTGTTGTCGTCGTCAGGGTTGACGCGACATGTCCCGCAGCGAGGCGATCGAGAGGTTCCGGGTTTCATAAACGGGAGAAGTGCAGCGGTCGATTGCAGTGCCCGTCTGCCGCGCGGCGGCGGAGGGGCGAGAGAGAGGGAACGTGGTTTCCCGGAGATTCGAGGCATTTCGCGGCTGTTCGCTCCGCGGATTGCTGGCCGCCCGACTCGGGCGATTTGAGCGAAAAAAGTTGTGCACCGCTGGTGCACGGGCAAGTGAGGACCAAGGAGATTTTTATGAAGATGCGTACTTTCGGGATTCTGGCGGCGGCCCTTTGTGCGGGCACGGCCGCGCAGGCTGTGGTTGTGAACGTCGGCGATTCGAGCGCGGGTTGGCTGGGCTACATGAACGTGTTCGAAATCCCGGCGAACGGCGGCGGGTACGTGTTCGGCAGCCCGTGGGGCGTGCCGGACCTGGTCGCGATCTTTGATGATCCGAACGCCAAGCTGACGCTGAAGGTCAACAGCATCAATGATCCGAACCCGTTCTGGTATACGCCCGAGGGCGGCCCGGGCTCGACGGGCAACAAGACCATGGACGCGGTGCTGTATCACCAGGTCGATGACGGCTCGCTGACGGGCGTCGCGGTGACGTTTGAGGGCACGGTGCTCTCGAACTCGTTCAGCCCGTCGCACGTCGCCAAGGCGTTCATCCGCGACTTTGCTCCGGACTACTCCTCGTTCAACGAGCAGTTCATCGAGCTGGCCCCGGGCCCCTTCAGCTTTACGCTCGAGACCGAGCCGGGCGAAGGCCGCCACGTGCAGTGGGGCTTCAACGTCGTCGGCCCGTGCGTGTGGATCACCGATGCGGACCTGTTCGGCAATGCGGTGATCAGCACCGGCACGGCCAACACCTGCCCGTGCGACCTCAACCACGACGGCTTCGTGGACGATGCGGACTTTGTGCTGTTTGCCTCGGCGTACAACCTGCTGCTGTGCGAAGACCCGACGATGCCGGCGGGCTGCCCCTCGGACTTCAACCACGACGGCTTCGTGGACGATGCGGACTTTGTGATCTTCGTCTCGGCGTACAACGAGCTGCTCTGCCCGTAATGACGGAGCGGAAACCAGTATCCATTTCTTCTTCCGATTCCTGGGGCCGGTGCGTAAAGCGCCGGCCCCGGCTTGTTCAGATCGTGCATGAACGCTATGGGACTTGAAGGCGGACAATCGCGCGTGGGGCGATCGGGCCTGTGGCCGGACTGGCTGCCGGTCGGCGTCGCGATCATGGCGGGGCTGGCCGCCGTCAGTTCCGCGCTGGTTGCGGCGCGTCCGGCGCAGGCGAGCGCGGAGAAAGTGATGTGGACGTTTGCCCGTCCGCACTTTCTCATGTACGAACCGCGGATCAAGGAGTGGAACGCGTCGGGGCGGACCCGGTTTGAGCTGCGTCTGCTGAGCCTGCCGGCGATCGAGCGCCGGATGATGGCGTCGTTCCTTGGCGATGTGCCTTCGGCGGACGTGATCGAGACGGAGCGTCGGCCGGCGTCGCGCGCGTTTGGGGGACCGGTCGAGGCGGTGGGGTTTGTGGATCTGACGGACCGGCTGAAGAAGGACGGGCTGCTGGAAGCGATCAACACTCCGAGTTTCAGCCCGTGGACGAGCCGGGGTCATGTTTTCGGGCTGCCGCACGATGTGCATCCGGTGATGCTGGGCTACCGCGCGGATATCGTCGAGGCGGCGGGGATCGACGTTTCGAAGATCGAGACGTGGGACGATTTTGCGCGGGTGATGAGGCCGCTGATGGTCGATGCGGACCACGACGGGCAGCCCGACCGGTTCCTGCTCAACATGTGGGAGACGAACCAGGATCACCTGGAGCTGCTGCTTCTGCAGGCGGGGGGCGGGTTCTTTGATGAGCACGACCGGCCGATTCTGGACAACCCGACCAACGCGCACGTGCTGGCGACGGTGACGACGTGGGTTGCTGGGCCGGCGCGGATCGCGGCCGATGCGCCCAATTTCTCGGCGGTGGGGAACAAGCTCAAGGCGGATGGGTACGTGCTGAGCTCGTTCTTCCCGGACTGGATGGGGGATATCTGGAAGCACGAGATTCCGAGTTTGTCGGGGAAGATGAAGCTGATGCCGCTCCCGGCGTGGGAGAAGGGCGGGCGGCGGACCAGCGTGTGGGGCGGGACGATGCTGGGGATTCCCAAGGCGGCGGCGCGGACGCCGGAGGAGTTTGAGAAGCTCTGGGGCTTCTGCAAAGAGCTGTACATTTCTGACACGTTTACGCGCGACCTTTACCGCGTGGGCGGGATCGTGACGCCGGTCAAGAAATACTGGAACGACCCGATCTTCGACGAGCCGAACACTTACTTTTCTGCGCAGCCGGCCGGGCGGCTGTATATTCAGCTTGCGCCGCAGGTGCCGCTGCGCAACAGCACGCCGTACAACACGTTCGCGATGTACCGGACGGTGGATGCGCTGGTGCGGCTGGCGGAAGAGGCGCGCGCGACCAACCGCTACGACATGCCGACGCTGACGAAGCGGGCGGCGGAGCTGCTGAAGGACGCGCAGCGGCAGGTTGAGGCGCAGATGAGCCGCAACGTCTTTCTGACCGGGGGTGCGTCGTGAGCAGACCCGGCGGCGGTGTTGTGTCCGGTCGGGCCTCTTCGCTGCGGGCGGGGGCGACGCCGTGGGTCTTCATGGCGCCGTTCCTGGTGTGCTTCGCGGTCTTCACGCTTTATCCGCTCTTTCAGTCGGTGATCCTGTCGATGCAGACCACGTTCGGCCCCGGGGCGACGCGGTTTGTGGGGCTGACGAATTACTCGGCGCTGGTGCGTGATCCGCTTTTCTGGACGGCGCTTTCGAACACGTGCCTGTACACGCTGGGCTCGCTGTTCATCCAGCTTCCGATCGCTCTGGGGCTGGCGCTCGTGCTGGAGACGCCCGGGCTGAAGGGGCGTGGCTGGCTGCGGCTGCTGCTGTTTTCTCCCTCGATGGTCGGGGTGGTGTTTGCGGCGATGATGTTTGCGCTCATATTCGAGAAGCAGACCGGCCTTGCCAACCAGGGCCTGCACGCGCTGCTCGCGCCCCTGGGGATCGACTGGAGCCTGGACTTTGGATGGCTGCAGCAGCACGTGATGCCCGCGCTGATCGTGGCGAGCCTGTGGATGTACGTGGGTTTCAACATGACGTACTTCTCGGCGGCACTGCAGAACGTGCGGAAGGACCTGCTCGAGGCGGCGGTTGTGGACGGCGCGGGGCCGGTGCGGAGGTTTTTCGCGGTGACGCTGCCGGCGATCAGGCCCGTGGCCGGGTTTGTCGTGCTGATGAGCCTGATCGGGAGCTTTCAGCTCTTTGAATTGCCGTACATCATTTTCAACAGCACGGCGGGCCCGGACAATCGCGGGATGACGATCGTGCTTTACCTGTTCCAGAGCGGCTTTGAAGTGGGCGATCTGGGATACGCGAGCGCGATCGGCTGGGCGCTTGCGATCATCCTGCTCGCGTGCGCGGCGCTGCAGCGTCTTTCGGCACGCGGAGAGGAGGCCGGCGCGTGAATCTCCGGGGCGCACGATTGCTGGGCTGGGCGTGGACACGGGGCGTGCTGCTGGTTGCCGCCGTGCTGACGATTATCCCGTTCCTGTGGATGACGGCGGCGAGCTTCAAGAGCAACGACGAGTTCTTCCGCTCGGTGCTGCTGCCGTGGGAGCCGGCGAAGACGGTGGTGCGCGACGGGGAGACGGTCCGCGAGGGGGGCCACGTCGCCTGGAACCGCCTGACGACCGACACTTACTCGCGGCTGTTTGGCGAGCTTGATTTCGGGCGCGGGCTGGTGAACTCGATCTTTCTTTCGTCGGTGACGGGCATCCTGGCCACCGTGTGCTGCGCCATGGGGGGTTACGCACTCTCGAAGTTTCACTTTAAGGGCAGGACATTTTGCACCGTGCTGGTGCTGGCGGCGCTGCTGATCCCCGGCCCGCTGCTGATCGCGCCGACGTACCAGCTGCTCTACCGGATGAATCTTCTGGATACTTTCTCGGGCCTGATACTTCCCGCGCTGGCTCCGGCCTTTGGCGTGTTTCTCTTCCGGCAGGCGATCAACTCGGGCGTGCCCAACGAGGTGCTCGAGGCGGCACGGATCGACGGCGCGAGCGAATGGCGGACGTTTGTCGTGATCGTGCTGCCGCTGGTGCGTCCGATGATCGGGACGTTCCTCATGATCACGTTTCTCTCGACCTGGAACAATTTCATCTCGCCGCAGGTTGTGCTGCAGGAACCGGGGAAGTTTCCGCTCTCGGTTGCGGTGGCGGAACTGCGTCGGGGTTACTACAACGACTACGGGCTTCAGATGGCGGGGACGATCGTGTCGATCCTGCCCGTCATGGTGTTGTTTCTTGTGATGCAGAAGGACTTTGTCTCGGGGCTTACTTCGGGCGCGGTCAAGGCCTGACCGCGCGCGGCCCCGGGTGATCGGAGAACGCATGTTCCGCGAAGGATTCGTGTGGGGAGCCGGCTCGAGCGCGTATCAGATCGAGGGTGGCGCTGCGCTTGATGGGCGCGGGCCGTCGATCTGGGACACGCTCTGCCGCCGTCCGGGCGCGATCCACAACTCCGAGACGGGCGATGTCGCGTGCGATCACTACACGCGGTTCCGTGACGATGTGGACCTGATGCAGCGCATCGGCCTTGGCGCGTACCGCTTCAGCGTTGCGTGGCCGCGAGTTCTGCCGCTGGGGATCGGGCGGATCAATGAGCCGGGGCTTGATTTTTACGACCAGCTCGTGGACTCGCTGCTGGCGGCGAACATCACTCCGTGGGTCACGCTCTACCACTGGGACCTGCCGCAGGGGCTCTTTGACCGCGGCGGCTGGCTGAGCCCCGAGATCCCCGCATGGTTTGCGGAGTACACGCGCGTCGTCGTGGACCGGCTGAGCGATCGTGTGACGAACTGGATCACCATCAACGAGCCGCAGATCTTTGTGGGTCTTGGCTATCGGGAGGGCAAGCACGCGCCGGGCCTGAAGCTCTCCATGAAGGAGCAGCTGGCGGCGGCGCACCACGTGCTGCTCGCGCACGGGCGGGCGGTGCAGGTGATCCGCGAGCGTGCCCGGAGCACTCCGAGCATCGGCTGGGCGCCGGTCGGACGTGCGGACTATCCGGCGGTCGAAACTCCGGAGAACATCGAGGCGGCGCGCATCTCGAGCATGTCGGTGCACGAGCCGGGGTTCTGGAACAACACATGGTTCGGCGATCCGGTCTGCCTTGGGCACTACCCCGAGGACGGGGTGCGCCTGTACGGGGCGGACATGCCGCGGATCGAGCGCGGCGACATGGAGACCATTTTCCAGAAGCTCGATTTCTACGGCGTCAACATCTATTCCGGCGTGGGAGTGCGTCGTGGCGCTGACGGCGCAACCGAGACGGTCGCGTGGCCTGCGGGAGTCGCGTCCACGACGATGCGCTGGCCCGTCGCGCCCAAGAGTCTTTATTGGGGCCCCCGCTTCCTGCACGAGCGTTATCAGCTCCCCATCGTCATCACGGAAAACGGGATGGCGAACCCCGACTGGGTGGCGGGCGACGGGCGCGTGCATGATCCGCAGCGGATCGATTACACCCGGGCGTATCTTCTGGAATTGGCCCGGGCGCACGCCGACCGGGTGCCCGTGCACGGCTATTTCCACTGGGCGGCTCTCGACAACTTTGAGTGGGCGGAGGGATACAAAGAGCGCTTCGGCCTGATTCATGTTGATTTCGCGACGCAGAAGCGCACTATGAAGGATTCCGCGTACTGGTATTCCGAGGTGATCCGTTCCAACGGGAAGCACCTTTCCGATGCCAGTCCCTTTGCGCAGGCCGCCGGACCGCAGGTCCGCAGGGTTGCGCAGGAAACCAGGCAGGGCGTGCGCGGCCCGGTGCCGGTGCCCGGAGGTCGCTCATGAGACAGATTTGTGCGGGTTTGCTTCTGGCGCTGGTGCCGAGTGTCGCGATGGCGCAGGACCTTCCGGGCTGGAACCTGACGTGGTCGGACGAGTTCAGCGGCTCGGCCGTCGATACGACCAAGTGGAACATCATCAGCAGAGCTCCGAACAAGAACAACGAGCAGGAGAACTACGCGCCGAACCATGTCAGCGTGTCGAACGGGTACCTGGTGCTGAAATCGTCCAACACGCCTTCGGGCGGACGCCTGTACACCTCGGGCTCGGTGGAGTCGGTGAACAAGTTCTTTCAGAAGTACGGCCGATTCGAGGGCCGGATGCGCATGCCCAAGACGCAGGGGATCTGGCCGGCGTTCTGGATGCTGCCCAATCCATCGGGCTGGCCGCCCGAGATCGACATCATGGAGATGCTGGGGCACGACCCGGACACGGTCTACTTCTCGAACCACTGGGGCGTCTACCCGCAGAGCTACCAGTGGCAGACCACTCCCTATTCAGGACCGGACTATTCCGCGGGCTTTCACACGTTCGCGGTGGACTGGTGGCCGGACCGGGTCGAGTGGTACATCGACGGGTACCGGCGCGTCACGCACACGCAGTCCATCCCGCAGGTGCCGTTTTTCATCATTCTGAATACGGCCGTGGGGGGCAACTGGCCCGGCTACCCCGATGCGACGACCGTCTTCCCGCAGTATTTCTACATCGATTACATCCGTGCGTACCAGCCCGCGTACGTCAACCCAGGCTTTGAATCGCGCGGCCCGAACAACACCACGCTCTACGGCTGGACCGGCTACGGCAACGTCTTCTATGACGGCGCGCTCGGGTACAAGGGCGACAGTTCGGCGAAACTGTTCGGCAACTTCACCGGGACGATGAACACGAGCGGCCTGTACCAGGACATCCCGGTCACGCCCGGGAAGTTTTACCGCGTCAGCGGGCAGTGGCAGAGCCCATCGTCGGACCGCATCGCCGGCGGCAATTACACCGCGCTGAACATCGAGTGGTATGACGCGTCGAACAATCGCATCTCCTTTGTCTCCAATCGTGCGATCGATGCGACGACTCCCGCCAGCCAGTGGTTCAAGAGTCAGACCCAGGGCAGGGCGCCGGCCAACGCGACCAAGGCCCGCGTCGTGATCATCTTCTATCAGCCGGCGCTGGCCGCGGGGTCCTCACGCACCGACGAGATCGATTTCCGGGCGGTCTCGTGTCCGGCCGACCTCAACGGGGACTCGGTCGTGGACGACAGCGACTTTGTGCTCTTTGCGGATGCGTACAACGACCTGGTGTGCCCGATGGTCTGCCCGGCGGATCTCAACGGCGATGCGGGCGTTGACGATGCCGACTTTGTGCTTTTCGCGGACGCGTACGACACGCTGGTCTGCCCCTGACTCATCCGCATCCCCACTCCCCACCCCCCCCACCCCTCCACCCCTTCTTGCCCGAAAAATCCAGCGTGTTTGCAACGGCGTCACCGTGTGTGCGGTGTGTTCGCAAACACGCTGTTTTTGGAACACAACCGCCGCCCCCTGCGGTGCAGGGCGCGGCGGTCGTGCTTGTTCACAGCGCCACCGGCAGGGATCAGCGGCTCGATGCGGTCTCGGTGTAGCCGGGCAGCTGGCGCGCCATCTGCTCGTGCGTCTTGACCGTCGAGAGGACTTCGTCAAGGAACTGGCGGGTCTGGTCGTTACGCACCTACGGACGGGCAGCCTCGATCATGGCCGCGAGCTTCTGGTGCCCCTTCACCATCTTCTCCGCGAACTTCCTGTCGAATTCGGCGCCGGAGGAACCGCGCAGTTCTTCGGCCGGGCACGCGCATTTGCGGTCGAGACTGATGTGAGCAATAAGATGGCCGTCGAAGCTCTGGCGGCGGAGGCGGTCGGGCATCTTGGGGCGATCCATTTCTGGCTGAATAACGCGGGCGTCGCGGCGTACGGCACGTTTGCGGAAATACCGCTCGAAGATCATGTCAAGGTGATCACGACCGATCTTCTGGGGGCCCTTTTCGGCAGCTATTTCGCCGTGCTCCAGTTCGAGAAGCAGGGCTTTGGGACGCTGATCAATGTCGCGTCGGAAGTGGGCAAAGTGCCGCTGGCGTTTCTCTCGTCTTATTCCGCGGCCAAGCACGGGGTTGTGGGTCTGTCCGCCGCGATACGGCAGGAATTCCGCGAGATCGGCAAGAACGACATCCACGTCTGCACGGTCATGCCCTCGGCGATGGATACCCCGTTCTTTGAGCACGCGGCCAACTACTCGGGGCATGAGACCGTTCCGCCCGAGCCTCTCTACGACCCGCAGGAAGTTGTCGACGCGATCTTTGATCTTGCCACTTAGCCGCGTGATGAGGTTGTCGTGGGCGCGGCGGGTAAGCGGGCGGTCTTCATGCACGGCATCGCGCCCGGACGCATCGAACGCCAGGCCGGCCACAGCAATTTCAAGGCGGTCTTCGAGGATCCGCCCGCCGCCCCTCAGACCCGGGGCAGCGTCTCGCATCCCATGGAATCCGGCACGGACGTGCGCGGCGGCTGGCGCAATCGCTCGCAGGGCACTTGAGCTGCAGCGATTACATGAGCGATTGGTAGCTGTTCACGAGCGCCGCGGCGACTTTTTCCCAGGTAAAGCGCTCTTCAACGAGCCGGCGTCCGCGCTGGCCCATCGCCTTTGCGCCGGCGGCGTCGCCGAGGATCTTCTCAAGGGCTGCGGCCAGTTTGGACGCGTCGCGTTCGACCACGAAGCCCGCGCCGGCTTCCTGTGCTTCGGGAAGGTGGCACTCTGGGCTGATCACCACCGCGGCGCGGCAGGCCATCGCTTCGGCGATGGCCACGCTGAACGCCTCGTGCCCGCTGGGGAGGCAGAAGCAGGCGCAATCGACCATTGCGTCGTACTTGCCGCGCCCGAAGATTGGACCGGTCAGGTGCACGCGATCGGAAATACCGAGTTGTGCCGCCTGCTCGCGCACGGCGGTTTCCATCCCGTAATCGGGCCCGACGATCACAAGACGTGATGATGCGCCCGACGCCTTCAGCACTCGCGCAAACGCATCCACGAGAATGTCGAGGCCTTTGATCGGGTGCAGGCGAGAGAGAAACAGCACGAACGGCTCGCCCTTGAGTTCTGGGTGCGACTGATAGAACGTGCCGGGCGCGGGCAGCGGATCGATCTCCTCAAGGAACACGCCGTTGGGCACCACTACCACCGGACCCTGAAAGCCAAAGGCGGCCAATTCCTCGCGTTCAAAGCTCGACAGCGCGTGCATCAGGGAGACGTTCATGATTGCCCGGCGCCAGCCCAGGCTCATGGCCAGCGCCTTTTTGCCGCGCTTTTCCGAGAGTGCCCATCGCGTCAGAATTCCGTGCGGCGAGAGCACCACCGGCTTTTTCTGCCGGCGCGCCTCGTTGACGGTATGAATCAGGATCGGGTCCCAGATGTTGTGGACGTGCACGACATCGTGAGCGGCAACGAGCTCACGCAGTTTGGGGCTGACATCGTTTCCCAGAACCTTGGAGATCTTTCCGGCGATGCCTCCCTTGCCTGCGACACGCTCGATGCGGACCCGGCGGGAACCCTCGATCGCGGGGAGTTCTGTCTCTTTGCCCTTGCTCGCTCGCGTGAGGATCGTTACTTCGTGGCCAAGGCCGGCCTGCGCCGCGGCGACACGGGTCGTGACCATCGTCGGACCGCCCTGGTCAGAGGCAAGCGAGTACGTCACGTGCAGAATCCGCATTCTCATTCTTTCGGCGGTTTGCCGCCGGCGCTCTCACTGTCTTTGTGCCTTGGAGGGAACAGAAAGAAAAAGCCCGGGCAGGGTGGCCCGGGCTGAGAGAGTATCGGATGGGTTGGCCTTACTCCGTCGGCACGTTGGCCACGGCGGATTCGGGCAGTTTGACCTTGGGGTTCTTGATGGATCCGTCCACTTTCTGTGCCTGATGGGCGCGGGCGAGAGCCAGCGCCAGTTCCTGCTGCGTGAACGGGAGGGACTTGGGCCGCGCGGTTCCTTTGAACGTGCGCTTCTGGAAGTCGGTCATGGCCATGGGAGGAAGGATCACAGGGGTCGCTGCTTCTTTGCCTTCAGCGGGCGGTCCGCCGGCATTCTGTCCGCCGTACGAGGCGCCTTCTGCGGCACCCCCGCCGCCTCCGCCGCCGGATCCCATGTTGAGATCCCGGACGCCGCCGCCACCCCCGCCGCCACCACTCGATCCGCCTCCACCGCCGCCCCCACCACCACCTCCTCCTCCGCCGCCGGATGCGGTGGCTTCGGTACCGGAAGTGCTTGAGGAAACCTGCGTGGGGTCGGTTGTGTGCTGGCCGGTGCCGTCGGTCGGATGGGTCGTTCCATCGGTGGGCTGACCGTTGCCGAAGGGGTCGCCTCCGCCGCCGGTGTTGGGGTCTGTGCCGCCATTGGTTGGGTCGGTGCCACCGTTGGTTGGGTCGGTGCCGCCATTGGTGGGATCCGTGCCGCCGGTGGGGTCGGTGCCTCCACCGGAGGGACCGGTGCCGCCGGTGGGATTGGTGCCGCCACCGGAGGGATCTGTGCCGCCGGTCGGATCGGTACCGCCACCGGAGGGGCCGGTACCTCCCGGGCCGCCGGAGCTGCCCGGGTAGATCACGCCCGCGATCACGTCTCGGGCGGTGTTGTCGTAATACGCCTGCCAGGCGTAGAGCTCGGCCTCGGTGTAGAAGAAGTCCCAGATGACAACGCCCGCAGCGCCCGCCTGCTTGGGAAGCTCAAGGCCCTGGCGGAGGTTCTGGATGTTGATGAACTGGTTCGCAAAGCCCGCGGTGGAAGGGTGATACTTCAGAAGGAAGAACGGGAGCACGGGCTTACCGCGCGAATTGCGGACAGCCTCGCTCACCATGCCGAGGATGTACGCCTCGTTGGCGGAGGGATCGATCTGGTTGGGGCCCGATCCGACCGAGTACATCGGATAGATCGAGGGGCAGAGAACGTCGGCGAGATCGAAGTACCAGCCGAGGTCGGTCTCGTTGAGCTGGCGGTACTTGTTGAGGTCGACGCCGGACTGGGGATAGCCGTTGAAGATCCAGTAGGAGCGGAGGGGAAGGCCGTAGACGGTGAACTTGGCCTTGGGGCGGAGCTGCTTGCCGAGGTTAAAACAGAACTCGTAGTACTTGCGGACTTCGGCCTTGAAAGCGGTTGAGATGATGCCGTCCCATTCGGTGGTGGGATGACCGGCAAGCAGGTCGGTGCGCTTGGTCTTGATGTAGTTGGTCCAGGCGTCCTTGACGGACTGCTCGTTCCATTCCCAGATGGGCCACCAGTACTCGTAGTCGAAGTAGATGACGCCGGTGTAGTTGACGTCGGGGATGGTCTCGTTGATCGACGCGGTGAAGGCGGTGGTGTGACGGGCGTAGAAGGTGGGATCGTCCGCGATCTTGTGCGGGCCTTCCTGGGGGTTGAGCCCCATGGAGCCGCCGATCACGTCGTTCTTGATCGGCACCCCGCGCATGTTGATCAGGTTGTTGTTGCGGCTCTGGATGCTCAGGCGGACTTCGTAGCTGTTGCCGGGCCCTGCCAGGGCCGAGGCGGTCATGCCCGTCAGGGCGAGTGCGGCGAGCCCGCGGACCAGGCCGCGTGCAAGTCGGGGGGCAAGCGTCAACATCATGATGGAATCTCCTCCCGCTCCGAAAGTCTTCCGGACCCAGCAGCCGGAAGTACCCATGATTCATCGACTACTTTTGGCCGGACGGGCATGTTTCCTGCGTCCGAGAAACAAGGTTACTGATCGGGGGCCGGTATAGATAGTGAAAATGGCAAAAACGGACGAAATAAGGGGTCGGCAGGAGACCCGACCGGCCACGCTGGGCCGTAGAGCGGTGGTTGTATGGGACGGGAAATGTTCCGAGATTCGTGAATACCCGGGACCGATTGCGGGGAGGATTTCCGTGAGCAGGCAGGCGTGACGAGCGGGCCCTTTCACATCCTGATAAACGCCCTGTCCATGAGCAGCGGAGGCGGGTTTACGGTCTGCCGCGAACTGGTGCGGGGGCTGGCGGAAGAGCGCCCGGGGTGGCGGTTCACCGTCGCCATGACGGACGGGAGCTCGTATCACGAGCCGATGCGTCGCGAGCGATTTGCTTCGAACGTGTCGCTGCTCTGGGCGCCGGCGAACACCTGCGCGCTGGGGCGGCGGATCTGGTACGAGAACACCACGCTCGTGAACTGGGCGAAAGCGCACGGCGTGGGCGCCGTGCTACAGCTCAACGGGCAGAAGATCCCGCGGCTCAGGCTGCCGACGATTTCGCATGCGCAGGACCCTGTGCCGTTCTTGCCACATATGTGGTCAACCGGGAGAAGGGCGGCTTTTGGGGCTTGGCTGCGGAGGCGGGCGGTGCGGCAGGCGCTGATGCACGCGGATGTGATGGGCTTTACGAGCGGGTATTTGCGCGACCTTATCTGCGGCTGGGACAAAGTGACGCCGCGGCGGGCGGAGGTGTTTTACAACGCGGTGCCGCAGGACTGGTTTTCGCGCGAGGATTCGCAGATGCCCGCGCTTTCGGCGCGCCCGATGTGCGTGCTGACTGTCAGCGACGTGACCCGCCACAAAAGGCAGGACCTGGTCGCCCGGGCGGTGTGCGCCCTGCGCAAAGAGCGCGGCTTTGAGAAGCTTGAATACCGCATCGTCGGGCGCGTCTTTGACGAGGGATATGCGGAGGGGATTCGCGAGCTTTCGCGGCGGACGGGGGCGGAAGTGGGCGCGACGAAGCCGGTTGTTGAATTGGTGGGCAGGCTGAGCGGGGATGAGCTTGCCGCCGAATTTAAGAACGCCCGGTGCTTCGCGTTCATGAGCGTGTGCGAGAGCTTCGGGATTCCGCCTTTGGAGGCGATGAGCTTTGGAACGCCGGTGATTTCGAGCGACTGCTGCGCCATGCCGGAAGTCCTGGGGAAGGCGGCGGCGTTCGTGCGGGCCGATGACGAGGAGGGCCTGAAGGAGACGCTCAAGCGTGTGCTGACGAAGGATGGGCTCGCCGCGGACATGAGGGCGCGCGGGTTCGAGCGGTTTCGCACATTCACCTGGGGGGAGACGGTGAGGAAGATGGCGGGGTGTTTTGGAGAGATGGTGGGTGAATTCGGAGCTCGGAGCGCGGAATTGACCATGCGAGAACGGCGAACGGGCCAAGTGGACTAGTACTCGTTTGCATTCCCCGTCGGGGCGAACGCGGCCGACCATTGGGATGCTGTGGCACGGAGCGGACATGTTCATGGCGAGCATGCCGGTTTCGCGCACGGACATGTTGTCGGGCAGGAGCTTCTGGACTTTGGCGTTGACGCCTTGGAAATCGACGCCGATCATGTTGGAGAGGCCACGTCCCATCTGGATCATGGGGTGATGGGGCATGTGGCAGTGCATAGCCCGATCGCCGGGGTTGTGGCGATGAACTGGACAATGCAGCCAGCTCGTCCGATCGGAGAGGCGTCGCATCAAGGAGAGTGCTCGATGCTCCGCGAGAGGAGCTTTTCGACGGGGCAACCGCGAATTGCGCGCCTCTTCATTTGGTTGTAACGACTTGCGAGGGGACGCGACACCCACATTCGAGCGATCTACGCACATAGTTGTGGAGGGACTTGAGTTAATGTCTGATGTTGTATGTGGTTAGCAATTGACTGCTGACAACTCATCATTGTGTTTTTTTATCCAACTGAGTGTTTCACAGTATTTTTGCATTTGGTACAACACGACCGCGCCGTGATCTGGTATATATCTCACCGACCTCGCGGAGAGAGCGGGTTTGGATGACAAATCGGGACTGCGTCCGGCGACCTTCTCGTGGCGGGTCGGGTGACGATGACGGATCGGATTCTCGACCCGGGGTAATCACTCGCGGTGTGTGTAGCACCGATTTATGCCGTGTCCAGGATTTTGCTCCAACAGCATCCGGACCGAGGTCTATTTCAGGAGACGACCATGCGTCGGATACCGAAATCGAGTTACGTCTTGGCATCGCTTCTAATAAGTTCGCAGTGCTTGGGGCAGGAGTCGCTTCCCGAAGTGCCGCCCGACGAGACGCCGATGGCCCCGGTGCGGGCATGGACGTCTGGCGAGGTTTTGGGCCTGACGGCGCCGTCAGATCCCCGGGTCACGCAGATTCAAAGGTGGGACATTTACTACACCGTGGGAAGCCCGTCGACCCGCAGCCCGGAGCACATTGCGGACCAGATCGCGTACATGATCCACACTGCGGGACTGCCGTCGGGGCGCGTGGCGGTCGAGCTAGTCAACGTGGCGACGGGCAATCTGACGCAGATTCCGGCTGGCACGGGCTATATGCGTTTTCCGGCACTGCTCGCGCATGAGTACGACACGCTTTTTCAGGGCCCGAGCCTCGATCCGATCGAGAACGCGAGAACTCCGTGGATGTACTGGGGAATTCTCGAGGGTACGGAATGGATGGAAGCGTTTATCGAGGAACTCGACGACAAAGTCGGCCTTGACTACATCCCTGTGCCGGACCGCTTCATATTTGACGACGAGCCCGGTGATTTTTTCGTCGGCACTTTCCATCTGGATTCAACCAACATCAGCAACGTGGTTGATTACTGGAGCTACATGGTCCTGGATACACGCTGGGACACGGAGCCGGTGCCCGGATTCAATGGCGACACGATGGATGATCTGTGGTACGACGCCGTAAACAATCAGGGGGTGACAGATCCCACCGTTCCGGGTACGTGGAACAGCAGCTACTACGGCGGCTCGGCGGCGAACGAGAAGTGGGTGTACTGGTTCCGCAGCGTCATGCGTCAGGCCGAAGAAGGCGCGATGCAGGAAGCTTACTACGACACGATCCATGCCACGTTCCCCGATGCGAAGTGCTCAGATTATGACCGCTCGATGTGGACGGACGGGAGCGACAATAACAACAACAGCTGGTTCGGCGGCGACTGGGCAGGCGCGACCGGTCGGCGCATGCACTGGGACGGGCAGGGTGACTTGCAGGCACCGTGCATGTACCTGCAGGCGGGAAGCGATTTTTACAATCAGTCGGCTGCTTCTCGGTATGCCCTGACGAATGACGTGGGCAACGAGCTCGACTGGTGCCCGTTCGAGCCCATCGACATGTACTCATCCCGGATTGGTCGCTTTGTGATGGACGCGTGCGTGCGGTCGTTCAGCGGTTCGCGGAAGGGCAGCCTCGTATCCGGAAACTTCGAAGGCACGCTTGCGCCGTGGCTTCCGCTTCCCGGCATGTTCTTTCTGCTGGGGGGCGCGGATGTGTGGGTGTCGGATTGCTATCCGTCCACAGAGATTGACGGCACATTCGGCGCCGGCAATTTCTACATCGCTTACTGCGACTATGTTCGGCGTACCCTCGCCAACGCGCGTGCACGCGGATCGTGTGAAGTCCATTTCTGGAATGATGTCGGCTTGCACCTTGACGCCGGCGGGTTGGAGGGCTGTCTTTACAACGCCTACACCGATATCAATGCGTCCGTCGGGCCGCAGAAAGATTTCCCGTACGACCGCGTCTCCGCGCTTCTGGATCAGGTGTGGGGCTTCCGCTACTACTCCAAGTCGGCCGCGACGGGCAGCGTTTCGGCGGGTGGATCGAGCAGCCCTCCCGCCCTGGAATTTGCGTTCGGAGACCAGTTGCAGATGACGCCTGCGACTGTGTCGGGCCAGTTCAAGACCGCGATCAAAGCCACCTTCACCAATTCCTACTCGATTCTGCACGGAGATCCTGCATACCTGCGCATCAATATCGAAGCCTCGTCGACGTCGAATACAACGCTCAGCGTCGATGTCTGGGATTACACCCACAGCGAATGGGACGCGGTTGATATTGATCCTTCCGGCAATACCGCTACGGCGGGCGACATCACGGGCGGAAGCCCGGGGCCGACAAAGCGTGTCTCAGGGCGAATTGCGGGCCCAGACCATTTCGGCGGGTTCGGCGAAGTCACCGTACGTGCTAAAACAGCGGGAGCCACGGCGGGAGGAACCAACTACGTTTATTACGACCTAATCCAAGTGGTCGCGGACGACGACGTTGAGTTTTCTTCGGCCGACATCAACTTTGATGGAGTCGTGGATTGTTCGGACTACGCGACTTGGAAATACATTTATTACGCGGCGTCGCACGGATCGCCTCCCGGCAGGCTTCTTTCGCTTGCTGATTTCAATCACGATGGCGCGGTCAATACCAGCGACGACAGCGCCTTCGAGGCGGCTTGGGGGCTTGAGTGCGAGGAATCGTGCGACCTTGATGTTTGCGTTCTGCCGTGACGCGTGCCGGGGTTGAACCATTGAGATTCCCGTCTCTTCCGGGGCTCGACCCAGGGAGAGGCGGGATTTTTCTTTGCCGGGTGTCGGAGGCATCGAGAGCTTCGCCCTGCTGTGACGGTGCTAGGGTTTGCTGCGAAGGCCGCGGGTCGGCGTTGAAAGAATGAAGGAAACGGGGCGGAAGTCCGATCGGTGATGCAGCGTATGAAGCACTTCATTGTCGAACGATTTCCAAAGGTTGCGGGCGGGCTTTCGGGGAGGACGGCGCTCGTCACGGGCGGGGCAGGGTTTATCGGGTCACATTTGTCTGAGGCGCTCGTGGCCTGCGGAGTCAATGTCCGCGTGCTGGACGATCTATCGGGCGGGTTCGAAACCAACTTGCCGCGCGGCGGACCGGGCACGATCGCCTTTACCCGGGCTTCAATCCTCGATGACACGCTGCTGAGGAAGGCGCTGGCTGGCTGCGACTTTGTTTTCCACCAGGCGGCGCTTGTGAGCGTTCCCGAGAGCGTGGAAAAGCCCGAGAAGTGCCTGATGGTCAACGTGGAGGGGACGCAGCGGGTGCTTTTGGCCGCTCGGGATGCCGGTGTGAAGCGGGTGATGTTCGCCGCGAGCGCCGCCGCCTACGGCAACACGCCCAGTCTGCCAAGCAAGGAAACGGACACGCCCGATGTGTGGTCGCCTTACGCGATGAGCAAGGTGAGCGGGGAACTGCTGCTGAGGACCTTCGCCCGCTGCTACGGGCTTTCCTGCATCAGCCTTCGCTATTTCAACATCTTCGGGCCGCGGCAGGACCCCAAGAGCCCGTACGCCGCCGTCATCAGCGCCTTCGCAGATGTGCTGAGCGCCAAGAAGCAACCGCGCGTGCTGGGCGATGGGGAGCAGACGCGCGACTTTACATACATCGACAACGTGGTGCTTGCCAACCTGCTGGCGGCAACCTCCGAAAAGCCGCTGGCGGGCGAGGTTGTGAACATCGGGACCGGCGCGCGGATCTCGCTGCTGCAGGTTCTGAAGCACATGGGAGAAGTGCTCAAGGTGGACTCGACGCCAACCTTCGGCCCGCCCCGCGCCGGCGATGTGAGGCACTCGTCGGCCGATATCTCGCAGGCGCGATCGCTCCTGGGCTATGAGCCGATCGTGGACTTTGGCGAGGGCATCCGCAGGACGCTGGAGTGGGCAGGGAGGTAATCACCTTCCTGGCCGGTCACTTCCTGCAACGGCACTTCTGCCCCATCACACAGCCGGCGCGCGTTCTCGGGCAGTGAACAAATGTTGCCGGGCGAAAGAGCCCGACCCGAGTTCCCAACAATCACTGCTCATGACAGCTGAAACTGCTTGTTTGCCCGCCTCGTCGAAGCTCGCTCGCGTGGGCTGGTTCCTGCTCCTGAACCCCGTGACCCGGATCGTTGTGGGCTTTGTGGTGATTGCGCTGGCGTCGCTGGGCGCTCAGAAAGCCGTCGACCCCATCCACCTTCACAGGGCCGACGAAAGCACGCGTTCGGGGCTCGTGCTCGAGGTGATTGCGGCAATCATCATGACGGGGGTCATCCTCGGCGCCTACGCGCTGTTTGTGCGTGTCTATGAGAAACGGTGGCCGGCGGAGGTGGGGCGCATCGGATGGCTGGTGCCGGGCCTCGCGCTCGGCGCTGCGCTCCTCACGGTTGTGGTTATGGCGCTCAGGCTCGGGGGCTGGCAGGTCGTGGAGAGCACCGAACCGGCAGCACGCTGGGCCGGGCTCATCGTGCGAGCTCTGGCGGCGGGTCTTGTCGTCGCAACCATGGAAGAGGTCCTGCTGCGCGGCGTTTTCTTCCGCATTCTCGAAAACTCGCTGGGCTCGTGGATCGCGGTGCTGCTCTCCGCGCTCTTGTTCGGGCTTCTGCACGCAGGAAACCCCAATGCAACGCTCGCCGTGGCGCTCCGGCTGAGTCTCCAGGCCGGGGTGCTGCTCGCCGCGGCCTACATGCTCAGCCGCTCCCTGTGGTTTGTCATCGGGATTCACTGCGCCTGGAACGCGCTCCAGCAGGGCGTCTTCGGCGGCGCACTCAGCGGATCGGACGTCCACGCGATCCAGACCGCGGCCGCCCGGGGCCCGGACCTGCTCTCCGGGGGCGGATTCGGAGTCGAGGGCTCTATTTTCGCCACGATCGTCTGCGGGTGCGCCGGGGTCGCATGCTGCGTGGCGGCGGTCCGCATGGGAAAAGTGGAGCGGCCCTTCTGGAAGCGACCGGAACCCGCGACACCGACCGTCTTGCTCCCCGCCTGATCGATAAGCTGTGCCGCAAGGAGCTTCCATGCTGCGAGCGATTTCGGGCGTGATTGTGAGCTACATCGTGCTGGCGATTGCGGTCATGCTCGGCTTTGCCGCGCTCTGGTTCGCTTTCGGCGTCGATGGAATGCTCGAACCCGGATCATTCAAGCCGACGATGACGCTCAACATCGGCGCGGTCGCGACGAGCGCCCTGGGGGCCATCCTCGGGGGCGCGGTCTGCCGCGCGATTACGCGCTCGGCAAAACCTCCCATGGTGCTGGCAGGGATTGTGCTGGTCCTGGGGATGATCGCTGCGGCCGTGACGATCCGGAAGCCGCAGCCCGGCGTTCGTGCGCCGGATCTTCCTGTGATGGAAGCGATCCGGCAGGGGCGTGAGCCGGACTGGTTCGCGATCTGCAATCCGCTGATCGGTGCCGCCGGCGTGATCGCGGGATCGGCCATCGCGAAAAGGGGCCGCCCATGAAAGTGTGCTGCACTGCGGCCGCTGCCGCGGCGTTGCTGCTGGGTGCCTGCGCCCGCGACGCGGAGCTGTCGCTGCGCGTTGCAGACGGAAAAGGACAGCCGGTCTCCGGGGCCGAGGTGGAGCTTGTGCCGCTTGTGCTGCAGTTTGAGGCCGGCTCGGAAAACGTACGCGGAGTCACCGATGAGAACGGCGAGGTCAAGCTGCGCGTGCGACGCGCCAATCTTGATGTTCTGGTGCACGATGGGGCGTGCATCTACCGGTGTCCTTACGGATTCCTGGAAGGACAGAAGACTTCGCCCCTTGGCATGAATCTCCACGCGGATGATGGATGCGACAACGGGCGAACCCTGATGGTCGTGTTTTTCCCCGCGCCGGTCATGCCGCAGGCGGACGGCGTGGGCCCGGAGCAGCCCGCGGCTCCCGACGGCGATCAGTAGGGCGCCCGGGCCGCGTTGGAAAACACTCCGAATGCGCGGGATTGTCCGGGCTGCTCGCTGTTCATGCGGTCCGTTGCAACCGTGCCGGTGCGCTGCGAGCTGAACGAATCACTGCCGCCTTCGTCGGCGAGCAGCGAGAACGAGAGCATGCGATCGGCCTGATAGTGATATTCGTTGCTGCCCGAGCACCCCTGGACACTCGCGCCCGAGGCCTGGTAACGGTCGTTGCCGGAAAGATCGAAGAAGAGCGCCAGCGCCTGCTGAGCGGCCGCACCCTGGCAGAGATCCTCGGCCTGATACACATCGTCGCCGGCACGATCGACAAAGAGCGTGATGGACTGATCCCACGCGCCCGACTGGCATGCCGCGGTCCTGGCCTGATAGCGGTCGTTCCCCGCATCATCGACTAGCAGTCCGATCGCCTGGTGCGCCGCCGCGGCCTGGCTGTAGCGGTCGCCCAGGCAGGTGTCGTTGCCCTGCGCATCGTGCAGGATACCGAGCGAGAAAAAGTAGCCGCACCCCTGACTGAACTCGCCCGCGACGTACTTGTCGTCGCCGCTCAGGTCGTAGATGCAGCCGATTCCGCCGGAGGCGTAGCCCCGCACACCCATCGAGAATCCCTGCGACATTGCAAGAAACGTGCCGGGGGTGTTGTAGGCGGAGGCGAAATTGGGGCCGTTCGCGGTGTAGGTGTCATTGCCGCCCGCGTCGATGATCGCTCCCAGCGCAAAGGGTCCGGCGGCACCCTCGCAAAGTTTTTCGCCCGTGTACGAGTCATCCCCCGCAAGATCGAGGATCAACCCCGCTCCGTACAGGCCCGCGCCGATCGACCAGCCGGATCCCGGGCCGGTGTTTTCGTACCGGTCGTTGCCGCGGCGGTCGAGGATGACCCCGACGCCGAACAGGCCCGATGCAATTGAGAACTGCGAGTGCGAGCGGTAGATGTCGTCGCCCGAGCGATCGTCAATGAAAGACAAACCCTCCAGGGCAACTCCCGGGCCGTGAAAATCCGATTCGCCGAAATACTGATCATCCCCTGACAGATCGATGATAATGTGATTCGTGGGCGCTTCGACTCCCGTCGCGCCGAAGTAGTACGTGTCGTTGCCCCCGATATCAAAGACGATCTCGACGGTGTCCATGTCGTAGGTGTTGCGACCGTCCGCACCTGCCACGGCATATCGCCCGTTTTCGAGGCGTTCAAAGTAGAGAATCTCACCGTTGACGGCGTTCTTCAGTTCCTGCGGGATGTCCACGCTGGGTGTGGTCGCGCCGGCCGTGCACAAGCGCGCCTCCCACAATTCAACAGAACGCCATTGGGCCGTGCTCAGGACGAACTCCCTCACGCCCGCCGGGGCCTGATTGATCGTGGCGATCAGCGAACGGGAGTCCGGGCCTTCGATCGAGACCGAATCGCGCAGGAAACGCGCCAACTGCTTCGCGGCGGCCGGCGATGGCGGTTCTTTTCCCGCAGCCTGGGAGGGCGGCTCCAGAATGCTTTGCACAAAGTTCTGGATGTGCGGCGGATCGGACTTTGCCGCAAGATCGCGCACGCGGGACGCGACTCTCGCTTCAACCCCATCCACGCTGAGCGGGCGCTCAAAGCACTGCGTGATCGAAGGAAGCATGAACGAATCGCGGGCGCCGCCGGCCAACCCGCTCAGGTATTTCTCGAACGCCGGGAGTTGATCGGTCGCCGCGAGCGCGAGCGCACGCACATCGCGCTCGAACTCGCCCTGAGGGGCCGAGGGCTTTGATGCGGACGGGGATGCTCGCCCGATAGTTCCGGTGTAGTCGTCGGCGTTCTCGAGTCTGGCGGCGATGCGGAGTTCCGCGCCGGAAGGATCGCCGACGGGAAGGGCGGCCAGCGGATCGGCGGGTTTGCCGCGGCGGATCACCAGCGCGAGCTCGCTGCCCACTGCCTGCGAATCAACGAGCGTATTGAATTCGGCGGCGGAGGCCGGCCGGCCGTTCACCGAGACGACCAGATCGTTGCGTCGCAGGAGCTGCTCGAAAGGACCGGGGCGTACGTGCGAGACGACAGTGCCCTCGGCGTTGTCGCGAAGAACAACGCCCGAGTAGGCGCGGAGCTGTTGAACCGCCAGAGCACAGAGCAGTGCGAGCATGGATCACAGTATGAACCGGGCCAAAGCCGGGTGGGAGCCTTCCGCCGGGCTGGCGTCCCGAGATCGGTGCACTAGGGCTCGGGAATCGCGGGATTCAGTGCGGAAGGCTCGACGTGACCCGGAGAGAATCCGGCATCCTGTGCCGTTCGCTCGTAGAAGATGCCCCGGACGCTGACGGCCGCCAGCAGAGCGGCGAGCGCGAGAGGTCCGACGGTGGCAAACAGGCCGGGGCGCTTGACCGCCGAGCCGCCGCTCCAGACCGCGAGCGAAGCGGCCAGAATCGTCCACATGAGAATGAACGGCTCGTGATAGCGCTGCCAGAGCTGCGGATTCGCGGCGTTCGCGGCGGAGAACCCGGCAATCGCGGCAAGCATGATCCAGCGCGCCCGCGGATTCATCGCCCGCAGCCAGGCAACCAGGATCACGGCGCCGAGCGTGGAGAGCGGGGCGATCAGCAGAGAAGTGTGGGCAAAGAGGACCGGGGCGATTTTGACTGCATGGAAGATCCCGCTCACGCGCCCGTGCGACGGGCTCTCCGTCGTGGCCGGCAGTGTTGCCAGCACCAGCCCGATGGCGGCGGCGAGCACAACCGCCCATATCTGTTCGCGGAGGAGCTTGAGAAACGGCTCCCACCAGTAGGAGATGTAGAAAACGCCCGCGATCGCGAGCAGAGCCAGATCGAATGCGGGAGCCGCGGCCTGAGGCGAGAAGCCGTGCATGGGCTTGAACGTCGGCGGAGTCAGGCCGCCCCACAGCTTGTAGAACCAGTAGAGAAGCGCGAACGCCGGAAGGGTCAGAAGCAGGGCGATGCAGGCCCGGGCGATGCGTGGGAGCACGAGGCCGCCGACGTCCTGGCGCATGAGCAGCGGCGCATCGGACCGCGCCGGCCCGGGCCCGATCCACGCCGCGAGCCAGATGATGGCGGCGGCCCAGATGTGAATCTGGCGGGCAAAGACCAGCGCGACAAGCAGGAGGCCCGAGGCGAACCACACCCCCGCGTGCTGGCTTCGACGGAGCGAAAGCAGAAGCACGCAGAGCAGAAGCCACCACGCCGTGTTGTCCGGGAGCAGCCAGACGCCGCTGCTGAGAACATACAGCGAGGTCATGAAGGGCAGGCAAACGGCGATAACGCCGAACGGGCTCAGCGCCCGGCGCATCCGCCAGGCGCAGGCCGATGCAAGGGTCGCGATGAGTCCGGCGGAAAGAAGAGAGGAAAAGAGCTGCAGCGCGGTCCGATCCGGCGAAACAACCCTGCCGAAGAGGGCGACGAGCACGTGATACCCCGGCGTCGTCGCGGAGAGATAATCCGAGAAATCAAGGCTGGGGAACTGCGAGCTGAAGGCGCGGATAGCCTTCTCGTGATAGTTGATGGAATCCGACGCCCCGCGACCCTTGTTGGCGCCCGAAAGAATGAGCGGCCAGGAGAAGGCCAGAAAAAGAAGCGGCGCAACGACGGTGGCGGCCAGAATGCTGCGCCGATAACGACCTGTCGAAAATCCCGCGGCCTCTTCCATGGGTTTGCAGTGCGATGCTATCGAAGATATCGGGTCGGCGGATGAAGGAAGGTTTCTGGTAGGATGCGACTTGACGGAGATGCGCGACCCCGCGGACCGATAGAAGCGTACGGATCGGCGCGAAGATGAACGAAGCGGCATCGACACCAACCCAGCAGGGCGTCTCCCCCACCGACATTGTCCGGCTGCTCAGGCCCGTGCAATGGGCCAAAAGCGTCTTCCTGCTCATCGGGCCCGCCTACGGCCTTGCAAATCATGCATGGAACCTGCGGGCCGGCTGGCCGCCCCTGGTGCTGGCCATCATCGCCTATTCGCTCGCCAGCAGCGCGTGCTACATCGTGAATGACCTGCTCGATGCGCCGGCCGATCGCAATCATCCGCGGAAGATGCACCGGCCGATCGCTTCCGGCCGCGTCTCGCCGGGCCTGGCGATCGGAGTGGCGGCGATCCTGGTGCTCCTGTGCGCTGCGGCGCTTGCGCTCATGCCCTTTGTGCCGGCGATCTGGACGACCGGGATCCTCGCCGTCTATGTGATCAACGTGACGGCATATTCCGCGATCTTCAAGCACATCGTGATCGGCGACGTGATCTGCCTCTCGATGGGCTTTGTGCTCCGGGTGCTCGCCGGCTGCGCTGCGGTTGCCGTCGTCCCGACGACGTGGCTCATGAACTGCACGTTTTTCCTCGCCATGTTCCTCGCGTTCGGCAAACGCCTGGGCGAACGCCGCAGCCTCGGGGGTGCGGGCGCCGCGGCCGCCCGCGCGGTGCAGGCGGGCTACACGGACGAATTGCTCCGCCTGGCGGTCGTGGCAACCGGGGTCGTGACGCTGGTCACCTACGCCGGCTATGTGCAGGCCCAGGAAAGCAAGTACACGCTCGGCTTCAACCTGCTTTGGCTCACCGTGCTCCCGGCGACCTACTCGCTGCTCCGCGTCATCGTCGTGCTCGAACGCGGTACATACGACGATCCCACCGAACTCGCGTCGCATGACCGGCCCTTCCAGGTGGCCGCGGCCGTCTTCGGACTGCTGACCGTGGCGCTCATGTGCGTGCGTCAGGCGGGGTGGATCCCGCCCCTTTAGCACCCACAAGAGCCGCCTCGAGGCGGCCCGCAAAGTCCTTCGCGTTACACAACTCCGAAGACCGCGCACCATCCCGCAGAATCTGGCGCGCTCGCGCGCGCGGACCAGCATCGAGCGGCGTGAACTGTTCGGCAAGCCGCCGTGCGCACGCCGCATACTCGTCCGCGCTGTTCGCGACGCCGGACGGCACGCCCGCCGCGCCGAGCAGACTGGCGCCCACCCGGGCGGCGTGCGCCTTGCCCGCAAGCGTCACAACGGGCAGGCCCATCGCAAGCGCCTCGCAAGTCGTCGTTGTTCCGCAGTAGGGGTGGGTATCGAGGGCGATGTCGGCCCGGTTGTACTCAGCCATGTGCGAGGCGTAGTCCGCGGCGTGGGGCAGCACTTGGATCCTGGATGGCTCGACGCCCCTTGTCTGGAACGAGGCATCCAGGATCGCCCGGGTCCGCGCATCGGAAAGAGACCGGCCCTTGAGAATCAGTCTGGCATGGGGAACGGCTTTCATCGCTCCTGCCCACAGGTCGAGCGTTGTGTCTGTGATCTTCTGCTGCGCGTTGAAACAGCAGAAGGTGATCTGGCCCGGGCTGGCGGCGCTCTCGATTTGTGGTGTCCGTGCGTCGGGCGCGAAGCAGAGGAAGCATCTCTCGAGCCTCAGCAGCTTCTCGCTGGACAGATGTTCGGCGCCTGGCGGGTCGGTCACGGCATCCACGAGGCGGTAGTCCATCGTCGGGAGTCCGGTTGTGCCGGCGTAACCCAGGTAACTGATCTGGACCGGAGCCACACGCCGGGCAAACACCATCGGCCGGGCCGTGACGTGCAGACCGGACAGGTCCATCGCGATGCCCGCCCGCGCTTCCCGCACCAGGCGCACGATCTCATCGTCGGGCTTGCCCGACGCGTCGATCCATTCATCGCAGGCGGCTCGCAGTCTCGCGGTTGTCTCATCTGCCGGGCCAAGCAGGCTGACGCCGATGATCTGCATCGTCCCGCGGGTCCGTCCGCTGAGCCAGGGCTCGAGGAACCGAGCGACCGCGTGATCCCGAAAATCGCACGAGATCAGGGCAACACGAAGCACCCCGGTCCCCGCCCCGGCGGGCGGGTTCCACGATGGTCCGGCTGCACGCGCCAGGGATTCGCCGGCCCGCCGGTGAATCTGCGTCAGCACGGCCGGGTCGACGCCGTCGCAGTAGTGCAGCATCGTCGCAGCGGGTATCAGCACGCGATGATCGGGCGGACCCATCTCGACCGCCCGGAGCAGTGCCTCGCGGGCCTGCGACTGGCGCAGGCTCTCGCCCAGCGCCCCGGCGCCGATCAGATGGAGCAGCACATCCCCGGGAAACTGGCGAAGCGACGCGAGCGCCACATCGCCAGCTTCTCCGGACCGTCCCGCGGCACGGAGCGCGTTGATCCACGCCGCTCGAACGGTGGGCAACTGCGGATACCGCTCCGCCGTATCCCGAAATAGCCTCTCAGCCTCCGACGCCTTGCCGCACTCCTGCAGCAACTCGCCCGCCACCACCCGCAGCTGAGGCTCGTACGCCTTTCCGGCGGCGCTCGCGATCGCCCGCTGGGCCTGATACGCCGCCGGCTCGCGTTCTCCGAGAGCCTGCAGCACCTGCGCGAGGGTGAAGATCAGCTGCGCATCGTTCGATCCTCGCGCCGCTCGCTCCAGCAGCGGCCGCGCCGCGGCAAACTGCCGGCGCGCGAGCAGGTCCTGAATTTGCGTGGAAAGTGACATGAGCAGGGGTCGGGAAAGGTGGAGTTGGGCCTGTCGTCAGAATCGCCTGGTCAGCGCTGCCCGCAATGTATCCCCCGCGGGCAACAAACGCCGGGGCGAGACGAAGGCACTTATCGCCGAACGGGCAACTGCACGAGCACTTCAAAGTATGAAGTTCCGTGCGCGAAAGGACGCCCGATCCACGCCTCGAACCCCGGCTGATCCGCGGGCACGTAGCCGCTCCGGGGCAGCCACGAGCCGTACAGCCACTGCAGCGCCCGAAGCTCGAGATGCACATCGCCCCTGATCTCGACCTGAGCAACCGTCATCGCCGGAAACCGGAAGCAGCCGACCTCACCCGAGGGAACAAATCGATCCGACTCCACGGCGACGTGGTAGTGACAGTCCTTGAGCGGCACGATCTCCGGGTTTTCCCACTGATAGCCGAGCCACTGCCGATCGGCGATGCCCCGCTCCCTTGCCCACGCCTCGAGCCGCTTGGCCGCCCTCAGCACACCATCGCCCTTGTAGGGATTCCGCACGCGGATGTAGGCGACGAATCGCGCCGGCAGATCACGCACCCGCACGGCAAACCCGTCGGGGTTCGACCGCGCGGGCAGTTTGTCGACACGCGGCATCGCCGATTGCAGTTCCGAAAGGTGTTCCCGTCGCCACGCCTCGAGATCAAAGGCACGCGGCGGAACGCCGTAGCGCTGGCGAAAGCTTCGGGAAAAGTCAGAAGAGGACGAGAAGCCGCAGGAGGCCGCGATCCGGGTGAGCGAAGCGGGCTTTGTGCCCGCCATCAGGCTCAGCGCCCGCTCCAGTCGCCGCCTTTTCACAAAGTCTGAAAGTGTCTCGCCCGCGATCGCCTGAAAGACACGGTGAAAGTGAAACGGCGAAAGGTGCGCAAGCCTTGCCATCGCCTCCAGCCGCAGGGGCTGCTCCAGGTGCGTCACCACGTGGTCGACCACGCGGTTGACCCGTTCGAGGTACGTCAGGGAGGTCGGAGCGCGTGCTCTTTGCAAGGTTCGCAAGATTTGTCAAAACCCCGGTTGCGACAGGCTGTAGTCTGATCTCGCCGCCCGATGCGGGCCGCACGGAGATTCCGCCCATGAACGCCACCATCGTACGCGCCGCCTGTGCCACCGCCGCCTTTGCCGCGGGCTGTGGAGCCATGCTCGCGTTCAGCCGCGCCCCCGCCGACTCCCCCGCCGCAGAACAGCCCGCAAAGAACCAGCCTGCGACAAACCAAGCCACAACAAGCAAGGACAAATCCATGCAGCTCGGAACATTCTCGGTCAGCCTGCTCGTCAAAGACCTTGCCGCTTCCCGCGCGTTTTACGAAGCGCTGGGCTTTCACTCGATTGGCGGCAACGGCAAGTCTTGGCTGATCCTGCAGAACGACACCGCGACCATCGGGCTCCACCAGGGCGCTATCCAGAAGAACACGCTCACGTTCAACCCGGGCTGGGATCGCAACTGCAAGACGCTTCCTCAATTCGAGGACGTGCGCGACATCCAGAAGGCTATCAAAGCCAAGGGCCTCAAGCCGACCGTCGAGGCGGACGAATCTTCCACCGGCCCCGCCTTCTTCATGGTGATGGACCCCGACGGCAACCCGGTGCTCTTCGATCAGCACGTCGCCAGGCCCTGAATCGCTGCAAGACCGCCTTGGCTAGGCCGAGACTGTTGAACGCCGCAGGAGTTCGCGGACATGCACGCGCGCCCTTCGATCCGCTTCCAGCGCATCATCGAGCGATGAAAGCTTCGCGAACCCGATCGCGTCCATGGCATCGATCACCAACTCGGCGATCCGGCCAAAGGTGATCTCCGAACGCAGAAAAGCGCAGACGGCCTCTTCGTTCGCGGCGTTGAAAATCGCTCCCGCCGTACCCCCCGACTCGATAACACGCCCCGCAAGCCCAAGAAGCGGAAACCGGGAAAGGTCCGGGGGCTCGAACTGCAGCGCGGGCAGCGCCTCTCCCGGGTCCAGCCGCTTGACCAGCGAGGCCACCCGGTGCGGGAAGCTCAACGCCTGCTGGATCGGCCCTCGCATGTCCGGACAGGCTAATTGCGTCACCACGCTCGAATCCTGAAACTCCACCATCGCGTGGGCGATCGACTGCGGATGCACCACCGCCTCGAGCTTTTCCGCGGGGATCCCGAACAGCCAGTGTGCCTCGATCAGCTCCAGCGCCTTATTCATCAGGCTGGCGCTATCGATGGTTACCTTCTCTCCCATCGTCCACGTCGGGTGCTTGAGGGCTTCGGCGCGGGTTGCGGTGTTGATCCGCGACTTTGACCACGTGCGGAACGGGCCGCCGCTGGCCGTGAGTATCACCTTGCGGACCGAGGCCGGGCAGGCATGCAGCGCCGGGATGATCGCGGCACCCCCAGGAGCGGCCTGGAGGCACTGCCAGACTGCGGCGTGCTCGCTATCCACGGGGAGGAGTTTGGCGCCGGTGCGATGGGCTTCCGGGACCACGAGCGAACCGGCCGCAACAAGCGTCTCTTTGTTGGCCAGGGCGACGTCGCGGCCGAGTTCGACGGCCGCAAGGGTTGCGGGGAGACCGGCACTGCCGACGATCGCCGCCAGCACGAGATCGCAATCGACCTCCCGCACCAGGCGCTCGGCGGCATCGTGACCGGTGAGGGCACCCTGGGGGGAGTCCTGCCCGCCGGCGCTCAAAGCAAGTGCCCGCACGCCCAGGCGTGAAGCCTGTTGTGAAAGCAGCTTGCCGTCCTTGCCAGCGGCAAGGCCGACCACCTGGAAGCCAGCAGCGATGACACCCTGGCTGTGCAGGGTGTTGAGGTGATCGACCACCTCCAGCGTCTGACGTCCGATCGAGCCGGTCGAGCCCAGGATGACAATGCGCGTCGTCAACTCACGATCCTTCGCCGATCACACTTACTCAGGCTTGGGCCGCTTGTTCAGTTCGGCGGGCGTCAACTTGCGCCGTGAACCGTACAGAAGACGGGGCTTGGGTCCGGTGGGCTGCTGAGAAGCGGGCGCTGGCCCTCGGGGCTGCGAACGCTCGACAGGCTGAGCACCGTGTTGCCCGCGATCGTCGCTTTGCTGGCCACCTCTGGCGCTTTCGCCTTCGCCACCCTGGCCACCATTTTGTCCACCCTGGCCACCACGTCCCCGGCCGCGACGGCCGCGCCTGCGGCGGCGGCCGCCACGACGTTCACCGTCGCCTGCGGGGTTTGCGCCGCCATCCTGCATCGGGCGCTCGCCGGCATCAGGCCCAGCCTGATCGTCGGCGAATTCACCCTCGGAGTCTGGTTCTGCTGACTGCTCCTGATTTCCGTGAGCTTGTCCGCTGTGGGGCGCTCCGGCGCCCTGCCCGCCGGGGCCACCGCCTCCCCCACCTGCCCCACCACCCCCACCGCGCCCGCGACGGCCGCGGCGGCGCCGGCGTCGGCGTCCACCCTGACCCTCCCCTTGACCATCCCCGTGACCATCACCTTGCCCGGCCATGTCACTGGCGGGAGCGTCGTCGCCGGGAACTGGCTGATCACGAGCATCCATGTCTTGCGCTGGCTGCACAGGAGCGCCGTCCTCGTCGCCATGGTCGCCCATGATGATGATGCCGCGCTCGGTTTCGACGCGGCGGACATCGGGAGCGCGGCCCTGCGGGAGCTGCGGCCGGGGTTGCTCCTGGCGCGGCTCGCGGGCGGGTTCGCGGGACTGGTCTTTGGGCGGGTGCGGATCGCGACCCTGATCGCGCTGCCCGTCGCGGCCTCGACCCCGGCCACGTCCGCGGCCGCGGCGCCGGCGTCCTCCCCCGTGCGATTCGGCCTCGGCGGTGGCGGCGGCGGCTTCCTGGGCATCTGCCCTGATCTGAAGATCGAGTTCCTCGTCTGAAAGGTGAACGGGTTCATCGCCGAGTTCGACGACTTCTTCGGTGGTCGACTGGGCGGAAACATCGGCCTCGAGCGCCGAATCGCGCTCGGAGACCGCGTCGTTGGCGAAGCCGTCTTCGGCTTCATCCGCGGGCTCTTCCACAACGATGAGCTCGGCCGGGCGTTTGCGCGGGAGGGGCTGCGTGAGGTCGATATCAGCGCCGGAGGGGTCGTAGGCGTAGAAGGTGACGCGATCGAGAGGGATGCCTTCGCTGACACGCACGTCGACGCGCTTCCCGCTGGTGCGTTCGATGCGGCCGAGCAGATGGCGCTTGGCGCTGAGCAGCTCGCCGGCTACACGCGGGCTGACGACCAGCTCGACGCGCCCGACCTTGTCGACATCGAGCAGGGCGGCCAATTCCCGGAGCGCATCGCCGGTCACGCTTTCGGGCTTTTGCACCAGCCCCCGGCCGCGGCAGGTGGGACAGTCGGCAAAGTGGATGCTCTCGGCGCTCGGGCGCATGCGCTGACGGGTCATCTCGAGGATCCCGAACTGGGAGATCGTGGAGATGGTTGTGCGGGCGCGGTCGCGCTTGAGGCGTTCGCGGAAGCGGCTCTCGATCTCCTTGCGGTGCGAGAGTGACCGCATGTCGATGAGGTCGTTGATGACGATGCCGCCCTGATCGCGCAGGCGGAGCTGGCGGCAGATCTCGTCGACGGCTTCCATGTTGGTCTGGAAGGCGTTCTGCTCGGCGTCGCGTGAATCGCGCGACTTGCCGCTGTTGACGTCGATCGCGACGAGAGCCTCGGTCTGATCAATGACGAGGCGCCCGCCCGAGGGCAGGGGCACTTCGCGGGCGTTGATGTGGGCGATCTGCTCCTCGACCGCGAAGGCGTGATAGATGGGGGTCTTGCCCGGATAGTGCAGGAGCTTGGTGCTGGTGCGCGGGGCGACAATCTTGAGGAATCGGCTGGCGCGCTGCAGGGCCTGCTCGTTGTCGATGATGATCTCGTCGACGTCGGTGGTGAGCTGGTCGCGGAGGGCGCGGACGAGCAGGTCGCTCTCGGCGTAGAGCAGGCGGGGCTTGTCGCCCTGGGCCCGCCGGCGCTCCATGTCCTTGTAGAGGCGCACGAGGTACGCAAGGTCGCGCTTGAGCTCCATCTTCGTGCGTTCAAGGCCGGCGGTGCGCAGGATGAAGCCGAACCCTTCGGGCAGATCGAGCTGATCGAGGATCTCTCGCATCTTGCGGCGCTGCTCCTCGTCCTCCACCTTGCGGGAGACGCCGACCTTGTCCATCTGCGGCATCATCACCAGGAATCGCCCCGGGATGGACAGATAGCTCGTGAGCGTGGGGCCCTTGGTGCCCACGCCCTCCTTGAGAACCTGCACGAAGACTTCATCGCCCCGACGCAGCGCGGCCTGGATCGGCGGGCGCTCGCGCCGGGGTGTTTTGTGGCCCACCTGCTCGGTCGCGTCGTCGCTCTCGCCCGGGAAGTATCGCGGGTGCAGATCGCTCACGTGGAGGAAGCCGTTGTCCCCCACGCCGAAATCGACGAACGCGGCCTGGATTGCCGGCTCGACGTTGATCACCTTGCCGACGTAGATGTTGCCGACGCGGCTCTGGTTTGCGAATTTCTCGCTCGTGAACTCTTCGAGCTTCCCGTCTTCCACGATCGCCACGCGGCACTCTTCGCCGGGGACGTAGTTGACCAGCATCTGTGTTTTGGACGACTTTGCCCGGGACTTTGACTCGTTCTTACTTTCGCTCTTAACCATTCCAAACTCCGTGCGGGCATCATGGCCCGCGCCGATCGCGACAGAAAAACCGCCGCGGCACGCGAGTGCGACCGGAGTCCGTTTGCTACAGAGAAAGCCCGAAGGATCCGCACCTGCACCGGGTCAACGCCCGGCGCTTTTCCCGCGACCTGCCCGCGCTCGGATGGAGCGCGTCTGCGTCGGTCGCTCGGGCCGGCTCCGGACATTCCGGAAAGGGCAATTCCGCCCTCGGCCCGCCGGACGGCCGCCGCCTTGGCGGCCTGGCCCGGACTTTTGCTCCCCGCGCCTCGTCCGCCCGAAGGCGCCACGAGGGGGAAGCGATGCTCGTCGTTCAGGCTTGCCCGGCTGGACGCCAGGAAGCCCTCGATTGTCTTTTGCCTGAGCTATTCGCCGGTACGCCCGTCGAACAGTTCCGGCACGATCTTGCGAGCCCGGTCCCTCAAGTACGAGGAAACCTGGGTCTCTGAATCGAACGAGAGCGCCTGTCTGGCGATCTGCTCGCATTGCTTGAGGCTGACCGAACGGATGAGCCTCTTGAGCTGGGGGATGGACCCCGCCGAGACACTAAGCGTACGCAGCCCGAGCCCGACCAGCAGAAGTGCGTATTCGGGGTCGCCGGCGGCCTCGCCGCAGCAGGAAACGGGCGTGTCGTGCCTCCTCGCGGCCCGTGCGACGTCACGGATGAGGCGAATAACCGCCGGGTGGGCCGGGTTGTACATGCTCGCGATGGCTTCGTTTGTGCGATCCACCGCCAGCGTGTATTGGGTGAGGTCGTTGGTGCCGATCGAGAAGAAATCCACTTCCCGGGCGAACGTGTCCGCCATGATGGCGACGGAGGGGACCTCGACCATCATCCCCACCTTCAGGTTTCGGTCGAATTTGATCCCTTCTTCGTCCAAATCCTCCATGACGTCGTTCACCAGGTACTTTGCCTGGCGGAATTCGCCTGTGCTGGTGATCAGCGGGAACATGATCTTGATCGGCCCCTTGGCGCTCGCGCGGAGCAGCGCCCGCAGCTGGCGCTTGAACATGGGCTGATTTTTGAGGCAGTACCTGATACTGCGGCAGCCCAGGAACGGGTTGCGCTCGGGAAGCTCGGCACGTTCCTGCGTGTACTTGTCCGCGCCCAGATCCATCGTGCGGATGGTGAGCGGCTTGCCCTTCATGATCTCGACGCAGCGCAGATAACTCCTGTAATGGTCTTCCTCGCTGGGCTCGGCCTTGCCGGTCAGGTAGAGGAATTCCGTCCGGTAGAGACCAACGCCTTCGCCCCCAAGTTCCAGCACGTGGCTCGCTTCGTCGGCGAATTCGATGTTGCCCACCAGCTCGATCTTCTCGCCGTCGCTGGTGACAGAAGGCAGGTCGCGGAGTTCGCCCAGAGAGAGCTGGAAGGTTTCTCTCTGCTTGATCAGCCCCTGGTATTCCTCCAGCCGTTCCTGGTCGGGGTTGAGGATGATGATGCCGCGGTCGCCGTCGAGGATGATCGGGGCGCCGTCCGATGCGGCCCCGGTGAGGGTGCGGCAGCCGACCACGGCAGGAATGCCCAGTGCACGGGCCACGATCGCGGTGTGCCCGGTACGCCCGCCAAGATCGGTGGCGAAGCCGATCACCTTGCTGCGATCGAAGCTGGCGGCCTGCGAAGGGGTGAGGTCGCGGGCGAGCAGTATTGTGCCGGCGGGCAGTTTCGCGAGCCGATTCTCGGCGCGGCCGAGCAGATGATTGAGCAGACGGGTGGCCAGGTCGTCGATGTCGTTGACCTTGGTCGTGAAAGCCGAGTCGGGCGCGGCCCTGAACTTGTCGGCCAGCTGGCCCAACACCTGCCCCACCGCGAATTCCGCCCCGACGCGCTCGGACTCGATCATCCGGTGCATGGGCGTGATGAGCGACTTGTCCCTGAGCATCCCGGCGTGAAAGAGGAAGATCTTGGCGGCCTCGTCGCCCATCTCCTGCTTGGCGCGTGCGTGCACGCTGCTGAGCTCGGCAATCGACAGTGCGATCGCCTCGTTCAATCTCGCCTGTTCGTCAGCCACCGCTGCCTCGGGGACAATCCGACGCGGCAGGCGGCGGTGGTTGTCTCCCAGCAGAGCCACCGTGCCGATCGCGATGCCCGGCGAAACGGCGATGCCCTTGAGGATCTGCATCCTCGGGGCTGGATCGGGCGGGGTTTGTGACGGTTCAGTGGGCACCAGCGGGCAGCATATCGCGGTCAATGCCGGTCGGACGTGCGATCAACGTAACGCCCCTTGCAGATAGCTCTCCAAACGGGAAACCAGACGCTCCACCGTCAGGTCCGGCCCCACGCTGGCGGCGGCGGCCCGGCAATCCTTCAGCCACCGCTCGTCGAGCACTTTTCCGAGGGCGGCGAGCCAACCTTCGGCCGAATCGTCGTGCACCACGATGCCGGGCTTGTGCAGCCCGCTGTCGGTCAGGTCGGCCCCCGGCGCGTGCGCACCCGCGATCACCGGCAATCCGGCGCGGATCGCCTCACAGACGAAGCGACCCGTGCCGCTGCCAGGATCGCCGAAGGCGGCAACGGCCACGTCCGACGCGGCAAGAAGGGCCGCGGTGTCCACGCGCGCGCCCGCGTGGATAATGGCAGGATCGCAGCCCGCCTCGCGCGCGAAGAGTTCGAGCGTGTGGGGGTACCGCCCGGAGGCCACCATGCGGATGGCGGGCGCCAAGGAGCTCGTCCCGTGCGGTCCGACGCGGCTGGGCGTGGCGCTGCGCTGCAGCATGGCCAGGGCGCTCATGAGATGTGCCGCCGTCTGGTCGCGCGTGTGCGTCGCGCTCAGATAGAGAACCAGATCGTCAGGCCCGATCGACAACGCCCGGCGCACCTGCTGGCGCGCCCGGACCTTTGCATCACCGGTCAGGGGTGCGAGTCGTGCGGCGTACCCGAGAGACCGCAGGCTTGAACCTTCGGCGTGAGGGCCGATGGTCAGAGGGGCGGCCCGGCGGCGCGGCGAATCACGCATCGCCTTGCGCTCGGCGAGCAGCTCGTGCATGAGCCACGGGTGGTGCGCAAGTTCCAGCGTCGCGGCGAGCGGGCGGTGTGCCGCGAAGAGCTGCCCCACCACCTCCTTTGCCCGCTTTCCCACCGGAAGCCAGACGTCCCCGCAGACCCATGCAGTCAGGCTCAGGCAAACGCTGTCCGGCCTCTCATGCATGTGTGCGCGGGCCCATCTGCGAAAGGCGAAGGGCTCGGCGCCGAAGTGCTTGCGGTCGGGCCGGAAGATTGTCAGGGGCAGGTTGCCGAACAGCGAGGGGAGGTCGCAACCGTCCAGTACGACCTCCACCTTGTGCCCGCGTGCCGCCAGCGCGTGCGCCAGATCGGGCACCCAAAGCGACTCGGCCCAATCGAGCGATCGGACGAATCCGGCGAGGATCAGGATGTCGAGCGGAGCGCCGCCCCGCATCGCCAGCCGGGGCTGATCCGGGAACGCGTTGGGAATCGAATCGGTGGGCATGGGCCGCCCTTATGCCTCCGGCCTCATAAGAGGAAAGAGCATGACGTCGCGGATCGTGCGCTGATTGGTCAGGATCATCACAAGCCGATCGATGCCAAGGCCCATGCCTCCCGCGGGCGGCATGCCCACACGCAGGGCCCGCAGGAAATCGTGGTCCATGGTGCGGAACGTGTTCTCTTCCGTGTTCTTTTCCGCGTCGAGCCCGCTCAGCTGCTCGCGGAACTTGGCCTCCTGCACGTCGGGATCGTTGAGTTCGGTGTAGTGCGGGGCGATTTCCATGCCCGCGATGAAGAGATCGGCCCGGTCGGCGAGCCCCGGGTTCGAGGGCTTGGGCCGGGTGAGGGGTGAGATCGCGCTTGGGTAGTCCGTGATGAATGTCGGTCGGGATGGGTCGAGCTGGTCCTCGCCCTTCATTTCGAAAAGTTCGTTGACCACGAGCCACGGGTCCATCGTCGCGATCGCCTTGGCGTGCTGGGGCATCTTTGCCGCCAGGTCCTTGCGGGCCCGCTCGGTCTCTGTCATCGCGTAGCCGTAGGCCTTCTCGAAGAGCTCGCCGTAGCGCACACGCTCGAAGGGTCGCGAGAAATTAATGGAGAGATCCCCGAACGGAAGGACGGCGTCTCCGCTTCCTCCCCCTCCGCGGTGCACCATCATGGCGACATCGCGAATCGCGCTCTCGGTGAGTTCCATCACGGTTTCGACGTCGCCGAAGGCGTGGTAAGCCTCGAGCATGGTGAACTCGGGGTTGTGCTGCTTGTCGAGGCCCTCGTTGCGGAAGTTGCGGTTGATCTCAAAGACCTTGGGCATCCCCCCCACCAGCAAGCGCTTCAGGTAGAGCTCCGGCGCGATGCGCATGAACAGGTTGATGTCCAGGGCATTCATCTTCGTGACGAACGGGCGTGCGGCCGCTCCGCCGGCGAGCGACTGGAGCATGGGCGTTTCGACCTCGAGATAGCCGCGTGATTCCATGAACCGCCGGATGTGCCCGACAATCCTGGAGCGCTGCTCGAACACCTTCATGGTCTCGGGGTTTGCCCAGAGGTCTGTATATCGCTGGCGGTAGCGGATCTCGACATCCTGGAGGCCGGCGTGCTTCTCCGGGGGCGGGACGAGGCACTTGGCGCCGGGCCGGACGTCATCCGCCCAGACGGTGACCTCGCCGGTCTTGGTCTTCATGACCCGCCCGGAAACGATGATGATGTCCGACAGGTCTGTGAGCTTCGCCAGCTTGAAGCCTGCTTCGGAGCAGTCCTTCTGGCTGATGGCAACCTGCAAATCCCCCGTCGCGTCGCGCAGGTTGATCCAGAGCAGCTTTCCGTTGTCACGCAGGAGCATGATGCGTCCCGAGACGAGGACCTTGGGGCGCGGGTCCTGGAATCCCGCCTCTTTGCCGCGGGTGTTGAACTCGATGTTCGCCGCCTCGTCGTAGCGCACCCGGGCATCGGCCAGCGTCAAAAGGCCGTCGATGCGGGCCCCGTACGGATTCATGCCGAGTTTGCGCACCTCGTCCCGGTTGGAACGCCGCTGGTGCTCAAGACTTCCGGTTGATTCTGGTTGAGGATTGCCGCTCATAACGAGTAATTGTCCGTCTCTGCCGCGCGCCGCGTGCGGGAACGCCGTTCCGGGAAACCCGGCCCGTGCGGCAACCGTACGGCAGACCGAGAGTGAAAGCCCGGCGTGTCGCATCGGAAAGAACTACCCTCGCGTGTTGACATCACATTCCCCCTCATCCCAGCCCTTGCCCGAATCTTCGCCCAAGAACGGTCTCCCGGAGAAACCGGCGGAAGAGCCCGTGCCGCATCCCGTACTCCGCTGGGTCGGCCGGATCGGGCTGGTGATCTACCTGCCGCTGGCGCTCTCGCTCTTTCTGTGGAAGAAGGCGAGCTCGGAGTTTCAGGACAGCTTTGTCGAAAAGGTCCTTCAGCCCGATGAACTCATCTTTTTCATCGCGATCGGGCTGATCGGGGCGATCCTGGTTTCGATCGGGATTGTCAACGAGATCGGGCGGCACCGGATCGAGGCAGTCTGGAAGGTGCTGCGACAGATGGGCGCGACGGCGGTGCTGGGCGCGGTCTGGACGATCAGCCCGGCGGTGCTTGGGATCACGCTTCTCTGGTTCCTGGGGCCCGTTTCCGACCTTCTGCGGTCGCTGGGAGCCTGGGGCTGGCTGGCGTATGTGCTGATGTTTGTCGTTTCGGCGGGGGTCGGGTTCCTGCCCACCTACGGGCAATCCCTGCTCGGCGGCTGGGTCTTTGGCTTTGCATTTGGCTTCCCCGGCGCCATGCTCGGGTTTGTCGGCGGCAGCGTCATTGGTTACTTCATCGCCAAGCGATTGAGCAAGCACAAAGTCGAAGACATGATCGCCGCCAATGAGAAGGCCCGTCAGGTGCGCGACGCCCTTGTGGGGCACGGCTTCTGGCGCACGCTGCTCATCATCACGGTGATCCGGGTGCCGCCCAACTCGCCCTTTGCGCTGACCAACCTTGTGCTTGCCAGCTCCGGCGTGCGTCTGCTCCCCTACATCGTGGGGACCGCGATCGGCATGGCGCCCCGCACCGGCATTGTTTCGTGGGTCGCGAGCGCCGCGGCCAAGCAGGCCCCCGATATTCAGACCTTCCTGAAGCAGCAGCCCGCATGGGTCACGCTGGTCGGCATTGCGATCACCGTCGTTGCGTTCACGATCCTGTATTTCGTGGCGGAGCACGCGATGAAAGCCGTGACCACCAGGGACGCGAAGCCCGGCCAGCCCGAAGCCTGAGCCGCGGCACGCGAATTCAGGCATTCAGCAGCTTGCCGCACTCGGGGCAGATGTCGCCCGTGAGGCCGTAGACCTCATATCCGCAGGAGGGGCAACGCCCTTCCCGGAGCGTGTTCGCACGCCGGCGCTTGCGATTCTGGCGGTACCACGGGCCCAGCCAGCCGAGCGAATACAAGAACAAACACCAGCCGATCAGGGCGGCGATCGAGTGGATCACGCCGGGGACATGGAATTTCCACGGCGCCGGCCCGATCTGCCGGATCGCATCGCCCGCGCCCGGCATGGCGCCGCCGTCTTTCGAGGAAACCCAGCCGGCAAAGGCGGCACGGGCCGCACCGAGTTCCGCGGGAGTCAGCGTGCGGCTGGTGATCGGGCGCAGTTCGAGTTCGTACTGGTCTGTCAGGGTCGTGATGTCGTAAAGGCCTCCCGCGATCTGCTGATACGAGAGGTGCGCCCGCACGATGTCGTCCGGATTGCGCTGAACGGCGGCGATAAATCCGTCGGTGCTCGACTTGTCGAGGTCCTCAACCCGGTAGCCGCTGCCCTCCCGCACAAGAAAAACGGAAATCAGGCCGAGTTTTTCGGATCTGCCCACTTTGAGCGCGGGCAGGGACCAGCCCACGATCGAACATTCGCTGGTGTCCAGCGTGGGGACGCGCCACAATGAATAGAGGAGCAGCGCCAGGAGGATGCAGGACGCGGTCGGCGTGCGGATTTTTCTGGCCAGCCGACGCATCTGCGATTGTAAACGCGCCCCCCGCGGATTTGACAGTCCGACGGCGCGGCGGTACGTTTGGCCCCCGGTATTCGCCGCCCTCGGGTGGGAATTTTCGTGCACGGGGAAGCGGGCCGGGTACGCTTGCCATTCTTCGGGTTTTCGGGTTTCGAACACACGCGCGAGGCAGACGTGAGCACGCCGATGGATTCCGGCTCGACATCACACGGCGACAACGCCATCCGCGCCGGCGAAACGATGCGCAGGCCTGAGCCCGCGCCCACACGGCGCACCACGCCGGTCACGCGCCGGCCGCTGGTCAGCCCCGACCGCAAACTCTGGACCGACATGCTCGAGCACCTGACGCGGGCCTATCCATCAGTCTGCCGCGGCTGGTTCAAGGACATTGACGTTGTGGGAATGGCCGGCGGCGCGTTCCACCTGCGGGCCCAGACCGTTATCCACCGCGACTACCTCAAGCGCACCAGCGCCGAAGCCTTTAACGATGCGCTCCAGACTGTTTCCGGCCACCTTATAACGGTCCGCTTCCTCGGACCGGACGACACGATCTCCGAACTGGGCGATCGCGGCCTGCCGGTCTCTCAGCAGTCTCCCGAGCCCGATCCCTATGCCCCCGAGGACCTGCCGCCGTCACCCCAGGCCGGCGAAGGGCCGCAAACGCATATCGAGGAACCGCCGCTGGTCGAAGTTCGCGCCGTTGAGACGCCGGCTCCCCAGATCGCCAAGGCGGGGCCTTCCACGAGCCGTGTCCATATCGAGACGCGTTCGCCCGCCGCCCGTCGGGACGAGGCGCTGGTGATCAATCCGGACTACACGTTCGGAAACTTCGTGGTCGGGCCGGGGAACCGACTGGCGCACGCCGCGGCGCTCGCGGTCGGCGAGAGCCAGGGGCGGCAATACAACCCGCTGTTCATCCACGGCGGTGTGGGGCTGGGCAAGACCCACCTGCTCCAGGCGGCGTGCCTGCGGATCCTCGATCACAATCCGGCGGCCCGCGTTTATTACGTCTCCTGCGAAGGTTTCATGACGCAGTTCATGGACAGCGTGCAGTCGGGGCAGATGAGTGAATTCCGGCATCGCTACCGGGACGTGGACGTGCTGGTTGTCGATGACATCCATTTCCTGGCCAAGCGCGACCGCACACAGGAAGAGTTCTTCCACACCTTCAACACGCTCTACCAGGCCGGAAAGCAGATCCTGCTCTCGTCGGACGCGGCCCCGGAAGAGATCCCCGATCTTGAGGACCGGCTCGTGAGCCGTTTCAAGTGGGGACTTGTGGCGAAAATTGATCCGCCCTGTTACGAGACGCGTGTCGCGATTCTGAAGACCAAGGCCAAGGTGCGCGGGCTGGACCTGCCCGACGACTGCGCCTGCCTCATCGCATCGAAGATCGACTCCAACATCCGCGAACTGGAGGGAGCGATCACGCGCGTCCAGATTCTCGCGAGCGTGGAGCATCGCCCGATCGACCTCTCCCTGGTCAAGGGCTCTCTCGGCGATCATGCGCCCGAAGCCCTGCCCGAGCCGAGCATGCAGCAGATCGTCACCGCGGTGACCGATTTCTACCGCATCCGGCTCTCGGATCTGCAGAGCAAAAAGCGGCTGCGGAGCGTGACGCTGCCGCGCCAGGTGTGCATGTATTTCGCGCGCAAGCTCACCCGCCTCTCGCTCGAGGAGATCGGAGCCTTCTTCGGTGGGCGGGACCATACCACCGTGATGCACGCGGTCCGGGCCGTCGAAAATCGCGCCGAACTCGAGCCCGACTGCGGTCCCCAGCTCAAGGCGATCGAAGAGCGGATCCGGGCCGCCGGGTAGCCCTTTCGCCGGACGCCCGCCGGCAGATCGGGCGGAATTTCCCTTGGAAAGCAGAGGGCCCTTGGTTACGCTCGGCGTTCTGGAGAGCCTGATTATGCATTGCTCGATCCGAACCGGTATTTGCGCGGCCGCATTGTCTCTGATGTTCACCAACGCGGGCCTCGCCCAGTGCCCGGCTGTTGCGACCGACCTGATCGCCGGCTACAGGGCGACGGGGCCGATCCGGGTGGGCGTTCCGCAGCCCACGGGTGCCGCCTGGCAGTTTCGCCGGGGAGGGATCAACGGCCCTCTTCTCGAGGCGATCGACTCGCCGTCGTGGTCGGCGCCCGCATGGGGAAGCCCGGCCTTGGCGTATCTCGTGCCCTGCGCCGGGCCCGTCTATTCCAACGTCCCCGGCGAGAACGAGAACAAGTTCTACGACCGCGAGCCCTCCTTTGCGGGCATCATGATGCACCCGCTCGATGGCAACGATTCGGTCGCGATCTTTACCGCGCAGAACGCCGTCACGATCGAGAGCTTTTCCTGCAAGGCCGAAGTCCTCGGCGACCTCAGCAACGGCGCGACGTTTGCGGTCTCGACGATCATCTCCGGAAACTCGGTCCAGCGGATCGCCCCGATGCTCGTCCATTGGACGACGAGCGGCAGCACGCTGGCTTCCGCCGCCGGCCTGCCCTGGCATCTCCAGCCGGGCGACAGAATCGTCATCAACACCGGATCCAACGGGGATCCGACCGAAGACTGGATCAGCATCCGCGCCGACATGACGCTCAGCGGCGGCCCGACTCTGCTCGGCCCCCCCAAGGACACGGGCACGTGCTACGGCGGAACGGTCGAGCTCCACGCGCCGGCCGTGGGCAGCAACCTGCAGTACCTCTGGCAGATCTTCAACACCGCCACGACAACCTGGACCAACCTGGGCAACGGCCCCAACAACATCGGCACCATCGCGGGCGCGCAGAGCGACACGCTCACGATCTCGGGCACAACCCCGTGGAGCGAAACCGGCTACCGGGTGCTCGTAACGAATTCCTGCGGCAGCGTGACCAGCGCGCCGGCCCAGGTTCGTTTCTGCGCCGCCGATCTGACCTGCGACGGCTTCGTGGACGATTCAGATTTTTCGGTTTTCGTCGTCGCGTACAACATGCTTCTCTGCGACGATCCCGCCATGCCCGCGGGCTGCCCGGCCGATCTGAATCTGGATGGACTCGTGGACGATACGGATTTTTCAATTTTCGTTGTTGCGTACAACGCGCTGCTGTGTCCGTGACGGACTGGCCGGAATGCGCGGCGCTTTGGGTAAACTCGCGGCGTGAAAGAGCTTTCCAGCTGGAAACCCGCTGCCGCTCTGCTGGTCGCCGTGCTCATCGGCCTGCTCTTTCTTGTTGTCGGAGTTGACGGCGTTCTCACCGGGCGCATGAGCCGCCGCGGCTATTCCGGTTCGGGCTTCAGCGCCGGCCGCGCCTTCGGATGCGCTCTCATCTTCCTCGGCCTCGCGTGGTTCCGCGCGCTCTGGATGCTCGGGAGCAGCTCGGCGTTCGATCTCGAAGACGGGCCCCTGCGGTTTCTGATTCTCCTCGCGGCCGTCTCCATCGCCGTGTCGCTCCCGTTGCTCTTCCTAGACGTGGCGTTCTAATCCCTCTGCGGGCGGCGAGTGAGGCTCGGCCGGGTTCCCAGTAAGCTTGCGGCATGAAACCGCATTCCAAGATCAGGAAGACGGTGAAGTGGGCGGGGGTTGTGTTTTCCGCCGTGTGCTTCGCAGCGTGGATCGGCAGTGCGTGGTTCCGCTTGTGTTGGCTGGGAAAGCAAGGGCACGGTGCGGGTTTCGGCGCTGGCGTCGTCAACTTTGGGTGGATGGCCCCGGGACTGCCGGAGTATGTTCCGCGCGGCTGGTCGTTCCCCCGCCAACTCGAAGCATTCCGATGGAACTTCTTGTGGGAGGATTCTGGCGACATTCTTGTGTTTCAGGTGCCGCTCTGGGCCGTCTTGGCGCCCCTGCTGATGGCGACAGCAGCAGCGTGGAAACTGGATTCGCTCGCTCGCCGTCGCGCCCGCACAGGGCTTTGTAAAAACTGCGGCTACAACCTTTCCGCCACTCCTACCGCGTCGAGATGCCCAGAGTGCGGGGCGAGTGCGGATGAGGCTCTGCGGCGTTCCGGGCAAATTCGACGCATGCATTAGATTTCGGCCCCGAAGGACCCCGGTAAAACAACGCGTTGCCTTTGGCTGGTTTTCGATCGCCCCCGAATCAAATGAAAAAAGGGGAGACGCGTTCTGCGTCTCCCCTTTCTTATTGATCTTTGATTTTCTCTGTGCCTCAGTGTCTCTGTGGTGAATGCCTTCCGGCTTTCAATCCACGCCGAGCAGTTTCTTCGCCTCTTTGACGACGTCCTGCGCCGTCAGCCCGCACATTTTGAGCATCTCGTCGGGCGTCTTGGCGCTCTTGGGGATGCGGGTGACGTGCATCTGCTTGAGGCGGAAGGCGTCGCCGCTCTCGGTGAGAGCGTCGGCGATGGCCGAGCCCAACCCGCCGCCGTAGTTGTCCTCGAGCGTGATGATGTTGCCGTTGGCCTGGTTGATCAGGTCGAGCACGCCGTCGGAATCGAAGGGCAGGCTGTACATATCAAGCAGGGTGGCGCTGATGCCGGCCTTGTCGAGCAGTTCGATCGCCTTGTTCGCCTCGTGCACCATGTAGCCGCACGCTGCGATGACAAGGTCCTTGCCCTCGGCGAGCGTCTGGAAGCCGCCCAGGTTGAAAACGTCCTTGTCGCTGTAAAGGAACTCGGTGTCGGCACGCAGCGTCCGCATGTAGCAGGCGCCCTCGTACTCGGCCATGACGCCGACCAGGGCATAAGCCGAATACGCGTCCGAGGGCTGCAGCACGTAACAGCCCGGATTGCCGCGGTGGTCCTTCATCGTGCCGAGCGAGCGGAACCACGCCACGTCGGGCAGGCTCATCTGGCTCGGGCCGTCCGAAGCCAGCGTGATGCCGCTGTGGCTGCCCACGAGCTTGAGGTTCGCGCCCGAGTAGATCGCCATCTCGATCTGGTCGTACGCACGCGTGAAGAACTTGCTGAAGGTCGAGATGAACGGGATTTTTCCGGCCGCGGAAAGCCCGGCACCGACCCCCACCATGTTCTGCTCGGCGATCTTGCATTCAAAGAAGCGGTCCGCGGAACCCGAGTCCTTTTTGAACATCTCGCTGAAGGTCGAGTTGGAGACGTCGGCGTCGAGAACGACAACCTTCTTGTTCACCCGCCCAAGAGCCCGCAGCGCGATGCCGTACGCTCGGCGCGTCGCCACGACGCCCGAATGCATCAGGCTTTCCATGTCGAAAGACTTCATCGCCTCGGGCATGCCCGGCATATCGCCCACGGCCAGGTCGGGCGTGCTGATCTCCGGGGGCGGCTCGATGGTGAAAGAGTCGCTCTGCGCGAGGCTGCTCGTCAGTTCCATCCGCTTCTGGTCGAGCTCCGCGAGCGCCTTCTTGAGCGCATCGCCCGTCGCGGGCTTGCCGTGCCAGCCCGCGCCCTGCATCGATTCGGCACCCCAGCCCTTCACCGTCTTCGCGACCACCGCCATCGGCTTGGTCGCTTTCTCAAAGGCATCGAAAGCGTTCTTGATCTGCGTCGGGTTGTGCCCGTCGATCACCTTGACGTCAAACCCGTACGCCTCGAGCTTGGCCTCCATCCGCTCGGCGCTCTGCTGCGAGCTCACACGGTCGGTCTGGCCGAATTCGTTGCAGTTGAAGATCGGGAGGACTTTGTTCAACTTGTGATCGATGATGTAATCGAGCGCCTCGGCGATCTGCCCCTCGCGCGATTCGCCGTCGCCGATGATGCAGTAGATGCGCTTGTCAAACCCATCGAGCCGGGCCGCCTGGGCAAGACCGGCGGCGATCGAGAGTCCCTGGCCCAGCGAGCCGGTCGCCGCGTCAAAGAACGGGAAACCCTCCATCGGGTTCGGATGCCCGTCCAGTTCGCTGTTCATCGAACGCAGGTTCTTGAGGTCGTCAATGGTCAACCGGCGACGGTTGTTCGGATCCTTGCCGTACATCACGCCCAGCTTGGCGCACGCCGCGTAAACCGCCGGCACCGCGTGACCTTCAGAAAGCACAAGGCGATCGGCGGTCGGGTAGTCGGGGTAGTCCGGACTCCACCGCATCGTGTGGAACATCAGCACCGTGACGATGTGCCCGATACCCATTGAGGAACTGGGGTGCCCCGCACCGGCGGCGGCGGTCATTTCCAGGGCAAGACGATCCAGTTCAATGGCTTGTGCGTGAACGGCGGCTTCGAATGACATGCGGAAAACCTCCGAAACTTGAGCGCAACAGATTGCAGACCCGGCCAGCCCCATTCGCAAAGCAGACATCGCCCCCGCGCCGACACGCGTCGGCGATGGGGTAGCCACCTACGTCGAGTCGGACGACTTCGTTCGAACCCCGCCCGGGTGCCATGCAGGCCTTCCCACGGGGTTCTATCGCCGGATGGAATCCGGACGGCGTGAGTATCTGCAAACAAACCCGTCTTGACAACCAGAAACGCCCCGACTGAGCCCGAATTCCCCGTTCGAGCGGGGCCGTCGCCCAGCAGAATCCCCACCACGGCCGTTCCGGGGTCTTCCTCTGCAAAGCATTGCCATTTATGCGTTTATGGACATTTTGCAGATCCGCCCCTCGCCTCACGTCCTTGCTCGTCGCTGCCGCCACTCTTCGCGAATCCGGTGCAATTCGCGGCGGGATTTCAGGCAGACCGATCGCGATTGGCGCAAGCCCCCGTTTCGATCTGATCCGCATTCCGCAGGAGCTTTGGGGGGAATGCGGGCATCGCCGAACGGGAGGGCGTCGTCCAATAAGCGGCTTGCTTGGGAGTCTTCCTCACGCAGCGACCGAAGTTGTCCGGCAAATTTTTCGAAGGGGCCACAAGGGGTGGGGGATGGTTCGCTTTTTGAGCTATCTGTCTGGTACACTTGCTCCGGCGTCGGCCGGCCTTGCCGCCAGACGCCAACACCCGCACGGAGGATGCATGAAAGTCATTTGCGATCGCGGCGCGCTTCTGGACGCCATTAACCTGATCTCCGGCGCGGTCGCTGCCCGAACCCCCAAGGTTCAGCTCACCTGTGTGAAGCTCAGCGCAACCAAGCACGGCAACGCGGGTGAACTGACGCTCGTGGCGACGGATGCCGAGATTTCTCTGCGTCTGAAGCTCGCCCAGGTGGACGTCCAGCAGCCGGGAGAGGCGCTCGTCCCCGCGGACAAGCTGCGCCAGATCGTCTCGGCGGAAGACTCCGAGCCCACGCTGACCATCGAAACAGAGAGCGAAATCGTCCATATCCGCGGCCAGGATGCCCACTTCAAGGTCTTCGGTTACCAGGTCGGCGATTTCCCGCCCGTGCCCGAGATCGGCGCGGTGGTTGCCGGCAGCGACGGCACGAAGGCGAAGGCAGTCTTTACCCACAATGCGGGAGTTCTCTCCGGCACCGTCGCCCGAACACTCTTCGCGACGGCACGGGAAAACAGCCGCTACGCGATCAACGGCGTGCTGCTCAAGCGCGACGGCAAAAAGCTCGAAATGGTCGCGACCGACGGCCGGCGCCTGGCGCTCTGCCGCTCCACTCTGGCCGGAGGGGGCGACAAGGACGCCAAGACGATCTCGTGCATCGTTCCGACCAAGGCCCTGAACATGCTCCAGCGGCTGCTCAGCAACCCCGAAGAGAACGTCCAGGTCGCCATCACGGACAATCAGGTGTTTTTCGGGATCGGCGGCGGCGTCAAGAACGAGACACAGCGCGCGGTTCTGAGCTCAATCCTGGTTGAAGGCGCCTTCCCCCCATACGAGGACGTGATCCCCAAGGACCAGGACAAAAAGGTCACCTTCGATCGCGACGTTCTCTCCAGCGCTGTCCGGCGTGCGGCCCTGCTCACAAACGAAGAGTCGCGGGGCGTGCGGATGAGCTTTTCGGCCAAGAAAAAACACTTGGAGCTCTCCAGCCGTGCCCCGGAAATGGGTGAGGCAAAGGTCGATATCGACCTTGCGGGCTACGAGGGCGACGACATCGAGATCGGTTTCAACCCGACCTTTATCACCGACGCCCTGAAAGTGATCTCCGATCCGCAGGTCATCATGGAACTCAAAGCGCCGAACAAGCCGGGCGTCGTCAAGAGCGGCGGCGACTTTGTCTATGTGGTGATGCCGGTCAACCTGCAGTAAGTTCCGCGCCCGCAGGGCGTTAAGGCCCCGGACACTACGAACCTTGAAGCTGAAGCGCCATCAAACCCGCGCACAACGGCGGTGACGGTGCACACGCCTTGTCTCCATCGATCTGCGATCCCCGACATTGTCGTTCCGGGTGCTGGGAAGCTGGATCGCGGCGATCTTGGAGGAGAGTTTCGAAACCCCGGCCGAAGATGAAGGCGGGGCTGCCGGTGGCGTCTGCGAAGGCTGAGGGGAAACGGCCGGGCCGGGGAGACGGGGGGCCCGTCGCGGCGTGAAGGCCGCGGCGCGGCGATCGGCCTGCCAGGTCGCGAGGCAAAGGGCGGGGAGGACGAAGGCGCTGAGGATGGCGGCGAGCTGCCAGGTGGGGAGCGAGGGAAGCATTTCCGGCTGGACGAGCAACCAGACCAGAACGGCGCCGGCCAGAAGCGTGCCAATGCCGACGGAAGCGATGCCGGCGCAGCGAACTGAACGAACAAAGCGGTGCATGAAGATCCCCAAGATCGGCGCGCGTCAGCGCGGGAGTCAAACGTACCCTCCCGGACCGCAGAGTTCTAGCGATCGCCCAACACACTCCGGAAACTTCAGAAAGTTTTTCGACCGAGCACAGACGGCCGCACCGTATTTGTGAAGAAGCCCAAGAAGGTGTATCGTCAGCGACCCGTGAACCCTTCCTCTCAAAATCTCCGGGCACTCTGCGCCGCGGGCGCGCTGGCGATGCTGGTTCACGGACCCGCGCTGGCGCAGGTGGCGCCGGCGCCCAAGCCCGAGCGGCCGGTCGGCTCGCCACCGGTCGAGGGGCCGATCCCGCGCGAAGAGCCCAAGCCCGGCCCGCCCGCCAAGGAGCTCGAGGTCTTCGAGGGCCGGCCGGTGCGCGATATCCGCATCGTCAAGCCCGCAAAGATCAAGGAAGACGGGAACGAAGTGGTCTACGAGCCGCTCGACCCCGAGACCACGCGGCTGGTGCGCAACCAGCTCCGCCTGCGCGAGGGTGCGGCGTATGAGCAGTCGGTTATCTCCGGCGACATCACCCGCCTGAACCGCCTGGGCCGGTTCAAGCAAGTCGAGACACGGGCACAGGCGTACGACGACGGCAGCGTCGGCATCGTGTATGTCCTGACGCTCCAACCGATTGTGCAGGACGTGCAGACGGTCGGCAACCGCAAGTTCAGCGATCAGCAGATCAACAAGGAAGTGGACATCCTGCGCGGGACGCCGGTCGATCCGCTCCAGCTAGAGCGGGCCTGCCGGCGCATCGAGGCCATGTATCGAAAGAAGGGGTACTACCTCTGCCGGGTTTCGGTGGATGAGGAGCAGGTCGATAAGACGGGAATCGTGATCTTCAACATCCGCGAGGGCGAGCGGATGAAAGTGATGGACATCCGCTTCGAGGGAAACCGGAGCTTTTCGTCCGCCGAGATCCGGCCCGTCATAAAGACCAAGACGGCATGGCTCTTTGACCGTGGCGCCCTGGATGATGATGTCCTGGACGACGACGTCTCGAGCGTGATCAAGTTCTATAAGGACCGGGGCTACCTCGATGTCCGCGTGGACCGGCTCGTGCGCCCGGCCCCGACGGGCAAGGAAGCGATCGTCACCTTTGTCATCGACGAGGGGCCGGTCTACACCCTGCGGAGCGTCGAGGCGTTTTACGAGGAGTTTTCCCGGGCGTACAGCACGATCGCGCAGGCGAAGGCGGACATGAAGCCGGGTGAGCGGCTGATGGTGCTGGGGCCCGAGTCCCCTCAGCAGCGCAACATTCTCGTCGGCCGGGACGGCCAGCTTTCCTCCGAGCAGGTCAAAGGGCTGATGCTGATCAAGCCCGGCGACGTGTACAGCGTGGAAAAGCTCGAGAAGTCGGTCAAGGCGGTTTCGAATGCCCTGGGCATGATGGGCTACACCGACGCGATGGTGACCCGCCGTGAACGCCGCGACACGGACAAGCCCGAAGTTGACATCGTGATGTTCATCCGCCAGGGCAAGGAGTACAAGACCGGCGAGGTGATCATCCAGGGCAACGACATCACGCAGCAGAAGGTGGCCCGCCGGCAGATCGAGCTCAAGCCAGACCGCCCGCTGGACACGGTCGCGATGGAGAACAGCAAGCGCCGGATCAAGCAGGCCAACACCTTCGACAACTCCCGCGTCCGGATCACCGCCCAGAAGCCCTCGGACGAGGACCCGCTGCACCGCGACGTGCTGGTGGAGGTGGCGGAGACCAACACCGGCGATTTCAGCCTCGGCGCCGCGGTGAGCAGCGACGGGGGCGTCCTGGGTCGCATCTCGGTCACCCAGCGTAACTTCGACATCGCCGACGTCCCCGACACTCCGGGCGAGCTTTTCAGCGGGCGCGCGTTCCGCGGCGGCGGCCAGACCTTTACGCTGCAGGCGTTGCCCGGCACGGAGATGCAGTCGTACGGCATCGGGCTGACCGAGCCCTCCCTCTTTGAATCGGTTTACTCGGGCAGCGCAGGCTTTACCTACAACACCCGCAACTACAGCCAGTACGACGAAGAACGCTGGGGCCCGAGCTTTTCAATCGGGCGCGTCTTTGGATCACGCTGGGTCGCCTCGGTCCCCATCAAGTTCGAGCGGGTCACTCTTTACGGGATTCCCGCGACCTCCGCGGTCGACATCTACGACTCGCAGGGAACCCATCAGGTCAACAGCATCGGTATCAACCTGACGCGGTCGACCTTTGACGACCCGGTCGCGCCCACCAAGGGCTCCAAGATCGACATGGGCATTGACCAGATCTACGGCACCGCCGCCTACCAGATGCTGCACGCGCAGCACCAGATCTTCATCCCGCTCTCGCAGGACTTCCTGGGGCGGACAACCACCCTTTCGTTCCGCACGGCCGCCAACTACATTCCGGAAAACAAGAACAACGTGCCGGTCTTCAACCGGTTCTACCTGGGCGGCCAGAGCCTGCGCGGCTTCGCGTTCCGGACGGTTTCGCCCCGAACAGTGACCGCAGACACCGGCGCCCCCAGCGGCGAGCCCGTGGGAGGTACCTGGCTGTTTACCTTCTGCCCGGAAGTGAAAGTGCCGCTCTATGAAGACATCCTGTCCATGGTCTTTTTCGTGGACACGGGCACGGTGCTCTTCGAGCCCGGCTTTGATGACTACCGCATTTCGATCGGCACGGGCCTGCGGGTGAACATTCCGATGCTCTCGGGCGCTCCACTGGCCTTCGACTTTGGCTTTCCGATCAAGAAAGACCCGCAGGACCAGACCCGGCTGTTCACATTTTCCGTCGACGTGCCGTTCTGAGCAAAAGAAAGGGGATCGGGCCGCCGGGACACGTCACGGGCACGATTGGGAGCCCGGGCGGGCGAGCCGGGTCTAGAGTCCAACCAAAGTCCATATCATGAAGACGGGAACGACGGGCGGCGCCCCTGTCGGAACGAGTGAACGTTGTGCGCCACGGAAGTGTTTCTCATGCAAACCGGTCGATTCTTCCAGGGTCGTTTCGCGGGCGTCGCTCTTGCCGGAGTGCTGCTGGTGGGGTTGGTTTCCACACTTGCGGTGCACGGGCAGACCAACGCCGATGGCTCTTCCAAGGTCGCCCTGGTGAACATCGAGAAGATCCTCAACTCGCTGGACGAGGTGAAGATCGCCCAGACCCGGATCCAGGCCAGCGGGACCCAGCGTCAGAACGAGATCAACGAGCTGAACAAGCAGATCAAGGAAGCCAACGACAAGCTCGACCTGATGCCCCTAAACGACGTCAACCGTCGCGACGAGGCGGTCAAGCTCATGCAGCTCAACGCGATCGCGGCCGCCAAGGCGCAGGCCTATCAGGCGATCATCAATATCGAGAAGGGCGACCTGTTCAAGGACGCGCACGGCCACATCATGGACGCGTGCAAGCAGTACGCCGAAAAGAACGGCATCGAACTCGTCATGGTGGACGATCGGGTCCTGCAGTTCCTGGAAAACGACCCGGTGGAAAAGGTCTCGAGCCTGATCGCCCAGAAGCGAATCCTCTACGGCGCTCCCTCCATTGATATCACCGACGCCATCCTGACGATGATGAACAACCAGTTCCAGGCCAACGGCGGCAAGGCTCCCGCGAAGACGACGGAAAAGAAGAAGCCCTGACCGGGCTCGAAAGCAGCACATGCAGGCCACCGCAACAGTTCCAAACGCCGCTCCGCCGCAGACCTCTGGCATGAATGCCGGACGCCTGGCGGACATTCTCGGTGGCGAGCTTTTGGGCTCGGCCGAGGCGGCGATCACCGGCCTGGCCGGCATCGATCAGGCACGGCCCGGCGACCTGACCTTTATCCGCACGCCCAAGTACGCGGCGATGTGGGACAAGAGCAGGGCGAGCGTGGCGATCCTGGTCAAAGAAGTCAAGCCGCCGGCGATCGTGGGCGAGGGCCGCGCGATCGTCGTTGTGCCCGATGCGGATGTCGCCCAGCTCAAGATTCTCTCCGCACTCGCCCCCACCCCGACCCCGGTGCAGCCGGGCATCGACCCCGCCGCAAAGGTTGATCCGGCGTCCAGCATCGACCCGACGGCCTGCATCGGTCCGATGTGCGTGGTCGGCAAGGGCGCAAAGATCGGCGCCCGGACACATCTGGTTTCGGGTGTTTACGTCGGAGCCGAAGCCTCGATCGGCAATGACACCGTGATCGGCCCGGGCACGGCAATCCACGACCGCTGCGTCGTCGGCAACAACTGCCGCCTGGCATCGGGAGTCGTCCTCGGCGCCGACGGGTTCGGCTACACGATGCAGAATCACCCGAGCGGCAAGGGAAAGTACCTGGTCCACCTTCCGCACATCGGCAATGTGACCGTCGGCGATCATGTCGATATCGGCGCCAACACGTGCATCGACCGTGCGAAGTTCGGATCGACGACTGTCGGGAGCGGCACGAAGATTGACAATCTTGTGCAGATCGGGCACAACTGCCGGATCGGTCGCTCGTGCGTGATCTGCGGACAGGTCGGGCTCTCTGGATCGGTCACGCTGGGAGACGGCGTTCAGCTCGCCGGCCGGGTGGGCGTTGCGGACAACATTCAGATCGGTGCGATGGCGCGGATCGGCGCCAGCTCCGGTGTCATGAACGATGTGCCCGCGGGCGAAACGTGGCTCGGTTCTCCGGCGATGCCCGCCAAGGAAGCCGCACGCAATTACGCGCTCTTCCGGCGGCTCTCGCAGGTGCTTAAGAAGGTGAAGCTCGACGGAGTTTGATCGGGCTTCAGGCTCTTTCTATGCCGGTGCACACCACGACGATCCGGGGAACTGGGCTTTTTTCGGCGAAGCCCGCCTCCGTGGAAATCGTCCGGGCCCCACAGGGAACGGGCATCCGCTTTCTCACCGCGACCGACATTGTTCCCGCAACGATCGCTCACCTCGCGCCGGCGCGCGGGCCGCTCGGCGGGCGGAACAGCGTGCTGGCCCGGGGCGCGGCTCGCGTCGAGACAGTCGAGCATGTACTTTCCGCCCTGGCCGGGTCGGGGGCCTGGAATGCGGACGTGCGCACCCAGGGCGACGAAATCCCGATCCTCGATGGATCGGCTTCGGGCTTCCTCGTCGCCGCAGAATCACTGGCGGGCTCGGACGTGCGGCCGGTCCGGCTCACGCGAATCTGCCGCGTTGAAGATGATCGCGGCGCCTGGATCGAGGCCGCTCCGGCCGGCGACATCCGATACCGGTTCGAACTTTCGTACCCCGCGGGGAGCGGCGTCCCGGACCAGAACTTTGAATGGAAGGGCGATGCCAATACGTACCGCCGCGAGATCGCTCCCGCTCGGACCTACTGCCTCGAAAAGGAAGCGCTCGCGATGAGGAGCGCGGGGCTCTTTCCGCACCTGACGCCGAAGGACATGCTCGTCATCGCGCCCGACGGCAGCGCCATCGACAATCAGCTCCGATTCCCCGACGAGCCGGTTCGCCACAAGATGCTCGACCTCATCGGCGATCTTGCGCTCCTGGGCGGGCCGCTCATCGCCGCGGTCACCGCGCACAGATCGAGCCACGCCCTGACGCACGAACTCTGCCGCCGCATCGCGGCAGATACACTCCGTACATGAGCGGCCAGACGCTTTCGAATGATTACGTGCGCAAAGTCGCGAAGCTCTCGCGGCTGAACCTCACCGACGAACAGGTTCGCCAGTACGGCGCGCAAATGTCCGCCGTGCTGGGATACATGAACCGCCTCCGCGAACTCGATCTCGAAGGAACGGAGCCCATGGCCAACGTGGGGGGCACGACCAACCGGCTGGATGAGGATGTGCCGGGCCAAACGCTCCCGAATGCGGCCCTGATGAAGATCGCCCCCGACTCCATGGCGCCGTTCGTCAAAGTGCCGAAGGTCCTCGGCGACGGGGGTGGAGCGTGAACGCCGGGCTCTGCTCGTGCATGCCGCGTCCCGCGGGGAGCTCGGGCGCGTGAACACCTCCGACATCCATTCGGGCAAGGCCCGCGATCGCGCCCTGGCGAGCCTGCGGCGTGCGGAAGAACTCGACTCCAGGATTCACGCCTTCACCCAGCTCTTTTCCGAAAAGGCAATCGCGCGCGCGGAGGAAATCGATGCGGGTGGTGCCGGCGGAGCGCTCGCCGGCGTTCCGGTGGCGCTCAAGGACAACCTGTGTCTTTCCTGGGGCCGAACAACCTGCGGCAGCAACATGCTCCGCGACTACGAGTCTCCGTACACGGCGACCGCCGCGCAGCGGCTGATCGACGCCGGGGCTGTCATCATCGGCAAAACCAATCTCGACGAATACGCCATGGGTTCGTCGACCGAACATTCCTGCTTCGGCCCGACGTCCAATCCGTGGGATCTGTCGCGCGTGCCGGGCGGAAGCAGCGGCGGGAGCGCGGCGGCGGTCGCGGCCGGCATTGTGCCTATTGCCCTCGGCTCCGATACCGGCGGCTCGGTTCGTCAGCCGGCTTCGCTCTGCGGGATCGTCGGTGTCAAACCGACGTACGGACGCGTGAGCCGCTACGGGCTGGTCGCGTACGCCAGCAGCCTCGACCAGATCGGCACCCTGACCCGCAACATCGGCGACGCGGCATCGGCGCTCGGGGTCATCTGCGGGCACGATCCGCTCGACTCCACATCATCGCTCCGTGAAGTGCCGGATTTCTCCCGCGATCTCGACGCGCCCGTGCAGGGGCTCCGGCTCGCCGTACCCGCGCAGGCGCGCAATCCGGCGAATCACCCGGAGGTTTCGCGGGTATTCGCTGAGACGATCGAGAAGTACAAGCAGCTCGGCGCAACGATCGTCGATGTCGATCTGCCGCTCATCGATCACGGCATCGCGGCGTACTACATCGTGGCTCCCGCCGAGGCTTCGAGCAACCTTGCCCGTCTCGACGGTATCCGTTACGGCCGTCGCGCCCGGCTGGCCCCGGGTGAGGACCTGTTCGAGCTTTACTGCAAGTCGCGTTCGGAAGGATTCGGGCCGGAGGTGCAGCGCCGCATCATGCTGGGCACGCACGTGCTGAGCAGCGGGTATTACGACGCGTATTACAACACCGCTCTCAAGGTTCGCCGCAGGATCAAGGATGATTTCGACCGCGTCTTTTCCGACTGCCACGCGGTGCTCATGCCCGCGAGCCCGTCACCGGCGTGGAAGATCGGCGAGAAGGCGAACGATCCGCTGGCCATGTATCTCGAGGACGTGTACACGGTCACGATCAATCTCGCGGGGCTGCCGGCCATGTCGGTTCCCGCCGGGCTTGCTTCCGTCGCGGGCGCGCAATTGCCCGTCGGCGTGCAGATCGTTTCTCAGGCGTTCGACGAGGCCCGCATGCTGCGGATCGGCCGGATGTTCGAGCTCGCGACCGACTGGCACACGCGCCGGCCGCCCCTCTAGTCAGCGGATCGCGTAGAGCAGCACCACGACCAGGCCCAGAACGGTCGCGTTGTTCAGCGCGTGGGCCACCATCGGACCGATGATGCTGCCCCGCCACTCGCGCATGAGCGCGAAGATAAAGCCGATGGTGATGACCGGGCCCAGCAGCAGCACCGGATAGCCGTGCATGAAGCCGAAGAAAATGGCGCTGATGATCGCGCTCACAAACACGGGCAGCGACGCCCTGAGCGCCCGGTAGAGCGCGCCCCGCATTACAGTTTCTTCAACCAGCGGCGCCCAGAGCGTCGCCAGCGAAAGCAGCAGCAGGATCAGCGCGGGGCTGCCCTTGCCCACGACTTCAAGTATCGGATTGGTCCGCGGCTCATCCTTCCCAGTGACATGCGTGTACCAGGCGTTGAGCCCCACTGTGATGATCACGACGACAAACAGGAGCGGCAGCCCCGCCATGTAGCCGAAAATCCCGGCGCCCACCTCTCGAACGACCCCGCGCGGCGCGGTCCAGCCGACAAGCTCGCGAAACTTCCCAAAGCTCACGCCCCGAAGCATCGGATAGAACATCGCCAGAGCAACCACCCACTGCCCGCCGATGACGAAAAACGGGAACCAGTGCGGCGGTTGGATCTCGCCGGCCGCGTCCCGTGTTGCCAGCAGCCAGATGACAAGCCAGCCGACGAAGCGGAAGCAAAGAAACGCGACAACGAAGAATCCGACAATCTCCCAGCCGAAGCTCCCGCCCGGGGCGGGCGGCACAAAGCGCGGCCGGATCATCCCCCGGTACAGCATGATGACGAGCGCCACGAAACAGCCCAGCCCGCCGGCGCCCGCAATCGCCGCGGCGATACACACAAACAGGATGGCCACGATCAGCCACGCGCCCCCGGAAAGCAGCGCGGCACGCTCCGGATCAGAATTCGGCTTGCCAAACGTAAGTGCGACCTTCGCGAACCAATCATGCCGCCCGATGAGCCGCTCCCGGTCGGCGGCGGAAACTTCATTCCCCGCGTACTGATGGCGAAGAGTCGCGATATCGGCCCGCGCGGCTTCCATGCGGGCCTTGTCCTTGTCATTCAGATTCCCCGCGGCGGATTCCTCCCGCGCTCCGAAGTCCTTTTCGATTTCCCGGAAGACGGTTTCCGCGGCGTCCTTGCCGCCGTCGGAACTCAGGATCTCCGCCTGCAGGATGGCTTCTCGCACGCGCTCGGCCTCGGTCTTCCTGGCCGTTGGCTTGCTGGGGTCCTTGGTTTGCGCTAGCAGCATGCCTTTGGACTGTGCGTCCTTCGCGTCGAGGAGATACGCGAGCTTCATGACCATCTTGGACGCGATGGTCGACGGGTCTGTCGGATCGATCGCTTCTTCGGCTTCCAGGGCCTTCGCAGCCCGGGCCGTGGACGAAGAAACCCCGGAGAACTGATTGAGATAGATCACCGCCGCCAGACCCAGAAAAGCCACGATCGCCGCCACCAACGCCATGCGGCGACTGCCGGGATCGGGCACTCGAGTCGGAAGAGAGGGGTTGTCGAGTTGCGTCATGGATTGGGCCTGTGGAGAGGTGCGGCCGCTGTCAGATCGGCGTTTGGACGGGTTGTACCAAGGATCCAATCCAAGGTTTTGCCCGAGATGAGGGATCGCGCCTATAGTCGGGTGTTCCGAATCGAAATCTTGCCGGTTTCAGAACTTCTGGATCCGGCCCGCCCCGCCCGGTAGGCGGCGAGAAAAGCAGTTTGGACGCCCTGTCGTCTTATGCCGCGGCACCTCCGCCAACGCTACGGACGCCAGAAACGCGGAGGTTGGCTATGCATCGTCGGCAGACATCACTTCAGAAGCCCGGAACGGGCTCCAACACCTGGCGCGTCGTGGACGCGGCGGGGATTCCCCTGGGCCGCCTCGCCAGCGAGGTCGCGATTGTTCTCATGGGCAAGCACCGCCCGGACTACACCCCGCACGTGCACTGCGGCGAGAACGTCATCGTCACCAACGCCGAGAAGGTCGAACTGACCGGTCGCAAGTCGATTCACCGGCTCAAGATGCGGTACACCGAGTATCCGGGCGGCCTCAAGACCCGCACCTACGGCCAGGTCCGTCAGGAAGACCCGGAAACGCTGGTGAAGGATGCCGTCCGGCGCATGCTTCCCAAGAACCGCCTCAGCCGCATCATGCTGCAGAGCCTGCACGTGGTGAAGGGACCGACGCACACGCACGCCAATCACAAGCCTCAGGAACTCAAGGTTTCGTAAGCCCGCTCGAGAGAACACACCATGACGACCACGCAGTCCGGATTGAACATTCCCGCGGGCCTGAGCTCCACCGCTGTTGCTCCCGCCGCCGCACAGATCGTGCGTCCCGTTCGCGCCGCCCAGCCCGCCGACCGGCATGGCTGGTGGTGGGGCACGGGCCGCCGCAAGACCGCCGTTGCCCGCGTGCGCCTCAAGCCCGCGAAGGGTGAGAGCGGCGTCCTCTTCGAGGTCGAACGCACCAGCAAGGCCGGCAAGAAGGACCCCAAGAACGAGAAGCGCGTCACCAAGACGGTCGAGCAGTACTTCTCCGAAGTGCGCGACCGCAACGACGTGCTCGAGCCGATCAAGGTCGCCAGCCTGCAGGACAAGATCCTCGTGGTCTTCCGCTGCCACGGCGGCGGCACGATGGGCCAGGCTCAGGCGTGCAAGCTCGCCATCGCGCGTGCGCTCCTGGACTATGACCCGACGCTCGAAGCCCGCTTCCGCGAGCTGGGCCTGCTGACCCGCGACAGCCGCGAGGTCGAGCGTAAGAAGTACGGCCAGGCCGGCGCCCGTCGCCGCTTCCAGTTCAGCAAGCGTTAATCGAGCGGGGTGGCATCGCTCTTCCGAGCGATGTGCCTCGGTCCCGCTTCACGAATCCAGTTGCCTTCCAAGCCCGCGAGCAATCGCGGGCTTTTTTTCTGTCCCGTCGACTCTTCTTCGAGTTCACAGTTCGCATTCTGTGAGGACAAAGACGGCTTTTTTTACCCCCGGTTTCGGGTTAGGCTGCAAGGCACATGGACCGCCGCAACATGCGGTCAGATCCGGATGCTGGGCGATTCGATCGAAGCGAATGGCCCCGACATGATGAGGAGCAATCGCATGAGTTCGATAAGAGCACGGGGAGTTGTTATCACATTCGCCGCACTCGCCCTCGCGGCCCCGCTCGCGTCGGGGCAGACGTTCCAGGCGTCCTACTCAAGCAACACCTCCGCCGGTAACGACATCATCAACTCGCGCGACTGCGGATTCGTTGCGACCGGGAACACGGGGGGTTTCCGCGCCTTTGTCATGCGCCTCGACCCCGAGGGCCAGGTTGTCTGGTCCAAGGCGTACCAGAACCCGGGCTTTCTGTCCCGTGGCTACTCGGTCGTCGAATCATCGGCCAACGACGACCTGATCGTTTCCGGCACCACCGGCGTCCAGGCCGTCACAGACCAGCTTCGCTTCGTGATGCGTACCGATAGCTCCGGCACTCCAGTCTGGGCCGTCGCCCTCAGCGGCGGAACAAACACCTTGCCACCAGGTCAGACCGGCGTCGGCGGCTTCCTGCCCGTCGGCGCGACCGAGATGCACAAAGGACAGATCGCCAGCATCGGCCGCCTGCTGAACAGCAACGGCGCCGCCCGCATCGGCCTGCTCTCCATGCTCGACGCCGACGGCAGCCTGCTCTTCTCCAGCCGTTACGTCCCGCCGGGAGGCACGGGCATCTTCCTCGACTTCATCCAGGCACGCGAGGCCCGCGACCCCGATCCCAACAACGAAGTGCTCGTGCTCGGTTCTCTCACGATCTCGACCAACTTCTTGGGCCTCTTTGCGATGCGCACCGACATCGACGGCAACATCATCTGGTCCAAGGTCTACCGCCTCGGCGACGGCATCACCAGCATGCTCGGCAGCGGATTCGACCTCGCCGCCAACGGCGACATCCTCTTCAGCGCCAGCCGCGCCGTGCTCCCCGCTCCGTTCGGCACCAGCCCGGGCACGATCATCGGCCGCATCGACTCCCTCACCGGCGACCCGATCTGGTCCGTCTCGGTCGACGATTTCGGCCCCGGCTATCAGGCCGTTACCTGCTCGCCCGACGACGTCATGGTCGTCGCCGGTCTCGTCGGCAACGGCCACGACACCGCCAGCGCCGCCCTGCGGGTGGACGCCAGTGGCCACAACGCCCAGATCTGGCAGTACGGCAACATCGCGCCGGTGTCCCAAGGACTCGCCGAAGCCGTCGTTCCCGTCCGCCCCTGGGGCGGCTACGCGCTCTTCGGCCGCAACGACGAGTTCTCAATCCTCGACGGCGTCTTCATGATCCGCACCAACAACGACATGCTCAGCCGCTGCACCGAAGATGAGCGGCACGCCGTCGCCAGCGACATCGAGATCCGCGGCAACAACGTCTCCCTTCAGATCGTCGCCGACACCACCTACATCCCCCTCATCATGACCGCCACCGATCTCGGCCTCAAACGCCAGGAACAGTGCCTCTTCTCCCGCTGCCTCGGCGACCTCAACGCCGACGGCCTCGTTGACGACTCCGACTTTGTCATCTTCGCCGGCGCGTACGACATCTTGCTCTGCCCCACCGATCCGAGCATCACCTGCTGCCCCGCAGATCTAAACGGAGATGGATTCGTGGACGACTCGGACTTCGTGCTCTTCGCAAACGCGTACGACCAGCTGATCTGCCCGTAAGACTCTCCGCGCAAGCCTTTCAAAATCCCGGACCGGACTCGCGTTATTCGCAGCCGAGGTTGCTGTATGCGCGGACGAAAACGACACATTCAGCACGCTCCGCTGGCCTGAGGCTCGTGAGAGCCGGCGAGAACCAAGGTGTCATTTTCGGCAGTTGTACTTTGTCATGCACAACACCCTTCTTGTTTTCCTTTGCTAAGCGTTTTCGTTCTCCGTTCACCTTCAGCCGACTCGATGAGTCAGGGGCAGAGCAGGTCGTTGTACGCCCCTGCGAAGACTGTGAAGTCTGCATCATCGACCAGCGCATCATGAGTGAGATCGGACGGACACCACAGAATCATCGACGGATCTGCGCAGTCCAAGATGTTGTAGTCGTTCACAAAGAAGACAAAGTCATCGTCGTCGACAACTGAGTCGTGATTCAGATCTGCGGGGCAGGCTTGAACGGGCATAAAGCCGGTAATCATCCATGCTCGAGGCACGCCGTTGTGCGTTCCCGAACCCACAAGAACGGTTCCATCGGAATTGATCCCATACACCGAGTTGAATACCCAGTCTTCGGCGCTTACTCCCTGCTGAAGCAGGTACTCCTTCAACATCCATCCTCCGACAGCCGGATGCCAAATCGCGGCCTGATACTGCCCTCCCGCCAGTCGAGATGCGCCACCGACCAAGACGCCGTTCTTGCTGATGCATGTGACAGAGTCGTCCATGGGTTGTCCTCTGCGGACGGGGGGAAGAAGTCGCATGCCGTCTGTTGCAGTCCAAATGAAGCCCGGCGCGTCGACCGGATTCGCGCCGGTCAAAGAACCGCAGACTTGCATTCCATTTCCGCTCACGGCCATGGCGATAGCGCGAGTCCACCCCACAATCGGACTCAATAGCTGAATTCCATGGCCACTTTTCCAGTAGAACCCGTTGGGGTCGCTGTAACCCACGATCACCAATCCATCCTCGCTCGCTCCATACGCCACGGAGTTCGACGGGTTGGCGCCCAGGTCGTGTCCCGTTCCATCCGCGCCCCACCACACCGCACGGCTGTAAGTGCTTCCGTACGATTCTCCTGCCACGATCGCTCCGTCAGAACTTACCGCATAAGCACGAGAGAACCGATCGTCCAGCAGGGGCAAGAGGGGTTGCATTCCACCGGCCTGGGTCCAACGGAAGCCACGCGACGCACTTGTACCGTATCCAACAACTACCGAGCCATTTGCATTTACATCGGTGGCATACGCACGAGCGCTTCCGCTCGGTGTTCCCAGATTGACATTACCGCTCATTTCTGTCCACCGAAATGCCCCGATGCTTAGGCTGCCCTCAAAGCCAACGACCGTGCTGCCGTCCGCACTGACACCATCTGCCCGCGCGCCGGTTGCACCCGCAGAAACTCCGAGATCAAGAATCAATGGCGCAGGGTTTGTCTTTGCGTTGTTGAATGGGCAATCGCCAGCTCTATTGGCTGTCGCCGCGATTCGGTCGGGCCTGCCTCTGGCCGCGGCCGCATCACTGGCGGCTTTGCCCGTCTCGTTGAAACCCTTGGTTTCCAGTCTCTGGGTGGGCGCGAGAGCCACGCTTCGTGGCGTCTCACGAGGATCGACATTGAGAGTCAACACATCGCGGCCGCCGGGCTGGGCCGGCGCAGGCAACGCCATGCCAGAAGCCGCGACCACCACGCCGACAATCTTCATCGCAAGGTCCTCTTTGTTCTTCTGCCTTCGTGTCTTACATCACGACTCGAGGATTGGCGGCTTCCGGACAACCCGCCGAGATCGCCGGGTCGTCGTGATCCGGCGCGTTTGAAACCGCGGCAAGAATGACATTGCAGAGAGGTACGAGCGCTCACTTCGCGTGAGCATTCTGCTTCGACCTAGCTGCGCCTTCGACGACCCAATATCACCACGCCGCACACGAGCGGCAATGCGCCGGGACTGGGTACGCGCTCGACGATGTATGAGTACACCTTGGCATCGACTCCCCCTCCGGAGTTCGGGAAATCGTTCCAGGTACCCGCGCGGCCGCCCGCTGTCAACGCCCAGAGCAGGCCGAAGCCTTCGTTTCCGCCGTTGTTGTTCGGCTCGCCCGCGGCCCAGTTCAGGTAGGTGAGCGGCTCTCCGGTCACCCAAGCCCATCCGCCCGCGGGTTCATTTGCGCCCGCGCTCTGAATCAGGCCGATCCACGGGCCGATCGATCGAAAACCGAGGTAGTCGGACCAGTAAACCGGATCATTCGCAAGCCCAAACACAAAGTTGTTTTCCGCCGCGCTCGAAAAGGTCACGAGATACCCGCCCAATGCGGCGGCGTTTGCGCTCGCCCCGCTCCATGTGATGCCCGCCGTCGCACGGAAGACCTGATATTCATGCCCGTTGGTCCATGTGGTCCAAGCGGCTCCTGCACCGGGCGCAAAAGACATCAACGCGGCTCCGATCAGCAGTAATCGCATAACACATCTCCTTCTCTCACGAATGCTCCACCAACCCTTGCGGGCACGTCTCTCGACACTCCAACGCGCACACCCACACGCCTCTCCACGCGACCTCAGCCACTGCTACGGGCAGACATAATCGTCGTACGCGTGCGCAAACAGCACGAAGTCGGCATCGTCCACAACGCCGTCCCCGTTGAGATCTTCCGGGCATCCGGGCGTCATCGCCGGGTCGTCGCACATCAGGTTGTCATACGCGGCCGCGAAGCTGACAAAGTCCCTGTCATCCACAACGTCGTCAAGGTTGAAGTCGCTCTCGCAGATCGGAAGTGTCCACAGGAGCGCGTAAGCGCCGATCGGATTTTCCGTTCTTACGCCCCCGCCACCAACATAAAGCGTGTTTCCGTCGCGCCAGACAGTAAATGCAAATGTCGCTGGCCATGTGCTCGGCAGCATGAGCGAAAGGTCCTTCCATGAAGCCTTGGTGCCGCGCCAGAGACTCGCATGCGGGTCGCCGGCAAACCAGGAGTATCCAACCTGGAATCCGCCCGACACTTTTTCCGCCTGCGAATCGGTTGCTCCGTCGGGACCAATCGAAACAAACGACGCCGCGGATCCTCTCCAGATCCCCGCGCGGCGGAGCCCGTCGATCGTGGCTCGTCCCGCCTGCATGGACTCGTCCATCCCGGTCGCCGCCGACGTTGTCGCACCGGCAGGATTCAAATCGATCCGCGACGCCGCCGTGCCAGCCCACAGGGCGGCATGTCCCAAGCCCCCGAAGATCACCCGGCCCACCTGCTTGCTCCCATAGATGTCATAAGCCTCGGACCAATCCGCCCCCGGTTCGTGCAGATCGACCCAGGATGCAGCCGTAGAACTCCACAGCGACGCGTGTGCGATGTCACCCGGGAAATACACGTTGCCGACCTGTTGTTCGCCATACACCGCTTTCGCGCGCGACCAGTCCGTGCCGGCCGGATGCAGATCAAACCAAGAGGCCGCTGTACCGCGCCAGAGCCCGGCGTGCGCCTTGCCCGCGAAGGTCGCTTCACCCACTTGAACCCCGTCCCGTATGCCCCAGGCGATCGAACTTGAAGCGCCGGCAGGATTCAGGTTGACGCCCATCGCGGCTGTCCCGTTCCAGAGCCACGCGCAGTCTTTGGTTCCGTCATTGGCGAGCCCCACCTGTTTGCCCCAGATTCCACTCATCTGCGAGCTCGGCGAGGAAGCGGACGGACTAAAATTCTGCCAACCCTCAAGCCGCTCATACTCAACGACATATCCGTTGCCGGCGACCGTATCTCTGTAATCGTTCCACGGCTTGCCCCACGCTTGCGCCAAGTGATCGAAGATCAGGACGTTTTCATTCGGAATGAAATTGTTGGGTTCGCCGGGAGACCAGCCGGCAAAGACAAACGGCTCGCCGGTGATCCACTGCCAACCTCCCCCCGGCTCGGCCGCGCCGGCGAGCTGAAACCCTCCGAGAAACCGCAATGCCAGCGCGCTCAGGCCGAAAGTTGAAGTGAGAAACTGGTTCTCCTCAGCGCTTGTGACGGTTGCCAAGTGCCCCTTCATGCCAAGGTACTGGCGGTTCGACGCTTCTGTATACGCCTGCGGCCATGTGCGCGTGGCGGTAATGACTTCGTAGTAGTGCCCGTTGGCGCTCCACTGCACGGGCACCGCATGCGCCGACAAGCCCGCAGCCTGAGAAACGACGAAGGCCGCCGACACACGAAGAACACAGTTTGTTCCCAAACGCATGCGTCACTCCTGGAAGAACACTCAGCCCGCGCAACACCGCAGCACAGCCGCTAAGGGCACAACAGCTCCTCATACCCCTGCACAAAAACAACAAAGTCGGCGTCATCGACCACACCGTCGTGGTTCAGGTCGGCCGGACACCAAAGCGTCATGGCCGAGTCGGCGCAGATGAACGTGTCGTACTCCGCCACAAACACGACAAAGTCCGCATCGTCCACCTCCCAGTCATGGTTGAAGTCGGCGGGGCACAGGTTAATCGGAGTGAACCCCGTCACCAGCCACGCACGCGGGTTACCGTTATGAGTTCCCGAGCCAGCGATGCGTGTGCCGTCAGCGCTGATCCCCGCAATAAACCCGAGACTCCATCCGTCCATGTCCACGCCAAGCCGCGGCAAGTATTCATTCAGCGCAACAGCGCCGAACGTGGGGTGCCACAGAGCCGATCGGTAGTTGCCCGCAGGGGTTTGGAACATACCCCCGATGAGTTGTCCGTCGGCACTGATGGCGGTTGCCGACTCCTGCTTATTGAGCCGCGGCAACAACCGAACGCCTCCATCGGACGTCCACATCCAAGCTGTTGCGTCCGACGAATCAGCCTTTGAGAACGATCCAACAACGACAGACCCATCGCGGCTTACCGCCGATGCGAATCCGGAATTCCACCCGGGCACCATCGGGAGCATCTGCGGACCCAAACCACTCGTCCAGCGAAAGGCACTGGCACCATCGATTCCGACAATCACCAGCCCATTCTGACTGATAGCTAAGGCGGCTGAGTTTGAAAGCCCCGTACCCATTTCATGAGCAACCCCAGCGGCATCCCACCAGACAGCACGCCGTCCAATGCCGGCTGCTGAACTCTGACCAACCGTGGTCTCACCATCACCGCTCACGCCGTACCCGATCGCGGCTGTAAGGCCTGGCGGCAGACTCAGAACTTGCATCCCATTCGCAGCGGTCCAACGGAATGCCCGCTGCACTCCGGCGCCGTATCCAACCACCACCGAACCGTCCGTGCTAACCCCTTGACCAAATGCTCTTGAGCTGACCGCAGGGCGTCCGAGATTCACGTTTCCGGTCGCTTCGGTCCAGCGGAAAGCGCCGATGCTTGCCGCGCCTTCCGATCCAACCACGGTCGTTCCATCCGCGCTCAATCCACCTGCGTACGCACCCGCCGCTCCAGGAGGCACGCCAATGTCCTCAAGTTGAGGAAGAGCACTCAAACTGCGACCGCTGAGTTGTGCACCTGTCAATACAACCAACGTGATCGCCGCAGACTGACGCATCGTCCCCATCGCACAAACACTCCTCTCCGACCCCGCCCTCACGACCCGCAAGCGCGCAGCATCGCCCCCGTCACCACGGATCGCCCTGACCTCAATTGGCACGACCGGTTCCCCGCTGGCCGCGCACGCCCCACCCTTTCAAAACAGACGACAACTCCGCAAGCGCTCCGCAGGTTTTCCAAGTGCCTCAATGCAAATTTCCAACAAGCCACCCCCAACCTCTCCCGTTCTCCCGGCAAACGCTCCTGCAAACTGACAACGACCGCTTTGGGCGCGTCACACGCACGATGTCTTCCGGCCAGCGATCACTTCACACCGCTCACGCAGCCCTTGCAACTTTTGTCTATATTGACCGTCCGATCGTGGTAGCCTTGAAGACTGGTTGCAGCCCGATGAGCGATACCCCGTCGAACTTCAACGATCCCAATGAAGATCCCGACGCCCATGCACGGCTCCACCGCGAGCTCCGGGCCATCGCCCGCGCCGTTCTGAAGGACCGGCCGTGCCCCGGGCTTCTCCAGACCACCGCGCTCGTGCACGAAGCCTGGATGCGCCTCCGCGGGTTTGATCTCTCGAGAATTGACAGCAGTTCCAGCCAGTTTGCGGCACTCGCCGCCAAGACGCTGCGCTCGGTGCTGGTGGATGAAGCCCGTCGCGAACTCCGCATCAAGCGGGGCGGCAATTGGCACCGTCTCCCGATCCCGACCGCGGATATTGAGAGCCGGAAGCCGCTGGACTCGGTCGACCTTCTCTGCCTCGATGAAGCCATGCAGGAACTTGCAGCGATCAACGCCCGCGAGGCCACCGTGGTGGAACTGCGCTTTTTCGGGGGATTGACTATCGATCAGGTGGCAGAGCACATGGGTTTTTCCAAACGCACGATCGAATCTGACTGGGAGCACGCTCGTGCGTGGCTCCGCGTGCGCCTTGATGGGATGACTCGGAGGGGTTGAAGATGGACATCGACCTGGAAACCTCCGCAGCGAAAGAGTTCGAGCGGCTTTTCCGCCTGAGCGAAGGCGACCGCCGTGCCGCGGCATCTTTGAATGCGCCGGCCTCGCTCCAACAGCGAACCGAGGCACTGCTCGAAGCCTACGACAAGAACATCTCCGATCGCTTCCTCGAGCCCGCCACGACAATCGCCACAGAAGAGTTGCAGCGATGGCTTGGCGAGAATGCGAACTTCGGCATCGAGCTCCCCGCGGACCAAGTGCCGGCACACTTCGGTGCCTTCGAGATCATCCGCCCCATCTCGCAGGGCGATCTCTGCTCCATCTATCTTGCGGAGCAAGCCCGCCCCGTTCTTCGCACGGCAGCGATCAAGGTGCTTCATTCAACGGCAAGGCGGCGCGAAACGCTCCGCCGTTTCGACACCGAGCGCCAGGCGATAGCGGCAATGCGTCATCCAAACATTGCGCAGTTCTATGAGGCCGGCGCATCCGACACGGGCCACGCGTACTTTGCGATGGAATACGTCGATGGGCCGCAGATCACGGCGTTCTGCGTCGAACACACACTCGCCCTCCGCGATCGCATCCGCCTTTTCCTGCAGGTCTGCAGCGCAATCGTCCACGCCCATCAGCGCGGCATCCTCCATCGCGATCTCAAGCCCTCCAACATTCTCGTTGCATTCAATGGCGCAGCCGGCTCACCCCAGGCCAAGGTCATCGACTTCGGTGTCTCCAAAGCCATGGAAGCAGGCGACGATGCCAAGGCCACCATGACCGGCCAAGTCGTCGGCACGCTCGCGTACATGAGCCCCGAGCAGTTGCGAGGCGATGCCGGCGACGTGGACACCCGCGCCGATGTGTTCTCTCTTGGTCTCGTGCTTTTCGAGATGCTAGCGGGGAGTAGCGCATTCCCGGCACAATGCGAACAATCCGGGCCCGCGCCTCTGCGGCGCGCCGGTGATCCGCCCGCACGCCTCCGCACAGTCAATCCTGAACTCCGCGGCGATCTCGACACTATCGTCGCCAAGGCCACAGCGCTCGACCCCGAACTTCGATATCCATCAGTGGCCGACTTTGCAAATGATCTCGAACGCTTCCTCAATGGCCGCCCCGTTCTCGCGCGAAATCCCGGCGTCGTCTACATCGCGACAAAGTTCGTGAAACGAAACTGGATCGCTAGCTCCGCTGCTGTTCTCGTGCTCGGTGCCGGCGCGTTCGCCGGCATGGCCGTCATGCAAGCCCGCGTCGAGCGATCCGATCTCGTAATTCAATTTGCTCAGGCAGTGCTCGAAAATCTGCTCGCCACTCAGCGGACCATCGGCGAAAGCCCGAATCGTGAACCCCAAGCCAGGAGTCTTGCACAAGAGGTACGACAGCTCGATTCGCGGCTGCCCGGTGAACCGCAGGTGCGATCCATGCTGGCGTCCGCCGTAACAGAACTCGGCTATGTGAACCTCGCCAAAGGGCGGCACGACGAAGCACAGCGCAATTTCGACGAGGCCCTCGCAATCCGGCGCGAACTGGCGGCCATCGGATTCGGCCGGCTCGGCGGCATGGGCGATCTCTCGCTCGCAATGATCCGCAGCGGCGATGCCGCGAGCGCACGGGGCGATTCAAAACTCCAAGCCGGCTTCTATCGCGAAGCGTTTGAAATCGACGAACGCGCCGCCGATTTGAACCCAAACGACCGAATGGCACTCAGCAATCTCGGTTGGAGTTGCGAACGCCTGGCAGTGCTCCTCGATTCTGCGGATCGCACGCGGCTCGACCTTTTCAATCGCCAACTCGAGATCTTCTCGCGTCTGAATTCGCTCGGCGCCACCGCCGACTCCGAGCACGGTCTGACTTCAGGCTACTCCAACCTCGCGCTCACCAGGAAGTACCTCGGCATGCCGTTCACCGAAGAGGCTCAGCAGGCGCTCGCACACGCAAGGGCGGCCGTCGCCCTCGTGCCGCACGATCGCCACCTGGTTCGTGCGGCACTGAAGGCAAAGTTCATCGTCGCCGAAACGCTCCCCGATCAGCAGGAAAGGGCGAAACATTTCCTGAGCGCAATACGAGAGACAGAAGCCTTCTGCGATCAGGATCGACAAGACACGATTGGGGAGGAGCAGCTCTTCACCGCGGCGCTTCGCTGCGACGAAATGCTGGCCGAATCTGAACTTGACCCGTCGACTTTTCAGGCCATTCGGGAGGCGAAGAAGCGCATCGAATCGCGGCTGGCCACTTCGATCCGCCCGACAATGCGGTAGTGCCGCACTGAAAGGACGCTGATCCCCCGGCCCCGCAACAACTTGCGAACTCCGCTGCTTTGGAGTACCTTACATCCACCGTATGGATGTCTCTTCTCCCACTCTCGCCCTGCTCCGCCTCACGCTTGTCGATGGCCTCGGCCCCGCCACCATCGGCAAGTTGGTTTCTCTCGCCGGCTCGGCGGACGCGGCACTCGAACTCTCGCCCGCACAGCTCTCCATGTGCAAAATCGGGGCACAGCGGGCCGCGAAGATGGCGGCCGACATTCGAGATTCGCGCGGTCCCGCGGAAAACGAAATCGCACTCGCAGACAAGCACGGTGTGCGGCTGGTTTCAGTCGCGGATGACTCATATCCCGCACTTCTCAAGGCCGTTCCGGATCCGCCCCCCATCCTTTATTACAAGGGCGACCTGCGAGCGGCCGATCGCTTCGCGCTCGCCATCGTCGGCAGCCGCCGCTGCACCGCCTACGGGCTGGAACAAACCACCCGTTTCGCGGGCACACTCGCCCGGGCAGGAATCACCATCGTCTCCGGCGGCGCCCGCGGCATCGATACCGCCGCCCATCGCGCCGCGCTCATGAGCGACGGCCGCACCCTGGCCGTCCTGGGCTGCGGACTTGCGCACGTCTACCCGCCCGAAAACGCCGAACTCTTCGAGAAAATCGCGGGCTCCGGCACTTCGGGAGCGGTGATCTCCGAGCTCCCCATGGACACGGCGCCCGATCGCCAGAACTTCCCCCGGCGCAATCGCATTATCTCCGCCCTGTCGCTTGGCGTCCTGGTCATCGAAGCAGGCAAGGGGTCGGGCGCCCTGATCACCGCCGAGCAGGCCGCCGAAGAACACGGGCGCGAAGTCTTTGCTCTCCCCGGCAGGGTCGATTCGCCGGCATCGGAAGGGAGCAACGAACTGCTCAAGTCGGGCGGCGCGGGACTCGTCACCGAGCCGGCCGATGTGATCGCGGCACTGGAATCACCCGCCCGCCACCTCGCCGACGGAACGCACGCCGCCCGGTATCAGATGCCCGCTCAACCCGCCCCCGCGTTCAAACTGGCCCCGGAGCAACACCAGATCCTCGAAGCGCTCGAAACCGATCGATCCGCCGACGAACTGGTCGAACTCACCGGCCTGCCCGCTTCCAGCATCCGCTCTCATCTCACCCTGCTCGAGATTTCCAAACGGGTGCAGCGCGTCGGCTCCCGATTCGCCCGCCGCAACTCCCCCACCCCGCCCGCCGTCCCCACCTCCCCCACCTCCCCCACCTCCCAAAACGCCTGAAGGCTTGGCTCCGACGGTCAAAAGGGCCTTCCAGCAGCCTACCGGCCGGTTTTTGGTAAAAATATGGTATTTTGACGCAAATGCGGGCGGATTCGGGAAATAACACTTGACGGAGGGCGTTCGGTACCTTATCTTATACCGAACAACAGGCCCGAATTTTGATCGGATTACCGCTCGAAAACCGATCAAACGGAGCATGACGAACGCCTCATCAGCCGTGCTTCGGATGGGTCCTGGTGGAGAATTCGTGGCAGACTACAGCCCGCGCCGAGCCGGCGCGACAAGTCTGCGGCGGATTCAGCGTCCGGTCTTTTCGCCCGGCCAACCGCCGCGCGATGAGGATTGTCTGAGTCGCTACCTCCCCTCGGCGGTGGGCGATGAAGAACTGAGTGCGGCTTCCCGGCTGGCAAACTGGTGCCTCGCCGCGAAGCTGGTGGGAGAGATCGGCCGGGCTCTTCTGGGCCTGGCAGCGGGTTCTTCGGGCCCAGTCGCGGCAACCTCGGGGGTTCGCGACGAAGCCGGGGAGGACTCTGTCGCTCGTTATCGGGGAGAAATTCGCTATGAACCTGAACCTGACACCCAAGCAGCTCCGCATCCTTCAGCTCATTCGCGACTGGCGCGTCCGTCGGGGCTATTCCCCGACCATGCAGGAGCTTGCCGACGAAATCGGCGTCAGCAAGGTCACGGTGTTCGAGCACGTCGAAGCACTTATCAAGAAGGGCGCCCTGGTTCGAGAGCCCAACAAGGCTCGCTCTTTGTCGATCGCTGACGGCATCGCGGTGCCGGACGAGGCCCGCCCCCTGCGCTTCCCGCTGGTCGGCCGCATCGCCGCCGGCCATCCGATCGAGCGCGTCGAAAACGCCGACGAGATCGACCTGGCCGACATGCTCGTGGCAAAGACCCAGAAGGGTCAGGAATCCACCTTCGCCCTCAAGGTCGAAGGCGACTCCATGCGGGACGAGGGCATCCTCGACGGCGACTTCGTGCTGATCGAGCGCACCCAGCTCGCACAGAACGGCGACCGCGTGGTGGCTCTGCTGCCGGACGGCTCGACCACGCTGAAGACCTTCTATAAGGAAGACGATCACATCCGTCTCCAGCCCGCCAACCCAGCCTTTGAGCCCATCCGCGTCCGGTTCTGCCAGGTGCAGGGCGTGGTCAAGGCCGTGGTTCGCCGTTACGGACGGTAACCGGCCCCCGGGTTCGCAACACCATCAGCGACCGGCCGCCGTACCTTCCTGCTGGTGGAAACTCGCCCCGGATCTCAACCCGGACTGACCGTCGCCCGTCTGCAGCGACTCGCCCGACTTCTGCAGGGCGCCGTCCGCTCGGATCTGGCGATCGATTTCCTCAACGCCACAAGCGCTCTGCCCTGGGTTCAGCCACGCAAGCTCTATCAGGATCCCGAAACCAAAGCACTCTACCCGTCCTCCGCGATCGCCACTCTGCCGGCCGAACGCCGCTGGAAGTTGGTGAGCAGAACTTTCGAAGAACGCGATTTCTACGAAGGCCGGTACGGTCAGCCCATCGCCTACGCGGCATTTGTCGATGCCCTCGCCGAATTGGGAGTCGCCTCTCTTTCCGGAAAGTCCGTCATCGACATCGGATACGCCTCGATCCTCCAGCTGCGACTCATGGCCTGCCTGGGCGCCCGCGTTGTTGGACTCGAGACCGACAGGTTCCCTCACGCTCTCTACGGATTCGAGGGTGATTGCGGACCCGTCCGCCCCGTGCGCGGCAGGACCATCGACCGGTCGCACGAAGGTTCGGTCCAACTGGTGCGCGGCCGATTCGGAACCGACTGGTCCCCGCCGCCCGCCACGGTCGACCTCCTTCTCAGCCGCAACACGCTCAAGCAGGGCTACGTGCATCCGCACAAGGACCACTCCCACGAACCCAACGTGCGCCTGGGTCTCTCCGACAAAGCTTTTCTCGACGCCGCTCGCCAGGCTCTCGCGAAGGGTGGCATCTTCGCCATCTACAACACGTTTGACCCCCGCGACACCGGGCCCGGCGCCGACGGCACCTCGCCCTTTGCTGCGGAACAGTTCGCCCAATCGGGATTCGAGCTCATGCATTTCAATCACCCCGACGATGCCCGCTTCCGGAGCCTGGTGGACATCCTCCGCACCGCGGGAACCGAGCTGGCGGGAACTGTCGCGGCCGAAGCGCCGCGCGCGCTGTTCACGGCCGCGCGAGCGGTTTAACCCGGGCGGTCGCACTCCCGTCGCGTCCGAAAACACAGCGAAACTGGATCGCCGCGCAGTCCGGGCCGATGCCACCGCAGAGGTGCATCGTGAGGAACCTTCTTCCCGTCGTCCTGATTCCCTGCGCAACCCTTTTCTCCTGCGGCAAGCAGGAAGCGCAGGCGCCGCAGCCTCCCAAGTACGTTCAGGAACAGCAGAGCCGGGTCGCCGCTTTCAAGGCCGGCCGCGGACTGGAAGAAAAGCCGATAGCCAAACTGTCCATCAACGACCAGCTCGCGTCCGAACTGCGGCGCGTGCGTGCGGCGGTCTCGCAGTATGCGCAGGGCACGCAGTCCTTCCCCTGGAGACCCGGTCAGGCGGCCGGCGATCAGTGGAACCCGCTCAATCTTGCGGCACTCCCCGCCAACCCCCTCTCGCCGGAACGGGCAAAGTACCGGCTGATCGAGATCGATCGCAAGGGCGTGACCGGATCGGTCGCCGACCCCAACGAGGCCGGCTGGGTCTGGAACAGCGCCGACGGCAAACTCTTCGCGGCGGGCAGCGACGAGTGATCAGAACCGCTTGTGCGCCGGGCGCTCTTCGGGCCCCCGAAGCCCCATGACCGCACGCACCAGCGCAAGGTCGGATGATCTCGTGATCTTGATGTTCCGGGCGTCGCCGGGCGCGATCACGACCTTTCTTCCCTTGCCCTCCGCCTCGAACATCGCTTCAACAAGCGCCGAGTCGTCGGTGCTGGCAAGGTTGCTCTGCGCATATGCCGCCCGGAGCACATCCGCCTCGAACACCTGCGGCGTCTGCACCGCGAAAAGCCCGGTTCTTTCGACAGTCCGTTCGACCACCACCGTCTTTTCGTCCGCCGGCGCAGCCCCGAGGATGGCCGCGAGCGGATCGGCCGGACGGGCGGGAGCTTCTGAATTCGTTCCCTTCTTGAGAGTGTCGGCAACTTCAACGGCGGGTATAACCGCGGGGTGGTAGCGCGCCAGTTCGAAAACCCGGTCGATCAGTTCGAGCGGCACACCCGGCCGCGCCGCGTCGTGCACCGCGATGTGCGTGACCTTTTCACCTCCGACCTGGTTCGGAACAGCCGCCAGCGCCGCCTGGACCGTCTGCCAGCGATGATCCCTGCCGCCCCTGACCAGAGTTGCCCCAAGCAGGCCGAGGCGATCGCCATGTCGCGATTTGAATTCGGCGAACTCCGCGTCATCTCCCGGCCCGGCGACGACAATGACCCGCACGTCATCGTGCTTGGAAAACGCCTCAACGCTGCGCTGAAGCACGGGCTTGCCGCCCAGATCCTCGTCGAGCTTGGATCGTCCCCCGCCCGATCCGACATACCTCCGCGATGACCCGGCGGCGGCGATGATGACGGCGATGAGCATCGCCAAAAGTAGCAGGGAAACTACCTGCCGGTGGGACGCTTGCCGTACTCGAGAAGGAGCGGCAGCTTGATCCGCGGAGTCCACTCCGAAGCGGGCTTGGTCCACCAGACGACATCCGAAGCGGTGGCGGGTGCGCCCGGATCGGCCTCCCGGGCAAAGGACGAGAGCTTCTCGACCCGCTCAAAGACAACCGTGGCGGAAGTCTCCTTCTCGATGTCATCCCGGAAGGACTGAAAGGCCGCTGCCGTTGGCGCGACAGACAGGGTTGCCTCCTGCAGCGTGGCCGTGCTGGGCGTCGGCTTTGTCGGACCGGGAGACTCGGAAGCAAAGGTGCGGTCGATCGGCCATGGGTTTGCCGCAACAGCCGCGATCGAGGCGGGCGGACCGGGCATAAGCCGCCAGGACGACCGGCGAGTGGCGGTGAGCGCGCTGAGCCTTTCCTGGTCGCGCGTCGGTGAATCGGTGACCAGGCGAACCGCAAGGACACCGCGCTGGGCCCAGATTACGGCGGTTGCGGCGTCGCGCGTCTGAGTTGATTCGGGCGATGCGGCCAGCTGCACCGGCGCCTCCTGCACGCGCGGCGGCGTGACCTGAACTTCGGCCGGCTTTGGATCAGGCAGGATGGCCCATGAAGGGGTTGTGCTCGGGCCCGAGGGTGAGGCGATTCCCCCCGTCCGTCCGCCGGGGCTTGGCCTGAACGCGATCCACGTCACTCCGGCCAGGAGCGCAAGGCAGGCCGCAATGGGAACCGCCCGGCGCCAGGCCCGCGTCGTTGGCATTGATCGCCCCAAGTCCGCACGCGCGATCGGGATTGGACGCCCGTTGGCGAGCTGGGCCAGGGCTTCTCGATCAAACTCGTCGGCCAGTGCTTGGGAAAGCCTGGACGCAACACGCGGCGGGAGCGGGCGCGCGAAGTCAGCTTTCAAAGCTCCCCGAAGCGCCGCGCGGTCCTGACGCATCGCGCGAATCTGCGAAGACTCCGCCAAGAGGCCGTCCGACTCGATCGCATCGAGCAGGCTCTCGTCGTCAGCGGGGTTGGGACCAGAACGGCTCATCGGGGCGGACTTTCCATCGATTCGCGAAGCGCTTTGCGGGCACGAAAGAGGCGGCTCTTGACCGTCCCGACTGCAACACCGAGCATCTCGGCGATCTGTTCGTACTCCAGATCGTGCCCGTCTCGAAGAAGCAGGATCGCCCGGGCCTCGGCATCGAGCGCTCCGAGAGCCTCGAGAACCCTTTCGCGATCCTCTGCCTGTTCGACGCGCCGCGCCGTGGTTTGTTCCCGGCTTTCCAGTCGCTCGCCGGACGGGGTTTGGTCGGTTCCCGGACCGGGCGCTTCCAGGCTCTGATGCCGCCGGAGTTTCTCGGAACGTGCGCGAGTCAGGCAGACATTGATCGCGATGCGTGTCAGCCAGGTTGAAAACCGCGATCGCTCGTCGAACGTGCCGATCGCCCGCACAGCGCGCAGCAGCGTGTCCTGCGCCGCATCGGCCGCCGCATCTTCACTGCCCAGCATTCGCAGGCACATCCGGTAGGTCCGCTGCTGATGCATCTGGAGGAGCTTCGCCAGCGCCGAAGCCTTCCCCGCCCGCGCCTCGTGTGCCAGCCGGGACTCCCCGGTTTGCTGCTGATCAGGTTCGCGCGACGGCGGCATGACACGATGCTATCGATGATGCGGGGCGCAAAGCGAGCGGGGCGTTTCCGCCGGCGCTCACGTGTGTTCTTATGGGCAGAGCAGGGCGTTGTAGGCCTGCACGAATATCACGAAATCCGCATCGTCCACCAATCCGTCGGAGTTGAGGTCCGACGGGCAGCCAAAGGGCATTGCCGGATCCGCGCAATCGAGCAGGTTGTACGAAGCCGCAAAGAGAACAAAGTCGGCATCATCCACGAACCCATCCGCGTTCTGGTCCGACGGGCACGGCTCGCCGACCCGGAAACGGACGGTGATCGGATCGGAGTCCACAAACTTTCCGGAAACATCCCACGCGATGAATGTGACATCGTAAAGACCCGCGGACTCGAAGCCGTAGGCCTGATCGTGGTTGTGATCTCCGGGCGGAGTCGAGAACGACCGATCGAAACGCGACGCTCCGTCGCTCCGCGCCATCACCGAAAAGTCGCCCAGCTCGTCAAAGACGCCCCAGTCGACCCGGGTCGTGCCGGCGCTCACCGGCGTGACGGACGCGATCTCCCAAGCGAAGTCGCCGCCGTTGAGCCGGCCGGTGAAGAAGAAGTAATCGCTGGTGAGCAGAACTTCGTCGCCGCCAAACCAGCCCCCGATCGGGCCGGAAGCAAACGGCTCCGAGACGCTGTAGCAGGCCGGAAGTCCGTTCAAGAGCAGCCTGCCGGAGCTGATCGTGAACGCCGTTTCGGTCGGGTAGTACCCGGCCTTGATGAGGATCTTGTCTCCGGAAGCACCGGAGAGGGTATCGATCGTGATGTGGTTGTGCGCCGCCGCGATACCCGCGATCGCGGAGACGGCGGCGAATGAGATGAGTGCTTTCATGGCTGTTTGTTCCTTGAGATGGACGGGCTCTCAGAATCGGCGCCGGCGTGCGGCGACCGCGGTTCCCAGGCCGAGCAGTGCAAGAGCGGATGGCGACGGAATCGAGTTGACGAGGAATGAGAACGTGTCCGAAGCGGCATACACCCCGTTCACGTCGTAGACACGCATCTTGATTTCATACTCACCCCGCGCGCTGACAAAGAGGCCCCAGCCCTCGAAGTGATTGCCGTATCCAAGGTAGAGGCTGCGATCGGCCAGCGAGCCGCCGCCCGACTGCGCCGCGTCGTAGACACCAAAGGTATCGAACACCGTGGGTCCCACCGTGGTGGTCGTCTGGAGCTGGCGGAGTGCGTTGTTCGTATTTCCCGCCGGATTGATCATCTGCCCCATCGCGAAGCTCGCGAGCGGCGAGCCGTGCAGCGCGGTCACCGAGACGATTTCGTACGCGAACGAGCCCCCCGTCAGGCGTCCTGCGGCAACGAACGCATCGGCGCCGGTCGGATTGAATCCGGCGCGCTCGGTCGACGGATGCAGCGCCGCCATGCTCGACTGCGCGTACCAGCCCGCGACCGGCGAAACGCCGCCCCCCTCGGCGGGTCGATAGTTCGACGGGGCGGCGTGGAGCAGGTTGAACGACACCTGATCGAACGGAGCATTCGGATCGGCGGCGTACCGCGCACTCCGCGTCTGAAACTGAGTCTGACCGTTGACCGTTGCAAACCGGTACGACCACTGCTCGCTCTCGGGCGCGCCGCTGGTGCCGTAACCGGTGCGCAGAAGAATCTGGTCACCGGGCGATCCGGTCGCGGTATCAAAGCCGACGTGCACGCTCCGGAATGCGGTAGCCGCTCCGAACGAAGAAGCGACGAAAGCCGCCGCACAGGATGCAAGGCCGAACAAATGGTTCATCTTCAACATGACAGTTCTTTCTCCGGGCTCTCCCCGGAAAGCTGGAATCTGAATCGGATGGCGCTACTGCGCCGTTTCTGGATCAAATGGGCTGGTCGCCGGCGAAAAGCGTTTCGCGAAATCGGGCCAAAGCCACGGCCGCGAACTTCCGTCGGCGAAGAGGTAGTGAGCGGAGCCGACCTGCGCCATCGAAGCCCCGTGCCTGCGGACCGCGATCGCCTGCTCGACCGCACCCGCATTTTTCAGCGCGTGGGTCACCAGGTGATCGACAGTCCCGGCGGCGTTGGGCTCGTACACATAGATCGTGAGCGATGGCCGGGGCACAAGCCCCACACGGTCGAACGCGAAGGTGCGTCCGCCGGGCAGAGGCTTCTTTGTGACCGGGTTGAAATCCACTCCGGGGGTCAGCGGCTCGAAGTGCTCGTTGGTCGCGAACGACGTCGCCTTGTTCGCACGATCGGGATCGCGCGTGCAGAAGCGGTCGGCAACAACCACGCCGTACGGCTGCAGCGACTGCAGCCAGGATGAAGCGCTGACGAGTGAGCCCGAGGTGTGGCTGGAGACGGGAAACCTCTCTCTGTTGTTGTTGCAATACAGCACGACCCCCTGCCCGATGGAGCGGAGGTTCGCAAGGCACCGCGTGTCGAGCGCTGCGTTCCGTGCTCCCCGCAGCGCGGGGGCAAGAAGCGAGATCAGCACCGCGACAACCGCGATGACAACAAGAAGCTCGATCAGCGTGAACGCGCCGCACCGGGCCGGTACACGTCCACATTCGCCATTCTTCAAGAGAATTCCCCGAAGTGCGCGGGCAGCGCCGGCGCACGAAACCACACGTCGAACACGCAGTGGAATGCCCGGTCAGGCACGCCTGGGTGGAGGTTCGAGCGCCTCGAGCGTCCGGGACGCCGGGCGGCTTTCCTTCGCGATCGCCCCCGCATCAACGCGCGCCGGCGGGGCCAGGCGCTCCTCCGCGCGCATCGGAGAAAAGGGTGGCAGGCTCATCGCCAGCACCTGCTTGATCCCCTTGCACGCAAGCGCCGACATCGAAAGTCCCGCCGCCGGGCGCTGCGCTTCGCATCCCGCTCCCGCCTCGGTGGCCGGACCCTCGGTACGGATCCCTTGATCAAGCTTCGATTTGATGCCTTCGACGCACACCGAGCATTCCGCGCTCCCCGCACGAACGTCGTTGGCCGCGGCGATCCAATCTTCTTCGGAAAACGAGACACCCACGGGCGGCCTTACGCCGTGCCGGATCGCCCAGGCCAGCCGCTGCCGCGGCGTGTGGCAGCAGCAGTGCGCCCAGCACTCCGCGGCCGATGCGCAGCCGCAGGCATGATCTTCGCACGGATAGCGCTCGAGGCCCGTCAGCACACCGCCGCACCACTGCGCGAGAACCCACGGCGTCGGGACAAACCCGATCGACACGACGACGTAAATCACCGCCAGAAAGGCGGCGACAAGACGAACCCGATCGGGATGGCGCGTGAACGCCTTCACTCTTCAAATGTATAGTCACGCAGTATAAATTCCAGTTCGGCAGTAAATTTAAACCTGCCGGACCGCCCGACGGCTGCGGTGGGCCCTGCGTTTCGGGGGCTACCGATCCAGTTCCGCCGCCACGATATTGATCGAGCCGAGGATTGCCACGATGTCGCTCAAGACATGCCCCTCTGCCATCTTCGCAACGGTCGAATAGTTAATGAAGCTCGGCGGGCGCGTCTTCACGCGCCAGGGGCGCGGGCCGCCGTCGCTGACGATGTAGTACCCAAGTTCGCCGTTGGCCGTTTCGTTGGCGCCGTAAATCTCGGCGACGGGGGGCTTCCAGCCGCGGTTGGTCATGATCAGCTCGAAATGCTGGATGAGGCCTTCGATCGAGCCGTAGACATCCTTCTTATTCGGCTTGACCATCTTCGAATCGGCGAAGGTGTCCATCGGGCCGCCGGGGATCTTGTCGATGAGCTGCTCGATAATGCTGGCGCTTTGTTTCATCTCTTCCACGCGGACGAGGTACCGCGCGTAGCAGTCGCCGTCGTCGCAGACCGGCACCTGGAACTTCACGGCCTCGGCGCCCTGGCCGTCCCAGTTGTCGGCGTAGCAGAGGTACGGATCGTCCTTCCGCAGATCGCGTTTCACGCCGCTGGCGCGGGCGAGGGGGCCGGTGAGGCTGAACGCGTTGGCCTCGTCACGGGTCATCACGCCGATGCCCTTGGTGCGATCCCAGAAGATCCGGTTGCGGTTGAGCAGGCCCTCGACCTCGCTGAGAGCCTTGGGCAGTTCCTTGTGGATGAAGTTCTTGATGAGCGTCTTGAACATCGCCTCATCGGGAAGGTCCATCATCGCGCCGCCGACGCGGGTCCAGTCGGGGTGGAAGCGCTGGCCGCTGATGAAATCGCAGATGTCGTAGATCTTTTCTCGCAGGTTGAAGCAGTAAAGAAAGCCGGTGATCGCGTTCAGGTCCAGGCCCGCCGCCCCCACGCACAGGAGGTGATCCTGGATGCGCGCGAGCTCCGCCATGATCGTTCGCACCGCCTTGCAGCGCGGCGCGATGTCGATCCCGAACAGCTTCTCGACGCAGTGATGCCAGCAGATGTCGTTGGCGATCGGCGACAGATAGTTCATCCGGGAAACGATCGTGACGTACTGGTTGTAATCCAGCACCTCGCCGAGCTTCTCAAAGCCCGAGTGCAGGTAGCCGATGTGCGGGGTAATGCGGGCGATCCGCTCGCCGTCCAGCTCCATCACGATCCGGAGCGTCGTGTGGGTGGCGGGGTGCTGGGGGCCGAAGTTCAGCACCCAGCGGTCGCCGGTGTCCACGTGCTTCTTGATGTAGTCGATGTTGTCGGAATCGACCTCGATCGTCTGGGCTGGTTTGAGTGTGTACGGCATAGGGAAGGTTCTCGCGAGAAGGCGATCATAGATCCCGCCGACCCCGCCCGGGACGCGGCGCCGGGGCCCGCGCAGCGCGCAAAAAAGCCCGCCGTTGCGGCGGGCTTGGGGTGTGCGATGGGGCGGAGCCTTACCGCTTGCGACGGAGGGTGATCAGCCCGGCCAGGCCGGCCAGAGCGAGGGAACCCGATGAGGGAATCAGCGTCGCCGTGAAGAGCCAGTCCGAGGAATCGATATGCGGCGAGCCGGAAGGTCCGTGGTTGAGCCATCCCCAGCCGGAGATGCCGCTGAACCCGCGGTGGCCCGCATCGTTGTCCTCGTTGCCAAGGCGGAAGTAGTAGTTGTCCTGCTGCTTGTCCACCAGCCCGATCGTGTCACCCAGGGGAGACTTGATCGTGCCGCTGTTCTGCATCATGGCGCCGCCGTACGCGACCCACCAGTCGTCGTCGCCGGGAACCTGCGAGACGCCGACCGAGTACGTGAAGTCGACCGTGTACACGCCGGTGCGCGCTTCCGCGGCGTAGGCGGAACCGACGTCGCGCCCGCCGTAGACCGTGCCGTAGATGTGGATGACCGAGGTGGTCACCATCATCTTCATGTTCGAAAGGGCATGATCGAAGTCGAACGTGTAAATGTCGTGGTCGGCCGTGGCGTTGTAAAGCTCATCAAGGCGCAGCCCGTAGAGCGGCGGACGGGCGCCCCCGTCGGGATGGTTGTGCAGCTGATACAAGCCCGGAACGATGAGCGCCGACTGCGCGCAAGCGCAGATGAGCGCGCCGGCAGCGCCGGCAGCAACAAAACGATTCATGTGGTACCTCTCCTCCAAACCCAAACAAAGCTGCCTTCGACCGCCCGTTCTCTGCGGGCGCGGAATAAGCCTCAGGCCGCAACGCATGCTACCGGCGTTTGGACTCGGAGCAACAGCGTGCCACCGTTTTTGGTGAAAAACTCCTTACGTACAGCGCTTCTTGGTCAAATCACAACATCAAATTGGTCCAATAACACGTTCTGCCCCGCGCTGGTCAACGCCCTTCCAATTGAGTTGTTTTAGAGACCTTCGTGGTTCTGGGCCGTACGTGCCCGCGTATTGATTGAGAGCGGACGCATTTGTCTTGCTCTCCGCGCGTGGCTGGTGTACAAGTTCAGTCTCGCGTATTACTTGTGCGTCTGGCGGAGATGAGGGGAATCATGATTCGTTCGAGCGCGATCTGGCCGGCAATGGCCGCGGCCTTGTTCACTCTGGCGGCACGCGCGGACGTCGTGACCGAATGGAACGAGCTTTACAAGGCCCTGACCCGGCTCCAGGGCGGCGCGCCGTGCCCGATCAGCCGCGCCGGCCCCATGTTCAATCTGGCGATGTTCGATGCCGTGAACGGCATCGACCGCGTCGAGAATTTCCCGACTTCTTTCAAGCCCTATCTCACCGGGCTCCCCGTTCCCTTCGCCGGCGCATCGCGTGAAGCGGCGGCCGCGGCGGCGGCCCACGAAGTGATGGCCTCGATCTACAACCTGCAGAGCGACGAACTTCCCCAGATCGGCCCGATGATCCACGGGCTTTACGCCGCACAGCTCGATGCGATCCCCGACGGTCCGGCCAAGGCCAACGGCGTCGCGTTTGGTGAGGCGGTCGGCACCGCGATGAAGCTGTGGCGCTTCGGCGACGGCTACGACGGGAATCCCTCCTACACGCTGGGCGGGCAGCCCGGCGACTGGTGCATCACTCCGGACGGACCGTTCGTCCAGCCTTTCACGCCGCACTGGGGCAACGTCACGCCCTGGGGCCTCGAAGACGGGCACATGTTCCGCCCGACGCGGCTGACCGACTACGGGAGCATGGCGAACCTGCTGGCGAGCGCCGAGTACGCCGCGCAGATCAACGGGAGCGAAACGATTCCCGGCGTGAAGGACCTGGGCGCACGCAACAGCACGACCCGAACCGCGGACCAGACCGAGGCGGCCTGGTTCTGGGCCAACGACCGCGACGGGACCAGCAAGCCGCCCGGCCAGCTCATCGACATCACGCTCACTGTTTCTGCGCAGCAGAATCTGAGCCTCTCGCAGAACGCGCGCCTGTTCGCCCTCGTGGCGATGGGGCTGGGCGATGCCTGCATCTCCGCGTGGGACGCCAAATACGACACGCCCATCGACCTCTGGCGTCCCATCGACGCCGTCCGCGAAACGCTAAACGACGGCAATCCGCTGACCATCAGCGATCCGGCGTGGCTTCCTCTCAACGACTTCACACCCCCTTTCCCCGCGTATGTCTCGGGGCACGCAACCTTCGCGGCGGTGCACGCCTCGATCATGGAGCAGTACTTCGGGACCGACAACATCCCGTTCTCGCTCGAGAGCGACGAGTTCAAGGTCAACACGTCGCTGGGCTATCCGCCCCACCTCACGCGGTCGTTCTCGAGTTTTTCGCAGGCGGCCTGGGAGAACGCGATGAGCCGCATCTGGCTTGGCGTGCACTTCTACTGGGACGCGATGGACGGCAACACGCTGGGCTACCAGGTCGGCGGGTATCTCTTTGCGCATCGCCTGAGGCCGGTGCCTTCGGGCCCCTGCCCGGCCGATCTGGTTGCGGACAGCGTGGTGGACGACACGGACTTTGTGAGCTTCGCGGTTCAGTACGATGCATTTGACTGCCGCACGCTCGCGATGCCGGCCAACTGCTCGGCGGATCTCAACGGCGACAACTTCGTGGACGACACCGACTTCGTGCTCTTCGCGACGGCCTACGAGGAATTCCTCTGCCCGACGTGAACGGCCCTTTGCCTCTGCCTGCGGGCTGCTCCGCTTTGGTTTTCGGTAATCTGAGCCGATGACCACCGCACCGCTGACCGTGAGCAATCCGCTCCCCTGCATCCAGTGCGGCTATGACCTCGTCGGCCTGGCGATCAGCGGCAAGTGTCCCGAGTGCGGCACGCCCGTCGACCGGTCGATGCGCGGAGACCTGCTCAAGTACAGCAGCCCGCAGTACCGCGGCTCGCTGCTCCGGGGCGTCACGCTCATCATGACGGGCATCGCCCTCATGCTGATCGGGATGATCGGAGCCTTGCTCATCGGCGCCTTCGTTCCGGGAGCGGGCGGCCAGATCGTCATGATCGGCCTCATGTTTCTTTCTTCGGCCGCCTCATTCGCCGGCTATTTTCTGTACAGCGTTCCGGACCCCGGGCAGCTCTCCGCGAACAAGGGTGAGACGCCGCGCAGGGTCCTCCGCATCTGCATCGCGATCTCGCTGGCCTCGAGCCTGGCGCAGACCGTTGTCTCCATGATCGCGACAGGGAAGGGTGTTGCGGGCTTCGGCATGGTGCCGCACCAGAACATCAGCACCCTGACGATGTTCTACGCGATCACGGCCGTGACGGGCCTGATCGCCGGAGCCGTCCAGTTTTTCGCCGCGATGCTGTACACGCGCTGGCTCGCCCCGCGGATTCCGAGCACGCGTGTGGCCAATCGCGCGAAACTTCTCATGTGGCTTGGCCCGATCCTGATCGTGCTCTACTGCACGCTGATCTGCCCGCTGATCGCGCTCATCCTTTATTACAATATGTTCAGCTGGATACGCAGCGCTCTGATCTCTTTGCGCGATGCGCCCGAAACATGAGTACGCCCGAACTACCGACCCCCTGCGCCGAGTGCGGCTATGAACTCCGCGGGCTGCCGAGTGAAGGCATGTGCCCCGAGTGCGGCGCTTCGATCGCCGCCTCGCTGGCCAGACGCTCGCTCGGACTGGCGGCCCCCCACTACGTGCGGAGCCTGCGCACGGGAACCGATCTCACGCTCTGGGCGCTTGCCTTGTTCGGCGTCGCCGGGCTGGCCCGCACGTACCTTGGACACGCGCAGGGTTTCGCGGCGGTTGGGATCGGCATCGATTGTGTCGCGGCGGGGCTCCTGCTCGCCGGCACCTGGATGCTGACGCCCGATGACCCGGGCCTTCATCCGCAGGACCAGGCGCGTCCGAACAAGCGCGCCATGCGGGCGGGTGCCGTCGGAATCCTGGCCACGGCCCTGCTGCTGTTCATCCTGATACTTTCCCGATCGGCCGGTCGTTCGCACACCTCGCTCTTCCCGGATTTCAGCGCCATCTTTGAGGTTGCCTTCTGGCTCGTCTGGGCGACGGGCATGGCGAACTACACGCGATGGATCGCGGTCCGCCTTCCTGACAACGCGCTGTACAACACCGGGCGAAGAACGGGCCGCGCACTTCCCTGGACAATCGCGGTCTGGTTTATGATTTCATTTCTCTTCGGCGCGGCGCCGCGCGTGCTCCCGATGGCACTGCTCTTCTGGCTGAGCTGGCGCGTGCGCGACCGGATCGGCCGCTCGCACGTGTAAGTGTCCCGGGGTCAAACGCTTCCATAATTCGAAAGCCTGATTTCATTTTGTGAAAGCAGACCTCTAGAATCCGAAAGCATGGCTTTTCATTTTCCAAAGGGCGTCCCGAGCTATCCCGTCGGCGTTCGCGTCGAGGCCCCGGCCGATCCGGCCCGGGCGGCGGGCGCGATCCAGCACCCGCTCGGACAACTGCCGCGCGAAGATCAGGACCTGATCGTTCAGTTGGTGCTGCATTCGGGCTCGCTCAAGGACCTGGCGGCGGCGTACGGGGTGAGCTACCCCACAATCCGGATCCGGGTCGACAGGGTGATCGAACGGCTGCGAGTCATTGTCGCCGGCCGCAAGGACGAGGGAGTGCGCGGGCTGCTCGCGCGGCTGGTTGAACAGGGCGAGGTATCCGAGCAGGCGGCGCGAGCGATCGAAGAAGCCGTCGACATGGAAACCGGTGCGCAGGAACGCGCCCGCTAGCCACCAGAATCTCCGGCGCGTTTCGAGCCCCCGAGGCGGTGAGAACAGCATCGCTCGGCGATCGCTCAGAATTCGACGTGGTGATCCCACTTGCGCTGGGTGATCGTGTGCGGAACTCGGAGGATCACGAAGCGATGACCAGGTGTGCCCTGCGGCGTCGATTCGTCGATGAGGCCCAGGTTGTTCACAAAGAACGCCGCCGCACGGCGGACCGCCGGCATCCATCGATCATCGAGCACGATCAGGGAGCCGGGCCGTGCAAGACGTATGGAGTAGAACACATCGACAAAGACGTTGTCGAACAGATGCCCGCCGTCCACAAAGATGAAGTCAAAGCGGGCACCCGCGCCGCAGAGCCTTGGAAGCGCGAATTCCGAATACTCCTGCTCGACTCTCACATGCCGATCGAGGCCCGCGCGGCGGATGGTTTCTATCCCCACAGAATCCCAGCCGCTCGCCTGAAACGGGTCGAGGGAGAGCCCTTCGAAGCTCTTGTGATGCTGAAGAACACCCAGAGACAGGAAGAGCGAGGACAATCCCAGGCCGAGTCCGATTTCAAGGAATCCGCCAGCTCGTTCGTCTGCGACGAGCTTCATCAGCGCATCGCCCGCTTCCTTCGTCATCCCCGTCGGAAACACGTCGGTGGGCTGACCTGAGAGTCCGATCAGAGTGCGTGTGGAGTATGCCTCCGACAGGACTCTTTCGCAGCGCTCCACCAACGGCTCCGAAATGGCGGTGTTCATTGCATGGGGATCGGCGGTTTCGTTCGATCCGCTTTATTCCAAAGGGATGCCCCACGCCCTTGCGCTGGCCGATCAGGTGAATGAATCGTGCCGCAAAGGCTGGTTGGAACCGATCGCGACTGGGGCCCTTTGGTGCTATGCGTCCACAAGTTCGGCCAGCAGCCGCGTTCCCCAGCCGGTCGGGCCGTCGATGAAGCAGCCCTTGTTGCTGTCGGCGACGTGGACGCCCGCGATGTCGAGATGGCACCACGGGATCTTCTCATCGACGAAGTAGGAGAGGAACGCGGCGCCCTGGATGGGGTGGGCCTTGCGGTTGGGGTTGCTGTTGAGGATGTCGGCGACCGGGCTCTTCATGAGGTCGCGATATTCCTGGTGCATCGGCAGACGCCAGACGCGCTCGCCGCTCGCCTTGCTGGCGGCTTCGACCTTCGCCCGAAGCGCATCGTTCTCGCAGAACATGCCGGCGTAGGTGCTGCCGAGCGCGACGACGACGCCGCCGGTGAGCGTGGCGAGATCGATGATCGCGCTGGGCTCTTCCTTTTCGCAGGCCCAGCAGAGCGCATCGGCGAGGACCAGCCGGCCCTCGGCGTCGGTGTTGGTCACTTCGACGGTCACGCCGTTGCGATACGTGATCACGTCGTCGGGGCGGTAGGCCTCGTCGCTGATGCTGTTCTCGGCGATCGAGAGCAGGGCGACGACGGGCTTGTTGGGCTTGATGACCGTGGCGATGGCGTGCATCGCGCCCAGCACGGCGCAGCCGCCGTCTTTATCGCGCTTCATGCCGACCATGCCGTTGTTGATCTTGAGCGAGAGGCCGCCGGTGTCGTAGGTCATCGTCTTGCCGACGAGCACGAGGGGCTTGGCGTTCTTCGAGCCGCGGGGGGAGTACTCAAGACGCACGAGGCACGGCTTGTTCTCGCTGGCCTTGCCGACGTTGATGAGTCCAGTGAAATTCTCGCGCTCGAGCGCGGCGCCCTCGAAGATGCTGAACTTGAGCCCCACCTTCTTCGCCATCGCCCGCGCCTGCTGCGCCATGTACGACGTCGTCGCGATGTTGGGGGGCGTCTGGCTCAGCGTGCGGCAGAAATTGGCCGAGACGGCAAGGCCGAGCCCGCGCTCCAGCCCCGCGCCGAATCGCGAATCGGCCGAGGAAACTTCGAGCCGGGTGCGGGAGGTCGTGAACTTGCCCTTCGCGTCTTTCTTCCGGGTCGCGGTTCCCTTGAACTCGTCGCAGACCCAGCCGATGAGACCGAGGCCTTCGCCGACAGCGCTGCCCGCGTCGGCCGGCGCGAGATCCGAACCCGAGGCCTTGACGGCCGGCGCCAGCTCGATCGCGGCGGCGGTCGCCTTGGCGGTGGCGAGCCGGCGCCCGATGACGCCGCCGACGAAGCGGAGTGTTTCGCCGCTCAGTTTGTCCTTGCGGCCCAGGCCCACGATGATGGTTCGCGACTTGCCATCAAACGCTTCCACGGCCGATCCGACCGAAGCATCAAACTCCGGGCGCCCGATCGCCGCCCTGGCCTCCGAGCCCGCCAGTCGCGCCGAAGCGCCGTCGAAGGAGGGGCGAGCGCCCTCCTGCGTCGACTCTGTCATGAAGACGCCGACAACCAGAACGGCGGACTTGGGAGAACGGGAAGAAAAGCGGATCGAATCGAACATCGGATGCTCCAGAAAAGTTGGGCGCAAGTTTACGGGGGCCGGGACTGCGAGTGCCAGAACCCCGAGTATCCTGTTGGAGGTGCGCTCCTTTGATTCATTTAGAGCGAGCCTTTGGTGGCCCACTCTGCTCGCCACGGCGACGATGATCGCCTGGTTTGCCGCAACGTCGCCCGCCCCGTTGGGGTGGGGCATACTGGGCATGGCGGCCGCGGGGTTCCTGCTGCTCGCCTTCGTGTGGGCGCCCAGGCTGTACCTGGACAATCGCCGAATAAGGAAGCGAACCGCATCTTTTGCGAGCGCTCTGCCGGCCGGTGTCTGGAGTTCGCAGGGTGCTCGACAACTCCCGGCGCCGGACGGCGTTGTCTGGCCGCGCGTGCTGTTCCGGGCGCACTCGACGGAACGATGGACGCCGACCTTAGAGATCGTCCGACACTTGATCTCGGTCGGACGATCGTGGGGCTATGGCAGCCTGACGCGTCTGGGTGTCCGCGTCGGCTGTCCGATCCCGGACTTTGCGCTCAGGCCCGACACCGGCTTGCTCGACCGCGACCTCCTGGGGCGCGAAAAGAGAATCTCGGCCGGCATGCGGACTCCCTTTGCAGACTGGATCGTTTCTCCCCCCACCGCCGCGGCCTCTGTTGCTTCTCTTCCAGAGCAAGTACTGCAAGCGATGCGTGGAGCGGCTTGCGAATCGTGGGCGTTTCGGAGCGGCTGGCTGCTTCTTGAATCGGACGGCGTCTCGTCGGTCCTCGCGCTCGAAGAAATGGTTGCGCGTGTTCAAGCCGTCGCCGCCGGTCTCGAAACGTGCCCCTCGCACGCGACCAGCGCCGATTAGCCCCGCGGGCTTACACTGCGGCCATGGCCTCCGCTGAAGGCTCGGCTGGCCCGGGCCCACATTCGCTGCATGCTCCCTGGCGGCAGAACTACATCGAGTCGCTCGACGACAAGCCGGCAAAGTCCGGTTCTTCGTCGTTCCTCGCCGACTACTGGAATCATCCCGAATCGGACGTGAAAAACCACGTCATCGTGCGCGATGAGATGGGGATGATCCTCCTCAATCTCTACCCGTACGCCGGGGGCCACCTGCTGGTTGCGCTCGGAGACCCACGACCGACGCTGCTCGACTACGACCCCGCCCAGCGTGCCGCGCTCTGGCGGCTCACAGACACGGCGGCGGAACTCATGCAGGTCACCATCAATCCGCAGGGCATCAACATCGGCCTCAACCAGGGGCGTGCCGCCGGAGCCGGTGTGCCGACGCACCTGCATGTGCACCTGGTGCCGCGCTGGGCGGGCGATGTCAATTTCATCAACATCGTCGGCGGCGTGCGGGTGATCAGCGCTTCGCTCGCGGTCATGGCCTCCCGTTACCGCGCGGCGTGGGAAACCTTGCGTGCCCACCGGTCGATGTAAGCGAAAAAGGGCCTTGCGGTTCCGAACCGCTTCCGGCTACCCTTGAACGCCGTGTGCCTCTTCTTTTTCCGTTCCCGGCCCATCGAGGAAGTCTCGCAGCGCATGCGGGACGAGCACAGCCGCTGGCTCACCGAGGCGCTGGCACGCGGGAAGTTTGATCTGCCCCGGATCCCGGTCCGCCGCCAGGACCAGGGGGGATTTGACGAGCTCACCGCGACGGCCCGCGGGCGGGTGATCTGCGAGCGCTGGTGGCGCAAGGCGTTCCGGGCCATCTTCCTTTCTTAGGGTCGAATCGGCTACGCTGCCCGAAAGAAAAACGGCAAAAACGCGGCGTCCGCGGCGCGGAATGATTCTGCGTCTCGAACGACCACCCCAGTTCTTCCGATATTTCCCGCCGCCGCTCGAACGCCGGCAAGTCCAAACGATCCCGAGATTGCTCCATGAACAACACTCTTCTGCGAACCAAAGCGTCCCCCAAGTGGCTGGGCAAACAGGTCCTGTTCACTCTGGTTGTCTTTGGCTTTGCGATCTGGGCCTTTGTCGACGCCTCGATCATCTACCCCCGCAACGGGCTGCAGGCGGCAGACTTCCTGAAGCTGCAGTACCTGAAGGAATCGCTCGCTCCGGGCGTTCTTGAAAAGGTCAGCGTCGAAAACCCGGCCGAAGAGCTCTCTGAGCTGGAATCCCGCGAATCCGGAGCGATTTCAAAGCAGCAGCGGGCCCGGCTTGAGTGGCTGATCGCCCTGCGCAACGCCCACCGCCTCGAGCCGAGCTACACACAGATCTCCGATCCCCGGGCGGAACAAAAAGCCCTGGACGAGCGCTTCGCCAAGGCCGAAAAGCCCAAGGCCCTTTCCAAGCTCGATATCCCGGTCCAGTGGATGATCTGCGGTGTCTGCGGTGCCGCCGGCATCCTGATGCTCTTTGTGCTCCTCCGCACCACTTCCACCGGCTACACCTACGACCCGGCGACCAACACCCTTGGGCTGCCCGGGGGCGCCTCGCTGACCCCGGCGGACATTGAGCTTTTCGACAAGCGCAAGTGGGACAAGTTCCTGATCTTCCTGAAGATCCGCCAGGGCCAGCACCCGATGGCCGGCCGGGAAATCAAGCTGGACCTGCTCCGCTTTGTTCCCCTCGAGGATTGGATCCTGGAGATGGAAAAGATCGCTTTCCCCCCCGCGGACGCACCCGCCGGCGCGGCATCTCCCTCCGCAATGTTGATGACCCAGCCCGACGTCGAGCTTCCCAAGGCCTAAAACCGCCCTTTCGAGCTTTTCCAATCGCGCGAACCGTGCACAAATCCTTTCCGTATCGATGGTTGGCTGCAAAGCCGATCCATCTCCTCTCTCCTCGGTGTGCCGTCTGTTTCCTCGGACGGTACACTTGTTTTTGGCTCCGCCGGGGGCCGGGAGAGTCCCCCTGAAGCGGCGAAATGGTTCATATTTTGTACGGTCTTTGGCGATGGTGGCCGCCTTCACGGGGATCGTCGCGCTTTCGGGATGTCAGGATCCCCTGCTCGCCCCCGACGAGCCCCGCAGCCAGTACGACCGGTATGACGCCGTTCGCGATCAGCGTGCCGCCTCAACCTACACGGACGAATTCGGCTTTAAGCGTCCGAACATCCGCGGACGCCTGGGCGCGAAAGAATAAAAAGCTTCGCGACGCACTCGGTGGAACGGTCGTGTTCTCGGTCCAGTCTTCACGCGATGGCTACATGCCCTAGTGGGTGGCAGGCCCTGACACCCAGCCGGTGGGAAAACGAAAAACCTGCGCGGGGAGCAATTCGATCGCCGGATGAAAAAAAGGCTCAAGTTCATCGCGCAGCATGCGCAATTCGTTGAACATGAGGCACTCAACGCGACGATGAAAAGTGTGTAACTGCTCCGGCGCCTTGTCAGGCTAAGGTTCCGGTGGCCTTATTCAACTGTCGCGAGGAAGGGTGGATGCCCCGAAGCTCGAAATCACAGGCCCGTTCTGATGTGTTCACCGCGCGTTCCCGCAACGTGTGGGGTGCGCTTATTGCCACCATGACGGTGCTTGGCGGCACGCTCTACGCGCTCGACGGCAAGGCGAGCCCCCGCGTGGACGGTGTCAGTCTTCCGGCTTTGATCGCGCCCGCGACCGCGGCGAGCGTTGAGGTTGTTTTCAACACCAAGACGCCGATCGAGAAAACGCGCTGGCAGGCGATCGTGATTCACCACACCGGCTCGCCCTATGCGACTCCCGAGTCTCTCGAGGCGGACGCCAAGTCTTCGGGCCTTGCCGCGATGGGCGACCACTTCGTCATCGGCAACGGCAACGGGCTTGAGGACGGCGAACTGCACGTCGGGGCCCGGTGGCTCAAGCAGCTTCCCGGTGCGCACACGAGCGGCAAAAAGGGCGACTGGTATAACCGCAACGCGATCGGAATCTGCCTGGTCGGCGATGGCGATCGGGGCCGGTTCAGCGACGCTCAGATCCGGCGCCTCTCGCAACTGACCGACGCGCTGGCCCGCGAACTGGGGATCCCCAAGGACCGCATCGTGCTGCAGGACGATCTGGTCAAGGGCGGCGGCCCCGGTAAGTTCTTTCCGGCCGCGGCTTTCCGCGAGCAGCTCGCGGCCCGCTAAATCGGGAATCCAATAACGCCGAACTTTGCTGGCCCGGATGAAACCGATCGGTTTCACCCACGTCTGTCGCGAAAAGACGCCGCAGGGATTGATCTCTCCGGAACCGATCGGGCGTGGTTGCCAATAGAGAGGCGGCCGCGCGAGCCTTCAAGTTTGCGCCGTCGGAGGCTACACTGGGAGCGGTTCGGGATCGGTATGGACTGCAGTCTGATCACGAAACCTGGGTGAGGGGCCGATGCCCGGTTCTCGGGCGGCGGCGAGCGGGCGAAAGATTTGAGGAATCGTTCCCCTGAAGGGACGTCCACGTGGGAATGGGGCTGGTTGTCGTTCGTTGGAGAGTTCATGAGCCGCGCGGGCACTGAGTACAAAAAGGGCGACACTGTCGAGGGCTACAAGGTCCTCGCCGAATTGGGACGCGGCGCGGCATCGATCATCTACCTCGTCCAGGACCCCAAGACCAAGCACATATGGGCGCTCAAGCACGTCGAAAAGATCGAGCCCAAGGACCAGCGGTTCCTTGATCAGGCCGAGGCCGAGTACCACGTGGCGCAGGCCATGGACCACCCCTCGATCCGCAAGATCGAGAAGATGGTGAAGCGTGGCAAAAGCCTGCTCAGCCTCGAGACTATTCATCTGTACCTGGTGATGGAACTGGTGGACGGGATCTCGATGGAGATCAAGCCCCCCAAGACCTTCGAAGAGGCGGTTCTGATCTTCGAACGCACGGCCGAAGGCCTGCACCACATGCACACCAAGGGCTTCGTCCACGCGGACATGAAGCCCAACAACATCGTCGTCACCGCGGACGACACGGTGAAGATCATCGATCTTGGACAGAGCTGCCGGATCGACACGGTGAAGGAACGCATCCAGGGAACGCCCGATTACATTGCGCCCGAGCAGGTGCACTGCCGCCCGATTACGCCGCGTACCGACGTGTACAACCTCGGCGCGTCGATGTACTTCATCCTGACACGGCGGCATATCCCGACGGCGCTTGGCAAGGGCGACAGCCTTCTGGGCAAGATCGACGACAACCTGATCGAGAAGCCCGCGCCGGCGATCAGCCTCAATCCGCGTATCCCGCAGATGCTCAACGACCTCATCATGCACTGCCTGGAGATCGACCCGGAGAAGCGCCCGCAGGACATGAAGGTTGTGGCGGACCGGCTCAACCTCATCCGGGCGAAGCTGCACGCCATGCGGGCCGGGCCGGGCGCCATGAGCGAGGAAAGCCAGGAAGATTCGACCGCCTGAGCGCCGAACCCTGCGGACGCTCCTGCACCAAGAGATCAGCCCGGCGCACGCGAATCGCCGATGTGAAACGGCGACTCCATGACCCCCACCCCCACCCCCACCCCGACCCCCAAAGCGCTCCAACCCCTCTCCCTTGCAGACGCCGATGTCGTTGTCGCGCTGTTCCGGGAGGGAGCGGCGGCCTGCCGGTCGGCGCCCTGCCGGCGGGGATCGATCGATCTGGTCCGGGCGCCGGGGAGGCTGATCGCCACGGGGGATCTGCACGACCATCCCCTCAACTTCAAGAAGCTTGTCGAGGCCGCGGGGCTGGGCAAGCCCGACCCCGCGCACCTGATACTGCACGAGATCATCCACCCGCCCAACCTGCTCAACGGCGTGGACTATTCCTACCGGGCGCTGGCCCGGGCCGCGGCGCTCAAGTCCGAATTCCCCGAGCACGTGCACATCCTCCTGGGAAATCACGAGCTCTCGCAGATCATGGGTGCGGGGATCGTGAAGGACGGCGTCCGCGTGGTGGAAGCGTTCAACGCCGGGCTGGACAACGTGTTCGCCGAGCGCGGGCCCGAAGTGCTGGAGGCGATCCGCGAGTTTGTGCTGGCGATGCCGCTCGCCCTCCGGTGCGAGTGCAACCGGCCGGACGGTTCGAGGGGAGTCGACATCCTGTGCGCCCACTCGCTGCCGGGCCTGGCGATGATGCAGCGCTTTGATCCGTCGGTGCTGTCGCGCGATCTGACGCCGCAGGACTACGAGCCGCGCACCGGAGCGGCGCACATCATGGTCTGGGGCCGCGGGTACGACGCCGAGCAGCTCGAGGATCTGGTCGAGCGCTGGGGCATCAACCTTTTCATACTGGGCCATGAAAAGGCGCCGTCGGGTGCGACGCTCGTACCCCCCAACGCCGTGGTGCTGAATACCGACCACGAGAACGGTGTCTACCTGCCCATCGATCTTTCCGATCCGCCCAGCGCATCGCAGGCGATGCAGCGGCTGGTGCGGCTCAATGACGACGCTGTCTTCAGCAGCTGAAAGCGGATCAGGGCATCTTCTGTTTCACATCAAAGAAACTGCGCCACGCCTTGGCGCGTGGCGGCTGTTCGATCAGGTCGAACATGTTCAAGAACATGCCGCGTCACTCAAACCGAACGTCGTCCAGGTAGAACACGACCGGCTTTCCCTGCCCGCCGACAGACCAGACAAAGCCGGTCTTGATGCAGGAGAGGTTGTTGTCCTTGAGGTCGATTTCGTAGAGCTTCCATTCTTTTGTCAGCGTCACCTTCTTGGAGAGGGCGGCGGTGTCGTGGTATTTCTTGTCGTTGCCGATCAGCCCCACCTTGAATTCGACATTTTCGCCGCCCGCTTCGCCGCGCGCCCAGAATGAGAGCTTCCTTGCGGCGGAAAGGTCGTAGCCGCCGGGCTGGTCGCCCCAGTCGTTGGCGGGACTCTGATACGCGACTCCGCCCCAGTTGTCCGGGGCGTTGTACTGCACTTTCAGACACGAAGCGCCGCTGTGCGGACGGTCGGAACACTTGCCGTCCATGGAGATAGCGCCGGTGTTGCCCATCCAGCCGGAGGCGGCGTACGCGCCTTCGGAGCCTTCGGCGTAAATCACCATGGGCAGCGTGGGCTTGGGGGCGCTGCCGGCATTCGCGCCGGTGACATGCAGAGGCACGTTGGCCACCGCGCCGCCGCCGTGATTGTCCGTGACGTACGCGTAGAGCCGGTAAACACCCCCCTGCTCGGGCATCTTCACCGTGACGTCGGAATTCGACGATTTCACGATCGCCTGCGGATAGCTCGGGCGCTCTGCGACGGCGTCGCCGCCCACGCTGGGGTCCAATTCCGACTGCAGAACCCAGTTCACCCGGATCGGATCTCCGTCGGGATCCGAAGCCTTGAGCGTCGCGCTCACTGTTTCTCCGGCCTTGACGTCATCCTTTGTCAGGAGCTTGAGGGGCTCGACGACCGGCACGCGGTTGGCCGGCGGCTTGCCCGTCCAGACTTCCTGCAGCGCATCGATCCCTGCGGTGCGCTCGCGGCCGGGGGGCGGCAGAAACAATCCGAACCAGGTCATCGTTGCTTCTCGCTTGTTGTCCCAGATAAACGCGTACGAGCCGAGGCAGAGGCTGTCTTTCTCGAACTTGATGGCCGCATCGCGATAGATGGCGGCCTTTTCGGTGCTCGTCTTCTCGGGTGTGACGCCGAAGGAGTTCTTGGGTGTCTCCCAGGTGCCCGGCGGGCCGAACTCGGTCACCATGAACGGCTTGGTCATGCCCGAGGCGTGATACCGGTCGGGCAGGCTCAGCACACCCCCGTAGCTGTTGAGGCCCACGATGTCGATATCCGGGCAGTATTTGCGGATTGAGGGGAGTTTTTCGCCCCCGATCTCCGCGATGACTGTCATCGTCGGATGGTTTGGATCAACTTCCTTGATCATCTTGGCAATGTCGTTGACCGCTTTCCAGATCTTGGGATTGTCGCCCTTCTCGTATCCCTCCATCTCGTTGCCGACGCCCCACAGGAGCACCGCGGGATGGTCTTTGTACTTCATGACCGCGGCCTTGGCCTTCTCGAACTGCGCACGCACTGCTTTTTCGTCGCCGTAGTTAAACCCGTGACGTTCGTGCTCAAGCCAGATGCCCACTGCGACCGTCAAGCCGGCGGCCTGCGCCTCGTCGAGGACCTTTTCGATGTTGTCCGCGCCCCACGTCCGCTTGGAGTTGCCACCGGCGGCGGCGAGCGTTTTGACATCGCCATCTCCGCCGCCGCCACGGACAAAGTACGGCTTGCCCTCGCGCATGAGCTGCCAGCGGCCGTCTTTCTGAACCAGCTCGACCTTGACCGGCGCCCCACAGGCGAGTTCGGCCGGGACCGATGCGGCGAACGCGATGGCTCCGATCAACACGGCGCCAAGATGCGACTTCCCGGGCTTGCTTGCGAACAGTTGCATGAATCGACCTCCAGGTATCCGCTCCTCGCGGTAGCGGGTTGAGAGTACCGCTCGCGCGGCGTGTGCCGGTCATGTAACTGTCCAGAATTCCAATGAAACAAGAGGGTTCCGACCGCTCTTCCGCCGGTTATTCTGAACACAGGAAAAGCGTCGGGATTCGCACCCGCGGCGCCCCCCGACCGTACAGCATGGTGCTCAACCCGGAGCGCGCGCCCCTTTGCAATTGATCGCACAACAACCATTTCTCGCTTCCATCGGCTTTGCCCATCCCGAGTGGTTGCTCGCCATCCCGACACTCTGGGCTGTGGCGCTCTGGATCGGCCGACGATCGATCGGTGCCGAGCGGGGCGGCCGGCGGACGCTTGGGATGGCCCTGCGCTGCCTGGTCTTTGGTCTCCTGTGCGTCTGTCTCGCCGAGCCCGAACTGCGGCGCAAGGCCACCGATGTGGCCGTTGTCGCGGTCATGGATGTCAGCGATTCGGTGCCCGCCGATCAGCAGCGCCGCGCCATGTCTTACCTGGATGCATCGCTGCAGAACCGGCACGGCTCGGATCGCTTCGGGCTGATCACTGTGGCCAAAGATGCGCTGGTGCAGTCCCTTCCCGCGGCCGCCGGGGCGCACGCGGAATCCGGTTTTCTGGGTTCGACCGACGCGACCGACCTCGAGAGCGGCATCCAGCTCGCCCGGGGCCTTCTCCCCCCCGATGCCGGCGGACGCATCGTTCTGCTCACGGATGGAAATCAGAACCGCGGTGAGGCTCGAGAGGCCGCCCGATCGCTCAGCAACGCGGGGATTCCGATCGATGTCGTTCCCATGCAGTACGACCGGAGCGACGCGGTGCGTGTGGACGGTGTAACGGCGCCTGCGTGGACACGCGAGGGCGAGATCATCAACGTGCGTGTGCTCATGCACTCCGGGCGCGAGGCCCAGGGCCGGCTTCAGCTGCTGCTCAATGGGCAGCCGCTCGATCTTGATCCGGATTCGCCGGCGACCTCGATTCCGATGACGCTCCGCGCCGGGGACCAGGTCTTCTCGCTGCCGATCAAGCTGCCCCCGGGCTCGACGCACCAGATCAAGGCTGTCTTTGAACCCGCCGATATGTCGGTGTCTGTGCCGCAGCTCCTGACCGCGCAGACGGCGGTGTTTACGAGCGACAAGGCCCAGGTCCTGTTGATCGCCGACTCGCGTGAGGCGAGCGCCCCTCTTCTCAAGGCGATCCAGTCGGAGAACGTTCGCGTCAATGTGGTGCCCGCTTCCGAAGCGCCCTCTTCGCTTGCCGAATGGTCCGCGTACGACGCCGTGATCCTCTTTGACCAGCCCGCGTACTCGTTCTCTCAGCAGCAGCAGGAGGACCTGGTCCGCTACGTCAACGACTCGGGTGGCGGGCTGCTGATGATCGGCGGTCCCAACAGCTTCGGAGCGGGAGGATGGATCGGAACGTCGCTCGCGGATGCGCTGCCGATCCGCCTCGATCCGCCGCAGAAGCGCCAGATGCCCATGGGCGCCCTGGCCCTCATCATCGATGCCTCCGGATCGATGGGTTCGGGCGTCAAAGGCACCGACATGACCCAGCAGCAGATCGCCGATGAGGCGGCGGTGCTGGCGGTGCGCGGTCTGTCTCGTTACGACCAGGTGACCGTGATCGCGTTCAGCGGCGAGCCGGAAGTGGTCGTCCCGCTGATGTCCTGCGCCGACCCCGAGGGCATCGCGCGGAAGATCCGCTCGATCGGTCCCGGGGGCGGCACAAACCTCTTCCCGGCCATGGACGCGGCCGCGGAAGAACTCTCGCGCACAAAGGCGGGTGTGAAGCACATCATCATCCTGACGGACGGGCAGACGGAAGGGGATCCGGCCGACGGTCTTGCCCGCGCTGCCAAGCTCAAATCGCACAACATCACGATCTCCACGGTGGCGATCGGCGATATGTCCAACGACCCGCTGCTGACAAACATCGCCAAGACGGCGGGCGGCCGGTTCTACAACGTCAAGAGCGAGAACTCCTGGGCGGTTCTGCCGCAAATCTTCATCAAGGAGGCTCAGACCGTCCGGCGCTCGCTCATCTGGGAAGGCACGGGCTTCTCACCCAAGCCGGATTTTCTCGGGGAATCGATGCGGGGCATCTCTCTTCCGCTCCCGGCGATCACCGGTTACGTGGTCGCGGCGGATCGGCCCGGGCTCGCGACCGTCGCTCTGCGTGGGCCCGAGAACGATCCGATCCTCGCCCAATGGCAGCGCGGGCTGGGACGGGTGATCACGTTTGCCAGCGACGCCACCTCGCGCTGGAATGCGGGCTGGGTTTCCTGGGGGGGCTACAAGCCATTCTGGGAGCAGCAGATCAAGTGGGTTGCGCGTCCGTCGGGCGATTCCAACGCCCGCGTCGCCGTGGAGGACCGGGGTTCAAAGTCGCGCGTCATTGTTGAGCTGGTGGATGCGGCGGGAGAGCGCATGAACTTCGCGTCGCTCCGTGGGCGTGTTGCTCGCCCCGTCGGCGGCACGCAGTCGTCCGCCGATGTCACGTTCGAGCAGGTTGGACCCGGACGCTATGAAGCGGAAGTGGATGCGCAGGACCCCGGCCTTCACCTGGTCTCGATCCGCTACGAAGCGCCGGGGAGCAATGGCACCAAGATCAGCGGGGCCGTGCGTGCCGCGATCGAGCGGCGTGCGGGGAATGAACTGCTCCGGCCGCTGCCGAACGCGGAACTGCTGCGCGATGTATCGAGCGCCACGCACGGCCTTGTGCTGGCCGCGGGGCCTGCCGGGACGGACCTCTGGTCGCGCGAAAGCGTGAAAATGCCGGAGACGGCGCGCCCGATCTGGAGCCATCTTGCGCTTGCGCTCGCGGCGCTCTTCCTCGCCGATGTCGCCGTTCGGCGAATCTGGATCGACGCCGACACGCTTGTGCGCTCTGTCCGCAAGCTTTTCGGAAAGGCCCCCCCGGCCGCGTCGGGTGCGCTCTCCACACTTTCGGCGACCAAGGCTCGCGCCGCGGCGGCGATGCCCAAGGCCGAGACGACGACTCCGCTTCCGCCTTTGGCCACCAGCGGCGAACCGGCCGAGCTCAAGCTCGACCTCGAAGCTCCCAAGCCGGTTGTTCAATCGCAGCGCAAGCCCGCAGAACCTCCCGCGGCCGGCGACATGATGTCCCGCCTGCGCGGCGCGAAAAACCGTGCCCGCGACGACGCCGACAGCCAATAACCTGAGTCCGGACGCGAGGACCGCGCTGCGAAAGTTGTCGCAACGAATTCCCAAGAACCGGGCATGGAGCTGTTTGCCGCCGTCTGCGTAGGGCTTGGCCTGTCGGCCGCGGGCGGGCTGCGCTTATTTGTGCCGCTGCTCATCGCCGGGCTGGGCCACCGCTTCGGCCTGGTTGAACTGGCCCCTGCGCTGAGCTGGGTGAGTTCGCTCCCGTCGATCTGTGTGCTGGTGGTGCTGTGCATTGTGGAGGGCACGGCGTATTGCATCCCGGCGGTGGACCACGCGCTGGACGTCGCCAAGGCTCCGGCGGGCTGGATCGCGGGCGCTCTGATCTCGGCCGGACTGCTCGCCCCCGAACTGCACAGCGCACTTCATTCCTTCGGAAGCACGGGAACGTTCGGAGAGGCCGTCTACGCGCTGGGAATCGGGACCGCGGCCCTTTCGGGCGCGGGCGTTGCCGCGGCCACACAGCTCACGGCCGCGGGAGGTCGCGTCGCCACGACGGCCACGACCGGCGGACTTGGCAATCCGATTTACGCGGCGGTCGAATCGCTGCTCGCGACGGCGGCGAGCATTCTGGCTGTTCTCACGCCGATCGTGCTGGCGCTTCTTGCGGTGCTTGGGTTGTCGTTCGCGTGGATGCTGATCCGCCGGCGCGCGGTCGCTCGTGTTACTGCGGCTTAGGAAGCGGCGCGGGCTTGGCCGTGCCCGGATTGCCCTTGACGGGCTTCTCGATCTCGCTGTCGGGTGTGGACTCCGAGGTATCGCCGCCCAGGGTGTTGCGCATTGAATTGATCGCGTCGTCCTGATCCTCGCCGAGAATCTTGGGAAGAGTCTTGATGGGCATCATCGCGTAACTCCGCTCCATGAGGAGCGACATGCGCTTAGCCCGCGAAACGTCCTTCGGCACGCTCAGCCCGCTGGCAAACTGGGAAGACCCGAGCCGATCCACGAATCCGGGTGTGCGCGCGGTCAGCCGCATCGAGGCTCCCCGGAGCGTGCCGCCGAAGCTGCTGTCACCCGCGGTCCCGCTCGGAAGCAGGAAGCCGCCTCCTGAGTACATCCCCATCTGCCCTTCGGCCAGCACAAGCTGGCGCACCGTTGCAGAGCTGGCTGTGAACTCGATCGGCGTCGAACCGGCCTTGGGCGCCAGGAACATGTGCACGTGGATAAGGCTGCCGGAGAACTGGGTGAGGTCTGCCCCGTCGGCGAAGGTTTCGGGGGGCAGATCGGAGAGGAAAAAGTCCGCCGTGTTCACATCCGACGAGTAGTAGGCCTGATAACGAGGTGTGACGTTGAGAAAAGTGCCCTGTTCGACCGAGGAAAGGGCTGTGCCCCGGGTGAGTCCCCCGCTGAAAACGCCGCAGGAAGGGCACAGCAGGCACCCGACCAACACTCCCATCGCCGGCAGGGCAAGTGGGGGTAACCGGAAAAAGGGCCCTCTGGATCGCATATCGGGTAGACTATTGGGGGGCATGGGAAGCAGGGGAAACCGGGCTCGTCGGGGAACAGGCAGGCAGACTCCGGACGAACGGGGTGGAACAGACATGTGGGGCTTGGAGCCAGGACAATGAAGACGGGCCGAAGCGTATCGGGTTTGAGCTCGGTTGTGGGCGCGGGCGCGGTTCTTTGGATCGCCGGCCTTGCCGCCGCCATCGCGCCCACCCCCGGGGCACCAAATTCCTTTTCCATGGCTTCACCCGGTTTGGGGAGAGGCTTTGGGGGTCCCGTCGGAGGCGGATTCCCGGGGACGAGGCTCGGGCCGATCACGATGTCGAGCGCGCCCGTCTTCGCTCCGCGCGTGGGAGCCGGCACCGCGGCCGCGATTAGGTACACCCCGCAGACATCGGCCGCCTTTGCGCCGCGTTCGAGCGCGGGCATGATGCGCGCTTCGGCGGATTTCCCCGCGCCGCCTCCCGCCTCGTCTGTCCCCAGCGTGCCGAGCGTTCCGAGGGTGCAGCCGCCGATGGCGCCGGCCAATCAATTCCCGACGGGTCCGTCAAATCTCCCGGGCACGCTTCCCGCGCTCAATTCGAACACGCTTCCGGCGCTCAACTCCAACACACTGCCCGCTCTGAATTCCAACACACTGCCGGCCCTCAATTCAAACACGCTGCCTGCCCTGAATTCCAACACCGCCCCGCTGCTCAACTCCGGGGTGGTCCCGATCCTGAATTCCGGGACTTCTCCTTCTCTCAATTCCGGCACGCTTCCCGTGCTGCACTCGCCGGCCGCCCCGGGCTTTAACGGGACAACCTCATCTGCGGCGCTCGCCAATCTTCCGCAGGCGACACCCACCACACCATCGGGCAATGCATGTCCGTTGCCGCCGCCCAATCCGGGATGTCCGGTTTACTGCCCGCCGGGGTGGAACTGGTTTCCCTATTACAACAGCGCGGTGCTGTGGAACGGCACGAACTACGTCGTTTACTACAACGGCTATCCCGTCCCGACCTACGTCCCCGGGCCGTTCGGAGGGGTGACGTATCTCTACGACTCGAATCTTCTGCCCGGCGGAACTCTGCAGCAGGCGCCGCAGACGCAGCCTCAGTCCGCCCAGCCGCCGACACCGACGCCGTTTGATATCGGCATCGCGGCATTCCGCAGCGGTCAGGCGCAGGCCGCGGCACGCATCCTCAACGATGTCGTTACCCGCGATCGCGAGGACACATCGGCGATGCGGATTCTCTCGCTTGCGCTGCTCGAACTCCGCGAGCCCGACAACGCCGCCGCCATGATGCGGCAGGCGTATCGGATTGACCCCACGCTCTGCTCGCAGATCATTGATTCGGATGCGCTGGGGCTGAGCGCCTCGAGACGCACGACGCTGATCAACCGCGCCTCGGAATATGCCAACCGCGTCGGCAGCGCTTCGGGGTGGCTGACCGTTGCCGTGCTCATGCAGGCCGACGGGCGTTACGAGTTGGCCCGCAAGATGCTCAAGAAGGCCGCCAATGAGGGGCTTGAGCCCGCCGTGGTCAACGCGTTTGAAGCGGCCATCGCAACGAAGCTTCCGCTATCGGCTCCCAGGCAGTCCAAGCCCGTCGCCCCCAAGCCGACCAATCAGACGACCGCTCAGCCGCCCGCCCCGGCTGCGGCCCAGCCCGCCGCCCCGGCGATGGGCGAGCCTGATCCCTCGAACTGATGCCAGAAACTTTCGGGAAGCCGGTCGCGGTCTAGCCGCGGCCGATTTTCATTTTGGGTTCGTGCTTCGGCGGCGCTGCATGTTCGCCGAGCTGAGCTTTCAGCCTGGCGTGCGTCCACCACGCGAGAGGCATGGTCAGGAGATAACCCGCGGACAGAATGACGGCGACCAGCCACATGTCCTTGGCCGCAAGAAAAACGAGCAGGCCCACGCTGATGAACAGAGGCACCACGGCCCGCGGATGCAGGCGGATCTTCTTGAAACTGAACATGGGCACGCGGCTGACCATCAGGCCGCCGATGACGAAAATGTAGATCGCGATCAGCAGCGGGGGCATCTGCCACTTGATCGATCGCGAGACGTCGATGAGGATGGGGAGCAGAACAGCCCCGGCCGCGGCGGGGGTTGGCATCCCCACGAAGTAACGGGACGCGAGAGGATTGTTCTTCTTCGCGGGCTTCGCGCTCGTGAAGCGTGCAAGCCGCATGGCGGCGCACATCGCGTACGTCAGCACGCTGATCATGAAAATCGGCTCGAACTCCGGCGCGAGCGCCGGTCGCGGATCGCCCTGGGATGGATGAAGCATCCACTGATACAGCAGTACTCCCGGAGCCACGCCGAACGAGACAAAGTCCGAGAGCGAATCGAGCACGGCGCCGAACTTGCTCGTGACCTTCATGAGCCGCGCCGCGCGTCCGTCGAGCGCATCGAACACGGCCGAGAGCGCGATGGCGATCAGCGCGTTCTCGTAGCGGTTCTGCAGCACGAAGTGGATGCTCGCCAGCCCGCACGCCAGGGCCGCTGAGGTGATCATGTTGGGAAAGATCGCCCGGAGTGGGACGGCGCCGTGTCGGGTTGGGAACTTGAGGAACACGCTCAGGTATTGTTCGCACGCCTGGCCAGGATCGTCCGGCCCGCAAACACGCGCTCTCCAAGCGTCGCGACGGGCTCAAAGCCGGCCGGCAGATACACGTCGACGCGCGAGCCGAACTTGATCAGGCCGTAGCGTTCCCCGGGCTCCAGCCGCTGCCCCACACGGACCTTGCACACGATCCGCCGCGCGATCAGGCCGGCTATCTGCACGACGAAAAGCCTGCCGCCGTCCCCCGTCCTGAGCACAAGGCTGGCCCTTTCGTTCAGATCGCTCGCCTTGTCAAAGCTCGCGTTGAAGAACTTGCCGCGGTTGTACGCGATCGCTTCGACCGTCCCGGCCAGCGGGGCACGGTTCACGTGCACGTTGAAAACGTTCATGAAGACGCACATACGCCGGAGCGGAACACCCGGCTCCCCGGCCGCGGCCAGCGCCTCCGCGGGCGGCAGCGCGGTATCGATCTTCACGATGACCCCGTCGGCCGGACAGATCATCGAGCGAGTGAGGTCTTCACCGGCAGCAGGCTCGCGATGCGGATCTCGGAAAAACCAGACGGCCCAGCCCAGCAGCGCGATGAGGATTGCGGCGATGGCGAAGAGCGCCGGGGCCCCAGAGGAGTTTCGCAGACCCCATGCGACCACCGTGGCAAAGAGGGCCGGCACGAGAAAGATCGCGATGATCGCCCAGCCGTCGCGGGCGACCAGGGGGGGGCGGGCCGGGTAGGGCGCACCGATGAAGGAACTGGGGAACGCTGTTTGGTCTGCCATCATCGGATTGTTCGGGGGCAGCGCGATGCGGGATCGAAGTCAAGACACACTCCCAACGCCGTGCGAACAACGGGGCGGTCGCTCCGCCGATGAAACAGAAGCCGTAAGTGCTTGAAACACAAGACACTTCTTGACCCGGCCGGCCGTGTTCGCTACGTTGGATATCGCGGGTCGCTTCCCCCTGATTTCCGCACACGGGTCCCGAATCGGGTTGCGTGTGTTCAGGGTCCTCTGAGGAGAGGGGCAGCTCGCCAAAATCCGGGTCCGTCCGGCCGGCACCGCCGGCGTGGCGTTGTTTGTGGCACGTCATCAACGGGCTATTTGGGCGTTTTGACAAGGAGAAGGAAGATGAACCGCGTTTTCGTGATTCTGGCGGTGGGGATGATGGCGGGTGTGGCGGCCTCGGCCTCGGCCACGTACCTGATGGTGACCAACTTCAGCAGCGGCAACCGCAGCATCATGCTGTTCAACAAGAGCAACGGATCGCTGGTGAGCCAGAACTGGATCGTGGGTGACGGCGGCGCCAACGTCTTCAACAGCCAGACCGAAGCCCTCTCGATCGGGTCGGACGTCTGGATCAGCGACCAGGTGCAGAACAAGGTCTTCCGTTACGACCTCTCGACCGGCACATACAAGACCGCGATCTCGGGCAACGGAACCACCAACCTCAACAACATCCGCGGCATGGAGCGGGTGGGCAACACGGTGTACGTTGCCAATGCTGGAACGGGATTTGGCAACGCCATCGTGCGGTTTGACGCCAACACCGGCGCGTTCCTGGGTTCGACGGCGATTTCGCAGTTTGTCTCCGGAACCGACCACTCTCCGTGGGACATCAAGTACGTGAACAACGAGCTCCTGGTCAGTGTGTACGCCGCGTCGGGCACGACCGGCACCAGCCGCATCGACCGGTACGACCTGGCGGGCAACTACCTCGGCAACCTCTACGTTCAGGCGAACAGCGTGACGACGGGGATCCGCGGGCCGCAGCAGATCAACACCGACGGGAGCAATCTTCTGATCGCCGGCTTCTCCGGCACCGCACAGTCGGGCCTCTACCAGACGAACAGCGCGATCAGCACGCTGAACTTCTACGCGGGCGGTCTCGGACCGCGTGCGGGCTACCGCTTGGACAACGGCAAGATCATGATCACCAAGGGCGACGGCGTCTTCATCCTGGACCCGATGACCAACACGCTTTCGTCGATCGCCGGGCTGACGGGCTCGATCAACGCCAAATACATCAGCGAGATCGAGTTCATTCCCGCGCCGGGAGCGATGGGGCTGCTCGGACTGGGCGGGCTGGTGGCCGCACGCCGCCGTCGCTGATCTGTTTTCAGGCTTGAACGGAATGATCTCGCGCCCGGCCCCCTGGCCGGGCGTTTTCTTTCGGCGGCCGGTCGCGGACACGCCCCGACATACACTCCTCCCCCTATGGCGATTCTGATCGACGCAAACACCAAAGTCATCTGTCAGGGCATCACGGGTTCCTTCGGCGCGGTGCATACCAGGGGGTGCTTTCTTTACGGCACCAAGATGACGGGCGGCGTTACACCCGGCAAGGGCGGCACCAAGGACGCCAACGGCCTGCCAATCTTCGATACCGTGGCGCAGGCTGTCCGAGAGACCGGAGCGAGCGCCACCATGATCTTCGTGCCGCCGGCGTTCACGGCCGATGCGATCCTCGAAGCGGCGGACGCCGGGATCAAAGTCATCTGCGCGATCACCGAAGGTGTGCCGGTGCAGGACATGATCCGCGTGCGGGCGGTGCTGGATGAACTCAACGGCGGCGCGGAGACGCCGGCGAGCAAGCGGAGATTCATCCTCGTCGGACCCAACTGCCCGGGCGTGATTACACCGGGCCCGCGGACCAATACGGGAAGCATGACCGGCGAGCCCGGCGCTCCGTTCACCAATGCCGGCTGCAAGATCGGGATCATGCCGGGCTACATCAACACGCACATCAGCCAGAGCAAGCGCGGCAAAGCCATCGGCATTGTCAGCCGCTCGGGCACCCTCACCTACGAGGCCGTGTGGCAGACCTCGAACCTCGGCTTTGCGCAGAGCACCTGCGTCGGCATCGGCGGCGATCCGGTGCGCGGGCTCAACCACATTGATTGTCTCGAGCTCTTCGCCGACGATCCGGAAACGCACGGCATCCTCATGATCGGCGAGATCGGCGGCAGCGACGAGATTGATGCCGCGAAATGGGTCGCAGAAAACCGCAGGAGCGGTCGGCTGAAGAAGCCCGTCGCCGGGTTCATCGCGGGGCGCACCGCGCCTCCCGGCCGACGCATGGGCCACGCGGGCGCGATCATCGGCGGCGCGGATGACACGGCGGACGCGAAGATCAAGGCGCTGCAGGCCGCGGGCGTGAGCGTGGCGATGAGCCCCGCGGATATGGGCAGCGCCATGGCGAGCGCGATGGGCGGGTGATCACTCGCTCGGAATCTGGCATCGCGGAACGTCTATCGCGTGCAAAGCCGTCTAGCAGTGGGCCCGGACCGGACACTCCTGCCCGGCGCTTGATGTTGAGGGCACAAGCCCGAGCAGGCGCGAGATCGCGATCCATGCGCTCGGTACAATGCGATATTCCAGCGGCCGGATTACCGGCCGGCCCCGGAGGTCCGATCCGGCGGCGGACCAAAGCGATGGGGAAAGGATGAGCGTGCGCCGGCCCCGTGCCAGCGCCTCGGCCGCGTCGCGCGCAAGCGTCTCCGGGCTCGATGCCTTCGCGTGAAAGACTCGATTCTCGCTGGGAAGCCTCGCTCGCAGATCGGCCGCGGCACTCTGAGCCAAACCGTGCTTAAGGCCGAGCACAACAAACTCCGCGGATCGCGAGCGGCGGAGTGAATCGAGCAGCGCCGGCAGAATCTCGATCGGAGCGGCCATCGCCAAAGCGCCAACGCGACGCGCCGCCCGACGCACCTCGGCAGCGTGAAAAGGTGTCGTGACCAGGTATCGAACCGAGGCCGGGATGGCGAGATGGTCACCGGTCCGGAGTGCCAGACAGGGTACTTCCAGGCGTTCGCGGATCTCCGCGGCGTGTGACTCTGCCTGAAACTCAGTACACTCCACGAAGGCACACGTCGGGCGGGCGCTGAGCTCCGCCTCGGCCATCTCATGCAGTGCGCGTGCAGCCCCGAGCGTTGAAAGCTCGCCCCGCGAGCGGATCGCCCGCGCGAACCATGTATACAGATCCCGCAGCGGACGGGCCCGATCCGACAGGTGCCCCACGGCGGCGGCGTCCGCGATGAAATACCCGCTGCGATCACGCGTCACCACCAACCCGTCGTTGACCAGCCGCCGGTATACGCGAAAGCACGTCACCTCGTTGATCCCCCACCGTGCCTTCGCGTCTCGGAGGGCGGGCAGGCGATCTCCCGGCTTCCATGCACCGGTCGCAATCTGGTAGATGCAGTCGTTGAAGACGGCATCGGCCTTGGTACCGCGGGGGGCGGCGGAATCCTGGCGTCCGGAAGTGTGCAAGGGGATGCATCCTTTGGGTACAAACTATCTGCTATATTTAGTATAGCAGGCATCGCGCTTCCTGCCATGCGCCCGCCCCCGAAACGGATCCGACCTGAATATCAGGAGCATCGCCGTGAAGCCCTTCTTTCTCGCACCATCGCTCGCGTTGTGGATCGTTTCGACCGCCCTCATGGGATCCTCCCCCGCCGAGAACGGGTCCCGACCTTCATCGACCCCGACTGTGGTGGAGGATGTTCGCGCGTACACCCTGGCGAACGGGATGCGAGTGCTGCTGAATCCCGACCCCGCGTCCTCAAAGGTCGCGTTCCTTATGGTGTACTTCGTCGGTTCGCGGCATGAAGGGCTCGGTGAACGGGGCATGGCCCATCTGCTGGAGCACCTGCTCTTCAAGGGGAGTCCGAAGTTCCCCGATCCGGCACAGGAGCTCAAGGAGCGTGGCGCATTCTCGAATGCCTCCACATGGACAGACCGAACCATCTATTTCGAGGAAATGGTCTCAACGTCCGAAAACATCGACTTCGCGCTGCGGTTCGAAGCCGACCGCATGCAGAACGCCCTCATTGGCGATCCCGCACTCGCGAGTGAGATGACCGTCGTGCGGAACGAATTCGAAATGAAAGAGAGCGATCCGCTCGAGATCGTGCTTCAAAGTCTGATGGCGGGGGGGTATACGTGGCATCCTTATGGCGCCGCCACGATCGGCAACCGGTCGGATATCGAGCGTGTGCCGGGAGAAAACCTTCGCCGGTTTTACAAGCACTTCTACCGCCCGTCGAACGCGATGCTCATCGTCTCGGGGAAGTTCGATGACGCGGATGTTCTGAATCGCATCGACACGCACTTTTCACCGCTTGACAACCCGCCAGCTCCTCTGACCCCAACATGGACCGAAGAACCAACCCAGGACGGTTCGCGCCTGGTGGAGATCTGCCGAGATATCACGCAAGCGAGTGTGGGCGTGATGTACCACGTGCCCGCACGCTCGCACCCGGACGCTGCGGCCATCACGCTGCTCAATCCTCTGCTCAGCGACGTTCCCTGGGGGAGGCTTCAGAAGGGACTCGTTGCCGCCGGGCTTGCGGCTCAGGTCAACATTTTGCCCTTCGTGATGGAAGAACGCGGCGCGCTGCTCGTGATCGCGACCCTTAAGGACGGCCAGAATCCACAGAAAGCGCTCCGTGTACTCACCGAGATCATGGAGGGGTTCGCCAATGCTCCCGTGACGTCGGCTGAAGCCAGGCGCGCCCGCGCCTCGTGGCTCTCGCAGCTTACGAGCACAAGGAAAAACAATCTCTCGTTTGCGTTTGCACTGGCCGACGCGGCCTCCTGCGGCGACTGGCGGCTCTGGTTTCTCGAACGCGACCGCATCAAGGAAATAAATGCGGAGCAGATGCAATCCGTTTACGTCCGGTACTTCGTGCCGAGCAACCGCACGGCAGCGTTGTTGCTGCCCACCAAATCTCCATTACGTGCCGCGATTCCGCCAAGACCGGACATCGGCAGCCTCGTCGCCACGTACAAAGGCACCGAAGAGTTCCGCAAGGGTGAAGCGTTCGATGCGACACCGGCGGCTATCGAGGCTCGAACGATCCGCACCGAACTGCGTCCCGGCGTTCGCCTCGCCGTCGTGCCCAAACGCACAGCCGGAGGAGCTGTGCAGGCGGTGATCGCTGTCCGCTCGGGGGATGAAGCAGCGCTCGCAGGGCAGGACTCGATCGGCCTGCTCGCGGCCGGAATGCTCGGTCGCGGCACGCGCACGATGACCTTTCAAGAACGTTCCGACGAGCTCGACGCTTTGCAGTCCACGATCTTCCCCTCGTATCAGGGCGGCGTGCTCTCGCTGGCGGTATCCACTGATCGGAAGAACTTTGCCCGGTGCATGGAGATCGCGGCCGACATGCTGCGGAATCCGGTCTTCCCAGATTCGGAGTTTCAGGCCGTGCAGGCGGATCAGGCGGCGTTCGCGGCGTCGCAGCTCGACCAGCCACTCACACTCGTCAACAACGCCCTCCAGCGGGCGACGTCGCCGTTCGGCGCCCAATCGATGTTTTACGTTCCGACGCCTGCGGAAAGGCTGGAGCGTATCAAGGCTGCAACCGTGCAGGATGTTCGGGCGTTTTACCAGCGCGTCATCGGCCCGTCGAACGTACAGATCGCGATCGTTGGCGACATTGAAGCAACCGACGCGGAGGCACAGGCACGCAGGCTTGTCGATGGCTGGAGCGGTGGAATGAATTTCCGGCGGCCTGTCCGCGACCCCCGCCAGATTTCCAAGGAGCGAATAGTCATTCGCACGCCCGACAAGCCAATGGCAGCGGTCGGACTCGCCACCGCGCTCTCACTCAAAGACAGCGATGCCGATGCCGAGGCCCTGCTCATGGCTGTCAATATTCTGGGCCGGGGCCTGCACAGCCGCATCGGTACACGGCTGCGCGGAAAAGAAGGCTTGTCCTATGACAGCCTAGCCACCCTTTCGATGGGCAAACTGGACTCCGTGTCGACACTGATCATGTACGCGAGTTGCGCCAAGGAGAACGCGGACAAAGCTGCGGCAGCGCTGCAAGAGGAGGTCGACCGCTGGATCCGCGACGGAATCACGGATGACGAACTCTCCACGGCACGCAAGGGGTATCGGATGGCGGTGCTAGCAAGCTTCAGCGCCGACGACGTCCTCGCCGATGTTCTGGCCCGCGACATGTATCTCGGAAGAACCATGGCGTGGTACGACCGACTTTTTCAACGATTGGATCGACTGAACGCCGCGAGCGTAAACGATGCGCTGCGGCACCGGTTTTCGTCTACGAGCTTTGCCGAAGCACGCTCGGGAGATTTCGAGAAGTGACATCCGCGGCGCGGCTTCGCGGCTCATTACGCTGAAGCGGTTCGGCAAACTCGCTCTGGATCCTTGCACGACTCCCACGTGGGGTCGAGATACCGGGCAATTCGGACCTGGCGCACGACATCTGGGACAGGAATGTCGGGATGTGTTACCGGCCACGGTGCACTTGGTTATCTCGTGCCGCCTATTCCGATTTTTCCGGCCGCATCGACTGAAAACGCTTCCGCCGCCGCCTTGTTTGCGCGCCCGCGGTTTGCGTTCCGCTTTCAGGTAATCGAAGGTTGATCTTGAGGGCGAGTGCGCCCGTACCAGTGTGGGGAAGAACCCCACGAGGGGAGGCCTTTATGAAACGATCTATACGACCTGTCGCCGCCGTCGCTATCGCGAGCGTGGCCGGTCTCTCGACCGCGGCCAGCGCGGCCGTGACCTACTGGGACTTCAACGCTTTCAGCCGCTCCACGATCGGATCGGCGAGCCAGGGGTATGGCTCCGACATCCAGGGCGCCACGGGCTCTGTGGGAGACGCTTACTTCAACGGCTTCGCCGGCAGAACGAACGCGGGCAGCTCTTCGAGCCTGGCGGCCGGCTTTTACGGCGGCGGCAATCTCCGCCTGTCGGGCAGCGTGAATAACGGCGGCGTCAATGTCGCCGGTACCGTGACCATGAACGGCGCCTCTATTTACGGCGGCGTGACCGGCGGCGGCAACCTGGGCGGCTCGGGCGGCACTGTCTACGGAGATGTGGACATCGCCGGCTCGAAAACCACCGGCAATCCGCTGACCGTCACCGGGTCGGTCAATACCGGACAGGCGTACGCCGCGGCGCTCAACCTGACGGCGGCTTCGTCGTATTTCCAGAACATCGGCAACGCCGCCGCGGCCCTGCTGCCCACCGCTTCTTACCTGAACCAGTGGGGCGAGCTGGTGCTCAATGCCAGCGGGCCGCTGTCGGTCTTCAGCGTGAACCAGACGGACTTCACCAACGCCTGGGGCATCCGCGTTGTCGGCAACGGCGCCGTTGTAATCAACGTACGCGGTGCTTCGCTCAATTTCGGCAGCAAGACCTGGACCTACCAGAACGGCGCGAGCGCCGTGACAACGCTGCTGAATCTGAACGAGGCGAACGCCATCACCATGTCGGGAGGTCACAACGTGAACATCCTCGCCGCCAACGCCGCCACGACGTTCTCGTCCGGCGTCGTCACGGGCAACCTCATCGTCGGCTCGCTCATGGGAGGCGGCCAGCTGAACTGGAACCCCGGCGGCGGCTTCAGCGGCGCCGCGCTCATCCCCTCGCCGGGCGGCGCGTTCGCGCTGGTCGGTGGCGGGCTGGTGATCCTGCGACGCCGGCGCGGATGAAGCATTTCACATCGAGCACGCACAGGGCCGGGCACTCCCGGCCCTTTTCCGTTTTTGGGGTGCTTCGCGGCAGGTGGCCCGATCGTTCCTGGGCGCTGGCGCGTGTTATCTGACCAGGCCTAGCACCTGAAGTTTCACAACAATCTGCTTTGACGCATGAATCAGCCCGCCGCGCTTGAGCGAACAGACCCGGCAGTTAGAATGGCTTCGTTTCCGACGCACACTTCCGCCCGTGCGTTCATTCTCAAGGAGGTTGGGAGAGACAATCATGAATTCATTCGTTACCAAGGCCGCCTGCGCGGCCGGTGTGGTCATGGCCGCCACGTTTTGCGCCCAGGTCCAGGCCGTGAACTATTGGGATTTCAACGTCTTCAGCCGCTCGACGATCGGCACGGCCGGTCAGGGCTACGGCTCCGACTTCCAGGGCGCCTCGGGCGCAGTTGGTAGCGCCTGGTTCAATGGCTTCACGGTCAAGGGCGTGGGCGGCACATCGCCCAGCCTCGCGCACGGCTTCTACGGCGGCGGGAATTTCACGCTCCAGGGAAGCGTCGACCACGACGGCATCGAAGTCGCGGGCAACGTCACGCTCAACAGCGGCTCGGTGAACGGCGTGGTACGCGCCGGCGGCAACCTCGGCGGCACGAGCGGCAGCGTGAACGGCAACGCCATCCTCGGCGGCCTCAAGACCACGGGAAATCCGCTGACCGTGTCCGGCAGCCTCCTGGAAAACCAGGCCTTTGTGCCCACCGTCGACCTCAACGCGGTTTCGTCATACTTCGCGGGCGTGGGAAACTTCGCCGCCAATCACGCGCCGACGTCGGTTTTCTCGATGAACTACAGCCAGATGGTGATCAACGCCAACGGCCCGCTGACCGTGGTGAACCTGACCTCCGCCAATCTCGCGGGCGTCTGGGGCATCAACGTGGTGGGAAGCGGTGCGGTCGTGATCAACCTCGCGGGAAGCAACGTTTCGCTGGGCGGGCTCACATGGAGCTACACGGGCGGCGCTTCGAGCAAGACGACACTGCTCAATATCAATCAGGCGAGCACGCTCAATCTCACGGGCAGCAACAACGTCAACATCCTCGCGGCCAACGCGGCGACCAATTTCGCGTACGGCCTTGTCACCGGCAACCTCATCGTGGGCTCGCTCACGGGGAGCGGTCAGGTGAACTGGGATGGCGGCTTTGAGGGTGGCGCATCGATTCCTTCCGCCGGTGGTGTAGGTCTGATGGCGGCAGCGGGACTGGTGGCTTCGCGGCGTCGCCGCTGAAACCCGTCCCGATTCGATCAAGGACGCCCGGGGAAACCCGGGCGTTTTTCATGCGCCCAACTCACTCTTCGCGCAGGCTGCCGCCCCGCCTGATCGCGCCGCGGCCGAACTTCTGCACGATCGCGTCGAGTGTTGAATCGACTTTCGCCTCGGTCCGCGGCGTCTTTGCCGGCGTCGCCCCGAAGAGGCCCAGCTGCGTTTCGCTGGTGAGCCCGTGAAGGCTGACGCCCATCAGCCGCAACGCGCCCTTGCGCTCGCGAAGCCATTCCTGGAGCAGCGACCATGCGGCGGCCCAGAGCTCCTTGGTGGAATCCGTCGGCTCATCGAGTGCGCGGGAGCGGGAGAACGTGCGGAAGTCGGCGATCCGCAACTTGAGCGTCACGCCTTTGGCCTTGAGACCATCTTCGCGCAGCGAACGTGCGACATCCTCCACGAAGGAGAGCAGCAGCGCCCGCAGTTCTTCCGGGTCGCCGATGTTCTCGAAAAAGGTGCGCTCCTTGCCGATCGATTTCTGCTCGCGGCTGGTGCGGACGGGACGGTTGTCCTCGCCCCGTGCGAGGCGGAGCCAGTCTCGCGCCTGCTCGCCGAAGCGGCTGACAAGGCGGTCTTCGCCGAACGCGCGAAATTCGGCGATGGTGCGCACGCCCAACTGCCTCAGCCGTTCCTGCGCCTTGGGACCGACACCAAAGATCACACCGACGGGCATCGGCAAGAGCGACTGTTCTGCTTCCCGCGGCGGAAGGATCTTGAGTCCATCGGGCTTGCTCAGATCGCTGCACACTTTCGCGAGGAACTTGTTGCCGCTGACCCCGATGCTGGCGGGAAGATCCACGGCCTCGCGGATGGCCTGTTTGATCCGCCGCCCCGCCGCCGTGAGCGCCTCGATCGCGCCCTTCTCTTCCCACGCGGACCCGCGATTCCAGTTCCTGGCGTGCAGATGCATCACGTTTGTGAGATCGAAAAACGCCTCGTCGATCGAGATCGGCTGGACATCGGGCGTGAACGAGCGCACGACAGTGAAGACCTGGCGTGAGACGGCGGAGTACTTCCCGTGGCCTCCCTTGACGACGATCGCCTGCGGGCAGAGCCGCAGGGCCTGGGCAGTGAGCATGGCGCTGCGGCATCCAAACTTCCGCGCCTCATAGCTGGCGGCCATGACCACGCCGCGCCTGCTGGAACCCCCCACGAGCACGGGCTTGCCGCGAAGCTCCGGATTGTCGCGCTGCTCGACGGACGCGAAAAAGGCGTCCATGTCAACGTGCGCAATGACGCGGTGGGTGCTCACGCTCAATCGTTGGAGCGCAGAAAAAGGGCCCGGCACAAGGCCGGGCCCGTTGTTGTCTGAAGCGGGGTGTTTACTGGTCGTGCCCCGCGTATTCCGGCATCGCGTGCCCGGCGTCTCGCAGGGTCTTCTCGCGCTTGGCGAGTTCCAGGTCGTTATCCACCATCATGCCCGCGAGCTGTTCCACGGTCGTCTGCGGCACCCAGCCAAGCTTGGCCTTGGCCTTCGACGGGTCGCCCAGCAGCAGGTCCACCTCGGCCGGGCGCAGGTAGCGCGGGTCGAACGCGACAAAGTCCTTGTAATCCAGCCCCACATGGCTGAACGCCAGCTCGCAGAACTCCTTGACGGCGATCGTCTTGCCGGTGGCAACGACGTAGTCGTCGGGCTTCTCCTGCTGGAGCATCATCCACATCATCTTGACGTAGTCGCCCGCAAAGCCCCAGTCGCGCTTGCTGTCGAGGTTGCCCAGGAAGATCTTGTCCTGCAGGCCGAGCTTGATGCGGCCGACGGCGCGGGTGATCTTGCGGGTCACGAAGGTCTCGCCGCGGCGGGGAGACTCGTGGTTGAACAGGATGCCGCACGAGGCGTGCAGGCCGTAGGACTCGCGGTAGTTGACGGTGGCCCAGTGCGCCATCATCTTCGCGCAGGCGTAGGGCGAGCGCGGATAGAACGGGGTGGTTTCCTTCTGCGGAGTCTCGACGACCTTACCGAACTGCTCCGACGAGCTGGCCTGGTAATACCGCACCTGCTGGCCCGACTCCTGCTGGAAGTCGCGAACCGCCTCGAGCAGCTTGAGAGCGCCCATGGCGACCGTCTCGGCCGTGTAGATGGGCATGTCGAACGACACGCGCACGTGCGATTGAGCACCAAGGTTGTAAACCTCGTGCGGACGCACTTCACGCATCAGCTTGCTCAGGTTGTTGGCATCGCACAGATCGCCGTAGTGCAGCTTCAGCTTGCCGTTCTTGGCGTGCGGGTCCTGGTAGATCCCGTCGATGCGCCCCGTGTTGAACGAGGAGGACCGACGGATGATCCCGTGGACCTCATATCCCTTGCCGAGCAGAAACTCGGCGAGATACGAGCCGTCCTGCCCGGTGATGCCGGTGATGAGAGCGCGACGCGGAGTGGCCATGTAGAGAATCTCCTCGAAATCGACGGCGGCAAGAGACTTGCCGCGGGTTGTTGCTGCCGCAGGCGAGCGGCCGGGCCGCTTCCTACGCCGGAACGAGGGCCAATGTTTGCCCGTCGTGCCCGGAACCATCCCGCATGGTGCAGGATCGGCCCCCTCCCTATCGACCGAAAATACCCCTTCCTTGGGCCCCCCCGGACGGATCGACACAGACTCGGCGCGGGTCGGTGGGGTAGCCCTCCCATCCCTCTCTCTGCCGGGTCGCAAGTCTAGGTGTCAGCCAGGCCCCTTCCGGCCCGTCCGACCCCTTAAACCTACCGTCCGGCCATGTGCGGCATACTCGCGGTCCTGCCCGGAAACTGCCAGGGCGACGAAAGATCCAGGCTGGTGCGGTCCGCGGGGGCTGCCTTGGACGTGATCTCGCACCGGGGCCCGGACGATTCCGGTTGGGCTCTGTTTAGTGGTACTGGGTCGGTGTCAACGGACCATACCGGGGACGAGCGGACGCACCTGGCCGTCGGGTTCCGGAGACTGTCGATCTTCGATCTATCGCCGGCGGGGCATCAGCCCATGCGCCATCCGCAGGGTCGATATTGGATCGCCTTCAACGGTGAGATCTACAACCACACCGAGCTGCGTGCGGAACTCGAGGCGGCGGGCGAGCGGTTTGTTTCCCGCTCGGATACCGAAGTGCTGCTCCGCCTGCTGGCACGCGACGGTGTTGCCGCCCTTTCGCGGCTGGATGGCATGTTTGCGCTGATGCTGATCGACACAGTCGAGAGGCGTCTGCTTCTGGCGCGAGATCCCTTTGGCATCAAACCTCTTTACATATGGAAGCGCCCGCGCTGCGGGCTGGCCTTTGCCTCGGAGATCAAGCAGTTCAGCGCCCTGGACGGCTGGAGCCCCCGCGCGGACGGCGAACGTTTTTATGACTTCCTGCTGCGGGGTGTGCTGGACCACACAGAGCGCACGATGTTCGCCGGGGTGGAACAGTTGCCGGGGGGACATTTCGCGACCGTCGGGTTTGGCCCGGGCGCTCCCGAAGCACTGGTGATCGGGCGCTGGCACACACCGGGAACACAATCTCAACGCGTTGGCGACGATGGGGAACGCGTTCGTTCCGCGCTGTTTGGATCTGTCCAGCGACAACTGCGTGCGGACGTGCGCGTCGGATCGTGTCTTTCGGGTGGACTCGACTCCACATCGATCGTTGCGTGCGCGTGCCAGATCCTCGGAAAGGGCGGAGCGCCCGAGTTTCGAACGTTTACGGCCCGACCGGAGCGCGCGACAGACGAGACTCCCGACGAGTGGCCACTCGTACAACAAACGCTGGCGATGACCGGCGCCCGGGGCACACCGGTTTCCATTCCCGAACTGGGCGGATGGGACGAACTGGCGCGTGTTGTGTGGCACCAGGATGAGCCATTCAGTTCAACGTCCATTCTCGCCCAGGCGGCGGTCTTTCGCGAGGCCGCCCGCCAGGGAGTCAAGGTGATGCTCGACGGCCAGGGGGCCGACGAGCAACTGTGCGGGTACGACGTCTTTTTCCGCTTTGCGCTGGCAGAACAGGTCCGGAAGCTGAAACTGCTTTCGGCGTGGCAGAGTATGTGCGAAGTGCGCCGCGTTCGGGATCGTTCTATCCGCACGCAGCTGGCCGAACTGGGTGCGGTGCTGGCTCCGGGCATTGGCGCCCTTGTGCGTCCGCGCCCCGCTGCTGCAGGGTGGATTGATGGGCCATCGCTGGCGAATGCCGCTTCGGACCCCTTTGAGCGCCTTCCCGAGGCTCGGGACATCCGCAGTTGCTCGATGCAGCAGCTCATGCACGCAAGCGTGCCGATGCTGCTGCACTGGGAAGACCGCAACTCCATGGCCGTGAGCGTGGAAGCCCGCGTGCCGTTCCTGTCTCCTGACTTTGTCGCCTGCTCGCTCTCGCTGCCCACAGTTTCCAAGATCGACGCGGGTGTCACCAAGATTGCTCTGCGCCGGGCGATGCGGGGAGCGATTCCCGAAGACGTTCGGAACAACCGAAAAAAGGTCGCCTTTGCAGCACCCGAAAGACAGGCTCTTGTCGGCATCGCGGGCGGGGAACTGCTGGAAAGGGCCCTTGTGCCCGTTGCTTCGCTGTTGACGGATGAAGGCCGGCGTGCGCTCGCGGCGATGCGCCGGGGCGAGGTCGCCTACGACCGATTCCTCTGGCGCTGCGTGTGTGCGGGCGTGTGGCTCGAGCGATTTGCGGTCGGGCTCTAGCCGCGTTCAGGGCCGAACGCCCAGGTCCGCGACGTTAAAGAGTGATTCGAACAGCACTCCGGTTTTTTCGATGTTGTCCCGCGCGCCCTCCATGCGGTCGATGGTGGCGATGACGGCGACAACCTTGGCCCCCGCTTCACGGAGAACGGCAACGGCCTCGAGCGCCTGGCCGCCGGTGGTCGCGACATCTTCGAGCATGACGACGACGTCGTCCTTTTCAAGGGCGCCCTCGACCTGCTTGGCCGTGCCGTAGTCCTTCTTCTTGTTCCGGACGAAGATGGATGGGAGTCCTGTCGCGAGGCTGGCGGCGGTGACGAGGGGTATGCCGCCCAGCTCGGCGCCGGCGAGACGGTCTATCTCGATATCAAGGCGGGCCTCAAGGGCATCGATGCGCTCCGCGAACATGGGCGCAAGCTGACCGAGCACTTCGGGCCGGGTCGAGAAGAGGTACTTGTCAAGGTAATAGCTGCTGGTTTTGCCGGAGCGGAGCGTGAACTGACCGCGGAGCAGCGCGGCATCGGCGATCGACCTTGCAAGAGCCTCTTTGGACATGTGCAGAGGGTAGCGAGCGACGGGCGGGCCGAGACCGAAATATGATTCTGCCATGGGTTGTTTTCGGCCCGCACGACTATTCCTTTTGACCCCGCTCCTGGTCGGAGCGGCCCTGGCGGCCGATCCGGGCGCGGACGAAACATCAACCCCTCTTCCCGCGCCGATCACGCACGAACCAGAGCCGTGGGAGGCGGACCCCTCGCCGCTGCTCGCCGGGCCGCGTCTTGAAGAAGACGCCGCCGACCGGACGCTCGTGAAGTTTGATTTTGGAGGTGGACTCCGCCGGCTCGACCTGACGCCGGAGGAAGCCGCCCTCGATGCGCTCAACCTGGATGCGGAGACGAGAGCCCGTGTGGACGCGATCGTGCGGGAGCACCGCACATTCGTAGAAGGGCTCCTGCGGAACGACATCCTTTCGACCCTGAGCGCGGCACGAAAAGCGGGCATCAAGGGCGGGGCGCTCGTCGAGAAACTCTCGTCGGAATTGCAGGCGTCCGGCGAGGGCGGTTCGTTCGGCCGGTTTCGCGACCGGATCGACGGCGCACTGCCGGATCCGGAACGACGCGAATTTCATCGGCTGGTCGATGAATACCTGCGCGCGCTCGTTGTGGACGAGATGCAGCAGTCGCAGACTCGCAAGGAAAAGATCTCTCTGAGCGATGCACGCGTGCGCGTCACGCTTGCAATGGCTGGCAACGAGCTGCGCCGGGCGTTTGAGCGGCAGTTCAATTCGCGTCCGGACCAGTGCGCGCTCGTGCTTGCGGCCGTCGCACCGCAGGAAGACCAGAACCCCGCCGTGCGTAAGGAAATCACCGACCTGAAGGATCGCACGAAAAACAACCCCGGCGGCCGGGACTGGTTCGAGCTGGTTGTGCGGAACGCACCCTCGCTGAGCGGCGAACAGAAAGCGTCCATGCTGGATCTGCTGCTCGGCCTGCCCCCGCTCACCCAGGCGCAGACGTCCGGAAACCACCGGGAAGGCCTCAACGAACCGAAATAGGCCCGGCGCGCTTCAGATGTGACGGGTGGCCGGTTCAGGTCCGGATATCTTCCCGTCGAATTGCCGCGTCAAGAATACGGGGAATCTGTTTTCGAGTTTGCCCGGAATGGTCTCTTGGGCTGGGATGGGCCGGAAAGATCGTCGATAGCGAGCCTTTGCCGCCGGGCGCATGCTGAGCCCCACTCGCGGCCACTGGAGAATGAAGCGATGAAATGCGGAATGAACACGAGCGGTATGAAGATGGCGTGGCTCGCGGGTCTGGCCGGCCTTGCGGTGAGCGCTTCGGCGCAGATGACGGTTCCCCCCGCCGATAAGCCCGCGCCCTGGCCCGCCGAAACCAAGACGGCTCCGGTCGAAACCAAGCACGAAACAATCTCGGTGCAGGAAGCGATCCGGCGCGGCCTGATGGAAGATCCCAACAAGCCCAAGACGGCGGCGCCCGCCGGCGCGACCCCGGCCGCGGCAACCCCTGCGTCAACCCCCGCACAGGCCCCCGCGCCCGAAGCGCCGACGATGTCCAAGGAGCAGATGCGGACGAATTACCCGGCGTGGGAGCGCGACGGCTCGGGCCGGGTTCTGCCGCTCGACCGTCCGGTGCACTGGGCCGCGATCGACCGGAACAAAACGATCACCCCGGAGAACCGGAAGAAGATCGAGATCTTCCTCAACCAGCGTCGCGTGAAGCTGGAAGAAGCAATCCTCGCGAACATGGCCAACGTTCTTGAGCTGGACAGCGGCATCGTCGAGACGATCAAGATGAGCGATCGGGCCGACGTGAACAAGCTGCTCGCGGCGAACAAGCCCTTCTCCGACCTGGGTGTGTTTGCGAACGAGCTCCGCAAGGCGGACCTCTTCACGCAGAACAACATTCAGCAGCACAACATCATCGTAGACGACTACCGCCGCCTCATGCTCGACGACATGAAGCGCGACTCGGGGTCCAAGGCCAACGAGAAGAACGGAACGGTCGACTTTGTCTCCCGCGCCATGTTCTTCACGCTTACCGATGAGCCGCGCCAGGTCTACCACTGGATGCTCGAGGACAGCGCCGAGACCGCGGCGGATCGCGTCAGCTCGCTCGGGCTCTCTTCCGACGTTGAGCCCAAGGTTCGCGAGTTCTTCCAGCAGGCCAAGGACTCGAAAGACGAGAGCGAACGCCTGGCGAAGATGCGCTCGGCCGTGGCGCTGATGACGCCCGACCAGGTCAAGACACTTGTGGCCCCGGTGGTAAATCACGGCACCACGAACGCCGCGGCCCCGGCCGCCAAGACCGGAACCCCCGCGAACGCCACGAGCGACGCGAGCAAAGCGGGCGATCGATGAGTGATTCCTCCGCTTTGCGGGTGAACAATCAGACCGGATGAACAACCCGGAACATCTCTATCACAAGGCCTTCGAGGCCGCCTCTCAAGGCAACTACGAGCTCGCCCTGGTCTTCCTGGGCGAGCTTCTTTCTCGTCATCCCGCGATCGCAAAGGCGCACCACCTCTCCGCGACCTGCTGCATGCGGATGGGCGACTTCCAGCGAGCCCTGCAGCACGCTCGGTCCGCCGTCGAGTACGCGCCCGACCACCCGCCGTCACGGTGGGTGCTGGGGATTTGCCTCGCCCAGACCGATCAGCACGATCTGGCGATCGAGGAATTCAAGATGGGCTGCGGGCTCGCGCCGCAGGAGGCGGACGGATGGAACAACCTCGGCCACGCCCTGCTGGAGAAGAGGCGGTTCGAAGAGGCCGAAGCCGCTCTGCGCCGAGGGCTCTCGATCACAAACAAGATGCCGAATCTGTCGGTCGGCCTTGCCTGGTGCCTGGTCCAGACCGGTCGCGCCGACGAGGCCCTGGCTGTGCTGGCGGCCCAGGACGCGAGCACGCCCCGCGAGCTCGCCGTGCTGTACGCGCGGACCGTGATGTCGCTCTACAGCGAGAAAGTAAACGCCGCCGCCCTCGCCCAACTGCACAGAGAATACGCGTCGCGCGTTGAATCGCAGCTCCCGGCGCGACCGATCCGCCCCTCGTCGCCCGGGCCGGCCGACGCGGAGAGACCTCTGCGGGTGGGCCTTCTCTCGCCCGACATGTACGGCCACTCGGTCTCTCGCTTTGTCGAGCCGCTGCTTCTGCACAGCGATCGAGACAAGATCCGATTCGGAGTGTTTTCAACCAACCCGATGCGCGACGAGATCACCGGCCGGCTGGATTCGATGGCCGGCCTCTGGAGCGAGATCTTCAGGCTCCCGGACCAGATGGCGGTCACGGAAATCCGCAACCAGCAGCTCGACATAATGATCGACCTGGCCGGGCATATGCCCATGAACAGGTCGTACCTCCTGCATCACCGGCCCGCGGTGATCACGATGAGCTACATCGGGTATCCCCATCGAACCGGATACTCGGGCATCGACTACCGCATCGTGGACTCGATCACCGATCCGCCGGCCGAAGCGGACAACTCCTCTTCCGAAAAACTCCTTCGGCTCGACCCCTGCTTCCTCTGCTTCATGCCCGCGGTCGAGCCGCCCCCGATCGAGCCGATCGATCCGGCGGGTTCCGGGCCGCTCACCTTCGGCAGCTACAACAACGTGGCAAAGTTTTCGCCGGGCCTGCTCGACCTGTGGGCCCGGATTCTCAAGCAGACGCCAGGGTCCCGGCTGCGGCTCAAGGGCTTTGCCTTCAGCGACGCTTCCACCCGTAATCACATTGCCCGCGAATTCGGCCGGAGAGAAATCGAGCCAGAGCGTGTGGAAATGATGGGCATGATCCCCGTCACACGCGAGCATCTCGCCTCCTACGGCGGCGTGCACGTCGCGCTTGACACCTACCCCTACCACGGCACCACAACAACGTGCGAGGCGCTGCTGATGGGTGTCCCGGTGGTCACGCTCGCGGGCAGCGAGCACCGCTCGCGGGTCGGGGTGAGCCTGCTGACCGCCGTCGGCACGCCCGAACTGATCGCGGCGAACCCCGACGAGTACGTGAAGATCGCGGTGGAACTCGCGAAAGATCGCGCGAAGATCGCGCATTATCGGGACACTCTCCGGGCACGAATCACATCGAGCCCCCTGATGGACGGGCCCGGATTCTGCGCCCGTTTCGAGAACCCGCTGCGCGGCGTGTGGCGGCAGGCGTGCGGCGCGAATCCTTAAGAAACGCCCAGGGGCGCGCTACGATCCGGGCGAGATGACCGTTTCGGATGTGAACAGCGCTGTCAAGCCGCCGGCCTCGGGCGGGGGGGCGGAAGATGCCGCTCTGGCGAAGGGCGCGCAACTTTCTATTACCGACTTTCTTTCGGATGGGTCGCTGGTGCGTTTGTGCGCCGAGCTTTCAAAGCTCGCGGGCGTCCGCGTCGATCTGCTGGATGCGCGCGGGCGGACGGTCCACATGTCGGCGACAGGCTGGGGAGTGGACGAAACGCCCGCGACGGCGGATGCCCAGGGGGCGGCGTGCGTGCCGCTCATGCTCGAGTCCGGCCGGATCGGATCGTTCCTGGTGGCGCCCGGCCGGCCGGCCGGCAACTCGCGGGAAACGCTCGAGCAGGTTGTGCGACTGCTTTCGTCGACAACCGCGGAACTGTGCGAACGCGAGCTCGATCTTCGGCACCGGGTCAAGGAGGCGAGCGCGCTCTACCGGCTGAGCACGATGCTGCCGCGGGCCACAAGCGTCGACCGGGTGCTGCAGGTGGCACTCGAACTGGCGCTCGATGTGCTCGGACTCGACTGCGGCGGGATCGTGCTGGTCCCGGAAGACACGGAAGAAATCGCCGAACTCCGCGGCGCGAGCGAAGAAGACCTCGTGCTGAAGGCCAGCAAAGGTCTGAGCGATGAGTGGCTCTCCGATCCGCGCCCGCTCAGCAAGGATCGGGTCTTCGACCGGATCGCGATCGGCGGCGAACTTGTCGTCAGCGAAGAACTGGCCACCGACCCCCGCGTCAACGAGCCCGATCGCGTCGTCAAGGAGGGACTGGTCGCGGCGATCCACGCCGGCATGGCCTTCCAGGGCCGGCCGATCGGCGTCATGCGCCTCTACGCGCGGGGTCGCCGTCTCTTTGACGAGAGCGACAAGCGTGTGCTGCGGTCCATCGCGTCGCAGGCAGCGACCGCCGTGCAGCAGGCCCGGCTGCTCAAGGTTCAGGATGAAGACCAGCGCCTGCAGCGTCAGCTGCAGCTTGCCGCCGACGTCCAGCGCCGGATGCTGCCTCGCTTCGTTCCGGCTCAGACCAAAGACTTCAAGAATTTCGATATCGCCGCCAAGTACATCCCGAGCTTTGAGCTCGGAGGTGACTTTTACGATTTCATCGGGCTGACCGGACACCTGGGCATCGTCGTCGGCGACGTGGTGGGCAAGGGAATCGCGGCGGCACTTCTCATGTCGGCCGTGCGGGCCAGCCTGCGGGCCCACGCGCAGGGCGTCTACGACCTGGACGAGGTCATCAGCCGCGTCAATGTCGCGCTCTGCCGGGACACGCTCGACAACGAATTCGCCACGCTCTGGTACGGCGTGCTCGATCCGATCAAGCTCCGGCTGACCTACTGCAGCGCCGGCCATGAGCCGCCGCTGATCGTCCGCGTGCCCGAACACCGGGCACCCGGCCCCGCGGAGATCGACGAGCTGGCCGTTGGCGGGATGGTGGTGGGAATCGACCGGAGCCAGCGGTACCAGCGCGCCGTCTACGACATGCACTCCGGGGACGTTCTCGTGGCCTACACGGACGGCGTGATCGACACCGTGAACTTTGACCGTCAGAAGTTCGGAAAAAAGCGATTGCGGACCTGCATCCTGGAGATTCTCAAGGCCAAGCCCAAGGCGACCGCCTCGGAAATCGCAGAACACATCCACTGGAGCCTGCGGCAGTTCGCCGGCCTGGCGCCGCGCCCGGACGATGAGACCATCGTGGTCGTCCGCCCGTGGGCACAGCCGCACACGCCCGCTTGAAAACGCCCGCCTGGAACGCCGCCGGCTTTCATGGCTGCCCGGAACATCCCCTTCGCTCTCAGTCGAGCGCGGTTGCGGCCTCAAACTTTGGCGTGGGATTCGTGAGGCCGAGCATTCGATCGAGCGCCTTGAGCGCATCACGCCGGACCTCGGGGTGCACACCGATCTTGTTCACGACCTTCGGCTTGCCGTCCTTGCTGAATCGGCCGGCCAGATGATCGAGCGTCCAGAGCAGGTGGGGCGGGTCGATCCGCGACATCGTCGTGCACAGACACTGGCAGTCGCTCAGAATCCGCACGTGAACGCCGCGCCCCCGCGCTTCGCGCGCCAGGCGGTTCACCAGGTGCACCTCCGTCCCCACCGCCCAGTAAGAACCGATCTCCGACTTGCGGATGGTTTCGATGATGAACTCGGTGGAGCCCGCCAGGTCGCTCTTATCGACGACTTCCTTGCAGCACTCGGGGTGCACAAGGATTTTCGTCCGCCGGTGTTCGGGGTGATCGCGATCTTCCATGCGGATCTGATCGCAATGTTCCGGGCGAAAGAGCTTGTGCACCGAGCAGTGCCCCGCCCACAGAATGGCCCGGGAAGCGAGCAGTTGTTCCGGCGTCGCCCCGCCAAGCTCATCGCCCGATCGGGCACGCCGCGGATCGTAAACACAGGTGTGCGCCCCGACATCAATCCCGAACCGGGCCGCGGTGTTGCGTCCAAGATGCTGATCGGGCAGGAAGAGCACCTTGACATCGGGCGCCTGCTTCATGGCCCACGCAAAGACCTTGTCGGCGTTAGAACTGGTGCAGCACGCCCCGCCGTTTGCGCCCACAAATGCCTTTATCGCCGCCGTCGAGTTGACGTAGGTGATCGGAACGACTTTGCCGTTCCATCCTTGGGCCGTCAGCGATTCATGGATCGATTTCCACGCTTCCACGGTTTCTTCGTACTGCGCCATGTCCGCCATGGAGCACCCGGCGGAAAGATCCGGAAGGATCACATCCACCGCGTCGGGCGTGAGCATGTCCGCTGTCTCGGCCATGAAGTGGACGCCGCAGAAGACAACCCAGCGAACCGGCCGATCCTTGGGCGCGCTGCCCGCCACCCGGGCGGCAATCTGGCTCAGCTTCAGCGAATCGCCCGTGTGATCCGCATGCGCGATGATGTCGTCCGCCTGGTAGTGATGCCCGAGGATGACCAGCGCCGACCCAAGTTCTCGCTTGCGCGCCGCGATGGCCTCGGCCAGTTCCTGGCCGGTCATCTTGTGATAGTTCTCGGGTAAAGAGGGTTGCCAGAGCACGGATGAAATCCCTCGGTAAAAACGGACCGCACGGCCCGGTTCGACGACGCAAGTCTAGGTTTTCCCGGGTGTGCGCGCCGGGCGCACATTCACGCCCCCGCCGAACGCGGCACGCGGTTCACGGCCGGGCGGAACTCGACAGCCGCTTTCGCAACGTGTCCAGTATCGCATCGCTCTCCGCAGAAATCTCGGTCGACCAGCTCCCGACCGGCCGCTTCGCTTCCCACAAGTCCACCACAACCAGCGACCCGGTGAAATTCAATCGGAAGTTCTCCCCCGTCACAGCAAAGCCGATGGCGTAGTTCACGATGTCCGATCGGGCACCAGCCAGAGACCGCCGCGCCCACTGATTCAGCCGAACCACCAGCGGATCATCCGCTGGAACGACGAGCGATGTCTCCGCTCCGCCCCGAGAGTGCTCTCGCAGAGTGATCGGCCCCCGAAATGAAATCTGTTCCTCGCGAAGCGGTCGACCAGAGGCGGCGGCTGTCGCAAGCCGCGAAGCCTCGCAGCCCGCAATCGCGCCCAAAGCGCAGACCCCGGTGCCGAACGCAACTAGTTGTACGAACCATGTCCGCACGGACGGAGCGTACAGCGGCCTCGGCTCACGCGGCGATTCGGGTTACCTGCGCCACTTTAAAGCGGACAGCGATCGCCTGTCTCCCACCGTCCATGGGCAGCGCCCGGAGCACGGTCGCCGCGACAGAGGAATCCTGCCGCACGATCGCGGACGCATTCCAGCCGACGATCACGTCGATCTCATCTCCGGCGTTCAGGCTGCGCCCCGGCTCAAGCCAGATCATGGCCCCGCCCACGGAAAAATCATGCGTGTTCGCGACGAGGAACTGCCCGCTCGGCTTGTGGAGCACCTTGCAGGGCTTGCGGACGTACATGCGGGTGTGCCGCCGTCGATCCGGCCCGCCCCGCGCATCAAGAGGCTTCGGCTCGATCTGTCCAATGACCGGATTCAAATCGCGAGGATCCTGGGCCATGGGGCGCCTCCTCATGCCGGCCGGCCGGGGATTCCCGGGTCTTCCCCCGGTTCGGACGCCGAAAGGGCGTTCCGCGGTCGTGCGGGCGTGAAAGGATCGGCCGGGCGCCCCACCGACTTTTGCGGACCTTGTGCTTTCTGGACCTGCGGGGAGCTGTTCGGTGCTCGGGCGGGTTGAAATGAGCAACACCGATCGAATCACGGCATCCCAACCACCGATAACTTAAAGTCGGATTCCAAACACCCTCCGCAGCGGAGCGAAGCGATGCAACTTGTCAGCCAGGGCGGCCCTGCACCACGTCACCTCTTCGTAATCTTCGGCGCGACGGGAGACCTTTCATACCGCAAGCTCCTCCCCGCGCTCTATCACATGGACGAGGACCCAAACGCCCATGAGGGGCACGCGATCCTCGGCGTTGCCCGCGCCGGCCTGACGGACGAGCAGTTCCGAGAGGCCGCGGCGAAAGCACTCGCCGAGCACGGCGTGCCCCGCGCCAGCGCGGACAAGTGGGTTTCAAAGACGCTCTATTTCCAGTCGCTGGGCGAGAGCGGTGCGGCACAATATCGGGCGCTGCGGGAACGGATCGAATCGCTCGAAAGGAAGCTCGATCTTCCCGGCAATCGCGCGTTCAACCTGGCACTCCCGCTGCCGGCCTTTGCCCCGACCGTCGAGCGATTGGCCGAGGCGGGACTCAACAAATCTCCCGGCTGGACCAGGCTGGTCCTCGAGAAACCGTTCGGTCAGGATCTCTCCAGCGCCAAGGCGCTCAACGCGCTCGTGCACAAGTACTACCCGGAGGATCACGTCTACCGCCTGGATCACTACCTGGGCAAGGACACGGTCCAGAACATCCTGGTCTTCCGCTTTGCAAACTCGCTCTTCGAGCCAATCTGGAACCGCGACCGCATCGAGCGCGTCGAGATCACGGTTTCGGAGCAGCTCGGCGTCGAGGGGCGCGGAGCGTTCTACGAAAACGCGGGGGCACTGCGCGACATCGTCCAGAACCACATGATGCAGCTTCTGGCGCTCGTGGCCATGGAGCCGCCCGCCCTCATCGAGGCAGACAGCGTCGCGAACGAGAAGGTCAAGGTGCTCAAGTCGATCCTGCCCGTCGACCGTGAGCACGTGGTCTTCGGGCAATACGGCAAGGGGATGATGGGCAACGAGGTGGTGCCCGGCTACCTGACCGAGCACGGCGTTGCCCCAAACTCCAACACGGAAACCTTCGTCGCCGCCAAGCTTTCGATCAACAACTGGCGCTGGCAGGGCGTGCCGTTCTTCCTCCGCACCGGCAAGCGCATGGCGAGGAAGATGACGAGGATCGTCGTGACGTTCAAGCGGCCCCCCGTGGCCATGTTCGACACCTACGGAGCCTGCCTCTTCACGCAGAACCGCCTTGAACTCCTGCTGCAGCCCGACGAGGGATTCAACCTGACCGTCGAAGTGAAGCAGCCCGGCTCCGGCCTCCAACTGCAGACGCAGCGGATGCACTTCCGCTACGCCGACGCCTTCGGCAAGCTCCCCGAGGCGTACCAGACGCTGCTGCTCGATGTTGCGCGCGGCGACCGCACCCTGTTCGTCCGCGCCGATGAGATCGAGACATCCTGGGAACTCTTCGCGCCGGTGATGGGACAGCGGCCCGCCCTGCAGACATACGCGTCCGGCTCCTGGGGCCCCGAAGCCTCCAGCGATCTGGTTTCACGCTACGGACAGTCCTGGACCAACGGCTAAGGCAAGCCGGCGTACGCTCCGGTTATGGCACACGTCGTCCACAGCTTTGCCGATGCAGCGGGAGCCGCGCACGCGTGCGCCGACCGCGTGGCTCATCTTCTCAAAGAGCAGATCGCGCTCCGGGACGTCGCCCATATCGGCCTGGCCGGCGGCAACACGCCGCGCGCCATGTACGCCGTGCTGGCCACGTTGCCCGGCATCGACTGGTCTCGGATTCACTTCTGGTGGGGTGACGAGAGGTGTGTGCCCGAATCGGACAAGAACAGCAATGAGCGGATGGCCCGCGAAACGCTCCTGAGTCGCCTGCCCGTTTCGACCTGGACGGCCCACCCCGTCCCGACAAAGTTGCCTCCCCCCGCCTGCGCCGCCGCCTACGAGGCCGAGCTGCGGAAGCACTGCGAGCTTCACCCCGCATCCGGCATGCCCATCATCGACGTGCTGCTCCTGGGAATCGGAGACGACGGACACACGCTCAGCCTTTTCCCGGGCTCGCCGACCCTGCTCGAAAAGTCCAAAGCCGTCGCGTCCACCACGGCCCCGCCCACCTCGCCGGTGAAAGACCGGATCACACTGACGATCCCCGCCGCGAGGGCGGCACGATACCGCATCTTCCTCGCCGTGGGAGCGGACAAGAAACCCCTCGTCCGAGGCTGCCTCGCGCAACCCGCGGCCGATCAGCCATCGGCGATGGTTGGCGATGCGGAGTGGTTTCTGGACAGCGCCGCCGCTCCCTGATGCATCACATGGACGGCCCCCTTGGCGCGGGCTCCTTTCCTAATATCTCCCCTTCTACCGGGAGCCAGCCAATGCGCGTCATCGTCACCGGCCAGATCGGGATGGACAAAAAGCCCTACTTGGATGCCGTCGCAAAGTTTGCAGGCCAGCAGGGAGAATCGCTTTCGGTCTATCACGTCGGCGACATGATGTACAAGGAAGCGCCCGACGTAAAGGGTGGCAAGATCCTCGACCTGCCGCTCTCACGCCTCAACTCCCTCCGGCGCGCGGCGTTCAAGGACATCATCGCCGATTCACGCGACCAGAAGAATGTGATCGTCAACACGCACGCCACCTTCCGCTGGCGCCACGGCCTTTTCAGCGCTTTCGACTTTGACCAGATCGCCAAGTTCCAGCCCGACCTGTTCATCTGCCTCGTCGACAACATCGAAGTCGTGCACGACCGCCTCCACAAGGAGCACGAGATCGACGCGACGCTCAAGGACTGCATGGTCTGGCGCGAAGAGGAAATCCTCGCGACCGAACTCATGTCCAAGGCCATCCCCGGTTCGCAGTTCGCCATCATGGCCCGTGGCCGCCACGAGAGCACCACCCGCACACTCTTCCGCCTCACCTGCCGCCCGCAGATGCGCAAGGTCTACCCGTCCTTCCCGATGAGCCACGTGGTGGACATGCCCGATGTGCTCGCGGAGATCGACGCGTTCCGCGCCGCGCTCGCCGAGCACTTCATCACCTTCGATCCCGGCGACGTGGACGAAAAGCTGCTCCTCGAACGCTCCCTCGCCGCCGCCCGCGAGGGCAAGGAATTTCTCGACGTCACCCCCCACTCTTACGGGGGCAGCAAGTCCGCGACCGGCACGCCCCTCCGCGTCCGCATCCGCGAAGTCCTCGATATCGCCGGCGACATCGACGGACAGATCTACATGCGCGACTTCAAGCTCATCGATCAGTCCGACATGATCGTGAGCCTCATCCCAGAAATACCCACCGCCAAGGGCACCGACTTCCCCGGCCTTTCGAGCGGCGTCGAGCGCGAGCTGCACCACGCCTTCGAGCACACCAAAGAAGTCTTTGTGGTCTGGAAGCCCAAGAAAGCCCCCAGCCCCTTCATCACCGAAACCGCTACAAAGATCTTCACCAGCGTCCCTGAGGCGCTGAAGCACTTCGAGCAAAACGGCTATTTCGGCGAGAAAAACCTGTTCGGGAACTGATCCCGCCCGTCGCAGGCCCGCCTTCGCCAACACCAAACCGGGCACCGAATCTCACCGGAAAACGCTTGCGTAGACGCGCCCGCGCGATACGCTGAATCGCGGGAGGGAACCATGTTCTATCGACCGCTCGTGCTCGTCGCCGCTTCGGCCCTGGCAGCGTCTGCCGCAGCCGCGCCCATCTGGGCGACCGCAAACTACTTCACGACGACCCGCGCCACCGCCACTGTCGAAAGTCCGTTCGACCTGGTGGGCGAATCTCAGGGCGGCAGCTACTCCGGCCTCATTCCCCCACGCGACGACACCTACAGCGTGAACCCGATCCTGCCGGACAGCGCCGGCGAAGCAGTCGCCGCTTCAACTCTCAGCTACTCAACCATCGCGAACGCGCTCTCGGTCCAGGGCGTCGCCTCCGCCGATGTTGTCCCGGGCGATTTCATGATCGCGGGATCGGCAGGCGCCGAATCGACCCTCACCGTGCAGTTCGAACTTCCCGCCGGCGGGAGCTATCGCATCATCGACGGGTACTTTGGCGGCACACACGCCTCAAGTGCGGGAATGCTGATGGGCATCGGACCCGATCCCATTTTCTCGTTCAACTCGATCAACTCGCAGCCCGACGGTGAATCGGGTCTGCTCCCACCCGGCTCCTACACGCTCGAACTAACCTGTTCGGCTAACAGCGAATTCACGTTTTTCAATGGTCTTTTCGCCGACGCTTCGTACTCGTTCAGCATCGAGATTGTCCCGGCGGGCTCGTGCCCCGGCGATCTCAACGGCGACGGCCTTGTGGACGATTCGGACTTCAGCATCTTCGTCGTCGCGTACGACCTTCTCGACTGCGCCGATCCGACTATGCCACCCAACTGCCCCTCCGACCTCAACGCCGACGCGGCGGTCGACGATGCCGACTTTGTCATCTTCCTTTCCTCCTACAACGAGCTCGTCTGTCCATAAGCGGGCCTCTCGCCCGATTCCGCTACAATTCATGTACAGGAAGATCCCCGCACGGACGCGGCCGCACGAGGGAGATACAGATGCGTTACGTCCCACTGTTGGCCTTTTCGGCGCTGAGTTCAGTCGCGAGCGCCCAGAGTTTTTCCGACGGCACATTCTTCGATTCACAGTGGCTTTCGACCAAGCTGATCGACACCACGCCCGCGGCCGATGCCACATGGAGCGGCATCCGCGGCTCGGGCGGCAACCCCGACGACTGCCGCACCATCGCCCACAACTGGCAGATCACGCCCGCCGGCGTCTCCATCGCCATCGCCCACCTCAGCAAAGTCACCTTGTGGAGCCCCGCCGCCGGCCCGGGCATCGTCGGGATCCAGTGGTCGTTTGATGCCCGCTGCGATTCCGCGCCGTATGTCAGCGCTATCGGTTTCGGCCCTCTGCTCAGGCAGAACGGCCGATGGTTCGGGGTACCCGGCAACGCTGCAATCGTCGGCGCCGGCTGGACCGCCCTCGGCGGCATCGCCAGCGCCGCCGCCTGGGTCGAAGTCGGCGGAACGGACCACCCCGATTTCTCGCCCGGCGCTCCCAGCCTGGAAGTGGGCTTCTTTACTTCCAACGGCGGCAGCGGCACATCGCTCCGCAACCTCGCCACCGGCCGCGTCGATAATTACTCGATCCGCATCCGACGCACGTGCGCTGGCGATCTCAACGTCGACGGACAGGTCGACGATGCCGATTTCGTGCTTTTCGTTGCCGCCTACAACATCCTCGACTGCTCCGATCCCGCGATGCCCGCCGGATGCCCCTCCGATTTCAATCAGGACGGCTTCGTCGACGACACCGATTTCGTCACCTTCGTCGCCGCCTACGACAACCTGCTCTGCCCCTGACACGCACCTCCGGCTCCCCCATCGCGACCCGCCAATGGCGAAGTTCTCGGTCCCTGCGCCGAGAAACCACCTCTTTCAGCCCTTTCCCGCTTCGCTCTGGCCCCGGCAAGTCCCCACCGGTATTCTGGAGAGCGGCCCGACCGAGCCGCGATTCGAGCGGCGTGCCGAGGCCAAGGGGGCCAATGGCATGAAGCAGGTTCAACCCGGTTCTTTGCTATTGCCGGCTTTGCTCGCTCTGGCGTTCGGCGCTTCTCCGGCCCGAGCGACCGAACCCCAGTGGTCCGGCGAGTTCGCCTTTGGCACCATCGGCAACTCCGCGAGCGCCACCGCCGCCGTCGCCTGGGACGACAACCACGACGGCACGCCCTCCATCTTCATCGGCGGCAAGTTCACCACCGTCGGCGGCGTCGCCTGCAACGCCATCGCGCGCTGGGACGGAATGTTGTGGAACCCGCTCGGCGGAGGCATTGCCACCACTTCCGGCACGCTCGCCATCCGATCGATGATTGTGCATAACGACGGCACGGGCGAGGGCCTCATCGCCGGGGGCGTCTTCAATACCGCCGGCGGCAACCCCGCGATCGGCGTCGCCCGCTGGCGCGACGGTCAATGGAGCGCTCTCGGAGACGGCCTGGGCGATCCGGTGTTCAATCTGGGCGTCAAGTGTTTCGCGATCCACAAGGGCGACCTCTACGCCGGCGGCAACTTCCAGACTTCGGGCGCCAACTTCGTCATCGGCGTCGCCCGCTGGAGCGGCAGCGCGTGGGTCGTTGTCAATAACGGTCTGGGCCAGAACGTTGAGTGCCTCGCGTCGTACGACGAACAGCTCGGCACGGGGCCCCAACTCTTCGCCGGCGGCAGTTTCAGCGGGCGGGTGCGGCACCTGGACGGCAATGTCTGGACTTCGCTCAACGTCAGCGGCAATTCCCAGTCCCGCGTCACGCAGCTCACAGTGTTCAATCCGACGGCTCCGGCGGGCAAGCCGCTGCTCTTCGCGGCGGGGCGATTCACAAGCGCCGGTGGAACCACGGTCAACAACATCGCCTCGTGGGACGGAACAGCGTGGAGTGACGTTGGAGGCGGTATCGAAGTGCTCAGCGATTTCCCCTCCATCACCGGAATGACCGTCGTCAACAACCGCGACATTGGTCAGGACAACGACAGGCAATCGCTCATGGTCGGGGGTGTCATCGACAAGGCCGGCGACCAGCCCTCCAACGAGATCGTGATCTGGGACGGCTCGTCGTGGTCCAATCCCATCGACCCCGGAACCTTCCCGCAGTTCCTCTACGCCCCGCCCGCCGGCAGCCCGACCCGAATTCTCGCCGGAGGCATTGGCAGCAACGGCATCGCCCAACTCGGCACTCAAGCCTGGTACCCCATCGGCAACGGCGGCGCCACCGGCTTCAGCCCCAGCATCAACCGCGTCGTCGCCGGGTTCGAGAAGTCCTTCCACGATGGCAAACTGTCCGTCGGGCTTTCGGGAACCTTTTACCAGCCGGGCACGGGCCTCGCGCAGGATGTGGTCGTGTCGATCTCCACCGACGGTGGCGGCCACTTTGTTCCTGTTGAAGCGACCCCGAACCTCTCCGGATCCGGAGCCGCAATCACCGGCTCGATCGGTGCCCCCGGCCAGATTACCAAGTACCTGCTCGGCCAGCTCACCTCGCCCTGCTCCGGCGGCACGATGATCCAAGTCCCCCCGGCGGGCCCGCCCAACTGCATCGGCCCGCTCTTTGGCGGTGCCGATCCACGCTGCGCTGTTGTCCTGCGGCCGCCGGGAGGCCCCTCGCCGCTGATCCACGTCGGAGGAAATTTCCTCGACGCGGGCGGCATTCCAGGCAACAGCTTCGGCGCCTACTTCGACCCGGCGACAAACACCTGGCTCACCGGAAATCCGTTCTTTCCTTCGCCCAACGGGCCGGAGTTTGCCGCGGAAGCTGGAGATTTCGACGGCGATGGCCAGGATGATTTCGTGGTCGGCGGTTCCTTCAGCCAAGTCGCGGGTCAGGGAGCCGACAACTGGTTCTGCGTCACGTCAGGGCATCGAGACGGCCCCCACATCGTCCTCGGCACCGGCACCGCGGGGTTCAGTTCCGCCCCGCTCGCCTTTGCCATCGGCGGCAGCGTGCCCAGGGGACCCCGAAGCGCCGGCACGGTCGCCGACGTCCCCTTCGGCCTTTACGCCGGAGGCACATTCACCAGCGCCGGCCCCACAGCCCTCAACTACATCGCCCGCTGGGACGGCGCCAACTGGCAGCCCTTGGGCGCCGGCATGAACGGCACCGTCCGCGCACTCGAATTTTGGGACGCGAGAGACGGCAACGGCCTCATGCTCTACGCCGCCGGAGATTTCACGCTGGCAGGAGGCGTTCCGGCCGATCGCATCGCCAAGTGGGATGGCACCCAGTGGCACGCCGTCAATTCCGATGTGCTCAACGGCCTAAACAACCGCGTAAACACCCTCGCCGTTTGGGACGCCGGAGACGGCAAGGGTGAATCTCTCGTCGCCGGCGGCACCTTCACCCTCGCGGGAGGCAAATCAGCCGGCCGCCTCGCCCGCCTGCTCGGTGCGCCCCCCTCCTGCCCGGCCGATCTCAACCACGACAGCCAGGTAGACGACTCCGACTTTGTCGTCTTCCTTTTCTCCTACAACATCCTCGACTGCGCCGATCCAGAAATCCCCGCGGGGTGCCCTTCCGATCTCAACCACGACGGAATTGTCGAGGACGCCGACTTTGTCATCTTCCTCGCGGCGTACAACGAACTGCTCTGCCCGTAGTTTCGGGTGAAATCCGGGCCCGCAACCTCCCAAGAATGTCGGAGGAGGTTCGCGTGTCCCAGGCACAAAGCCAGCCCCCGTTCGTGGAGAACGGCATCCCGCCCGACGTGCGGTCGTACGCCACTTTCACGCACATCGTTCCCCTGATCTCCCACCTGGGCGGGCCCATCGTTGTCCCGATCGTCGCCGCCATCATCATGTGGCAGATCAAGAAGGACCAGAGCCCCTTCATCGATGATCACGGCCGCGAAGCGGTCAACTTTCAGATCTCGCTGGCGATCTACTGGCTTGTCGTGATCCCGCTCTTCACGATCCTCACCTGCGGCATTCTTGCCGTCCTTTTCATACCGCTGCTCGTTCTCAACGTCGCCGGCTGCGTTCTGGCCGCCAAGGCGGCCCACCGCGGCGAGTACTACAGGTATCCGATGAGCATCCGGTTCCTCTAGAGCCGATGCACGCGCCGCCCACGCCGATCTCTTTCAATCATCGGGACGGTCGCCGTGTGGGCCAGCAGCCCCCAAGCTTTTTTGTATTGGCCCGGAAGCCCCTCTCCGCCCCCGTACAATGATCGGTCGTGCCGCTCCTTCAGTGCGTCAAGCTCCACAAGACCTATGCCGGCCGCGTCGTTGTTGACGACGTGTCCTTTCACGTTGAACGCGGCGAGATCGTCGGACTCCTGGGACGCAACGGGGCCGGCAAGACCACCAGCTTCCGCATGACCATCGGCATGATCGATGCCGACCCAGCCCTCTCGGGCCACGCCGGAGACGGCAGGGTCTACTTTGACGGCCGCGACGTCACCGCAATGCCCATGTACAAACGTGCACGCCTGGGCATGGGCTACCTGAGCCAGGAACCCTCCATCTTCCAGCGGCTCACCTGCGAACAGAACCTCCTGGCCATCCTCGAAACCACCGCAACGCCCCGCGCCATGCGCCATAAGCGGGCGGCCGAACTGCTCGAACGATTCGGGCTGACCCATAAGGCCCACCACCCCGCCCGCACATGCTCCGGCGGCGAACGCCGCAAACTCGAGATCGCCCGCGCCCTGGTCACCAATCCCAAGCTCATCCTGCTCGACGAGCCCTTCAGCGGCGTCGACCCGATCGCCGTCGAAGACCTGCAGAACGAAATCCGCCGCCTCGCCCACAGCGAGGAGGGCGAGGGAATCGCTTTTCTCATCACCGACCACAACGTCCAGCAGATGCTCCGCGTCTGCGACCGGGCTTACATCCTCGACGGCGGCCGCGAACTCGCCGAGGGAACTCCCCGCGAACTCATCAACGACGAAGTCGTCCGCAGGGCATACCTTGGGTCTCTTTTCAGGGGAGACGAATTCGACGACCTCCCCGAAAGGCGCCCCGGTCGCCATCGTGCCGCGGCGGGAGAGCCCGAATGAACCTCGCCCGTCCCGCGATCGCGCTCCTGACCTTCTGCCTCGCCGGATGCTCCCAAAGAGTCATCGAGATCACCAGCGAGCCCTCCGGAGCACTCGTCACGCTGAACGACGTGCAGCTCGGGCGCACCCCCCTGCAGACCGACTTCACGTTCTACGGCGATTACGACATCCTGCTGACCAAGCCGGGTTACGAGCCGCTCCGCACCAAGGCCACCGCCAATACCCCGATCTACGAGCGCGTGCCGCTCGACCTGGCCACATCCCCGATCCCCTACGAATCGGTCGTGCGCTGGCACTACAAGCTGCAGCCCACACTCGAGTCAACACAGGCAAAGCAGCAGTTCGAGGATGATCTGATCGGGCGAGCACGCGGCCTGCGCGATCAGGTCGACGATCCCGCCGCCATCAAGCCCGCTCCGCCGGCGAAAGACGCCCCGGCGAGCGACAAGCCGCCCCCGGCGCCCCCGCCCTCTCCGGTCTGAGCTCCCCTCACTCGCAGAGCAGGTTGTCGTACCAGGGCAGGAACAGCACAAAGTCGGTGTCATCGACCAGCCGGTCGCCGTTCCAGTCGCAGCGCTTGTCCGCGTCCGGAACGAGCAGCGCCTCGTACGAAACAACGAATATCGAAAAATCTGCATCGTCGACCAGCCCGTCCTCGTTCAGATCGCCCGGGCACCGGATGCTGACAGTCCAGTCGCCGATGCGATAGCCCGAGCACTCGTTCGACGCTTCAAACGAGTACGCCCCGGCGTCGGCCGGAATGAACGGGTCGATCACCATCACCTCCGAGCGAGCCCCCACAATCCGCGAATCATCCGACAGCTCGGCCTCGCCCCGGCGCCACTGATAAACACGCGGTCCCGAACCCGCCGCCGAAGCGCGGAACACGACCCGATCCCCGGTCTGCGGCGTGTCCCACGGACCCTCGAACTGATCCGAGTCCATCCCTTCGCACCCTTGAACGTCAGACCAGTCCGTGAATACCCAGGACGAAATAGTCTGATCGGCCGTGGCCGCTCCCGCTCCGCCCGTGAATCCCACCCACGCACAGCCGTTATCCGAAAAGAGCGCCGTCCCGTCGTCGAGAGACCCAAGGTCGAGCGGACAGAACAGAACGGGCTCGCCATCAATCGACACGTACAGCGCTCCCGGCGTGTACTCGATCCTGGCTTCGTGCGGGCCCGTCAGCCGCTCCTCGGGCAGCAGGACGTGCGCGAGCGAGGCGGCATCCGAGCTCTCGTTTCCATCCGCACCGCGCGACTGCACGCTGACGTGGTACCCCTGAAATTCATCGCCAAAGTAGAACGTATCAAACTCGATCGCGACCGACCTTGAGATCCCCTCATACCCGAGCCCCGACCCCGAGCCGCCCAGCGCGGTGTCGGAAGAATCCTGCATTACAAACGCGAAGCCGTCGGCCGTGCCCCGGTCGATCTTCCACTGAAAACTCGTGCGGAACCCCGCATTGAGACCCGCACGCGAAGTTGTGTACCAAGCCGATCCGGCGCCGCCAAGGCCTGCTCGGGTGAGCCGGAGCGCATCGCCATCCACGTCCGCATCGCCCGAAAGCGTCAGCCCCGCCGTCGACGAAAAGTCCGGGTACGAAAAGACCGCGCCGCACTGTGCGCGGGCCGAAGCGCAAAGGGCCGCCATCGAAAGCAACGCAAAGGTCAAACGCATTCGGCTTCTCCTCAATGCCCGCACGAGCTGTTCCATGGTACAGGCGCGTGCAAGAGGTGCCGGCGCTCCAGCGAGCGGCCAGGTCCGAGAAAACCACGCTTCCCTTTCCGGGCGGCTCGGAGCTCTACTTCGCCTTTTCTGTCATCGACCGCTCCAGCCGCTCCAGCCTCGCCTTGAGATTCTCGATCTCCCCCTTCTGGGCATCGATCTCGCGCTTCTGGATCTCGATCTGCCGGTCCTTTTCGTTGCGCAGATCGCGCAGTGCCTCGACCATCAGCGCGGTCGTGCTCCGCTCGGTCACCATGCGCATCCCCTCGCCATCGCGTGAAACCCAATCTGGAAATACTCGCTCCACCTCATCCGCGAGCAGTCCGAACTGACGTCCCGGCAGCGCCCGCCCGCTCGTGACGGCGTCGTCGTTGTAGAAATACTCATAGCCGCGCAGCGAGAGCAGACGGTCGAGCGTGCCGCGCATCGGCACGATGTCGTGCTTCACCCGCGGATCGCACAGCGTCGCCCACGATCCGCCGCCCGTCTTGCTCGCGTTGCCGTTGACGGTCAGCACCTGGTCCGGTGCCGAGGTGCCGATCCCCACCCGCCCGTTCGCCAGGAATGTGGCCACCGCGCCGTTGCCGCCGGGGGATGATCCATTCCCGATGACCAGCTTCCCGGCCCCTTCACCATTCTCCGATCCGGTCGAGATCAGCCGCCAGTACGTCCCGCCCGCGGACGAGTTTCTCAGGTTGAGCCACGTGCCCGTCGTGTTGGGGCTTTCAATCTGCGTTACCACGCCGACGGTCGAGCTCACGTGCAACGGGAACCCGGGCGGATTCGCGCCGATCCCGACGAAACCATTCGGCAACAGTGTCATGACTTCCGCCGACGAGTTGTTTCGGATGTGCCAGCCGTTGTTTCCGAAGTTCGTATACATCCAGTCGTTCGACCAGCGTGGCCACATCCAGTTCTCCAGCAATCCGCTGCTGTTGCGGGCCCGCAGCGAGTTGGTGTTCTGCACGCCGATGTCGCCGGAGACCTCGAGCACGCTCTCCGGCGTTGGGGTGTTGATACCCACCCTCCCCACCGGATAGCTAATCCCTGTCGGCGCCGCCTCCCACGGTTGAAAGATCGTCGGAGCGCCCGTGACACCCGACCATGGCACCGACTGTGCAACCGTCGCAACCATCGCCGCCGGCACCTGCGAAATCCTCTGCCGCGGCGTGATCGGCGAAAATGTTTCGCCATCGCCCGGTGTACGCACCTGCACATCCAGATAGCGGTCGGCCGCCCCGGCAAACCACGAGGGGTCCGCCGGAATCTGCAGCGCGAACACTCCCGCGCTCACCGCAACCCCGTGCTGCTCGAAGACCGGCGAGACCGCGGCACCGCCGATCTCGCTGTCAAAGATTGTGAATCGGACGTCCGCCAGGCCCGCGTAGTTCGAGCCGGCATTCGTCAGCCTTCCCTGATAAGAAAAACTCGACCCATTTCCCTCTGCGCGAAGCAGGAAATAGCCCAACTCCGTGTCGTACGCCTGAATCGGCATGGACGAGAGATTGGCCGGATCGATGGGAGGAACGCCCGTTCCGCCAACAAATGATCTGTCCCTGATATAGGGTGGTGAAGGAAAGGCGTGAAAGGAAAGCGGAAACTGACCGCCACTGGTCACGACCGCAAACCCGACATAAAACGTTCCTGAAACCGCGACCGGCGACGGCAGCGGATAAACGTTCATGATTCCAGTGCCCGAATTCGCCACGGCGACGTTCACCGCGGCCAGAAGACGGGCGGTGTTTGGATTGCCCAAGCCATCGTCCTGCCACACAAATACACGCGCCGACGTCCCGTCCGACACTTGGCGCCAGGCGGCACTCACCGATCGGATCAGATCGCTCCCCCCGACCGCATGGAATTTGTGTATTCCGATCACTTCGCCGCCACCAGCGACGCCCCAACCGGAGGTAACCATTCCATCGTCGTACTGATACGTCGACGGAGCCGACCTGTCCGTCAGGCTGCCGCTCTCTGCGGGCGCAGGATCCATGCGCACGTTCTGGCCAATGGCTCCGGACATGCACAAGTACGCGGCCAGCCCGGCAACAAACTTCTTCATGGCAAGTTCCTCTCGAGTTGTATCGATGTACTGAGAGAGTTCACCCCAGCAAGCACTCATGACCGTCACGCCACCGCCGACGCGGGCCTTACCTCGGCCCGGTCAGCGTGAACGAGAACGCGGTGTCCGTCAACACCCCCGACAATCCCGCCGTACGCAAGTCGACAAAGCCGCTCCCGTCCGAATTGATCTGCGATCCCGACACCCACACCACAACGGGGGCGGGCGAGAGGTACGCGGTCGCGACGACCGACGGCGCATCCGAGAATCCCGGCGTCGCGGTCCAGTTGATCCGGTAGACCCCGAGCGCCTGCCGCGTGGCCGTGAAACCCGTTCCCAGCCGAACAGTGCCATTCAAATTCACGGAGCCCCGGATCACGGAAATCTTCTCCGCATTCGCGCCGATCGCGTCGTATTCGCCGCTGTCGCCAAAGCGGACATTGCCGCGTACTTCAAGGCGCTCGCCGGGAGTGATCGTCCCGATTCCCACATTGCCGCTCGGGGTGAAGATCGCACGCACAATCCCGACCGTATTGTCCCGAATCAGCAGCGCGCCCGCGCCCTCGAAATTCGTCGAGCCCGTGACAACCAGCGACCACCATCGCCCGTTCACCGAGGAGTTCGAGAGGTTGAACCAGGTGCCGTCCGTGAAAGAGCTCTCGATGATCGTGTTGAAGTAGGACGGCCCTCCCACGACATGCAGCGCCGCGGACGGAGCGCCCGTGCCGATGCCGACCCTGCCCGCGTTGTACGCAACGCCCCCCGTCGCAGGCTGCCATGCCGACAGGATCCCCGGAACTCCCGTGACCCCAGCCCACGGGACACTCTGCGCAGTCTGCGCGACCGTCGCCACCATCGCCGCGGGAGTCTGCCCGATCCGCTGGCGAGGCGTGATGCTCGTGTATGTCCCGCCGCCCGCCGGCGTGCGCACCTGCACGTCGAGATAGCGGTCCGGAGCATTGACAAACCACGAAGGATCAGCGGGAATCTGCACGCTGAACACGCCGGCGAGCACCGGAACACCCGCAAGCGCAACCGACTCCCCCACCTTCACGCCGCCGCTCTGACTGTCATAGATCGTGCAGATCAGGTCGGCGTTCCCTGTGTACGGCTGTCCACCGCTCGTCAGACGTCCCTGATAGGAAAAAGTGCCTCCGCTCCCGCTCGCGCGCACCGCAAAGTACCCCGGAAACCCGATACTATCGATTGGGGTAAAGGAATACACATTCGGAGGCTTGGTGGCGTCGTAGGGCGGCGCAGCGACCGCAAGCAGCGCCCGGTTTGGAAGCGCTCCAGAAGGAACATAATGCCAGGCGGCGACAAAGGTCGTCCCGTCGGTCACCGACGAAAAGCCGACATAAAAGCGACCGCTCACGGGCACCGCCTTGGTGAGTGTGTACGCATTCATGGTCGTTGTGTCCGCGTTCGCCGCCACCACGCTCTGCTCGTGAATCAGCTTCGCGCTCGACATCGAATTGGAACCGTCATCCTGCCAGATGAATATGCGCTGCGTGCTCCCGTTCGCCACGGCCTTCCACACGCACGAAACCGATGTCAGCAGGTCGCTGCCGCCGACCGCATCGAACGCGTTTACACCGATCATCTCGGCGGTGAACCCAGCTCCGAAGTTCCAGCCGCTGTAGGGCGGCGAATCGTACTGATACGTGCTCGGCGCCGAACGGTCATCGAACGATCCCCCCGTCTCGATCGGACCCGGCCGCGGCTGAGGAGCGGCCAATGCACTCACCCCCATCAAAAAAGACAGCGCCACCTCCCGAATCCTGCCGCGCATAAGGCCTCCCTTGATCGCCCGAACTCCGTGTTACCAAGATACCAGCGGCAACCGCACGGCCAAACCCTCATCGGGCACGCCCTTTCCAGTTTGTTTCGCCAACCCGATACCATCGCCCCATGCCCCTCCGCCTGTACAACACCCTGACAAAGCGCGTCGAAGACTTCCGCCCCCGCGACCACTCGCACATCTCCTTCTACTCCTGCGGCCCAACCGTCTACGACGACGCCCACATCGGAAACTTCCGCTCTTTCCTCGCCGCCGACCTGCTCCGCCGCTGGATCGAATCCCCCCTCTGCGAACTCGCCGACGACGGCGGCGGCATCCACAAAGGCCCGCGCACCGTCACCCACGTGATGAATATCACCGACGTCGGCCACATGACCGACGACGACAACGCCGACGGCGCCGGCGAAGACAAAATGGAACAGGCCGCCAAGCGCCTGAACGAAGCCAAGAAGGCCGGCAAGATCCCCGCCGGAGTCACCGTCGATCCCGGCGACCCCTACCAGGTCGCCCGCTTCTACGAAGCCCGCTTCCGCGAAGACGCCAAAGCCCTCGGACTCAAGCTCGTCCTCCAGGCCGAAAAAGACCCCTCACTCATGCCCCGCGCCACCGACAGCGTGCAGGGCATGATCGCCCTCGTCCGGCGCCTCATCGACAAGGGCAACGCCTATGTCGTCGGCAGCCCGGGCTCGCGCGTCGTCTACTTCCGCGTGAAGTCCTTCCCCGGCTACGGCCGCCTCAGCGGCAACACGCTCGACAAACTCAAGGAAGGCGAGGGCGGCCGAGTCGCCGCGGCACACCAGTCCCAGAAAGAACATCCCGCCGACTTCCTGCTCTGGAAAGAAGACCCTCGCCACATCATGAAATGGGAAAGCCCCTGGGGACCCGGCTACCCCGGCTGGCACATCGAGTGCAGCGTCATGAGCGCCGCCCGCCTGCTCGCCGATGGAACCGCTCACGGCGGCGAGAAATCGGCCGCGCACCCGGCTCCGCCAAGCCTCTCCACCGAAGCCCTCTCCACGCTCACCATCCCCAACGCCTCACCCATCATCGACCTCCACTCCGGCGGCGAAGACAACATCTTCCCCCACCACGAGTGCGAGATCGCGCAGTCCTGCTGCGCCTTCAACGCCGAGCCCGGCGCCGCCCCCTACGCCTCCATGTGGTTCCACCCGCGCTTCCTCATGGTGGAAGGCTCCAAGATGTCCAAGAGCAAGGGCAACTTCTTCACCGCGCGCGACCTCTTCGCCAAAGGCATCGAGCCCGCCGCACTCCGCCTCGAACTCATCAAGACCCACTACCGCTCCAACGCCAACTTCACCATGCAGGGCCTCACCGACAGCCAGCGCATGATCGAGCGCTGGCGCAAGATCGGCGACCTCACCATCGCCCACGGCGATCCCTCGCCCGCCACCACCGAAGCGCTCGCCGCCTTCGCGCAGGCCATGCACGACGATCTCAACATCGCCGCCGCCATCGCCGCACTCAACACATGGTCCGCCAAACTCGATCGCTCCTCGAGCGGCGATGTCGCCGCCATGCGCACGTTCGAAAACGTGCTCGGCGTGCTCTCGCTCGAACGCCCCCGCGCCACCACCTCCGACATCGGCGTCTTCCTCGGCGGCCTCGCCCCCGACCCCGCCGTCACCGCCAAGCTCGAAGAGCGCCGCGCCGCCCGCGCCGCCAAGGACTTCAAAAAGTCCGATCAGATCCGCGATGAATTGCTCGCGATGGGCTACGCCATCAAAGACGTCGCCGGGGGCAGAGTGGAAGTGTCCAGGCGCAGCTGAGCGTTACTGAGGCTTGGCCGCCGGCGCCTTCTCTTCAACTCTGGCGGGCGCGGCCGCCGGAGCGGGCGTGCCGCCGTCGCGCGTCGGCATCCAAACCCCGCGCAGAAAAACAGCCAGCGCCTGCTCGTTCAGCGTCGGTTCGCTCCTGCCGTCAAAGGTCGTCAGCATCATCTGCAGGCCGCGGTCGACAGCCTTCGAGTCCCCGAGCTGATAGCCCAGATACGCCCGCAAAAGACCCGCATCGCGCAGGCTCTTGAGCCCCGTCGTCCCCAGCATCCTGGGATTCAGCGACATGCGATTGTCCAGGTCCTCCTCCAGCAGTTTCGCTCGCTCTTCGTTGGGGAGCAGATCGCGCGCATAGCGGATTGTCGCGATCTCCGGGTTCGTCGTGAGCAGGTCCCGCAGGTTCGACGCCGCGGACTGATACATCCCGCCCGCGAGCTGCGCATGCACCCGCGCCGTCAGCGCGCTCGTGTCGCCCGGCCGTAGCGAGAGCGCCCGCGCAAACTTTTCCTCCGCAAGGAAAAACTGGCTCTTCTGGAAATACCGCTCGCCCGAAGCCATCTCCGTAAAGAATGGATCCCGATCGTTGGGGATCGGCTTGACGAACCGGGCGCCCGTCGTCCCGCTCTCGCGGATCACCCCGAGCACGCTCTCGTCCACCAGCGGCACCAGCTTGCCCGCATCGTTGTACGTCATCCCCGGAGGCGGCTTGGGCATACCCGGCGGGATCTTCGTCACTTCCGTCCCCGGCGCCTTGGTCAGCTTCGACACGGCCGCGGACTTCTCCCGCTGCTCGTTCAGGTTGTTCTTGAGCTTCTCGATATCCCGCATCCACTTGGGCATGTTCGTCGGCTGACCGTTCTCGTCCTTGAACTGGTCCTTCGCTTCGTCCGCCTTGTCGCCCTCCTGGTTCATCGACTTGCCCGCGGCCTTCAGCCGCTGCGCAGCCTCGTCGTACGACGTCGTCGAAATCTTCCCCGATGTCGTCGACGCGTCCGCCCGGTCGTTCGGACTCCCGGGCGCCGCCGAACGCGGATCGGCCGCCGCATCCGCCGCGCCCGTCTTGGCCGGCGCATTCACCGGCACGTTGAGCGGCGAACTCACCTCGCGCGATAGCGTCTGCAGCCCCAGCATCGGCGACGCTGCCACCGTCCTGTAGTTCCCGTTCTCGTCCACGCGCTCGCCCACGATCGAAGGCTTCAGCATGCTCGAAGTCACAAACGACGAAGTGGCGCGCAGCGCGCCGCCAGTCGATTGCAGATTGTCCGTCCGCCACTCCGACGCGTAGTCCTTTGTCAGCGCCCGCCCCACCGCCGGGTTCTCCGTCACCGTCGCGCCGGTCGTGCCGTATCGCCCGATCGCGAGCGAACCCTCCAAGAGCCCCGGCTTGCGCACCGCGCCGCCCGTCGTCATCGCAAACTGATACTGCAACGCATCCGTCGACCGGATCCCCTGCCCAGCAAGACCGGAGAAGTACGAGTCGCGGCGGAAGTTGTACAGCGAGTCGGTCCCCAGCACCCCCATGAACTGGCTCGAGTCCGGCAGCGAACTCACGCGGGTCGTCAAGCCGCCGGGCGCACGGCCGAACACGATCGCGTCCCGCATCCGCGCCGCCTGGATGTCAAACCCCTTGTTCTCCGGCCCAAGGCTTGTGTCGTACTTGTTCGTGTTCTTCTGCATCCCGCGCCCGTCGCCCAGCGCGTTCTGCGCATGCGCACCGGCCGCCAGACCCGCGGCCCCGAGGATGACGGCAACCCATTGATGTTTCATGGCTCGATCCTTCCTCTTTCCATACTCCCCGCCGCCCGCCCCGGTTCTCTCACAGAGCGAACATCCCCCAAACTTCCGTCCGCTGCTCTCTCCGCCTTTATCGAATCCCCGGCCTCTCCCCCTGAACCCCGCCGGCACATTCACCCCTTCTAGCACGTATTTCCGCCGCCTCGCCCCCCGTGCCCGCAGAATGCAGAAGAAGACCCCGCCAAGGCTATCCTGCCCGCATGTCTGAACGAACGGTCTACATCACGACCCCAATCTACTACGTCAACGACCGCCCCCACATCGGGCACTGCTACACCACGCTCCTGGGCGACGTGACCGCCCGCTTCCACCGCCTCATGGACCCCACCCCGGGTTCAACGTTCTTCCTGACCGGCACAGATGAGCACGCGGACAAGGTCGTTACCTCGGCCGCGGCCCACGGCGTGACCCCGCAGCAGTGGGCGGACCGCAACGCCGCCGAGTTCGAGAAGGCCTTCGCCTTCATGAATTCCAGCCACGACGACTTCATCCGCACCACGCAGGACCGCCACAAAAGCAAAGTCCTCGAGTACATCCGCGCCCTGCAGAAGCGCGGCGACATCTACCTCGGCGACTACACCGGCTGGTTCGACGCCTCGCAGGAGGAGTACCTCACCGAGACCGCCGCAAAGGAAGCCAACTACGTCAGCCCTGTCACCGGCGTGCCGCTGGTCAAGAAGACCGAGAAGAACTACTTCTTCAAGCTCAGCGCCTACGAAGCAAGGCTGAAGGATCATTTCGCGAAGCACCCCGGGTTCGTCCAGCCCGAGGCCCGCCGCAACGAAGTCCTCGGACGCCTGAACGAACTCCGCGACATCCCCATCTCGCGGGCCATCACCGACGACCCGACCAGCCAGTGGGGCATCAAGATGCCCGACGATCCGACCCACCGCATCTACGTCTGGATCGATGCGCTCTTTAACTACCTCAGCGTCGTCGACACCGACGCCCGCCGGAAGTACTGGCCCGCCAGCGTGCACTTCATCGCCAAAGACATCCTCTGGTTCCACGCGGTGATCTGGCCGGCGCTCCTGATGGCCCTGCACGATTCCGACGCGAAATACGGCTTTGTCCAGCTCCCCACCGCGGTGTACAGCCACGCCTACTGGGTGCGCGAAGGCCGCAAGATGAGCAAGAGCCTGGGCAACTTCGTCAGCATCGAAGTGCTGCAGGCCTACGCCGCCAGGTACGGTCTCGACGCCGTGCGCTGGTACCTGATCACGCAAGGTCCTCAAGGCGCGACCGACGCCGACTTCAGCCACGCGAAGTTCGTCGAGGTCTACAACGCCGAACTCGCTAACGGCATCGGCAACTGCGCAAGCCGCGTCAGCAACATGATCGAAAAGTACTTCGGCGGCTCCACCCCCGCGATCGGGGCCGCGAGCACGCGCGTCCATGCCGCATGCGCCGACGCCGGCGGCAAGGTGGCGACCGCGCTCAAGTCGCTCGATACCCACGCCGTCACATCGCTCGCAGTCGCCATCATCCGCGAAGTGGATGCCTACATCAACGACACGCAGCCGTTCAAGCTCGCAAAGACCGTCGACCAGAACCCCGCCGCCAAAGACGACCTGGGCGCCATCCTCGCGAACTGCGCCGAAGCCATCCGCATCGCCTCTGTCCTCATGTCCCCTGCCATGCCTCAAAAAATGGCCCAGCTCTGGCAGGCCTGGAGCTGCACGCCGGCGCCCGGAGCCCCCCTCGCCTCTCTCTGCACCTTCGCGGGGCCCCACTCGCTCAAGCCCGGCCAGAAGATCGCCAAGGGCGACGCCCTCTTCATGCGCGCCGATCCCGCCGAAGCCCCGCCGGCCTGAGAACGCTTCCACAGCGTCCCAGCCCGGTTATTCCCCGTCCCAGAACGCACTTTCATCCTCACACTTCTTGGGGCGTGCACGCCCGCGCGGTATGCTCTTCTTTCGAGAGGTTCCAAATGCGCCTCATTCCAATGCTGCTGTGCACGCTCCCCGCCGCCTTCGCCGCGGCCGGCGCCATCTACACCGCCGACAGCCGCTACGTCCAGGCCCAGAACTCCTTCGCCCAAAACGACATCAAGCAGCCCGTTGCCTTCACCCCCTTCAACGCCTCCGCCGCCAGCAACACCACCAACGCGACCGGCTCCTGCAGCAGCTCCGCCTCGCAAACGTCCCAGCTCACAACCACCGCAATGTCCGGCACCGGCGCCGCTCAGTCCGACGCCTCCGCATCCGCCACCTCCGGCCTCGTGTACGGCGCCTCGGGCGTGAGCTCGTTTGTCATCAAGCTCAAATTCCCCGTCAAGACCTCCTGCTCCTTCGGCGGCCAGCTCAACGGCTCCGCGTTGCACTCAAACGTCCGCGCCTCCATCGAGTCCGGCGGCTCCACCCTCTTCATCCGTCAGACCACCGGCCCCTTTTCCTATCAGTCCGTGGTCGATCCGGGAACGGAACTGCTCGTCACCGTCTCAGGCTCCTGCAACGCGTTCGCCCTCTATTCAAGCTCGCCCGTCACCGCCTCCGGATCCGCCGGCTTCACTTTTCAGTTCGCGTCGGCCCCTTCCTGCCCCGGCGACCTCAACAGCGACGGACAGGTGGACGACTCGGATTTCAGCATCTTCGTCGTCGGCTACGACATGCTCGACTGCGCCGACCCCAACATGACCCCAGGCTGCCCGGCAGACCTCAACAACGACGGACTCGTCGACGACGCCGACTTCAGCATCTTCGTCAACGCGTACGACGCCCTGCTCTGCCCCTAGGCAAAGCAATCCACACCAAAAGAAAAACCCCGGCCGCAAAGCCGGGGCTTTTTTTCTTGTCCGATCAATCAGCTGCGCTTGCCGATCACCATGCCGATCACGGCCGCAACAGCAGTAAACCCGGCAAGCCCGCCCACCACCGCCCAGATGTTGTTTCCAAAGGTCTCAAGGAACTCCGCGCCCGATCCGCTCAGCTGCAGCGTCACCGCAAACACGCACACCAGGAGCGTCGCGATCACCCCAAACGCCAGCCCGCCAAGCACGCCCGACCAGAGCCCGTCATAAGGCTCGGCGGCAACCATCGCCGCCATCTGCATCCCCGCCGGAGCCGCAGGCTCCGAAACCCCACCCTCAAAGAGCGCCCCGCCTTCCGACGGCGCCACACCCGAGCCCTCCGCATCCACCGATCCCGAACCGGCATTCGCGGTCACACCGAACGCGTCTTCCGCAAGCCCCGCACCGCCCGTCCCCGAAAGATCCATCATCCCCGAGCCCGCAGAAGAATCCGCCGCCGTCTGGCCAAGCCCGACCACCGGCGAATTGGTCACACGCGTCACCGCCGACGGATCCGAATCGTCCGTCGCGTCCGCGTCAAAGATGCTGATGCCCGTCTGCTCCTTGGGGCTCTCCGCCACCGGCGACCCAGAGCCGCCGAGGCTGATCCCGCTCCCCATCGCAGCCCCCGACCCGCTGCTCGCCAGCCCGATCGGCTCAAGTTCCGAGCTGCTGTCCGCCAGCGGAATGATCTCCTCTTCGCCGCCCGACTTGCCGCCGGCCAGCAGATCAACCTGCTCCACCTTGAACATCAGGCGGTCCCGGTCGCGGAATACCTCGAGCTGCCGCTTGTCCGCCATCGCCTTCACCTCGTCGGGCGAAAGCTTGAGCTTCTGGGCGGCCTCTTCGAGCGAGTAGAACATCTTGGCCATAATGAAGAGACTCCTGCTGGTCCCCGCCGGTCTGCCCGGGGGGCCTAGATAGTACCTGCCCCCCATGACACCCGCACAACTCCGTCAAACCCAGCCCGCCTTGACCTGTATCGGCCCCGGGCCCCGCCCGGTCTGGTCATTCCGCAACCCGCACCCCCCACGCCCTATCGAACCCTTCGACCTCTTCCACCCCGCGGTTCCCCCAGAGCTCGAAGGCCTCCGCATCCTTCATCTCTCCGATCTTCATATAGAACGCCTCCGGCCAAGACCCGCATACCTCGAGCGAACCCTCGCCGCCCTCCGTGTCACCCCCGCCGACCTCGTCGTCCTCACGGGCGACTACATGACCCACCCCGGCGACGAACCCGCCGCCCTCGCCGCTCTCATCCGCTGTGCCAGCGCCTGGAACTCCCGCTTCGGAGCCTGCGCCATCGCCGGCAATCACGACACGCCCGGGTTCCTCAAGAGCGCCCGGATCCCCGGACTCAAGTGGCTCTCCCACGAATCCGTGGAAATACCGATCGACCGCGGCCGCGGCAAAACCACCCTCCGCCTCATCGGCTCGGGCTTCCCCGAGAGCCTTCTCGCCGCCTCCTCGCCGCCCTCCGACAACTTCTCCCTCGCGCTCGTCCACGACCCCGCGCAGGTCTACGCCGCCGCACGACTCTCCATCCCCATCGTCCTCGCCGGACACACGCACGGCGGCCAATTCCGTCCGCACAAATCTTTCGCGCCGCACACAAGCTGCGATCTCCCCGGCGCATTTGCGTCCGGTATTTTCAGGCTCGACAGCACCATCCTCTGCATCTCGCGCGGCCTGGGCTCCGCCTTTCTCCCCTTCCGATTCAACTGCCCGCCGCAAGCGCCGCTCTATACCCTGCGCCGCGCAGAGCACGCCGCGCAAGCATGCCCGACGCTCTCGTGCGTGCGCCGCTGGTAATCACGCCTCCACGTTTCTATTGCATGAAAATCGCCCGCGCGTCGCGTTTTTTTGCGCGCGACGCCGCGATCTCCCGACCGCGCAAAACCGCCGCCCGATCCTGAAAACGCCCCGCAGAACCCCGCCACGAACCATTTTTTCGAAACCGCACGAATCCTGCGTCGAAACGAATACCGTCTGGAGCGTTCTCCCCAACGCTCCTGGGCCTGCTCAGGAATATCAGCACAACGAACTCTTCCGCCTCTACCAACGAGTCACACAAAACTCGCTTGTCCGGTTCGTTCTTGTGGGCGTTCTTCCAGTTCTTTTATTGCGGCTTCGCTCACAACCATCCGGCCAGGCTCCCAAGCGACCCGCTCGGTCTGTGCTTGGAGGTCCGCGTTCAACCGCGCCCTCCAGGGTTTGTTTGCGCCCTTTTCCATCCTCCGCGTCCGACTCCTTCACTGGTTCCGCCGCGCGATCGATCGGGCGCAACACAAGCGGTTCGGCACGCACACTCGTCTCACCGCCCCTGTGTGCTGCCAGGCCTCTCGTCTCCCGGGTTCTCGTGGGCTTTGTTTCAGATCGTCCGGGGTCGGGGGAGATGGGTTTGCGCGGTGGGGGGAAAGGTGGGGGAACGGGTGGGGGTCTCGTAGGGGGAAAGGTGGGGAGGGTTGGAGGGATGGAACGGGATCGGGGAGAGAGTGTTGAGGAGGGGTGGCCCGCCGCGTGTGTAAACCGGGCGGGCCCTTGATAAATCCGCGGCGAAGCGCCAAAGCGCCCGCCGCAGCTTCGATCCGGACCGCCGGATCCGCACGCATGAAAAGCGTGCACCACAAGTCCGCCCGCGCCAGGGCCTGAAGAACGACCCGCACTTGCTTCAGGCCCGCAAACCGCCCGCTTGAGCCGAAAGGTTCGCGGGCGGCTTTCTTTCCAGACAAAAAACGGGGCCGGACGCCTTCAAGCGCCCGACCCCGTTCGAAGGTGGTCCCCCGTCTTACCAGCGCACCGCCCACACCGTTGCGTTTACCGCTCAATCGGAACGCCGATCACGCTCCCATACTCCGTCCACGACCCGTCGTAATTCCGCACATCCTTCAGCCCCAACAGGTACTTCAGCACAAACCACGTGTGGCTGCTGCGCTCTCCAATGCGGCAGTACGCAACCGTCGGCTTCCCGGGGTTCAGCTTCGCCTCGACCAGGTAAAGCTGCTTCAGCTCCTCGAGCGGCTTGAAAGTCCCGTCCTGATTCACCGCCCGGGCCCAGGGCACACTCGCCGCGCCCGGCACGTGCCCGCCACGCTGCGCCGTTTCGGTCATCCCCGGCGGCGCGATCACCTTCCCGCTGAATTCATCCGGCGAGCGCACATCCACCAGATTCGATGGCCGCGAAGAGCTCCGCGCAATCTCGATCACATCGAGCAGCTTCGCCCGCAGCGACTCGTCCGCCGACGCAGCCCTGTACGCCGTCGGGGTCACGGCCGTCTTCTCCGCCGTGAGCGGCAAGTCCGCGCCCGCCAGCCACTTCACCCGCCCGCCATTCAGCAGCCGCACGTCCCTGTGCCCGTACAGCTTGAACAGCCAGAACGCATACGCCGCAAACCAGTTGTTGTTGTCGCCATACAGAATCACCGTGTCGCTGTTCGTGATCCCGGCGCCGCCCACCAGCTTCTCAAACTCCTCCTTGCTCACAATGTCGCGCCGCACCTGGTCCTGCAGCTGCGTCTGCCAGTTGAACCCCACAGCGCCGGGGATATGACCAACCTCGTACGCCTTGGTGTCCACATCGACCTCAACAAACCTGATCCCGGGCTTGCTGATATTCGCCTTCGCCCAATCGGTTTCAACCAGAACTTCTGGATATGCGTAGCTGCTCATTGCTGAACCCCTTTCAAAACGCTCGCTCGCGCGATGCCTTTATGTGTCACTTGCCAACATCGACTCTTCACTCTTCCCCCAGCCCAGGCACATGCCTCACCATGCTCGACACGTACTTGAACACGTTGTCACAGAACATCATCACCCCCACACCCTTCTGCTTCGTGTCGCGCTCCAGCACCCGCCGGGCGCCCTCGTAGATCAACCCGCTGGAAGGCCCCGCGAAGAGACCTTCCGTTCGACACAATTCCAGCACCCGCGTGTACGCCAGCTCGAACGGAATCTCGAGAATCTCGTCGATCTGCTTCTCATCAAACAGCTTCGTCACGTGCAGTTCGCTCTTGTTGCGAAGCCCCGGCACATCGTGCCCTTCGCTCGGCTGCACCGCGATGATCCTGATCGCCGGGTTCTTCCCCTTCAGGAATCTCGACAGCCCCATCGCCGTCCCCGCCGTCCCCAGCGAAACAAACGCGTGCGTAATCCGGCCCTCGGTCTGTCTCCAGATCTCCGGCCCGGTCGTCCGCACGTGCGCCGCCACGTTCAGCTCATTCTCGTACTGGTTCGGCATCACGTAATGGTCCTTCTGCGCTTTCGCATACGACCTGGCGATGCCGATCGAACCCTCGCCCATGCCCGGGCTCGGACACATCTGATCGTTGATGACATCCACATCCGCCCCCGCGATGCGCAGCAGCACTCTCTTCTCCAGCGGGACTTTCTGCGGCACAACCGCCCGCATCGCATACCCCTTCGCCGACGCCATCGCCGCCAGGCTGATCCCCGTGTTGCCGCTCGTCGGCTCCACGATCCCCCGGCCGCTCGCCCGCGTCTCGCCGCGCCTGAGTTCCCCGCGACTCTCCAGATCGCGGATCATCTCCGACGCGGCGCGGTCCTTGATCGAACCGAACGGATTCAACCACTCCAGTTTCGCGTACAACTCAAAGGCCGGTGCCGGGTTCATCTTCCCGATCCGCACCATCGGCGAGGGATTCTCCTCGCCCGGAAGCATCTCGAAAATGCTGTCGTACACGCGTGTCCGATGATTCATGCCTTCTCACTCACAGTCTCGCCCCGCGGGGCGTAACGCCGCCCGTGGAACGCAAAGGTCCGTCCGATCGCCTGTTCAAATGACCCGGTTTCGCGGCACATCCGCGCCGGCGCGATTACGCGCAGCGCGTACACAGCGCATCGGCGCTCGCCACGCATCGAACGAAGCTGTTCAAAGCCTCATGCTGCATACAGCAAGTATACCGCACCCAGCAAGGACGGGACCACGCGAGAGAGCCCGCCCGCCCTTCCCCGCCACATGTCTCTGTGGATCGGAGTCTCTGCGCTGAACTCTTGCGCCTCTTATTTGCCCGAAAAATGCTTGTTCACGTCCGACATCATCTGCAGCGTCCGCTGCGACTGGATCGGGTTCGCATGATTCGCGACATTCCCGTTCAGAAACGTCACAATCCCCGCCGCCATCTTCGCCGAGCGCTCCGGACCCATCTTCTTCCGCATCTCTTCCCGCTGCTTCGTCTGCTTGCGGACATCTTCCAGGATCTCCTCGTCGCTCCGGTCGCCCCGCCCGGAAACCTGGTCGCCGATCCGCGTCCATTCGATCACCGATTTCTCAAGAAACGCGCCCCGCTCCTCGGGCGGCACCTTCGCATAGTCCACCGCGCTCGCATCCACCATGTCGAGCATAAGTTTCGCCCCGTTCTCCTGAATCTGCTCACGCGCCCGCCCGCTGATCCCCGCCGCAAAGCTCGCCAGGATCGCCGAATCCGAACTGCTCGCGTTCCGCACCCGGTCCGCAAACTCCCGGATCAGCTTCAGCCGCTCCTTGATCGGAAGCGCATTGAAGTCGCTCCGCAAGAAGGTGTACTCCGCCAGATCATCCACCGGATCAAGCTCGTAGTTGGGCCGATGGTGCAGCCGCCAGTACTCATACCCCCCCGCCGCGCCGCCCCCGACAAGCACCACCGCCCCGGCAATCACCAGCCGCCGCCTCGCCGCCGCACTCCCCCACAAAGCACCAGCGATCCTCGCAATCGCCGCGCGCACCACGCCCGGCCCCGCCGGCCGTCCGGCCGCCGCCGCATCGATCTGCAGGTCGTCAAGCAGCGATCCCGCCTTGTGCTCGCTCATAAACCCCTCACTTCAGCCGATCGTTCGGCTCTTTGAAAAGCTGCATGATCAGTTCCGCAATCTGCGCACTCGACGGCCGCGCAATCGACCAGTCCACCCGCATCCCGTTGTCCATGTAAAGGGCATTCCGCCTGTCCATCGATGCCGGCCTCACCTTGTGCCACTGATCGCCGCACGCCAGCACCGGCCAGAAGTTCTTCTCGTAGAACTTCGTGATCGAAAACTCCGGCCGCGTCAGCTTCAGATTGATGAAGTCCGTCAGCAGCATGATCGAGCCCGGCCAGTATTCATAGCTGCTCCCGCCCACCCGCCAGGTCGGTTCGAGATTCGTCGCCGGATCCGTGCCGATCACGTCCGAAGGACACTTCCACGGCTCGTTCGAACGGAAATACCCGTCCGCCTCCTTGATCGGCCGCGGCGCATCCAGGTATTCCCCCACCACCGCCGGAAACGTCGGCCGGTCCGTCGCCTCGATCAGCCCGCTCGCAAACGGCAGCAGCCCCTTCGACTTGGTGTCCATGTACATCTGCAGCCCCTTGCCGATGCTCGACAGGTTCGCCATGCACTTGACGCGCCGCGCCGTCTCCCGCGCGCCGCTCATCGCCGGTAGCGCAATGCCCAAGAGCAGCGCAATGACCGCGATGACCACCAGCAGCTCGATCAGGGTGAACGCAACTCGACGCATAGGCCCCCGGGCGTAATGGTAGAGGGCCCCACGCTCACTTCCCCTCCCGCGCCACCCGCTCCACCTCCGCGCCCGCCGCGGCCTGCTTGGCCATGTTCACAACCACCTCTTCGCCCGGCGCCACCCCTTCCAGTATCTCAATCTTCGCGCCGCTGTCGCGCCCGATCGTCACGGGCCGATATTCCAGCTTCCCATCCTTCACCACGGCCAATTGCGCCTTCCCATCCCGGATCAGGAGCGCCTCGCTGGGCACCAGCACGCCCCGCGCCTCCCCCGGAATGGTCAGTTGCACCTCCGCAAACATCCCGGGCAAAAGCTCGTTCGCCGGGTTCTCCACCCGCGCCTCGGCGAGCCGCGTCCGCGTCGATGTGTCCATCGCCGAAGCAATCCGCACAATCTCACCCTCGAACACCTTGCCCGGCAGCTCGCGGACCGTCAGCCGGATCTTGTGCCCGGGCACCACGCGCACGGCCGCCGACTGCGGCAGATCAATAAACACCCGCATCTGCGCCCGGTCCACCACCCGGAACACCGGCTTGTTGCTGTCCGTCTTGTCCGCGATCACCAGGTCGCCGACATCAAACCCGCGCTCGCCGATCTCCCCCGCAAACGGCGCGACGATCGTCGCCAGCTCCTTCTGCTCCCGCAGCCGCTGCATGTTCGCCTGCTCCGCCTCGAGCGATGTCTTCGCCGCCGCCAGCGCCGCGGCATCCACATCCGCTCTCCCCTGCGCATCGTCGATCGACTGCTGCGACACAACCCCCGCGTCCACGCTCCGCAGCCGCCGGATCGTCAGCTCCGACGATTTCGCCTGCGCCTCCGCCTGGACCACCTTCGCCCGCGACGTCGCAACGTTCGCGCTCGCCGAGCGGATCTGCTGGTCAAGCACCGGAGTATCGATGATCGCCAGCACCTGCCCCGCCCTCACCCGGTCCCCGATGTCCGCCCGGATCTCCTTCACATACCCGCCCTCGCGCGCGTAAATCGCCGCCGATACAACCGCCTGCAGCCGCGCGGGCAGCTCGATCTTCTGATCCGCACCCGCCGCCGCCGCAACCACCGTGCTCACACGAGGCTTCTCCGCCAGACGATCGCCCGTACGCTGCACAAGCGACGCCCGAGCCTGCATCCGCGGCACAACCCCAAGCACGATCACCAGCACCGCCATCACCACCAGCACCAGCCCGAGCGAAACCGGCACGACGAGGCGCGCACGCCGCGTAATCTCCGGCACGCCGTGCCCGGCCGCGGCAGTCTGTTCCGTTTGTGTGTTTGTCTCGCTCATGCGACCGCAAGCTCCGGTTCAAGACCAGTCTCCGGCGCCCGCCGACGCAGCACCGAATACAACACGGGCACAACCAGCAACGTCACCCCCGTCGCCACCACAAGGCCCCCGATCACCGCCCGCCCCAGCGGCGCATTCTGCTCCCCGCCCTCCCCCATCCCGACCGCCATCGGCAGCATCCCCATGATCATCGCGCCCGCCGTCATAAGCACCGGACGCAGCCGCGTGTGCCCGGCACTGAACGCCGCGCTCAGCGCATCCGCCCCCTCACGCCGCTGATCGTTCGCAAATGTCACCAGCAGGATCGCGTTCGCCGTCGCCACGCCCACGCACATGATCGCCCCCATCAGCGACGGCACGCTGAACGTCGTCCCCGTCATCAGCAGCATCGCGATCACGCCCACCAGAGCCCCGGGCACCGCCATGATGATGATGAACGGATCCGTCCACGACTGAAAATTCACGACCATCAGGAAGTAGACCAGCAGCACCGCCGCCACCAGCCCCGTGCTCAGCCCGATGAAACTCTCCTGCATCGCCCGATACTGCCCCCGCACCACGATCGTCGTGCCCCGCGGCAGGTCCTTCTTCACCTCCGCGATGATCGCGTCCACACGCTCCCCGACCGAAGCAAGATCCGTCCCCGCCGCAGAGGCCAGCACGTCGAACACCGGCTGCACGTTGTAGTGGCTGATCGAGAGCGGCGTCACCGACCGCTTCACCGTCGCAAGGTTCTCCAGAAGCTGCGGCGATTTCCCCGGCCCCGACGTGATCGGCGTCGTCGCCAGGTCGCTCAGGTGCTCGAACCGGTACGGAGGCGTCTGCACCGCCACCAGGTAGTTCACGCCGTTCTGCGGATTCAGCCAGTAGTTCGGCGCCGCCTGCCCCGACCCCGACAGCGACGTCAGCAGGCTCGACGCCACATCCCGCTGCGTCATCCCGATCTCCGCCGCACGCGTCCGATCCACCTCCACAAACATGCTCGGCGCTTCCGCCACCTGCTGCAGATGCACGTCCGCCGCGCCGGGGATCTTCTCGATCTCCGCCAGCAGCCTGTTCGCCACCGCCAGGTTCGACGCCCGGTTCGGACCCGTCACCTGCACGTCGATCGGCGCCGCAAGCCCGAAGTTCAGAATCTGCGACACAATGTCCGCGCTCTGAAAGAAGAACGACAACTCGGGGAACTTCCTGGGCAAGTCCTCACGCAGATGCGCCACGATCTCCTCGGTGCTCCCGCCGTACTCAGGCTTCAGCGACACCAGGATCTCCCCGTCCGCCGTCGATACCGTCGACGAATCCGAAAACGCAAGATTCACGCCCCCCGCCGGCAGCCCGATGTTGTCCAGCACCATCCCGAGCGCCTTCCCGGGGATCGCCTCGCGGATGTAGTCCTCCACCGCCATGAAATACTGCTCGCTCTGCTCGATCCGTGTCCCCGCAGGACAACGCACGTGCAGCCGGAACTGCCCCGCATCCACCGACGGAAAGAAATCCCGTCCCACGAGCGGCGCCGCGGCAATCCCGCCCGCGATCAGCACACCAAACCCAAGCAGCGTCACAACACGGTTCCGAAGGGTCCACGCCAGCGCTGTCTCATATCCCGCTCGCAGCACGTCAAACCCGGCATTAAACCCGCGATGCACCGCCCAGATCGGCCCCGTCCCCGACCCGTGCTCGCCCGACTGATAGATCGCCGTCTCCCGCACCAGGAGGTACCGCGCCAGCGTCGGCACGATCGTCCGCGACAGCGCATAACTCGCCAGCATCGCAAACACCACCGCCAGCGCGAGCGGCACAAACAGGAACTTGCCCGCTCCCGTAATAAACAGCACCGGCACAAACACGATGCAGATCGCCAGCGTCGACACAAACGCCGGCAGCGCAATCTGCTGCGCCCCGTCCAGAATCGCCGTCAAGAGCGGCTTCTTCATGGCGAGATTCCGGTGGATGTTCTCGATCTCCACCGTCGCATCGTCCACCAGGATGCCCACCGCCAGCCCCAGCCCGCCCAGCGTCATCGTGTTCAGCGTGTAGCCCAGAGCATTCAGGCAGATGATCGACACCAGCACCGCCAGCGGAATCGAAATCGCGATGATCACCGTCGACCGCCACGAACCCAGGAAGAGCAGGATCATCAGCGCCGTCAGCCCCGCCGCGATCAGGGCCTCGTGCAGCACGCCATCAATCGCCGCCCGCACGAACAGCGACTGGTCGAACAGCAGCTGGATATCCACGCCCTGCGGGATCGTCGCCTTGATCTGCGGCAGCGCCTCCTTCACCCGCTCCACAATGTCCAGCGTCGAGTAACCCGCCGACTTCAGAATCGTCAGAAGCGCCGACCGCACCCCGTCCACATGCACCATCGACGTCTGCACCGCAAACCCGTCCCGCACCTGCGCCACATCCCGCAGGTACACCGTCTTGTCCCCGCTGTGCAGCACCGGAATCCGCTCCAGTTCCGCCAGCACCGCCGGGCTCGAGTTGGTCAGCACGCTGTAATCGCTGCCGCCCAGCTTGAGAGATCCCGCCGGAAGAATGACGTTCTGCGCGTTGATCTGGACCGATATGTCCGCCGGCGAAAGCCCACGCGCGGTCAGTTCCTGCGGATTCAGATCCACCTGGATCTGCCGCGCCTTCCCGCCCCAGGGCAGCGGCACCTGCGCACCCTGCACCGTCGCCAGCCGGGTGCGGATGAAGTTCAGACCGATATCAAACAGCGACTGCTCCGACAGCGTCTTGGACCCAAGCGCCATCTGCAGGATCGGCACGTTCGACGCCGAATACCGGATGATCAGGGGCGGCGTCGTGCCCGGCGGCATGATCCGCAGCAGCGTTTGATTGATCGCGGTCACCTGCGCCACCGCCGCGTCCACCTTCACATCCGGCTGAAAGAAAATCCGGATCACCGACACGCCCGTCAGCGACGTGCTCTCGATGTGCTCGATGCCCGACACCGTGGTCGTCATCGCACGCTCCGAGATCGTCACAATCCGCCGCTCCATCTCCTCCGGCGAAATCCCGCCGTACGACCAGATCACCGACACCACCGGAATGTCAATCTCCGGAAAGATGTCCACCGGCATCCGCCGGATCGTCACCATCCCAAAGAGAATGAGCACCAGCGACGCCACCACAAAGGTGTACGGCCTGCGAAGAGCGAGTCGGACAATCCACATTCAAAGATCCGCGGCAAAGGAAACCCGGACAAACCTTACGCTGTAAGTGTACGATACAATCGATGCTCCACCGCGCGTAAAGTTTCGCCCGGACCGGCCCGGACCCGAATTTCATGCCCCGCACTACGAAAAAATCCCGAAGACCCCGCCTCTCCTGCGCCAGAATCACGCAGCACGCCATCCGGATCATCGACCGCTCCGGCACCGAATCCCTCTCCATGAGATCGCTCTCATCCTCCCTCGGCGTCGAAGCCATGTCGCTCTACGCCCACTTCGCCAGCAAGGACGAGCTCCTCGGCGCCGTCGCCGCCGCGCTCCTCGACGAAGTCGAGCTTCCCGCCACCCGCTCTTCGCCCCGCTCTCGGCTCGAATCGCTCGCCCGCGGCATGCGCCTGCTCGGTCACAAGCACCCCAACGCCTTCGCGCTCGTCATCCTCAACCCCCAGCGCCTCGCCTCCGCGCTCCGCCTCACCGAATTCGCTCTCCACGCCTTCACCGACGCCGGACTCTCCGGCCGCGCCGCCGTCCAGGCCCAGCGCGTCCTGCTCGGCTTCGTCCGCGGCTACACCCTCTGGGAAATCGGCGGATTCGCCATCGGCTGCCGCCCCGGCCCCGGCCGCCCCGTCCGCGCCCGCGTCGCCCGCGACCTGCGCGCACTCGGCCAGCCCCGCTTCCCCAACATCCACCGCTTCGCCGACGAACTCACCCACTTCTCGCCCGACGCCGAGTTCGAGAGCGGAGTCCGCCTCATCCTCGACGCAACCCTGCCGGCCCGCAAAAACAAAAGCGGGCGCACTTCGCGCCCGCATACCCCGCGCTGATCGCGTTTACCGGTTCGGCCGCGTCGGAGCGCCCCGCCGGAATCCGCCGCCGCCCCCCGGCCCCCCGCGGAACCCCGGCCGCTCCAGCGTCCCGCCCGACTCGATCACCTGCCGCTCGTACCGCGCCTTCCCCGCCTTGTAATCCATCAGGAACAGCGCCTTCTCCGCCTTCTGCCCCGCAACTTCATACAGCCGCTTGCGCGCAAACATCAGGTCCGTCCGCCGCGAAACATGGCAGAGCACAAGCGCCTGACACTGCAGCACACCCAGCCACTCCGCCACATCATCCACGTGCATGTGCATGCCCACCTTCGCCCGCTCCTTGTGGTCGGGCTCAAAGAACGTGCACTCACAGATCACGATCTGCGCCGTCAGCACCTCCGGCCGCAGCAGCGCCGCGCACGGCTGCGTGTCCCCAAGGTACGCAAGCAGCGGAATCTCCAGCGTCCGCGTGATCTCGATCCCGCGGTCCTTCAGCTCCTTGAGCTTCTCCTGCGGCAGATCCACGTACTCCGGCTTCAGCTTGCTCCGCTTCTCGATCACCGCGTAGCCCATCGAAGGCGCCGTGTGCTCCGTGTAAAACCCGCGCAAAAAAATGTTGTTCTTGATCTCGACCTGATCGTTCTCTTTCAGCTCGATCAGTTCGTACGGGGTCGTCTGCTGCTCCAGATCAATGAACCCCTCCATCATCCGCCGGATCGACGGCGCAATCCGCGCATCGCACACGATCCGCGCATCACCCATCCCCTGGAACCGCCTCTGGCTGCTGTAATACGCCAGGCCCCCAACGTGATCCATGTGCCCGTGGCTGATCGCGCAGTACTTGCTCGCCAGCGCCGCACGCGGACACTGCCCCATGTCGAAGCACACATCCAACTCCGGAACCTGGATCGTCGTCACCTCGCCCGCGACAGAAAATCCCTGCACGCGGTACGGCGGTATGAAATAGAAGCCCAGGGAGCCCTCACGGGGCGGCGGTTTCGGAATCATCCGGCAAATCTCCGTCAAGCGAAGGCCTTCGCCCTCGCCGGCTTGGTGCGCGGCGAACACCGCCACGCTCATCTCATCCATTATACAAGTTCGCCCGACGCCGTCATCGACCCCTCCCCACGATTCACAGATCTTTCCGCCTTCGGCTCCGACCCCCGCCGGCTCGCCGCCAGCCGCGGCGGCGCCATCCACAAAAGCCGCAGCGAATTCAAAACCACCAGCAGCGTCCCCCCCTCGTGCGCAAACACGCCCAGCCCAAGCGCCACCGGCCGCCGCAGGATCGACCCCACCAGCGTCGAAACCCCCATCACCCCGATCACCGACAGCGCAAACATCATGTTCGCCCGAACCGTCGCCCGCGCCCGCCGCGCCAGCCGCACCGCCCACGGCACCGCCGACAGATCATCCGACAGCAGCACAATGTCCGCCGACTCAAGCGCCGCATCGCTCCCGATCGACCCGATCGCCACAGACACATCCGCCGCCGCCAGCGCCGGCGCATCGTTCACCCCGTCCCCAATCACCGCAACCCCGCGCTCCTCCCCATTCCCAACCTGCGCGCGATACTTCAGATCCTCCTTCAGCGCCGCCACTGCATCCAGCTTGTCCTGAGGCAGAAGCTCCGCCCCAAAGTCATCAATCCCAAGACTCCTCGCCACCCGCTCCGCCGTCGTCCGATTGTCGCCCGTCAACATCTTGACCGGCTTCACCCCAAGCTTGTGCAGCTCGCTCACAAGCGTCCTCGCCCCCGGCCTCACCGCATCGTTCATCACCAGCACCGCCGCACCGCCCACACCCTCCGAATTCCCATCAACCCCCTCCGCAGCCCCGAGCGCAATCACAACCCCCATCTGCCCCCGGTTCTGGATCGTCCTGAGCACATCATGCACGCGCTGCCGCAGACACACCGGCGTCACCGCATCCGTATGCGCCGTGCTCCCGAGCCGCACCGGCATCCCCCGCCACACCGCGCTCATCCCGCGCCCCGTCGTGTGCGTGATCTCCGATAGCTCCGCGCTCGGCTCCACCCCGCGCAGCTTCGCGCCCTCCCGCACCGCCGCCGCGATCGGATGCGTGCTCTCCCCCTCGATCGCCGCCGCCAGCCCCAAAAGCTCCTTCCCCTCCGACCACGCCACCGCGTGCACCTGCTCCAGCCGCGGCCGGCCCATCGTCAGCGTCCCCGTCTTGTCAAAGCACACCGCCCCCACCCGCGACAGCCGCTCGATCGCCTGCCCGCCCTTGAACAGCACCCCCGACCTCGCCCCACGCGCAATCGCCGAAAGCGTCGCCGTCGGCGTCGCGATAATCAGCGCACACGGAGACGCCACGATCAAAAACGTGATCGCCGTATAAAGAGATTCATCAAAGCCCCGCTTCAGCCCCAGCCACCACACAACCAGCACCAGCGCGCTCAGCACCATCACCCCAACCGAATACGGCCCGCTCAGCCTGTCGATCGTCCGCTGCACCGGCTCACGCTGCTCCCGCGCCGTCGTCACAAGCTCCAGCACCTTCTGCAGGCTGCTCTCCCGCGCAGCCCGCGTCACCTCCGCCTCCACCGGATCATCCAGGTTGATCGTCCCCGCAAACAGCTCATCGCCCGGATGCACGCTCCGCGGCATGCTCTCGCCCGTGATCGCCGACTGATCCATCTCCGTCCGGCCCTGCACAACCCTGCAATCCGCCGGCACACGCTGCCCCGGCCGTATCTTCACCCGCTCCCCACGCACCAGGCTCTCCGGCGTCGCCTCCACCCACTCCCCGCCCCGAAGCACCGTCGTCTCCGTCGGCATCAGCTTGTGCAATGCCTCCACCTCGCGCTTCGTCCGCGCCATCGCCAGGTCCTCAAGCGCACCCGACAGCACAAACAAAAACAGCAGCAGCGCGCCCTCTTCCGAATGCCCGATCGCCGCCGCCGCCACCGCGCCCACCACCATCAGCACATCAATATCAACTCGCCCCACACGCAGCGACTTCCACGCCGCACGCGCCCCATGCACAAGCCCCAGCAGCAGACTCGCCCAGATCGCAACATCCGCCCGCGGCCACCCAAACACCGCATGCAGCCCCCAGCCCACCAGCAGCAGCGCCCCCGCCAGGCTCGCCGAGTAAAGCTCCCCCTCCGTCGATAAAACCCACCCCATCACCCCCGGAGATTTCGCCTCTCGCCCGCTCATCTCCCGCGACCGCTCATTCACCTCAAAACCTCGTTCATCTGCTTGCGCTCAAGCGCCGTCGACCCGTCCACCGGAATCTCCTTCACCAGGTTCTCCACGATCGCATCCGTCGTCACCTGGTCCGCTTCCGCGTTGAAGTTCGTCATCAGCCTGTGCCGCAGCACCGGCTTGGCCACCTGCCTCACATGCTCCGGCGTCACGTGCGTCGCCCCGGTCAGGATCGCACGCGCCTTCGCCGCCAGAATCAAAAACTCACTCGCCCGCGGCCCCGCGCCCCACTGCAAATAAGCCTCCACCAGCTTCGGCCGCTTCACACCGCCATCCATCGGCTCCTTCACACGCGTCGCCCGCACCAGCCGCAACGCATACCGGATCACATGATCCGGCGCCGGCATCGCCCGCACCAGATCCTGCACCTTCTTGATATCCGGCGCGCCCAGCACCGGCTGCGTCACATTCGCCCCGCGCGTCGCGCTCCGCTTCACAATCTCCTCTTCCTCGCTCGCCGTCGGATACGAAATCTGAATCTGGAACATGAACCGGTCCAGCTGCGCCTCCGGCAGCGGATACGTCCCCTCCTGCTCGATCGGATTCTGCGTCGCCAGCACAAAGAACGGGTTCGGCAAATCGTGCTGAATCCCCCCAACCGTCACGTGCCGCTCCTGCATCGCCTCCAAAAGCGCCGCCTGCGTCTTCGGCGGCGTCCGATTCACCTCATCCGCCAGAATGATGTTCCCGAAAATCGGCCCCCGCACAAACCGCAACTGCCGATGCCCCGTCGTCTTGTCCTCCTGGATCACCTCCGTCCCCGTGATGTCGCTCGGCATCAGGTCCGGCGTGAACTGAATCCGGCTGAACTGCAGGCTCAGCGTCTTCGCCAGCGTGCTGATCAACAGCGTCTTCGCCAGCCCCGGCACCCCCACCACCACCGCATGCCCGCGGCAGAAGATCGCCATCAACGTCTGATCCACCACCTCTTCCTGACCCACAATCGTCTTGCGGATCTCTTCCTTCAGCCGCGACGCCGCAGAGCGCACATGCTCAACATCCGCCATCGTCGCCTGCTGCTCCATTCCATCGCTCATTTCTGCCTCCCTGCTTTCCTCATCCTACCGCCCCCACCCTCACTCCCCCTCATACACACACCCGCACTTGGCCGTTTCCCGTAATTCAATCCGGTACATCCCCGGCAGCCCCGGCCGAATCCGCTCCCACAACCACTTCGTGATCCGCTCCGCCGTCGGATTCTCCAGCCCCTTCACCTCATTCAGACACCGGTGATCCAACTCCTCCACCACCGGGTCCACAATCTTCCTCATCTCCGAAAAATCCATCACCCACCCGCTCCGCTCCCCAATCTCGCCCCTCACATACACCACAAACCGGTACGAATGCCCGTGCATCCGCGCACACTTATGCCCCGCCGGCACGTGCGGCAGCCAGTGCGCCGCTTCAAACCCAAACTCCCGAAAAAGCATCATCCCCGATGCTAGAGCCCCTCCCCCGCCCCCCGAAACCCCGCCTCCCCACAAGTGCCCAGTGACCAGTGACCAGCGCCCAGCGCCCCCCTCTCCCCCCTTGCCCCTTTAGCTCTTTGCCCCTTTCCCCATCTCCCCCTTCAACTCCAACACCTCCACCGGACACCCCTTCCAGTCATCCTCCCAGCACACCACCAGATCACACCCACTCGGATCGTGATCAAACCGGCTGCTCACAAACTCAAACTCGATCCGCACCCGCCTCCACTCCCATCCACCAGCCTCCGCCCCTCACAATCCGGATACCCCGTCCCCACCGACTCCACCTCAAACCCAAGCCCTCGCGCCATCGCTCCAAACAACAACACCACCCCCTGCTCATTCACAGGCTCCCGCACCATCACCGACCCCTCGAGCGGCAGCCCCAGCCGCCTCCCAAATCGCTCCCCCTTCGTACGCCACGTCACCGCCTCCAAATCCCGAAAACTCCCAAAGAACTCCCTCCACCGCGGCAGCCACCGATCACACTCCGCCCGCGTCGGCCTCCGGTTCACCAATATCAACAAATCCCAATACCGCTCCAAAACCTCCCGCGCACCAGGCATCTCATGCCGCGCATCCACCTCCACCCGCCTCAGCCGCCCCAACACCTCCTCCCAACTCCCCACCCCACCCCCATTCCCACCCCCAACCCCCCCAAGCACACGCCCCCACACCCGCCCCATCTCAGCGCGTGCGGCGTCCCCCCCGCCACTCTCCATTGGCATCAGTCCACCCCCCAAAAAAGCAAAAACGCGCCACCCCCAAAGCCCACCACAGCCTCAGCCCGCACCCAAATTGCAAGAACCCCCAACCACCCTCAGTTTACCACAACTCCCAAAATTCCAACCCCCCATTTTCCATCCCAACCGAAACAAAAACCCCATTCCCCCTTCCTCAACCCCTGTCTGCCAGGCAGACGCAAAGCAACCTCTTTTCCCCGCATCCGTTACGCTCTCTCCGTGCCACGCTTCCACGAAATCATCTCGCACCAGACCATGTGCCACAACGAGCAGATGTCTCTTCAGCGTGGGATGAACTTCCGCGTCCGCGCCGGCAAAGCCGGCTACTCCATCTTCCTCATGAGCGTTCGCAAAGGAGCCCCCTATCAGGACCACTGGCATGACGAGGCCGCAGGCGGCCCTCACGCCGGCATGCTCGAGTACGAAGGCCACGACGCTCCGAAAAACGTGGCGCTCCGCTCCGACCCAAAGAAAATCGACCAGCCCCAATTCCTGCCGAGCGGCAAGCCAACCGACAACGGCAAGTTCTATCAGGCCGCCATGGCCGCCAAGGCCGGCGCCGTCCCCGAAGTCGTTCAGGTTTACGAAAAGATCGCCGATGGCCGGTGGTGCGATCGGGGGCGGTATCTTCTCGTCGATGCCGAGATCAAGACTGTTCCCATTTCAACGACGAGCAAGAAGACCCGGAAGGTCTTCCGTTTCTTTTTGAAGCCGACTGTGACCCCCGCCGCCCGTACCCGCGAAGAAGAACGCGAACTCTCAATCTCACGCCAAATCCCCACCGCTATCAAAATCGCCGTCTGGAATCGCGACCGCGGCAAGTGCGTCCAGTGCGGCAGCACCGACAACCTTCACTTCGATCATGACGTGCCACACTCCAAGGGCGGCTCCAGCTTCACCGAAGCCAACGTCAAGATCCTCTGTGCCCGCCACAATCTCGAAAAGTCGGACAAGATTCTGTCACTTGGCCCACTGCTCGGGCCACTGGTGGTTGCGGCGACGGCGTCGATGCTACGAGGAGCATAAACCGCCGCAACGCCTGGCATTCCAAACGATTCGGTGGCCTGGTATAGTGATATCTTTGGGCGCAAATGCGAAAACTGCTTGTACTAGGCTGCTCTTCCACCAAGCGCGACACGCACAACAAGCTGCCCGCGGTTGATCTTTACGATGGGCCGTTTTATCGCGTCCTTCGCACATTTCTACGAGATCACTTGTGGCCACAAGACTTATCAGTCGCGGTTTTGTCTGCTGAGTACGGACTGATGGGCGGCTTGACTCACATTCAAACCTATGACCGCGTGATGACAAAGGAACGCGCCGTTCAGCTATCTGGTGATGTACGCCACACCCTTTTAGGCTGGCGGGACTGTCACTCGAGCATTCAATTAGTGCTCGGCGAAACGTACTTGGGCGCTATTCAACCAGCTGCAAATGAGCTTTGGCGACGAAGCGTCGATCTTGCAGCGGGTCCAATAGGGATGAAGCTGCAGTATTTGCACAATGCGCTTCATCGCGGCGCAAAGAAGGCCCCTCGATGCCGAGACGATGTGCCCAGCGCAGACGGACGCCCGATGTACTTCCTTCCGGACTGGGATGACTTTGTCGATACGAATTTTGATTTTGTTCGAGACAAGTTTTCATGCAGTGCTCGGGCCGATCGAGATGAAACCCACTGTTCGGCGCTGGTAAAGCCAAAGCGGTTAGCAGATGGGATTCTGGTGAGCCTTGCCCAGAGCTTTGGGGGGAAGGGGCTGCTGAGAGCCCTCCAGGCGAGTTCGCCAGACTCTCTTGCACCCAAGCCTGTAAAACGGCATTTTGGGTTAGCGGATGACCAGTGGGCTTTCGGAGACTGCGGCGCCTTTAGTTATGTGAACGAAGAATCCCCGACCATTTCGGTTGAGCAGGCTGTCGCTACCTACGAGTTGTACGGGTTTGATCTCGGCGCAAGCGTAGATCACATCCCGGTTCCCGAGGTCGTTAGAAAGGGAAAGCGCGTAACACTGACAGACGCGGAGCGTCGCAAGCGGGTAGCGCTCACTCGATCGAACGCGCAAGATTTTTTGGACTTGTGGCGCAGGCGCGAGTGCCGCTTTAACCCAGTGGGAATCGTTCAAGCCCTATCGCCTAGACAATTCGCCTCGTCGGTCGCTGAATACGCTGAAATGGGGTATCGCAGAATCGCGCTTGGTGGCCTAGTTCCCAGGTCCGACGACGAAATCTTGGCCATTGTGACCGCTGTGTGTAAGAAGATGAGCAGCCTTCGCCAGCGTCCCTGGCTTCACCTAATGGGCATTTATCGTCCAAACTTGCAAGCGGCGTTTCGTCGATTGCGCGTCGACAGCTTTGATAGCGCCACGTACTTTCGAAAAGCTTGGCTGCGGTCGGATCAAAACTATCTCGGGGCAACGGGCAATTGGTACGCAGCAATCCGGGTTCCGCCATCCCACGATCCTCGCACAGCGAAGCGCCTCGCCTCCACTGGTGTTTCGCTTTCAAAGATCCAGCGACTTGAAGCGGCGGCCCTTCAGGCCCTGCGCGCATATGCCGGAAGACGAATTGGAATAGAACGATGCCTCAAGTGCGTCCTCCACTACGATCTGTTGTTGCCACGTGGCGAGACAGACGCCAAGTCCATGGAAGAGGCCTATCGACGCACGCTTTCTGATCGGCCCTGGGAATTGTGCGAATGCCCTATTTGCAAGAAAGTAGGAATTGACGTACTGATCTTCCGCGGGCTCAACCGCAACAAGCGTCGTGGGGCGCACAACACCCTTATGCTGTACAACACTATTGCGCGATAAAATTGCGTCTGCTTCCGATTGCGACGAGGTGGCGAGAAATCATGCTGATAGAACCGGCAGATTTTGTTGGACGCTTGCAGGCCTCAATACCACTCCAATTCGGCGCGAGACCGCCGAATCCGCGCCAGTTGGAATGTATTGAAGCACCCTTACAGGCGCCTTTGTTTATCGTCGCCGGTCCGGGAACTGGCAAAACGACAGTGTTGGTGCTGCGGGCTCTTCGCATGGTTTTTGTGGAAGGCCTATTGCCCGAGCAGTTGCTGATTACGACCTTTACCCGAAAGGCGGCTGAAGAGTTGCGATCGCGGCTGCTCACTTGGGGAATGCAACTTCAAGAAAGTCTTGTGGCTCAGCCCCCTGCTCATTGGCAAGCTCAACACCGGGTGCGTTCAAACGCATTGGACTTGAATCGATTTGTAACTGGCACCCTTGATAGCGTTTGTGAGGACCTTCTTTCTCGAGCTCGCGAACCTGGAGAAATCACGCCAGCACTAATCGATGGATTTGTTGCGGACGCGCTTTTGTTGAGACACGCCGTCTATCCGTCTGGCGCTTATGCTGATGGTGCCATCGACCCTGATTTGGCCGCATATCTCGCCCAATTTAATTGGCAACAAGAAGCACCGACCAATGTCGGCGAATTGGTCAAACTGGTGCGGCTGGTAAGCGATCGGCTTACTCATGATTTGGCAGACGTAACACACTTTGCTGGAAGCTCCGCCCATTCCAACGCAAGACACAGGCTGGCGGATGTTCACGACCGCTATCGCCGGCATCTAGCGGCAGAATATCGGCTGGATTTCTCCACACTTGAGCACACTTTTTTTACCAGGTTGGCGGCGGGTCGCCTGGATCGTGTACTTCACGGAATCGCTGCTGTGTTGGTAGATGAATACCAAGACACGAATCCCCTGCAAGAGCAAATCTACTTCACGCTCGCCGACCGCCTCGGTGCATCGCTCACCATCGTGGGCGACGACGATCAATCACTCTACCGTTTTCGAGGCGCCACGGTGGAAATTTTTCGAGACTTCGTCGCGCGATGGACTGCAGCAGGGGGTGCAACACCCTCTGTCAAATTTCTCATAGACAACTATCGCTCTACCCCAGAGATTGTTGCGTTTTTTAATGACTTTATCGAGAGCGATCCATCCTTTGCCGGTGCTCGTGTTACACCTCCCAAACCGAGAATTGTTCCACAGAGATCAAGCGTGCAGTTGCCCGTATTTGGGCTATTTCGACCGACTCGAGAGGATTTGGCGGACGCGATTTGTGGTATCGTCCGCGATGTATTTCGCGGTAACGGTCATCGGGTGGTAGCAAATGGTCAAACCTATTTGATAGAGCGTGCCGCGTCCGGTGGAGATGTCGGCGACTCCGTGCTCCTCTCTCACTCTGTGGAGGAGTTTAAAGAGACAAGAGGGCAAACCCCGCCGGAAGCCAGACTTCCCGCGCTCCTTCGAGTACGACTTGGGCCGACCATAAATGTTTACAACCCGCGAGGCAGATCGCTTCGCGATGTACCGGAGGTTCAACAACTCCTGGGACTCATGCTTGAGTGTATTGACCCCGATCAACCGAATGGGGCGGCGGGCGGGATCCAAGCCTCAATGAGGTTGCGTCGGGATTCACAAAGATACCTGCCAATCTGGCGTGACGCCGCAAGAGCATTGATCGCCACCAACCCCGAACCGCGATCACCCCATCGGCTTAGAGATTTTGTGGACGGCTGGCAACGACGAGTGCCGCAATCTGCAGCCGTGGGAGCTTGGCCACAGGAATGGCCTGCGCTTGATCTATTCTTTAAGCTCCTCGTGTGGCTTCCTGAATTGCGGGCGAGCCCAGAGGGGCAGGTATATTTGGAAGCGGTCGCCCGCGCAATTGCAGCTTCGGCAACGGTTTCAAATTATCGTTCGATGATCGTTTTTGGACAGACCCCCCACGGACAACAGAGCGTCAGCTCGTTCATTTCTTCGGTACTGCAGCCCCTCGCGGAATCGGCGGTGGATATTGACGAAGAGGTCATGCCGGATGTGCCCCGGTCGGCGTTTCCGATCATGACGATACACCAAGCCAAGGGCTTGGAGTTTCCACTCGTCTTTGTTGACGTTGGATCGGACTATAAAAGAGAACACCCACTGAATCGCTTTAAGCGACATCCAACTCAGCCAGATGGTGTACATAACTTAGAAGACGACCTGGCTCATTGCACCCCCGTCGGCGCTTCTCGCACCAGCCGCGACGGAATTACTCGCGCGTTTGACGACCTGCGAAGACTTTATTACGTGGCATACAGCAGGCCGGAGACGGTGTTAATTCTCGTTGGGCTGAACAAGTGTCTGGAAGTCGCCCGACCGCTCCCGCATGTTGCGACTTGGTACCGGCAGGATGGCTCCTGGGCGTGGCTTTTGCAGCCACCTGGTCAACGCAGGCGACCCGCGATGCCCAATTCACTCCCACTCACATTGATATAGGGAATTCCATGCCCATCGGAAATCGACGATTGCCATTGGTCCTGCCCCGCTACAGCTTGACGGGCGATCTTCTTTCTTTTCGGCGTTGCCCCCTTCAATACCGGTATTTGAACGGAAGCAAGCTCCCGCCTTCCAGGCCCGTTCAGCTCTGGTTTGGCGAGTTTATTCATGGCGTTCTTGAGATGTCGTATCGCATCTGGCGGGATACTACTCCCAGGCTCTCTTTTCCTTGGCCTGAACATCGAGCGGACTGGCGCGCAGAGCCCGATCCAACATGGGCAACACATGATATTGGGCGGATTGGCTATTCAGTCGAACAGGCATTGCGAGCACAAGGAAAGAGTTCCCGCGATAGGGACGCTCGTGAAGCGGCTTATCGACGAGCGTTTAGGGCGGTGAACGACATCGGGCCGCATCTTTTTCCACTCGTAGTTGCGGCAGAGGAAAAAATCATTGGTACGAGGCTGGTTGGCGGCGGACCAACTCAGGGTCGTACCGACCGATACGAATTGCACGGCATTGTTGACGTGCTTACAAGTCTCACCCTTGGGATGGTGGATCGTTCAAATCTCATCCGCACGGCGATACAAGATGTTACGTCCGGGCTCAACGGCAATTACGAGGTCATCGTCGACTATAAGGGTGCGCGGCGGCCCGACTTGGCGGATCCAGATCGACCATATTGGCAACAGGGCGAATGGCAGGTGCTTACCTACGCATGGCTGCGCGGGCGTCAACCCGGTGCAATTCCTGTTGCTGCGGGCGTTCTGCTTTACATTAACGAACTCTCTCCGGGCCAGGACGATATCGCGGCAATGAAGCGGGCGCTTAGTTCCAACAATTCAGACGTGCTTCCAGCGCAAGGAACTGCGGATTGGTATGCACTGACAAACTGGAGACCTGGACTTCAAATCCCCGCGCTAACGGACGAGTTTCGATTCAAACGAACCATTCGCGTTGTTCCTGTAGACCAGAGTCGGGTTAATGCTGCGCTGTCTGCATTTGACTCTGTTGTGAACGAGATTGAGCAGTGCGTCACTAGCGAACTGGTCGCGGGTACGATCGAACGACAATGGTCGCCGTGTGGGGACGAAGAAACCTGTAACGCATGCGACTGTCGGTATTTTTGCCCTCATCCGGCTCCTCGCGGCCCTTCCTTGCGTCCCGTGGAGGCTCCGCATGCGCCTTAGTTCGTCCATCTTCTAATGCGCGACGCTATGAACTGGTCTCTTGGTCTTCTCCCCGATAGATGCAGCCGCATTTGGAGGTTTCAAAAAGCTCGAGCTTGCAGAGTCCGGGCATCGACGGCTTCAGTCGCGACCAAATCCAGCGAGCGATGACCTCGGCTGTCGGCACAGCTAGGCCTTCTATTTCGTTTAAATACTGATGATCCAGTTGGTCCACCACGGGGTCCACGTTGCGTCGAATCTCTGCAAAATCCATCACCCAGCCTGTGCTGCAATTGATTTGGCCACGGACGTGAACAACGAGTCGGTACGAGTGTCCGTGCAACCGCGCGCACTTGTGTTCGGGCGGCACATTTGAAAGTCGATGTGCGGCTTCAAACCGAAACTCTCGAAATACAACCATGCCTCCATTGTACATCCGCATGTTCTGCAACTTTTTCCGGGCCCTTTTCCAACGCACTCCCTGCTCGCAACCAGCGTCATCTGGTCGCGGCCAGAATCCTTATCCTCTCCCGCGGCAATCGCGCCGCCCCCACAAACGTCACCTCCTGCACCTCCGCCGCCGAAAACTCGCACGCCCCCGGCGGCAGGAACGTCCCGGCCCCCCTCGGCGATTTTCTGCCACCGCTGCACCTCGGCGCCCCGGAATTGAACCGGCAGAACTGCACGCCCGGATTCAGAGCCAACATCGCCTCGGTCTCCACCACCAACACCTTGCAGTCTTCCCCCGCATAACGCGCAAAGTGGTTGCGCCCCGCCACGATCGGCCCGCGCTCGTCTCCCGGCCAGAAGAACACTCTTTCATTGAGCAACTCAATCACGTCTTCGAAGCTCGTCCCCGGCTCCATCTCCATATTGCCGGCATGAAGCGGCGCCTGATCGCGCACATGCACCACCCGCTCACCGATCCGCAGCGTCAGGTGTTGCTTGCGCTTTTGTCGTAAGTAGGAAGTGTCCGCCGCCCGCTCCATCAGCACGCGCGCAGACTCTAGCAGTCCACCCTCCAGAATCGCGTCAACATTTGCCGCCGCCGTCAAATGAAAAAGCCGCGGCCGCCGCACTGCAAATTGCCAAAGGTCGATTCCCATCCCGCCTTCTCTCCCCGCCTACACGAGTGCCAGCGTATTGCAATTCAAAGATCACTACACCGCCGCCCGACCCACACGCAGCGGCAACTCCAACTTCACCCGCCCCCAAAACCGCCGCGGCAGCCAAACGCCCGCAAACGTTCGCACTCCCCACATCACCCACTGCCACCTCCCCACCGCATGCTCCACAAACCCCACCAGCCGCGGCGGCACAAACACATCACGCCATAAAAACTCCAGCCCGCACTCCGAGCACCGCCCCTCCACCGGACACGATTCCCTCCACGCCCCCACAGCGCCCGCCTGGTCATACCCACACCGCGGACATGCCAGCCTCGCCTCACCACTCATAAAAGTTCCTCACCCCTCCACTCTCTCATATTCCCCCCGCTCTCACCTCTGCCACCCCCTGCTATTCTGCCAACCCACACCCCCCGCGCCTTCTCCCCCATCAAGCCCTCTGAAAATTTGACGCTTTGGCCCTTTCCCCGACTCTTCTCCCCATTTGGCGCTTTAGAAATTTGGCCCTTTCCCCCATGCCCACCCCCATCTCCATCCGCAACATCACCAAAGAGTTCCCCTCACTAGGTGGGGGCGGCCCAGCCACCACGCGCGCCGTCGACAACATCTCCCTCGAAATCAACACCGGCGAACTCTTCTTCCTCCTCGGGCCCTCCGGGTGCGGCAAGACCACACTCCTCCGAATGATCGCCGGATTCATCGACCCCTCACACGGCCAGATCCTCTTCGGCTCCCGCGATGTCACCCACCTGCCGCCCAACCAGCGAAACACCGGCATGGTCTTCCAGTCCTACGCCCTCTGGCCTCACATGACCATCGAGGCCAACGTCGCCTTCGGCCTCGACGTGCGAAAGACCCCAGCAAATGAGGCCAAAACACGCATCCACGACGCGCTCGCCGCCGTCCGCATGGACCAGTACGCAAAGCGAAAACCCAACCAGCTCTCCGGCGGCCAGCAGCAACGCGTCGCCCTCGCCCGCGCACTGGTCATCCGCCCAGATGTCCTCCTCCTCGACGAACCCCTCTCAAACCTCGACGCAAAACTCCGCCTCGAGCTCCGCTCCGAAATCCGACGCATCTGCAAAGAGAGCGGCATAACCACCGTCTACGTCACCCACGATCAGAAAGAAGCCCTGAGCATGGCCGACCGCGTCGCCATCCTCCGCGCCGGCAAACTCGAACAGCTCGGCGCACCCGCCGACCTCTATAAACGCCCCCACTCCCGCTTCGTCGCCGAATTCCTCGGCGAAACCAACATCCTCGAAGGCACCGTCCTCTCGCTCAGCTCCCGCCCCGACCCTTCCAGGAAAAACGCCTCCCTCACCACCGCCACCATCCAGACCCAGGCCGGCGATCTCACCGGCCTCATCCCCGAAGGCGTCTCCCCCCCAGCCCCCGGCACCCAAGCCCTCATCTCCATCCGCCCAGAATCCATCTGCCTCGGCAACCTCGCCAACTCAGAAACCCCCCACCGCGGCAAGGTCTCCTCCGCCCTCTACTTAGGCGAAGTCGAACAAGGCCACATCCAAGTAAAGTCCTATAACTTCAAGTTCCTGCGCATCGCATCCCTCGCCAACCCCCTCGCCGCAGGCAGCGAAGACCACCAGGTCCACTTCACCGACGCCGTCGTCCTCCCCCTCACCGACGCCCAGTCCGGCACCTGACCCCAGCGCCGCACCCCGCGTCACCCTCACTCCAAACCGCCCCCCCTCCCCCCGCGCGCAAAGCCACCCGCGCCAAAGCTCCCTCACGCCCCCACTCACCCCATCCCAATCAACGTCCTATAATAGCATCACCCCCGCGTTGATTTGAACTTCAACGTCCGATTGATCGGATGTTCTCCCAGATACACCCCCACCTGCTTCATCATCGCCTTCGGCAGCACCCGCACCTTCCCCGCCTGCCCCCACTCCATCCATCGAAACTCTAGGTGCTTCTCCCGCGCCTTGATCCGCTCCGGCGCGCGCACTTCAAACACAAACGAGTACTCATGCCGCGACTTCCCCTTCTGCACGAACCTGTTCTCATGCACCAGGACTAGCCGCCCCACCCCCACCGCCTTCCCCGTCTCCTCCAAAAACTCCCGCCTAAGCGCCCTCTCCGCCGACTCCCCCGGCTCCACATGCCCCCCCGGCAAATACCAATAGTCCGCCCCCCTGTTCCGACACAACAAAATCTGCCCCTCCCGCAGACAAATCCCCCTTGCCAACACCTCAATTTCTTTCACTCGCTTCGCCATCCCCCCAGCCTAGCGACCCCACCAAAATCTTCAACCCACCCCACCCCGGGTCCACCCCAATCCACCCCAATCCACCCACCCCCCACCCACAAACTGTTCCGCGCGGAACATGGCGGAATTCACTTCCTGGATGTCTTTGGTACGATCATGCCCCATGTTCCTCGAGGAACATGGGGGAGCAGTCAAGGAGGATGCCATGGCGGATGTTGTTGCTGGGTCGGACAAGGTGCGGAAGTTGGGGCGCGGGTTGTCGGCGCTTTTGCAGACGCCGGTGCGGGTGGACTTGCCGGGGAAGGTTGGGGGTGAGGTGAGTGTGGTGGCGGAGGTGGTGGGGGGAGGGGGGCTCGAGATGGTGGAGGTGGGGGCGATCAGCCCTAGCCGGTTTCAGGCGCGGCGGGTGTTTGATGAGGCGACGCTGAAGGGGTTGGCGGAGTCGATTCGGCGGGATGGGGTGATGCAGCCGGTTATTTTACGTCCTATAACCGGTGGGTTTGAGTTGGTGGCGGGGGAGCGGCGGTGGCGGGCGGCGAAGATGGCGGGGCTGGCGCGGGTGCCGGCGATTGTGCGGGAGATGAGTGATGAGCAGTCGGCGGAGTGGGGGCTGGTTGAGAACGTGCAGCGGGAGGACTTGAACCCGATGGATCGGGCGACGGGATTGAGGATGATGCAGGAACGGTTTGGGCTGACGCACGGGCAGATTGCGGAGCGTGTGGGGCTGGAGCGTGCGACGGTGACGAACCTGGTGCGGCTGACGGAATTGGAGGATGAGATTGCGGAGCTGCTGGCGGGCGGCGCGTTGACGAGTGCGCACGGGAAGTCGCTGCTGGCTGCCGCGCCGGGCGCGGGGCGTGTGGCGCTTGCGAAGCGTGCGCATGCGGAGTCGTGGAGCGTGCGCCGGCTTGATGCGGCGATCGCGGCGGGCGTGCGCGAGATTGAGGCGCGGGAGAAGAAGGAGACGATTCGCGGCGATGGTGGGGGGCGGAGCGCGATTGTGCTTGATCTTGAGCGCAGGCTCTCGCAGCAGCTTGGGACGAAGGTTGAGATCTCGATGAAGAATTCGAAGAAGGGGACGATCATCATCGAGTTTTACGGGCTTGATCACTTTGATGGCCTGGCGGCGAAGATGGGTCTGAAGTAAGTTTGCGGGCGCTGGTGTGCGGGTTGTGCGCGCGCTGTCTGCGCGGCGCGGGTGCGCTGCGGGTTACGGCGCAAGAAAAAGGGCCCGGCGCTGTGCGCGGGGCCCTCGTGTGATTTTGGATGGAATATGCCGGGAGAATCAGCGGCGGCGACGGGCGAGGAGCGCGGCGCCGGCGAGGCCGATCGTGAAGGTGTGGGGAGCGGGGACGGTGATATCGGCGACGAAGTTGGCGACGCCGTAGGCGCCGGAGCCGAAGGAGAAGAGGCTCCAGGAAGAGCCGTTGTAGAACGAGGCGTTGTTGGTGTAGTAGCCGGCGGTCTGTCCGAAGGCTGAGGAGCACTGGAAGCCGAGGTTGCCGTCGCTATTGAAGTTGCTGACGCCGACGGACCAGCCGACGTTGTTGAATCCGCCGGTGGTGAAGACGCCGGGGAGCGCGATGGTGAGCGAGAAGAAGGCGGGGCCGCCGATGTCGGAGGTGTCGGGGAGCTGGACGTTGTGGATGGTGGTGGAGTAGAGAACGGCGCCGGTGCCGAAGACGAGGTGGCTGGGATCGCCGTCGTTGAAGGTGAAGTTGATGTCGGTGGTTCCGGCGTGGGAGGAGTTGGTCACCACGAGGCCGAGGGTGATGGCTTCGAGGCCGACGGGCGCATCGGCGCCGGAGCCGAACCAGCCGCTGTCGCCGTAACGGATCGACGAGGAGGTGGAGGAGTTGAACGGCGTGAAGTAGCCGTTGTCCTGGATGTTGTGGAAGACGCTGGGGCCGGCGAGTGCGGCGGATGCAATGGACAATGCGGAAACAACGGCGGTGCGATACGACATTTTGTCTCTCTCCTATTGATGCGGATGGCCCGCGCTTGCCGCGGGCTCTGGCTTGTAGATTAACGCGCTGATGAAAGGGGAGAAAGAGGTTTTTCACGTGAAGCACGCGAGAGGCGCGGCAATGGCGGGGCTTTGAGGCGGCCAGTGGTCGGCGGGGGCGTTGATTGGGGGGACGATTGGCGAAAAGGGGCCGATAACAGGGTTGATGGGTGTGGTCCGCGGCGGTGAGCTTGGGGTGTGTGGGCGGATGAGCGGGCGGATGAGCGGGCGGAGTGGAAACTTGGGAGACTGGTCGGATGCGGGACGTGATGGTGGACAGGTTTGCGCGGGTGGTTGTGGAGCATTGCGCGCGGGTGCGGCCGGGGGACCTTGTGTCGATCCTGGTGGATCCGGATGCGCTTGGGATGTGCGGCTCGCCGTTTGGGATGGTGCGGGATTTTGGAAGTGGTGGCGGGGGGCGGGGTGGGGGTGGGGGTGGGGTGTGGCTTGAGGGGGTGTATGAGGCGGTGGTTCGTGCGGGCGGGCATGCTGCGGTGGATGCGCGGTGCGAGAGGCTGCTGGAGATTTTGCTGAGTGTGGGGAGTGATGAGCAGGTGCGGACGGTTTCGCCGCTCGAGGTGTTTCGGCTGCGCACGTGCGATGTGCTGATTGTGCTGCGGACGCAGAGGAACACGCGATCGCTGACGCGGCTATCGCGGCTTGGGATGTATCAGTCGGCGCGGCGAGAAGTGATGGGTGCGTCGCTGGCGCGGGGGGCGCGTGGGGAGATGCGGTACGTGCTGGCGGAGGTGCCGAGCGTTGGGGCGGCGCAGGAGGCGGAGATGTCGCTTGCGGAGTATGAGGAGTGGTGCTGCCGCGCGGGGTTTTTGGAGGATGCGGACCCGGTGTCGTCGTGGGGGGAGCTTGCCCGGCGGCACGAGCGGATGATCGAATACTTGAGCGGTCGGCGGGAGCTTCGGTTTGTGGCGCCGGGGACGGACTTATATATAGATGTGGGAGGGAGGACGTGGGTGAGCGGGGCGGGGGGAGAGAACTTTCCGGATGGCGAGGTGTTCACGGGCCCGGCGGATGTGCGGGGGGTGGTGGAGTTTGGGTTTCCGCAGGGGTATCGCGGGGGTGTGGTGGGGGGGATTCGGCTGGAGTTTTCGGGTGGAAGGGTGTGTGATGCGCGGGCGGCGCACAACGAGGCGTACCTGATGCGGATGCTGGAGACGGATGAGGGGGCGCGGACGGTGGGAGAGCTTGGGATCGGGACGAATTACCGCATCGGGGAGTACATCAACAACGCGTTCTTTGATGAGAAGATCGGCGGGACCTTTCATGTGGCGCTCGGGGCGGGGTATCCGCAGACGGGGAACACGAACCAGTCGGGGCTGCACTGGGATCTTGTGTGTGATTTGAGGCGGGGAGGGGAGATCTGGGCCGATGGAGAGCTGATTCAGAAGGATGGGCGGTTTTTGCGTGAGGGGTGGCCGGGAGGGGGAGGCGCAAAGGGTCAAGGGGCCAGATAGCCAAAGGGCCAAAGAGGAGGTGGTGGGGGGCAAATTTGGAGGGGGTGGAAGCCGGGGGAGGGGGGCGACCGTATAGAGGGGGCTTTGGAGGGTAAACTTGCGGCCCGGGACCGGGGGGGTTTGAGGAGTTTGTGGGAGTGATGGGAGCGGTGGTGGGGCTGGACGGGATTGGGTGGAGGTTGGGTGGGGGTTGTGTAGGCGATCCATTGGTTCTTTGTCGAGGTGAAGCATGGCGAGTCGGACGAGCACGAGTGTTGGCGTTGGTGTGGCCCTGACTCTTTTGGGGCTGACGTCGCTTGGCTTGTTTGTGACTTCGGCGGTGCTGTACGGCAAGTGGAACCAGACGCAGCGGGAGCTGAACGACGCGAAGGTGGGGATTCGCGATTTCATTTCTGACGGCGAGCGGCAGCAGGACGACATTCGGCAGATAGCGGAGGCGGCGCGGAAGGCGGGGCGGCAGTCGCTTGTCGGGTATCTGGTCAAGAGCAACAAGGACCTGGCGACGGCGATCACGGGGAACGGGAACGACTCGATCGACCGGCTGCTGGAGCAGACGCGTGCGGAGAGCGCGAAGTCGAACAACCAGCCCCTGCTGCGGGTGGCGCAGGATCGCTCGGCGCAGATCGAGGATCTGACGAAGCAGCTGGAGCAGGCGAACTCGGCGCGGCTGGCGGCGCAGGCGGATCTCAAGAGCGAGCAGGAGCGGGTGGCGGGGATTGTGCAGCGGCACAACGAATCGCTGGCGGCGCTCAACAGCGAGGTGGGCACGTACAAGGGTCAGCTTGCGGACTATCGCAGCGGCATCGACACGGTGCAGAACCAGATGCAGAAGCAGTTTGAGGCGCAGCTGGCGGCGGGCAAGAGCCGGGAGACGGAGCTGAACGGCAAGATCAGCGACCTGCAGCAGCGGAGCCTGATCCTGGAGGATCAGCTGGCGCGGCTGCGCGGGGAGCGGTCGAAGACGACGGCGCGCGGGACGGCGGAAGAGGCGCTGGTGGACGGGACGATCATCGGCGTGAACGCGACGCAGAAGCAGGTGTTCCTGAGCATCGGGCGTCGGCAGAAGGTGAACGTGGGGATGACGTTTGCGGTGTACAACGACGCGAACTCGATCAAGCAGGACTCGGAGGGGAACTACAAGCCGGGGAAGGCGACGGTCGAGGTTGTGAACGTGGGCGAGGATTCGAGCACGGCGCGGATCATCAGCGAGACGCGGGGCAATCCGATCGTGAACGGGGATGTGATCGCGAACGCGGCGTTTGATCCGGACAAGATCTATAAGTTTGTGGTGTTTGGAAACTTTGACACCAAGGGGACGGGGATGCCGACGGCGGCGGGGCGGACGGATGTTGCGGCGATGGTGACGAGCTGGGGCGGCGAGGTTGTGGATGACCTGGACGGGGACGTTGATTTCCTGGTGCTCGGCGCGAAGCCGGTGCTGCCGCCGCGGCCGGGCGTGGATCAGCCGATCGAGGTGGTGCAGGAGTATGTGCGGCTGGAGCGGTCGGTGAACAAGTACAACGAGATGCTGAAGCAGGCGACGTCGATGGGGCTGCCGGTGCTGAATGAGAACCGGTTTTACACGCTGGTGGGGCTGAAGCCTGTGAGCCGGAAGACGGCGCAGTAAGAAAACGAGAGTTGGGATATGAGAACACCCGCGGAAAGCGGGTGTTTTTTTCGGGGGGTGAGTGGGGATGTGATCGGGGCGCGGCTTTCGTTTCCGCAAATCAGGCGGCGTGTTCAAAGCGGGTGGTGATGCTCGCGATACGTCGTCTAGCCTTTTCCGAAGAGCCGCTTCCAGAAGCTGGGCTTTGAGGGACCCGGGGGCGGCGAAGGGGTGGGGTCCTGGGCTTTCGGATTAGCGGCGCCTGGGCCGAACGTCTTCATGATCATTTTGCAGAAGAATTCGACGTTGTCGCCGTCGTCGCCGTCCAATCTGCCGGCGACTTTCCCGAAGGTGCTGATGGTTACGTCGCCGGGCAATCTCACGTAGGGCAGCTCGGGCGGGCCGGGGAATTTGTCCGGGAAATCGCGCCCCCAGATCCATTCGCCGCCCGCCTGGCGCACAATGACCTCGCCGAGATAGCAGGCAATTGCCCAGACGGTGTTGGGGTGTGTGTTTGAGCGCAGACCCTCTTTGTGAAATTCCGCGAGCGTTTGCTCGACATATCGAACGCTTTCGAGCGAATAGTCGAGTTCGGCGTCGCCGAGCTGTCGGGCGGCTTCAACGGCTGCCGCGGCGCGTTCTTTGGCGACTTCGTCGGCGGATCGGTTGTCGTGATTCATGAAGTCAGAGTAATGAAATGGCGAAGGTCCGCGTCTGAATTGGAAGGTATGGTTCGGGTGCGGCGGAAAAGATTTTGGTTTGTGCCGCTGGCGCGGCAGGGATAGAGGAAGGGGGTTTTTGGGGTGGCGGTACCCACGCCTGAAGGGCCAGGAGCGGGAAGGCCCCCGAGGGTGCCTGGGGATCGGGGGAGTGTTTGTTGAGGTGCGTTGAAACGGATAGGGAGGGATTTGCGACTTTGGTGGTGGCGGTGGTGTTGGCGGTCTTGATGGTGGCGCACCTGTGGTGCTCGGGGAGTTGGAGCGAGCGTTTCAGGGGCTTCCGTCCGTGGCTCGGGACTGGCGCCGCTTTGCGGCTGGAGCTCGCGCAATGCACAGCCCGTCACGTGCTGTGATTTGGGCGCGAGGGAACTACTCGTTGCGGAGCCACGAGTGATGGCAGACATTCGGAGAAGGCGCTGGTGCGCTGCTGTTATTTATGGGCAGGTGAGCGCGTCGTAGGCGGCGGCGAATATGGCGAAGTCGGTGTCGTCGACTGTGCCGTCGTTGTTGAGATCGGCGGGGCAGCCGGCGGGCATGTTGGAATCGGCGCAATCGATGAGGTCGTGTGCCGCGGCGAAGGTGGTGAAGTCGGCGTCGGTGACGGCGCGGTCGTGGTTGAAGTCGGCGGGGCAGGGGAGTTGCACGGTGATGACGGCGGGAACGGGCACTGCGGGCGTGTTGGCGTCGCCCCAGATTGCTTGGGCCGGATTGGTGAAGAAGCTGGCGCCGTATGTGCCGCCGTTTCCGGATTGGGCGTTTGGATAGGCGAAGGAGTTGGCGGTGAGGGTGATGGTTCGCGAGGACGAGCCGGGCGCGGCGTTGCCGATGGTGATCTTGCCGGCGTAGTACTGCGTTTGGGGGGCCGGGGCGTAGGGCGGGCTCATTGCGTAGGAGAGATTGGAAGCAAAGGAGTGAACATCGTTCGGCGTGCCGAGGATCATGTCGGGGCCTGCTTGCGACTTGGCGATGGCCATCGGGTTCGAGTGCGAGACTGTGACGCGGAATGAGACGAGGGAGTCGCCCGATCCGGGAGCGCCGAAGTTGGTAATTTTCTGGGAGTTGCACAGGCGCATCGGGGCGACGGCTGTCTGAGGGCCTGCGGAGGTGGGGAGCTGCATCTGGCCGTCGTGATAAACGCTGATGCGAAAGTCGAGTGTGAGGGGGGAGGTGGAAACGTCGATGGTTTCGGCGGTGGTCCAGCCGCGGCCGGCGTTGACCTCGTAGCGGACTCCCCAGACGGCGAGAGAAGTGCCGCAGAGAGTGGCGGCGAGGGCGGCGGCGAGTTTGGGGCTGGTCATCGGAGGGGCTCCTGGGCCGGGAATAGTCTGGCGGCGTGACGGGAGTTTATCGGGAGTTTTCGGGCTTTCTGGCCAAAGAGCGGCGCGTTGAGAGTGGGTGCGGGCCGGACGCGGATTGGCGAAACGACAGCGGGTGTGGAGGGGGTGTGGATAAGTGGGCGCTGGCGCTTGGTTGGGAGTAGAGAAGAGAGGAGTGGGGGCGGCGGGGGAGAGGCCATGAAGGCGTTGGGAGCGTTTGGCGCGCGGGCTCGCTTTTCGAAGCCGGCGCTTGTGCGCCTGAACCGACACGCAGATGACAGGTTGTTCCGAAGCGCCGGCGCGGTGTAAGTCGCGGGCGCGATGGGCTTTGCGAGCGTGCGCGACGAGTTGTGCACAGAGCGACAGGGCTTTTTACTGTTACTACTAGATAGATATCTATATAGGGAGAAGGAGGAACAAACGGCCAAAGGGCCGACTTCTCAAGGGGCCGGATGGGGGCGGAGGGGTTGGCAGTGGGGGCAGAAGGTGGTGGAGCGCTGGGCGAGGCGGGAGGATTTGAGGGGGCGGTGGCAGATGGTGCAGGGTTGGCCGGAGCGGGCGTAGACGGCGTGGGTGAGCTGGGCCTGGCCTTTGGTGCCGGCGGCGTTGGTGTAGTTGCGGAGGGTGCTGCCGCCGGATTGGATGGCGCGGGCGAGGATGGTGCGGATGGAGTTGGCGAGGGCTTCGAGCTGGCGTGGGGTGAGTTTGTGGGCGAGGGTGTGCGGGTGGATGCGGGCGGCGAAGAGGGATTCGTCGGCGTAGATGTTGCCGACGCCGGCGAGGGCGGATTGATCGAGGAGGAGGGCTTTGATGGCGCGGTGGGAGTCGGCGCATGCGGCGGCGAGGTCGGCGGGGCGGATGGTGAGGGCGTCGGGGCCGAGCTTGGACCAGCGGAGAGAGAGGAGGGAGTTTTGTGATGGGTAGGCGGAGAGGCCGCCGAAGCGGCGCGGGTCGGTGAAGAGGAAAGAGGAGTTGTCGGCGAGATGCCAGAGGATGTGGGTGTGGGCGGGGAGATCCTGGGGCTTGGTCTTTGTGGCGGGGCGGAGAAGGACGCGGCCGGACATGCCGAGCTGGATGCAGAGTGTGCGGCCGTCGGCGGCGATGAGGGCGATCTGCTTGCCGCGGCGGATGAGGGAGGTGATGCGGGCGTTTTGGAGGAGGTGAGCGGGTGAGATGGGGAGCGGAGAGCCGGAGTCGGAGAAGGCTTCGCAGACGTCGGCGCGGCGGATGGAGACGGAGGAGATGGTTTTGTTCCGGATGGGAAGCAGGGAGAGGCGGGTGTGCTCGAGTTCGGGGAGTTCGGGCATTGGGAGAGGAGGCACTTGGTACCGGGTACTGGGGGGAGGCGGGGGACGGTACGCGTGGGGCGAGAGTGTGTTCTGAAACAACGCCGCTCCGGCGAGTGGGCCGGAGCGGGGAGGTTGCGTGGGGACGGCAGAACGGCGCAGGGTCGGACGGGGACGACTATTTTCGGTCGCGGCCGCGAACGCCCCACGGGGTCAGGTCGAGCTCTTGATAGAGGACGGACGGCTGGCGATTCACGGCGGGCGCGAGTTCATCTGAGAAGAGCTGTTCGGCGTGGCCATCACAAAGGGCGATCGAGATTCTTGCCGTGGTCCAGCGCGGCTGCAGGCCGGTGATATCGACGGTTGGCGAGTAAACACCTTTCCACCCGTGCCAGACAGATTGTTCAAAGACGCCGGCCTTTTCGCTGGGAAAGAAGACGTCGTCGATCTGCTGGGACTTGGCACGGTACGGGGACCAGTGACTCTGCGGCAAATCCGGATTCAAGTAGGCGCTCTCGAGGTACATGGCGGCGCTCATGGAAAAATCGACCTTGCGCCAAGCATCATCGATGCCGAACTTCAGCACCTGGTTATCCGGGCAGGAAAGCGCACGATTTCCGGGCACGGCGCCGGTGTAAAGAACCAGCGGGCCCAGGTGCAGGGCGTAGGGCGGATAGGCGAGATAGTTCTTTCGTGCTTCCGGCGAGTTTAACTGTGCTGGAAGATCGCCGAACATTGCTGGAAAGAAGCCGCGGTTGTCGGTGCAATAGGAAATAGTCGCTTGTCCCAGGGAGTTGCAGCGGGTAAGGCACGTCAGCAGGACCGCCCGCTTCCGCATGGCCGCGACGTTTGGAATGAGCAAACCTATGAGAATAACGACAATGCCTGCGGCGACGATCAACTCAAGAAGAGTGAAGGCGCGGCGGACGTCGTAAGAACCAGTTTGACCGGGTCTGCGCCGTTGGGAGAGGATCGAACTGGACAGCGGTAGACATCGCACGTGCGGCCCCTTGGCGAGATCGGGTGGGCCATGAATCCGCCCACTGTCGACGGGAAGGATCAGTGTACGACAAGAAGCGACCCACCACGATGTGGGGTGTCCCCGTGCACGTCGCGTGATAATCGTTGCAAGATGTTATAAACATTTCAGGAGAAGCGATTTTAACTAAGAGAAAGGAGGCGTCTTGGAAACCGTTCATGTTGGCATTTCTTGTGGCGGGGGCGGTTCGCATTTGCGCTGTGATGATCAGGTGAACAGTGATCGAGTAACATTCATTTCTACGACAAGGTGCTGTAGTTCGGCAGATTGTGCCGGCGTTTACGACTACAAGGAACCTGAAGAATGGTGTACTGCCGGAAATACGGTGTGGCCGTCGTCTGCGGGCTGCTGTTGGAGAGCGTGCTGACATCCACGGCGTTTGCTGCGGGGGATGCGGAGTTGGAATGCCTTCGGCGATGGGTGGCGCCGTGGCAGCAGGTCAAGTGTGTTCGCGTGATCTGGGACTTGGACTTGCCGCTGGCGGACGTAGCTGCGAACGGATGGAAGGCGGGGCGCACTGTTGCGATCGTGCGCACGCGATGGCCCGATGGCATGCTCTTTGACATGACGGATACCGTCGTGCGAAAGCCGTTTCTCCCATCAGAGGTGGAAAGCTCGGCGGAGTTTGTGCGAATAACGAGCCTGTGTCAGCGCCGCATCCGGCAACCCGACGGGGCTTCATTTTTTGTGAATCGAAACGGGGTTAGCCGGGATGCGCTCTCGCTGGGATTTCGAGAGGATTTTCTTGCGAACCCGACCGAAGTGTTCGGTTATTCGCCCCCGGTGGTTGCGTGCTGGGTTGCATCGCGGCTGGGACAGAAAGGAGCGATTGCGCCGCTGCAAGTCGAGTCCGGTGAGCACTGGTTTCGGCTGGTGGAGCTGAGTGTTGAAATTGCGGTGCGGGAAAGTGAGTCGCCGAAGGGCTGGTATCTGAGCAGGCTTAATCTTCAGCGGCCCGATGGCACGGCTTGGTGGAGTGCTGAATTTGAAGAGCCGCGGGAATACGGCGGAGCCGGGCGACTTCTCGGCAGTGTTCGGCAGGTTCATGTGCGGACGGAGGGTCGGAAGCTTGGAGCGGCGGACCTGCCGCCGTCACCGTCGCGAAGAACCGACTACCTTCTCAAGGCAGAAACGGCCGAGTCGTGTGCGGATGCGGAATTTCAACTTAAGCTTGACGGGGGGCGTGTCGTATCGATGTCGAGCATGGACGCCTCGCAGCAGGCGATGATGGAGCAGCGAGGCCGAGAAGTTCAAGCCGGCAAGGATTCGTTTGCGAAACCGAGATCTGCCGACGGAAAGAACGAAAGCTGGGAGGTCGGCTGGATCGTGGTTGTGGCTGGCGCCTGCCTGGTCGCGATCGGGGTGGTGCTGGGTGTGCGTCGCAAGTAGGTGCGCGGGGGGCAATGTCGATTGCCGGGTTGCGACAACAGGAGCGAGAGAGTGCTGAGGGCGGGGAAAGCGCACTCAGGGCGATGACGGTGTGTGGACGGGGTTACGGGCAGACGAGGTTGTCGTAGGCGACGACGAAGAGGGAGAAGTCGGCGTCGTCGACGAGACCGTCGTAGTTGAAGTCGGCGGGGCAGCCGGCGGGCATGCCCGGGGCCTGGCAGTCGAAGATGTTGTAGGCGGCGAGGAAGAAAACAAAGTCGGCGTCGTTGACGACGTTGTCGTTGTTCATGTCGGCGGTGCATCTGGCGAAGCCCGAGTCGGTGCCGACGAGGCGCGAGGTGCCGAACTGGGTGGCGTAGACGTAGTAGTAGCTGGTCTTGTTGTCGGGGGCGGCGAGGTCGATGTAGGAGTTGGTGGGAGAAGAGCCGATGGTGACGGCGCCGGCTTCGGAGGGGATTACGTTTCGCTTGATGGTGTAGGTGGTGGCGCCCGGGACGAGGGTCCAGGCGAGGGTGACGGCGTTCATCTTGTTGTCGGAGGCGGTGACGGAGCAAGCGGCGCTCGAGGTGATGTTGAGGGTGTAGAGCTGGCTCTCGATGGGGCTGCCGTTTTCGTAGACCTTGATGTACCAGGTGCCGGGGGGCGAGAGGAGAGCGCCGGTGAGAACTTCGGGCGAGCCGGCGCCGGCGGCGTTGACGGTGGTGACGAGGCCGTCGGCGGAGTTGCGGAGGTCGAACATGAGATCGGCGGCGGAGAGAGAGTCGAAGTTGCTGCCGCTGTTGCACGAGCCGTCGCTGTTCTGCGAGGAGTTGTCGTAGGTGAGGCCTTTGGGGGTGAGGGTGATGGTTGCGAGGTAGATCTGGGAGCTGGAGAAGGAGTGGTAATCGACTTCGCTGTTGGCGTCGATGGAGAGGACGGAGGAGTTGGAGATGGAAGGAGTGGGGACGGTGCCGATGGTGCGGCTGGTGGAGGCGGCGAGGGCGCCGGAGCTGGTTGCGGTGGCGGCGGTATCGTCTGGCTCGTTGATGTCGCCGTAGTGGCGTTCGATGGCGCGGAGGTCGTCGTGCTGGGGGCCGTCGAAGCCGAGGTTGACGAAGGGCTCCATGAGCTTGGTGCCGATGGCGGGGCAGACGTGGTTGAGGCCCAGGCCGTGGCCCATTTCGTGGGTGACGACGTTGCGGAGGAAGAGGTTGTTGTTTGAGGAGCTGAAGAAGTTGCTGTTGCCGGTGGCGTCGTTCTTGTCGAGGACCATGTCGCCGGAGGAGGGGAAGTAGCAGTAGGCGAGGATGCCGTTGAAGCCGTCGATGGGGTGCATGCTGATGCGCATGTCGCCGCGGGTCGAGGAGCCGGCGGAGCCCCAGGCGGCGCCGTCGTCCCAGTCCTGGCCGGGGGTGGTGATGCGTGTGAAGGTGATACCGGAGAGTTGCTGCCAGCGGTCGAAGCAGGCCTGGAAGCGGGCGATCCAGGTGGCGCGGGTGTACTTGGCGTCGAAGGTTGCGAAGAGGGAGCTGTTGGAAGTGGGCTCGCTGATATTGGGAGCGCCGGTGATGCTGGTGGTGTCGGGGACGAAGGACCAGGTGAGTGAGCGGGGGGAACCCTGGGCGCCGGACCAGCGGGAGTTGAGCTTGTAGCGGTCGTCGAAGGGATGATCGGGGTCGATCTCGAGGTAGGCGGCGATGGCCTTGTTGACGGCGATCATCTTGGCCTGGAGTTCGGGCGTGAGCTCTGTGCCGGGCGCGAAGCAGAGCGAGACGGGGCCTTGGTTGAGAGGATGCGCGTTCTGGCGCGGGACGCTGAGGCGTGCGCCGGCGACGGCGAGGAGGAGAAGAGCGGAGGAGGTGAGTGTGGCGCGAATGTACATGGGTGTTCTTCCGGCGTGGAGCTATGGGTACAGCTTCCGTGCGACGCCGGTTGGGACGAGGGTCAGAGAAAGTCGGGATTTATGGGCGTGGGCTGAGGCTTGTGGCGGGGATTTGATGCCGCCGGGCCCGCGGCGTGCGGGTGGGGGAGATGAATTTGGGGATGGTTAGGGCGGGGAAAGTTATGGGCAGATGAGGCGGTCGTAGGAGATGAGGAACTGGTTGAGGTCGTCATCGTCTACGTAGCCGTTGCGGACGACGTCTGCGGGGCATCCTGCGGGCATGTTGGGGTTGGTGCAGCCGTAGAGGTAGTATGCGGGGAGGAAGATGATGAAGTCGGTGTCGTCGACTTTGCCGTCGCAGTTGAGATCGCCCATGCACTCGGTGAAGGGGATGGTGATGCTGACGCAGTCGCTGACGCCGCAGTTGTTTTCGTAGCGTGCGAAGTAGGTGGTGGTTTTGGTGGGGACGGGGATTGTGATGAATTTGTCTGTGAGGGAGGAGCCGATCTGGGTGCCTCCGCAGGAACCGGAGAACCAGCGGAGAGTTGTGCCGGAGCCGCCGTTGGCGGTGAGGGTGATTGTGCCGCCGGTCTGATATTTGCAAGCGCGGGAGAGAGAAGAGGAGATGGAGCCCGGGGTGACGGGCGAGGAGGCGGCCTGGACGGCGACGGAAACGCAGGTGGAGGTTTTGTTGTCGGCGCTGACGGTGCGTGCGAAGTAGGTGGTGCTGCTGGCGGGGCGTGGGAGTGTGAGGGAGTTTCCGGTGCCGACGAGGCTGCCGCCGCAGGAGCCGGTGTACCACTTGATGGAGGAGTTTGCGGGCGCGGGATCGCAGGAGAGGACGAAGGTGGTGTTGGGGCAGACGGAATCGGGCGTGGCTTTGGCGTTGGTGGGCGGGAGGGGCGAGCCGGTGATGGTGATTCTGCCGCGGTTGATGTCGAAGAAGATTTTGCCGGTGCCTTTGACTTTGACGCGGCCGGAAGAGGTGGGGACGTAGGGGACGACGATGTTGGCGGAGCCGCTGTTGGGGACGCCGGAGGCGAGTGTTGTGGAGAAATCGGCGCCGTCGGCGGCGAAGAGGATGTCGACTTTGGAGCAGCTGACGGGGGCGGCGGTGGTGTTGGCGACGCTCCAGGTGATGGCCTGCGTGGTGCCGGCGGTCCAGGAGGTGTTGGAGGACTGGCTGGTGACGTCGAACGGGCCGGAGGTGCTGGTGACGGTGATCTTGACGTCGGCGCTGTTGACGCCGCCCTTGCCGTCGCGGACTGTGACGCGGTAGGGCAAGACGCGGGAATAGAGCGGGAGTGTTTCGCCGAAGGCGAGGGTGTTGGCGAGGAGTTTGGAGTTCAGCGGGAGCTGGCGCGAGGGGCTGGTGGTGGGGCTCCAGGAGCGCTGGAAGGGGCCGTTGGTGCCGGTGTCGGGGAAGTTGCCGCCGGAGGGATTCTGAGCGTTTGCGGCGAAGTACATCTCCCAGCAATAGGTGAGAGCATCGCCGTTGGCGTCGGCGCCGGTTGCGGTGAGGGTGTAGGGGGTGCCTTTGGGGATCGTGGCGGCGGCACCGGCGCTGACTGTGGGCGTTGCGTTGTTGGTGGCGGTGGCGGTGTGGCAGGAATTGGAACTGACGTAGGTGATGATTTCGTAGAAGTTGACGGCGTGGAAGTAGGGGTCGGAGTGGGCCTGGAGGTCGTCGGCGTCGCAGATGCCGGCGTAGGCCATGATGGTGGAACCGGAGCCGGGCTCGTGGGCGCGGGAAGCTTCGCGGTTGCCGTCGCAGCTGCCGAGTGTGCCGTTGAAGCTGTGATTGGCGCCGAACTGGTGTCCGATTTCGTGAGCGACGTAGTCGATCCAGAAGGCGTCGCCGTTGGGGGAGGAGGAGCCGGTTTCGCCCTGGGCTTTTCGGGAGGAATTGCAGACGACGCCGAGGCCGGCGAGGCCGCCGCCGTCGGTTGAGAAGACGTGGCCGATGTCGAAGTTTGCGGAGCCGATTTTGCTGACGACGGTGGCCTGATTCTGAGCGAGGAGCGATTCGGAGTCGCTGTTGGAGTAGGGGTCGGAGGAGGCGTTGGTGTAGACGAGGGAGGAGTTGTTCGCGACGAGAGTGAGGCGGATGTTGAGTTCCTGCTCGTAGACCTGAGTGACGCGGTTGATGGCGCTGACGATGGCGGCCTGGCCCTTGGTGACTGTGCCGCCGAAGTAGGCGGTGTATTCGCCGGTGGCGGCGACGGCGATGCGGTAGTTGCGGCGGGTGGGGCCGACGGCGAGGCGGTCTTCGAAGATGTTTTCGGGGATGGGGTCGGGGTTGGTGCCGTGGACGCCGCACTTCCAGGGCGGGCTCTTGCCGAGATCGGAGCGTGCGTAGGAGGTGTAGAGATTGGTGTCGTCGATGGAGACGGGATCGAGCCAGTAGGAGCCTTCGGGGCTGAGGACCTGGGCGCGGAAGCCAAGCGGGGTGAGATCGCAGCGGATGGTGGCGCCGGGGGTTTCGATGGAGTCGCCCCGGTAGGTTTTCATGTCGGGGAACTCGGCTTCGAAGCCGGGCTCATAGACGGGTGATTCGAAGATCTCGAAGCGCTCGAGTTTTCCGTCGGGGCGGGGGACGGCGATGACGACCGGGGCGGCGGCCATGGCGAACGCGATGTCGTTTTCGCGGGGAGCGCCGGCGAGCTGGGACTGGAGTTTGGAGACGTCGAGAAGAACCTGCCGGCCGCCGACGGGGCGGACGAGCGGCTTGTTGCCGAGCATGGCGGCGGGGAGATTCTGCGCGAGGACGTTCCAGGGTTCGTAGACGCCGACGGCGCGGGCCGGCTGGTCGTTTCTGGGCCCGGCGATCGCGGGCAGGGCGAGAACAGAGCAGAGTGCGGCGACCGTGCGTGCGCGGGACATTGAGAACACTCCCGGTTGGGAAGAAGGGGAGCGCGCGACCCGGCGCGACCCACCCGACATCCGCACCGGGAAGAGTTTATCCGAAAAAGGGGGTTCTTCGGGATCGGGATTTCAAAAAGAAAGCCGCCCGGCGGTGAGGCCGGGCGGCGGGGTTTTTTGGTCTGAAATGGGCCTCGACCGGCCTTTTTGACGCGCCCTTAGGGGCAGAGGAGGGCGGTGTAGGCGTCGGAGAAGAGGACGAAGTCGTTGTCGTCCACGAAGCCGTCGTGGGTCAGGTCCGCGGGGCAGCCCGCGGGCATGTTGGGGTCGGAGCAGTCAAAGAGCGAGTAGGCGTCGGAGAAGAGGACGAAGTCGCTGTCGTCGACGGTTGTGTCGCAGTTGAAGTCTGCCGGGCAGTTGCGGACGTTGATGGTGATGCTGGCGCAGTTGGAGACGCCGCAGGAGTTTTCCCAGCGGACGAAGTAGGTGGTGGTGACGCTGGGCGAGTTGACGACGAAGGACCCGAGACCGGAGCCGACGAGGGTTCCGCCGCAGGAGTCGGTGAACCAGCGGAGCGAGCTGCCGGAGCCGCCGATGGCGTTGAGGGTGATGGTGCCCGAGTCGTACTGGCAGATGTTGTTGGCGCTGGCGTTGATGCTGGTCGGGGCGACGGCGTTGGGGTTGACCGTCACGGCGACCGAGGCGCAGCCGGTGGAGACGGCGCTATCGGAGGTGCGGCGGGCGCGGGCGAAGTAGGTGAGGGAAGAGGCGGGGCTCACGTTGAGCGGGTTGCCGGTGCCGACGAAGGTGCCGCCGCAGGAGCCGGAGTACCAGTCGATAACGATTCCGGCGCCGGGGTCGGTGACGGAGAGGCTGGTGCTGTTGCCGGCGCAGATGGACGAGGGGCTGGCCTGGGGGTTGGAGGGGTTGGCGGGAGCGGCCGCGGCGGTGATGGTGAAGTTGACGTTGCTGATGTCGAAGAAGATGTTGCCGACGGCGGCGACCTTGATACGGGCCGTGGTCGAGGCGGTGTTGGGGATGGTGACGCTGGCGGAGCCGTTGTTGGGCACGCTGGCGGCGAGGACTGTGGGGAAGGTGTTGCCGCCGTCGGTGGAGAGCAGGATGCTCACATTCTGGCAGTTGACGGTGGCGTTGGTGGTGTTTGCGACGTCCCAGGTGACGGTCTGTGTTGAGAGGCCGGCCCAGGAGACGTTGGTGTTGGGAGCGGTGACGAGGAAGGGGCCTGCGGTGGTGGTGGAAGTGATGTTGACGTCGGCGAAGTTCATGCCGCCCTTGCCGTCGCGGACGGTGAGGCGGTAGGGGATGGAGCGGCTGGCCTTGGGGAGCTGCTCACCCTTGGTGAAGGTGTTGGCGAGGAGGTTGGGGAGCTGCGGGAAGACGCGGGAAGGGCTGGCGATGGGATCGAAGGAGCGCTGGTAGGCGTTGGTGCCGATGTCGGGGAAGATGTAGTTACCGCTGACGAGGGAGGCGCCCTGTGCGGCGCTTGAGGTGATGTTCTGTTCCCAGCAGTAGGTGAGGGCGTCGCCGTCGGCATCGGTGGCGGAGCCGGTGAGGGTGTAGGGGGTCTGGATCGGGATGGTGTAGACGGAACCGGCGCTGACGGTGGGGATGTTGTTGCCGGTGACGATGCTTGCATAGCAGGAGACCGCGGCGACCTTGGTCGTGATTTCCTGGATGGAGCGGGCGTGGAAGAAGGCGACGGAGTGAGCGGCGAGATCGTCGAAGCCGCAGATTCCGGCGTAGGCCATGATGGTGATGCCCGAGCCGGGCTCGACGGAGGTGGAGGCGTTGCGGTTGCCGCCGGCGCACGAGCCGCCGGTGCCGTTAAAGGTGTGATTGCCGCCGAACTCGTGGCCGAGTTCGTGAGCGACGTAGTCGATGGCGAAGGGGTCGCCGGTGGGTGCCGCGAGACCGGTCGCGCCGTTACCCTTGCTTGCGCCGCAGATGACGCCGAGGCCCGCGAGGCCGCCACCCGGATCGGTGGTGACGAGGTGGCCGACGTCGTAGTTTGCGGAGCCGATGACGGCATTGATGTTTGAGGTGTTCGTCGAGAGCTGGGCGGAGGTCACCGTGTTGGTGTAGGGATCGGTCGCCGCGTTGGTGTAGATCAGCGAGGCCTCGTTCGCGACGAGGATGAGACGGACGGAGAAGTCGTTCTCATAGACGCCGCTGATGCGGTTGATGAGCGAGGTGACGGCGGAGAGACCCTGCGCGACCGTGCCGCCGAAGTAGGCGGTGTATTCGCCGGTGGCGGCGACGGCGGTGCGGAATTCGCGGCGGGTGGTGCCGGTGGCGACGCGGTCGGCGAAGGGGTTGTCCTCGGCGACGACGTGATTTTCGGGGAGGTCATCGAAGTGGCAGGACCAGGGCTGGACGTTGACGATGTCGCTCTTGCGGTAGCTGGTGTAGAGGTTGGTATCGCCCATGGTGACGGGGTCGATCCAGTATGAACCCTCGATGCTTCGCACCTGGGCGCGGAAGCCGAGATCGGTGATGTCGATGCGGGCCTCGGTCTGCGGGCTCTCGAGAGAGGTGCCGATGTAGGTTTTGAAGGTGGGGAACTGAGCGGCGAGGGCCGGCTCCATCATGGAGTATTCGACGACTTCGAAGCGCTCGAAGGAACCGTCGGGCCTGGGGAGCGCGATGACGGAGGGGGCCGCGGCGACGCCGACGGCCTGTGCATCGCGGACGGCGTCTTCGGTGGGCGCGCCGGCGAGGAGCTGGCGGACCTTTTCAACGTCGAGGATCACCTGGCGTCCGCCGGCAGGGCGGACGAACGGCTTTTCGCCGAGCTGGGCATCGGGGAGTTTCTGGGCGAGGATCGTCCAGGGTTCCTCGATCGAGATCGCCTTGGAAGGCTTGTCGTTCTGAGGCGCACCGACGGCGATGGCGCACATACCGGAAGCAACAACCAGGCCCAGGCACCGGGAGAAGGAATGAAGGATGCCACGGCCGCCGACAGTTTGACTGACGCTCATTGATACCTCTCTCAAGTCCGTGTTTGGGCGCGCCCTCGACCAAGAAAGCGGCCGAATCAGAAAAAGGAGCATACTCGAAAAGGTGGGGATGCTCAACGAAAAACAGGCATATTGCACCCCCGCAAGCAGGTTTGGGGGGCTTTTGGAGTCAGGTCCTGTAACGGGGAGGGAGGGGGTTTTGTTGCGAAAGACCGGACTGGCGGCTGGAGATTGGGTCTTGCGGCCGCCGTTTCCGGAGAAATACGCAGGGCATTCAGGGGCAGGCGAGGTGGTTGTAGGAATCGGCGAAGATGGCGAAGTCGAGATCGTCGGACAGGCCGTCGCCGGTCAGGTCGCCTTCGGGGGTGAGGAACTGCGCGTACGCGTCGGCGAAGAAGACGAAATCGAGATCATCGACGAAGCCGTCGCCGTTGAAATCACCCGGGCAGGGCTTCATATTGGCGGCGAAGCCGAGGGCGTTGGCCTCGATGAGAGCACCGTCGGTGCGGACGAGCCAGCCGGGGCCGTATTCCTGGCTCGAGGCGGGATAGAAACCCAGATCGATTCGTTTGCGGAAATTGTGGATTGAGGCGAAGGTTTTTCCGTCGGACCAGCGGGTGAGGGCGTGGCCGCGGATGTCGGGAACGGAACTCTGGCGGACGCTGGCGGTGCCGCCGTCGAACTTGCGGACGAAAGTGTTGACGGGATGGTTGGGAAGGAGCCTGGCGCCGATGGTGGCGTTTGGAGAGGTGGTTGATGTGGGGAGCAGATTTTCGGGGGTGATGTCGTAGCCCTGGGAGATCCATCTTCCGCGGGGGCGGTTGTTGGAGATGCCCGGGTTGGCGACGGTGGAGTAGAGACCGACGACGACGCCTCCTCCGGCATCGACAAAGTCGGCGAGGTTGTTACCGACGGCGGTCGCGTCGAGGAAATTGGTGGTGCTGCCCCAGACGAGCAGGGCGTGATAGGGGCGGAGCGTTGCGGCGGAGGGGGTTGCGGTCTGGAGTCCGGGGAGGAGGTCCACGGCGCTGAAGCGGCGGAGGAGGAAGAGACGGTTCTGGGTGAGGTAGGTGAGGCCGCTGGTTTCGGAGTGAAGGACGGCGACGTAGGGCTGCGTGGTGTAGCGAACGGCGTTGCCGAGAATGAATGCGCCGCTGGTGCTGGAGTTCCAGAAGTTGGGAGAGACCAGGGAAGAGGGCGGGTACATGCCCAGGTCGCAGCGGTTGTGGAATTTCGAGGAGACGACGACGAGTGGTTTGCCGTCGGACCATTGCGAAACGGTGATTGCGTGGCTGGGGAGTGTGTTCGAGGCGGGTCGGAAACTGCTTGTGCCGCCGTCGAAGGAAGAGACGAGCGCGAGGCAGGGGTGGGTGGGGTAGGGGGATGTTCCGAGCGTTGCCTGAGAGTTATTGATGTAGCCCGCGGAGGGATCGATGAGCTGGTATCCGCCGGTGAGCCATCGGCCCTGGATGCGGGTTGTGGTGGAGCCGGAGGTGGCGAACATGGCGGCCACGACGCCGCCGCCCCAGTCGACGTAGTCGGCGAGGACGTTTCCGAAGGCGACGGGATCGGCGAGGGGAACGTTGGTCCAGGTGAGAACCGCGTCGTACTTCTTGAGCTGGCTGAGGGTGGGGGTGGCGAGGTTGGCGTCGAAGAGGTCGATGGCGCTGAAGTAGCCGGTGCCGCGGAGGCGGTTGCGTGGATCGGTGAAGCGGGGGTTGGCGATGCTGCTGTCGAGGGCGGCGGCGGCGCAGATGAGCACCTTCGGGCGGATGGTGAAGAGCAGCGAGTTCACCATGATTTTGAGGCCGTCAGTTGCGCTGTTCCAGTAGGCGGGGTTGACGTCGCTCGAGGTGGGATAGAAGCCGATGTCCGCGCGGTTGGGGAGCGGGCCGAAGGCGGCGAGGGGTTTTCCGTCGGACCAGGAGAGGCAGAGGTTGGAGCCGGGCTGGAGGGAGGAGGTGCTGGGGCGGAAGGAGGAGGAGCCGCCGCTGAAAGTCTGTACTCCGCTCGATGGAAGGTGATCGGGGAGCGTGATTGTTCCGAGAGCGGCGGGGCCCTGCGCGTACTGGGAGAAGAGGATGGTGTTGTAGTTGCCGGTCCAGCGGCCGGCGAGGCCGTTGTCGGGGTAGATGCCGGCGTTGGCAAACGGTGCGAGCACAACGCCGAATCCGGCGTCGACATAGTCGGCGAGCACGCTGCCCATGGCGACCTTGTCGGCCCAGGACTGGTGATTGGCGACGAGCGCGGCGTCGTAATTGATCAGGAAGTCGATGGTGGGGGTGCCGAGGCCGCCGTCGAAGGTTGCGACGGATTCAAAGACGCCGGCGCTCTGCAGCTTGGCGACGACGTCGGCGACGTTGGCGGGAGCGGCGGTGTCGGAGTGGATGTAGAGGACGCTGGGCTTTCGGGGCGAGGCGAGGGCGCTTGCTCCGAACAGGAGCGAGAACCAAGCGATGACGATCGCTTTGATCCAAGTCATAAAAGACTCCCGCGGCCCGGGAAGGAATACGCGAGTCTACTTCTGAAAGCGGCAAAGGGAACTGGAAGTATCGCGGATTTCAGGAGGTATGCGGAGGGTTTTTCTCGGACGTTCCGCATAGAAGGGTTCAGGGGCAGAGGAGAGCGTCGTAAGCCGCCACGAAAAGGGAGAAATCGGCGTCGTCGACGAGGCCGTCGCCGTTCAGGTCTGCGGAGCAGGCGGCGGGCATGGCGGGATCGGCGCAGTCCAGAAGGTTGTAGGAGACAACAAAGGGGGTGAAATCGGCGTCGTCCACGAGCTCGTCGAAGTTGAGGTCGGAGGGGCAGCGGATGCGCTCGAGCGAGCGGAAGGCGTCGACAAAGCCCCAGCCGGAATTGGTGTCGTAGCCCGGGGCGTAGATGTCGCGCGCGCCCTGCTGCATGGCGCGTTCGACCTGGGTGGAGGAAAGGGAGGGTTTGAAGGAGATCACGAGTGCGGCGACGGCGGAAGAGAGCGGCGAGGCGAAGGACGTGCCGCTGACGGTTGCGTAATCGGCGTAGGGGGCGGCGCTGGTGTAGCCGCCGGAGCCGGTGATATCGGTGGAGAGGATGTTGACGCCGGGTGCGGAGAAGTCGAGTCCTGCGCCGTACTGGCTGAATCCGGCGCGAGAGCCGTTGACGTCGAGGGCGGCGATGGCGTTCACGGAGGAGATGCTGGCGGGGTAGCCGATGGAGCCTGCGCCGCTGTTTCCGGCGGAAGCGAAATGCACCATACCTGCGGCGCGAGTGGAGGTGTATTTGTCGGAGATGGTGCTTGAAGTGAAGCCGTAGCCGTTGCTGTTGTTGGTGACGCGAGCGCCGATGGACTCGGCGAAGGCGAGGGATGCGACGGTCCAGGACGCCTGACTGCTCCAGCCGCCGCTGCAGGAGAGATTGGAGATGAAGGTGCGGGCGGAGACGGTGCGGACGTCGGGCGCGAGGCCGGCGACTCCGAGCGCGTTGTTGCGGATGGCGGAGACGCATCCGGCGACGGCGGTGCCGTGCTTGTCGCAGGCGTTCATGGGCTGACCCTGGCCCCCGGCGGAGGCTTGCGAGGTGGTGTCGATGCCGGGGAAGATCTGGTGGAGGTCGGGGTGGGCGGGGTCAACGCCGACATCGATGATGACGTCGATGATGGATGGTGAGCCGGTTGAGATGGTCCAGGCGTGTTCGGCCCGCATGTCCTGGCCGGGGATGGAACCGGACCAGTAGCCGGTGTTGCTGAGCGCCCACTGGCTGTAGTAGAGCGGGTCGTTGGGGGCGGTGTCGGCGTGACCGGAGAAGATCATGTCGGGCTCGGCGTACCGGATTTCGGGGCGCTTTGCGAGTGTGTTGGCGGCATCGAGCACTTCGAAACCGTCGCGGGAGGGGCTCTCGACGAGGTAGAGGCCTGTGGTGTCTGCGAAGGCCTCGTCGACGATCTCTCCGTAGGGCGCGAGCAGTTCGCGGCAGCGTGAGGGGGGCGTGGCGGGATCGAAGCCGACGAGCAGGCGGCGGGTGACGATGAGGGGGCCGCCGTCGGCGCCGATGAAAACGGGTGAGACAAAGTCGGAGTTCTGGTCGGCGCGGGCGGCGGCTTGCATCGCTGAGCGCACGGAGGACTCGGAGTTCTCAGACAACTGGCGGAGGAAGACGCCGGGTATCGAGAGTTCCGGGGCTGCGGGGACTCCGGGTGCGCGCTGGGCGGAGGGAGCGAAGACGGCGATCTGCGATGTGTTGAGCGTGAGGGGGCGGGCCTGCTTGAAATAGGTGTAGTGGAATGCGGTCTGCGCGGAGGCCTGCAGTGTGAGACCAAAGACGGCGCAGGAGAAGGCGCCAGATGAGATGATTTTCATGTGAAAACGTGCCCGGAGAGGTTGCGGGAGCGGCGGGGAACGACGGGATTTCAGGGTAACAGCGGTCCGGCTCTTGGCAAGTGAAATCGGTCTGCTCTGTCGGGCCTCAGGGGCAGAGCAGGGCGTCGTAGGCAATGACGAAGATGCTGAAGTCGGCGTCGTCGACGAGCCCGTCGGAATTAAAATCGGAGGGGCAGCCCGGGGGCATCTGCGGGTCGGCGCAGTCGAGCATGTCGTAGGCGATGGCGAAGATGCTGAAGTCGGTGTCGTCTACGAGGCCGTCGTGGTTGAGATCGCAGGGGCAGGGAAGCGATGGGACGCACGCTTCTTTCCACTGCGGGGCGACGGGAAAGAGCTGGGGCGAGTAGACATCTTCGCCGCTCAGAGCGGAGCGGGTGAGGGTGACTTCGGTGCGGCGCAGATCGGGAGTGTGGACGGGTGGGGCGGAGAGGAGGGCGGCGCAGCCTTCGTTTCCCGAACTATCGGTGCGAAGGAAGAGGGCGTCGGAGTAGCCGATGGGCGGGATGGGAGCGGGATTGGCACTTCCGGTGAGCACGAGGCCTGAAGAGGGGTGTGAGATCGCGTCGGCGCCGGCGGTGTTGCCGCTGGTGTATTCCGCGCGCCAGTCGACGTGCATATTGAGAGGGTCGATCGACCAGAGCTGGGCGTGCGATCCGCCGTCTTCGAGTGCACGCGTGCCGCACGCGAGCAGATGGCCGGAGGGGAGAAGGTCGAGCGAGGCGCTTGCGGGCTAAACGCCCGGGAGGACGGAAGAGGAGAAGAGCTGGCCGGTTGCGGGGTCGATGAGAAGATGGAGAGCGGCGGCGGGGCCGGAGGCGTCGGGCGGGTCGCTTGTGCGTGCGAGGACGGCGACGCCGGAAGGGACGACCTTGATTCCCAGGCCGTACTCAAAGACCCGGACGTTTTCGGGGGCGATTCCGAAGGCGGCGGCCCAGACTGTTTCGCCGGAGCGCGCGATTCGGGCGACGAGCACGTCGGTGTCGGTGGCGAGGGTGTCGGGATCGATGAAAGTGATGCCGCCGGTCACGAAGTAATCGCCTCCGGCGAGCGTGGAGATGTCGGTGAAGAAGACCTCGGAAGCGAGTAGCGGATCGGCGCTGTAGGAGCTGTTGAAGATTGTGGCGCCGTCGGAGGTGCGGAAGCGGAGCAGTTGTCCGGCGGCGAGGCCATCGGCGATGGAGCCGTTTGCGATGAGGCCGAATTCTCCGGCTCCGGGGCCCGGGGGGACGGTTTCGATTTCCATGCCGGAGCCGCGGGCGGTGCCGCCGCCGGCGTAGCGCTTTTTCCAGACGATGGAGCCTGAGGAGGAGAAGGAGACGACACAGAGCGCGTTGTTGTCGTAGCCGGAGTGGATTGCGGCGACGAGGTTCAGGCTGGCGCATTCGCGGAGGCTGAAGGCTTCGTCGTAGTTTCCGGAGACGCCGAAGGATTTTTCCCAGATCGGCGTGCCGTCGGCGGTGGTGCGGATGATTGCGGCGCGCTGTTCATCGGCGGCGAAGTCGTAGATGGTTCCGGCGAGTGCGAGGGAACCGTTGCGGAGTGCGACAACGTCTTCCATCCGGTGGACGGTTTCGGGGACGCCGATGACGCGGTGAACGGGCTGAGCGAGCGAGCAGCTTGAGGCGGCTGCCGCGACGAGCCAAAGCCGGGCTGGATGGAGAACGGAGGGGTTCACCGCTCCCATACGGCGGAATCGGGCGGACGCTCCAGCGAAGTTTTTGAATCGCCGGGAGCGTTTGGGGCCGTGGGTGATTCTCGGACGTGGGAGGAGAAGATGGGTTAAGGGCAGACCAGGGCGTTGTAGGCGGCTACGAACAGCACGAAATCGCCGTCGTCGACAAAGCTGTCGCTGTTGAGGTCGGAGGGGCAGTCGGCGGGCATGGCCGCGTCGGCGCAGGAGAGGATGTTGTACGCGGTGGCGAAGAGCACGAAGTCGTCGTCGTCGACGAATGTGTCGGCGTTGAGATCGGCCTTGTTGAGCAGTGTGAAAGTTGCGAACTGGGTGCCCGAGAGGCTGGAGAAGTTTGGATCGGTGCCGGCGGCGGGCGAGCCGGCGCTCAGCGGCGGGAGGATCTGGTTGCCGAAGGTGCCGTCGCTCTGCACGATGGCGGCCATGAGACGGATCTTGGCGCAGCTCGCGGGATTCAGGTTGAGCGCGCCGAAGGGGATGTAAAACTCGAAGCCCTTGGTGGCGGTTGCGGCGTTGGCGGCGGAGGAGTTGGTCACGCCGGCGGTGTTGCTCCGGTCGAGCGCGACCTGGACGTTGAAGGCGTTGCTGCCGCCGGAGAGGATGCCGCTCCCGCTGTCGGCGGTGCTGCGGCCGAGGTAAGTCTTGGTAGCGGTGGCGCCGTTGGGCAGGGAGACTTGATCGACGTAGACGGATCCGGCGGCGTTGACCCAGAAGAGAGTGGAGGGGGCGAAGCCGGCGTCGAAGCGTGTGCCGCTGATGGCCTGCAGACCTGCGGGCGGGTTGCCGGCGGTCGCGGTGTTGAGGATGTTCTGGCCGGGCGCGCCGGTATCGACGAAGAGGGCGAGGGCGGTGCCGTCGGTGGGGAGATTGCCGGTGATGCCGATGTAGACGCCGGCGCGGGTGGCGCGGGCGTACATCTGATCGAGTTCGGCGTTGTTGTCGCCGAAGGAAGTTGCGCAGGACTGTGTCGCGAGGGCGTGGCCGTCGGGATCGCCCGAGACGCCGAGTTCGGTGGTGATTGCGACGCCGTCGGTGAGGGGCGCTGGGGGCACGGGGGGCACGATGCTCACGCGGAACACGCGGTAGGAGTATGCGGGGAGTGCCAGTGTGTATGCGCCGGCGTTGGCGCTTGTGATGTCGGGATAGGAGGCGTTGGTAACGATGTCGATGCAGGGGGAGTTGCCGGAGAGGGTGTAGCCGGCGAAGTTCAGCGAGAAGTTCTGGGCGCTGCCGGCGAGGTTGATGGCGACCAGGAGGGTCTGGCGTGGGCCACCGGCGGGGTTGTAATCGCGGGTGAAGGCCCAGACCTTGCCGCCGGAGGCGGGGACTGGGTTGTAGTCGCCGCGGCGGAGGGCGGGGTTGTTCGTGCGGAGTGAGCCGAGCGCGCGATAGGTTTCGAGCAGCGAGCCGGAGACGCCGGACTGTTCCTGCACGCTCTTTCCGTCGTTGTCCTTTGAGAAGGAATTGGTGCGGACGAGGGAATTGCTGGCCTTGAGCCAGTAGTTGGACATGGGAGGGCCGGCGACGGCGTTCCACTTGAAGGGTTCGCGCATGGGGATGTCGTCGGCGTCGGAGCCGTAGGACTGTTTGGTGCCGGTCATGCCGATCTCGTCACCGTAATAGATGATGGGGGGGAGGGGCTGGAGCATGAGGACGGCGGCGGCGGCCTTGGCGCGGCCGGCGGCGTTTCCGCTGGCGCCGATGTTGGAGGCGAGGCGATCGACATCGTGATCGCCGATGATCGTGAGGAAGGTTTTTCCGGGCTGGGGTTTGCCTCCGGGGAGCGCGGCGAGCGTGGCGGCCATGGAGTCGTAGAGGCCTTGCGCGGATTCGGAGGAGAGGGCGCTGCGGGCGGCGAACTCGAAGGGCTTGGTGAATGCGCCGTCGAAGGCGGGGAGGAGATCGGTGCCGTAGTTGCCCCAGTCTCCCTGTTCGGCGAAGGTGAAGACGTTGGGCTTGGTGGTCTGGAGCGCGGACTTCCAGGTGGACCAGAAGCTGATGTTTGCGCCCCAGCCTTCGGGCGCGCTGGAGTAGGCGTGATCAAGGCGGAAGCCGTCGATGCCGTCGGAGGTGTTGCCGTCGTTGTTTGGGTCGAGCCAGTGGCGGGCCCAGTTGATGTTGAGGTTGACGGGGTTGGTGTTGCTCAGGTTCCAGTGGATGAAGCCGACGGATGCGCCGTCCCAGGTGTTGTAGACCGAGCCGGTGTACTGGGTGTTGGACTGATTGCTGAAAGCGAGCCAGGCGTCGTACGGGCTGCTGGGGTTGTTGCGGGCGGACTGGTACCAGGTGCTGTTCTGGCTGATGCCGTAGGCGACGTAGTCGAGGTAGACCTTGATGCCTTTGGCGTGAGCGGCGTTGACGAAGGCGAGGAACTGGGCTTCGGTGCCGAAGCGGGTGTTGATCTGGCTGGCATCGCCGTGCTGGTAGCCGTGGTAGGCGGCGGACGGGAAGATGGGATTCATCCAGACGGCGGTGACGCCGAGGGACTGGAGGTAGTCGAGGCTGGCGGTCATGCCGCCGAAATCGCCGAAGCGGTACTGATCGCTGTCGCTGTCCCGCCAGGCGATGGGCATGAACTGATAGAAGATGTCGTCGGAGACGTCGCGGGGGGTTTGGGCCCATGCCGGCAACGCAACGGCAAGAGCGAGGGCGCAGCGGGCGGATAACATGCGGGGCGAACTCCGAGTGGGGAAGTTGATTTTATGAGCTCGAGAGGAGTTGCCCAAGGGCAAATCGGCCGATCCCGCGCGCAAGGCGCCGGTGGAAATACGGAACTCGGGTGTTTACTTGAGTGGCGCTGGTGGCGGAGTGAGGAGTTCTTAAGGGCGGATCAACGGGGGGTTTTCCCGGGGAGCGGGCGGTGAAAGATGAAAAACCCGGTTCCAAAGCAGCTGGGCCGGCGTGGGTATCGTCAACCTCGCGCCCAAAGTTTTCGACGCTACTGAGCGGCGACGCGGAATTGAGCCTGGATTTCACATTCGGCTCACGCTCCGCTCAGAGTGAAGACTTCCTTTACGCGGCGATGACAATCCGAGATGCGCCGATCCGCAAGAGCCCGAGAGCAGAAATAAGCCCGGGGTCGGCCCGGGCGTTTCGGAAGGACATTTTGTGAACGCTCCAGCGGCGGCCTTACGGACAGGTCAGCGCGTCGTAGCTGGAGACGAAGACCACGAAGTCGGCGTCGTCGGTGTTGCCATCGCCGTTGAGGTCGCCGCGTGGATCGACGAATGCGTCGTAGTAGCTGACGAAGAGGACGAAGTCGCTGTCGTCGACCTGGCCGTCGCCGTTGAAGTCGCCGGGGCAGGGCCTGGCGCGGACGACCCATTCAAGGGCGTTGGCGGTGATCCAGGTGCCGTCGGTGCGCTGGTTCCAAGCCCCTGGGTACGCGGCGTCCGACACGGGCCAGAAGCCCAAGTCGGCGCGCTTCCTGAAGTTGTGCACACTCGCCAGCATTTTGCCGTCGGACCACTTCAGAATCGTGCGGCCGCGCAGCAAGGGCGAAGAATTAGCCCGCGAACTGTACGACCCGCCGTCAAACTTTCGCACAAAGCTCGAGATCGGGCTCGAAGGCTCGACAACGGATCCAAGAAACGCCTGCCCCGCAGCGAATGTGTAGGTCGGCACCGGCGAGGGGACGATCTCGTATCCGTCCGTGACCCAACGGCCAGGAAGCGGATCATAAACAACGTTGGTGAACAAGCCTGTAACCTCGCCGCCGCCGGCGTCTACAAAGTCGGCAAGCGTGTTTGCCAGAGTGCTCGGGCTGCTGTATAGGTAGAAAGACCACGTGAGCACGGCGTTGAACTGCTTGAGCGTTGCCAGTGCTGGCGTCGAAGCGGTGGCGGCGGCAAGCCCGACGCCGCTGAAACGACGCGACGCCGCCAATTTGGCTACAACATCATTCTGTGGCCCGGCATCATCTGCAGGCACGCAGGCCACGTAGGGCTTGACGGTGTAGAGCAGGGCGTTGGCCATGAGCTTGTCGCCGTTGGTGCCGGCCACCCAGGCGCCGGGGAACACGGTGCTCGACGGCGGCCACATGCCGAGATCGGCGCGGTTGGGCATCTTCGTCGAGACTGCGGCGAGGGTCTTGCCGTCGGACCACTTGGCCAGGATCAGTCCGCCGGAATTCAGCGCGAAAGTGTTGGGGCGGAAGCTGGTGTTCCCGCCGTTGAATGAGGCCACTCCGCTCATGATCGGGTGGGCGGCGTAGGCGACCGCGCCGAGGCTCGCGGCGCCGGTCGTGAAGGAGCTTGCGCCCGGGATGATCTCGTAGCCGCCGGTGATCCAGCGACCGCCGAGGCGCCGGGCCGTGGCCGTCTCGGCGGTGGTAAAGACAGCGGAAACGACGCCGCCGCCCGCATCGACAAAGTCTGCCAGTACGTTGCCGAGCGCAGTCGCGTTGTTATAGTTGGAGCTGGACCACGTCATCACGGCGTCGTACGCCTGCAACTGCGCGAGCGTGGGCGTTGAAGTGGTGGTGTCAAAGATGTCGACCTGACCGACGATTTCTGTCGCCCGGAGCTTGGCCTGCACGTCGGTTCGGTTCGCCGCAAGGCTGTCGGCCGGCAGCAGCAGCACTTTCGGGCGCATGACGTAGAGCAGGGAGTTGACCATCAGCTTGATGCCGTCGGTCGTGGTATCCCAGAAGTCGACGCGGGCGTCCTTGGAGGGCGAGTAGAAGTTGAGGTCGACGCGGCCGGGGAGTGGTCCCGCGGCGACCAGCACGTTGCCGCCGGTCCACTTGGCGACGATGGTGGCGCCGGCGACGACGGAGCTCTGGTTCATGCGGTACGAGCTCGAGCCGCCGCTGAAGGAACCGACGCCGATCAGGATCGGGTGGTTCTGATCGGTGATCGAAGCCAGATCGAGCGTTTGGACGGAGCCCTGAGTCGGCGAGGCGACGGGCATGACGAGGTAGCCGGAGTTCCAGCGTCCGGCGGGAGGAGAGATCCCGAGCGAAAAGACCGAGTTGACCACGCCGCCGCCGGCATCGACGTAATCGGCGAGATTGTTGCCGAGGGTTGTCGGATCGGCAAAGCCGCTGTCGCTGACAAGCATGACGGCGTCGTAGGCCTTAAGCGCGGCGAGCGTCGGCGTGCCGCTCCCGGCATTGAACAGATCGACCGCCCCGAACTGTCCCGAGGAGTTCAGCTTTGTCCGGGTGTCTGCGATGTAGGGAGAACTGTGCACGATGAGGACTGAGGGTTTGCGCTTGGCGCCCGCTTCTGCGCTGGGCACGAACGCCGCACCGATGAGGAGGCACGCCAGAAGCTGCACGAAGAGATTTGAACGAAATACGTCCGCCCAGCGACTCATCGGTGCCATTACGATTCTCCCGCGGGTTGCCGGAGTGAAACCACTCGCCCGAACCATTCCGGCCGGGCGTTTTCCGCCAGACTATCAGAAGGATGGTTCAGGGAAGCACAAATCTGCAACGACGACTTTTTTACTGGACCGCAAATCCTTTGAAGTTTCCCTGACGGAATTCTCGGACCGAGATGTTCGCACTGATGCTCGCGGGATTCGGTGGAATTACGAGGACGTCCGGGATTTGCCCGGCAAGCAGGAGCTCCGGCTCAAGAGCATTCTGCGGGCTGGTATTACGGGCAGAGCAGCGTGTCGTAAGAGGCGGCGAAGACAACGAAATCGGAATCGTCGGTGTTGCCATCGCCGTTGAGGTCGCCGCGCGGATCGACGAGTTCGTCGTAGTGGGCGGCGAAGAGGACGAAGTCGGAGTCGTCGACCTGGCCGTCGCCGTTGAAATCGCCGGGGCAGGGCTTGTGATAGACGGCGTACTCGAGGGCGTTGGCCATGAGCCAGGCGCCGTCGGTGCGCTGCTTCCATGCGTTTGCATCAACGCCCTCGGAGAACGGCACAAAGCCGAGATCAACACGCTTGCGGAAGTTGTGCACCGAAGCGAGCATGCGGCTGTCATTCCAGCGGAGAATTTCCCGGCCGCGGAGAGGAATGTCGACGAACAACTGGCGCCAGGAGCGCGAGCCTCCGTCAAACTTGCGAACGAAGCGGTTGACGGGGTGATTCGGCTCGAGAAGGACGCCGAGCGTGCCGTTGCCGGTGAGCAATCCGGGGAGGGGACCGGGCGCGAGGTCGTACCCGCCGCTCACCCAGCGGCCGAGAAGCGAGGTGGAATCGCCCGTATCGATGTTGGCGAACGCGCCGAGAACGACGCCGCCGCCCGCGTCGACATAGTCTGCCATGCGGTCGCCGAGCGTGACGGGCGAGCCGTACGCGAGATTGCTGTAGGTGAGGATCGCACCGAAGGGCTGGAGCGTCGAGCCGGAAGGCGGCGCGCCCGCGGCGTTCACCACGGTGACGCCGCTGAAGCGCCGCAACGCGACGATCTTGTTGCGCACGTCATTCGAGGAAGCGGTGTAATCCGCCGCGACACATCCGATGTAGGGCTTGCACACGGTGAGGAGCGCGTTGGCCAGCAGTTTGCCGCCGTCGCTCGAAGCGTCCCAGCCGCCGGAAGCGACCGAGGTCGAAAAGATCGACATGCACAGATCGATTCGGTTGGGCAAGCGCGTGGATCCGGCGGCGAGCGGCGAACCGTTGGAGGACTGCGCGATTGTGAACGCGCCCGGACGCAGCGCGGTGAACCGCATGCCGTAGTTGTTATTCGTGAGCGATGTGACGCCGGCCACAATCGGATGCGCGGGATAGACGACGGTGCCGAGCGTCATCGTCTCAGAGGGATTTCCGGGCTGAACGAGTTCGTAGTCGGGGGACCAGCGGCCGGGGATCGCGTACTGCGGGTAGAATGAGGCCGCGGTGACGACCACGCCGCCTCCGGCGTCCACATAGTCGGCGAGCACGTTGCCGAAAGCGACCGGGGGTTTAGGGCCCATGAGTGCCAGGAGCAGTCCGTCGTAACCCGACAGCTGCTGGAGCGTTGGGACGCCATAGGTGATGTCGATGACATCGATGATGCCGAGCAGGCCGGTTGTACGCATTTTGGCGATGCCGTCGGCCGCCGTGTAGGCGCCCTCCGGTGCATTCTGCACGATCGCGACGCGCGGGCGGATCGTGTAGAGCAGCGCATTGACCATCAGCTTGAGGCCGTCGGTCGTGATCGCCCAGTATCGCGATCCGAGCGAACTGGAGACGGGTGAAAAGTTGAGGTCGGCGCGTCCGGGAAGCGGGCCCGCGGAGGCGAGGACGATCCCGTCGGTGTACTTCGCAAGAATGGTGGCGCCGGCGACGACCGAGGTCGCGCTGTTGCGCTCGCCTCCGGTGCCGATGCTGAAGATCCCAACCCCCGTGAGCACGGGGTGATTCTGGTCGGTGATCGAGGCGATGTCGATGCTTTTCGGAAACGACGCCAAGACGACACTGCGGGGCGCCGGAAGGCTCAGGTAGCCCGGGTTCCAACGGCCGGTGGGTGCATTGCCCGTGATTGTTGACTGGGCGTCTGGCATGGTGACGACTCCGCCGCCGGCATCGACATAGTCGGCGAGCGCGTTGCCGAGGGCGGCAGGATCCTGAAAGGCGGCATCACCCCCGGAAGAGAACACAAGCACCGCGTCGTAGTCGTGCAGCTGCGCGAGCGTGGGAGTCTGGATCGTGGCATTGAAGAGATCGACCGCGCCGAAGACGCCGGCGGAGCCGAGCTTCTGCTGGACGTCGGCGCTCTGTTCGGCAAAGGAGGATGAATGCACGACCAGCACCTTGGGCTGGCGCTTCTGGGTCGCGTGGGCCGGGCTTGCGACCAATGCGATCGCGAGGATGACGACTGCTGTAGCCACCTGACTCAGGATTGCAGAGGCACAACTGCGAACGTACTGCGGCATGGACGGACTCTCCGTTCTGGCTCAGGATCTGGGCCGACTGAGGCAAGCTGCGAGGAAACCAAGCGCCGGCCCTCAGCAAAGGAGAGTTTGAGCCTCCCAAAGTCGAGTTTTTGACGGGAGGGTCTCGTTGTGAGGTGGGTTATGAGCCTGGCGGGCTGTGGTGCGCTGGGTTGGATAGGCAAAAATCCGCACCGGCGGGCGCCCTATTGGAATCAAGGTTGGTAGGGAGTCGCCCCGCGGACAGCGCTCTGGCAATAGAAGTCAGGCCCGACGTCGGCGGCAGATCGGCGCGAGGCCGAGCAGCGGAACAACTCCGGCGGGCGAGGGGATTACGTCCATGTGGATCGGATCACTGATGGTCTGCCAGGTGGCGCCGTCGTCAAGGCTGATCTCAAGAAACACATCAAAGAAGGAGTCCACGAGGAATCCGCCGGGTGCGGGCGCGTAGCGGGCCTCGCCGCGACCGGGGAGAACACTGCTGAATCGCACGCGAGCGGACTGCAGGTTCATGTCGAGCGCCTGCGAACGGATGTTTTCTGCGCGGAAGAGGCGGTTGGTGTCGGGGCCCGCGTTGCCGGGATCGGCGGAAAGCAGTTCCTGGATCGAAGCATCCATGGAGGCACGCGTCGCCTTCTTCTCGCGATAGGCGACCATGGTTACGTGCTCGTCGTGATCGAGAAAAATCGGCGTGCCGGCGGACGGGAGTGCTGCACCGGGCGATCGGCTGATCGTCATGACGTCGACGTGCCAGTTGTGCAGCTGACCATCGTTTTCGGTGAGAGAGAAATCGAGGCCGCCCGCGAAGTTGAAGCGGCGGGTGTCGTCGGTCTGAAAGATCGGAGACGCGAGCCCGTACTGTGAACCGGCGATCGCAAGGAGCAAATACGCCGAACGCGACGACGTGACATGGGCCATGAGAGTTCTCTCCTCGGGCAACGACGGGGCGGAAACCGTCAGCGAGCAGTCTACCTGAAAGACGCCCGGCGACCAAGGACAAATTCAGAGGCTTTCTAGGAGCACAGCAGTCGGTCGTAGGCCACGACAAAGACGGCAAAGTCCGCATCGTCGACGACACCGTCGCCGTTCAGATCGGAAGGACATCCGGGCGGCATCGCGGGATCTGCGCAATCGAGCAGGTTGTATGCGACGACGAAGAACACAAAGTCGCTGTCATCAACCTGTCCGTCGTGGTTCAGATCGCCGATGCAAACTCCGGGTGCCAATTGAAAGTAGACGTGGGCCTCGTCGTGCGTGGTGACGGTACCAGGCGGGGTTTGCACGCCGGCGGTGAACCAGTCAAGGAACGGCAGCAGGGGCGAGGTGGTGACGACCGGGACCGGGGTGGTGGTGGTTGGCACGAAGCCGGGCGCAAGCGAAACGCGGAGGCGGCCGCGATTGCGGACGTCGCCGCCAATGCTGTTCTGGAACTGCGAACGGACGCGGCCGTACGTTGAGGGCGTGGTGCCGCCGACTTGGACCTCGAAGGTGGATTCGGGCTGCTGGATGTAGCCGTTGACGGCGGTATAGGTCGAACCGGCGCCGACGAAGAGGTCGCCCCGCCAATTGCAGGGGACTCCGGTGAAGAAGCCGCCGTTCCCGGGATTGAAGACCTGATAGAAGGATGTGACTTCGGCTCCTTTGGTGAGCGTGAGCGAGCAAGCGGCGTCGACGAATGAGAGCTGCGCGAGATCGGTTGGTCCGAATCCGGCTGCGGGCCCATCGATGAAGACGCGAGACGGGATGCCGCTGGCGGGTTCGCTGGTGAGGACGCGCAGGTCGGGCAGGTTGTAGAAGGTGATGTGACCGGAACCGGAAAGTCGCCATGTGCCGCCCCAGAGTTCCGTGGAGACTCGGTTGGCGGAATCGAAAATCTTGAACTCGCCGCCGCGGCAGTCGATCGTTCCACGGTTGAGGAGCGGCGAGAGGTAGCTGACGAGCCCCTCGCCCTTCTTGATGATGGTGCCTTCATTGAGATGCAGGGTGCCACCTCCGCAGCCGATGGAAGGAGTCGTGAGCGCGGGGATGTCGTAGACGATGGTGCCTTCGGGCCGGTTTTCAAGGCCGGAGGTGCCGGTGCAGCCGCCCAGGATGCTGCTGTCGCTGAGCGTGATCGTGCCGTGGTTGATGAGCTTGCCGTTAGCGAAAAGCTGGATGCTGCGGATGAGCGTGATGGTTCCGAAGTTTTCCAGTGTGCGATCGAGCTGCAATCCCGCGGAAGATGTGGTGTAGATCGCGCCCGGCGCGAGCACGGTCTTGCCCGCACCCTGCATCAGGCCCCCGTTGAGCATCTGGCCAGTGATGGTCACCTGCCCGCTGCCGTCGAGTGTGGCACCGGTGCCAGCAACCGGATCGCCGAGCTGCAGGGTTACGAACGACTGTGCGGAATTGAATGTGGTAGTGCCCTGGAGTTTGACATTGGCGACGTTGAGTTTTTTCTGGAATGTTGTCGTGCCGCGCAGGGGAGAGAGCGATTGGGGATTTACGTCATCGGCGAAGGAGATGTTGCTGAAGGCGGAGTTGAACTCGAGAGGGCCGGTGTGAAGAAACTTGCCCAGCGCAAAGGATGTCGTGCCGCCGCTGAAGCGGACGGTGCCGGAGCCCGAGAGCGTTCCGGTGCCGGTGTGCGCATCGCCCAGGTCGAGCGCGGACCCGGTGGAAACAGTGATCGTGCCGCCGTTTGAAATGGGCCCCAGGAACAAGAGCGTGCCGTTCAGTACGCTGCACGATCCGGTATTTGTGAAATCGATGGGGCCGATCTGCGCCTCGATTCCGCCGGTCACCTGGAGCGAGCCCTGGTTGTTGATCGCGTTGCCGGTCGGAGTGCTGCGCTGCAAAGGGACGGCCGCGCCGGGCGAGCCGGTGAGCCGCAGCGTCGCTCCGGACGCGTTGGTGAGCACGCATCCGAAAAAACCAAGCGGTGCACGCACTTCCAGCGTTCCCCGATTTTCGAAAGCGCCAGAGATGTAGCCGTTCTCGATGAATGTGAAAGTGGAGCCTGAGGGAATGATCACGCGACCGGGGCCGTCGAAAGTGGCAAAGCGGCCCGTAGAAGTGCCGGCGATGGTGAAATCGCCCGTGCACGCCAGGTGTGAGCTCGCGGCCATGTCGATGCCAGAAACCGAGGAGGGCGCGGTCGTCGTGAGACGCGCAAAGCCGTTGAGCTTCAGGGGCCGGTTGCACGAAAGGGTCTTGATCGTGACTTGGGCGTTGAACGGAATCTCGACGGTGCCGCCGGGCGGGAGAACCGCATCGTCGCCAGTCCCCGGTGCGAGATTCCCGACCCAGTTTTCATTCTGTGTAAAAGAAATCCCGTCGCCGAGCCCGGACCAGACAACGGTTCCGGCGTACGAGAGGGAACAGGTGAGACAAAGAACAAGCATGCCCGGACCACGGACCCCCATGGCTACCTCCACGATCAATGTACTGGAAGCGCCAAGGAATTCAAAGAGAGTTGATCACGGGCAAAGGAGCCTGTTGTAAGCGGACGCAAACACCTGGAAATCCCAGTCGTCGACGGTACCGTCGCGGTTGAGATCGGCGGGGCAACCGCCGGGCATGTCCGGATCGGTGCAGTCGCCGATGTTGTATCCGGTCAGGAAGATCGTGAAATCGTTGTCGATGACCAGGCCGTCGTAGTTGAGATCTCCCGGGCACAAAGGAGATCGGACGGCAGTCTGTGCCGCATCCCGGATGAGGTCGTAGAGATTCTGGATATCGCTGGAGCGGGTCAGGTCGGTTGCGAACACGCCGACCATTCCGTCGTCGAAGTCGATCCACGCCGCGAAGCCGCGGGCGCCGGCGGCTATGGCGCCGATGAGTTTTCCGGACTGGTCGCGCTTGTCGAGCCAGACGCCGACACCGTAATCGGCGCCGTCGGTGGAACTGATCTGGATCGGGGTGCTGACGATCGGGATTGGGTTGGCGGTCTGGCGCGTGAACATCGCCGCGACAGCGGATTCTGAGAGCACGCGTGAGCCGTTGAGGGCGACGCCTTTTCGGCGGAGCATCTCCATGAATCGGGCGAAATCGGTGGTGTTGGACTCGCAGCCCCCGGCGATGCGGGGATTGGCGGGAGATGAGAGCACGAAGGTGGTCGCGGGCATGCCGACCTTGTCTTTGAGCCGCTCCGCGAAGAGCGTGTTCCATGGCTTCTGGCCGGCGAGTTCGGCGACCGCGCCCGCGGCCTGCATGCCCGTGCCGCCGTAATTGAACTTTGCACCTGGCAGAAAGAGCATCGCTCCGGAAGCGATCTGGAGTGCGGCGTCCTGCAGCGTGATGGTTGAATCTCCGACGGCGGCAGAGTCGGCGAGACCCGAGGTGTGGCTGAAAGCCTGGCGGATGGTGATGTTGGTCTTGAGGCCGCTGAAGGCCGGGATGTATTGGCTCAGTTTGGTATCAAGGGAGAAGGGTTGCGGGGAGGAATCGACGAGCGAGAGAATGACGGCGCCGGAGATTGTTTTGGTGGCACTGTCGGCGTTGGCGACGCGGTCGGGCGACCAGAAGCCGAAGGACCGGTGATAGACCACCACGCCGTCTTTCATGAGGAGGAGGTCGAAGCCGGGGACGGGCGAGGCGACGTTCTGGCCTTCGAGCGCGCCCTGCGCGAGCGCCGTTACGCCGGAAAAGTCGAAGGGCTGCGCGATGAGTGGCCGAGCGATCGCCAGGAGCCCGCAAAGGCAGATCAGGGTGCGCATGAGTGTCGTTCCCGGAGCGGCGGCTTGCCGCGTCGCAGGGCAAACGCAAAGACGCCGTACCCATTGCAACGCGTGGAGAAATTTGAGCGCGCACCGCGCGCGGTGACGGCTCCTTTATTCTCCGGACCGCTCGCTCCACGCCCCTTTGTTACGGGCACAGGAGATCGTTGTACGCAACAACAAAGATCGAGAAATCCGCATCGTCCACGAAGCCGTCGGCGTTGAAGTCTGCCGGGCAGCCGGGGGGCATGAGCGGATCGTCGCAGAGGAGCAAGTCGTACGCCACGACAAAGAACGAGAAGTCGGCGTCGTCTACAAAGCCGTCGTGATTGAGGTCGCACGGGCAGGTGTTCTGCGTGCACAACTGGCGCGAATCGAGTGTGTAGGCGAACCAGATTCCATCAAAGTCCTTGGACGCCTCCACGGTCGCGGGTGTGATTGCGAACGGCGAGGCCGCGATCTGGGTTGCGATGGGCCCGGGGATCCAGAGATTGGCCGAGCAGAAATCATTTCCGCTCGAATCGGTTCGGATAAACATCTGGTCCGGAGTGCCGATGGCGGTTTCTGGCGCGGTGTAGTGCGCGCCAACGACGATGTAATTCGCCTCGCTGCGCGGGAGCGGGCTTAACGGCTCGATGGCGTCGGCGGCGCCGGACTGCCCGTCGTCGTATTCGGCGCGCCAGAGCGCCTGCATTGTGGAGGGGTCGATCAGCCACATCTGTGCGGCACCCTGGCCGTCGCCGTAGCGGCGGGTGCCGGAAGCGAGGAGATTGCCGCTCGATGTTTGCTCAAGAGAGGCTGGTGCCGGGTCTACGTTGTCAACCAGGTTGGAAGCCAGCAGGGCCCCGGTTGCCGGGTCGATCAGCAGCTGGAGGCACGCGTCGTAGCCTTCGCGGAGGCCCTGCGGAGTCGTTCTGCCTAGTACAGCAACGTTGCCCTGTTGTGTCAGTGCGATGCTGCGTCCTTCTTCAAAGACGTCGAACTCGGTGCCGGCCAGGTCGTAGGCCATGCTCCACACGACATTGCCGGCACGATCGATGCGAGCCACGAGCAGGTCGGTTTTGTATTGCTCGGTCTGGGGGACGAAGTGATAGACGCCGCCGGTAACGAAGTAGTCCTCGCCCGCGGGGACGACCACGTCGGAGAAATAGACCTGGAAGACGTTCTCGTCGCCGAAGTAATACTTGCTCAGTTCAACAGCGCCGCCGGCCGCGCCGACACGGAGCAACTGGCCGCCGAAGGCTTCCGGGCTTGAATAGCGGTTGGCGAAGATGATGGAATCGCCGTTTTCTCCGCTTTCAACTTTCATGCCGCCCGGGGGATAGGAGTAGTCGCCCGGGTAGCGCTTTGCCCAGAGGACGTTACCGTTCGCGTCGGTCCTGGCGATGGTCACAGCGTTGTTTCCTGTGCCGGCATAGAAAAGGAAGGCGGCATCTCCGCCCGCGAGCGCGCGGACTCCAACGCCGGTGTCGTAGCCTTCGTTGGAGTCAAACGCCGTGCACCAGATGGGAGACCCGTCGGGGCCGGTTCGGGTCAAAGTCGCGACCGACTGGATGCCATCCTGAAAGTTCACCATGTCGCCGCCGAGCAGCACATCTCCGTTTGCCAGTGGCGCGGCGTCTTCGACCCGGTTGCTGTCGCTGGGAGCTCCGTTGATCCGGTTCACGATTTGTGCGCTGCTGGTTGAAGCCGCAAGAAAGAGCAGCAGGGTCGACCTGTACATTTGCGAATCTCCTTTTCCTCTCAGGGTTATCCACGCTACCGCAAAGTGGCGGGCCACTCAATAGATTCGAGCGGAACTCCAAACAAAAACCTTCCGGGCGCAGAGAACCGCCGGTCATTTTCCTATAGTCCGCCCCTTCGCCGCCTGGCTCGGCAGAGCCTCCGGCGAGGCGTATAGAAAGGATGCATCCAGTGGCCGAGCGGCACTTTGACGTTGTGGTGATTGGCGGCGGACCCGGCGGCTATGTCGGGGCGATCCGGGCGGCGCAGCTCGGGTACAAGACGGCGGTGATCGAGCGCGACAAGCTCGGCGGCGTCTGCCTCAACTGGGGCTGCATCCCCAGCAAGGCTCTGCTCGCCAACGCAGAGCTCATGGAGAAGCTCCAGGAGCGCGAGGCGTGGGGGCTGCAGATCCAGGGCGATGTGAAGTTCGACTGGAGCAAGACCATCGGGCGCTCGCGCGATGTGGCGAGCAAGCTCAACAAGGGTGTTGAGTTCCTGATGAAGAAGAACAAGATCGAGTTCATCAAGGGCAACGCGAAGATCGTGGCCGCGGCCAAGCCCGGCGCCCGCGGCCCGGCGAACGCGGTGAAGATCCAGGTGCAGGAGTGCACGGTGCAGGATCAGCTCACCAGCGCGCCCGCCACGCCCGGTGCGGTGAAGGAGACGATCACGGCGACGCACGTCGTGGTCGCGACCGGTTCGGTGGCGCGCGATCTGCCCTTCGCGAAGTTCGACGGCGACAAGATCTGGGGCGCCCGCGAGGCGATGTTCAACAAGGCCCAGCCGAAGAGTTTGATTGTGGTGGGTGCCGGCGCGATCGGCATGGAGTTTGGGTACTTCTATCACACGTTCGGGACCAAGGTGACGGTCATCGAGATGATGCCGCGGATCTTGCCCGTTGAGGACGACGATGTGTGCGTCGCGATGGAAAAGGTCTTCAAGAAGCACGGCATGGAGATCAAGACCTCCACCGGCGTGACGAACATCGAGAAGACTGCGACGGGTGTGAAGGTCACTGTGGCCCCCATGGTCAACGGCAAGGCGGACGAGAGCAAGAAGGAAACGCTCGAGGCCGAGAAGGTGCTGCTGGCGATCGGCGTGAAGGGCCGGTTTGATGGTCTCTTCGATGCGTCGCTGGGGCTCGAGACGTTCAAGGACCACATCAAGACGGATTACGACGCGAGCAAGCCCGAGCCTCGCGCGATCGATTACAAGACGAACCTGTCGGGCGTGTACGCGATCGGCGATGTGATCGGCCCGCCGTGGCTCGCGCACGTCGCGGGCGAAGAGGCGATCATCTGCGTCGAGCGCCTCGCCTGGCGCGACGGCAAGACCGAGCACGGGAAAAAGCTGCACGAGCCGATCCCGATCGACTACACCGTCATCCCCGGCTGCACGTACTGCCACCCGCAGGTGGCGAGCGTCGGCTTCACCGAGCGTGCACTGAAGGAGCGAGGCCTGGTCAAGGGCAAGGACTACGAGACCGGCACGTTCCCGTTCAGCGCGCTGGGCAAGGCGATCGCGACGCGCCACACCGACGGCTTCTGCAAGATCATCCGCGGTTTGCCGCGGGGTGAGATCCTGGGTGCCCACATCATGGGCGACCAGGCGACGGAGCTGATCGCGGAGCTGTCTTTGGCGCGGCGTCTGGAAGCGACGAGCGAGGAACTCATCTGCACGATCCATGCCCATCCGACGATGCACGAGAGCGTGCACGAGGCGGCGCTGGCGAGCGAAGGACGCGTGATTAATAGTTGATGCTGGGGCGACCCGGTTTTCCGCCATCGAGAATCGAGACACCCCCGGGGTGTCTGGACTTTTTTGATAGAAACTCCCGTTTCCTGCCGCATAGTCCCGCCGGGCGGCTTTGAACCCACGAATTCGGGTCTAATTTCGGCATTTTCGTTCGGCGGGTCTTCCTTTCTCGCAGTTTGACGGAGCCTTGCGAGCCCACGGGGTGGGCTGCGGGCCTTGTCCACTGCAGAAGGAACGACCCATGCCAGTCTCCATGCTCAAGTCACGTGTCGGCCGCTTTCTCGGCGGATTCGCCGTCGCCCTCTGCCTGATCGGCTTCGCGGAGCCGGCGGAAGCGGGAGCGAAACGCAAGCCGTCCGTACTCATCCTGCACACCGCGTGGTACGGGGGCGACACGCAGAGCCAGCTCGCCGCCACCGGACTGTTCGGTGCCGTTGATCTCTGGAACGCCGCCGCTTCTGGTTCTGGCACCCCCACGGTTGCCCAGCTTCTTCCCTACGACGCTGTGCTCGTCGCCCCCGACTATTCCGAGGTCTTCGCCGACAACGTCGCGCTCGGCAACAACCTCGCCGATTTCGTCGACGCCGGCGGCGGAGTCGTCTGCACTTCCCTCGCCATCAGCACGTTCTCGCCACCCGCCGGCCGCTGGGCGCCCAACTACCAGGTCATCACCCCCGGCGCCAATCCGATCTACCTCTCCCAGCAGACGCTCGACCTCAACTCGATCACCGATTCCAACAACCTCCTCTTCGTGGGCGTCGGAAGTTTCAAGGGTGTTTCTTCGCCCCATGCCGCACAGACCACCGTGAACGCCGGCTCCACCATCCTCGCGCGCTGGACCGGCGGGCATGTCCTCGCCGCCGCCTCCAACACCAGGGCCCGTGTCGATCTCAACATCTTTCCCCCTTCCAGCAACGTCGCCGGCGCCTTCTGGGACGCCTCCACCGACGGCACCAAACTCATCGCAAACTCGCTGCTGTCGGTGATTCGGCCGCGCATAGCGATCGTTGCAACCGCGCAGGACTGGATCCCCTACGAACCCATGGTGACGGCTCTTGGTAAGTCTGGCCAGTTCTCACGAATCGACCGCATCAACACGCGCGAAGTCACCCCGACGCTCGAGCAGCTGCTGGCGTACGACGCGATCCTGATCTTTTCGGAAGCTACTCCGAACAACCGCACCGCACTCGGCAACGTGCTTGCCGACTACGTCGATGCGGGGCGGGGCGTTGTGGCCGGCGCTCGTGGACTCTTTTTCAACCCGCTCAGCCCCAGCGGAAGATGGGAGAGCGAGTTCTATGCAATGTCCCAAAGCACCGCCTTTTTCAACGGCACATTTGCCCCATCTTTCGCCTCTCATCCCATCACGAGCGGAGTCACCAGCTTCTCTACTTCTTCAGCGGATCTGTATTCGCCTCGCTCCGACGCCTTCCCCATCGCGACCGTCAGCGGCGTTTTCGGAACGTGCACAGTTGTCCTTGGCTCAACCAGGCAGCCAAATCGGATCAATCTCGGCTGGTGGTTCGGCGGCAATCTGCCCCAAGGCATCAATCAGCTCCTCGTAAATTCCCTCCTGTACACCATCAAGCCCTACGTCGCCTGCTACGCCACCGCCTCCGGTCTGCCCCAAAGCGTCCGCGACAAGCTGCTCGCCACCAAACGCTTCAGTGGCGTGGCGGCGTACACCCTCGGCGTAAACGACGACGCAAATCTCTTCAAGCAGCACAGCGCCATCTTCTTCTGGAGCACCACCCTCGCGAATGAATCCATCGACAACTACCTCGGCAATACGTTCGCCGACTACGTCGACGCCGGCGGCGGCATCGTGCAGGGCATGCTCGGCCTGGGCACCGACGGGAGCACGCAATACACCCACCCCAAAGGTCGATGGACCGCGCAGGGCTACGACATCATCCCGCAGAACTCGTTCGGTCCGCTGATGACCGGGCAGAGCGGCCTGGGCGCGGTGCTCGAACCCTCGAATCCCCTGGCGACCTTCGTCCGCAAGTTCGACGGCGGAGCGATCAGCACCCGTCAATCGACCACACCATTGCTCCGCGGCCGAACCGTGCTGACGTGGGCCGACGGCAAAATGCTCGCCAGCGTTCACAACTTCCGCAAGTGCGTCGATCTCGGAATGGAGCCTCCGGCCAACTCCGTCGTGGGTGGCAACTGGGCCGACCGCACCGACGGCGCATGGCTGATGGCCAACGCGCTCGAGTACGCCGCGCGATACGCTCCCTGCCCGGGCGACTTCAACGGCGATGGACAGGTAGATGATGCCGACTTCGTCTTCTTCGCCGGCCGCTATGACTCGCTGATTGACCCGCGCGGCGATCTGACCGGCGATGGCAGCACCGATGATGCTGATTTCGTCCGGTTCGCCATCAGCTACGACCGGCTCGTCTGCCCGTAACTTCTCGAACTTATCGTGTTTGTCACAAGCTTGGGGAGAACAGCATGTTCAATTTCATTGCCGAGATCTCAACGCTTATCCGCGCGACAGTGTGGCTTACCTGCCTTGTCCCACTCATCGGGTTCGTTCAGCCCACCGAAGCGGGAAGTAAGCGCAAGCCCTCGGTGCTCATTCTGCACACGAGCACCTCAGCTCTCGACACCCAGGCCAAACTTGCGGCCACCGGCCTCTTCGGCGCGGTTGATCTCTTCAATGCCGCGGCGTCTGAGTCGGCCACGCCGTCGCTCGCGCAACTTCTTCCTTACGACGCCGTGCTCGTGAGCCCGGACTATGCCGAGCCCTTCGCCGACAACGTGGCGCTCGGCAACAATCTCGCCGATTACGTCGATGCGGGCGGCGGCGTCGTCTGCAACGCCCTGGCGACGTGCACCTTCTCTCAGCCCGCCGGCCGCTGGGCACCAAACTATCAGGTGATCACTCCGGGTGCAGCCCCGATCTACTTCTCCCCGCAGTCCATCGACTTCGCGTCGGTCAGCGATCCCAACAACCAGCTCCTGATCGGCGTTGGCAGTTTCAGCTGCGGCGCGGCACCCCGAGCCGCACAGACCGCCGTCTCGGCCGGCTCAACGGTGATTGCGCGCTGGACCAACGGCGGCCACGTGCTCGCCGCCATGTCGAATTCACTCGCTCGTGTGGACCTCAATATCTACGCGCCCTCGGCCGACATCGGGCTTGGGTTCTGGAACCCTTCCACGGACGGCACCAAGCTCATCGCGAACTCCCTGCTCGCGGTCATGAGGCCTCGCGTCGCATTGGTGGCCTCCGTCGTTTCCTCCAATCTTTTCAGCCAAATTCGGCAGAATCTCCGCCAGTATGCGCCGCTTGGAATCATGGACAGTTTCAACACCCGCGACCTGACGCCGACGCTTGATCAACTTTCACGCTATGACACCCTGCTGCTCTGGTCAGATGCCGGGCCGTTGGACTACATCGCACTCGGCAACGTTCTCGCGGACTACGTCGACCGAGGGGGCGGCGTGGTGATGGATTCCAACATGCTCGGCTCATTCACTTCGCTCGGCGGGAGGTGGCAATCCGGAAACTACGGCCTCGCGACTTCCGCCACCGGGACTTTGGCGCAGTGCGTTGCTGTGTATCCCGAACATCCCATTACCCAGAATCTGACCTTCACGGCGCCGCAAACGAACCAACTGACACCATCGCCGGGCGCTTATGCCGTGGCGACCCATGTTGTTTCCGGACAGACCCGTCCCACCATACTCGCCTCCAGTCGCTTTCCGAATCAGGTGGTGATCGGCTACTACGTCGGTACCTCCGCGGAATCACTTTCGCGCATGATTGCAAACGCGCTTATCTACGCGGCCAAACCTTACATCGCCTGCGTCACGACCAGTCCGGGATTCGGCGAGGCGGCAGATGTCCGGGCCAAGCTCATTGCCACCAAACGCTTCAGCGGTGTTGAGCTCGTTCTGGCCGATTCCTCACACGTATATTCGTCCGAAGTCGTGAAACCATTTTCGGGTCTTCTCTTCTGGGGAACCGCCCTGGTCGGCGAGGCGAGGGAAACCGAGATCGGAAATCTGCTCGCAGACTATGTCGACGCTGGCGGCGGCGCAGTCGTGGCCGGGGACAGCCTTGTAACGGATGGTGTCCGCCCGCGCGGCCGCTGGATTTCCCAGGGGTATGACATCACGCCCGATGCCTCGCTTCCGTTGAGAATCACCACACCCGCCACGCTCGGGGCCGCGCTCGAAGCCAACCATCCCGTCAACGGGTTCGTGCGCAAGTTCGAGGGCAATTCCACCGGCCGTCAGGCGATGACGCCGCTGCTCCGTGGGCGAACGCTCCTCCAGTGGTCCGATGGAACAGCGCTCGCGAGCGAGCACAACTTCCGTCGGCGCATCGATGTGAACGTCTATCCGCCTTCGGATTCCGCGATCGGCGGACTCTGGAATCACCGCACGGACGGCACCTGGCTCATGGCCAACGCGCTCGAGTACGCCGTGCGACACGCTCCGTGTCCCGGCGACTTCAACGGCGACGGCCAGGTGGACGATGCCGATTTCTCGCGGTTCATCGCGGCGTACGACACACTCGTCGATCCCCGCGGCGACCTGACCGGAGACGGCAATACCGAAGACGCCGACTTCACGCAGTTCGTCACGAGCTACAACCGGCTGGTGTGTCCGTGAAGAAAGAAGACCCCGCCTCCGTCAACCCCGAGTTCGGCTGGGCCGCCCGACCAACTCCCAGAAATCATCGCGCGGACCCCCGATATTTGACGATAAGACTTGTAGCCAGCCGAGCTTGCGGTTAGTGTTGTTGGGGTGGGGGAGCATGCCGCATGCCGCGGCGTGTTCTTTTGAATTCCGGGATGCTCCGCCATGTCGATTGCTTTGTTGCGTCGGTGCTTCATATCCATGTCGCTGGTTGTCGTCTGCGCGTTTGCCCATGCTGGCGCGAAGCGGTTGCCCAAAGTCGCAGTGGTCAGCTCCGAGGCCAACGCGGCATTTATCGCAGACGTGGTGGCGAAGATCTCGTCTTCCAACGCCTTCAGCGCCGTCGACAGCCTCGACGCCCGCTTGAGCACTCCGTCGCTCAACACGCTGCTGAAATACGACGCCGTGCTTGTCTACAGCAGCACTTCGATGCTGGATCCGGCCACGCTGGGCAATCGACTCGCCGACTATGTCGATGGGGGGGGCGGCGTGGTGTCGATGGCCCTGACCAACTCCTCGGTGCCCCTCGCCGGGCGATGGACCTCGGGATATCTGATCATTGATCCCACGGGCGAGGCTCATCCCAACGTGTCGCTCGGCACAGTCGCCATCCAGACGCATCCCATCATGATCGGTGTGACCGCCCTCGCGGCGACGCAGGCGTTTCAGAGCACCGGCGCGCTGGTGGCCGGCTCGACGCTGGTGGCCTCATGGTCCAATGGCGCCCCCCTTGTCGCCACGAGCACGCTGCCCGGGCGGGCCGATCTGAATTTCTATCCCCCTTCGAACGCTGTCAATTCCGCGTACTGGAAGACTTCGGGAGACGGGGTCAAGCTGATGGTCAACGCTCTCCTTTACACCATGCGCCCGCGCGTGATTATCCTCGGGGCGGTGATCACGTACGCGGGCACGGATTCGAACACCGACGTGAAGAGAAAGATCGCCGGCACGGGAAAGATCGGAATCATCGACACGATGAAGGTGTATAACGCGACCCCGACGCTCAGCAAACTCCAGGGGTACGACGCTGCTCTTCTCTACTCCGATAGAGACCTCGAGAACCCGGAGGCGATGGGCAACGTTCTCGCGGATTACGTCGATGCCGGTGGCGGCGTCGTCTGCGCCGGGAGCTCCGCGTACAACGTCAATCCCTACTCACATCCCCAGGGTCGTTGGCCCGGCACCTATCAACTCATGGTGGGAGGCCCCGGCACCAACTATGGCGCGGAAGTGCTGGGCAATGTTCCGTCGATTCCTCACCCGGCAACGGCCGGGGTCGTGAGCTTCTACGGGGGGACGAGCTCGGCCCGTCCGACTTCCAAAGCGCTCTACCCCGGCGCCGTGACGGTCGCCACGTGGGATGACGCCACGCCCCTGGTCGTTTCGTCGACCAAATTCTTCAACCGTATAGATCTGGGCTTCTTCCCTCCGTCGAGCGACGTTTCTCCCGACTTCTGGGATCCCTTTACAAACGGCGACGAACTCATGGCCAACGCGCTCGTCTGTGTCTCCAAGCCGTTCGTGACGTGCATCGCGGCGGACGGCGCGAGCCAGATGTCAGACGTCGTCACCAGGCTCGTCGCATCCCGGCGTTTCAGCGGTGTTTATTCCTACACCGCCACGAACGCAACGCCCGCCGCGTCTCTCCTGCAGTATTTCGGCGCCGCGTTGACGTGGTCGAACTCCCCGTACGCCGATCCGACCGCGATGGGCGGCGTGCTTGCCGACTTTGTTGACGCGGGCGGCGGCATCGTGACCGCGCTGTTCGCGAATACCACGGTGAGCCCTCTCGAAGGCCGATGGATCACCGGCGGGTACGAGATCACCCCTTCGCCGATGCCCGGTTACCTGAACTCGGGCACGCAGTCGCTCGGAACGATCGTCGAACCCGACCATCCCATTGCTGCCTTTGTACGCAGGTTTGATGGCAATACCAAGAGCTATCGGCAGGACACCGTGCCGACTCTGCGCGGTCGCACAATCATGCGATGGAGCGACGGCAAGATGCTCACAAGCGTGCACAGCTTCATGAAGCGCGCCGACCTTGGCTACTGGCCCGTCTCGAGTGGATCGTCCAGCAACTGGAACCAGCGCACCGACGGAACGTGGATCACCGCCAACGCGCTCGAGTACGTGGTGCGATCTTCACCCTGCCCGGGCGACCTCAACGGCGACGGGGCCGTCGACGACAGCGACTTCGTCCTCTTCGCCGGGTACTACGACGCGCTTCTCGATCCGCGCGGCGACCTCACGGGCGACGGATTCACCGACGACTCCGACTTCGTGCAGTTCGCCGCCAGCTACGACCGGCTGGTGTGTCCGTGAAGAAAGACGAACGCATCCCGCATTCCAGCGAAAAAGGATTGTTTGGGGAACAACACGCTGTAGGCTGATGGTCATGAGGACACATCTTGCCGCACTGCCCGTTGCCCTCGCGCTGGTCGTGCTGACAGGATCGGACGTGCGGGCGCAACCGATCCTGATCGACTTTGAACAGGTGCCCGGAATGAGCAATGCTCCGGGCGCCACGATCCCGGAGCAATCGCGGCTGTCCGACGCGTACCTCACCAGTCATGGGGTCCGCTTCTCGTCGGGCTCTCCGTTCGTCGCGGTCGTGGTCCACGGGGGCAGCACGCCCAGCGGCACGCAGATCATCGGCGGGTCGACACCCGAAGGGCGGCTGACCTACCAGAACACATTCCCGATCGTCGCGGAGTTTTTCGACGCGACCGGCGTGGTGCCGTACGCCGTCTCCACCGTCTCGATCATGGGCGATCTCTCCTGCATCTCCGGGACCAAGACCCTCGAGGCGTTCGATGTCCACGGCACGATGCTCGGATCCGTGCAGCAGCCCGATTGCAATTTCGCCCCGATGGTTATCAATGCCGCCGGCATCCATCGCGTGCGCATGTACTCTCAGAGCGCGACCGTGGGATTCGACGACCTGCGATTTGATACTCCGGCTCCAATAGTGGCGGGGTGCCTGGGCGATCTGAACAATGACGGGCAGGTCGATGACTCCGACTTTGTGGTCTTCGTCTACGCGTACAACATCCTCGACTGCGCCGACCCGACGATGCCGGCGGGATGCCCGGCGGATCTGAACAGTGATCACGTCGTGGACGATGCGGATTTCTCAAAGTTCGTCGTGGCTTACGACGCACTCATTTGTCCTTAACCGAGTCGTGGCGCGCCCCCCACGGACGGAGGAAAATCCCATTGCATTTCGACCTCGCGCTGATACGCTCGCTTCGGGGTGGTTTTCAGGAGATCGATGCGATGAAATCGTTGAGCCGGAATGCGGTTAAGGCGGTAAAGACGTTCGGCCTGCCGACGGCGCTTGCGCTTGGGGCCGGGATCTACCCGCCGGCGATCGGGGCGACGCTGCCCGCCGGCTTTGCAGAAACCAAGATCGGCACGGTCAGCAACGGCACGGCGATGGACTTTTCGCCGGATGGAAAGCTGTACGCCCTGGAACAGACCGGGACGATGAAGGTCTTCTCGGGCAGCGGGGTTACGTGGACGCAGGTTGCTCCGAGCGGAAATTTCTTCAGCCCGAGCCCCCTCACCGTGACATCTTCGGGCGAGCGGGGGCTGCTGGGCATCGCGTTCGATCCTAACTACGCGAGCAATCGCTATCTCTACTGCTACTACACCGCCACGACTCCGGCGGCGCACAACCGCATCAGCCGATTCACGGCCAGCACCGACGGCACGCAGGTCGTCGCGGGGAGCGAGACCGTGCTCATGGACCTCGACAACCTGAGCACCGCCACCAACCACAACGGCGGGGCGATCCACTTCGGGCCAGACGGCAAGCTCTATGTCGCGGTCGGCGAGAATGCCAATGGCGCGAACGCGCAATCGCTCGCCAACCGTCTGGGCAAGATGTTGCGGCTCAACCCTGATCCGGCGAACCCGATCCCGTCCGACAACCCGGGCAGCTTTCCAAACATCGCGGGTACTACGAGCGGCAACAACAGGGTGATCTGGGCGGTGGGACTGCGCAATCCATTTACGTTTGCGTTCCAGCCCGGCACGGGACGGATGTACATCAACGACGTCGGCGAGAACAGCTGGGAAGAAATCAACTTGGGCGCGGCGGGCGCGAACTACGGGTGGCGCACGGTCGAAGGACCAAGCCCGGCGAATGTGGCGGGCATGACGTATCCATTCCTCGGGTACAGCCACACGACCGCGTCGCTGGGATTCCCGACGCCGGGTTTTACCGGCAACGTGATCGTGGGGGGCACCTTCTACAACCCGGCCAGCTACACCTTCCCGGCGGACCACGTCAACGACTACTTCTTCGGCGACGAGGGGGCCAACTGGATCCGGAGGTATGACTACACGTCGAACTCGGTCGCCGACTTCGCGACCAATACGGGCGGAGCGTCCGACCTCAAGGCGGGCCCCGACGGATGTCTGTACTACCTGTCCCGCGGCGGCGGGGGCGTCTACCGGGTTCGCTGCACGCTCGCCATCGCGCCGTACGTCGTCACGCAGCCCACGCCGAAGCGGTCGGCGGCCGGGTGTGGCCCGGTGACTTTTTCGGTGGTTGCGGGGGGCAACGGCACGCTCCAGTATCAGTGGCAGAAAAACAGTGTCGATATCGCGGGCGCAAACGGCCCCAGCTACACGGTCTCCTCACCGACCAACGCCGACAACGGAGCGGCGTACCGCGTGATCGTGTCGAACGGCACGCCGCCGAATGCGACGAGCAGCGCCGGCACGCTCACTCTCTGCCGCGGCGACCTGACATGCGACGGAGAAGTTGACGATTTGGACTTTGTTGTCTTCGCCGGCGCGTACGACATTCTGGATTGCACCGACCCGTCGATGCCCTCCGGCTGTGCGTCCGATCTCAACGCCGACGGCCTCGTCGACGACGCGGATTTCTCGATCTTCGCGGTGGCTTACGACACACTAGCCTGCCCCTGATCCGGCGTTCTCTTGCTCGTTTTCGGGGCGGCAGAGAACGCGCCCGCGATCGACCGACAATCTCGAGGGATTGTGCTTGGGAATGAGGGGGGCGGCCGGTTACGATCGGCTCGTTCAACAGGGAGCAGATGTTTCATGAGCCGAATTCTTTTCTGTCCGCTTTTCGCCGGATTGCTTTCCTTCGCCCATGCGGGGACCGTCGTTCTTTCGAGCAATCTCGATTCATCCATTCCCGTCCAGATTGCGCCGGGCGCCGCGGCACTGACGGGCGTGCAGGGATATGGGGGCCTCGGCCCCGCCGGAAATCAGTTCGACGGCCAGTTCCTCCGCAGCCCGACGGGCAACGTGGTGACGATTTCACTCCAGAATCTCCCCGCGCACTCGACGATCGGAATCGACTTCCTCTTTGCCGCCATCGATTCGCTCGATGGCACCGGCACGTTTCCCGAAGGCGACTTCCTTCGTGTCACGCTTGATGGGGCACAGGTCTTCCGCGAGTCGTTTGCGAACGCCGATCCGGGACAGGTTCAGAGTTACGTGCCGGCGCCGGGTGTCCTGCTCGCACGCCGTGTCGATCTTGGTTTCAGCCAGGGGTACTACTACTACGACAGCGCGTACAACATGGCGCTGGAACCCCGATTTCACAACCTGGCGCACACATCCTCGACCGCAACGATCACAATGGAAATCGAGGGTCCCGGCATCCAGCCCTTGGACGATGAATCGTGGGCGATGGACAACCTGCGCATCGCGGTGGACGGCGCGAGCTGCCCGGGCGACCTCAACTCGGACGGCGTTGTGGACGACAGCGACTTTGTGATCTTTGTCGCGTCGTACAACATCCTGGACTGCACCGATCCCACTATGCCCGTCGGCTGTCCGGGCGATCTGAATGCCGACAGCGTGGTCGACGACTCAGACTTCGTGATCTTCGTCCGCGCGTACAACGATCTTGTTTGCCCGTAGCTTGGGCCTTTGCAGCGTCCGACCAGGCATAAGAGATCATTAACCGAAAGCAGTTTCGCCGGTTGACGACGCTGGTAGTCTGGACTCGGGAAGGCGGGACTGCAATGCGATACCCACGAATCGAGGGAAGCGGCGTGCTGCGACGGGTCGGAGGGCTGGTGGCCGCGGCCGGCATGCTGTGTACCGCTGGCTGCCCACCTCACTTTGGCCTCCCCCCTTCCGAAAACACGATTCTCCCGGCAAGTCGCGTGATCACAGATCTCTTCGAGGATGCGATCGTCGAAAATCAGGGAGTCTTGAGGCGCGTCGCTGTTACGATCAGGGACGGCGTCGTGGAATCGCACGCGTGGCTTGAAAACGATCCGAACAACCCGGCAACGAGCACTGTGTCGATGCCGGGGGTTGCGCCTCAGCGGGGCTGGATGGTGCGAATCACGCCCGGCACCGTCGATCTGGTGCTGAAAACAGGTGATGGAGTGGTGTTTCTGGAGGGGCAGCCCGACGGGACGTTCGGCGGTCCACCACGGACGATTGCGACCGGCGTGCTCGACACGGCGAATGGCAATGGGGTCTCCTTTGCGGACTGCGACAATGATGGCGACATCGATGTGATTGTTGCGGGGAGTAATCCCGACTCTGTCCCGCCTAATAGTGTCGTGATTCGCCTGCTGGTGAACGACGGCAGCGGAAACTTCACCACCCCGCAGACAGTGCAGCAACCGCAGGATGTTTTGGTGCTGAATGATCTGGCGGCGGGCGATCTCAACAACGATGGACGTCCCGAGTTTGCTCTCGGCGGTGCGACCACGCGCTTCATGACCGTAAACGCCCTGGGAACCCTGGAGTTCTACTCAACAGCGACCGGACAAAGCCAGTCCACGCCGACAACGCCTATCGCTGGAACCCTGGGTGATTGCGTGCTGGCCGATCTCAACGCCGACGGGCGATCGGACTTTGTGTTCACACAGATTTCGGGCGGGGTGGGCGTGCGCCTGGCGCAGACCGACGGTTCGCTGGGCGCGGCACAGAGCTTCCCCGGGGGACTTTCGAATCGTGTGATGGTGGGAGATTTCAACGGCGACGCCAAGGCCGATGTCGCGTCTCATTCGTTTGCGGCGTCGAACATCACGCTCCGGCACGGCGATGGCACCGGAGCACTTTCGGCGCCAATCATCGTCGATGCGCCCGCGGCGGCGGGCCGTCTCGGCTTTGTCCCCAAGGTGCCCGCCTCCGTCGTAGCGGCGTTCCTCTACACCACCGATCCCGCCCGGGGTGTGATCCAAAGCTACTCCGTCGGACCCGACGGCCCGGTCTCGACCGACCGAAGCGCGTTTGTTCGTGACGGCGGCACCCCTGTCTCGACCAAGGACGCCGCGCTCGCCGACGTGAACGGCGACGGCTATCTCGATCTCGTCGCCTCCGAGAGCAACACCAGCGAGTTCAACTTTGCTCTCAACGCCGCGGACGGGAGCGGACAGTTCCTGCCGGTCCTCAGTGATCGTCTTTCCACTATCGATCGCATCGCGCCACTGCGGCCGGTCGATGGCCAGGGCGACGACCGAGCGGCGGTCGCGATCACGCTGAACGGCTCGGCCACCGGCGCGATCGTGCGGCTGAACAGCACAACGAACCCGACAGACTGGCTCGCCTTTGCCGTGTTCTCGCTTCCACAGGTTGGCGTCGATGTTGCGGTGGCGGACGTCAACGGCGACGGCCGCGACGACGCGATTTATTGCCACAGCACCGGCGCGAACGCCATCACTGTTGTCAACCAGCAACCCGGCGGGTCGTTCCTTGTCGGCCCGTCGTTCGCGGCATCGGGCGGCGCGTGGTCCCGGGTTGCGACGGGCGACGTCACCGGGGACGGCGTTCCCGATGTGATCGTCCTGGACGCCGCATCAGGAAAAATGCGTGTGCTGGGAAATAACGGCACCGGTGCTTTTTCGGCGTTGGGCTCGTTCGCCCTGCCGCCCCCGCTTTCGGCGAATGTTGCCGTGGGCGACGTGGATGGCGACGGCAATGCCGACGTGATTGTGGGCGCCGGACCGCAGGGTCTTGCAAGCGGCTCGGTCCGCGTAGTGCGCGGGGATGGATCGGGTGGTCTGCTTGACAGCACGGCCATTCTCGCGCCCGCGCCGGTCGTCAGTGTCGCCCATTCCGACATCGACGGCGACGGCGTCAATGATTTGCTGTTCACCACAACGTCCGGCTCACCGAATCTGGACGGCGCGCTTGGCTTTGTGCGGGGCACCCCGACGGGGCTTGTGGGTCAGCCCGTGTCCTATCACTATGTCCGGGGTGACCCTAAGGGCGTCTTCGCAGCCGATCTGCGCAACCCGGCGGCGGCGAGCCGGGGTGCGTCGATGCCCGTCGTGGAGGTGCTCGTCGCGGGCTACACGAATCTGCCACCCTACGAGGGAGTCTCGATACTCAGGCCGCGCGGGAGGGCGGCGTGTGTGAGCGATCTCAATGGCGACCGCGTCGTGGACGACAGCGACTTTGTGATCTTTGTCGCGTCGTACAACATACTGGACTGCACCGATCCCACGATGCCCGCCGGCTGTCCGGGCGATCTGAACGCCGACGGCCTCGTCGATGACGCTGATTTCTCGATCTTCGTGGTGGCTTACGACGCACTGCTGTGTCCCTGAAAGTCGGCAGCATTCGACACTATCGAGAGGTCGCGCATCGCCATCTTTTCCGGCCGGCCGAGGCACTTGGTGAAGCCGGGAAGAACGCCGCTCGAATCCGACAGAGTCGCGTGCCACCGCGAGGGGGTCGGGGGATGCGTCCGGCTGATGCCCGCCGAGCCCGCTGGTCAACGACCTTGTGCCATTTCCCTGAGCCGGCGTATCGCCTCGGCCGGCGGCGACCCTTCACCGTTCACGATCCAGTCGGCAGTTCGCGTTCTCAAAGTCTCTTCAAGGTTGCTCAGCGGCGGGCGCTGCAAAGTCGGCAGGCCGCGGTCGTACAAACTCGCATAGCGAGCCAGTAACGCCTCGAGCGAGGCGTCTGGCTGCTTCGTTTCTCTGCAGGCGGCCGCCCAGACGTTCAGAAATCTTGAAAGCCAGCAGCAGGCGTCCGGCGGCCGATTCGTCATGCCGACCACCAGAGCTCACCGAACATCCGGAGATGATTCCAACCAAAACGCATCTGCGAGCGGGCGAAGAAGTCGCAATGCTCGAATCGCCGGCGGGTCTCCCTCGCAGGACCACACGGCAAGCTTAATCAGGTGATCGATTCGACCGAGCGCCTGAACGCGGCGTGCCACCTGGTAAGCCACGTATGCGGACACCGTCTTTCCGTTCTCGCCGCGCTCGAAGGCATGTCGACGACGCCGACTTCAGCATCTTCGTTGTCGCCTACAACGAGTTGCTCTGCCCATGAAACAGCGCGAACCCGCTCGCCCCGCCGTTCTGACTAGCGATGCCGCGTTGGACGATTCCGACTTCTCCCTGTTCGTTCTGCCCCCTGACGAATTTAGTCCGCCCATGACAAAAGCCCATTACCGGCCGGGCAAGCCCCGTTGATTCCGCAGCAAATATTCACCCGCCGTTTGGGGTTCTCGGCTTGACGCATTCCGTATGATTCCTAACAGGGGAAGGAATACCGAATGCGCAAACTGTCATTCTTACGTCCCGCAACGCGGGTGATAGCGGCAACTGTCCTCAGCGCCTTGCCTGCCGCCGACACGCTCGCACAGTGCCAACCCCAATGGAAAGTGGGCGATCAGCAGGGCCTTCCCGGGGCAAACGCCACGGTGTACGGCCTGGGCATCGGAGACCCGGACGGCACGGGGCCGATCGGTGATTGCCTGATCGCGGTCGGGACCTTCACGTTCATCGGCGACGCCCGCACCTACGGCATGGCGTACTGGAATCCGAACGCTCAGAGCGGCTCGGGCTGGGTCGGCATGGGACGCACCGATCAGAACAGCGGCACGAACATCTACGCGGTGGGAAATCTGGGCAGCCGCATCATCATCGGCGGCATCTTCGGCTCCATCAACCCGCCGGGCACGCCCGGGACGCAGCCGACCAACGTCGCCGCGTGGGACGGCAGCAAGTGGGTGCCGCTCTCGGCGACGCAGACTCCGACGACCGTCTCCTCTTTTGCGACGCTCAATTCCACGCTCTACGCCTCGAGCAGCGGGTTCAACCTCCCCAACACCCGCGCCCTCTATCGCTACACCGCCGGCGGGACGCTGGACACCGGCACTTGGACTCCCTTGCTGCCGGACGTTGCCGGGCAGGTCAACAAGCTCGTGGTCTTCAACAACGAGCTCTACCTGTTCGGCAGCATGAACCGGGTCGCGACGCCGAACACAAAGTTTCAGGTCGCCAAGCTCAACGGCGCGGGCGCCGACATCATCGAGTTGCCATCTCTGGGCAACAACAACGGCGTTGTCTACGGCGGGATCGTCTACCAGAACGAGCTGTACATCTATGGCTCATTTACCGCGAGCGGCGGGGCGCCGGCGAACTGCAATTTCGTCGCCAAGCTCAACGCGGCGGGCAACGCCTGGATCCCGTCCACCACCGACCCGAGCATCTCTCAGTTCGGGACGTTCGGGGTCGGGTTCCGCAGCGCCGCCGTGTATGACGGTCGGCTCGTGATCGGGACTGACAACACCTCGTCCACGCCGCTGCGCTCGCTGCTGGGTTCCAACGGTGCTTGGACCGCCCACAGCGGCACCAAGCAGCAGGCCAACTCCATTTACTGCATGCAGGCCACGCCGGACGGCACCCGGCTCGCCATGGGCGGCAGCGGCTCGTTCGACTACATCGACTCGAGCGCCAGTCGCTTCGCGTTCTGGACCCGGTCCACCAACACCTTCGAGCCCGCGGCCCGCGGCATCGGAGATGCCGGCTTCGGCTACCCGCTGGTCTACAGCCTGGGATCGATCGGGTCGAATCTCTACCTCGGCGGCAACTTCATCGGCATCGGTGCCTCGAGCTCGAAGTTCCTCGCGGTGTGGAACGGCTCCACCCTTGCCCCGGCCCCGGGCGCACCCAACACCACCGTTGATCGCATCTTCCCGGGCTATGGCGAGAACGCCCTGTATCTCAACGCCGGCCTCAGCTTTCGCCGCTACGACGGCGTAACCACGTCCGGGCCCATCACCGACAGCAACGGTGGTGCGTACGCGAGCAACCTTAACGGCGTGCTCTGCACGGCCCGGTACAACGGCGATCTGGTGGTCGGTGGTTCGTTCAGCGCCACCGCGCCCGCGCCGTCGTTCCTGATGCGCCGCAACGGGTCGATCGCGAGCGGCTCTTGGGAGCGCCTCGGCGGCGTCAGCCCCAGTTCTAACGTCACCGCGATGACGACGTGGAGCCACCCGTCCGTCGCCGCCGGCGCGCCGCTGCTGGTTTGCTCGGGGCAGTTCACGCAGATCGGCGCACTCACCGCGCGGGTCGCGGCGTGGGACGGCACGACGTGGCGGGCGCTGGGCCAGGCGAGCTTTACTCCTTCGTACTCCGCCAGCCCTGCCGCCAAGCTGTTGGTTCTCAACGGCGATCTCTACATGGCCGTGTACACCAACGGCGTCAACGGCACCAACAACTACCCCGGCCTCATCCGCTACAACCCGGCGACCGATCTGTGGGTTGAGATCCCTCGGGCTTCGACCCTTCCCAGCCCGGTTGTCTCGGGCTTCGGCCAGGTCCTCGACGCTGTGTCAGCGTTCGGCTCGATCTGGATGACGGCGCGGAGCTACACGATTACCGGGATGAGCGACGCCGCGAGCGTGCTCCGTTACGACGGCACCAAGTGGTCGGTCTTCGGCGGCCTTGGCGCGCTCTTCCCCGAGGCGAACGCCATTACCGCATTCGGAAGCGACATCGTCATCTCTGGCTCGTTCGGTGTCGTCGGTACGCAGGTTCCGCCGCCGCCGAGCTCGATCGGCGTGGGCGGCGTGGTCAGCGTCGGCTGGGCCCGGCTCAACACCGCCGGCGGATTGCCCACGATTTCGAACAGCCCCTCGAACGTTGCTACCTGCACCGGAGGCGGCGGCAACTTCACCGTCGTCGGCGCCAGCAACAACCCGCCGCTTGGTTATCAGTGGCAATGGCGTGAAGTCGGTGCGCCGTCGTATCAATCTGTTCTCGCCGGCGCAAACCCACGCTTCACCGCGACAAACCCGGACAAGTCCACAGTCACTATTTCCAATGTAACCAAAGGATCCTCCCTCGAGTTCCGCGCACTCGTCTACGACGCGTGCTCCGGGCCCGGCAACGGACCGCTCAGCGACCCGGGCACGCTCACGCTCTGCAGCGCCGATCTCAACTGCGACGGCATCGTCGAGGATTCTGACTTCTCCATTTTCGTCGTGCAGTACAACATCCTCGACTGCGCCGATCCCGCAATGCCCCCGGGCTGCTCCTCCGATCTCAACAACGACGGCATCGTTGATGATGCAGATTTCAGCATCTTCGTCGTGGCCTACGACGCGCTGCTTTGTCTCTGATCGGGTCAGTCCCTGCTTTCCAGCCCAAGGGAAGACCGTCCCGTTTCCGAATTATCTTGACCCGGCAACCGCCTTTCTGCGACAATCTTGTTGTAGAGGCAATCCGAACGGGGGAATTCTCATGCGCTATGTTCGAACGCTGGTGTCGCTGCTGTGCTTCGTGCCCTGCGCCCTCGCCCAGCTCGATCCCGTGCGGGTGCTGCATTCGTCGCCGACGACGACCGACAGCCTCGGTGTCAGCATCGACGTCGATCGCGACACCATGATCGTCGGCGCGTACACCTACGACCCCGCGGGCAAGATCGACGCCGGCGCCGCCGTCATCTTCCGCTGGGCCGGCACGACCTGGACAGAAGAGGCACGGCTGGTCGCCAACGACGGCGTGGCGGGCGATCGCTTCGGGAAGTCGGTCGCGGTGCAGGGCAACACCGCCGTGGTCGGGGCGTACTTCGCCGGTCTCCCGGGCAAGCCCGGCGCTGGCGCGGCCTACGTCTTCCAGCGCACCGGGACGACCTGGATCCAGGTCGCCAAGCTCACCGCGAGCGATTCGGCGACCAGCGACAACTTCGGGTCGTGCGTGGACCTCGACGGCGACACCATTCTGGTCGGAGCCCCGTTCAAGAACGGTGCCCTCACCGGCGCTCAGGCGGGGGCGGCGTACGTTTATGCCAAAGCCGCGGGCGTCTGGTCGCAGCAGCAGAAGATCACCGACCTGAGCGGGAGCTTGGGAGATCAGTTCGGCAGCAGCGTCGCGATGCAGGGCGACACGGCCGTGATCGGAGCGCCGCTGGACGACGTGGTCTTCGCCGACCGCGGCAGCGCCCAGGTCTTCACCCGCTCCGCAGGAGTCTGGACCAAGCGGGCCACGCTCAACCCCAGCGACGGCGTGGCCTCTGATTCCTTTGGCCGCAGCGTCGCCATCAGCAACGGCACCATCGCCGTCGGGTCGCCACAGCACGATCTCACCGTGAACGGAAACCAGGGCGCGATCTACGTCTATACCGGCGCCGGAACCACCTGGACCCAGCAGCAGAAACTCACCCGCACCGGCCCGCTCTTCGGTGATTTCTTCCCCACCAGCCTCGCGATCGAGGGCGACACGATCGTCGCCGGGTTGCAGACCTACGACGGCGTCGTCGGCTTGAACCAGGGCGCGGGCCTGTTCTTCACCCGCACCGCGGACGTCTGGAACGCCAGCGAGTACTTCCAGCCCAATGAAACCCAGGCAGGCGCCCTTTTCGGGGCATCGATCGGCATCAGCGATCAGTTCGTCGTCGCCGGCAGCTTCAGCTATTCACGCCCCGGCTTCACGGGCGCCGGTGCTGCGTACGCGTTCCGCCGCATCAGCGGCGATCCGAATCGCACACTGACGATCGCGCCTCCCACGCCCCAGGACAACGCGAACTTCGGCAACCGCATGGCCAGCGACGGCGTGCGCATCGTGGTTGGAGCGCTGGCCGAGGATGGTGCCGCCGGTGCCGATCAGGGTGCGGCCTACGTCTACAAAGTGCAGGACGAGTCCTTCGTGCTCGAGCAGAAACTCCTGCCCTCCGACCCCGCCGCGGGAGTCAACTTCGGTGCCGCCCTCACCATCGACGGCAACACGATCATCGTCGGAGCGCCGAAAGACTCGCAGCTCGGTTCCGGTGCCGGGGCCGCGTACGTGTTCACGTTCAACGGCTTGAGTTGGTCGCAGCAGGCCAAGCTCAACGCACCGGATGGCGCAGCAGGCGATAACTTCGGTTCGTCTGTTGCGGTGAGCGGCGATCGCGCCCTTATCGGCGCTCCGAACGACGACCTCGTCGGCACGGGGTTCAACTATTCGAGCGTCGGCTCCGCCTACTTCTTCGCGAGGTCCGGTGGATCCTGGTCGCTGAGCCTGAAAGCAACGTACAGCTCCGGGTCTCCGAACGATCTCATGGGAGCCGCCGTTGCCATCGACGGCGACACCGCCTTGATCGGAATGCCCGGATACGACGTGAACATCCAGAATCTGAACGAGAACCGCGGCGCGTTCTTGACATACCGCTGGTCGGGATCCTCCTGGACATACAACGCCGCCTCGTCCGTTGCCGGAACGAACGACTTCGACGCTCTCGGTAGCGTGATTTCCTCCCGCGCCGGCATGTTCGCCGCAGCGAGCGTCCCCAGTCATTACGTCATCTGCACCGAGTGGAATGGCTCGAATCTCGTGAACCGCGGCACGCTCAGCATCAACACCTCGTCGTTCGGCTCATCCGTCTCGGTGCAATCCGATTGCATCGTGGTTGGTGTGCCCGCGTACAACGGGGGCGGGGCCGCGTACCGGTTCCCGCGCAGCGGAAGCACTCTCTCGAGCGCCACGCTCTTCTACCCCGGCGCCGTTGATGCGAGCGACAATCTTGGCGAGGCCGTCGGATACGCGGGAGGTGCCACGTTCGCCGGCGGCGGCGGCATCAGCCTTCCCGGTGGAACCAACCAAGGCGCCGTGCGTCGTCTCCAGCCCGGCGCACGCCTCGATCCCTTCCCGCTCAACAGCACCACCGGCGCTCGCTACGCCAGCATCGCCAGCATGATCGGTGCCGCAGCCCTGAACAACAACCTCGTCTCCGAGCTCGGACCGCTCGCTCGCTCCGGCGGCTTCAGCTTCGGCGCCACCGAGGCCAAGCTCAACGTCCCGGTCGTGCCGTTCATGTCAAGCATCCACACCATCACGTTGACCGATGGGAGCGATCTCTCGACGGGCAACTCCGACATGCGGCTCTGGAACAGGCTCGATGTTCCCGCCCTCGCCAACACCCGTATCAGCGCCGGCACGCTCAACCTCGACCTGCCATCGAATCTCAACGTCGGTGCTGGTTCGAAACTCACGATCACCCCGGCAAGTCCATCCTTCAACGGCAGCGCGACCGTCCTTCCCAACGCAACGCTCAGTGTCGGCGCGCTCGCGCAGGGCGGTACATTCTCCCTGCTTGGCGGGACAATCGCCGCGACGTCGGTCTCGAACGCTCCTGGTGCTCAGCTCTCCGGCTACGGGGACATCGCGGCACCAGTGACCAACGCCGGCCTCTTCGATGTCGACGCCAACATGCAGGTCATCGGCAACTTCACCAATCAGGCCGGTGCCACCGTCACCGTCTTCAGCGGCACGCTCACCATCTTCGGCACGCTCGCCAACAGCGGCACAATCATCGGCAGCGTCGCTTCACGCTCGGCGCTCTCCGCAACCAACGACCCGCAAGGTCTTTACCCCCCGCCCTTCGTAGACCGCGCGACGCAAACCATCTTCGCCACCGGCGGCATGACCATGGACGCCGCCTCCACGCTCGCACCCGGCCCTGCCGCAACCATCCGCACCGCGGGCAACTTCGACTGCGCCATCAACCTCAACTCCCGCTTCGCCATGAACCAGGCCACACTCCAGCTCAACGGTCGTGGCAGCTTCGCACTCGAAGCCATGTCCACCGACCGAGGCCAGACTCTCTCCGCGCTCAACCCCGCGCTCCCCGGCTCCTTCCCAATCGGCACACTCCGCATCGGCCCTGGCAATCCGTCGGCGCCGACAATCATCTCAATAGTCGACACCCGCGACAACGACACGCTCGGCCAGACTTCCTGCGAAGCCGTCTACGCCGAAAACCTCATCATCGAGTCCGGCGCCGTCCTCAACGCACCGTCCTGCCGCTTCTACTACAAGACTCTCACCAACCACGGCACCATCGCCACGCCCGCCACCGTCCTACGCCTCTACGGACCGTGCCCGGCAGACCTCAATAACGATGGTCAAGTGGACGATGCCGACTTCTCCATCTTCATCGTGCAGTACGACGTCCTGGACTGCACGGACCCCGGCATGCCGGGAGCCTGCATCGCCGATCTCGACTCCGACTTCCTGGTGGACGACGCAGACTTTGTCATATTCATCGCTGCTTACAACAACCTGCTCTGTCCGTGACGCCCAATGAGTCTCCCGTCAGAACACCACCCCTTCTTCAACACGGACCCAGGAAAAACCCGAGATATTCCCCGATTCGGTTCACAATGTGCTTGAGCGGGGGTCGCGTCTGGAAGTAGCATGAAGGCATGAGCTTCTTCGTCTTCAGGTTCGCTGCGGCATTGGCCCTCTGCGCAACGATCCACGCATCCCGCGCCGGCACGACGTTTTATCCATCCCGCGCCGCGTGGGAGGCGGCTACAGAATTTCGCGCGGTCGTCACCACGTTCGATGAGCCCATCTGGCCCGTCAACAGCGTGCTCACCGGAGACTGGACTGTGGGGGGGGTGACCTACCGCGGCCTTGCCGGTACGCCCTCGCCCAACATCTGGGTCATGTCCGCCGCGTTCTCGCCTTTGACAGGCCAATCTCTCTGCGCCAACGGTGATGAAAACACCGACATGTTCTTCTCGGTCCCCCGGCGGGGGCTCGCGTTCGATGTTGCCGTGAACAAGTTTGGTCCGGTTACGGTCACCGTCTACGACATTTCCGGTGAACTCTTGGGACAGACCGAGATCGCCGCCTCATCGAAAGGGGTTTGCGCGGTCATCGCTACTTCTCGCATCGGGCGCGCCAATTTCCGCAGCGTGCTCGGAGCTCTGGAGAACAGTTACCTCGACGACGTCACCCTTGGAGATTCCACGTGCGCCGCCGATCTGAATGTCGACGGCCAGGTCGACGACGCCGATTTCGTGATTTTCGTACAGGCTTACAATCTTCTCGTCTGCGAAGACCCCGCGATGCCGCCGGGCTGCCCGGCGGATCTCGACGCAAACAACCTCGTGGACGACGCGGATTTCAGCATCTTTGCCGTCGCCTACGACGCGCTCATCTGCCCCTGACCGTTCTTTCAAGCCGAGGCAACGATCCGTGAAAACCATCAGCTCCTGGATTCTCCTGGTCTCGGCCGGCGCGACGCTCGCCACCCCCGTCCCCACCCTCGCCAGCGGACTCACCATCGTCACGCACGGCTTCAATGCCGACATGATTTGGGTCAACGCCATGGCCGACGGGATCGCCCGGCGCGCCGGGGTGCCGGGCGCCGACGTGGCCCGCATCAACCTGGTTGTCACACAGTCCGGATCGAGCCTCGTCGTGACGCCGTCTCCTATCTCTGTGCCGCCCGATCCGGCGTTTACGACGGGCGAGTTTGTTGTCGGCCTGGACTGGACAGCGATTGACTCCTTCGCGAGAGGGCAGCCCCCGACGGATGTCGGCGATGAATCTGTTGCCACGCAGAATGTCGCCGCTGCTGTCTTCAACTACCTGCAGACGTGGAACTACGGGGGCAAATCTATTCTGGCCCAGCCGGTCCATCTCATCGGCCACAGCCGCGGCGGCGCGCTCGTCGCCTCGCTCGCACGTTCCATGGGCGAGAGCGGCATCTATACCGATCAGCTCACCACGCTCGACCCCGCCCCGGTCGCGCTCTTCGGAGATTCCGCGGCCAAGGTTGTGAGCACGGTCGTCTTCGCCGACAACATCTGGCAGAACGTGGCATTTCCCAGCGGTTCAAGCCTGGCGGGCGCGTTCAATCAGCAGATGGGCAACCTGGGCTCCGGCAACCACAGCCTGATCCACACCTGGTATTACGGCACGATCGACCCCGCCGCGACAGGCGACGGAGATTGCACTTCCTGCATCAGCCCCGCGTGGTACACGTCGGATGTGGATGCGCACGCCCGTGCTCAGAGTGGCTTTTGGTATTCACGCATCGCGGGTGGTGACCGGACCGGAACGCAGGCGGCGGCGGGTCTGCTCAGCACCTTCGGCGGAACGGCCGTCATCGGCACGGGCGGCCGCACGTCGATCACGATTCCCCAGCCCGCCTGGCCAAATCTCTTTGATCCTCGCACCGAAAAGGCCGGAATTGTCTCGGGCGAGAGCAACGCCACCAACTTCATGTATCAGTCCTCCGGAGCATCCGTGCAGGTCTCGGTGTTCGCTTCCGATGATCGCAACCCCGCGCACGGGGGCATCCTTCTCGGAACCGCGTCACTGAATGCGGCGGCCTTACCCGCGGCCGCCATGGTCAGTTGGACCGCCACGCCCGCGCCACGCCCGGCGCCGTACAACGTTTTCCTCGCGATCACGAGTTCCAACGGTAAGACGCGGTACGTCTTTGACACACGGCAGATCGTTGTTTCGGCTCCGCCCTGCCCGGCAGACCTCTCGCACGACGGGTATGTCGACGATTCCGACTTTGTGATCTTCGCCTCCGCCTACGAGATTCTGGATTGTGCCGATCCCGGCATGCCCGCCGGATGCCCGGCCGACCTGAACCACGATTCTGCGGTGGATGATGCGGACTTTGTCCTCTTTGCCCAGGCGTACAGCGATTTGATCTGCCCTTGAATGAGGTGTGAAATGCGACATGCTTTCGTCGGAGTCGGGATTGTGCTCGCCTGCATGATCAGCCCGTTCGCGCACGCGGGGTCCTTCAGCGACGATTTCTCTGCCGGGTTGCGGCCCGCGTTCTGGAACGTCACCCAGACGCTGCCGAATCAGTACGTGGTGCAGTCTTCCGGCAGCGTCGTGCACATGTACAGGCCCGCCGCCAACAACCCGGGCGGTCTGCAGGTCGTCGCGGTCAACCTCAACATGGGGGCGATCTGCGGCACGGTGGGCGGCGATTTTTCCGCCAGCATCGACTTCGCGAACGCAAACATCAGTCTTCCCGGATTGAACCAGGTCGAACTGCACGCGTTGTTCACCGACGGCACCTTCTTCTTTAATGTGTTCGACAACAGCAGCGGGCTGAATACGCATATCTGGAACGGATCGGTCCTCGCGGTCACCCCCCGATCGAGCAACGCCGGCAAGCTCACGATCGAGCGCATCGGTTCGACGCTGAGCGCGAAATACAACGGAGTTACGTTCGGCTCGCTCTCCAGCGCCGCGCATCTGCGCAGTCTCATCTTTACGCTGCAGAACAACACCGGCAGCAACAGCCTGATCTCCTGCGACTACGACAATTTTTCTTTTACATTCGCGAAGCCGTGCCGCGCCGACCTCGACCTGGATGCGCAGGTGGACGACAAAGACTTCTCGCTCTTTGTCGTCGCCTACAACCTGCTGGACTGCGCGGATCCGACCATGCCCGCCGGCTGCCCGGCCGACCTGAATTCCGACGGATTTGTCGATGACGCCGACTTTGTGTTGTTCGTAGCGGCGTACGACGAGTTGCTCTGCCCCTGAAACCCCGCGCCAGCCTCGGGCTGTTCGCCGTTGCCCGTAAGCAGGCTGTCGGACCGCGCCCGGCCAGACCGCTTGCCGCCGGCACAGGCACTCCCTTTTGAGTCCCGCGGCCGGGAAGCCTGTGACATCGTTATGGGTCTATGGGAAAACTCTGTACTTTTGGCGTGTCGCAAGTACACTGAAGGCGTTCGGCGTCTCCGCGGTCTGCCGCGCCAAAAGAGAGGGAAAACAGCACAATGCACCCATCGAACCGCACCGCGCTCCTGTCGCGTAGTCGTCTGCTTCACGCCGTGCAGGCCGCGCTCGCTCTGGGGCTGTGCGCCGCGCCATCGCTCGCCGACTGCACACCGAACTGGTCGCCTTCTGACGGCGTCCGCGGCACAAATGGAATCGTTTACGCTTCCACGATGTGGGACCCCGACGGCGCCGGCCCCAAAGCGCCGCTGCTCGTCATCGCCGGCAATTTCTCCGTGGCGGGGGGGGCGCTTGCCAACAACATCGCGGCCTACAACCCGCTCACGGGCGAGTGGTCCGGCCTGGGTTTCGGCGTCGGCGACTTTAACGCGCTCATCTACGAAGTTGTTGTCATGCCCAACAACGATCTCGTCGCAGTGGGGGGATTCTCCAGCGCCGATTTCAATCCCGCCAACAACGTCGCCCGCTGGAACGGCACATCCTGGCAGCCCCTGGGCGATGGCATCACCGGCGGATTCGTGACCGCCGCCACGGTGGCGCAGAACGGCGACCTCATCGTCGGCGGCAACTTCAACACCGCCGGCTCCACTCCAGTCAACAACATCGCGCGATGGAACGGCTCGACCTGGCTCGCCATGGGTTCGGGCATCACCGCGGCAAGTTCCAAGCAGGTCTGGGCACTGACCACGCTCACCGGCGGCGACATCATCGCCGGCGGATTCTTTGACACCGCCGGAGGCACGCCCGCAAAGAACATCGCACGCTGGAACCCCGCGACCAGCACCTGGTCCGCCTTCGGCTCCGGCGCCGACGGGCAGGTCGTCGCGCTCGTCTCCGCGCCATCGAACGACTTCATCGCCGGCGGCAGCTTTGCGACCGTCAACGGCGCCGCAATCAAGGGCATCGCTCGCTTCTCGCCCGCAGGCGGCGGCACATGGACGGGTTACGGAACTAATAGCCCCTCGGGAATCATCGGTCTCTGCCTTACTCCTTCCGGCGATCTCTACGCCGGCGGCAGCTTCTTCTCCGCCGGCGGCCTTCCCGCAGACAACATCGCACGCTGGAATCCCGCCGGCGGTGGCTCGTGGTCCGCGCTCGGTTCGGGAGTCGATAGCTCCGTCTGGACCATTACCCAGCTTCCCAACGGCAACATCGCCGCGGGCGGCTATTTCGAGCATGTCAACGGCCTGCCCGCGCGCGGTGTCTCAATCTGGAGTGGTTCCTCATGGCTTCCCTGGAGCGGATTCAATTCCAGTGTGCTCGCCGTCGCTCAGATGACCGATGGCGACGTCATCGCCGGCGGCTACTTCATCTACGCAGGTCCCGGTGCCGCCAATCTCCTGGCTCGCCGCCACAACGGTGCATGGTCCGCCATCGGCGCCGGGCTTGACAACGTACCTCGCGCGATCATCGCCATGCCCAACGGCGACGCCATCGTCGGCGGCAGTTTCACCGATGCGGGTGGTTATTCGCATCTGGCTCGCCTCTCGAGCTCCAACGTGTGGTCACCCCTCGGCCTCGATCCCGATGGCGATGTTCTCGCGCTCCTCCGTTTGCCCAACAACGACATCATCGCCGGCGGAGATTTCTTCTCCCCCGGGGCGAACATCGCCAGGTGGGACGGTACGAACTGGAACACGCTCGGCGACGGACCCGGCGGCAGCGTCCGCGCCCTTGCCCGAGCGCAGAACGGCGACATCATCGCCGCCGGCGAATTCCTCGCGGATAACGGCGCCGCGGGGAACAACATCGCCCGCTGGGACGGCACGATGTGGTCGCCCATGGGAGACGGTTTCGATGATTCCGTCAACGCGCTTGCCGTCATGCCCAACGGCGACATCATCGCCGCCGGAGAGTTCACCAATTCCGGCGAGACTTCTGTCAGCCACATCGCGCGATGGGACGGCGCCGCCTGGCAATCGCTCGAGACCGGACTCAACAGCACCGCCTACGCGCTCGCCGTGCTCCCCAGCGGACAACTCATCGCAGCCGGCAGCTTCTACCTCGCGGGCACTATCTATGGCCCCGGACTGGCGCTCTGGGACGGTACCGCTTGGGTGAACTTCCCCGGTTCCACAGTCGCCGGAACAGCCTACGCGCTCGATAACTCGAGCGCCGGCGGCGTCTATGTCGGGGGTTCATTCGTCGGCGCCGGCAACACCGGCTCGGCGTATTTCGCGCAGTGGCACCCCATCGGTCCGACGATCATCAGCCAGCCCCAGTCCGCCTCCAACTGCCCGACCGGGTCCGCGGTCTTCCACGTGGAAGCGACCGGTTCCGGCCCGCTCTTCTATCAGTGGTTCAAGTACGATGAGCCGATCGACACGGGCCTGAATCCCACCGCCGCGACCGACACCCTGGTGATCGATCATCCGACCATCGACGACTCCGCGTGGTACTCCTGCGAGGTCTCCGACGGCTGCGATTTCGTGATGAGCGAAGCGGCACCCTTGCTGCTCACTTCCTGTTGCCCCTGCGATCTCAACTTCGACGGCTTTGTTGACGACTCCGACTTTGTCCTGTTCCTGCCGCCGTACAACATCCTTGACTGCGCCGACCCCGAGATGCCCGTTGGCTGTCCGGCCGACTTCAATCGCGACGGCATCGTTGACGACGCCGACTTCTCCATTTTCGTTGTGGCGTACAACGACCTGCTCTGCCCCTGATCAGGCCGCGGCACATGCGTAGGGAACGAAAAATCCACGCGGGCCACACCCCAAAGCGGGGGCCGGAATTTCTGCAAGATCATGCGGCGAAGGTTCGAGAACCAGTTTTCTTTGCATTCCTCGCGTCCGTTTCCGCTCTGATTGTGCAGGTGCGACGCACAATTCGTGTACGACAAAATGCAGGGTCATTCTTTGGGAGCCTCGCGATGTTTGAACGCCATTCCTCCAAGCCGTCCAGCGCGGGTCGTTTTTTTGCTGCCGCCTCGATCGCGATCGCTTCGCCCGTTCTCGCCGGCTTTGTCACGCTGAACCTGACGCCCAAGGTCAATTCCAACATCCGCACCTATACGGGCGGCACGTTCTATCCCCTTGGCGGACAGACCCGCGACTTCGCCGGCGTCCCGTTCGCTCTTGCCCTGCTGAACGGGGACGCAAACTCCTTCGGCGTGATCCAGCTCCCCGCCAACAACACCCTCACCACGCACTCCTTCTCCGTAAACGTGTTCGGCGCAACCCGTGTCTATACGCTCATCAATAGCGCCTGGGGTTCGTTCGGCGCGAACAACGGCAAGGTCGAGGTCTTCGGCAGCGCCGGCGCCTACGCCAAGTTCGATCTCATCCAGGGGACCAACATCCGCGATCACTATCAGGGTTCGTTCCAGAACGTTCTCACCGATCCCACGGTCGTGACTTCGAAATTCAACAACGATGTCCTCGACCGCCAGGTCCTGGTTCTCCCCGCCGCCTTCCGATCCCAGTCCATCACCGAATTCCGCTTCAGCGGGAACGGCGGCAACCCCAACGGCACCGGCGCCGCTTTTCTCGCCGGCGCCACATTTCAGAACTGCCCCGCAGATCTCAACAACGACGGCCAGGTGGACGACGCCGACTTTTCCATCTTCGTCGTCGCGTACAACCTGCTCGACTGCGCCGACCCGGCGATGCCGGCCGGCTGCCCCGCCGACCTGAACCGCGACGGGGTCGTTGACGACGCCGACTTCTCTATTTTCGTCGTGGCGTACAACGATTTGATCTGTCCCTAACAAAGTGAGGCGATGCCGGGTGGTTCTTCACCGCCGACGCGACGGGCGAGCTTCCCCCCAAGACATGCCGGCCTGCGCGGGAGATCCGCCTGCAGCGGGCTGAAATCCTCCCTGCGCGGCTTCCGCGACAGGAACCCGCTTCTGCTCCGCAGCAATCGCCTCCTTTTCCCGCGAAAACTGGGCAGCATTTGAAGGATTTTCCTGAAAAATGGCAAGGGGGGGCTGCGGCACTCGCGCTGGATACGGCGTCGAGGGTTGCCCACGGCGCGCTGCCGGCCGCCATTGGGACATTCCTTCGGGCGAACCTAGCAGTGCTTGCGAGAGAGTGGGATAACGTCAGATCAGCCGTCCTTGCAGCGGCAATTCAGAAGGAAAACACCATGCCGGAACAAACGCTCGATCGAAGGATCATTCTTGGAGCACTTGGTGGAGCCGCTGGATTAGCCGCGATTTCGCGCCTCTCGCAGGCCGGGCCTTTGAACCCTCCCGCCGGACCGATCGGGCCGACCGGCCGAACCATGCAGGAGGTGTTCGACAAGATTGCACGCTCGGATGCGGGCCTGGCCGAACCGCGGACTCCGGTGCAAAGCCTTCCGGGAAGCGCGACCGCTCAATACGTGATCTCGCAGCCCGGGTCGTATTACCTGACACAGAACATTCAGGGCACGGCGGGCAAGAGCGGGATTGCTGTCGACGCAAGCGATGTGTCCATCGATCTCGGGGGATTCCGGCTCTCGGGCTCAACAGGAACAAGGCCGGCGATCGAAGTGGTCCCGGGGCGCGAAAACATCGCGATCTTCTCCGGGTGCATTGCGTCCTGGCAGGATGTCGCAATCGAGGCTATCTCCGCAAAGGCGGTGCGTGTCGCGGGCGTTACCCTGCGAGCCTGCAACTCGTACGCGGGACAGACGTCACCCGGAGACTGCATACGCCTCGGCGAACGAGGATGCGTTTCATTCTGCTCCATTCTTGATTGTCTAGGCTCGAACGTTTATATCTTGTCCGACGGACTCATGGAAAACAATCTCAATCTTGACGGAGATGGTTCTTGCTTCTTTTCCATTTTCCGCAGCATCGCCCGCGGCAACGTCTTCCGGCGCAACAACGGTGGAGCGATCACGATCCAGGGTGAGGCCACGATCATCGGAAATTACGTCGGCGTAAACGGCGGAATCGAGGCCGGGTCAAACTCAACCGTCCTCGACAACGTCGTCGAATCGGCGAACTTCACCGCTATCCGTTGCGACGGAACGGGCTCTCTTATCGCTAACAACCGCGTCAGCTGCAACGCGGGAGGGCTCAAGCTGACAAACGCCCAAAGCGCCAGGGTCGAGGGTAATCAGATCAATTCCGGCGGCATCGGCATCGAGGTCGATGCCGGCTCAATGCACTGCATCATCATCCGCAACACGGTTCGCGCGGGCGGTGCGTCCTACTCGATTTCCCCCGGCAACTCCTACGGCCCCATCGTCAACGTTTCCGGCGTGGGCGACATCACGTCAGTCGCCAACGCAAATCACCCCTGGGCAAACTTTTCTTACTAGTTGAGAACGAGGAGCGCACCCATGGTGAAAAGCATCTTGGCCACCGGGTTCTCCGCGCTTCTCGCGCCGTATTGCATGGGCCAGTTGACCGTTGATCCGTCGTGCCCCTTTTCATGGAGCGAGAACGCGGGGTTCATCAATTGGAACGGCGCTCCCCCCGGTCATGGCGTGATCATCCGGGATTCCTACGCCTCCGGGGTGGTGTGGGGCGAAAACGTCGGCTGGATCAATCTTGGCGACGGATCGTCCGGCTTGTCCGGCTCGCCCCTTCACTATGCCAACGCCGCGGGCACCGACTTCGGTGTGAACGTCGATCCGACGGGCGCGCTCTCCGGCTTCGCCTGGTCGGAGAATGCAGGGTGGCTCAATTTTGGCGCTGGGGGCGGTGTTATCCCCGCGCAGCCCGCGCGGGTCGACCTCGCGCACAAGAGACTCCGCGGCTATGTCTGGAGCGAGAATCTGGGCTGGATCAATCTCGACGACGCGGTGGTCTTTGTCGCGCTTGCTTTGCCCTGTCCCGCAGACCTCAACGCCGATGGGCTTGTCGACGACGCCGATTTCGTTCTATTCTCGGCCGCATACAACATCCTGGATTGTTCAGACTCCGCGATGCCGCCATCCTGCGCCGCCGACTTTAACCATGATGGACTTGTGGACGACGCCGACTTCGTGATATTCGCCGCAGCGTACAACGATCTCCTCTGCCCTTGATGTTCGCCGTGCTCACGGTCTTGCCGCGTTCCGGGCGAAGGCAACTCTCGCCGCGGCAACGCTCTCGAATCAGCATAACCAAAGAGAGAAGCACTCATGATGAAGATCGCGTTCGCAATTACCCTTCTCGGTCTCATTGCAAGCTCCGGCGGGGCACAATCAAGCGCCAATGGCCGAGCGGCGATCGGACAGAGCGAGAGCGCCAGTTCATCGAATCTGGACAACTCAGCAGGCTTGATCTCGCCTCAATGGCCCTGTCCGGCAGATTTCGACGCGGACGGATTCGTGAACGACGGCGATTTCGGCACCTTCTTTACTGCATACGACATCCTCGATTGTTCCGACCCCGCAATGCCAGTTGGCTGCCCCGCCGATTTTAACGGCAATGGCTTTGTTGAAGATTTCGATTTCGTGGTCTTCGTTGTCGCGTACGCCAACAAGACTTGCCAAATCCCCGGCGGTGGCGAAATGCCCTGATTTCTGTTGCTGAACCGGTACTATCCATCAAGCCGCGGCCAATAACGACCATACCGATAACTCGACATCATTCTGCTTTCACGATTTCCTCGCGAATCCGCGCGTGCCTCTCGGCATTCCGCGCGGTAAATTGGGTGTGGATCAGCCATGCAGAGTGTTTCCCGCGCAAGCAATTTAGTCGCCGCGCTGCTGTGTGCCGCGCTCGCTTGTGCCGCGCGCGCCCAGGTCGCCATCAACACCACCAACCAGACCATCACCGGCGACACCGACTTTCTCTCGTCCTCGTTCAACAGCACACCCTTCCGCACCTATCTCGACAACGGCATCGCCGTCTTCGCGATCAAGGGTGATCTCGTTATCCCTGCAAACCAGACGATCACAATCACCGGCTCGCGCCCCTGCCGCATCCTTGTCGGTAATAACCTCACGATGGGCTCCGGCTCATCCTTCAACGCATCTGCAACGCTCTCCACGATCGCCAACCCGCTACCCGGTCCCGGTGGGGGCCAGGGCGGCCTCGGCGGCGCGGGCGGCACGGCGGGCGCCGCATCCTTTCTCACCGCGCTCGGCGGCTCCGCCACGACCGGCGGGAACGGAGGCAACAAGGGAACCTGCGGCACATTCGCCGGATTCGCCGGCTCGTCCGGCCAATCCACCCAGAACGGACAGCGCGGCATCGACGGCGGAACCGGTGGTCTTGGCGGTGCCGCGATCCAGGGCGGCATCGGATTCGCGAATCCGTCCCCCGCCGCAACCCAGGGCCTTGGCGGGCTCGGCGGGATCGGGGGAAGCGGAGGAAATGCGGGCCTTGCAGGATCCTCCGGCTCTGGTGGCTTCGGCGCCATGTCCTTCGCCGGCAACGGGACCGGGGGCACAATGGGCTGGCCCGGCGGCGCCGGCAGCTCGGGACAAGCCGGGAATCCGGGCCTTCAAGGAAGCAACGCGCTCGCGCCCACTGCTTCCGGCTCCGAACTTCTTTTCATCGCCGGTAACGGAGGAGCAGGTGGGGGCGGTGCCGGCGGCGGCGGCGCCGGAGGATCGGGCGCAGGAGGGGGATCGGGCGGCGCGGGCGGCGGCGGTGGTGGAACGGCGTGCAACGCTGGCGCAAAGGGTGGAAACGGCGCCGCGGGCGGTAATGGGTCCCCGGCCTCGAATGGTGGCGCTGGTGGCTCCGGTGCGCGCGGCGGTGGCGGCGGGGGAGCACTCGAAATCCTGGTCCTTGGCCGGGCGCAGGTGCGCGGCAGTTTGAGCGCACGTGGTGGTGATGCCGGGCCGTCCTCTGCGGGCAGTGCGGGAGGACCCGTGCGATTTGAAGGCGGCGGCTCCGGATTTGGAACATCAGGCTCGCTCGGAGTTTCAGGCTCGGGCAACGGAGGGCAGGGGGCCGCGAGCGGCGCCGGTGGTTCCGGAGGTTCGGGAGGGCAGGGCGGTCAAGGCGGCGGGGCCGGCGGCGGCGGGGGAGGAACGCTTCGTATCGTCAGCAGTCAGTTGGATCTGCAGGCGGCGATCGACGTGAAGGGCGGATTTGATAGTTCGCAGTCACAGCGCGCACCCGGAGGGCGGCTGCAGGTTGGTGCGCACGTCGCAGATGCTTTCAGCCCCGGCGATGTGAACGGAACAACTGCGGTGGTCGCAGCGCCGACGGAAGCAAATCCGCACTTTTCGAGTCTGCCGCAGACTGCCATGATCGCCAATCTCCAGGGCGGTGCGGCGATCGCGGGAATCGTGCCGGGGCTGAGTGCGCAGGCAATGCTCGCGGGCCTTGAAATTCCGTCCAACGCGGTGGGCGCGATTGTTTTCACCGTGATTGATTTTCCCCCGCTGCGCTACAACACATCAAATTCCACGGCGCTGATGTATCTCAACCTGACAAACGCGGGAATCCGCTCGCCGAAGCTGGGCGCGGGCGCTTCGGGATTCGCTTCCGCCCTGAAGCAGTTCGGCTGGTCGCGCGATACCCGATTTGGCGGCAGCGGCGCAACCGCGCTCACGGATCTCCCGGCCGACAACGTGTATGTGACGCTGACCAACGGGCCGCTCGACGATCTGAAACTCCTTTCGGCATCCGGCATCGTCAGCGACGGACAGGGTGGCTCGGTCACGGTGTCCCTGAGCGATCACCAGATGGGGCTGAACGAGGTCGCTTTCCTGGTTGTCCCGCAAGAGCCCTGCCCGGCCGACCTCACGGGCGATCGGCTGGTCGATGATTCGGACTTTGTTTACTTCGCGCTGATGTATGAGTTCTACGACTGCGAACTGGTGGGCTTCCCGACCGACTGCCCCGGCGATCTGAACGGCGATCTGTTTGTTGATGATGCAGACTTCGTGCTGTTCTCGCTCGCGTACGACGCGTTGATGTGCCCGTGAAAGAGCGCCGCGACTTCGGGGGCGGCGGGCTGAGGCTCTGCTTCTGGCCCGATTTAGAGGAAATCATCTTGCAGCGTTGCCGGGCGGGGTGTTACTTTGGGAGTCTCGAGAGTCCGGGACCAGACGGGGAGGTTCGCGATGAAAACTTGGCCTTCGATCGTTGGATTTGCCGCGGGTGTCGCGTGTCTTTTTGGAGCGGCGATGGGCCAGAGCACGCAGGTGATGCCGCCGGCGAACGAGACAATCGCGGGCGGATCTTCCAATTCACTGCTGCTGCCGAACTATCCGTCCGGCACGCACCAGGTGATTTACGCGGCGTCCGAATTGGCCGGAATACCCGTCGGTAGCGTTATAACGGGAATGCAACTTCGGTTGAGCGCAACGAGCGGTACATTTCCACCGAGCGGTTTTTCAGCTTCGCAGTACGACGTGCGCCTGGCAAGCTCAACCAGAACGCCGGCGACAATGACGACAACGTACGCATCGAACATGCAGAATCCGGTTTTGGTGCGGTCGGGGCCGCTGAGCATCGCGACGAACGCCTACCCGGGCACCGGCACCCCTCGGGGGTGGGGCCCGCTCATCCCGTTCACCACCGGCTACATGTATGCGGGTGGTCCACTGGTGATCGAGTGGAGGGTGACAAGTGCCGCGTCGATTGTGGGATTTGCCGCGGACCTGAATTCCACTGCAAGCGCAAACTCCTACATCCGCACCGATCTCAACGCGAATGCCACAACCTCGGGAACGCCGGTGCTCGCGGGCGGACCGGTGGTGCGGCTGACGTTCTCGCCGCCGGTTGCTGATCTGGCCCGCGGCGTCACAAAGGTGATCGTTCCGAATTACCTGGCAACGTTTGCCCACCACACCGGCGACAGCGTCCCCGGGTGGACCTCCGCGTACACGGAGGTGAGCGTGGGGGCGGCGAGTGAGCTTGACACGATCGGTCCGGGTTCCGACTTTGTGGGATTGGCGTACCGCAATTTCTCATACACGAATACATGGCCATCCGTGCCTGCAACGTACAGCAGCTTTGATGTGCAGCTCTCCCGCTCAAACTACGCGCCGGGGTTCCTTTCCTCCACGCCGGCGAGCAACGTCGGCGACGACGCCGTGACGGTTCGCACGGGATCACTGATCTTTGCGCCCGGGTCGTTTCCGACGAGCGATAATCCGGGGATCGCGCCGTACGGACCGGAAGTGCTCTTCACCAATCCATACCGGTATCGGGGTGGGCCTCTGTTGTCGGTGTTGCAGCACTCGGGACAGAACTCCGGCACTTTCTTGAGCGTTGATTGCGTTTTCCCGGGCTGGAGTGTCTACGGATCGGCGGTGGAGTCGAAGAAAATGTTCGCGGCCGCTGGCGAAACAACCCTGGAACCTTCGGGCTGCCCGATCGTTATGTACAGCGTGGACGCGGGAACCAGCTCGCCGCTCGATCAATTGAGCCCCGGCGCCGATGCGGTCGGTCTGAACCTCGATGCCGCGAGAACTCTGCAGACCGTGCTCGCGGCGTCAGAACTTCGTCACATTCCCGTGGGCAGCGTGATCGATTCGCTCTGGCTGCGTCAGATCGCTTCGGCGGGATCGAGTCCGACATCGGATGTCAGTGTGATCGGTATGGAGGTGGCCGTGAGTTCGGCAAACTCTCAGCCCGCGGGCATGAGCACAAACTTTGCTGCAAACGAGGGAGCCGACAGGCTGGTCGTACGGAGCGGCGGTGTGAATATTCCGGCGAACGCGTTTCCATCGGGGAGCAACGGCAACTTCGGCAAACTCGTGCAGTTCGAAAAGCCATTCGTATACAAAGGCGGGCCGCTGTGTATTACCATCCGCCATGGAGGCTACGCCTCGACACCCCTTTCTCCCGAGGCCCTGTTCGGTACCGCCGCGATCAATCGCTGTGTGTGGTCGGGATCGGCGGCCGCCGCGGCGGGGAGTTATTTCAGTGGTGGCTACACAGGTATGGCGATAAAGCTCGGGTACATCCCCTCGGTGATGACGCCGAATTCTCTGGCGACCCAGGACGGGGCCGGGGCCTGGATATTGCCGCAGATTTCGAACTATTCGGTGCAGACCATCATTCCCGCGACACAGCTTCGCGCGATGCATGTGGGATCGCTGATTACGGGGATGAGCCTGCGGGCGGATTCCGGCGCCGGGGGACAAAGGTTCCCGGCGGCAGAGACCGTGCTCTCAAAGTTTGACGTGACGATCGCGCCGGCACGCAACACTCCCGAGAACATCAGCAACACCTTCACCGCGAACGCCTTCTACGGCGCGGTGACCGCTCGGTCTGGCCCGCTCACAATTCCTGCCGCAGCTTTCGCGTCGGCGGCCGGAGCGGCACCGAACCTTTGGTATGTCCCTTTCACGAAGGTATTCCGGTACGGCGGCGGTGATATCGCGGTGACGATTCGCGGCTCCGGACAGGTCGGTCCGTCAGCTCTGTTTGATGGCAACGGCACCTCGCCGACGTCGCTCGGTGCCTCGATCTACGACTACACCAGTTCCAACGCGGTCACTGGCAACGTGTGGGGACCGCTGGGAATTCGTCTGGCATTTACGCCCTCGGATCCATGCCGCGCGGATTTGAACAACGATGGGCAGGTGGATGACGCCGACTTCACGTTCTTTGTGGCGGGATACGACACCTTCGATTGCACCGATCCGGCAATGGCGATTGGATGTCCCGCTGACTTGGACTTTGATTGGAAGGTCGACGATGCGGACTTCAGCGTATTCGTCGCCGCCTACAACGATCTCCTGTGCCCGTGAGAGCAGGCATCGAGGCTGCGAGGTGCTGTGCTGCGCCTGCCAAGCGAAGAACACGCAAGACTCGGACGTTTGTCTCGGCACCGGGCACCCCATCGCACCGCCCGGATCCCGCGATGCCAATCGGGTGCCCCGGTCGACCTCACTTGCCACCAACAGGCGATTGGTTTGGGGTTTGTCCGCCTTGGAACGATGGGGGATCTCTCCGACCGCCAGCTTGTGGCCCTCGGAACTGCCATTCCGGTGATTGAAACCAGGATTTGTTGATTCATGATGCCGAATTCGTGTTTTTCTCGCTTGCGTAGCAGGTCGCATGCGTCCGTGAGGGGTGGGCAGCCGGTTGGGTTCACGCGAATCCGAAAGGAGTTCCGGGCTTTGAAACGCACTGCAATCAAGATTCTGTGGCTGGCGGTCGTGATTTTGATCGGGGCGCGGGCGGAGGCGGGCGAGGCGCGCAAGCCCTCGGTGCTGGTGGTGCACGCCACGCTCTATAGCGCGGACATTCAGGCGAAGCTGACGAGCTCGAAGGTTTTCGACAAGGTCGATCTCTTCAATGCCAACACCGGCACGCCGACATTGAGCACGCTGAAGAGTTACGACGCGGTGCTGATCACATCGGATCTTCTCTTTGCCGACGCGACGACGCTCGGAAACAACCTTGCGGACTATGTGGACGCGGGCGGCGGCGTGGTGTGCATGGCGTACACGAGTTCGACTTTGAGCGCTTCCCTCGTGCCTCAGGGGCGTTGGCCCACGGGCTATCTCGTGATGTCTCCGGCGGCGAACGCGACCGGCGCGCAGACGCTGGACCTGGCGTCGATCACGCAGCCGAATCACGCGATGCTGATCGGCGTGGGCTCGTTCAGCGGCGGCACCAGCAGCTACCGGGTGAACCAGAGCAGTGTGGTCGCGGGCGCGACGATTCTGGCGAAGTACGGCAACGGAAACGTGCTGGCGGCGGCGGGCCCGCTGCCTGGGCGCGTCGATCTCAATTTCTATGCGCCTTCAAGGGATATCCGTTCGGGCTCGTGGGATCCGGCGACGGATGGCCTGAAGCTGATGGTGAACGCGCTGCTGTACACGATGCGGCCGCGGGTGCTTATTGCCGGTGCAGAATCGAACGCGGTCGCGATCACGGACGTGCAGAACAAGGTGCGGGGCACGGGCCTCGTGGGCATCACCGATACGTTCAATCTGGCGTTTGGAACTCCGACGCTCGACCAGCTTCGGAAGTACGACGCGGTGCTGGCATGGAGCGGCAGGGCGCCGGGGAATCCCTCGGCGGTCGGAAACGTGCTGGCGGACTATGTCGATGCGGGCGGCGGAGTTGTGACCGCGATGTCCGCACAGCTCACGAGCTGGTCTTTCACCGGCAGATGGACCGGCGCCTATCAACTTCTGGGAGCATCGTCCCCGAGTACGGCGGGCAGCGCATCACTGGGGACCGTGTTTGATTCGTCCCATCCGATCATGTCGGGCGTCTCCTCGTTCAACGGCGGTAGTGTGGCCCTTCGCGTCACGGGTCCCCCTTTTAGTCCGGGCTCTTTTGTGATTGCCAACTGGAACGACGACCGTCCCCTGGTGGTCGTCTCGCCGAAATTTGCAAACCGCGCCGATCTGAACTTTTACCCGGTGTCGAGCACGGTGAGCAGCGTTCTTTGGCAGGTCGGAACCAATGGCGACAAGCTGCTGGCGAACGCGTTGATCTACGTGTGCCGGCCGAACGTCGCGATCGCTGCGGCGGACGGTGCGGCGGAGATTGATGACGTGGTCGCCAAGCTGGCGGCGACGCGCCGCTTCAGCGGCGTGGGGCAATTCAGCATTCACTCGTACACTCCGACGATTTTCAATGTGAGGCGGTACAGCGCGCTCGCGACGTGGTCGCGGCAGACGTACAACATCACCTCCGTGCTTGGGGGCATGCTTGCGGACTATGTCGATGTGGGGGGCGGCGTGGTGACGACGCTGTTTGGCAACACGACTCTCGACAGCCCCGAAGGGCGCTGGGTGTCGGAGGGATACGAGATCGTGCCGTCGCCGCTGCCCGGTTTGGTGGCGAGCACGGGCTCGTTGCTTTTGGGCACGATCGTTGAACCGGAAAATCCGCTGGCACGCTTCGTGCGCAAATTTGACGGAGGCACGTACGCGGCACGATTGGACGCGGTGCCGCCGCTACGGGGCAGAACCATTCTCAACACATCCGACGGGAAGATGCTGGCGAGCGTCCACAACTTCAAGAAGCGCGCGGATCTGGGTTTCTATCCGATCTCGACGGGCTCCGACCCGCTCGGCTGGAATCAGCGAACGGACGGGACGTGGCTGCTCGCTAACGCCCTGGAATATGTGGTGCGATCGAAGCCGTGTCCCGGTGATTTCAACGGGGATGGACAGGTGGACGATGCCGACTTCGTTCTCTTCGCCGGGTACTACGACGCGCTGATCGATCCGCGGGGGGACCTGAGCGGTGACGGGACGACGGACGACGGCGATTTCGTCGTGTTTGCTTCGTCTTATGACGCGCTGGCGTGCCCTTGAGGGGAGGGTGTCGAGGTGCCGAATTGCCCAGTTGAGACCGCCGAGGCGACAAGGCATGTCGGGATTTCATTGGAGCCACGGGGCTCGGGCTTTCTGCCCCTTTTATCGGGCGAAACAGGAGTTTGCTCCAAAGGTCTTGGATTAGGCCGGTCCCCCCGTTAGACTGTTTCCGCTGGGGTGAAGCAGCCATCCGGAGACGGAACTCATGCAACTGAAGATGATGTCGGCAATTGTGGGCGCGATGTGTGTCTCGGCGTGGGCGCTCGCCCAGCCCTTCCAGATCGTCGCGACGCAGACGCCCCCGTTCAGCATCCCGCCCGAACAGTGGAAAAGCGTGACGCGCTGGTCCCTTACCGGCTCGGGCAGTACGCTCACGCCCCTGTCGAGCATCCCCGACGGACAGGTTCACGATCCGATTGGCGTCGCCTTCCGCACGCCGACCGACCTGTTCATCTCGAATCGCGCGGGCAACGGCTATCAGCCCGGAACCATCTCCCGCTTTACTCTCACGAACGGCGGCGCATCGGCGACGAAGATCGGCGAGTTTGGGCAGAGTGGTCTGGTGGGCCCCCACGAACTGGCGTTCAATCCCGTGACTCGTGAGCTCTTCGCGGCGGCCGTGAGTGACGGAATCTGGCGATGGAAGTTTGATTCGCAGGGCGCGGTAACGGCGAACGGCTCGTTTGCGCGGGGGCGGGCGTGGCGCGGCGTGTGCATCGAGCCCTCGGGGAAGTTCCTCTACGCAACCGCCGCGGACGGCTACATCTACCGCTTTTACATCACGGAAACCGGAGTCATGCAGGAGTTGAACGGCCTGGGAATTCCCGGCGCGAGCGTGCTTCACTTCTTTGCGCTCGGTCCGGTGCAAGGCGAGATATATGTCTGCGATTATGGATCAAACAAAGTGTTCCGGCTCGTGGTGGAGACGGTGAACGGCACGTTTACTGTCAAGCAGGCAATCAACTCGACGCAGGCCATCGACTGCGCCTTTAGCCCGGACGGCAAAGAGATGTACGTCGCCCGCCACAACAGCGGCGGAATCGACCGGTTCAGCTACAACAGCGGGACAGACTCCTGGACATACGTGAACACCGAGAGCACCCCTTCCATGGGATGTATCGCGGCGTACGTGCCCGCATCCTGCCCGGCGGACCTGACCGGCGAGGGAATCGTGGACGACTCCGACTTTGTCGTGTTCGTGCAGGCGTACAACATCCTCGACTGCGCGGATCCGGCGATGTCCATCGGCTGCCCCGCCGATTTCAACCTCGACGGCATTGTCGATGATTCCGACTTTGTGATCTTTGTCGCGGCGTACAACGAACTGATCTGCTCATAAGCGAAAGAACCTGACGAACCCGGCGGTCGGTTGTCGCGATTACGCGGACGGTGCGCCCCCATTTCCGGAATCGCGAGAGCAAAGCCGGGCGACTGCCCATCGCTGGCTCTCGTGGCGGAGATGATGCGCAGCATCCTTCGCGCTCAGCCAGGCGACGCCGGACACGGGAATTCCAACAAAGACGCCGGCGAAGAACACGCAGCGCTTTTCAAAGCAGCCTTCAGTCCCCCCATCGACAAACTCGATCGCCCGCAGCAGCGTTGGCGTACAGCGGGCCGTGGTGCCGTACTCTTCAAGCAGTTCGCGCCGGAGGGCGGCCTCATGACTTTCCTTGGGCTCAAGGCCGCCGCCCGGAAGCCAGAGCCCGGTCGCGGTCCGAACGATCGCGATCCGGGCATGCTCGTTTGTGATGATCGCGTACGCACCCTCGCGTACGGTGTAGTTGCGCGACGGGTCGCGGGTGCCGAATGCGGGAACGCTGGTCCAAGGGTCCGACATGGGTCGGCAAAAGCCTACTCGTTGCCGGCCGGGAAATCGTGCACAACTCCGGATCGTGCATGCTTGCCCGGCGCGGAACTGGTCTCACGGGCAGACCAACTCGTTGTAGGCCGCGAGAAAGAGCGTGAAGTCTGCGTCATCGACAACACCATCGTGGTTGAAATCGGAGGGGCATCCCGAGGGCATCGAAGGATCGGCGCAGTCCAAAGTGTTGTACGCCCCGAGGAAGATCGAGAAATCGGCATCATCGACGAGATCGTCGTGATTAAGATCGCACGGGCAGCCCGAAGCGGTGATCGGGAACATGGTCGCGGTCTCACCGCTCCCGCCGCTCGAAGAAATCGCCGCTGTGTTCGCGAGCGGAGTTCCGCCGCCCGAGGCGCCGAGCGCAAAGGCGCGAAGCTGATCGGCGAGTGAATCGACGACAAGCGCCGTGTTGAGATTGGGAACGTAGCACCCCGCGATCTCACCTCCGACACCGAAGTAGTTGGACTGGGCGTACGTTGTCTGCGTGAGGCTGACGGGGTCGAGCAGGATCATGCGCGGCCCAAGGCCGCCCCCGTTGTCATCGATCTTGACAAAGAGCTTTCCGCCGGGCCCCTCTGAAAGGCCGACGATGTCCGGGCTTGCAAGCCCCGGGGTCGCAAGAACAACTTCGGTGACGGCGCCGCCGACGTGCGAACCATCCGAAGCCAGCGGGATCTTGGCCACCACGGCGCCGGCCACCGTGAGCACGCCCGCGAAGATGGAATTCGAAGACTTGTCATAGCAGGCCCGCTTGTACGAACGCGGGGCCGCAAAGAGACCCGAGTTGGCGTTGTTTTTGAGATCATGCGTCGTGTTGGAAGCGTCTAGGTACGACCATTTGCCCGAGCGCTGCACGTAGATGCGACCATCGCCGGTGGGCGCGATCAGCGTGGCGTCCTGATTGCCCGAAAGCGGAAGGCTGCTGACCACACCCGAGGAATTCACCGAGGCGATGGATGTGCCAAAGCGCAGGGCAAGGACGCACTGGCGAAACGAGTCGTACGCGCCGATGCCCGTGAACCCGCCATCGACGGCGAGCGGCGAGATGGTGACAGGATTCGTCGAAATGCGGATGACTGCCGACCGGTTGGAATTGGTCCCGTAGCCGCTGGCGCTGGTCACGTGGATCGCGTCGCCCACGACGAACGGACCCGCAAGAACCGGAACGCAAACCATGAATGACGCAAGAGCGAGACTGGCGCGCATGAGATACCTCCTCATCCCGTGCGACAAAGAGGTCGGGTGCGGCCAACGAAATCAGCGATCGGCTCGAGCAGCCCGGCGAACGTCCCAGAACAGGGGCTCAGGGGCAGATCAGATCGTTATAGGGCGCGAGGAAGAGCTGGAAGTCCGTGTCGTCAACCATGTTGTCGCCATTGAAATCCGCGGGGCAGCCCGAGGGCATGGTCGGGTCCGCGCATTCAAGAAGGTTGTACGCAGAAAGGAAAATCACGAAGTCCGCGTCGTCCACCATGCCGTCGTGGTTGAGGTCGCACGGGCAACCACCGCCGAGGGCGACAAACACGCTGGCATCATCAAGGTTGATCCAGCCGATGTTTTCGCCCCAGGCGTAGCCACGAAGGCGGCCGGCGACAAAGTCAATGCGGGCGGGCTGTGCGGGGCTTGCGAGCGCGCCGGCGCCGAAGTTGATCCAGCCGATGTTCTCGCCCCAGGCCATGCCCGAGAGCTGGCCGGAGACGTTGGCGTTGACGCCGAAATTCTGTCCGCTCGTATTCAGATACGGTCCGTCACCATTGCCGAGATTGACCCAGCCGACATTCTCGCCCCAGACAAACCCGCGGAAAAAGCCTCCGGCGGGCCGGGAGAAATAGACTGCCGCCTGTGAACCGGCTGGCGAGCCGGCTCCGGCCCAGTTGAAATAGCCCACATTCTCACCCCAGCAGAACTGGTTGGGCGGGACGACGTGGAGAGACTGAGCGCTCGCCGGGGCGGCCAGGCAGGCAGCGGAGAAAATAGCTTTGGCGGCGGTGCGTGCGAGCATGATGGGCTTCTTTTCAGAGTACCGGCGAACGGGGGAGTATCCAAACATTCTCTGGCTGGATTTCGGGGTTATCAGTACAGGATGTTCGCGTTGGGATCGGTCGACCCCATGCCGCTGCCGCCGGAATTGCCGTCGATCTGGGGAGAGAGCGTTCCGGTGGCGATCGGCCCGACACGGTTGTTCGCGGCGAGTTCGAACTGCTTGGTGTTGAGCGTCAGCGCGTTCGCGTAGATGCCGTTGCCGCCGTTGGTCGCTCTGATTCCCTTGTCGCAGTTGGCGACCGTGTTGCCTCGAACAGAAGACCGGCCGGTCGATCCGGAGATGAGAATTCCCGAGCTGGCGCCGCCTGCGGCCCGGACGTTGCGAACGACGTTGTTCAGCACCTGGCTGAGATCCCCGACCCAGATGCCCGCCGTGGGATTTTTGGAAGCGTCACCGGTTACAGAGTTGCCCTCGACGCGAGCCGTCGCGCCGCCGGCGGCGGAAATCCCATAGCTGAAGAAACCAGAAACAGAACAGTCCTGGATGACCGCACCCTCGATACCGACGCCGGCCGCAACGCTGATGCCGATGTAGTTGTCGGACAACGTGCAATTGCGGGCCACCGCGCCACGCCCGCCCAGGTAAATGCCGCCATCGCCGCCGCGGACGGTGCAGTGTTCGATCACGCTCCCCGCGTCCACGCTGATGCCGGTCGACCCGGTGAGAAGAGTGCAGTTGCGGATGGTGGCGCCCAGGTAGGCCACGATTCCGGAGCTGGCGCCGTCGATCGCGACGGATTCAACCCGGGCGCCCGAAGCAACTTCGATGGCGACTTCACAGGATCCCGTGATGGTGACGTCCGAGATTACCGGAGCACTCGCGGCGACGGCATACGACTGACCCTGGAGTCCGATGGCCCGATCGACCCAGCCCGAGACGATCCCGTTCCGGATCACAACACCCTTCATCGCGGTATGCGTGACGATTCCGGAAGGAGAGCCATTGCCGGCCTGCAACGTGAAACCGTTCAGGTCAATTGTCACATTGCTGGCGGCAATCTCGATCCCGTCTTTGCCGTCCGCTCCCGTGAGATTGGATGCCAGGTAATACGAGCCGGGCTGCGTGATCTTGAAAGTGCTGGGGGTCGCATCGTTATCGCCGGGGGTGTTGGCGGCGTTGATGGCAATCCGGGGCTCCGGCCCGGGCGTGGGGGCGACCGGACCCGCGGGCGGACTCAGCGGACCAGCGATGGTCGCGGAAAGGCAGAGAGACAGCGGTATGGTGCAAAGAGCGCGGAACTGCATGCTGCGGACTCCATCCCCACCCGAACCGGGTGCAGGTCTCGATCAGTGCGACATGAGCGGCGTTCGCGGCTATTCGTGCAAACGCGACCCCCGTCATCGGGAATCGGTGAAATGCCGATCCGGCTTCTAATAGGTGAAGTTGGCGTTGGGGTCGGTCGAGCCGAGCGAGCTTGCGGCCGAATTCCCGTTGACGGCCGCGCTGGCGGGGGCGGTGCGGTCCAGGATCGGACCGTAAACGTTGTTCGCCACGATGGTCCAGTTGGTCGTGTTGCCGCTGCAGCTGTTCTTGATGATGATGTTTCCGATGCCGTTGATATCGATGCCGCGGTCGGCGAACAGGCAGTTGTTGCCCTCGATGCGGTTGTCGTTCCCGGTGGCGAGGATGCCGGCCCCGTCGCCGCTGCTCAGGCCGTTCGAAGAGCAGGTGTTATTGATCACCAGAGAGCCGCTATCCACCACGATGCCATTGGTTGTGTTCATGCGCACGGTGCAATTGCTGATCGTTCCGTAGCTTGCGTTTATGCCGTTCTGGTCATTGTCATTGGCGGCGCAGCCGGTTGTGACCCCGCCCGAACTGTTGTTGATCCCGTTCAGGCCGTTGGAAGATGCGGTGCAGTTGATAATGCTCGAAGATGTAACAGAGATGCCGGCGGACTGGTTGCCGTTGGAGGTGCACGCGGTCAGCGTGCATCCGGTGGTGCCCGAGATGCCGTCGCCCGTGTTGCCGTTCACCATGCAGGTGGAAATAGTCGAATCAGACCCCACGCCGATTCCGCGTCCGGTATTGCTGTACGCCGCGCAGTCCGTCACCAGAGCCCGATACCCGGCGATGATCCCTCCGGACAGGCCGCCGCTGCCGCACTCGCTGACACGGATGTTCGAAATCGTGCAGTTGTTCGCCACGTTCGTGTTGAAGTCGATGCCCGAGCTTCCCCACGAGCGAAGGCTTCCGTTCCGCACCGTCAGACTGCGAAGCCCCGCCGTTCCGGTCCAGATTCCCGCGAGTGATCCGGATCCGCCAATGGCTTCAAATCCGTTGAGATCGATCGTCACATCGCTCGCATCGATTTCGATCCCGCGCTTGCCCGACACACCCGACAGGTTGCCGGTGAGGTAATACGAACCGGGCTGGGTGATCTTGTAGACGCTATCGGCGTCGCCCGGCGTATTGGTCGCGTTCAGGGCAATGCGGGGCTCCGGACCGGGTGTCGAAGTGATCGGACCCGCGGGCGGGTTCAGCGGCCCCGCGAACGAAAACGTCACAACCGCCGTGAGAATGATCGCGCTCTTTGTGATTTTGGAAATCTGGTTCCCTGAATAGTTCTGCGGCACGTTGGGCTCCTCTTAGATGAAGCCCCCAACCTAGCACAGCGCGCCGATCGGGCAAACACAAAGTGCTCAGAACCCGGTGCAGTTCGCCGATTATCGGGCGGGCCACACACTCGCAAAACCAAGCGCTTCTGCCCAACCAGGAAGTTACGCCCCGATCAGCCCTCCTACGGCTTCCACTCGCTCCTGGCTTCCTCAAGATCCTTCTGAAAAGCCGGGTCCTTCTTCATCGCCTCTGTGACAGCCCGCCCCAGGCTGTAACCCGCCGCGACGTCCGAGGGGAAGTGGACCCCCAGGATGATGCGGTCCAGCCCGATCAGCCGTGCCCGCGCGCGGATCGCTTCGGCTTTTTCCGGCGCGAAGAGCGCGAGTGTTTCCGCCCAGACCGCCGCGCGGGTCGAGTGCCCGCTCGGATACGAGTTGTTTCCCGGCTTCTCGATCTGCAGCCTGATCGCGGGGTTCTGCTCGTACGGACGCGGCCGCGACCAGATCGCTTTCGCGCGATCGCTCACCGCCTTGCTGTCCCGTTCGATCTGCTTGAGAAACGCCGCGGTTTTCGGCATCTTGGACGCGTTGAAATCGCGTCCCAGCACATCGGCAAAGAGCCACACCACCATCGCGTCCTCGGATGCCGCCCGTGCCACCGACGCCGGCGCTGCGTCCGCCTGCGCCGCCAGGACGATGTCGATCTCGCCATCGGACACCGGCGAGTGAGGGGCAGGAGGGTCGGGCAAAAGCGCCCGCACATCGATCGCATCCGCCGCCAGGTACTTTCCCGCCGCCGGAGCGGCCGGTGCCGCCGGCGCGACCTGCCAGCCGACCAGCAGCGGGCTTGCCAGGAGCGTGGCGGCAATAAGCGTGCATGAAACGCGATGTTTGAGCATCGCACATGATAGAAACACCGGCGGCAAGATCCGCGAAACCAATGCTCACCAGGTTGCGTTCGCCGCCGTCATTCCGGTGCCGGCACTCAGGCTACGGGCAAAGCAGATTGTCGTACGCAGTCACAAAGGCTACGAAATCGCTGTCATCAACAAACCCGTCGTGGGTCAGGTCCGAGGGACAACCCGCCGGCATCGAGGCGTCGGAGCAATCAAACACGTCGTACGCAGCCGCGAACGCGACAAAGTCGGAATCGTCAACAACCGCATCCGCGTTCAGATCGCCCGCGCACGACTCAACGGTAAAGACGAACGACGAAGAAGTGCCCGTGTCCGGGATATCGCCCGATATTCCCCCCGCGTCAGACATCACCAGCCGGTAGCTGCCCGCGGGGAGCGTGCCTGTCAGGTGCACCGCGACCGGTGCCGGTGGATACGAAAGCTGACCCGCCGCCTGATACTTGATACTCGACAGCGACCCGATGCCTTGCAGCAGCAGCGTGCACGATGCATTGAACCGCTGCTCGAGCGAGCCGTCAATATGAAACACCGTCGGCTTGTTCACCGTGAACCGCAAATCAAAGCTGGACGTGGTGTACACCCCGTACGTGTGCGGCGGCACGCCGTAGTTGTTCGCCGTGCACGTTCCAATATATGTCGCGCCCAGGGTCTGAAGTGTGGAAACCTGCGATCCCGCCCCCGCGCCGCTCAGATCGAGCCCGACGCTAAAGGGGTTCATCGTCGTTGTCGAGCCGAGAGTGACGGTCGATGAAGCCGCGTCCCACGAATAATTCGTCCGCCTCAGGCTCGATGTCCGCGCCGTCGCGGTGTACCCGGCAAGACACGCCGAAGAAAGCGAAAGGGCGATCAGTGCAGTCCACTTCATACAAAGGTCCTCCAAAGCCCCCGCTGACAACAAGGTAATATCAAAAAAATACCTCGTCAAGCATAAACGCAGACGTCCAGACCAAACACAACCCGGCCGTAAAGATAATTTAAACTCGAAACCCGTGATCGGCGCCGCTCCGGATCAGTTCACGATCCAGATCGCTGCGGCGGATGATCCCGTTCAGTTCGGCCTGCGTCATCCACGGCAGCCCCTCGAGCTTCCCGCGCAGCAGCGCCGGAAACTCCTTGTCCTTGCGCTCGTGCACCGGCCGGCTGCGCCAGATCCTGTGCATCCACAAATACTGCCCCGGAGCGCTCCGGATCATCATCTCGAGCGCACGCCTGTACCGCGCCGTGATGTAGTACAGGCGGTCGGGCTGGCTCTCCCAATCCTGCGGGCCGAAGGTGTCGGTCAGTTCCAGCGAATACCGCATGCCGCCCAGCTGCGCCGACATCACGTGCCCGCGGGGCGGCTGTTCGCCCGGCGCCAGCCGCCGCGCCATCCCGCACAGGATGTTCGCGTTGAACTGCATCGCAAGTATCCCGATCGACTTGTACGTGCTCGTCAGCCGCCCGAAGAACGGCGCAAACACCCCGTAGTCCCCCCCGTTCTGGTCCGCCACAAGCCCCGCAGGGATTCCGCGCTTCATCCCTTCCGGCAGCGCTTTGATCGCCCCGAACTTTGAGACCAGCGTCAAACCCCGTCTCTGCCGCGAATCCCGTACCCAGTCGTCCAGCGGCTTGAGGTCCAGCGGGCGATACACCGCCTGCATCGGAAATCCCACCATCGAGATCGTGTACCCCAAAAGCTCCCAGTTCCCGCAGTGTCCCGTCACCAGCACGCACGGGCCACCCGACAGCATCCGCCGGAACCCTTCCGTCACCGGCCCCAGGGTCACATGCTGCGACCAGCCGTCGTGGTTGATCAGCCGCGGCGTAAACGCAAGCTCGATCCCAAGCTGCGCCAGGTGCTCATACGCCGCGACCGCCAGCGCCTGGTTCTGCTCTCGCGAATTCTCCGGAAACGCGATCTCCAGGTTCTGGTGCGCCCGCCTGATGTGCCTCTTGTTGAACGGAAGCCCCGCAAACCCCGCCCCAAGCGCCCGCGCCACCGATTGCGAATGCGCCAGCCCCGCCGTCAGCGGCAGCGTGATCGCCGAGCGAAACGCGCCGGCAATCCCGGCCTGTATCCAAAATGGCAGTGCTGAGTGCTTGTGGGGCACGCCCGGAGGGTAGTGGACACCCCGCCCGCGAGCGAAAGATTGCCCATGCCAAGAAAAGGTCTCGATACCGACGACGGCCCCAGCGAAGAGGATCTCGAAAGATTCGCCGGCGTGACCCAGGTCTGCCCCGCCTGCCGCACAGAGCTCTACGACGATGTCGATCTCTGCTGGAAGTGCGGACGCCCCCTGGCGGGCGAGCGCGACGGCGTCAAATGGTGGGTCTGGGCCCTCGCCGGCCTCGCAGGGCTCATCGTCGTCGTCGGGCTCATCAGGGGCTTCTAATCCCCGCCCCTCGCCCCGGAAAGCGTCCCCAAGCCCCCCTCCGCCCGATCTCAACGGGAATCCCGCCCGAAGGGGCGATAAGAAGGAACCGGATCGAACCCGGGCCGCGGATCGGCCGATACTGCTCATCCGGGCAGGGTCTTAGAAAGAGCTTCATGCAAGCGATCGGCGTCATCATGATGTTCGGGCTGCTCGTGCTGGCGGTGTGGTCCATCGCGCGCCCGCCGCTCGCCTTCGCCATCCTGAACCTGATGTTCCCCATCAAGCAGGTCCTTCAGGGTTACATGCCCGTCCTGGTTCAGTACGGCGGCCAGATGTCCATGGTCATCGTCGGTCTCGCCGCCATGTCCGTGGCGTACAAGTCCACCCGCAAAACCCTCACCGTCACGTCCTACTTCTCTCCCGTCACCTGGTGCGCCCTCACCATCTACGCCATGAGCGTCTTCGCGCTCCTCTACACCCCGGCCCGCGAATCCGCGCTGGGAATGTTCAAAGACTCCGGCCCCTACATGTTCGTCTTCGTTCTGGTCTATCCGTTCCTCCTGAGCTCGCTCGAAGATCTTCGACAGGGCATCCTGCTCACCGTCACGCTCGGCTGCTTCGTTGTCGTCGCCTACTTCTTCAATCCCAGCGCACAGTGGTCCGGCGGCCGCTTCGTCGTCAACCTCGGCCAGATGTACGGCGTCACCGACTTCACCAGCAACCCCCTCGCCCTCGCCGACGCGGGCGGCATGCTGATGATCTTCGCCGCCCTCATGAACTTCAGCGAAAAAGGCCGCATGGCACCCGTCTACATGGTCGCCGGCCTCATGCTCGGCCTCGGACTCGCGATCGTCTCCGGCACCCGCGGGCAGATCATCTTCGCCATCATCGTCTCGGTCGCCATGTACCCCATCTCCCGCAAAATCAAGGACGCCAAGCAGTTCCTGCTCGTCAGCTTCGGCGTCATGGCGATGCTGGGCATCGTCTTCCTCACCTTCTCGATCTTCCTCGAAGGCGAAGCCGCCCGGCGCTGGAGCTTCAACCTCGTGCAGGAGGGTTCGCAGGACCGCCAGCAGCGGCTTCTGCTCGCCATGCAGTTCTACTTCCAGCACCCCGCCGGCTGGTTCCTCGGAAACGGCACCAACTCCTTCGCATACTTCATGGGCCACCTGCTGGATTACCCGCACAACCTCGCGGCCGAACTCCTCCTGGACTACGGCATCGTCGGCCTCGGGATCGGCGTCCTGGCCGGCTACTTCACCTACAGAAACTGCCGCAGGATGATCGCTATGTACGGCGACAACCCCGTCACACGCGGCACGGTCGCCGCCTGGGTCGGCCTCTGTATATTCGGGTTCATGACCTCCATGAAGCAGGGCGGCGTCGTCGGACAGCCCGTGCCCTTCTGCTACTGGATCGTGCTGGCCAAGATCCTCCACGACGAACTCCGCGCCGCCCACGCACGCGAGCAGCACGATTTCCTCTACGGCGCAGAGAGCTACGACGCCCCCCTCGCCCTCGAATACGGCGAAAAGCTCGAGGAAAGCCCCGGCTAACGCGACCGCGACTCCCGCACCTTGCGCGCGATCTCCCCCTCATACCACCGGAGCAGGCTCGCGTACCGCAGCCCCTCCGCACCGTCCAGCATCGCGCCCTTCAAGAACACCGTGTGCACGTACCGCAGCCACGCCCGCATCGGCAGCCGCGCCGCCAGCGACTTGAGCGCTCGCCGCCGGGCGATGCCGTCCCCCGAAAACAGAGCAGAAAGACCGGGTCGCTCCCCTTTGCTCAAGGACTCGACGATCTGCGCCGCTTCCAGCGTGCTGTAGCGGTCGTGCCGCCTCCGCCACTCGTCCAGCCCCTTCGAAAAATTGTGGTGCGTGTAGGCGTTCTTCAACTTCCCGATGCGGCCGCTCCCCGCTGTTTCACGCTGGCCGTGCCCGTGGTCTTCAAAGCGCATCCGTCCCTTGTGAAACAGCCGCATCTGGTACGCCGGATATCCGCTCGCGTGCCGGATCCACACCCCGTTCAAAATCATCTGGTTGGCCACGTAAAACCCGGCCTCGGACGCACCGCCCGCGAGCACCCCCGCGATCTCCGCCACAAGCTCGGGTGTAAAGCGCTCGTCGGCGTCCAGGTGGAAGACCCAGTCGTGCTTGAGCGCAATGTTGTCGATCGCCCAGTTCCGCTGCTTCCCGAAGGACTCAAACCGGTTCGTGTGCACCGAGGCACCCGCCCCACGCGCAATCTCGGCCGTTCTGTCCGTCGAGCCCGAATCCAGCACGTGCACATCGTCCGACCAGGCGCAGCTCGCAATCGCCCCCCCGATATTCCCCTCCTCGTTGTACGTAAGGATCACCACCGACACCCCCGGCCGGGGTCCTGAGTACGGGGCGGTGATTTCCGCAGAGGGGCGGGGCATGGTTCTTGAGAGAAAATCGGTCCGATCGGGCCGCCTCCGGCACAGGCCGGTGCCAAGGGTGCAAGATAACCGACAGGGGCGCACATTCGAAATGGCGGGCCGCGGGACCCTTCCGGGCCCGCGAAAGGGGCATTTGTGCGTTCCGTGGTATCCGGCGGTTGGAGCGGGGGCGGCGACCTTACGATAAAGGAAGGGGCGGTGCGGCGCGGGCCAACAATCCGGCCCGTTTCCTGGATCTCGTTAGACCGTCTCATGCCGATGCGCGACAGCAACAAGCCGCGGGTTCTGATCCTGAACCAGTTCTACGTTCCCGATGTCGCTTCGACCGGGCACTTGCTCCATGAACTCGCCACCGACCTGGTCCGCCGCGGCTTCTTCGTCGAGGTCGACACCAGCCGCCCCTGTTATGGGCCCCGCGAAACCTGGCAGCCCGTCGAGCTCCGCGAATGGCGCGACGGTGTCTACGTCCGTCGCCTTATCACCACCCGCTTCAGCAAGGACCGGCTCCCCGGCCGCATCCTCAACTTCCTGACCTTCATGGTCCCGCTCACCCTCCGCATGCTCTTCCTGAGCCGCGCCGACACCGTCCACCTCTACACAACCAACCCGCCTTTCCTCGGCATCATCGGCGCGCTCGTCAGCATGGTCCGCCGACACCGCTACGTCAAGCTCCTGCACGACGCCTATCCCGAGATGGCCGTCTGGGTCGGCACCATCCGCAAGCGAGGCGTCATCGAGCGCGTCTGGCACCTGGTCAACAAGCTCATCTACCGCCGCGCCGAGCACACCATCGTCCTCTGCGAGAGCGCCAAGCGCCTCGTCGTATCCAACTACGGCATCGATCCCTCCCGCGTCCACGTCATCTACAACTGGGCCGACGCACGCGAACTCACCGCCAAGCCTAAGAGCGAGAGCAACTTCGCCAGAACCCACGGACTCATCGAGCCCTTCACGGTCATGTACTCCGGAAACCTCGGGCTCTACTACGACTTCGAGACACTGCTGGGCGCCGCAGAACGACTCAAAAACGAAAATTTCCGTCTTGTTCTCGTCGGCGCCGGCGGCCGCAAGACATGGATCGAAGAGCAGATCGCAAAGCGGGGCCTCAAGAACACCATCGTCCTTCCCTATCAGCCCTTCGAAAAGCTCCCCGACTCCCTCACCGCCTGCGATGCATCGCTCGTCACCATCGCCAAGGGCGTCGAAGGCATCAGCTTCCCCAGCAAGCTCTACTCCTCCCTCGCCGTCGGACGCCCCATCATCGCCATCAGCGAAGAACGCAGCGAACTCCGCGAACTCGTGGACGAGCACGACGTCGGCATGTGGTTCAAAGTCGGCGATGCCCAGGGGCTCGCCGAGGGCATCCGCGCCCTCATGTCCGACCCCGGCATGACCCAGCGCAAGGGACGAAACGCCCGCGCCCTCTTCGAGCGCGATTTCACGCTCGAGGCCGCCGGCGAGAAATACGCCAAGGTCCTCCTCGCTGCGGCTCCGCCCGGCACGCCCGCCCCCGTCGGCCAGGACGACCGCCAGGGTGTCCCCGCCACCTGAGCAACCGCGCCGGCCCGACGCTGTTTCATACCATCGCGCGTCATGCGGGAATTGAGTCTGAAATACTGGCTTGTCGGGGGCCCGTTCATCGCCCCCGGCGCCGATCCGTTCTGGAAGCAGCACGCCTTTACCCGCCGGCGCAGGATGGCCGCCATCCTCCTCCTGACGCTCGGCGTCGTGTCCGTCACTCTTCTTGTCATCTATATCGTGAGCATGAGCCTCTCATCTCCCGGGCGGGCGATCAAACTCCCCTTCCTCTTCATCCTCCTCCCCTGGCTCGCCGTGCGCATCGTCGCGCTGCCCGTCAATATCTACTTCATCATGCTCGCCCTGCGCGTCCGTCGCGCCGGCGGCAGGGTCTGCCCCGAATGCGGCAGGAACCTCTCCGCAGATACCTGCTCCTGCTCAAAGCACTGGGGCGAGGGCGAACTCCGCCGCTTCTGGCTCGCCGCCGGCCTGCTCCCAGGCGACGGAATGGAACTCAAACTGGCCCGCCTTCAGAATCCCCCGGCTCCCGCGCAGGTGAGCTTTTTCTGGCGAGCGGTCTTTCCGCTGCACCGCAATTCGGTCGCTTCATGGCTGCAGCGGCCGCTCACCACCCGCTGGCTTCAGCGTGCCATGCGGCGCGGCGCCCTGGTCTCCACCGTCTCGGTGCTCTTCGTCATCCTCCTCGCCGGGCCGATCGCCGCTATCTTCGCCGGATCTTCCTTCTGGAAGTTCGCCGCCTGTCTCGCGCTCGTGGGTGCGTGCGCACTCGCTTCTCAAATGCTCATTCTCCGCTGGTCGCTCGCCCGCGAGATCCGCCGCGCACGTGCTCAGGTCCTCGAGGCCGGCGCCATGCTCTGCACCGACTGCGGCTTTTCTCTCCAGGGCCTCCCGGAAGCGGGAAAGTGCCCCGAGTGCGCCGACGACTACACCGCCGCCGAGCGCCGCTCGTTCTTCGCCTCCTGCGGCCTCTTCGAGGCTCCCCTCACCCGGGCTTGCGAAGCCGCTGAAAAAACGCCGTGAGCAGCGCGCCCGCCTCCGCACCCATCACCCCGCGCGTCACGCGGCAGCGGTGATTCAGCCGCGGATCCTCCAGTATGTTCACCAGCGTCCCCGCCGCGCCCGCCTTCGGGTCGCTCGCGCCAAACACAACCCGCGGCAGCCGCGCGTTCACGATCAGCCCGGCGCACATCGGGCACGGCTCCAGCGTGACATACAGCGTGCAGCCCTCCAGCCGCCAGTCGCCGATCGCGCTGCAGGCCGCCTCGATCGCCAGAAACTCCGCGTGCGCCGCCGGCGACTTGTCCGCCTCACGCCGGTTGTGCGCCTCCGCCAGCACCCGCCCCTCCCGCGCCACAACCGCGCCCACCGGCACCTCCCCAAGCGCCGCCGCCTCGCCCGCCAGCGCCAGCGCCCGGCGCATCATCTCCTCATCGCCCTGTTCTTCCCGCTCGCCGGGCATCTTCACCCCTCCGACGGTTCGCCGTCGGGCTCCGCACGGTCCCCCGCAACCTTCGACGCCGGAAACAGCCGCAGCATCACGATCCCGAACTCATACAGCGCATACAGCGGCGCCATCAGGATCACCATGCTGATCGGATCCGGCGGCGTCAAGAGCGCCGCAATCACGCCGATCACGAACAGCGCGTGCTTGCGATACTGCGACAAAAACGCCGGCGTCACAATCCCCACCCACCCGAGCAGCATGATCACAACCGGCAGCTGAAACCCCGCCGCAAACGCCAGCGCCAGCCCCAGCAGCGTGTCGATCCACTCCCGGATCCGCGGCTGCAGCACAATCCCCGTCGCCGTCGAAAACGCCGACGAATACACCGTCACGCCCCCCGACGCGTCCGGCAGCGCCACCCGCAGCTCCTTCAGATCCTTGTTGAACCAAAGATCACCCGCCCGCGGCGTCTGCGGGTCGGCAGTCAGAACCGGAATATTGAGCGGCGAAACGTTCGCCGGCAGCGGCGCGGTCTGCGCCGTCTCCGGGCTCACCGTCGCTCCAAAGTGCACAAAGAAGTGCAGCATCACCGGCAGCACCACAAAGTACAGAAACAGCGCCGAGAGAATCGTCAGCACCAGGCTGAGCGGCAGCAGCATCGTGACAAACCGCTGCTCGTGCCGGTACAGGCCCGGCGCGATGAACCTCCACGCCTGCCAGATGATCCACGGCAGCCCCAGCGCCACCGCCGCCACCGTCGAGATCTTCAGGTACGTGAAGAACGTCTCGAACATCCCCGTCGCCAGCAGGCTCGGCGCCAGCCCCTGCTCCCGCAGCGCATGCTGCACCGGACGGATCAGCCAGTTCAGGATCGTCGGCCCGAAATAAAGCCCCGCAAAGAAAAGCACCGCCACCCCGATCAGCGCCAGCATCACCCGCTTGCGCAGCTCTTCCAGGTGATCCCCCAGCGACATGATGTGCTGCGGATTGATCTCCCGGCGACGAGCCTTGAGCGCAGGGGGCGGCTCACGGTCCATCACCCCACGCCGGTCTTCCGGTCGGATTGCTTCAGGCGTCTCTGCCACACGAAAGAGTAGTGAGCGCCCCGCTGGGGCTTTGTCGGGGTAAACGCCTCCCCAACCGCCGCCGTCCCTTGCCCGTCGCACTCGGGTTATTCACGCCCCTTTGCCGAAAATTGGCTGACGGGTGAACCCTCGCCGCGCATCTTCGCAATCAAGTGAGCGGGACCTGCAGCCGGGAATGGACGACCTCCGGGAAGAATCTCCGCCTTTGCCACCGGCAGAATCCCCGGCCGGTCATGCCGCGCCCCTCCGGCTGACACGCGACGATCACGCCCAGCTCAAGCGCCTCTGGGAAGAAAACCGCCGCTGGGTCGCCGCACTCCTCCTCGTCCACAAGCCACGCTGGGCCGATCTCGAAGACCTCCTTCAGGAAGTCGCCGCCACCCTCGTCTCCAAGGGCCACGAGATCCGCGACGTCGCCATGCTCAAGCCCTGGCTCCGTACCGTCGCCACCAACGTCGCCCGCCTTTCCGCCAGAAAAGGAAAGCTCCGCCTGCACGGCACGTTCGAGCAGGAGCCCGCCGAAGGCTCCCCCGAGCCCACCCCCGGCGGCGCCGCCTCCCGCCGCGAAGAGGGCCGCCGCCTCCTCGAACTCGCCCAAAAACTCCCCGACGGATACCGCGAGCCGCTCCTGCTCAAAAGCGTCCACGGCCTCAGCTACCGCCAGATCGGGCAGATCCTCGGCCTCCCCGAAACAACCGTCGAAACCCGCATCGCCCGCGCCCGCCGCCAGCTCCGCGAACTCGCGGAAGAGGCCCAGAGACAGCGATCCTGACGTCCGCTTGCGGTTTTCTGCCTTTTCCGGCCACCGCTCTTCCGCCCTGTTTTTCCGCCCTTCTTTGCCGACGGATCACGCACCGCCGCGCATCCATGCTCTCCGAAGGACCTCTCCCATGACCACGCCCGAAAAAGAAATCCTGATCAGCCGAGTCGTCGATGGCGTCGCCGCGCCCTCCGACTGGGTCGAGCTCGACCTCATCGGCGCGGGCGATCCTTCCCTCTGGAAAGATCTCGCACAGGCGCAGCGCGACCGCCAGCTCCTCGACGCCGCCGTCGGCGAAGCCATCTCCGTCGCCGATCTTGTCTCTCTCCCGCAAGCCGACACGCACGAGCGCCGCATCCGCATCCCGCTCTGGAGCGGCTGGGCCGTCGCCGCCATGATCGCCCTGGGCGCCTTCATCCTGCCCGGCTTCCGCAACGCTCTCATCAACAACGCCCCCAACGTCAACCAGGGCTCCATCCTCGTGCCCCCGCGCGTCGCCGAAGATCCTTCCCCCGACGACGCTCTCAAAACCTATCTCGACAAGGGCAAAGACAGCGGCAAGGTCATCCGCCAGCTCCCCGAGTTTGTCGTCCTCGAGTCTTCTCCCGCGCCGGACGGCCACGGCTACGACGTCGTCTACCTCCGCCAGATCGTCGAACGCGCCCGTGTCGAGAGCCTCAAGAGCTACGAAGTCGACGAGTCCGGTCAGAAAATCCCCGCACCCGTCAAGGTCATCCAGCCCAAGCCCCCGGCCTGAGTTCAAGTCCGCTCCCCGGGGGGGCCATCGGGGGCAGGTGAGGGTGCGGGCCGGCAGTATGGACCAGTTGGCGGGCGGTAGGGGGTGGGGGTGGGGGTGGAGGTGGGAGGTGGGTGAGGTCGGGTTTTCTGGGCTGGGGTTGCTCAAGTGAAATCGGCCGACTCGATTGGCCAAGGAGTTTGATATGGAGCGTTTTGGAAAGCGAAATCTCGTCCTGGGCCTCTGCCTGGCGCTCGCCGCCGGATCCGCCGCCAACGCCGGTTTCCGCGCCCCCGACGATGACGACGAAATCGGCGGCGACTTCAAGCAGCCCGTCGCCAAGTCCGGCGACGGCGACACCAACGTCGTCGTCGTCGACAACGGAACCACCTTCTCCGCCCGCATCCAGGGCGGCAAGGTCAAGTCCGTGCAGAAAGACGGCAAAGACCTCAGCAAGGATCAGTACCGCATCAAAAACGGACAGATCCAGTTCCTCGACTCAACCGGCGCCGTCGAACGCTCTATCCCCATTCCCAAGGCCGGCTCCCTCCGTCAGCCCTTCGCCATCTCCCGCGGCCTTGCCCCCGCCGCCCCCGTCCCGCCCGCCGTTCCCGGCCAGCGCATGCCCCGCGTCATGCTCGGCGTCACCATGGTCGATGCCGACCCCGATTTCATGGAAGAGCTCGGCGTCCCCGACGAGCAGGGCGTCATGCTCAACTCCGTCACCAAGGGCCTCCCCGCCGACAAGGCCGGCCTCAAGGCGCGCGACGTCGTTATCGCCATCGACGGCAACAAGCTCTCCGGCGAAGAATCTCTCCGCGCCGCCCTCGCTAAGAAAAATCCCGGCGACGAGATCACCGTCAAGGTCCTCCGCAAGGGCGGCCCGCAGGAAATCAAGGTCACGCTCGAGCCCTACAGCCAGGCCCGCATCATCGAGCGCTCGATCAAGAACGACTCCTTCTCCGGCTTCGATCAGCAGCAGCTCGACGAGATCCTGAAGGAAGTCGAAGAGCAGGTCCGCGAACAGCTCCAGGCCCTCAAGAGCCAGGTCGACGCGGCCGACTGGAACAAGGTCAAAGACCAGGTCAGCGCCGCCCTCGCCGAATCCATGAAGCAGCTCGCCGTCGCACGCGAGCAGGCCGCCTCCGGCGCCGCGGAGGGCATGAAGTGGTGGCAGGAGCACGGCCAGGAACTCACAGCGCCAAACGGCAACTGGATGCGCCTTGTCGTGCCGGCCCCGACCCCCGCGCCGGCGCCCGCCCAGGAAGCGCAGGTCGACAACAAGCTCGACAAGCTCAGCGAACAGCTCGATCGCCTCAACAAACGCCTCGACGAGATGGAAAAGCAGATCCAGAAGAAGTGAAACCCTCGTGCGCCCCGCGGGTATCACCCCCGGTCGCACGACAACAGACATCCCGAGTTCGCCCGGGTGGGTACCCCCAGCATTCGCCCGGACGACACCTCCTCACTCACAGGCCGATCGGAAGATCGGCCTGTGGCATTCACTGCACGCTCTTGACGAACATGCGATACTCCATCCCATGCGCGAGCGTCGCGGCTTCACGCTGATCGAGCTCCTGGTCGTCATCGCGGTCATCTCCATCCTCCTCCCCTCCCTCAAGTCCGCACGAAAAACCGCCAACGACCTCAAGTGCTCCGCCAATCTCAAGCAGATCGGCGCCGCCTGGCAGCTTTACATCAACGACTTCCGCGTCTTCCCCGTCCCGCGCAGCAAGGACATCGCCCGCTGGATCTCTCCCGGCTTCTACCCCGCCCCCGGCGCACCCCTCGGCCTCATGTCCAGCGTCTACTGGTCCTTCGGCGGCGTCCACTGGTACGGCGGCGTCGGCCCCGCCGGTAACGAAGACAACCTCCGCACCCCCGTCGCACTCTTCGATCCCCAGCGCCCCATCAACCCCTACATCGGAAACTCCCAGGCCCTCCAGGCCAAGGCCAACACCTTCCGCTGCCCCCTCGACGACGGCCAGCGCGAAGCACAAACCCTCAAACCCATCGTCTGGATCAAAACCGGACCCGCCGCCGCCGGAGGCTTCGGCGGCGCCACCGGCACCACCACCTACGAGCAGGTCGGCACCAGCTACGAAGCCAACGACTGGATGTACTGCCGCCCCGGCTCCCTCACCGGCATCGAAGTTCCGGGTTTCGACGAACGCTCCAACTTCGCCTGGTGGCTCGGCCCACAGCACCTCGTCACCACCCCCTCCCGCTTTGTCGTCGTAGGAGATTCCGGCATCATGGTCGCCGGCGGCTACAACATCCCCTACATGGAAGAAGTCCACAAGCGCCACGGCTGGTGGCACGGCGTGCAATCCGGAAACCTCAGCTTTCTCGACGGCTCCGTCCGCCGCACCCGCATGGGCGACGTCACCACCCGCGACTACTCCATCTATATGGATGAAGGCCGCCACGCTCAGCCCGGCCCACGAGGTGAACCCAGTTATCGGGTCATCATGGGAGGCCAGTAGCGCCCGCAAATCTCAAGCTCGCTTCCCGCCGCGGCCATCAACTTCCCCGCGCGAACGCAACGTCCGCGCGCTCCCGCGCCGACACCCAAAGAACCAAAAGCGGACCATGCCCCCGCGATTGTGGATTTCCCCCGATGCCGGCAGGTTGGCTGCAGGCGTCCGTCTCTCTGGCCGATGGCCCTGACTGGTCCTTGAAATCCTTCCTCAAAGGGTCGGTCAAGTTCTCGGACTAGCAACCCCTTCCGTCTGGACAAGATACGCGGGTTGTGGATGACTTGTGGATTGTGCCGGTTTTGCCGGTGTGGCAAGAATTGCTGTTGACAGGGGTTATGCCCGGATGTATCTTGAACATTGGACACGATCTCGTCGGGGGAGTTTGAAGGGAGATCTTTTTGAGAGAACCCGAGTCGTTGATGTAAGTGCCATGCGCGGGCGAGAGGCGGTCTCGTCCGGTCTGGTGCCGCATCAGCGCAAAATTCGTCTGACGAGATCGTGAATTCATTCTGTCTGTTTCGTGGTTTGCGCAAACCCTTTTTGGAGGTGTCTCAATGGATCGGAAGAAACTTGCCCTCATGCTCTTGGGCGCTGCCGGTGCTGCTTGCACGGTGGCAATCGCTGACACGGTGGATCAGGCTGCTCCGCGCTTCGGCCGGAAGGTCCTGGTCGACGATGTGAAGACGCTCCGCAACGGCGCCGGAACCTTCGGCGATCGCGACGTCATCCCCTTCGTCATCGTCTACGACGCCGCGTCGACCTCGTTCGTCAACGCTGGCTTCACCACGGCGACCTGCTCGCACATCCTCGAGGACATCAACCTCGCGGGTGGCCCCTACGGCCCGAGCTTCGCCGGCCCCCGCGTGCTCGACGGCATGCAGTACTCCTACGGCCTCAGCGGTTCGGCCGCGACCTGGGACATGCGTTTCTCGTTCTACCGTCCCAGCGAAGTCAGCTTCCTCGGTGTGACGGGCACGGGTTCGAGCATGATCGACCCCGCCGCGACCCCCTATTACACGCTCACGGTCACGGGCTTTGATACCAACATCTGCCCCGGCTTCGTGACGCGCACGGGCTTCTTCGCCCTGCCCAGCACGGTCGAAATGCCCACGGGCGACTCGGCCCTCTGGCTCGAAGCGGCGATCGTTGAGCCCGGCACCCCCGGCACCGCTCCGCTGACCAGCACCAACCTCTTCACGACGAACATCGCGACGACCCGCGTCACGTTCTTCTTCGGCAACAACACCGGCGCCCGCCTCGTGCAGCCCGGCCAGACCATCCCCGCCGGCTCGAACCAGCTGGTGAGCTACCTGGATGGTTGCGGCAACCCCGCCGCTCCCGGCCGCAGCAATCCGGCCTACGGCCGCGATTCGGACTTCAGCGGCGTCTTCGAGGGTCAGTCCCTCGCCTACGCCGGCGCCGGCACCTTCCCCTTCAACAACTGCCGCTACTTCCACGCCGGCACCGCCACCGCTCAGACCTGCTCCTACGTGTTCGGTCTGACCGGTCAGCTGCCCAGCGCCGCCGCGGCCCCCTCGGCGATCAGCCTGAACACCGGCTCGTTCCTCTCGGACGGCCCGAAGTTCGTCTCCGGCTCGCTGAGCACCGCCACGCAGCTCCGCTGGTACAAGTTCAACACGAAGTTTGATATCAGCTACGACGCGGGCACCTACCTCGATATCGACACCGAGAACTCCGACCAGCCCGTCGCCTTCGCGATGTACACGCCGGACGGTCTCGTGTTTGACATCGCCGAGAGCCGCGGCAACGGTCCGGACCCGGTCCGCCCGTCCGAAGACGGCCTCGACAACTACCAGATCTCCTACGGCACCGCCCGCCGCCCCGGCATCGGTGACGGCGTGCAGTACTCCGGTCAGGAAGGCGTCCTTCCCGCCGGCGAACACTACATGGTTGCCGCCATGTCCGGCGCCGGCTTCGGCGACGGCTGGAGCATCACGCCCGTCGACCCGGGTTTGACGGTCAACTACTTCATCAACATCGACAACAACAACCAGAAGACCATCCCGGTCCCGCCCGCGGTCTCGCCGGCGCTCTCGACCGGCGGCGATCAGGCCATCCTCAAGGGCGTGGATAAGACCACTCCCGACCTGGACGTGCCCGCTCGCGTCGTTCAGTGGGTCCGCTTCTCGCTCACCAACCCGCTCCCGACCACGGGACAGGTTGACCCCGAGACCGGCGATCCGCTCAGCGATGTCACCTACCTCGACATCACCATGCCCGGCTCGTCGAGCGTCGGCGAGTGGAACCTCTGCCTCTACAACAACGGCGGCACCCTCGCCAGCGGCACCAGCATCAGCTACGCCGGTGCGGGCTTCAACGACAACACCGGCGGCGGCGACGGCGCCTACGGCTGCGGCGGTACCTTCGCCCAGCTCTCGTACGGCACCGCTCCCAGCCGCGGCGTGGTCCCGCTCGATCCGGATCAGGTCTATGAAGGCCGTCCGCTCGACAACCAGAACGGCCTCATCGGTGGCGACCAGTACTACCTGGCCGTCTCCATGGGCACCGCTCTGTTCAACAACGGCCGTTGGGGCGCCCGCAGCACGCGCGGCAGCTCCCTCACCGCTGTGATCACGCTCTCGAGCAACAACCGCGGCCCGAGCGGCGGTTGCCCGGCCGACTTCAACGGCGATGCCGCTGTTGACGACACGGACTTCGTGTACTTCAACAAGTACTACAACGACTACTTCAACCTGGCCGGCGATATCGACGGCTCGGCCGACGGCATCACCGACGACACGGACTTCACCGTGTTCGCCGCCGCCTACAACGACTACTTCTGCCCCTAATGCTCAACCCGCCGGCGAAAGCCGGATCCGGATGAGAAACCTCGCTTGAAAACAGGGGTCCCTGAAAAGGGGCCCCTTTTCTTTGAACCGCTCTCGGGAGTTTCACTCAAACTGGGTGAAGATCAGGCAACATCGGGCTGCCCGAGTTTGGCTTGCGCCCGTTGCCGCGTAAGTATTCAGCCCGCGCGCCACGCCGGCGCTCCGGGCAGGAGCAGAGAGAAATGCAGAATCGCCCGCGCTATACAGCCCTCATCCTCGGCCTCACGTTCCTCGCCGGCGCCGCCATCGCCGACCCCTACGACCCGCCCGCCAACTACTACAGCGGCGTCACCGGCACCGGCGCCACGCTCAAGGCGAGCATCCGCACCGCGATCAGCACGGGCTTCATTTCCCGCGATTACGGCGACGCCCGCTACGGGCTCCCCGTCACCGACCCCGATCCTCTCAACGCGGCCAACCTCATCCAGGTCTACAACGGCGCCTCCGTCCCCAGCGTCTGGGACTTGGGAGTCACCTGGAACCGCGAGCACACCTGGCCCGAGAGCTACGGCAACACCTCCACCAGCGCCCCTCAGTACAGCGACCTCCACATGCTGCGCCCCTGCAGCAACAGCGTCAACAGCAGCCGCGGCAACAAGCCCTACGGGCTCGACGCCGGCCTCTGGGATCCCACCCAGGCCGGCTCGCCCATCCAGTACCGCGGCGAATGCTCCCGCGCCATCTTCTACGCCGCCACCCGCTACGGCGACCCAGCGGGCTCGACCACCACCGGCAACTTTGTGATTGTCGACTCCGGCTGGGGCACCGGCATCTCCAAGATGGGCAAGCTCTCGTATCTCCTCCAGTGGCACTATCAGTATCCGCCCGACGAGCGCGAACGCAAGCGCAACCAGACCGTCTACTCCTCCGCGCTCAACCCGCTGCACTACCAGAACAACCGCAACCCCTTCGTCGATCATCCCGAGTACATCTGGGCGATCTGGGGCAATCAGGCCAACAACTCGACGCTCTACGTCGGCAACGCGCCCTCGGGCGACGGTTCCTCCGCGGTCAACGTCTCCTTCGGCCCGGTCATCACCGGCGCCCCCGCCTTCACAACCCAGAACATCACGCTGAACAAGCTCGGCTCCACGCCCACCACCTACGACATCACGGTCTCCGGCGCCGCCACCTGCTCACCCTCGGGCCCGCGCCAGGCCTTTGTCTACAACCCAACCTCCCGCGTCCTCACGGTCGGCGTCACGACCGCCGGCATCGGCGCCTACTCCGGCTCCATCACCATCGACAACACCGACCTCACGAGCGCCGGCAGCGGCCAGGGCCTCGCCGACGGCAACGACACCATCAGCGTCTCCGCCACCATCCTCGATCACGCCTCTCCCTCGCTCGCCTCCGGCGCGCCCGCGACCAGCCAGACGATCGACTTCGGCAATATCTCCGCCAACTCCGGCATCCACACGCTCCCCGCCTCGGTCTTCAACCGGAGCTCCACCATCGGCCTGACCGCCGGCCTCGACATCGACTCGGTCGCGGGCGTCGGCACTCCCGTCTCATCGACCTCGATCATCACCACGACGCTGGCGCCGGCTTTGAACATCGCAGAGGGCGGTGCGGCCATCGGCCAGGTCTCGCTCGACAGCGCCAACCCCGCCGGCAGCTACCAGGTCGTCTACACCATCGCCACCAGCGATCAGAACATCCCCGGCGCCATCGCCCGCCCCAGCCTCACGCTCACGGTCCTGGGCACCATCATCACCGCCTGCCCCGGCGATCTCAATCACGACAACTATGTCGACGATTCCGACTTCGTCCTCTTCTCCGACGCCTACTCGCTGCTTGACTGCGCCGACCCCAACATGCCCGCCGGCTGCCCCTCCGATCTCAACCACGACGGCGTCGTGGACGACTCCGACTTCGTTCTCTTCTCCGACGCCTACTCGCAGCTCCTCTGCCCCTGATCTTTGAGCAGAAACCCTTTCGCGCCCGCCGGAGAAATCCCGCGGGCGCTTTTCGTTCCGGGAACATTCGAAATGCGACACCGCCCACTGCCCGCCTCTCTCTCTGCCGCGCTCTTTGCCACGCTCACCGCGGGCGCCCACGCCGCCCCGAGCGTCACGATCCCGCTCACCGGCGTCTCCATCACCAACGGATCAACCGCCAGTAAGACGAGCGCCCCGGCCACCATCAACCCCGCCCTGCGCTACCGCAGCCGCACCGACGGCACCGTCATCGGCACGCCCGCCTTCAGCCTGCTCGGCGCTCTGTTTGCCACACCAGTCCCCCTCAGCCAGGCGCTCCAGACGCTCACGGGCACGGCTCCCGACCTCGACAACGTGCTCGGAAATCCGGCCGGTTCGCTGCCCGTCGGCGGCCAGTCTCAGACCCTCTCGGGCAGCGCCGTCGTGCTCGGCTCCACCGTCACTGTCACCGCAACCCTGACCGTCGGCATCGACGCCGGCGGGATCGCCTCGTTCGCGCTCTCGGGCGTCACCGTCACCCCGACCGTCGTCGGCGGACTCAAGTTCGTCTCCGGCCAGGTCACACTCGACGCCATCACCTGCCTCGCCGACCTCAACTTCGACGGCCTCGTCGACGACGCCGATTTCAGCCTCTTCGTCGCTGATTACGACGCCCTGCTGGTCGCCTCTCCGCAGACCGGCGGCGACTTCAACGGCGACGGCCAGTGCGATGACGCCGACTTTTCCATCTTTGTCGTTGCCTACGACGCCCTGCTCTGCAGCTGAACCCGCGGCCGACGCGGTCGCTATGGCTGCGGACATCCAAACCCGTCGTACGCCACCGCGAAGAGCGAAAAGTCCGCGTCGTCCACCAGTCCGTCTCGGTTCAAATCCGCCGAGCAGAAGACCGCATCACGCAGCCCGTCGCACACCATCACGTCGTACTGAAACATGAACCGCCACGCGTCCGCGTCGTCCACGATCCCGTTGAGATCAAGATCCCCTTCGCAGTGCGGCGATGATTCCGCCCGCAGGTCGTCAAACAGCAGCTTCGGCTGCGACCCGTTCCCCGCCGGGATCTTTGCCAGCGCCGCCACGTCGCAAAGTACGCCACCCATCCCGCCCGCAAGAAACGCCGAGACATTGATCAGCCCGTCGTTGAGCTCATACCGCACAACGCCGTTCGCAAAGTCCGCCCGGATCGAAAATTTGTTCCACTCCCCGGGCTCCGCGATCGGCCCGGCGCTCCAGTAATCCGTCAGCGCCGCCAGCTCCTGGTTGTCATACCCGTAGGTCGTCGATGTGTCCACAAAGCCATCGTGAAACAGGTACATCTTGCCCAGCGTTCCACGCGAGCCGTTGAGCATCTCGAGCGCGAGCGCCACCGGCCTCTGCCCCGTCTGAAGATTCTGGATCGACACATAGCCCGACAAGGTCACCACCGTCTCGGGCCCGGCGGGCGTAAACACGATGTTCGCCACCACCGAGCTCGTGTTGTTGTACAGCCACCCGTACATCGACCCGGCCTGAGACCCGTAATCCCCGAACGCCGCCGCGTCCAGCCGAAGACACTTCGCGCCCCCGTGCACCGGCGCCGTTGAGGACACCCGAAAATACCCCGCGTTGCCGTACCACTCGCCCCCGAAGCTGCCCGAATAGGTCTCAAAGCCCTCCGTCCAGGGCGGCGTCCCCGCAACCGCGCCCGACGCGACCGCCAGTGCCAGCATCCATCCAGTTTTCATGTCCGCTTCCTTTCCAGAGACCTCAGCATACCGCGCCGCCGCGCTTTTCCAGGCAGGTATCCTCCATCCCAGAACATGACCCGCAAGCCCGGCGATCCCCGCAGTTTCATCCCGCGCCTCGCACGCGCCGCCCATTTCTCCGCACGCGGGCGCCGCGGCCCGTGGGCCATGCTCGGCGTCTGGTTCATCGTGGCCGTATTCGGCGCGGGCGCACTGGGCTACTTCCTCGCTGCGCGCACCCCCGCATGGTTCTCTGCCTCGCCCGCCAGCACCGACCGCGAAACCGCGCAGCGCCTCGAGAACCGCCTCATCACCGAGGCCTTCCGCTTCCGCGGCGCCGTCCACGACGGGCACACCGGCGAGCCCTGGACCGTCCGCATCACCGAGAGCGAGGCCGCCGCCTGGCTCGCCGTCAAGCTCCCCGAGTGGCTCAAGAACCGCGACGTCCGGCTCCCACAGGGCATCTCCGACCTTCGCGCACACTTCGGCTCGGATCGCGCCTGGGCGGGAGCGATGCTCGATGGCTGCGTCTTCAGCCTCTCCGCCCGCTTTGACACGAGCGCCGGTTCTCTGTCACTCTCGTCTGTCTGGGGTGGTATCGGCCGTCTTTCTCTTCCGCTCGCGCTCGGCGGCTGGCGCCTCGCGGGCGCAAACGCACTCGTCCCGGAGGATCAGGCCCGCATCCTCACCGGCCGGGCGCCCCTCCTCCCCGGAGGCACGATCCGCCTCGAAGACGGCCGCCGCGTCCGCGTCCTGGCCGTCCGCCTCTCCGAAGGCCTCATGGAAGTCGATTGCATCACCGAAGCCGGAAGCTGATCTCCTTTTTACTCACGCGCACGCCGCCCTTCGCCGAAAACAATCCCATGGCCTCCGACCACAACAAAGCAGGGCTCGTGATCGTCCTGCCGCGCGGCTTCGAAACAGCCGGTGTCACCTCGTGGTCCGTGCGCCTCGCAAACGCACTCGCAGACTCCCGCGACTGCTCGATCATCGCGCACCAGAATCTCCACGGCCCCGCCCGCGCCGCCCTCGACCCGCGCATCGCAGTGCTCGACGCCTCTCACCTCCCGCACTCGCCGCAAGCCTGGTCCGATTTCTACCTCGCCGCGGCGGAGCGCCCCGCCATCTTCCTGTGCCAGCAGCTCGCCGAGTCCTTCACCGCCTGCGCCGATCTCACCCGCCGCACGAAAAGCGCCCGCATCATCGGCATCGCCCACAGCGACAACGCCTACGACGTGCTGCTCCTCCAGCACTTCGAGCCCGCGCTCACCGCCGCCATCGCGGTCAGCAGCGAACTCGAGCGCAAACTCCAGGCCGCCTGGCCGACTCGCACCAAAGACGTCCACCGGATCGCGGCCGGCGTCGAGCTCGGCCCCGAGCGTCCTTCACACTCCCAGCACGCCCAGACCCGCGAGCAGCCGCTCCGCATCATCTACACCGGCCGCATGGAGGACAGCATCAAGCGTGTCTCAGCTCTGCCCGAGTTGTCCGCATCGCTCGATCGGGCCGGCATCGCTCACACGCTCACGCTCGTCGGCGACGGCCCAGCGGCCCCGGTTCTCGATGCCCTTATCGCGTCCCGCCCGCACATCCGTCGCATCGCCACCGTCTCGCCCGAGCAGGTCCGTCCCCTGCTGCGCGAGGCGGACATCTTCGTCCTTGCCTCGCGCCTGGAAGGCCTCAGCCTCTCGATGCTCGAAGCGATGAGCGAATCCTGCTGCTGCGTCATCACACAAGTCGCTTCCGGCGCCGCCGAGGTCATCTCGCACGGCGCCAACGGCCTGCTCGTCCAGAACCACGATTCTCCGGCTGAAGTGGGGCGACTACTCGCACAGGCCATCGCACACACCCCGCGCGAAGAGTTCGCCCGCCTCGGCCGCGCCGCCCGCGAAACCATCCGCCAGCACTACACCATCGAGTCCCAGGCCGCCGCCACCGCCCGCCTTCTCGATGCCGCGGCAGTCGCCCCGCCCCGCCTCTGGCCAATCCCCATCGCCCCTCACTTCACGTCGCCAACCGTGCCCCCCGGCGCCGAACTCAAACTCCGCGCCACGCTCGAAAAGATCCGCGGCAACCGCATCATCATCCACGGCACCGGCCGCCACAGCGAAGAACTCGCCCACGTCCTCCGCGACTTCCTCGCCGATATCAGCGCCTTCACCGACGAAGACCCCGCCCGCCACGGCAGCCGGTTCCTCGGCATCCCCGTCCTCGCACCCGCCAGCGCAGGCGACACCGGCGCCACCGATGTCGTCATCTCCTCTCATCTCCACCAGGACGACATCTGGTCCCGCCGCGCCATGTACGAATCCCGCGGCCTCCGCGTCCATCGCATCTATCGCGACTAAATGCCGCGCTCGACTCTGCCACCGACCGCGGGCCTGTGCGATCGAACAATCAGCGACACCGCTCAAGCATATTCTGGTACGAGGCGTTGTCCGACGCCGACGGAACGTCGTTTGAAATGCTGACAAGCAGATCAAACGCCTGATGCTTGTCGCCCGCGGCAAGCACGGACTGGGCAAGCTTGATCCGCGTGGATAGCCGTTGCCCGGCCCACCGGTTGCGCTCTGACTGTTTCATGATCGGCCAAAGTTCACCAAAGCGGGAATCAAGTTCTCGAAGCACCGCCCCGGCCTCTGGTCTCCCGCACGCCGCGAGCAGGATCGCCGCGTTGTTGCCGAAATTCAGACTCGATACCGAGGGAATTTGCCTGGTTGTATTCCAGAGATCGAGGTAACCAAGCCCTTTGCGCGGGTCGTCATCCGCGTAGCGAAGCTCAAGGATCTTTGCCCGCACCTCAGGGCCGCGCCCGGTGCTGGCTTCAAACTTTGGGACGTCACGAAGCATGCGATCGAGCAGATCGGCAGCCGCGGCCGCATCGCCCGCCCGCTCTGCCAGCGCGCTGCTGTTCTCGTACCATGCACCGGCAATCTGGGGTGAGGAATCGCAAGCCTGAGCCGAGGGCGGCGTCTGCATGACAGCGAGCGCTTCCTTCCACTGCCGGCGGCCCGCCAGCCATCGACTGAAATCTGCCTCTGCTTGCGTGAGTCGATCGCTCCATTGGGCCGAATCCTGCCGCGCGAGCTGCTGGGCCACTTCCAGCCTTTCTTCGAAGAGCGGCCGCACAACCCCCTCGTTCGCGTCCGCGAAACACTGCGTCGCAAGAACTCGGAGCGCATCCTCCCGCTCTCCATCCACGGGCCCGCCCGCCAGATACTTCGCTATCTCCCGAAAGGTATCCTGCCCGAGATCGTTGCGAAACACACCCCACAATTCGTGCAGACGCTGCCGCCCAACGGCGTCCTCCGGCCCGATCGAGCGCATGAAAGCAGCTGCCAGATTCCGCGCCGCCTCACTGCGGTCCGCCTCGTTCATTCGTGCAATCTGCCGGATGAGATCGGAAAATGCCTCGCGTTCGCCCGCGGAGCCGAGCAGCGACTGGATCTCGCTCGCCGTGCCGGGTTCGAGCTTTCGAAGCAGTAATCCCGCTTCGACCCGCCGCGAACCTGAGTTTGAATGTAAAGGACCACCAACCCATATCGCGAAGATGCCGAAGAGGCAGACCCCGGAGATAAAAATCAGCTTAATCTCGCGATTTGCCATCGTGTCAAACCACCGCCATCTGTGGAAGCGAACCGCCCATACCGGAAGATTACGAAGAATGGATATGAGCCCGTGGCACCTGAAACCCTAAGAGACGAGCAGCGACGTCTTTGGCTCTCCAAGGTCATTCGCACAAAGCTGGCATTCGGCAGCCACCGACGTTGGTCCACTCGACGGTTCCGAATTTTTCAACCAGTTTTTCACCACTGCCGTCATAGCGCTGTTTTTCAACTGCATGAATGTAATGGACCGTTCCGCCAAAACAATTCGCCTTGTAATCAACCTCGTCTGAAATCGGCAAATACCCGGACGCATAATGAGTCTTTTTGAAACCGTGCCAGTTTGCCTGCCAGCAAGGAGGAACTGTTATCTCTGAACTCATATCAACCTCGTATGTTTCAGCGGTTTCTTGGCTCCCGGACCAAATTTTGCCAAAGCTTATTTTTGCGGAAACAGCATTGTGGATTGTTCCGCCCACTTCAAACCCAAATGTGGTTGACTTTGTCACAAGCGTCTTGTCGACTCGAGTGTACTTTGCTGGACCAAGCTTGCGCTTTAGTGAAAACGTCTTAACTGTCTGGCAGTCATGATCGGTGTTTCCGTTCCACTGGTTGGTAATTGTATCACCGTCCAGATCTTCGCGGACAACCTCGTCATGGTCAAAAACAAAAGTCTGCACAACAGCATAGCGGACGCTTGAAAACACCCAGTCTGTCGTTCCGCACGGCGTTTCAATTCCGGGGCCCGCCAAATAGTCATCGGGCGGCAATTCTCCGGTTTGCACGGGCCTTCCGGCCGAAAGGGAGACGGAAACCAAGAGTGTTCCAGCCGTCGTCCATGCTGTGGAAATCCTCATCGTAATTGCTCCATTTGCTGGGGCGCTACCCGCTCGCCTGATTCGTCTTGCGATCCGCAAAGAAAGCCGAACCCTGCTGGCAACCATTCAAGTGGTGCCAGCGTCAGAGTACTAAGAATCCTTCCACAAGACTGTGGAAAATAAAAGAATGTTGCGCCGCGAAAAACGTCCCAGCATGAAAGACTGGGCGGTGATCGTTTTCGAAAAAGGAGCAAGCGGCAAAAAAATACCCAGCTCGGCTGGGTATCAGATGTTCACTGGCTATTCAGCAATCACGGGCACAGATATTCGTCATACGCCACGACGAAGATCGAAAAGTCCGCATCGTCCACGAGGTTGTCGAAATTCAGGTCGCAGATCGGGTTTGCGGGCGGAATGAGCAGCTCGTTGTACGAAACGATGAAGATCGAAAAGTCCGCATCGTCCACCACGCCGTCCTGATTGAAGTCCGCCGGGCAGTTCCCGACCGACCACCAGAACCCCGCCGCGTGCGAGTAGCTCCCGCCCGTCGCGAACGGAGGACCAAACGCCGCCGCCTGGCCGATCGTCCCGCTGAGCGTGTACGACCCGCCCGTCGCGTTCTGCACCCCGCCGCCCGCAATCACGTACGACTTGATCGCATACTGAGCCGAAGCCAGAGACGCCATGCCGCAGGCTCCAACCAGGAGTGCGGCGATCTGAGCAGTGCGCATAAACCCTCCGAATCAGGGGACGAAAACACCTATCGAGCCAGAGTCAGTGCGACCCCGACACTCCCTCAGGCTAATCAAAACAGCGAGATTCGCCAACATAAAGCGACATCCCAATCCCGATTTCCTGCCAATCTCTTCCAGATTCCCACCAGACACCCCTACCAGCCCACGTCCGAGAATAAACCCTGGCCTTCCTGTCCATTCCCCTCTCCCGCCCCCGGGGGTCGATTCCAGGGGCGCAACTCCCGCCGCTGCAATCCCTTACAAAGCCGGCCGCCCGCCTCACGGGCACACCAGCGCCTCATACGCCGCCACAAACACCGAAAAGTCCGCGTCGTCCGTCATCGCATCGAAGTTCAGGTCGCCCGCCGCCGTCTCCAGCACGTCGTACCCCCGCACGAACAGCGCGAAGTCGGCATCATCAACCACCCCGTCCCCGTTGAAGTCCGCGGGGCACGTCGGGGCCGGAGGCGTGAACATCAGCCGGGCGGCAAAAGACAGCGCCGTGTTCCCGCCCGTCGCCGTCGATGATCCCACCGACCGCCGCGCATTGTGCCCCGTCGGCCTGAACCGGCCATCAAAGTTCACCGTCGTCGCCCCCGTCATCTGCCCGAGCCTCATCGTCACGCACAGGTTCCCGCCGTCATACCGGTACGGCGTCGCGAACGGCACGACGAACGAGTGCTCCGCCACTTCCGGCGACAGCACCTTCATCGCCTGCCTGGGCACAAACAGCGGCCCCGAACGCACCTTCACCGGCGACGGCCCCTGGTTGAGCGCGAACGTGTTGTCCATCCCGCTCGCCATCACCAGCGTTTCGCTCAATTCAATGTCGCACTGCGCCACCGTCGCATCCGCCTCCGGCCACGACACATACCCCGCCGGATTCACGGGCGAGACGCGGAACGCGATGCCGTTGATCAAACTCCCCGCCGGAATCTCGGCGAGCTGTGCCGCATCGATCAGCATCTGGTGCACACGCGGCGCATCGAACAGAAAAGCACCGCTCCCGCCCGACGCGAGCGTGTACGCCGGCATCACGCACGCCGACGGCGTGTAACCGATCCGCACCGCCAGCCCCGCATCCGCGCTCAGGAACTCTCCATCGGCGGCAAGCTGCGACGCCGCCGCGACGGCCCGCACCGCCGCCGCCGGATTCGCCGTCGACAGCGCCGGCCCCGGACGCGAAAACGCCCCGTGCCGGATCGTCACTAAAAGATCGCCACCCTTGTACACAAACCCGCGCTGGAAATAAATCGGCGTCCCAAAGTCACTCCCGCTGATCGACCCCGCGCCGAGCGTCATCGCACCGTCGCGCACGATGATCGCGTCGCTCCCCCTGTTCTCCGAAAACGTCGCCGACATCGCGCCCGGAGCCCGCGCCGCCGACGCCACTTCGATCGTCATCGCGCCCGTCGAACTCTCCGCATCCGGCCACGCCGCCGCGCCCGGCGCCAGCCTCAGCGAGATCGACGTGATCAAAGATCCCTCCGGCACAAACCGGATCTGATCCGCCGCGATCACAACCTGCACCGTCGCGCCGGTCTGCCCCAGAATCCCCGTAAACGCCGCGTTCCCGTTCGCGACGCGCTCCGCCTGCAGCGGCACATCCACAAACGGATCCACGCTCAGCCGCACCACCGGTGCCGCGGCAGCCTGCGTCGTCTCTCCCGCGCCCGCTATTTCCGCGGAGCGCGCCTGGAAAAGCATGTTCGCGCCCGTGTCCGCCGCGCCCGCCGCATCAAGCGCTACCGGGCTCACGCTCGAGCCAGTCTGGCTCATCAAGACGTGCAGATGCCCGCCGCCGTACGTGTACGCCGACGCAAACCCGAACTCGTACGAAAACGGCGCCGGGAAAAACGGGCTCGGTCTCGCCAGAAAAGCCCCCGCGGGAATCACCCGCGCCCCGCTCACCACCGTTGCCGCGTCCGTGTAATTCTCCGTGATCACGGGCGAGAGCGAACCCGGCCCCGCGACCCCGCGCCCGAGCGCGATCGTGTAATCGGCAAACGACGCACCCGACGCCGGCCACGCCACCGACCCGCTCCGCATCGCGAGCCCCGTCAGGCGCGCACCGGGCGCAAACATCGAAAGCCCGATGCCGGAATACACCGACTCGATCGTCACCGGCGACTGCTGCACCGGCGCCGACGAGCCGCCCAGCGGGATCGTCCCCGCAAACGGCGCCGCCAGGACAACCTTCGTCGTCCCCGCCGGATGAAACGGGACATTCTGCGCACCCGCGCTCTGCGCAAGCGCGACGCCGGCAACAAACCACGGTGTCAGGGCTTTCACGGTTTCTTCCCTTCGTCCCCCTACGGACAAAGAAGCTGGTCGTACGCCACCGCAAAGATCGAAAAGTCCGCGTCGTCCACAAAGCCATCCGAGTTCAGGTCCGCGTCGCACGGAATCGGCGGCGTCGGGCAGAGCAACTGGTCATACGCCACGGCAAAGATCGAAAAATCCGCGTCGTCCACCAGCCGGTCGTAATTCAGATCGGCCGGGCACGCCGGGAGCGCCGTGAACGTCGCGTTGAGCGAGTAAATCCCCGAGATCGACGCCGACGATCCATTGCAGGAGTTGGCGAGCTGGCTCGACTGCGCCAGCACCGTGTAGTTCCGCCCCGGACGCAGCACCGTGCTGAACGTAAACGGCTTGGGATCTCCCATGTCCGCGATCACGATGTTGATCGCCCCCGAGATCGGATCCGCCAGCCGGTACTGCGCGCCCTCCACCGACCCGCTCGCGTCGTACTGCACCGGCCCGTTCACCTTGAAGGTCACGCGGAAGTCGCTCGTCGACTGCGCCAGGAGACAGTTCGACGGGCCCGCGTTCGATTCCGCCGTCGCCAGGCCCGAGGCGCTGAGCGCCGCGCCCGACACACTCGATGTCTGCGTCGCCCGCGCTTTGGCGTTGCCCCCGCCCTGCGGCACGTCTTTCTGAATGTCCCCGATGAAGGCCGAAAACGCCGGCGCCGGCAGCTTGGTCTGCACGACCCCCGCCGCCTCGATCACAAGCCCACGCTGATCGCTCGTCAGCACCGCCTGCCCAAAAGCAACCGGCGCAGCCAACGCGCACGCTGAAAGAACAATTGCCCGCTTCATTTTCGTTCAATCTCCTCGCGCCGCCCGTCCCCTCTCCCGCCCGGGCGTCCCAACAGAGTACCACGAACCACCAGCCCCCCGGAACTCCTTCACGCCAACTTCTTGATGACGCTGACCGCCGCGAACAGCCCCGCCACCTGCTCCCGCTCCAGCGTTCTGGCCGCATACCGCGGGTTGAGCGGCTGCAGCCGGATCATCGACCCCTCCTCAAAGAACACCCGCTTGAACGTCGTTTCTCCGTCCGGCTCCAGCCGCGCGAAGCAGTCCATCCCGCTCACGATCTCACGGCCAGGACTGAATACCACCACGTCCCCCTCCCGGTACTCCGGCATCATCGAATCCCCAACTACCCGCGCCGCAAACGCGTCCGGATCATCAATATCCGGCGTCCGTACGTACTCATCCGCCACCCGCGCCGGATACCCCGGATCCGAAAACGCCTCCGACGCCACCCCGGCCACCACCGAGTTGATCAGCGGAATCTCCCGCGGCAAAAACCGCCCCACAGGCCCCGCCTCTGCACTCCCCCCCTCAACCCCCGCCAGCCGGTGCAGATCCCCCGACCGGTACGCCTCATCCAGCGCCCCCCCAACCCTCCCGTGCTCATCGATCGAAGTCTGACGGAGAATCGAGGCCAATTTGCGCTCCCGGTCGCGCTGGGCCGCCTCGCGGGCCGCCAGGCGGAGGACCTCTCGGCGGACTTCGGTGGGCGTGCGTTCCCAGCCGGCGGCACGGGCGAGTTCGCCGGGGGCCAGGTCGAGCGCTTTTTCAAGGCGGGCGATGATCTCGTCGCTGGGGAGATCACGCCGGCCGTTTTCGATTCCCGAGAGGTAGCCCTTGGTGCAGTCGGCGCGGGTGGCAAGCTCCTCGAGCGTCTGGCCGCGGGCGAGGCGTATCTGGCGGAGGCGGGTGCCCCAGGAACGCGGAGAAGGCGTGTTGTTCATGGGGTTGAATATTCCGAAGGTTGTGCCTTTGAAAAACGAAAGTGGAGGAAGGCACCGGGGTTTTCAAGGGGCCGGGCGACAAGGGTTTAGGCGCACACCCGAACATTTTCCAACAAAATATTACCAAACCGAGTACAAACTTTCAGAATGTCTGGTAAACTGTACCACATGTTTACAGGCGAGTCAACACTTGTTCGGGAAGAGGTCGATCAGCCGCGCCGTCGATTTGAGCCGGTGGCGGCACCCGTGACCGGGTATAGAGACAGGAGAAGGCGAAATGCCGGGAGCAAGCATGCGGCGGCCGCGATGGCGCGGTTTGCCCGCTGGCTGCCGGCGGGGGATGCGGAGCTTGTGGACTTTGCGTACGGCATGGGCCGGCCGCTCGCGGAACTCGCGCGGCTGCGGGGTGTGCCGGACTGGGCGCTGCAGCGCCGGCTGAGGCTACTGGCGCTCCGCGTTGCATCCCGGGAGTATCGCTTTGTCGCGCTGAAACTTGAGCGACTGCCCGAGCCTCCGTGCTGGCCCCCGCGAGGGGGCGACCTTGAGGACCCGGCGCGCTTCACGCTGACGGTGGCGCGCGGGGTGTACATCGCCGGAGAGTCGATGCGCCGGACGGCCGAGCGCCTGGGCGTGCGGCTCCACGTGGTGCGGCGCACGTGCGATGTCCTGCTGATGGAGATGACGGGCGCGGTGCGCTGACGGTCGCGCGATCTGCGCGGGCGGGCTTTGGTTGTGGGGGGGTGGTTATGCGGCGAGTGGATATTGGTGCGCGGAGCGCTTCGCGCCGGCTGATCCGTGCGTGTTGTCGATTCGGGATCGGGATCTCGCACGGTGCGCGCTGTGAGGGTTCTTCCATCGATCGCCGGCGCGAGATGGCGCTGGCGAGCCTGGGGAAACTGCCACCCGGGCAGATCGCGCTGGTACTGGGCCCGAGCGGAAGCGGAAAGTCCACGCTGTTGCGTCGCGCGAGCGATCTGCTGGCGCGCAGCTCGCGCGTTGCGCATGTGCGCCCGCCCTCTTCGCGGGCTCGGCATCGCGCGGTGGTGGACCTCTTGCCCGGCGGGCTTGATCGCGGCCTGGGCGTCTTGGGCCTGGTTGGTCTCGCGGATCCGCTTCTGCTCGCACGCACCTACGGGCAGATCTCCGACGGAGAGAAGGCGAGGCTGGACATCGCGCGGGCGATCCTCGCGGGCAGATCGTGGGTCGTGGCGGATGAATTCCTCAGCGTGGTGGACCGGCCGTGCGCGCGGGCGGCGTGCCGCGCGATCGCGCGGGCGATTGAGCACTCGGGTGCAAGGCTGCTCGCGGCATCGGCGCACAGCGACATCGGCGAATGGCTTTCGCCGGGGATCACCATCGTGCTCTGATCGGGGCTTTGTCCGGCCGCGCGTGGTGGAATGGATACGGGCAGAGGGGGGGCTCTGATTTATGAGAATCGTTCCGAGCGATGTTGGGTCGGTGCGCGGTCTGCTGGAGCTTCACTACGCGGGGGGAGCGCCGGCAAGGGTGGCGCGGGTGCTTGCGGCAGAGATCGACGGCGAACTGGCCGGCGCGCTGGCCGTGAGTTATCCCACGCTCAACGCCAGCTGGCGTGAGAGCGCTTGGCCCGGGCGCTTTGGCGGGCCCGACAAGCGAGAGGCGGCTCACCGGCTCAACCGGGAAGTGCGCAGGATCTCACGGGTTGTGGTGCTGCCGCGCCATCGGGGGCGCGGGATCGCGACCGCGCTGGTGCGTGCGTACTTAAGGAGTGCGCTCACCGCGAGGACGGAGGCGGTTGCCGCCTTTGGGAGCACATCGGCGTGTTTCCAAAGAGCGGGCATGCGATGCGTGGCGCGGGTCCGTTCGGCGCGGGACGGCGACCTGCTGCGGGTGCTGCGGGAGCGGGGCATCGATCCGGCGACGCTGGTGGACGAGCGCGTGGTGGACAGGCTTCCGCGGGAAGCCGGGACGGCTCTTGTGACGTGGGCAAAGCGTGCGCGTGCAACGCGCCGGCTGGCCAGGCCGGATTGTCTGCGCGAGTTGGGTGCGCTCGCGGCGCGCTCCCTGGCGGCAAGGTCAGGCGTCTTTGTCTCGGGATGATCGCGCTGGGTCGTTCTTCAAACGCCGCCTTCGGCGGCATCTGTGGGAGAAGTTGTCATGCTTCATCGTGATGTTTCATTGGCTCAGATCGGGCCGGCCGTGCGAAGCGCAGAAGAAGCCCCGCGCAATCGCGCCGAACTGCGGGCCTGGCTGCGGGCGCACTTCGAACTGGAGCTTCCCCACGCGCCGATGGTGGAGGGGCACGCCTCGCCCCTGGATTACCTGACGCACGCTTTCTTTCAGGGTCGTGAGGGCTTCGGCTCGGCCCCCGGGGAGATGCCCGACTGCGTGCTGTGGGGCTCGCGCGGCGGGGGCAAAACATTCCTCGGCGCCGTCGCGACAGCGCTCGACCTCCTGTTCAAGCCCGGCATCGAGATCCGCATCCTGGGCGGCAGCATGGATCAGTCCAAGCGGATGCACGCGCACCTCAAGCGGCTCTTCGCGCGCCAGCCGTTTGATGCGATGGTCAAGGGCCGGGTCGGCGAGTCGAAGATCACGCTCATCAACGGATCGGAGGTCGAACTGCTCGCCCAGTCGCAGGCTTCGGTGCGCGGCACGCGCGTGCAGACCCTGCGCTGCGACGAGGTGGAACTTTTCAAAGAAGAGATCTTCGAGGCGGCGATGCTGACGACGCGATCGCGCTCTGTGGATGTGCCCGGCTACGGACGCGTGGAACTCGCCGGCTGCGTGGAGTGTCTCAGCACGTTGCACCGCTCCTACGGCGTGATGCACCGCCTCGTGCTCGAGAAGGGGCGCCGGCAGTTCAAGTGGGGAGTGCTCGACGTGCTGGGCCGGTGCGGCGACGGGCGAAAGTGCGAAGAGATCAAAGAGGATGGGCGTGTGGAGGCCTGCAAGTTGTGGGATGAATGCCGCGGCAAAGCCAAGCAGCGCGAGGGCAACGCGACGGGTGTCGGGCTTGGGCACGTGGAGATTGAGGATGCCGTGCGCATGAAGTCACGCGTGAGTCTCCCGGCGTGGGAGGCGGAGATGCTGTGCATCCGGCCCAGCCGGCGATTTTCGGTCTTCGGCGAATTTGATAAGGCCAGGCACGTGATCGAGGGATGGGAACGGGAGGAAGATTTCCGCGTGCCGCCGGGCACGGATCTGCCGCAGGCACCCGGGATGAAGAGTGCGGCCGAGAAGCGTGCGCGGCTGGTCTGCGGCATCGACTTTGGGTTTCGCTCGCCCACGGTTGTGCTCTGGGGCGTGCACGACCTCGAGACGGATATCTTGCGTGTGCTCGATGAGCGCGAGGTGGTGGAGGAGTCCACCCGCGATCACGGAGAAGCGATCCGCAAGGGCAACGCCAACCGCTGGCGCTGGCCGGAATGGCTGGGGGTGGATCCCGCCGGCGCGGCAGAGCAGACAACCTCAGCAACGTCGGACATCAAGATCCTGCGGGCGATGGGCTTCCGCGTGAAGTGGCGGTCGATGAGGGTGGAGGAAAGCGTGGAACTGGTGCGGGCGCGTCTGAGACCGGCCGACGGTGGCTCGCCGCGGCTGCTGGTGCACGCACGGTGCGAGCGGCTCATCCGGTGCCTGGACACGCACCACTACGACCCGGACAAGGACGCAAACGTGCGCGTCAAGGACGGCACAGAGCACGCCGTGGACGCGCTGCGGTATCTCGTGGCAAATGTGGATCGGGAAGGGACCAAGTGGTGGTTCTATTAGAGGAAGGCTCAAAGGCAGTGAGGCATCAACCAGGGCGAAAGAGTCAATAAGGAGAGATGCAATTCCGGGCCAAGACCTCGTCGAAGACGTGGCTGCGCGGGAACGGAATCAGGATGAGAGCTGGATGGTTCTCAGAGCGGTGGGCGATTCCCGGAAGTTCGGACACCCGGGGCGCTGGAGCCTGCTGGAATGTGTCGCGCCTTGATGCTTGGGAATCGCGGGCATTCTCCCGCGGTTCGGGCCCGAGGCTTGTGGTTGTCGCCACCTTGCATCCTTTGGTGCCGTGGTGTCACTTCGGAAATTGCGGGAGCATGAGGAGCTTGGATATCAGCGACACGCCGTTACGAGCAGCCTTTATGCCGCAGGTTTGAAGTAGACCTGAGCAAGCGGAGAGTTGTGCGTCCAAGCGACTCGCGCGGGGGGCTCGCAAAAAGAAATGGCATCTTGAAATGTCAAAGATAAAACATTTGCCGGACTTCCTCGGAGTGCGGGCCCCGGTTGAATTGACGTTAACTAATTCGCGGCAAATACTTGCTGGGCCGCGGCGCTGGACGGGGTCACGTGGTAGGGAGCATGGCTTGGTAAAAGATCAGAATGCTAGCAGCAAGCGTTGGGTCGCTCTCGCGGCAGTGGTATCGCTCGTGGCTGTCTTGTGGGGCGGCTACAAGGTTTATAGTTTTTTCAGCTACGACACGGTTCTTCATTCTAACAAGATGGAGGCGAGCCTTTATGGCAGGTTTCGTGTTGAGCGGCTTGAGCGTGATGAACAACGAGAAATCAAACGTCTTCTGACTGAATGGACCGAGACGCGTGCGCACGTCAAGAGAGATTGGCATCAGCGGCAGGAACCGCCCTCGAACGAGCCGCCGAAGCGGACGGTCTGTGCAGATTTCGGCGACGAACCGGACGCCGGTCCGTTAGCGGTCAAGATTTCGGTAGCAAGCTGGGCTGAAGTATATCGGCGGTGCGAGAGGGATCTTCGTCTTGGTGGCCCCCGGTGGTGGACTCTGTCTTGGCATGGGGCTGCGCCGCTTAATGCCGGGGATGCTTTTAACAATCGCCGGATCAAAGAGGACGGCATTACACTTGCTCCGATGATCTATCGAAAATTTAAGATTCCGCGCGGAGGCACGAATGGCACGGAAGTCGTGGAATACGTGCCGATTCCAAGCATTCTGCCGGAAGAAATCGACGACGCACTAGCGTTTGCCGCACACGAACAGCCGGACGAACTCCCGGATGCCAACGATCCGACCTTTACAAGGATCGCTGCGGAGTGGGAGAAGGTGGCATTTGCGCGTTTTCTTCTTCTTTTCTCTCAACTTGAGACGGGATCCACTTTGCAGTTTTTCGCCTGTGAAATGGGTGCGGCGGTCGCTCCGTCGTCGAAGGAAGGATCGGGACCAATCGCGCTAGTAAAGAGGCTGTGCAAACTAAACCCGAACGTCCGCATAGCGGTATATCCATCGGAGGTGGAGTGGACCGGCAGAGAGGGGAGGCACACCGGCCCCTTCCGGATTCTGTATTCTGGGGCGGATAACTGACGGACTACCCTGTTTTTTGGCTTTGGCTTGTAGCGGTGTGCGGATAGGATCTAAACCGGGCTTGGAGAGGAGCGCATTGAATGATGACGGCAGTTGAACCATCCGCAGATGCCGGCCGCGCTTATTCCAACCGTTCGGTAAAGCCGATAGAGGATCCCATGCAGGTAGTTCCCCGCAAGGCCGCGCGCAAATGGGTCGTGGCGGCATGCGCGGCGGCCGCGCTTTTGGCTTCAGGATTAATTTTTTATCTCGGGCTCGGCGGACGCCACGGAATGCTCCGCGCTGTTCATGCGAACCCTGAACAGCTTGATCGTTCGAGACTGATTTTGATTGCAAAAGACCTTCGATCGGCTTTGGAGCGAAATTCAGAGGCGACGGTGGACGAAGTTGTCGCCGCCTCGTCGGCCGGTGTTTCCGGCGCGTACGCAACTCTGCGAGACACAGTGGCCATTGTTGTGAATCGCGACCGGGCGGCATGGAAGAATTTTGAAAAGACCGAAAGCAGTGAGTCGGAAGCGGTCCTTTATATGCATAGGCAGCGATTGCGTTCCGACGCAAAGAACCATGTCACGATTGTTCTGTCAACGGGCGGTGAAATTGAAGGAGACTTCACGCTCGCGGAATTGGATGCACTGCTTCCGTGGCGAAAAAATGGTGTGTGGTGGAGCAAGCAGCAGGATCTTCCGTGGTCGTTTTGATTCGGGCGCGATTTTACAATAACAGCTTTTGCAAGTCAAATTGGGTGTACGTTTACGGCATTGGGCTGTGAAACAGCTTTTCCACTGCGCACTACGCGGTTTTGGCGATAGGCTGGATGCAGCGCGGGCCAAGTTATCCGAAGCCACCTAGCTGCGCGTAATTGTCGGTATCGACTTCGAGACACACGGCGTTCTTGCTTGTTTGATTGCTGTAAAATTATCGTGCAATTTTAGTTGTCACACTTTGTGCGTTGAAGTGCTGCACATTTCAGTGCGGTCATCGAGCAGTGGGCTTGCCTTGTTGGCGCGGTGCACGCGGGCGCTTGCGCTTCGGGCTCGCGTCCGGGGGGAGCCCGCGGGATTCGTTAGTAACCAATGCAAGACCAGTTATGGGGACCCAGGGCGGGTCCCATAAAGGCCAGGAGATGCGATGGTCGGGTACTTTGCCGGGAATTTGGGGGGAAACGTGTGCCGCGGGCGAGCCTTTGAGCATCTGCTTCGTAGAGTGAGTTGAAGCGCGAGCTTCCGGAGGTTTCCGCCCTCCGATATTGACTGGAAGAACTGGAGAGGGATTCGGCAATGAAAAATCGATCTTTTGTGCTTGCCGCTTTGGCGGCGGGTTTGGCTGTCTCTTCATTCGCGCAGGCGAGTGTGACGTTCACCGGCTCGGGGCTGAACCCTGAGGCGAACGCCACAGGAGCCGGGAGCGCGAAGTTCACTATTTCGGGCAACACGCTGACGCTCGTGCTGACGAACCTGACCTCGCCCCGCAGCGCGGCGCAGGGCAATGCGCTGACGGGCGTGACGTTCGACATCAACCCGGGCGCGCCGGTGCTGACGCTGACAAGCACGGCGTTGACTTCTGGCAGCGAGCTCTGGAGCTCGAAGACAACGTCGACGAGTGCGGCGTCGCTGAATGGATCGTGGACCAACGTGCTGGGCGCTTCGCCGCTCGGCGAGTACGGCGTGGCGACGACCGGCTTTAACGGTCGCTTCAACGGCGGCTCGATCAGCATGGGCAACGCCAGCCCGAACTACGGGATCGTTGCGGCCGCGACGTTCGATGGGACGAACACCCCCTCGTTCGGCGGCGCGCAGTATCCGTTTGTGCAGAACTCGCTGACGTTCACGTTCACGGGAGTGTCGGGAGTTCTGGAGTCGCAGATTTCGAACGTGAAGCTGCTGTTCGGCACCGATGGCACGGGCGTGATCAACACGATTCCGTCGCCGGCGTCGCTCGCGCTCGCCGGCCTGGGCGGGCTTGTCGGGATTCGTCGCCGCCGCGCCTGAGATGAATGAATGAACCGGGCCCGGGCGAGAGCTCGGGCCTGTTTGTTTTTTGCCGGGTCGAGAGGCCTTGTACGCTTGTGGTTATCTATGAGCGACGAGACCAGGGCAGATCGGCCGACGGCGTCGATGGGATCGGGGGCGACGGCGGATACGGGGAACGTGGCGCCGGCGCGGGTCGTCGTGGGCGAGAAGCCTGGCGACACGATCGGGCCGTACAAGCTTCTGGAGGTTCTGGGCGAGGGCGGGTTCGGCGTGGTCTGGCTGGGCGAGCGGCGCGAACCGATCGTGCAGCGCGTCGCCATCAAGGTCATCAAGCCGGGGATGGACACCAGGGCGGTGGTGGCGCGGTTCGAGCAGGAGCGCCAGGCTCTTGCCGTGATGGATCATCCCAACATCGCCAAGGTGCTGGACGCGGGGGCGACCGGGCAGGGGCGCCCGTACTTCGTCATGGAGTACGTGCGCGGCGAGCCGATCACGTCGTACTGCGACAGGCGCCGTCTCGGTGTGCGCCCGAGGCTCGAGCTGTTCCTCACGGTGTGCGATGCGGTGCAGCATGCGCACGCGAAGGGCATCATCCATCGCGACCTCAAGCCGAGCAACGTGCTGGTCTCGGCGGTCGAAACGGGCGAGGGCGTTTCGGACCCGGTCCGCAACGCGCTTGTGAAGGTGATCGACTTTGGCATCGCCAAGGCGCTGGTGCAAACCCTGACGGAGAAAACGCTCTTCACGGAGCAGGGGCAGATCCTGGGGACGCCCGAGTACATGTCGCCGGAGCAGGCGGGGAGCGGCATGGCGAACGACATCGATACGCGGACCGACGTGTATTCGATGGGCGTGATGCTGTACGAACTGCTCACGGGGATGCTGCCGTTTGATCCGCGCGAGCTTCGGAGCAGGGGCTTTGAGGAGATCAGGCGGGTGATCCGCGAGGTGGATCCGCCCAATCCGAGCACGCGGCTCTCGACGCTGGCATCGACGCGGACGGGCGATGCGACCGAGCTCGCGGTCTCGCGTTCGACGCGCGTGGAGGATCTGCGGAAGTTGCTCAAGTCCGAGCTTGAGTGGATACCGCTCAAGGCGATGCGGAAAGAGAGGGAGCTGCGGTATCAGTCGCCGCGCGAGCTGGGGCTCGACATCCGGAACTACCTGGAGAATCGGGCGCTGATCGCGGGGCCCGAATCGGGGATGTACCGGGCGCGGAAGTTTGTGCGGAAGCACCGGGTTGGGGTGAGCGTGGCGGCGGGGATGGGCGCGATGCTGGCGGCGGCGACCGTGGTGAGCGTGGCGTTTGGGGTGAGCGAGGCGCGGGCGCGGCATCGTGCGGAGGTGGAGCGCCGGACGGCGGAGGCCGTGAACCGGTTCTTGAACGAGGACCTGCTGCAGTCGGCGGATCCGGAACTGGGCGGGATCCAGATGGCGGTGGTGGATCTTCTGGGCCCGGCGGCGGAGCGCGTGGACGAGACGCTGAAAGACCAGCCGGAAGTTCGGGCGCGGGTCAAGCGGACGCTCGGCGAGAGTTACCTTGCGCTCGGAGAGCCGGCGACGGCGCTCAAGCTGCTGGAGGACTCGCTGAAGGAAGGGGCCGACAGCGCGTTCGAGGCGGAGGTGAGCGCCAAGATCGCGGAGGCCAGGTTCCGCAACGCGGGCGGTCAGGAGACCGTGCGGTTTGTGCGGGGGCAGATGGAGGAGGCGGAGAAGAAGTTCGGGCCGCGGGACGAGCGGACGATGAACCTGCGCAACCAGCTTGGCGGCGCGCTCAAGGCCGAGGGGGAGTACGACGAGGCGGAGAAGGAATATCGGCGGGTGCTGGCGGATCGGTTGGCGGTGAAGGGGGAGAAGAACGTTGATGTGCTGATCACGCGGCACAACCTGAATCTGATCGGGCTGAGGCGGGCGCGGATGATGCGCGGTGCGGGCGACAAGGAGGGCGCGCAGAAGCTGTTTGAAGAGACGCTCGCCGAGCGCCGGGCGATCACGGCGGATACACGGGCGGCGCTCGGGGCCGATCATCCGCAGACACTGGCCACCTGGTCGGAAGAGGTGGCGCTGACCGCCGAAGCCGGGAAACCGGAAGAGGCGATCGTGCAGTACCCGGCGGTGATCGAGGCGCTGCGTGGTCGGCTGGGAGTCGGGCACTGGCGGACGCTGGAGGTGACCGCGCGTTACGGGGCGGCGCTCAACCGGGCGGGAAAGAACGCGGAAGCGATCGATCAGCTCACGATCGCGCTCGAGGGGTATCGCTTTGTTCGGGGGCCGACCTTCGGCGACACGCTGGCGATCACCGATGTGCTGGTGTCGTGCTTAAAAAAGGATGGAAGAAAAGAAAAGGCGGAGTGGCTGCTGGTGCGTGCCGCGGAGGATGCGAAGGGGGATGCGGAACTGGAGAAGTTGAGGAGGGGGAAATTGGAGGAGTTGAGGGGCGGCTGAATGTTCATGGGGCTTTCGGCGGGTTCTTGAGAGAAGCGGCGGCGGCGGGGCTGCTTTCGTAGAGGAAAGTCCTGTTGTCGTGGCCGCCGGTGGCGAGGTAGCGGCCGTCCGGGCTCCATGCCAGGCACACGACGCTGCCGGTGTGGTTGCGAAGCTGAAGGAGTTCGTCGCCGGTGGGCAGTTCGAAGATGTGTGTGATGCGGTCCTGGGCGCCGACGGCGAGGCGGCGGCCGTCGGGGCTGAAAGCGAGCGACCAGACGTGGCCGCCGACGTTGGGGATGTGGAGGGAGGGAGCAAGAGTTCTGGAATCGGCGATGGTGACGGCGTCCGGGGCATCGCAATAGGCGAGAGAGCGTCCGTCGGAGCTGAACGCCACGCCGTGGCCGTGGGGGCCGGGGCCGTGGATTTGTGCGATGAGCTTGCAGGAGTTGGTGTCGTGCAGGCTGATGATTCCGGTGATGGAAGCGCAGAGGAGTCGGGAGCCGTCGGGCGAGAACTGCGGCCGAAGATTCCCGATTGGATCGCCGGCGAGAGTGCCCAGGCGTTTGCCGTCGCTGATGCGCAGGATGGCGATGTTGCCCTGGGCTTCGGAAATGGCGAGCAGCCTGCCATCGGGACTCGCGAAGATGCCTTCGGTGAAGTCGACTGGCGCGCGCCAGAGCGTTTCCCTGGTGGCGAGCGATTCCAGAACGACGGTCTGGCGGTCGGGGCAGAAGGCGCGGGCGGCCGAGCCCGGGAGGATGCACATGTCGAGTGCATCGGGGGAAGTCAGACTTGGCGGGTCTCCGGACTGAGGATCGAACCGGGCGAAGGCGTGCTTGCTGGTGGCGAGGAGCTGGCCGGGCTGGGACTGAAAGATGATCTGCCGGATGTATTCGCCGGAGCGGCCGAGCGAGAGCTGGCGGATGGGGCCGAGTGCGCGGAGATCCCAGGTGCGGACGCGGCCGGCTTCGTCCAGAGAGAGAACGGTGGTTTGAGATGGGCACTGGTCAAAGGCCGCGGCGAATGTGGGATGTTCGTGGCCCAGGAGTGTCGCGAGGAGCTCGCCGGTCTTTGCGTTCCAGAGACGGATGGTCCGGTCGATGGAGGAGGTGAGGACGCGTTCGCCGGCGCGATCGAAGACGGCGCTGTGGACGCGCTGGGCGTGGCCGCGGAGTTCGGCGCGGACGGAACCGGACGCGAGATCGATGATCTGTGTGAACGTGCCGCAGATGACGGCGGCGGATGACCCGTCGGGCGAAACGGTGACACCTCCGGGCTCGAAACGGCTGTAGCGCTGGATCGGAATGTCGGCGGCGGAGGTCCATGTTGCGGTGTCGATGATCCGGAGATGGGATACATCGCACCAGAGGAAGCGTTTGCCGTCGGGAGTGAAGTCGGGGTGGAAGACCCATCCCTCGGAGGGTTGGGAGAAGAGCCGCTTGCCGCTCTCGAGGCTGAAGACCTCGACGCCCTGCATGTTGGACCAGGAGACGGCCAGACAGGAGCGATCGGGGCTGAATGCGCTGGCGAGCGGGAAAGCGCCCGGCGCGTTGTCGAATCGGGTGAGGACGCGCCGGGAGAGCGGATCGAGGACTGTGACGCCGGTGTCCTGCGGCAGGGCGGCGAGGCGATCATCTGAACTCCATTCGATACGGCCGACGATCTTGAGATCGGGCCAATCGGACTGGATGGATCGTGTGCGGGCATCGAGAAAGCGGACGCCGGACGGGTCGGAAGCGACGGCGATCGAGCGGCCTGATTGAGAGCAGATAGCAGAGATGGGGTCCTTTGAGAGGTCCCATTGATCGCGGCTTGTGTCGGCAAGGGCGCTCAGGTAGTTCCATTCCCAATCCCGGCGATCGGCGGGGATCGCCTGCAAACGGCGGACGGCGGAGCCGCCGTCGCCCAGCCGGATGAAGGAGTCGGCCGCGGTGAGATTGGCGAGGCGGGCGACGCGGTCGGCCTCGCGGCGTGCGGCATGTTCTCTGGCGAGGCCGAAGGAGATGCCCAGGAGTCCGGCGAGGATCCCGATGAGCGTGGCGGCGGCGAGTGCGCTGACAACGGGGCGGCGTTTCAGGAGCATGCTCGCCAGGTACACGAGCGAGTGGGGGCGTGCGGCGATCGGTTCGCTGGCGAGGACGCGGCGCAGGTCGGAGGCGAGTTCGGAGGCGGACTGATAGCGATCGGCGGGATTGCGCTCGAGCGCTTTGAGCACGACACGGGCGGCGTCGCGTGGTATGAGCGGGTTGCGGGCGCGTGGGTCGGGCGCGTTCTGCTCGCAGATAGCGCGGATCGTGGCGGCCACGGAGTCGTCCTGTCCGGCGTGCGGCGGTGAGCCTGTGAGCGCTTCAAAGAGCACAACGCCGAGTGCGTAGACATCGCTGCGGGTATCGACGGGACCGATGCGCGTGTCGCACTGCTCGGGGCTCATGTACCTGGGGGAGCCGAGGAGTGAGCCCTCGGTGGTGCGTGCCGGGGCGGAGGTGTCCGCGATGGCGCGGGCGATACCAAAGTCGATGATCTTGGGTTCGCCGCGGGAATTGATGAGGATGTTGGCGGGCTTGAGATCGCGATGGATGAAACCCTGCTGGTGACCGAAGTGCACCGCGTCGGCGACTTGGGCGAAGAGTTTCAGGGTGTGGTGGACCGGGGCGTGGAGGCAGGCCTGCACGATGGTGCGTGCGTCCTCGACCAGTTCGATCGCGATCCATGGGAGCGATCGGATATCGCCGAGGACGCCGCCCGCGAGGAGCGGATCGAGTCCGGAGAAGGTGAGGGGGTGTGAACCGGCGGCGATGACCTGAGCGATTGCGGGATGGCGGAGCCTGGCGAGGATGGATGCTTCTTCGACGAAGCGGCGACGTGCGTCCGGAGAAGCGGACCAGGACTGGAGGATCTTGAAGGCGACGCGGCGGCGGACGGAGAGCTGCTCGGCTTCGAAGACGGTGCTGATGCCGCCTTTTCCCAGCGGCCTGATCAGCCGGTATTCATCGATCGTGGTGCGGACGTCGGGGCCGGCGCTGGTCGGAGCGGCCCTGCTGTCGAAGGCGGCCTGCTGGAACCAGAGTGCGGGATCGATATCGAGGGGGGAGCTGGCGGCGAGAGACTCAAGGAGCGCGGCGACCTGAAGTCGGAGGGGCTCATCATCCGGGCAGCGGGAGATAAGAAAGGCGGGCCGCTCCTGGGGCGCGCGTTCCATGGCCGCGTCGAACAGCTCTCGCAGTCGCTGGGCGCGGGTGGGTTGCATGAGGCGGGCAGTCTAGAGCATGGGGGCGGTGAGGCGTGGGCGCGCCGGGGGATTGAAAATATTTTTGAGAGGCGTGCCCGGGGCGAGGGGGTTTTGTCGCCTTTGGCTCTGGAGAGAGACACGTTACACGTGCCCGCCGGTGAGGCGGGAATGGAGGTGTCTCGTGCGCGTTCTTTCAAAGAGTGTTGTGTACTTTACGGTTGCGGTGGCGTGCGGCACGTGCGGTGCCGCGCGTGCGGATGTGTTTACGTATACGTATTACCCGTCGGACGGGGTGATCGATACGGCGGTGCCGACGGACTTTGCGGTGATCGGTTACTCGGGCGGGCGGTACAACGAGGACACGCTGGCGCGTGAGTTCACCGGGGCTTCGTCCCCGACAGTTCAGTTCGCGGACGGCGCGGTGATCGCGAGCGCGGAGATTTTCAATCACAGCGTGGTGAACGCCACGGGCGGCGCGTGGACGGCGGACCTGTACGACCACTCCACTCTGAATGTCCTGGGAGGGGTGAATGGGATCGGGCAGAGCGCGCTGGGCTTTGAGTCGTCGGTCATCAATGTTCACGGCGGGAGGATGGGGTACATCGGCGGGCAGGGCGCGGCGGTGAATGTGTACGGCGGCGCGGTGGGGACGCTCGAAGCGAATTCACGGACCACCTTCATGGGGGACAACCTGGGGAGCTGCATCGCGGAGGTCTACGGCGGACTCTTTGAAGCCGGCGGCAACCTTTCGGCGCTCAATGACGGCGTCCTCAACTTGCGGGGCGGGACCATCCAGTCCGACTTTGTGCGGGCGGCCGAGGGTGGCACGCTGAACATCTACGGGACGAACCTTACTGCGACGCTTCTGGACGGGCGTGGCGCGAATGGTTACAGCATCTACAAATTGTCGGGGCTGCTGGCGGATGGGAGTTCGATCGATGGTCTTGAGATGCTGATCCGCAACGACGGGGTGACCTATGGGCACTCGACGTTCAACCTGATCGAAGTTCCGGCGCCGGCGGCCGGAGGGCTGCTCGTGGCGGCGGGGTTGTTCGCATCGCGGAGGCGGCGCGGCGGGCCGGGCCGGTGACCGTGGTTTGGGGGCGGGCTTGGGGTGCGTGTTGGAGGGAGTTGCTATGAGCCGAGCGTGTGTCGGTGGTCCGGGTTTGCGCTGGGGAGCGGCCGCGGTGTGTGTGTTCGCGTCGTCCGCATTGGGGGCAGCGACGATCACAACCCTGTACTCGTTCGACAATGTTCACGGGGCGTATCCGGCGGGTGGCTTGCTGCGGGATGCGGCGGGCAACCTCTACGGAGTGACTTCGGGCGGGGGGGCGCAGGGATACGGCACGATCTTCAAGATCGACGGCGCGACGCACCAGCTGACGACGCTCGCGTCCTTTGCGGGCAGCGATGGGAGAACTCCGGTGGGTCTCGCGAGGGACGGCGCGGGCAATCTCTACGGGGCGACGCAGAACGGCGGGGCGAACGATCAGGGCACCGTGTTCAAGTACTCTTCGGCGACGCACACGCTGAGCACGCTGGCAACTTTCGCCGGCGCCAATGGGCGCAATCCGCAGGCGGCGCCGGTGCTGGACTCGGGCGGCAACTTGTATGGAACGACGGCGGGTGGCGGAGTGGGGGATGCGGGAATCCTGTACACGATTCCCTCCGCGGGGGGCGTGCTGACCACGCTTGCCACGTTCGCGCCGAGCGCACGCAGCGGCTCGTACGGGCGCGTGGTGATCGGGGACGGCGGCGATCTCTACGGCACAACCGTGGCGGGCGGAGTGCAAGGGGGCGGCACTCTGTTTCGCTACCACCAGGGCGTGCTCAGCACGATCGCGGAGTTTGCCTCGCCGATTAACCCGCCGCTGAAGGGTTTTTCGCCGCAGGCGGGCGTCGTGCTTGGTTCCGCCGGGACCATCTATGGAACGTGCACAGAAGGCGGCACGTTTCTCGGTGGCACGATCTTTGAGTACGCGCCGAGCCTGCCGAATCTGAACGCTCTTGCTTCGTTCAAGCTGGAGACTTCGGGTCGTACGCCGCAGGGGGAACTGCTGAGAGACGGGGCGGGGAATCTATTTGGCGCGACGTACGTGGGGGGCGCGAACGGATTCGGGAGCGGGGCGATTGTCAAGTATGTGAAGGGTCCGGGCGGGCTGGTGGTGGTGGCGACGTTTGATGGAGTGAATGGCGAGAATCCGGTAGGGAGCCTGATCGCGGGTCCGGACGGGACGCTGTACGGCGTCACTTCGAGCGGCGGGAGCAGTTACCTGGGAACGGTGTTCGCGGTGACCGCCTCGGGCTTTGTGGTGCCGCCGTCCTGCCCTGCGGATCTGGATGGGGACGGCGTTGTGGATGATGCGGACTTTTCGATCTTTGTTGTTGCGTATGAGGTGCTGGACTGCGCCGATCCGGCGATGGCTCCGGGCTGCCCTTCGGACCTGAACGCGGATGGGCTGGTGGACGACGCGGACTTCAGTATCTTTGTGGTGGCGTACGAAGCGCTGCTGTGCCCGTAGAGAGAGCTCGCTGTGTCAGGGCGGATCGGCCTGTTCGGCGGGGTTGTCGGGCGCGTTCTGGATATCGCCGATCTGCTGAGAGAGCCACGCCCTGGCGAAGGTCCAGTGTCTGCGGACGGTGCGTTCGTTGATATGAAGGATCTCGGCGATGAGCGGGTCGGCGAGGCCGGCGAAGAAGCGGAGCTCGACGACGCGGGCGGCCTGCTCGTGTTCGAGCGCGAGGCGGGAGAGGGCCTGATCAAGATCGACCGCATCGAAGGATGAAGGCGGGGTTCTCTGGTCGGCGATGAGATCGAGGGGGAAATGGGGAGAGAAGGAGCGGCCGCCCCCGCGTTTTTGCCTTTGCTTGCCGCGTGCGTGATCGACGAGGATGCGTCGCATGGCCTGGGCGGCGAGCGGAAAGAAGGTTGCGCGATCGAGCCGGGGCATTTCGCGTGCGGCGCTGGCCGACGTCAGCTTGAGATAGGTTTCGTTGACGAGCGCGGTGGCGCTCAGGGTGTGATTGACCCGCTCGGAGTCGAGTGCGGACTGGGCGAGAGCGCGAAGCTCGCTGTAAAGAGTTGTGATCCAGAACGCCCGATCCGAATCGGCGGGTGTGTTTTGGGCGCCGGAGGCGGGGAGCTCGTCGGACGGGCCGGACATGGTCGGAGCATAAGGGGGCGGGGCGGAGTGCCGGGGAGGGATGCTGAGGTCCGGTGTGCGGGAGCGGGGAAGAAAACGGGCGGAAAAGGGGAGCGAGGTGTCAGAGCGGCGAGACTTCGCAACGTTCGATCGTGCGAGGAAAAAAGACGGGTCACCACGGAGAGCGCAGAGGGCGCGGAGGGGAAGACGGACCTGGCGAAATGCGCGCGGCTGCCTTTGTCGTGTTGATGGATTAGGCATCATCGCGAAAACGGCAGCGATCTGGTGTCGCGCATCCTCCGACGATTACGAAATTGGCCGGGGTGAGCTACAGAAGAGGCGAGCACACTGCTGGGGGCGTGCATGAGAGTGGGGAGGTGTGTCTTTGTGCGGCGTGCGATGCTTGGCGTCGCCGCGGTTTCTTGGGCCTGGCTGAAGGATGGAAAGGAGTCGGTTGGACGGGGTTAGTGGCTGCTATAGTTGTGGATGGCGGTGGAGGTTGTGGTGTTGAGGCGTGGGGGTGGGTTGTGATGAAGGTGTGGGGCGGAGGTGTGTGATGGTGAAGGCGGCGATTGGGATTTTGGGTCTGGTGTTTCTGGGCGGGTGCACTGTGGGGTACACGGTGGATGTGCGGAATGACACGGCGCAGCCGATCGGGGTGGCGCTTATGCGTGGAAGCGGGAGCGGTCAGCCGGGGACGCTGGCGGTGGAGCGGCTGGGGCCGGGGAGTCGGGGGCGGGTTTCGCGGTTTGGGTTGTCGGATGATTTAAAGGTGTATGTGGAGGTGGATGCGCAGGGGAATCCGGGGACGCCGCCGCAGATGGATTTGAAGCCCGGGCTGACGGTGGTGCGGGTGACGCAGGATGCGGACTTGCCGACGGGGAAGATGCATATGACGCGGGTGGAGGAGTAGAGAGGGGCGGGTTTGGGGCGATTGGGGGGCGATGTGGGAGCGATCGGCGGGGGCGGCGGCGATTCCTATGCTTGGCACCTATGGCATGGATCGTGAAAGACTCGGCTGGGATGAAGGTGGAGCGGCGTTCGGAGCCGTATCTGACTGGCGCGATGCGGGAGCATCTGACGAAGCAGATTCTGCCGCGGTATGAGCAGAAGAAGGGGGCGCTTTTGCCGTGCCTGCACGAGGTGCAGCACGCGTATGGGTGGATCCCGGGGCAGGCGATGGAAGAGATCGCCTCGTTTCTTGGTGTGGCGCCGTCGGAGGTGTTGGACACGGCGAGTTTTTATGAGGAGTACTGGCTGAAGCGCAAGGGCGAGCACCTTGTGAGCGTCTGCCGCTCTATTGCCTGCGAGTTCTGCGGGCAGCCGGCGATCACGCAGGCGGTGAAGGATGCGCTTGGGATTGATGTGGGCGAGACGACGGAGGATGGGAAGTTCACGCTGATCGAGCTTGAGTGTCTGGGCTCGTGCGGGACGGCGCCGGCGTTATTGATTGATGAGACGCTGCATGAGAATGTGAAGCCGGAGGAGATCAGGGGGCTTTTGGAGAAGGTGGGTAGAGGCACCGGGCATTAGGAAGTGGGGACTGGGTATCTGGGTGTGGGGCTTGGTTTGAGATGGCCATGGGAAACGACGAGAAGAAGTCGATTTCGCGGTCGCTTGGGGAGTTTTTCGGGCACATTTTGAAAGGGGTGAAGGAGCCGGTGGAGGACCGGAAGCTTGTGCTGCGCGCGGACCGGACGGAGGAGGTGCGGGAGACGGAGTCTGGTAAAGTGATCGTGCGGCGGACGGTGGTTGAAGAGATGGAAGTGGTGCGGGATGTGAAGGAAGAGGGTCGGGAAAACGAGAAGGGGAAGCCATGAAGCGGATGCTTGCGATGGTGATGGTGGGGCTGGTTGCGGGGGGCTGCTCGAGCGGGAACAAGAGCAATCAGTGGAGCGGCGGGGGGAACACGTATGGGGACGGGGTGTCGGGGCTGACAGAGACATCGCCGGCGCAGCCGTACTGGAGCGGGTCGGGCATAACGGTGAAGATTGTGAATGACAGCTATGGAGCGTTGAAGGTGGAGCCGTACGCGGCGACGGCGAGCGGGGAGCAGATCATGCCGCTCGCGGAGTTTTACATGGTCGGTGCGATGCGGGAGGACAGCCGGGAGTTGAGGCTGCCGCGTGCGAGCCAGCAGGACTATTCGTGGGACGGGCGGACGCTGTCGGTGACGGTGACGGCGCTTGGTCCGGAGGGCGGGTTCATCAATTCGTGGATTGTGCCGGGCCAGGGGAACCTGAATCTGCGGGCGGTGAGCGTGCAGAACGGGGGGATCCGGCTGTATTCGAACGGCGTTGAGGTGATGGGGCAGTAGGGCTTGCTCAAAAAGGAATCGTGGGATGAAGTTTGCGAACTGGGCGCCGGGTTTTTTGTGCGTGGTGGTTGCGATCGCGGGGGGGTGTGCTTCGGGCGGGGTGCCGGCGGGCGACTCGTTCGGGAGCGCGGTGTGGATCAAGAACACGAGCATTGCCAACTTGCGGGTGGAGCCGTTTGAGGCGGACGCATCGGGGAGGCTGTGGCAGCCGCTTGGCGAGTATTTTCATGTGATGCCGGGGACGACGGTGACGAAGACGATCGGGCTGCCGCCGGCTTCGCGGGCGAAGAGCGGATCGGATGCGCGGCATGTGGTGCTGTCGATCTGGGCGATGGGGACGGAGGGCGGGGTGTTTAATAAGTGGATGATTCCGGATACTGGGGAAGGGTTCCAGATCTACGCGGTGACGAACGACCAGGGTTTTGTGCTGCTGCTCAAGGGGAGCGAGACGGGCGCGGTGATTGCTCCGCTTGGGAACTGAGAAGTGATGGAGAGCGGAGGGCCGGATGAAGAATGAAGAGAACGGCTTTGCGGGGCATGTGCGGGGGCATGTGCTGGCCGCCGGGCGGGGGGTTGTGGGCGGGTTTTTTCTTGCGTGCCTGGTTGTGATGCTGGGCGGGTGCGCCGGGGGCGGCGGGTCGGGAGCGCCATCGAATGCGCTCAAGGTGATGAACGACACACCCGGGGAAGTGGTGGCGATGGTGTGGTCGGGTGAAGCGTTGCCGAAGGATCCGGCGGAGCCGGTGAAGGAGAGCGCGGCGGTGACGCGGACGATCCCGGCGGGGGAGACGTGGGTCGTTGAGCTTGCGGAGTGGAAGACGGGGGCGAGCAGCGTGGTGGCGACGCTGGCGGCGCGTGGCTCTGGGCAGGATCTATCGGCGGCGCAGTGGATTGATGTGGAGGGTGCGCGGCCGTGGGCGGTGCGGGTGTATGGAGAGTCTCCGAACCTGCGGGTGATGCGGGTGTATGAGACGACGGATAGTGGGAAGATGGGAAGGACTTTGGGCCCGCGGCCGCCCCCTGTGGGGACAGCCGGCGGGCTTGTCGGTCCGCAGCGGTGAACGCTGCTGGCCCGGGGCTTCCTCACGAGACCCGGCGTGAAGGTATTTTAATCTGTTGGCGGGACGATTGCAAGGGCAATTTGTCCGGTGGCGTGCGTGTCGGCGGGTGCGGGCGGAATTTTTACGAAATCGTGATGCCGCGGGTGAGGGTTTCTCGCTGGTGGCATGGGTGATCGAGGAGGCTGGAACATGAGGAATGGCATTTTTGGTTTTGGCGCGGTGGTGGTGCTGGTTTGCGGCTGTGCTCTGGGGGAGGGCTTGCGCATTACGGGCGAGCGGGCGGGGGCACCGGGGTTTGAAGACCGGTCGATGTCGAGCACTTACCAGTACGACCATGGCGGCTCGACGTCGCTGCAGTGGACCACGGCATCGACATTGGAATCGTTTGAGATGCAACGATTCGATGCGGCGGCGGGGGGTGATGCGATCGAGTCGATCTCGGTGGCGTGGGGAAACGTTCCGGCGGGAGCCGCGGGGCGGGTTTTTGTATGGGGTAATCCGACGGGCGACGGGAATCCGACGCACGTGACGCTGTTGCACGAGCAGTCGGTGACGGTTGGGGCGACGGGATACGCCTTGAACACGTACACGCTGAGCAGGGCCATCCCGGTGAGCGGGGTATTTTTTGTGGGAATGTCGGTTGCGCAGCGCGGCTATTCGGATTCTCCGATGGTGATCGACACGACGACGGCGTATGTGGAGGGGCGGTCGTTCATCGGATATTCGACGGGCGTCTTTGACGCGGCGGATCCGGGGAACAACGCCTCGCCTCCTGCAGATATCAAGTCGAAAGGATTCCCGTATTACGTCGTGGTGCGTGCCGGCGGCTCGAACGCCGGGTTTTCATATCAGGGGCGGCTGAGCGCCGGGGGCGCGAATTACACGGGGAGCGCGGATTTCAGATTTACCCTGTATGACGCGCCGAGCGGGGGCAACGCGCTGACTGGGGTGTATGAACTGAGCGGAGTCGCGGTGAGCGGGGGTGTGTTTAGCGTGCGGATTCCGGCGAGCAGCGGGACGTTTGTGAATCAGGCGGAGCCGTATGTGGATGTGGCGGTGGCGACGCCGTCGGGGAGCGGGAACTTTCAGACGCTGCTGCCGCGCGGGCGGGTGACGAGTGTTCCGTCGGCTTTGACGGTTCCCTGGGCGGGTGTGACGGGAGTTCCGGAGCATTTGTCGCCGTGGACAGAGGTGACCGGCGGTATCGGGTATGGGGGCATGGTCGGGATTCGGACCGGAGCGCCGGGGGCGGCGCTTGATGTGTGGGGGGGAGGATCGGGAACGCCGAGTTTTCCGCAGCTTCATGTCGCGGCGGAGGCGGCGGCGCCGTACGGATCGTTTCTGTCGCTGGATGCGCGGGCGATTCCGGGCGGCAAGGAGTGGCTTGTGTTTTCTTCGGGCGGGAGTGCCTTGGAGGGAGCGGGCAAGCTGATCTTCAAGAACCAGACTTCGGCGGTGTACGGGCTGACGCTGGACGGGGGGCTTGTGGGGATCGGGAACACGAACCCGTCGGTTTCGCTGGACATTTTGCGGAGCACGAACGGGAACATGCTGCGGATGACGTCGGACGCCACGGATGCGTCGATCCTGTCGCTGATCAACACGTCGGCGGGGGGAAGAAATTACTCGCTGCTGTCGCAGGGGAGTGCGCTGAATCCGGGGAGCTTCTCGATCCGGGATGTTTCGTCGAGCGCGGACCGGCTGACGATTTTTCCGAACGGGCGCATCGGGATGGGGAGCACATCGACGCCTGCGGCCGTGCTGGACGTGACGGCGAACGGCGGGTCGACCACGGCGATCGCCGGGCGTGCGGGCCCCGGGCCGAGCGCGGTCGGGATTTATGGCTGGGCGACCGGGCCGGGCCCCAAGGCGGCGATCTTTGACGGGCCGGTGGTCGTGAACGGCACGCTGACGGTGAATGGAAGCGTGAGCAAGACGAGCGGGAGTTTCCGGATTCCGCACCCGCTGGATCCGGAGGGGAAGTGGCTGTACCACTCGTTTGTCGAATCGCCGGACATGATGAACGTGTACAACGGGATCATCGTGCTGGATGGCGAGGGGCGGGCGGTCGTGGAGCTGCCGGATTACTTCCAGGCGCTCAACAGCGACTACCGGTATCAGCTGACGGCGGTGGGGGCGTCGATGCCGGGTCTGTATGTGGCGCGTGAGATCGAGAAGAACCGGTTCGAGATCGCCGGGGGGAAGGCGGGAGCGAAGGTGAGCTGGCAGGTGACGGGGATACGCCAGGACGAGGCGGCCAAGCGGGAGCGGATCGTGCCCGAGCGTGAGCGGGCGGCGCTCGATCCCTGAACTGCGGCGGCGATTGTGCGCGGGGGGCGAATACGATGGGGCCGGCGCGCGGCGGCACGTGCGCCGGCCCGTTCATTGCCGCATTGGTTGGCTTACGCATGCCCTCACTCGACATTGTTTCGAAACTGAATTTCGCCGAGCTCGACAACGCGATCAACAACGCCAAGAAGGCGGTGCTTGCGCGGTTTGATTTCCGGGGGAGCCACACGGAGATCGAGGTGGTGAAGGAGGCGGGGAAGAAGGAGCAGACGATCAAGCTGGTGGCGGATGACGAGAGCAAGATGAAGGGTCTGCAGGAGATGTTCGAGAGCGCGTGCATGAAGCGGGGGATCCTGCCGCGGAGCTTTGACTGGGGCGAGGTGGAGCCGACGATTGCGGGGAAGATGAAGCGGATCGCGAAGATCCAGAACGGGATTCCGCAGGAGAAGGCGAAGGAGATGGTGAAGCGGATCAAGGAGACGAAGCTGAAGGTGCAGGCTTCGATCCAGGGGGATGAGATCCGGCTGAGCGGGAAGCAGATCGATGATCTTCAGTCGGTGATGAAACTGCTGGAGGCGGAGGTGGAATTGCCGCTGCAGTTTGTGAACATGAAGAGGGACTAGGCGGGGAGGGGGGGCGGCTCCGGGTGCTTTGGGGACCGTTTGAGCACGCGAAAAAATCGGGGTGAGCGCAAGCGTGCGGCGCGTGAAAGCCCGTGACCCTTGGGCGATTCGAGAAATTTTTCAAAGATTGTTTTCGGGAAGACCGCGTTCACGCTTGTGGAAGGGGTGACCCCACGCGCTTTGGGCGACTTCGGGGTGTGACGCCTGTTTTCCGGAGGTTTTATGCGAATTGTTGTGGTCGCGTTGTTGTGCCTGATTTCGCTTGCTGCCCGGGCGCAGTCGCTGACGGCGTTCACTTTTCAGGGTGAACTCAAGAGCGATGGGGCGAATTACAACGGCGCTGCGGACCTGCGGTTCCGGCTGTTCGATTCGGCATCGGGCGGCAGCGAGATCGGGCCGCAGGTGACGGTGCCGTCGGTGCCGGTGAGCGGGGGCCGGTTCACGACGATGCTGGACTTTGGATCGGTGTTCCGGGCTGGCGTGCAGGGCTATATCGAGATGGATGTGCGTACTCCGGCGGGGAGCGGGAGCTTTACGACGCTGGCGGGGCGTCAGGCGGTGAGTTCGACTCCGCTGGCGCAGGGGATCGCGGGTGTGGTGCTGACGCCATCCGCGGAAGTGGTGGATCAGTTCCAGACTTCCGTGAGCGCGTTCGTCTCGCTCAACACGTCGGTGAATTACCAGGCTTTCGTTGCGGGTGTCTCGGGGACATTGACGGGCGTTGAGCTCTACGTGCTGGGGAATGGGTTGCCGGTCACCGTTCAGGTGTACGAGGGGAGCGGTGCGAGCGGGAAACTGCTCGCGTCCGTGACGAACGGGTCCGGACCGACGGGGGCACGGCGGTTTACCCTGCCGCCCGTGCAGATCCTGGCGGGGGCGACGTACACGCTCGGGATTTCCGGGGCGGGGTCGATCGGGTATTCGCAGAGCGCGAGCTACGCGATTCCGGGCGTGCCGTACAACTGGTACTTTCGCACGTTTGTGACGCCGATGCCCGCGCTCAAGGTCAAGGCGCTGGAAGCGGACTCGGTCAAATGGTCGAACGTGGCGGGGGTACCGGCGAATGTCGCGAATCCGCCGCTGGTCTTCAGCTTTGTGCGCGAGTCGCTGACGCCGCAGAATTCGTCCGAGACGTCGCCGTCGCTGATCTCGGGCGCGAGCGCGGACTTTACCCTCCAGAAGGGGGTCGCGATCATCAACTGGTCGCTGAGCTGCTATACAAACTTCGGGTCGACCGCCTTTGCGTTCCGTGTGCGGGTTATCAATCAGGATGGAATCGCGACGTATTCGCCCCTGAAGCAGTTCTACTTCAACACGCCGGGGCAGCACCAGTCGATCTCGGGCACGGTCACGATGAATGTCGAAGCGGGAACGCAGTCGGTCGCGCTGGTTCAGAACCGTACCACCGGCGTAGGGGCGTTCTCGGTGGACTCGTTCGACAGTCTGTCGTTCACGATTCTGAATGTGAGGCAGTAGCGCGGCGTCCTCGGGCGTCGTGCCGGCGTAAGGTGCGTCATGGTTGAGATCGGGGCGACGTACCGAGGGAACAAGAAGTGTGAATTGACCCATCCGGGCGGAGCGACGCTGCGCACCGATGCGCCGAAGGACATTGGCGGGGATGCGAGAGCGTTCTCGCCGACGGACCTGGTGGCGGCGGGATTGGCCTCTTGCATTTTGACGACGCTGGCGATGTATGGGGAGCGGCACGGGATCGATGTGAGCGGGGCGAGCGCGGTGGTGGAGAAGCACATGAGCGCGGATTCGCCGCGGCGGATAGCGCGGCTGCCGGTGGTGGTGACGCTGCCGGCGAGCGTGCCGGAGGAGATGCGGGAGCGGGTGGAGCGTGCGGGGCGGACGTGTCCGGTGCATGCAAGCTTGCATCCGGGGGTGGATGCGCCGATAAGTTATCGGTATCTGTGATCGTTCGGGATCTGCCGCGCGAGGGGTTCGGGGGCGTGCCGGGGGGCCCGATTTGCTCTTGGGTCGTGGGTAGGGGTGCGTTCTGCTGATTCTCCGCGTGTGGCGTCTGTGAGCGCTGCTTCGTGACGTTGCGTGGAGTTGATTATGAAGAAGTCGGTCTTTGTGGCGGCGTTGGTTGCCTTGATGTCGGGCACGGCGCTTGGGCAGACGGGGTCTGCATTTACTTATCAGGGGCGGGTGACGAGCAATGGTGCGCCTGTCTCCGGGCTGGCGACGGTGCAGTTGTCGCTCTGGAAGGATGCGTTTTCGAACAATGTTGCGGACCGGATCGGGAGCGTGCAGACGCTGAACAACGTTGCTGTGAGCAACGGCGTTTTCACGGTGATCGCGAACTCGCTTCTGGAATTTGGGGTCAATCCGTTTAATGGTGAGGCGCGGTGGCTGCAGGTGGCGGTGAATGGCGTGGCGGTGTTGCCGGGGGGGGGCAGCACTTTCGCGTTTTTCAAGATCGAAGAGATGACGTCCGGCAGTGGAGTTCAGCTTGTGGAAGTCGGTGCGTGGTCCAGCGTCACCGCGTCGGGGGCCGTCGTCCGAAACGGTCAAACGCTGACAATTTCCTGGGTGGTGCCGGTGAACGGTGCCGGAGCTCGCAGCTTTCGGACGGTGCTGACCAACTCGAGCACATCGACGACGGTGCTGTATTGGACGTCAACGCTGAATGCTCTGTACCTGCCCAAGACGTATTGAGGGGTGCAAGGCGGAGAGCAGGAAGTCGGTCGGACGGCTTTCGATCCGGGTGAAAAGTATTCAACGAGTCGCCGGACTCGTGAGGGCGAAGGCCGCCGGTTCTCGCCCTAGGTGCTGCGGTGCGGAGATTCCGTGCCCGGGAGAATCCAGAGTGCCGGATGGGTGACGCGGCGACGCGTGTTGTCTTTGTGCGTCATTTGGGCTTGCTCTGGGAGCCCCCCTGTGCGAAAGTAGCAGGCGGAGGTGTTGCTATGCGGTGGAATCTGTCTGCTGTTGCGAGTTGTGCGATCGTGTGTGCCGGTGTCTTCGGGGCGCCGGGTGGGATCAATTCCGCGCCGATCACGATCGGCGATAATTCGAATGCGAGTCCGTATCCGAGTCAGATCGTGATTGGTTCTCCGCTCACGATTACGAATATCTCTGTCGGGCTGCGCGGTCTTTCGCACGCGCGATTGAGCGATCTTTCGGTTCTCCTGGTTTCACCCACGGGCAAGAAGATCATGCTTCTTGCGAATGCGCCGGGGAGCGCGTCGGCGCCCATCGATCTGTTTCTTGCTCCGGAAGGCCAGTTGATTCTCGCGGAACCGCTTAGTGGCGAGAAGCTTTATCGGCCGACGGTGATCCCTGCTCCCGTTGCCATGCCCGCTCCAGCCCCTGGGCTTCCGTACGAAACATCGTTTGCATCGCTGATCGGTGAGGATGCCGCGGGCACGTGGTCGCTGTACGTCCGGGACAATGTTGCGGGGGTGGCGGGCCAGATCGCATCGGGATGGTCGATCACTCTCAACGCTCCGAGTGGGGCCCTGGTGAGCAGCGAGTTCGGCTATCAGGGCGTGCTGAAGCAGAACGGCGCGGCGTTGAACGGGACCTTCGATATTCGCATGCGGCTGTTTCGCTCGCCGCTGTTTGTCGGCACGCCGGCGGGAACGGCGACCGCTTTCGCTATTCCGGTTGAGAACGGCGTTTTCTCGACCAGTTTTACGGTGCCGGATTCGGTGATCGAGGCCGGGCAACAGCTTTGGGCGGAGATCGCGGTCAAGGGCGCCGGCGATGCGGACTTTGTAACGATTGAGCCTCGGCAGATGCTGATGTCGGCACCGTTCGCGACGTACGCCAACGTGGCAGCGCGGGCGAATGTGGCGGACACGATCGTGTCCGTGGACTGGTCCCAGGTTCAGAATGCGCCCTGGGCGGCGCAGGCATCCAGCGCTATTTCCAACACCAACAGCGGCAACGTGCTGATCGGGACCACAACCGGGACTTCCAAGCTCACGGTGAACGGAACCATTGAGTCGCTTTCGGGAGGAGTGAAGTTTCCCGATGACTCGGTTCAGACCACGGCCGCCACAACTTCGGTGATCGGCAGCCGATCGGTTCTCACGACGCTCGGCGCGATTGCTGCCGATAGCCAACTCTCGGTCGGGGTTTCCTTCACCGGCACGTCGTTTCAGACAACAGACGTCGTCGTTGTTTCTCCCAGTGAAGCGCTCCCGAGCGGAGTTGGCATTCTGTACGCGCGTGCTTCGAGCGCGTTTCAGGCTCAGTTCGTGGTACGGAATTTCAGCGCTTCGCCTGTAAACATCCCGCAGATGACGTGGACCGTGAAAGTGATCCGATAGCGGGATGATGTGGGGTGAGGTGGGGGTGAGCAAAAGTCCGGGGTTTTCTTTGCGCGCGTCGGTGGAGTGGCCGCTGGCCTTGGAGGCGAGCGGGATCGGGGTGTGAGGACCGAGAACCCGGACTTTGAGAGCGGATGGCGATGTCAAATGGGAGTGGGTGCGCATTGGAAATGTGGCCATCGGTTAGCATGGCGTGCGAGGTGATGTGATTGGGCGTCGCCGCCGTCAAGCGGTGGCGGAGCCGTTTGTCCGTGGTTGAAGCCTGTGGGGGTGATCGAGTCCCCAGTGGAGAAGATCCATGATCCGCTGCGTTGCCGCTGTGATTTGGAGTGGGTTGCTATTGGTCTCTCAGGCGGCAGCCCAAGTGACGTACACCGCACCATTCCGCACGATCAAGGCGTCGACGGGTCAGCCGGGCGGCGTGAATGAAGCCTCGGCGCCGGGGCTTGACGACTGGAGCCAGTCAGTGTCGTCATCTGCAGGTGCGGGCGGAGCGTTTGCGTCGCAGGCGTCCTCGCTCGGCGCCATGGGCGCATCGCTGACCCTCAATGCCAACGCGACGGGATCAACCTTTGCATCGAGCGTGTGCAGCTTTTCGTTCGTCCCGGCCGCGGCGATGTCCGTGCAGATTGTGGGAGAAGGAGATGGAGATGATGTGACGTTCTCGCTGAACGGTCCGGGTGTCTCGCTCTCCCGCGTCGCGAGCGAGAGCGGATCAAACTGGAACCTCACGGCGGTCCTGCAGGCTGGCCAGAGTTACACATTTGCCTCTTCCGCCACGGACGCAGGAACGATGTCGGCCGGTTTTCTGCAGCTGTCGTTGACCTTTGCGTTCGTGCCTGTGCCGCAGGGGCGCGGCTTTTCGTATCAGGGCGTGTTGCGTGATGCCTCCGGTCAACCGATCACGACGCCGACGGACATGGAGTTCCGGCTTTTCTTCAATCCGACTATGGCGGGGACACAGGTGGGACCGACGATTACGGCCAACGCCGTCACGCCGGAGCGTGGTGTGTTGACGCGGGTACTTGACTTTGGCGACGTGTTTGATGGCGACGCGTTGTGGCTCGAGGTGAGCGTTCGCAATCCGGCGGGCAGCGGATCGTTCGCTCCCGTTCTGCCGCGGACCCCCATCGCGAGCGTGCCGTATGCGAACGATGCGCTGAGGGCCGCCGCGGCGGATTCGGCTGCGCTTGCGCAGAGCGTTCCTTGGAGTGGCGTAACGGGGATTCCGGCCAATGTATCCGGTGCGTTTTCGCCGTGGTCGGCCGCCGCCGGCGGGATCGCCTACCCCGGCGGACGGGTCGGAATCGGAACGTCGACGCCGGCCACAGCTCTCCATGTGGCGAGCGGGGCGGTGGGCACCGGCTGGCAGGTGCAGCTCACCAACTCCGCGGTGGCGCCGACATTCGAATCGGGAATGCGGCTGTCCGATAGCGGGTTCTTTGAGATCACCAACCGCATCAACGGCTTTACCAAGTTCGCCCGCCTGGACAGCAATGGGGCCTGGACTGCGGTGTCGGATGAGCGGCTCAAGACAGATCTGACACCGTTTGATGGAGCGCTCGATGCGGTGCTTCGGCTGCGGCCGGTGCGGTTCAGGTGGCTCGGGGACGGCGTATCGGACTTTGGGTTTGTGGCCCAGCAGTTACGAACGGTCGTGCCGGACGCGGTCGTTGGCGATGAGGCGAAGGGCTCGCTGACCGTGAATTACTCCAAACTGTCCACTGTGGCGATCGGTGCGATCCAGGAGCAGCAGGAAGAGATTCGGGCCCTGCGGGAAGAGAACGGGAAGCTGAAGACCGCCCTTGAACAGGTGGTTCGGCGACTCGAGCGCCTGGAGGCGGAGCGGATGGCGGAGAACGTGCGGCGGTAAGGAGTGGATTGTCGGATGTTGCGTACTCGGCGCGGGAATGGTGTTCTTTTCAGCGGCGGGTACGGGTAAACTGCGGTTTGTCTCCCGGAGATTTGAGCATGAGCATCCGAGCGTGTGTTGCCGTTGCGTGGTCGGTGATGGCCTTTGCGGCGGTGGCCCAGACTTCGTTCACGTACCAGGGCCGGCTGGAATCGGCCGGGGCGGCCGCAACAGGGAACGCGGACTTCAAGTTTCGGCTCTATGGGCAGGCCTCGGGCGGCCCGATGATCGGGAGCGAACTGACCAGGGCCAATGTGGGAGTGAGCAAGGGGGTCTTCGCGACCGATCTGGACTTTGGCGATGCGGCGTTTCTGCCCGGGTCTTCGCGCTGGCTGGAGATCGATGTGCGGATGCCGGCGGGAGGTGGGAGCTACGTCACGCTTTCGCCGCGGGCGGCTGTGAGTGCCGCACCGCTGGCGCAGGGGATTGCCGGCATAGCGATGACACGCGCGGGTGCGCAGAGTGTGGACCAGAACCAGTTCGACGGTTTCTGGGGCGGAGCCGTGACGGACAGGATCGACTTCACTCCGACCTGGGAGTCATTCACGGCGGGCAAGACAGGTGCGCTCACCGGCGTTGCTCTCGATGGTTCCGGCGTCGTGAACGGCAGCGCGAGCGCGATGACGATTCAGATCTATTCCGGTGTAGGCACTTCGGGGGCGATGCTCGGCTCGACGGTGGTGATGGTGCCGCAGGGCCAGAGCGGCAGCGTGCCGGTCGCTTCATTTCCCAACATCACGGTGACGGCGGGCTCGAAGTACACCATTGCGCCAACGGGCACGGTCTTTCTCGTCAAACCCAACAACCTGATCGCAGGCTCGGTGGTCGGCCCGACAAACGCGAATCCGTTCCTGTTCAAGACGTACGTGACGCCGGAGGCGACCATTGCCACCAAGGCGAGCCGGGCGGGGTTTGCCGATGCGTCCGCGAAGGTGGACTGGCTGGGTGTTGATAACGTGCCGGCGAATGTGCGGAACGCATTTTCGCCGTGGGTGGCGGATTCGACGGGCTGTCGCCTGACGGGGAGTTACGCGCAGATCGACACGGGCTCGCTGCTGCAGTTCGGAGGCGCAGCGGAGAATCTGGATCCGATCGCGCTCCGGCGTTTCAATTATACGTTCGAGCAATCGGGTCTGGAGCTGATCCTGGGCAACGATAACGGCATCAGCGGCGCGAACGACGCGTTCATCATTACCGCGAGCGGCGTTACGCTTTTCCAGTTCAACACGCAGAGCGGCGGGCAGGCGCTCAAGGCCGGCGGAGGATCCTGGGGCGTGCTTTCGGATGCGAGGGCAAAGCGCGACATCGAGCCGCTCGATGGAGCGCTCGATCGTCTGCTGCGGTTGCGTGGCCGGACGTACTTCTACAGCGATCCGTCGCTTGCCGGAGCGTCGGATGGGCGATGCACCGGGTTTGTCGCGCAAGAGGTGGAGCCCTTCTTCCCCGAGTGGATCGGTGAGAGCCGCGGCATGAAGACGCTCAATATCAAGGGATTCGAAGCGCTGACCGTCGAGTCGCTGCGGGAGCTGCGTGCGGAGAAAGATTTGCAGATCGAGAATCTCAAAGCCGAGAACCGGGACAAGCAGCGCGAGATCGACGATCTGAAGGCCCGGCTGGAACGGCTGGAGCGGGCGGTGCTGGCCAAGTAGCAGGATCAGCACACCGGGGACGGCGGCACAAGGACGCCCGGACGATTGTCAACCTGATTTTGCAAACTGCCCGGTCGGCTGAGGGCCGCCGGGCGCGGTTCTCGCTTGCCTTGCGGGTCCATCCGGCTGGATGGGCGGGACTCCGGCGGATTGCAGAATCAGGGAGCGCAAGCATGAAGACGATATCTCGGTGGGCGAGAGTGGCGGGCATCGCGATGTTGCTGGGCGGTGCGGGAACCACCGCATGTGCGCAGTTTCAGCCCACGCTACAGGGACAATTGCGGACAGATAGTGGACAGGCGCTGACAGGCACTGTGGATCTGCGCTTGTCGCTGCACACCGCCCCGACCGGAGGCACCCCGCTGCAGCAGTTTGTGCAGAACGGCGTTGCGGTCTCCGGTGGTGTCTTTTCGCTCAAGCTGCCGTTTGATTTGTGGAAGTACGGCAACGCTTCGGGGCTCTACGTGGGGATTGAGGTGAAGAACCCGTCCAACTCCTGGGTCGAGCTGACGCCCCGACAGCCGCTGGGGGCGGCGCCCGTGGCGCTCACGCTGCCCGGAGTCACCATCAGTTCGGACGAGGTGGTGAATGTGAACATCTCGGTTTCGGCCGGCAACAACGCCGTGGTGCGTCAGGGTGGCTGGCAGTCTTTCACCTGCACCGCGAGCGGCGAGCTGCGGGCTGTCCTGCCGGCGCTCTCGAACCTGGGGACCGGGCTTGTCACCGGGACTGTCAACATCCGTCCCGGCGAGGGCATGACGAACCCGCCAATAGCCACGACGACTTTCACGATCCTGCCGAACTCCAGTGTCGGCAAGATCATTCTTCCGACGGCTGTTGCGATCAGTGCCGGAGATGTCTACACCGTCGAGGTGGAGCCGTACCCGAACAACAATCTTGTCTGGTACGGGGCCTACGGCGATGTGTACTCGGGCGGCACATCGGGCGCTTCGACTCCCCCGATCGCTTTCAACTACGACCGCGCCATGCAGACGCTTGTGACATCGCACAATGGCGCCCGCAACTACTTCTTCGGGGGCGATGTTCGGGCGTACAACCTGTTCACGGAGGGCACCGTGTCCATGGGCACGGCCAGTGTGAACGAGCTGACGGCGGACGTCGCGAGTGTTACCGGCGTCCTGACCGCGGGCGGGGCCGTTATCAACGGGCCAGTCTCCGCCACCGACGCGATCGTCGGCGGGAAAGTCGGGATCGGTGCGACGCTCCCCACGGCGCAGCTTCAGGTGCGGTCGCCCAGCGTGCCTTCGGGATTCCAGGTCCATCTCACCAACGACGCTGTCGCCAACGCCAACTTCCGCACCAGCGGGTTGCGGGTCAGCGACGCGGGTTTTTTCGAAGTTTCCAATTCGATCTCCGGTCCCAACTTCGCGAGGCTGTCGAGCACCGGCGTGTGGACGGCTGTGTCGGACGCGCGGCTCAAATCCGACGTCGCCCGTGCGGATGGTCTGCTCGACGCGGCTCTGAAGCTGCGGCCCGTGACCTTCCGCTGGAACGCGGACGGCTTGAGGGACACCGGCCTGATCGCGCAGGAGGTTCGGGACGTCCTGCCGTCGTTCGTGCTGGGTGATGAGTCGCGCGAGATGCTGACGGTGGACTATCCGCATCTGTCCGTCGTCGCGATCGGCGCGGTGCAGGAACTCGAGGCCCGGGTTGCCACCCTGGAACGGGAGAACCGCCGGCTGCGAGAGCAGGTCGCACGGATTGATGCAGCTCTTCAGAGCATCGCGCGCACGCAACAGCTCAAGTGACGCTCGGACGATCTGGTGGCCCCGTTGTTTGGTCCCGAACGCATTGCACATTCTTTGGAGGTGACGGCATGTTGCTCAACAGCTTCAGGTCCGGTTCGCGATTGCTGGCGGCGGCCGCTCTGGCGGCGTGCGTCGCGGGTGAGGCGCGGTCCCAGACGTCCACTTCGGTGCAGGGCGTGCTCCGATCGGAGAACGGCCAGCCGGTGAGCGGGCCGAGCGTTCTTCGGTTCTCGCTCTACTCGTCGCCCACCGGTGGCACACCTCTGCAACAGACCCAGCAGGCCGTGGATGTGTCGCAGGGGGTGTTCTCGGCGTCGCCCGGCTTCGATCCACAGCTCTTTGGCGCCACCGAGGAGCGCTGGCTGGAGTTTGGCGTAGAGACCGCCCCCGGTGTGTTCCAGGCTTTGACCCCTCGGCAACGCATCGGTGCCGCACCGTTGGCACTGACCATCCCGGGATTGCAGGTAACGCCCAAGCTCGTGATCGACCAGTCGGTGCCCAATTCGAATTCGTTCGCGATACCGCTTCTGAACGATGGCATCCATTGGCAGTCGTTCACGACGGGCGGCGCCGGCGAAGTTCGTGCGGTGGAGGCCGGGCTTCAGAACACGTCCAGCGCCGATGCGACCATTACCGCCACGCTGTACCGAGGGCTCGGCGTCGAGGGGGTTCCCGTTGCGGTCACAACTGCAATTCTTCCCGCTGTGTCGGCAACGGCGCTCCGATTCACGTTCCCGGCGGCGGCGGCAGCCGCGGCGGAGGATGTTTTCACTGTCCAGCTGAGCTCGCCCGCACCCGTTATCTGGTTTGTGCAACGAAACAGCGGCTATTCCCGCGGCAGTTCGAACTTTGAGCCGAACGCGGATTACGCCATCACAACCTACCTCTCCAATCGTGCCGCGAGCTCCGAGTTTGAGTTCAAGGGCTCGGTCACCGCCACGACGGTCCGCGGCAGCTACGCGTTTTTCAACGAGATCGCTCAGGCGACGACCCTGATCGGGGTCAACGCGAACATCACCGACACCCTGACCGCCGGCGCGGTGAGCGCCGGCACCATCAGCGCCAACAGCATCAACGCGAACACCTTCAACGTTCCCACGCTCACCAGCAGTTTCTTCTCGGGCCAATCGATGGCCCTGACCACCAACGCGGGAATCGGTCTGGCAAACCCCAGCCCCGATGTACGCCTGGAGATCAGCAAACAGAGCGTCGGCAGCGGATGGCACATGTACGTCTCGAACCCCGGCGCACCCGCCCAGTTCAATCGAACGGGCATGCGGGTCAGCGACGCCGGGTTCTTCGAGGTCTCGAACGCCCTTGCGGGTTCCAACTTCGCTCGGCTTTCCGGGACGGGTGCGTGGTCCGCCGTCTCCGATGCGAGGCTGAAGTCCGACGTCTCGCCCGCCGAGGGGCTCCTCGATGCCGCTCTGAAGCTGCGGCCCGTGAACTTCCGCTGGATCGCTGACGGCAAGCCCGACATGGGGTTCATCGCCCAGGAAGTCCGGGGCGTCCTTCCCGGCCTGGTCGTCGGCGATGAGAAAAGCGAGATGTTGACCGTCGATTACTCCCACCTGTCGGTGGTGGCGATCGGCGCGCTGCAGGAGCTGGCACGGGATCTTCGCGCTGAAAACCAGAGGCTGCGAGCGGAGATTGAGCAGATCAATACGAGCAGAGTCCGGGAACACGCGGCGGCCGAGACGGAAATGTCAACGCTCCGGACGCGCCTGGAACGCCTCGAGGCGGCCATGGTTCGGGCCCAGAGCGGTGGGATCATCGGGGCCGCAAACGTACGCCGCGAAGCCCTCAAGTAAGGGCGACTGCAGGGCTTGGGGGCGAGCGGCGTGTGATCTGAAAAAAAGCGGTCGGAAAAGCAACTTTCTCATTTTCTCAACGGTGCTTCACGCTTGTGGGTGAGAAGGCGCGAGTAATGAAAGGGGCGGACGATGCGAAGTATGTTCAGGCTGGACGGTCTGCTGGCGGGGATCGCGATTGGAGCCTGCGTGGCGGCGTCCGCGATGGCGGGGTATTCGCTCAAGGCATTCGTGATTGCGGGCGGGGGCGGCAGCCTCTCCGCCCCCGGCTACTCGTGCACGATGACCATCGGCCAGGCGGTCGCGAGTGCACCGGCCGCGTCCACGGGCGGGGGGTATGAGTTTCGGAGCGGGTTCTGGGTGATGGTGAACGGATGCCCGGCGGACCTGAACGGTGACGGACAGGTAGACGACGGCGACTTTGTGCTCTTCGCTTCGGCCTACGACCGGTTGATGTGCGAAGACCCGGCGATGCCTGCTGGATGCCCGGCTGATTTCAACAGGGACGGGCTGGTGGATGATGCCGACTTTGTAACGTTTGCAGAGGCGTACAACCTCCTGATGTGTCCCTAGTCGTCGCTGCCGGAACTGAAGTCCGGTTTTCTGTCGGAGACGGGACATCAGCCGGCCGGTGCGAGTTGCCCGGGCCGCTATCTGAGCGCTCGACGATCCTGGCAGAATCGTCACGAACGAGACTTCGCAGGAACCTTTCCCCCGGCCCGGCGGGCCTCGGAGAGGCCGATGGCGATCGCCTGCTTTTTGCTGGTGACTTTCTTGCCCGAGCGTCCGCTCCGCAGCGTGCCTTGTTTTCTTTCCCGCATTGTCTTTTCAACCTTCTTGGACGCGGTTTTCCCGTACTTTGCCATGTCGAGATGCTCCTTTTTCGGCGCGCTCGTACGGATGAAGGGTTGCGACAAAGGGGCAAGGAAGGGTGAGCGGGGGCTGAGGAATGGCTCACGCGCCGAACCCCCAAACACCTACACTCTGACCTCATGTCCTTCCCCCCCATCAACCCGAACCTTGCCGCCCCTGTCCTTACGCAGCGCATCCCCTGCTGGCCCTACGCCGACCCCAAGGGCAGGCACATCGTCAGCTACGAGGAATACACCCGTCCGGGGCCCAACGGCGCGGGGTATGAGTCGCTTCGCAAGGCGATCTCGATGAAGCCCGACGCGGTGACCGAAGAGGTCAAGAAGAGCGTGCTGCGCGGGCGCGGCGGCGCAGGATTCCCGACCGGCCTCAAGTGGACGTTCCTGCCCAAGCTCAAGACGAGCGAGGCGGGCCAGGAAGAGGATCCCGGTCAGCGCTATCTGGCGATCAACGCGGACGAGTCGGAGCCGGGGACGTTCAAAGACCGGCTGCTGATGGATTTCGATCCGCACCTGATGCTCGAGGGCATCGCGATCTGCTGCTATGCCTGCCGCATCAAGACGGCGTACATCTTCATCCGCGGCGAGTACCACCACCAGGCGAAGGTGCTCGAGAACGCGCTGAAAGAGGCGTACGCGAACGGCATTTTCGGCGGCAAGGGGCTGCTCAACGGCGCGAACACGGCGCGGGGCGGCAGCTTTGTCGTTGACTGCTACGTGCACCGGGGCGCGGGCGCGTACATCTGCGGAGAGGAAACGGGCCTGCTCGAGGCGATCGAGGGTAAGCGGGGCTGGCCCCGCATCAAGCCGCCCTTCCCCGCGATCAAGGGCCTTTTCGGCAAGCCGACGATCATCAACAACGTGGAGACGCTGTCGCACCTGCCGAGCATCATCCATCACGGCGCCGAGTGGTTCATGAAGCAGGGAAAGGTGAGCACCTTCCCGAATACGCCGCCCAGCCACGGCACCAAGCTGATGGGCGTCTCCGGGCATGTGAACCGTCCGGGTGTTTTCGAGCTCGAGCTCGGCATCACGCTGCGTCAGCTCATCGAAGATCCGAAGCTCTGCGCGGGCATGCGCAACGGCAAGAAGTTCAAGGGCGCCATCGCCGGCGGCATCAGCATGGGCATCCTCGGCCCGGACCAGATGGACGCCGAGATGGATTTCGACATCGGACGCAAGAACAACGTGCTGGGCCTAGGCACCGCGTGCCCGACGGTCTTCGACGAGGACACCGACATGGTGGCCGTGGCGCGCAACATCGCCCGGTTCTTCAAGCACGAAAGTTGCGGCCAGTGCACGCCGTGCCGCGAGGGGAGCGGCTGGCTTTATCAACTGCTCACGCGGATCGAAGGCGGCGACGGGCGCACGAAGGATCTGGATCTGGCGCTCGAAATCGCGACCAGCATGGGCAGCATGCCGGGCACGACGATCTGCGGCCTTGCCGACGGCAACAACTGGGCCGTTCGCACGATCATGAACAAATACCGCGCGGAGTTTGAGAAGCGTGTGAAGCCGACGAGCGTGGCGGTAAAGATGACCGTGGGGGCGGGGGCGAGGTAAGAGTGCGAGCAATACGCCAGTTTGCCGCCGCGATTGTCGTTGTGGCAATTGCTTCGTGCGGGCGATCCGAGCCGGCGTCCGGGAAGCCTGTTCCGAAAAATGCTTCCTTGCCTGGCAGCGTTGTGCACGCCGGAAGCGCCGTGGAAGATTTTCGCGCAATCTGGTACTCGCTTGATCGCACGCGGCTTATGCCCCTGATGGCTGTGCGCCCGCTCGAAACCAAGCTTGTCTTGGATGAGTCGATGCCCCAGTTTGGGACGAAGGAGGAACTGACGGCCTATCTGGAAGAGTTGGAGCCCACAGTCCTTTCTCTCGCGGACATAGCAAGTCGCCCCACGGAACAATTTGGAGTGCCACCGGAAGATAATGACGAGTTTCCGGATGCGCACATGCAATACCCACGAGCGTGGATTCAGAATTTCTCCCGCTTGCTGCAGGCCGACGCGTCGTGGCAATGGGAGCTTGGCCGGGCAGATGCCGCGGAAAAACGGATTACAGCGAATTTGCATTTGAGCCGCTGGTTGCTCGAACAGAAACAAGATTCGTGGTCACCGACGACAGGAGTCGGAATTCTGACACTGCAGTGCCGGCACATCGAGATTTTTTTGCCGATGGGATTGGGCCGAAACTCTCCCCGAACGCTGTCGCGGATCTGCGCCAGGCGCTTGCGAGTTTTGATGCCGCCGATCCGGGCGATCTGCTCTCGGGCTGGTCGTCCAAAGCAGAGGCAAACGCCCGGTGGTTTCGGCAGGAGCTGTCTGGAGCCGATGCTGGCAGACGGTTTGCAGAGTATCTGGAAGAGAACGGCATGTATCGGGGTGTATCCAAGAAACTCGTCGAGGATAACCCGAAATTGGCGGCAGACCTGTCCGCGTTCGACGAGTCATATCCCGAAAAAGAAGCCGCTACTGATGTCCGGTCGCTTACGACTGAGCAGTTGAATGCCGCGATTGACAAGGCGGAAGGGCTCATTGAGCCGATGGGAAAGGCGCTACGGGCACAAAATGCCACTGCGATTCAGGAACTGTCCTCTGCCGTCGCGTCCGATCCAACCCAGATGGCTCGGTGCGTCATCGGACCTGTGTTGCCGGTGCTGGACTTGTCGAAATCCGCACGCAAAGCACTCGCGGGAGCGCGGGAGCGAGTGGACGATCTGGTCAAATACCGTGCAGGACGTGGCATCGTTGGCAGGTCGCCTGGAACACGCCGTCGCCTGTTCGGCACGCAGTCTTACGGAAAGATCGGACGGTTGACTACTAGAGGGTCGATGCACAGGCCTCGAGCCACCGATAATCCGGCATGCCAGACCCTCTTTACCTCCTCCCCGCCATCCGCTCCCACTTTCCCGGCCTCTCCAGCGGCACGATCATGCTCGACAACGCCGGCGGGTCGCAGCTCCCGCGTTGCGTGATCGATGTGATGCGCGAGTACATGGAGAAGTCGTTCGTGCAGCTCGGCGGCGACTATCCGCTCTCCAAGTGTGCCACCGCCGTCATCCCGCGGGCGCGCGAGGTCGTGAAGGTCTTTCTGGACGGCCACGAGGCCGCGGGCGGAAGCGTCGCTGGCTCCGGTATCGGCGCGGGGTTGGGCGAAGTATTTTTCGGTTCGTCGTCGACCGTCCTTTGTTATGAACTTGCGGCGGCGTACGCGGATGCTCGCGATGCCTGCCGCAATCTGGATGCGGCGCCCGCGGACCTGCGTGATCACTTCGCGAAAGCCGGGGACAGCCACGGCACGCTCCGCGATCGGCTCCTCTCCCGAGATCAGATCGTCGTCTGCACCGCCGGGCACGAAGCCAACGTCGGCCCTTGGATGCGGCTCGCGCTCCGCGGCTACACCATCGTGCCCTGGCATGTTGAGCCGGTGCGAGACACCGGCCCGCACGGTGCCGAGACCAACTGGCGTCCCTCGCTCGACACCCTGAAAAAACTCGTGAACAGCCGCACGCTGCTGGTGCTGATGCCGCAGGTGTCGAATATTCTGGGCGAGGTCTGGGACGTTCGCGGGGCGGCGGAAATCGCCCACCGTGCGGGCGCTCGAATCGTCGTCGACGGCGTCGCCTACGCACCGCACCGCGCGCCGCGGATGAGCGAACTCGGCTGCGACTGGTACGTCTACTCGACGTACAAGGTCTTCGGCCCGCACATGGCCGCGATGTTCGGCACGCACGAGGCGATGGGCGAACTGGTGGGGCCGAATCACTACTTCCTCGACAGCAAGGTGCCGTACAAGTGGGAGCTGGGCAACGCGAGCCACGAGGCCGCGGCGGGGGTGGCGGCACTCTGGGATTTCATGTGCCAGCTCGCGGCGCTCGACGGCGGGCCGGCCAGCGGCGCGATGAGCAAGCCGCGAGACTGGTCGACGGCCCCGACGCGTGATGTCTTCGATCGCGCCTTCGCTCTCGTGCGAAGCCTTGAGGACCACCACACCGCGCAGCTCATCGACTACCTCAAAGGCAAGCCGAGTGTCCGGATCGTCGGCCCGCGCCACGCCGAGTCGAGCCGTGTCGGCACCATCTCATTTACAAGCACAAAGGCGACACCGGTGCAGATCTCGCGGCATCTGGGCGAGCGCAACGTCGCGATGCGTCAGGGACACGCGTATTCCAAGCGCCTGGTGGAGCAGCTCGCGACCGACAGGGAGCTCCACATCGACCCCGCCGTCGGCGTCGCACGGCTGAGCATCCAGCATTACAACTCGCCGGAAGAGTTAGCGTTTGTATGCAAAGCGCTCGATGAGATTCTGTAGCCCGGCGAGTGCAGTCAGAGTTCAACTTCTTCTTGCGAGCCATCTGCGAGGCTCGGGGTTCCTGTTCGGTAGACCATCCAGGCCCAGAGAATGAACGGGCCGAAGAGAGCGCCGGCAACGCTCCAGACGGCGCCCGGCTGAATGCTTGTGAACGAGTTCAGTGCCGCCGGCACGCACCAGTAGATCAGCAGCGCCGGCACCACAATCCACCGCGGCGTGCGGTCGACAACGTGCCGCGCGGCATTTTGGAGAGGGGTTGTCCTCCTGCCGATTTCCTGCTGGAGCTTTCGCGCCCAGGCGAATTCGGTCGCAAGGATGCCAAAGCCGACTGGCACGAGCAGGACCGGCCCCGGGCCCGGCAGCGGCGCAATCAGTATCCCGAAGACGATGACGCTTGTTCCCGCGATGAGAATCCAGAGCCGGCGACTGTTGCGTCGCAGCACCTCGAGCGCGGCGGCACCCGTCGCCGCGGCCAGCCGCAGGCGGGTTTCGAAGATGCCGTAGATGAGCAGGCATGCCAGGATCGCCAGCAGGATCAGCATCGCCCAGAAAAGGGGTGTGCGCGGATCCTGCTCAGCGGACGGAGTTGGCGTTTGTCCGAGCAGGTTCATGCGGTGGCGAAAGGGAGGGCCATCACTCTTTGGGATTCACGCCGGCGTCATTGCGGCGAGCTACTCGGACCTTATCCCGGCGTTGACGCATCAATCGTTGGCCCGACAAACAACCCAGGAGTTGAGGCGGCGGCTTCCGGATGTGCGGGGCGAGTTCTCAGTGACCGGCGCCGTTGAACCGTGCGCCGCATGCCAGGAGGGCGCAACAAATGTTGCGCACCGATGCACTTTGTGCGCGGATTTCAATCGGGCGGCTGATTGTGCAGGTGCGCGTGGCCGGGACTCGATTCTTTGGATGTTCATTGGAGCACGACATGAGCATGAACGGGCCGGAGCGCGTCGAGGCGGCGAAAGGAAAAAGCGGGCATATAGCGACGAGTCTTCGGGCGCTCGGTGTTGCCGCGGCGATCGCGGCCCCTGCGCACGCGCAGACGCGCGTCGTTTACGTCGATAAGGCCGCCCCGGCGGGGGGCGACGGGAGCAGCTGGCACCGGGCGTTCAGGGATCTGCAGGAGGCGCTGCGAGCTCCGAGTGTCGAGAACGCGACGGTGGAGATCCGTATGGCTCAGGGCGTTTACACCCCGGATGAAAGCACGGGGGATCGCTCGCGCATCTTCAATTTCAACGCTGGCGCGTGTCTATCGAGTGCGGTGAGCCTTTCGCTGCTTGGCTCCTTCGCGGGAGTACAGGGCTTGGACCCGGACACGCGCGACTACGTCTCGACGCGGACGGTGCTCTCGGGGGATTTGAACAACGACGACGGCCCGGGCAACCAGAACCGGAGCGATAATTCGTACTGCATCGCGATGGTCGGTGCAAAGGAAAAACTGATCATTGACGGCATCGCTGTGCGGGGAGCGGATACGGCGGGCGCTCCGCCGGGGTTCATCCAAGGCGGAGGCATGCTCGCGTGGACGAGGGCGATCGGTACCGCCTCGAGCATTGAGGTCATACACTGCGTGTTCGAAGACAACCATGCTTCGAGTGCGGCCGCCGGAGGATTGAGCGCATCGTCCGGTTGGGTTCGGATACTTGCCTGCGATTTCATGGAGAACTCGATCCAGGTGGACGGCCAGGGCGGTGGCTTGGCGTGCTGGGGTCCCGGGGTCGTTGACAACTGCCGCTTTGTCTCGAACCGCGCGCCCTTCGGGGGCGGTCTCGCAACAGATACCGGAAACGGCGTTGATGTCTTTCAGTGCGCGTTCCTGGAAAACGAGGCAGAATTTGATGGCGGCGCGGTCTTCGGCCCGGGGCGATTCGCCAGCAGCCTCTTCGCCGGCAACAAGGCGGGGATTTCGGGAGGCGGGATGGCCTCGACCGTTTGGTGCTGGATCGAGAGCTGCACGATTGCGGACAATGTCGCTTCGACTGGCGGCGGAATTTCTTCGGTGTACGGCTGGGTGGATATCCGAAGCTCGATTGTCTGGGGGAATCAGCAGGCCCATGGCGAACCGGCGATCGGTCTCTTCAGCAACCGGCATCACGGGGAGATTTCTCGGAGTGTGGTGGAGGGCGGGCCGGATTCAATCGAGTCGACAGGGGTTCCATTTGCAGTCGGAGAGGGCGTGATCGGACAGGATCCGCGCTTCATTCGCGCCGCTTCGGGCGGCAGCCCGAGGGATAACTGGAACTATCGCCTCCGCCCGGGATCGGCCGCCATCAGCGCGGGAGGAGACGGGGTAAATCTTGATCTTGACGGTCTGACGTACGTGTATTACTCCGGAGCCCCAAAGCCGGATGCGGGTTGCTATTTCACGACTTCCGCGGAATGCAAAGGTGATCTGAAAGATGACGGGCTGCGCCAGGTGGACGATGCGGACTTCACCGAGTTTGTGAAGGCGTACGAGCTTTCTGTTTCGCCACCTGCGAATCCGCAAGTCGACCTCAACCGCGACGGCCTCGTAGATGACGCGGACTTTTCTATCTTCGCTCAGGCATACGACAGCATGCTCTGCCCGCCGTTGTATTAGTGCGCAACGCGACTCTGGTGCCTGCCGATCGCCGCCGATTTGTGTCGCCGCCTATTCAAATCGCCCGATGCTTCCCGCCTCCAGGAGGTTCTCTTGCGCGGATCAACCAACGGCCGTCTTCACACAAGTCTGGCCGCATTGGGCGTCGCCGCCACGCTCGCATCCGCAACTGCTGGCGCAGGCGACACCCCGCTTGTTCTGTATGTCGACAAGACCGCACCCGCCGGCGGCGATGGCACCACGTGGCAGAAGGCCTTTAACGATCTGCAGACCGCAATCCAGTCCGTCGAACGGAATTACTCAATCGATCGCTCGCACATCGAGTACCGCGTCGCCCAGGGCACCTACACGCCCGACCAGGGCACCAAGAACCGCAATATGCGGTTCAGCATGGACGGTGTCGGGAGCGCGATGACCCTTTCGCTGATCGGCTCCTTCGCCGGCCTCCAGGGCGCCAATCCGGACAAGCAGGATTACGTCTCAACCCGCACCATCCTCTCGGGCGACATCAACGGCGACGACGGCCCGAACTTCACCAATCGCGCAGACAATTCCTTCAGCATCGCGATCCTGAGCGCGCGAAGCTCGATCACCATCGACGGAATTACCGTGCGCGGCGCCGACTCGACGGGCGGCGGTTACTACTACGCGATTCAGGCCCTCGCGACCGACTACTTCAACGGCCCACCGACAACGACTCTGACCGTCTCGAATAGTGATTTCGAGGACAACCGCAGCCCGAACGGGAGCGCCGGTGGACTGACCGCCATGGGCGATCTTGTTTACATATCCCGCTGCCGTTTTCGCGGGAACGTCTCGATCGGCGGAGGAAGCGGCGGGCTCATAACCCTCACCACTGATCCGATGTCCCTTGTCGAGGACTGCCTCTTCGAGTCGAATTCGTGCACCGGATACGGCGGCGGAATGAAATCGGAAGGTCCTTCAAGGGTCGAACGCTGCATCTTCGTGAACAACTCCGCCGGCACCGGCGGCGGCCTTGCCGGCACATTTGCCGTCCGTGCGTCGCTCTTTGTCCGCAACACTGCCAAGAGTTACGGCGGTGCGATCAACGGCGATCACAATTGCCTCATCCGCAGTTGCACGATCGCGAACAACACGTCCAAGTACGGCGCGATCGACATCTCCGATGGCACCATTGTCTCCAGCTCGATCATCTGGGGCAACACCATGACCGGCGCCGCGCAAGCCCTCTGGGTAAGCAATGGCTTGGCGACGTCCACCGTCGATCACTGCACAATCCAGAACGGTGCCGCGGGCATCTTCACGTCCGGCCTGCCCACTGTCGTTGGCGCCGGCATCAAGAGCACCGACCCGCGGTTTATCCGTCCCGCTCTTCCGGCTGATCCTGCTGCGGGCTGGCAAAGCTGGAATTACCGGCTCAAAGCCGGCTCTCCCGCCATCGGTGCCGGCGGCGATCTCGTCGATTTCGATCTTGACGGCAATCTGTACTCCCCTTCTCTCGGCCCGCCCGACGCCGGCGCGTACTTCATCACCTCGACAGTCTGCGCCGGCAATCTCTCCCACACCGACAGCGTTGTGAACGACGACGATTTTGTGATCTTTCTGCGAGCGTACAGGCTGATGGTCTCCCCGCCCGCCGACCCCGCCGCCGACTTGAATCACGACGGCCTTGTCAACGACGCCGACTTTTCGATCTTTGCGGCGGCGTACGACCGGCTCATCTGCCCCTGATTCACCGATGGCCATGATCCAGCAGCAAGGCGACGACTGCCTGCTCCTCCTGAAGGTGGTACCGGGGAGCTCGCGCGACGCGGTCGCGGGTGTTCTGGGAGATCGGCTGAAGATCAAGGTTGCCGCCGCACCCGAAGCGGGCAGAGCGAATGCGGCTGTCTGCGAGCTTCTCGCCCGTGCGCTCGGGATCAGGCCGCGCGATATCTCGGTCGAGGCCGGCGCCACTTCGCCGGAGAAAACGGTCCGCGTCCGGGGGCTTACGGCTGGGCAGTTGCGGGCGGCTCTCGATCTTTAAGAATGTGGGCCGCCGGTCGCAGCGGCGCTTGCGGTCGTGCGCGAATCTCCTAGACTCGTGCCTCGATGGCCAAACGCAGCAATAGCGCCCCGCTTGTCGGCATCATCATGGGCTCAAGGAGCGACCTTGAAACGATGCGGCACGCCGCCGACGTGCTCGATGAGCTGAAAATCCCGTACGAGATTCTCGTGGTTTCCGCCCACCGCACGCCCGATTGGCTTTTCACCTATGCGCAGGGTGCTCAATCCCGCGGGCTGAAAGTGATCATCGCCGGGGCCGGCGGCGCGGCGCATCTTCCGGGCATGGCCGCCAGCAAGACCGTGCTCCCGGTCCTGGGAGTGCCGGTTGAGAGTCGTGCGCTGAAGGGCCTTGATTCACTCCTCTCTATCGCGCAGATGCCCGCGGGAATCCCCGTCGGAACTCTTGCGATAGGTAAAGCGGGCGCCGCGAACGCGGGCCTGCTCGCCGCCGCGATCCTCGCCACGGGCGACAAGGCGCTGAGCGGCCGGCTGGCGGCGAAGAGGTCGAAACAGACAAAGTCTGTTCTGAAGGACAGGCAACTCAAGGATCAACTCCGCAGTCTCCGGCGCAAGGAGCCCTGATCGGGCCCGGCGCACTGTCCGATTTTTCGGGTGAAGCATGCTCATAGGTGTCCTGGGCGCAGGCCAACTCGGGATGATGCTGGCGCAGGCGGGCAAGCCGCTCGGCATGCGCTTTCGCTTTCTGGACCCGGCACCGGATTCTCCTGCCGCCTCGTGCGGCGAGCACGTCATAGCCCCTTATCAGGACGCGGGCGCCCTTGCCGCATTCTCGCGAGGGCTGAACTTTGCGACCTGGGAGTTCGAGAACGTGCCGTGCGAAGCGGTCCGGCGCCTCGCCGATCGTGTTCCGGTCCGCCCCTCGGTCGGCCTGCTCGAACTCGCCCAGGACCGCCTTCTGGAAAAGCGGGCATTCGCCGAAGTGGGCCTGCGCACCGCCCGCCACCTGCCGATCTCTTCGCGCCTCGACCTGCGCGAAGCACTCCGCGAGATCGGCGTTCCGAGCATCCTCAAGACGCGACGGATGGGCTACGACGGCAAGGGGCAGTTTTTCCTCCGGGCAATGGAAGACGCGGACCGGGCCTGGAGTGAACTTGGCGAGGGCAGGCAGGAGCCCGAGCTCATCCTTGAGGGCTTCGTGGAGTTTGAGCGCGAGGTCTCGCTCATCGCCTGCCGCGGCGTGCGCGGAACCGCGGGCGAAAAAAACGCCATCGTGTTCTATTCCATGCCGACCAACACCCACCGGGCGGGGATTCTGCGTGTCTCAAGGGTGGGGGCCGGGGCCGAAGTCCCCGCGGATCTGGAGGCGGCCGCCCGTTCCGCGATGACCAGCCTTCTTGAGGCGTTTGACTACATCGGCGTGCTCGCGATCGAGTTTTTTGTGGTCAACGGCCTGAGCGGCCGTGTGCTCGTGGCCAATGAAATGGCTCCACGCGTGCACAACAGCGGGCACTGGTCGATCGAGGGCTGCAAGGCGAGCCAGTTCGAGAATCACTGCCGGGCCGTGGCAGGCATGGATTTGGCCTCCCCTTCCATGATGGCCCCCGCCGCGGCAATGGTGAACATCGTGGGGCAGGAGCCCGACGCCGCAGAGCTCAAACGCATACCCGGGGCGACAGTCCATATGTACGGCAAGGCCCCCAGGGCCGGCCGCAAGCTGGGTCATGTGACGATTGTGGGCGAGGCGGAAGAGGTGGACGAGGGCGTTCGGCTGGCCACGCGCCTGGCGGGCATGCGTCCGGATCGAGTTTGATGCGTATTTCTACCCGGACTTGCCCGGCACGAGCCGAAAAACCACAGAACTAGACTGTTGCTTACCCGGTATAAACCGGAAACCGCCGGCTGCCCGCCGGACACGGAAAGGAACCCTGATGCTTCGGATTCGCGAGCGCGCCTGGACTGGAACCCTGTCGGTCGTTCTTCTTGCCGGGGTTGCCGGTATGCCCATATCGGCCGTGGCTAGCGGCGGGGGTAGTGGGGGTAGTGGAGGCAGTGGGGGGAATGGCGGGACAGCGACCGAGCAGCTCAAGGACGAGCTGCGGGCGATGGTTCAGTCCGCCCGCGACAAGGTCTTCCCGGCTCTGGTCAACATCTCCGTCGTCACGACCAGCTTTGAGGGCGGCGAGGAATCCAAGGGTGGCGCGACCGGCAGCGGAACGATTATCAGCAAAGAAGGTCACATCCTGACCAATCAGCACGTCGTCAACGACGGCAAGAAGTTCAAGGTCACGCTTGCCGATCGCACCATCGTCCCCGCCAGGCTCATCGGCGAAGACCCGCTCACCGACCTGGCAATCCTCCAGATCGATGTCAAGGACCTGCCGCCGGGCACGAAGCTCGCAGTCGCCGAGTTTGGCGATTCGGACAAGCTGGCCATCGGCGACACGGTGATGGCGATGGGTTCGCCCTTCGCGCTTTCCCGCAGCGTCACGCTGGGGATCGTCTCCAATACCGAGCGGGTTTTCACCAGCGGATTCCTCCGGGAGGAATTCGAGGAGATGCAGGGCGAAGCGGGAACAACGGGCACATTCACCCGCTGGATCCAGCACGACGCGGCCATCAACCCCGGCAATTCCGGCGGCCCGCTCGTCAATCTCGAGGGCAAGGTCGTCGGCGTGAACACGCTGGGCGGCAGCAACATGGGCTTCGCCAGCCCGGGCAACCTCGCCCGCCAGGTCGCCGACGCGATCATCAGGGACAACGAAGTCATCCGTTCGTGGATCGGCGCGAGTTTCAAGAACATCCGCGACACCGGATTCGACAACGGCGTGCTCATCAATTCGGTGATTGATGATTCGCCCGCGTACGAAGCAGGCCTGCGAGCCGGCGACCGGATCGTCGAAATCGACGGCAATCCCATCACGATTCGCTTCGTCGAAGAAGTGCCGCCGCTGATCAAGAGCTTTGCCGACCGGCCGGTGGGCAGTCAGGTCAAGGTGGCCTATGTGCGCAACGGCGAGAAGAAAGAAGCGACTGTTACAACCAAAAAACTGCTGCGCGAGCGGGGCGATCGGGCCGCTCTTCGGCTCTGGGGTGTCACGATCGCCGAGATCACCGAGAAGCTCGCCGAGGATCTTCATCTGACCAATCGCGACGGCGTTTTCGTCACGGGTGTTAAGGGTGGCAGCCCGGGCGAACTGGCCGAACCCTCCCTGATGGGCGGCGACATCATCAAGACCATCGGCGGCAAGCAGGTTAAGACCGTGCATGATGCCATCGAGGCGTACAAGTCCGTGATGAGCCCCGAGAAGAAAGAGGGCGAATCGAGCGCCGAGACCGCCGCGAAGATCCCCGAATTCCTGCTCATCGAATTCGATCGCAAGGGCAAGAGCCAGGCGACACTGATCAAGCCCCGGCCCGAAAAGAAGGAAGATCCGCCGCGCGAACTGGCCAAGGCCTGGCTCGGCGTGGCGACGCAGCCCGTGCTCCGCGACCTGGCGAGGGAGATGGGCCACGAAGGCCAGACCGGATACAGGATCACCCGCATCTATCCCGGCACGCTTGCAGAAAAGAGCGGCCTCAAGGTGGGCGACGTGATCATCGCGATCGACAGCGACAAGACGTCCGTCAAGGGAATGCAGGATGCCGGGGCGCTCCAGCGCAAGATCCGCACGCTCAAGGTGGATGGCGAAGTCAACGTGAAAGTGCTCCGGCGCGGCAGCGACGGCAAGGTCGCGCCTGAAGATATCAAGGTCACTCTCGAACGCACGCGGCTTTCGCCGGAAGAGTCGCGTCGCGACAGCAACAAGGACTTCGAAGTGACCGTCCGCGAACTGACATTCTTCGATCGCGACGACAACCGCTGGGAAGAAACCGTGCAGGGCGTCATCGTCGCCGGCGCCGAGCCCCTCGGCTGGGCCGGGGCCGCGGGAGTGCGCTCCGGAGATCTCATCCAGCGCATCAGCGTTCCCAGCGATGCGACCGGTGCGGAGAAGTGGAGCGAGGTCATCACCGACCTGGACAGCTACCGCAAGGTCATGGAACGCCTCGCCAAGGAACAGCCCGCTCGGGTCACCATGGGAATACTCCGCGACAACCGGGCTTTGTACCGGTATCTCGAGCCCGAATGGAAACCCACGGTCCAGTCCGACGGCTCCAAGGAATCGCCGGCCAAGTAAAGCTTCCTCGCCCCCTGGGCTTACTATTGAACTCGCACCCGCCACCGTATCAGCGGACGGCGCCTATTGGAGTCTCGCATGCTCGGTTCTTTCTCAAGCGTCCGCACCCTCTTCGCCTCCTTCGCAATCCTCGCGGTCTCGGCCGCCTCGGTCGCCCGGGCTGGTGTCGATCCTGTCTTCACCAAGCTCGTCGAGGCCAGGAGCCCCGCGATCGTCACCATCAAGTTTGTGCTCAAGATCAGCATGGGCGGGAGCGACGAAGAGCGCGAAACCGAGATCGCCGGCGTCATGATCGATGAGGGCGGCATGGTCATGGCCAGCAACCTTCAACTCGGCGGCGTCTCCGAGGCGATGCGTTCCTTCATGTCCGCCGGCATGAGCATGACCCCCAAGGACATCAAGGTCCTCGTCGGCGAAGACACCGAGGGTGTCGAGGCCAAGCTTGTTGCCCGCGACAGCGAGCTCGATCTCGCCTGGGTGCAGATCACCAAGAAGCCCGAAAAGCCCTACGCCGCGGTCGATTTCTCCGCCGGCGGCAAGGCCACGCAGGGACAAACCCTTTACAGCCTCGAGCGCCTCGGCAAGTTCTTCGATCGCACCCCGACTGTGAACAGCTTCGAGGTCGGCGCGGTTGTTGCCAAGCCCCGCCGCCTGTTCGTCCCCAGCGAACGCCTCGGCGCTGCCCTGGGAACTCCGATCTTTTCCGGTGAAATGACCCCGGTCGGCGTTACCGTGCTTCAGCTCCCGAGCAAGGAAGAACTCGAAGCCGAGCAGGGCATGATGGGCGCGAGCCGCGGCGTGGGCGAAGTCATCCTGCCCGCCGAGGATGTTGCCAGCGCGATCAAGAAGGCCAAGGAAGCCGCCGCGAGCGGCAAGCCCGTGGATGAGCCCGCGCCGGCTCCCGCCGCCGAAGAGAAGAAGGAAGGTAAGTAAATTTCCCTTCGATCCGACCCCAAAGGGCCCGCATAAGCGGGCCTTTTTTCATGGACGGAGAGTGCCCGCCGACCGACCGAGCCACTCCCACTGCCGGCCGAGCCCATCCTCGAAGGACACCTTCGGCACATACCCAAGTTCGGCCGCGGATCGTGCCGGATCCGCCCAGGTCGCCATGACGTCCCCCGCCTGCATCGGCGCCCGCTCCACGATCGCGTCTCTCCCGACAACACGGGCAATCGCGCTCACCATCGAGTCCAGGCTCGTCGGCTTGCTGTTGCCCAGATTCCAGATCCGATATCCAAAGCGCGGGACGCGGTCGAGCGCCGAAAGAATTCCGTCCACCGTATCCGCCACATACGTGTAGTCGCGGCTTGTGTTGCCCTCGCCAAAGAGTGTGATCTTCTGGCCGCGTGAGATCTTGTCCATGAACAGCCGGATCGCAAGGTCCGGCCGTTGCCGCGGCCCAAAGACGGTAAAAAACCGCAGCATCGCCACCGGCTGACCCGTCAGGTGATGATGGGTAAAACCGATCAGTTCGCAGGCGCGTTTCGTGGCCGCGTACGGGCTTATGGGCCTTTCAACGTTCTCGTCTTCGCGGAACGGGCGCGGCTTTTCTCCCGGCGCCAGCGTTCCGTAGACCGAGCTCGAGGAGGCGACGACCACCCGTTCCAGACCATGCCTCGCGCACTGCTCGAGCAGCACGCTCGTCCCCGTCACATTCGCGTGGGCATAGCCCGCCGGGTCCGCGATGCTCGGACGCACCCCGGCCTTCGCCGCGAGGTGGATCATGCCTTCCGGGCACGTGCGTTCGAACAACGATGACATCGCGGCACGGTCGGTGATGTCGGCCTGGATGAACTCAAACCCCGCGCGCAGCCGCGATGCGCTCTCCTGAACCTCCGACAGATTGGCTCGCTTCTGCTGCTCGGGGTAGAACGGATCGAAGTTGTCGACTCCGACAACGCGACGGCCGGCACGCAGGAGCGCCTCGGCCGTGTGCGAACCGATAAAGCCCGCGACGCCGGTAATCAGGATCGGTCGGTCTTTCACGCGGTGAACCTTTGCACGCGCCGGCCGTCTCTTCCACACCCGCCCCAACCAGAGATCAACCGCCAATTTCGCGTCAAGAGAAAACTCGCAACTTCTTCAATTCTCAACAACGAAGCAGGGCACTATCGCTAGACAGTGCCCCGCTGGAGGAGAGAGAGATCAGATGAGTATACAGTTTTATCGGTCCACGCCCGTTTTCTGTTCGAATTCCAACAAGACCCGGGTCGGGAATTTTCCGATTCCGGACCTCATTTCTCATTGTGTTCGCACTATGTAAGGAAAAACCCGCTCGGTGAGCGGGTTTTTGAGTCGCGCAGCTTTTTTCAGTTTCCCGGCGGCGGGGGCGGGGCGTCGTTGCCATTTTCCGGGGGCTTGGGCTTGCGAGGGGGAGGCGGACGGTCGCCCGGGATCCGCTCGCCGTTTTCCGCGGCACGTTCGCGCAGCTTGTCCATAAGGAACTTGCGCTCTTCGGGGGTCATCGATTCCCACTGCTGCCGGAGATCCTCGGGCAGCGCGTCCGGACCGGGGCGCTTCTGGTTGGGTCCGCCAGGGCCTCCCTGGGGTCCACCCTGAGGACCGCCTTCGGGACGCGGGCCGCGATTCTGTGCCCGTTCACGGAACCGCGCGATCGCCTGCTCTCGCTCTTCAGGAGTCATGCTTTCGAAGCGCTCTTTGAGCTTGGGAGGCAGGTTGTCCGGATTGAACTGGCGCAGCCCGCCCTCACCGTTCTGCTTTGCAAGGCGGCGCCGCACTTCTTCATGCGCCTTTGGGCTCAGCGCACGTTCCGCCATGTCTTTCTTGATCGATTCGAGCCGCTCCTGCACGAGGGGCTTTTGAGCATCGGTGAGCACCGCGAAGATCTTGGCCTGAGCGTCCTTTGGGCTCGGGGCCTGCGCACGCAGTTCTTCGAACTTCTGGCGGGCCGCTCCGTCGGGCTTGCCCTCGCCGGCCGGGGGCGGCGGCATCATCTGGTCACCATCGCCCGGCTGACCCTTGCCCGCCTGAGGCTCTCCGGGAGCGCCGTCGGGCCCGCCCGGACGCCGGGGAGGCCGACCGCGATCGCCAAACTGCCCGCGCATCTCCTCGAACTCGCCCTTGTGCTGTTCGCGGAAATCCCGCATCGACTGTTCGAACTGCTGGTTGATTGCACGGATCTGCTTCTGCTGCTCGTCGGTCAGGCGAAGGTTCTCAGGCGTGCTCTCATCGCGAAGAGCGCCAAGCGCCCGCATGAACTCCATCTGCGGCAGGGGCCGATCGGCCAGCCGCTGCTTGAGGTCCGTCGACTGCCCGTCGCCGAAGGGGCGGCGAACACCCGGCACGCCCCCGTCCTTCACCTTCGGACCCTGCAGCACAGGTTCACTCGCCGGCGCCTGGGCGAGGCACGTGCCCGCGATCAGGAGCATTGCGGCGGCGGTCAGGAGATTTGTTTTCATGTCAGATTCCACCCAAAGAGTGTTAGAAATCGAGTCCATCTACACCATCGGCAGAACGCTACTGCCACCCCTCTATTGCCGGAAGACCTCCCGGAGAACCTTGTTTTTTGGCCGAAATTCAGCGTGTGCGGGATATCGGGTCCGGAAGGGCTAGCATCCGAGCCGTACGGGTATTTCATTCCTTTGGGGCCCGGGAAGGCCCCTTCCAGAACCAGGGTTTGAACCGGATGTCCCTGACCAAAGACTTTGTGACCAGCTGCCTCACCGGCGTGCCCGACCCCATCCGCGGAAAGGACCTCGTCAGTTCGGGCGCGCTGCTGTGGGTGAGCGCGTGCGATACCTACGCCTCGGTGCGGCTGAACGCGGGTCCGCAGGCGGCGGCCCCCGTGCTTCAGCAGATTGCGCAGTTGGCGCACTCAAAAGTGGCCCAGATCGCGCAGCGCAACGGGCAGCAACTCGACTCGTTCATCGTCGAATTCGTCGATGACGCCGGCGGCGTTGTGCACACCGCGAAATTCGGGGGGATGCTGTCTGCGGGCGAATCTCCAAAGCCATCGCCTCCTCCGGGCAGCGCGGGGCACGAGCCCATCCCGGGCCTCAACAAGAGCGCCAAGCCCGCGGGCGCCGGGCCCCTCCCGGGCGTTCGCAACATCATCGCGGTCGGGGCCGGCAAGGGAGGCGTCGGCAAAAGCAGCATCGCGCTCAATCTTGCTGTGGGCCTGGCCCGTCGCGGCCACGCGGTGGGCCTGCTCGATGCCGATATCTACGGACCTTCCATGCCCACGATGCTGGGACTGGCCCCGATGGAGCAGGCGGTGCTGGCGGGGCGTCTGCAGCCTTTCTATGTGCACGGGATCAAAGCGATCACAATCGGGAAGCTCGTCGATGACGGCCGCCCGCTGATCTGGCGCGGCCCGATGGCCCACGGCGCATTCAAGCAGCTCGCCGAACAGACCGCGTGGGGAGAGCTTGATTACCTCATCATCGATCTGCCCCCCGGCACGGGAGACATCGCGCTCACCATGGCGCAATCGCTCACGCTCAGCGGGGCTGTTGTTGTCTGCACGCCGCAGAAGGTTGCGCAGGACGACGCGGTCAGGGCCGCGGGCATGTTCAAGCAGCTGGGAATACCGATCCTGGGCGTCGTTGAGAACATGAGCGCATTCATCGGTGACGATGGAAAGTCCTACGAGATCTTCGGCAAGGGCGGCGCGGAGGTGATGGCGCAAAAACTCGGCGTCCCGTTCCTGGGCGCCGTGCCGATCACGATGTCGCTCCGCGAAAACAGCGACAAGGGCGATCCCACGGCAAACTTTGAAGGCCAGCAGGCGGCCGGGGTCCGGCTCCGGGAGGCGCTCGAATCGCTCGCCGCCAATCTTGAATCGCAGGCGGCACTTGCCGCCATGCGAACGGGCGCCGCCAGGCCGGTGCTCACGATCACGTAAACCGCGGCGATCCGCTCCAGGCACGAGGCAGAGAATTCGGAGATCAGATTCATGGCAAAGAAATCCAAAGGCCGCAAGTCCAACACCAGGACCAATAGCAAAACCGGCTCCAAGCCCGCACGCAAGACATCGGGCAAGGCGAAGGCCAAGCCGGCGGCGGGTTCCGATCCGTCCGCGGGAAAGCCGGTCCGTACCGGCGCGGGTCTCAGCCCTCTCGAACTCGGTCAGAAGCTCGTTGCCGATTTCAACCGAGGCAAGATGGAATTGAGCGACCTGTGGTCGCCGTCCATAGTCTCGATCGAGGGTGTCGGGGTCAGCACGGCGTGGCACGGCAGAAAGGCCGTCGATGCCAAGAACAGCTGGTGGGCGAGCGATCACCGTGTGCACGGCGCCAGCGCCGAAGGGCCTTATGTCGGCGCAACCGGTTTCGCCATCAAGTTCGTCATCGATGTCGAGACCAGGAGCACCGGAAAACGCGACACGATGACCGAGATCGGCGTCTATACCGTAAAAAACGGCAAGATCGTGCAGGAAGAGTTCATGTACCGCGTCGGCTAGCGCGTCTGCATCCGGCGGCGCTCACGCTCTCGCCCGATGGCCTTGAGCGCCTTGCCCAGCGATTCTTCCAGGTTCTCGTTTACGACGAACAGGTTGTACACCCCGCTCACGCGGGCGTGTTCGATCTCTGCTTTCGCCTGCGCGAAGCGCTTCTGGATCGCCGCTTCATCCTCACGCTTGCGGCTGCGCAGGCGGCTCAGAAGAACCTCTTCGCTGGGGGGCAGGACGAAGATCGCGAACGCATCGGGGATCTGCTTCTTGACCGTGATCGCTCCGACCACATCGATTTCGAGAATCACTAGCCGGCCGCGCTTCATCTGCTCCGCGACCCAGGCCTTGGGTGTGCCATACTTTTTGCCGTACACGCCCGCGGTCTCGAGGAAGCCGCCCTGGGCCTTCATCGCCTCGAATTCATCGTCGTTGCAGAAGTGGTAATCGACACCTTCAACATCGATGCCCGTCGACTTGCGCGTGGTCCAGGAGACCGAAAAGACCGCATCGGGTATGGAGCGCTCGATGCCCCGGGTGATCGTCGTCTTGCCCACCCCCGACGGTCCGGAGATGATGACGACCATCCCGTCGTCGGTATCCGTTGGAAGGCGATGGTCGAAGGGAGGCATGAGGGGTCGAGTTTATGCCGCGGCGGTGCAGGCTTCGAGCACGGCCATCCGGACGCCCACCCCGACGGTCACCTGCCTCAAAATCACCGATCGCGGCCCGTCGGCGACTTCGGGGTCGAGTTCCAGGCCGCGGTTGATCGGCCCGGGATGCATGACCACGGCGCTGGCCTTGAGCCTCTCGGCCCGCGCACCGGTCATGCCGAACAGTTCTCGATACTCCCGGACCGAGGCGATCGCCGGTGAGTTCTTCGATTCCCCCGCGCTGCTGTGACGCTCGAACTGAACCCGCAACATCATCACCGCGTCCGCCCTCGAAACGACGGAATCAAAGTCGTGGCTGACGTGCACGCGCTCTCCGAGCGATTCAAGACTGCGGGGCGCGAGCCCCGCAGGGCCGACGCACACAACCGAAGCGCCCAGCGCCGTCAGGCCCGCGATGTTGGAGCGGGCGACGCGTGATGAGACGATGTCGCCGACGATGGCCACGGTCAGGCCCTTGAGATTGAAATCATCCAGGCGTCCGTGCGCCTCGGCGAGCGTGTAAAGATCAAGAAGTCCCTGCGTCGGATGTTCATGCCGCCCATCACCGGCGTTGATGACCGGGCACCGGACGTGATCGGCGATCAAGGCCGCGGCGCCGGCCTGCCGGGCTCGGATGACAAGCGCCATCGCGCCCATCGCCTCGACGTTGCGTGCGGTGTCGATCAGCGTTTCGCCTTTGGAGACGCTCGAGAAGGCGCCGAGCAGGTTGGAGACATGGGCACCCAGCCGGTGCGCCGCCGTGGTAAAGCTTGTCCGGGTGCGGGTCGAGTCTTCAAAGAACAGATTCGCAATCGTCCCGCCCGTGAGCGCCGAATCGACCGAACGCTCGGGGTTCTGTATGTATGGATGAGAAGCCGCGAGCAGGGCGCGCACGTGAGCCCCGGAAACACCCTGGAGCCCCAGAAGGTGTTTGAAGGGCCAGGCTCCGGCGGCCTTTCGCGACGGCTTCCGCTTGGTGACCATGCGCGGCATCGTACCGGCCCGGACGGGCACGTGTGGTTACGAGCCCGGCGCGGGATCGGGTTTTGTGTTGATCGGCGCGCCGTAAGGGGCGGGCATCGGCTCGATTGTCGGATAAACGTCCGACGCCTGGTTGATCGGGTGCAATGCCGGCGGTTCCAGCACGCCGATCTCGTACTCGCTCGAGCCCGTGACGTGCCAGGGCTCCCAGCCGCCCGAGAGACGGATTTCCGCACCACGGTACACAGGCCCGCCGCCGGGCTTGTTCTCCACTTCAAAGACCGGACGCACAACGTCAATCCTCGCCACGGTGCCCCGCAGCCAGATGCGCGTGATGTGGTAGATCGGAAGCGACTTTTCGTTCTCTTCGCTGAGCGGGACCGCGCCGTTGCCCACGGCCTGAGCCACGGCCTCGTACGTCGCGGGCGTGACCCCCGGCGGGAGGTTGATGGCGAACGCGTTGCCCGGCGGGGGATAACGCAGCGCGGTCCAGCGCAGGGCCGCGGCCATCGCCGAACGCATGTTCTGGCTGTTCACGTTCTTGACCGCGAAATCATCGCCGGTGATGGGGGGGTAGTTGGCATATTCGCGGGCGCACGACCCGGCGCTCAGGGCCAGGAGTGTGGCGGCGGTGATCCGGGCGAGAATTCTGGTGTTCATTCGGTCTTCCTTCGGTCGCTGGGGCTCTTCCGCGGGAATCGTTGGCGTGTTGCCGCAAGAAATCGCGTGGGTGAATCGTCCGGGCCCGATCCGGCGAAAGATGGGGTGTGCCAAAGCCTCGGGCCCAAGCCGGACGTGCGGGTGATGTGCGGTCAGCCAGACGCTTTGTCGTCGGTATCTCCGGCGCTTCGGGGGCCTGGTACGCGCAGCGTTTGCTCGAAATTCTGCTCGGCCAGGGGCATGAAGTGCACCTGGTCGTCAGCGACTACGGCAAGCGACTCCTCTTTGATGAATCGGGCGTCCGGGAGATCACGCTCGCCTCGCTCTGCCCGGCACTGGCCAAAGGCACCCCCCGCGCCCGGCTGGCGCAGATCGAAGCACGCCTTTTCATCCATCCCAACAAAGACGTCGGTGCCGTGATCGCCTCCGGCAGCTTCCTGCATGACGGAATGGTCGTCATTCCCTGTTCGAGCGCGAGCCTCGGAGCGATGGCCACCGGGAGCGGCAGCAACCTTCTCTGCCGCGCCGCGATGGTCACGCTCAAGGAGCGCCGGCCGCTCATCGTGTGCCATCGCGAGATGCCGCTGAGCCTGATCGATATCCGCAACATGGAAACCTTGGCGCTCGCGGGTGCGACGATCTGCTCGCCGAATCCGGGTTTCTATCTGTTGCCGAAGACCGTGGCGGAGATCATCGACTTCACGGTGGGCAAGGTGCTCGACCTCCTGAAGGTGGAGCACGATCTGAAGATACGGTGGGAGAGCGCGGCGGGGGACTGATCGTCGGATCAGTCATCCGATCCGCTCTTCGCAAACTTCTTCTCCCACGGCTTCTTCTCCGTGAGATCAACCGAGACGCCGCCGACGATCCGGGCGCACGAAGGCCCGAGCGCGGTTTCGAGGTCGGCGAGCAGCTGCGGCTTCAGGCCGACCCGCAGCCCGGGCGCACTGAGGATCGCCGTGTGCGTCTGCGTGCCGATCGCAAGTTCTACCGGGAAAGGCGTCAGCGACGCCCGCGCCAGGATCTGATCCAGCTCGTTGTCCTTGCCGTCTTCGGGCGACGGCTTGCCGGCGGCGTGCGCCCGCAGCACCCCCGCCAATGCCTCCACCGACGTCAAACTCGTCCCGTTCAGTTTCCGCTCGTCGATCAGTACCTGCAGCCGCCCCGGCGAAAGAGGCGAGCCCTCGATCGGCACGAGGCGGTCCGACACGATCTGCGGTTCGCCGCGGGAGAGATCCGCACGCCCAAGCACGAAGATGATCTTGTCGGTCTCGACGAGGTGGCTGAATCGGGTAAAGGCGTCGGCGAAAACAACGCACTCGATCGAGCCTGTCTGATCTTCGACGGTGATCACCGCCATCTTCTGCCCCGCCGAGCGCCCGTTCTTGACGATCAGCGTGCGCACGCCCTGCACTATTCCCGCGATGATCACGCGGGCGTCCTGCTGGCTCGCCTTGACGCCGGCAACGGTCGAAGTCGTGAACACGCCCGACCAGCGCTTCCACGAGTCCATCGGGTGGCTGCTGACAAAGAAGCCCAGGATGTCCTTCTCGAAGCGCAGCGTCTCGCCCTCGGTCCACTTGTCCGCGCGGGCCAGCGTGATCGAAGCGGTGGTGGGGGTCCCGGTTGCAGCCGGCGGCTCCGAGCCGAAGCCAAAGAGAGCGCCCTGTCCCGCGGCACGATCGGCCGCAATCTTCTGCCCGGCCGTGATCGCCTGCTCGATCGTCGCCACCATCGCGGCGCGGCCGTCCCGCCCGTGCACGCTGTCGAACGCGCCGCACTTGATCAGCGACTCGATCGCCGCCTTGGTGATCGTCCCCTGAGGCACGCGCTCGCAGAAATCAAACAGCGACGAGAACGGCGACCCCGCGCCCTTGCTCTGCTTCGTTCCGTCACCCGCCCGCTCCGCGATGATCTTCTCGATCGCCTTCTCGCCGATGCCCTTGATCGCCTTCAGCCCGAAACGCACGTGCCCGTTCCGCGCCGCCTGCGCTTCGTCTTTCGCAAACACCACCGCAAAGTCCGCATCCGACAGATTGATGTCCGGCGGACGCACCTCGACGCCCGTCTTGATCGTGGGACCGACCCGCGCGGGATCGCCCGTTGGCTCCACAAAGCGGCATTTCTTGCAGTCTTCGAGGTAGCTGATCCAGTCCGCGGCCTTCTGCGCCTGGCTCTCAAAGGTCAGGAACGCCGCCATGTACTGGTTGGGGAAGTAGGTTTTTAGATAGGCCGTCTGGTACGCGACGATGGCGTATCCCGTGGAGTGCGACTTGTTAAAGCCGTAGCCGGCGAATTTCAGGATCAGGTCGAAGAGTTCTTCGGCGCCCTGCTTTGTCAGGCCCTGCTTCTGCGCGCCATCGATGAACTTGGGGCGCTCCTTCTCGATCTTGTCGTGCTTCTTCTTGCTGATGTTCTTGATGAGCGTGTACGCATCGCGCAGCTTGATGCCGCCCAGGCCGTGCACGATCTGCATGACCTGTTCCTGGTAGACCATGACGCCGTAGGTCTCGGCGGTGTACCGGTCGACGATCTCGTGCACCTTGGGCACCTGCTCGGTCCCGTGTTTGCGCCGGTTGTAATCGGGGATCAGGTCCATCGGCCCCGGGCGGAAGAGCGCGTTCGCCGCGATGAGGTCTTCCAGCCGGTCGGGCTTCATCTCGACCAGCAGCCGGCGCATGCCCGGCGATTCAAACTGGAAAACGCCCGTCGTCTCGCCCCGCCTGAAGAGCTCAAAGACCGTCTGGTCGTTGAACGTCAGCCGGTCGAGGTCGAGCGGGTGGGGGCCGCCGTCTCCGGGCTTGCGCCCGACCGCCGCGTAGATCTCCCGCTCATCGAGCGCCTCGCGGATGAGCTTCTGCGCCCGCGCGACGATCGAGATCGTGCGCAGGCCCAGAAAGTCCATCTTCAGCAGGCCCATCTTCTCGCACGTGGGCCCGTCCCACTGGGTGACGATCTCGTGATCTTCGGCCTGCGGCTGCTTGTAAAGAGGAACGACCTCGTGCAGCGGTCGCGTCGCGACGATCACGCCCGCCGCGTGCACGCTCGCGTGCCGGGCCTGCCCTTCAAGCGTCCGCGCGTTATCCAGCAGCCGCGCGATCTGCTGGTTGTTCTCGTACAGCTTGCGAAGGTCCGGCTCCTTCTCGAGCGCATCCTCGATCGTGATGTTGAGCTGTTCGGGAATCAGCTTCGCGATCTTGTCGACTTCCGAGAGCGGCAGCCCGAAAACACGCCCCACGTCCCGCACCGCCGCACGCGCCTTCATCGTCCCGAACGTGATAATTTGCGCCACGTGCCCGTACTTGCGGCGCACGTAATTAATCACGTCCGCGCGCCCGTCCTGGCACAGATCGATATCGATATCGGGATATTCCGACCGATCCGGATCGGTGAATCGCTCAAAGAGCAGCCCGTAGCGCACGGGGCATGCATTGGACAGCCCCAGCACGTAACCCACCATCGTGCCCACGCCCGAGCCTCTGGCCAGCGCGGGGACGTTGTTCTGCCGCCCCCAGTTCACGAAGTCCCACACGATCAGGAAGTACGCCGAGATGTTCTTGTCGGCCAGAATCTTGAGCTCGCGTTCCAGCCGGGCCGTCTTCTCCGCGCGGTCCGAACTCTTTTCCCCGCCGCCCGCCGCCCGCTGCTTCTCTTCGGGCCCGTACCGCCAGACAAACCCGGCCTCCGCCAGCAGCCGGAGCGCCGCATCGCAGGCCTTTTTCGATTCTTCGATCTGCTCTTTCGTCGGCTCTTTCTCGAACGGCTGCAATTCAAACTTGGAGCAGTAATCCCGATACCACGCCGACAGATCGCCCTTGTACTTCGCATCGTCGTGCCTGGGAATCTCTTTGGCCCCCGGCACCCGGATCTTCACCATCGGCGCGTGGTTCACGCCGAGCGGCAACTCCACGTTGCACCGCTCCGCGATCTCCACGGTCGCGTCGCAGGCCGCCTTGCCCACCGCGCCGTACTGGTCAAACAGCTCCCGCATCTCCCGCGGGCTCTTGACGTACAGCTCCTCGGGGTAGCGCATCCGGTCCGTGTCGTTCTTGTTGCGCGCCGTCGAGATGCACACCAGCGTGTCGTGCGCATCATGGTCCTCGGCCTTGAGAAAGTGCGCGTCGTTGTCGCACACCAGGGCGAGTTTCAGCTCCTGCGCCAGCCTGATGAGATGCCCGTTGATCGAGTTCTGCTCGCGCACGTGGTGCTGCAGCTCGATGTAAAAATTCCTTCTGCCGAGCGCCCTGGCGTGCCACTCCGCGCTCTCGACCGCCAGGTCCCAGTACTTGCGGTCCCCCGACCGTTCAAAGTCCAGCAGGTGCTCGCCGATCTCGCTCCCCAGGTGGCCATTGATCGCGATCAACCCTTCCGCGTGCTTGGACAAAAGCTCCCGGTCGATCCGCGGCTTGTAGTAAAACCCGTTGAGATACGCCTCGGAGCAGAGCACCAGAAGGTTCTTCCAGCCCGCGAGGTTTTCCGCGAGCAGCACGAGGTGATACCCGCCCTCGCCGCCTCCCGTGTACGTCCGATCCGTCCGCGGCTTGCCCGGAGGCGTCACATACGCCTCGACGCCCAGGATCGGCTTGATCCCCCTCTCCTTGCACGCCAGGTAAAAAGCAACGTGCCCGAAAATGTTCCCGTGGTCGGTGATCCCGACGCTCGTCATGCCGAGTTCCGCGACGCGCTTCACCAGCTTGTCGATGCGGTTCCCGCCGTCGAGCAATGAATACTCGGTGTGAAGGTGCAGGTGCGCAAACTGCTGCTCGCGCGGCAGCGCCGCGGGCTGGGCCGACCCGGGTTTGGTGACTTCCGTTCCCATCTCTCAGACCGCAGCGTACCCCGCACACGCCCCCGTGGCGAGCCGCTTTTCCGGACTCTAAAAAACCCCTCAGATTCCGGACGTTCCGCCCCCGTCACACGCCTTCCCGTCGCCCGCTCCTCCGGCACAAACCGCGCGCCCGACGCTCCATCGGCCCGCGGGGCCCCAACGCACCGGCCATCCACCACTTCCCGTGTCATGTTTGAACTGCCGGGCCCGCCTCAGACAGCGGCCAATGGAATGCCGCAGTAGCAAAGCGACCCGTACACGGAAGGGAAAAAACATGAAGATCCGCAACTGCATCGCCTTCACCGCCGCCGCCGCCTTCGCCTCCATCGCCTCCGCAGGCCCGTCCATCACCGTCAAGTACCTCGGCAAGGGCGCCGGCCAGGACGTCAACATCACCTTCAACGGCAACAGCACCAACGTCTTCGCCGGTCAGCTCAACCACCAGCTCAGCAACGCCGGCGGCGGCTACGGCTGGCTCAACGGCAACCACCTGACCTACTGCACCGACCTCTCGCAATACGTGACCAGCACCCCCAAGACCTACACCATCGAGGACGTCAAGGACATCCCCGGCAACGCTCCCATGGGCCAGGCCAAGGCCGACGCCCTCCGCGCCCTCTTCGCCGTCGCCGGCGGCAACCAGTCCGTCTCCACCACCTCCAACGACTACGCCACCGCCTTCCAGCTCACCGTCTGGGAAATCGTGACCGACTACAACAGCTCGTCCTTCGCCATCAACGCCGCCAGCTTCACCGGCGGTAATTTCCGCGCCAAAAAGACCGGCGGCAGCGCCCTCTCCAGCTCGATCGTCAACACCGCCACCTCACTCTACAACGCCGCTACCAGCTTCCTTCAGACCAACGGCTCGAGCACCGAACTCCTGGGTATCGCCAGCTCGAGCTATCAGGACCAGCTCGTCCGCGTCCCCGCACCGGGCGCGGCCTTGCTCGCCGGCTTCGGCGGCCTCATCGCCACCCGCCGCCGCCGCGCCTGATTCAAGTCTTCCCGATTCCATTTCCGCAGGCGGCACGCCGGTCCCAAGCCGGCGTGCCGTTTTTATTTTCGCCCGCGAAAAACGATCGCCGCCATCCCCGGAATCCAGATGAGATCATTCACCACGGCCGTCACCGCAAACACCCCCGGCACGTTCTTCTCAAGAAAGCACCCGTTCATCGTCCCCAGGAACGCCAGCACCTTGCTCGCCAGCCCGATCACCAGCAGCCCGATGTGACGCTTCGGATCCGCGGCGGCAATCCAGTAGCCGATCCCGAACAGAGCCACGAACAGCCCCGTTCCCGACCACAAAAACATGTAATTCGGCCGCACCAGCCCCAGCATGTCCCACCACATGTTGGGCGCCGCCATCATGAACGCGCCCCACGCCAGGTTGTAAACCGCCGCCACCCGCAGAAACCAGAACGCCCAGCCTTTGCCCGAAGCCGCGTCGGTCGTGTTCATGCGTGATTGTTCCCACCCCGGATGTCCGTCAGAGCGGGCGGGAAATACTTCCTACTCACACCCCATCCTCGCATACCCCACCACGAACAGCGAAAAATCCGCATCATCCACAACGCCGTCCCCGTTCAGATCCGCCGGGCACCCCTCCGACATCCCGGCGTCCGCACACACCATGACGTCATACGCCGCGGCAAACAACAGATAGTCCGCATCGTCCGTCACATCATCCCCATTCAAATCCGACAGACACCCCTTCACCACCACCGCCGCCGTGCTCGTGGATCCTCCGCACGCGTTGAAGAACACAACCGAATACTCCCCCGTGTCCGAAGTCTGTGCCCCCGTGATCGTCAGCACGCTCGCGTACGCCGCCGTCGGCGACTCCATCGTTCCGGCGGCACCGGCGACAATCCCCCCTTCGGCCGACGCCCCGCCCGGCCCATCAACAAGGTCCACCCCGTTCCGCCGCCACTGAAACGCCACGTTCTCATATCCGCTCGCCGGCATCGCCCGGAGCACAAGCGTCGAGCCCTTGTTTGTTGACTTCGTTTTCACGGGCTGCGCCACCCACGGCGCGTTGTTGTCTGTCCAGCGGACAGTGCGCGTCACAGAAGTATTCTCCGAACCGGCAGCGACAAGCTCGCCCTGCGGCAGTGCCACCATCGCGCTGGGAACAAACGGACGCGATCCACCCATCCGCGACCACTGCGTTCCGTCGAAACTCGCGAAGTTTGAAAGAGGCAAGACCTCGCCCGGCAACACGATCGAAAACCGTCCACCAACAGTGATGCGCCCATTCGCCCGCCGCACGATGGAATTCAGCGGATCCCCCCAGGAAGTCGTGTACTGCGGAAGTGGCCCGATCCACTCCCATCCGGCATCTCTCCGTGCAAACGCAATCGGGTTGTCCCCGAAAGAACCGAGCTTGCCCGTCGCAATCAGCCGCCCGCTTAAATCGTTCGCGAACGAAGTGGCATAGAGCAGCGAATAGTCCGACACGACCGACGTCCAAGTCGCCCCATCCCAGATCCAAGTGCTCACAAACGCGTCGCCCGCACGACCAAGCGGGCCACCCGCCACCACCGACCCGTCCGGCTGCCGGTAAAGGCAATTCACAGTTCCAGTCACGCCCGCCGGCCCAATGTCGGACCACGCAGTCCCATCCCAGCGCAGGATCTTGAAAACCTTGTTGAGGCCCACGTCAACTTTGCCCGCGGCAAGAACGCTCCCGTCCGGCAACGCGAGCACCGCCGAAACGACGCCCGTGATCTTTGGCTGCAGCGCAGCCCAGGTGTGCCCATCCCAGACAGCCACCGCCGTGCTGTTGTTCTTGCCTTCAAGCCTTGAAAAGGCGCCTCCCGCGACGATCTGCCCGTTCGGAAGTTCGGACAGCGAGTAGATGTCTCCGATAAAGGGGCCGCCCAGCGCAGTCAGCTCAGCACCATCGAATCGGTAGACGCAACTCGATCCGCTCCGCAACCCGCCGATCAGCACCGCGTTTTCAGAAGTGCGGAGCGTGCACGTTGGCGTGAAGATGGTGCTGATTCCGAGCGCGGACCAGCCCGATTCTCTCCAGATCGCCAGCCCATTCGTAAGGATGCTCCCCGCTGTTGTAATCCCGCCGACGATCAGCGATCCGTCGGGGCGCTCGAGCAAACACGTTCCGGCGTTGGGGTCGTACGGACCCTCCACCATCGGCCTCCACTTCGTCCCATCCCACCGCGCCACATCCGCTTCGCTGGTGCCCCCCGACCTTCCCGACCCCGCTGTCACAATCTGTCCGTCCCGCATCACATGGACTGCTTTCACAACGCCAGATCTTCCCGCACCAAGCTGCTCCCAGGCGCTTCCATTCCAACGGGCGATGTAGTTCCCAGGCCCTCCCGTCGATTCCTTGAACGAACCACCGATGATCATCGAACCATTGCTCTCAAAGTCCACCGCGTTCGGTGACCCCGGACACCCCGGCGCGTACGGAATCCACAAACCGCCTTCACGGCGCAGCATTCCAAAGTTCTCACCCGCATTCGAGAAATCCCCGCCCGCGTGCAGGTGCCCATCAGGATGAAATGCCAGCGCAGAGACGCGGCTGCTTACCGGTAGATTGAAACTCGTCCACCCACTCCCATCCCACCGCGCCAACCCATACGCCGGCGTACCCCCCGCGGCAGTAAACAGCCCGCCCACGATCAGCGATCCATCCTCATCCTCGATCATCGCCTGAACGTTCCCGTTCACGCCGGTCCCGAGCGGCTTCCACGCCACGCCATCCCATCGCGCAATAAACGAGGCCGCCTGACCTCCAATCGATGTGAACGTGCCCCCCGCATAAAGCTCGCTCTTCTTCTTCGTCGCCGCCAGCGACAGCACCTTGCCGTTCGAATCCCCGCCCAGCTTCGTCATCCCCGGCCCGTCCAGCACCGCCACAAACGTCCCGCCCGCAACAGGCTGCGCCGTCTTCGGTCCCGGCCCGTCCGGGTCCCACATCGCAAGCGCCCATCCCGATTCGATGTTCCGTCCCTGGTCCCCCAGCCACCGGGGCTCACACTGCGCATCCGCTCGCGGCAAAGCTCCGAGCGCCGATGCGACCACTCCCGCCATCCACGCGGCGCCTCCCCCAAACCGCAATCGGTGCGACACCGCACGAAGCCTTTTCATGCTCCAGCCTTCCCGAAGACCTCGTTTCCCCGCCGTCCAAAAACAGGCACAGAACCTGCCCGACCTTTGCGTTTCGTTTCACCTTCCGACCGGTTCCCCTGCATGCTCTCGAAAGCCAAAGCTGGATCCCCCTCACCCCAATCGGCGACCTTGCAGCACCAACGGTCGGCAGCAGCCAAGTTCGAAAGACTTCTCCCTCCGAACCCAACCACCAGCACCGAAATCCAAACAAAATTCTTACAAAATCGCCACTTTGCCCTTGCAATACCATCCAAATACCGTACAATTGGCCCCATGTGCTTTGATCTCGATCAATTCAACGCCGTGGCCGACAGCATCGTCTCCGACTTTTTGGACGGGCACCCCCTCCACAAGATCGCCGACGCCTTCCACGTGACGGTCCCCGCTCTCATCCAGTTTCTGTATTCCGACCGCGCCCGCATCCAGATCGAGCAGTTCGAACACCTCATGATCACGCAAAGCCGGATCGCCGCGCTCTCCGCCCGTGGAGCCGCCATCCGTGCACTTCAAAGCACCTGCGTTGGCCAGGCCCCGACCAGCGAACGCCGCCTCGCCGCAACCCAAATCCTGCGCCAAAACGCCCATTCCCAGCCGACGCAGCCCGCCAGGAGTTCCGCCCAAACCAGAGCCGCCATCCAGGCACCAGCCCAAGCACCAACCCACACCACCGCGAACACTCCGCAAACGCGGCAGGCACAGCAAAAAACCGCGGCCTCGAGCAGCCAGCCCGCCCACGCAAACGGCCCATCAGAAGCCAAGCTCGATTCCGGCCCAAATCACCCGACAGTCCACCGCGCCGCCGATACTTTCCAATCGCGCGACCCGGAGCCCCACACTCTCGAGTCGGTTTCGCCTCCGTCGAAACACGCCGAGGCAGCCCTCCCCGGGGTTCCAGCCCTGTCAACCGCATAGGCCGCACAAGGTGCAGTGCCACCTGCCGCACCTGCTCCGCGAGTGGTCCCGCCCGAAGCGAAAATTGTCGCGCGGCGTTCTCTCACCCAGCCGCGGCACCCGCGCGAGCCAGCCTCGCTCCATTCTCCATTGGCTCGAACTTTTCACCCCGTCGCCGCGCTGAAGCCCTCGGGAAATCCGGCCCCGAGCCGCCCGTGGTACCGTACTGCACTTCTACCCTCTCCACCCGGTCGGCGGAGCCCGACATTGGTCCGCGCCCACCCGCCGAAAGAGCCCGGAACCAGCCCCAGCACGGAGTGCGATCGAGATGACCCGCTTGAGGCCCCACGCAAAACCAACGATCCAGCGCATCACAGGCCAAGCGCTCGTCTTCGCCGCAGGCCTCGCCTTGACAGTCGGTTCGCCCGCACTCGCCGTCCTGCTCGCTCAGCCAACCACAGCTCCCCAGAGCCAGACCACGCCGCCGCCGCCCGTGCGTCCGCCCGCCTCCGGTCAGCCCGTCACAGCTCAGCCCACTCCACCCCGTCAGCAGCAGATCACAGCCTCCGGCGCCGCCCAGCCGCGCCCCGATTCCAAAGCCCCTCCCGCCGGAACCCAGCCCGCCCCCCAGCCCGCCCCCCAACCCGGCGCCAAGCCCGCCGAAGGCCTCGTGCGTGAAAACGCCGGCGCGCCCCACGATGCGCCCGGCGACATGGTCGAACTCGCCGCCTTCAGCGCCCCCGTCGAACTCTCCGCGCTTGTCGACATGCTCGTCAAGCAGCTCAACATCAACGTCGCCGTGAAGGGCAATCTCTCCGGCCAGGTCAGCTTCAACGCCCCCGTCGCCGTCCCCCGCGAGCGGTTCCTCCCGCTCGTCCGCGCCCTCCTCGAGCAGCAGGGCTTCACCATCACCTACGACAACGAGACCAGCTTCTACCTCGTCCATCCCCTCAACGAGATGCAGGTCGAGTTCGGCGGAGACTCGCCCACCACCCGCGTCATCCCCACCCCCAACGTCCGCCCCAGCGCGCTCAAGGCCGCCATCGACGCCCAGTTCGGCGGCGGCTCCGCAACTCCCGGCGCCGGCATCAACCCCGGCGGTAATCCCGGCGGAAACTCCGGCATCTCCACCGGCGGCGCCATCGGCACCGCGGCCTACATCGACGAGCTCGGCGTCATCGTCGTCACCGCCTCGCCCCGCAGGCTCGACCTCGTCGAAGCCCTCGTCAAGCGACTCCTCAACGAATACGCCCGCGCCCAGTTCATCCGCTTCGAGCTCAAGTACGTCGCCGCCTCCATCGCCCGCGAACGCGCCCTGCAGCTCATCGGCCAGGCCCAGCAGTCATCCAGCCGCAACTTCAACAACAACAACGCCAACATGGGGGGCGACCCCAACGCCGCGCCCACCACCGGCAAGGCCACCACCTTCGACAACCTCGCCGATCGACTCACCATCGACCCGCAGGGCAACGCGCTCATCTTCCGCGGCGTCGAAGACGAGATCGCCCGTGTCCGCCTCGTCCTCGACACCATCGATGCGCCGAGCGGCCTCATCTCCAAAAGCCACTATGTAGGCTCCGCCGCCCGGCAGATCGCCGACCTCGCCCGCCAGCGCGGCCTCGGCGAAGTCACCACCATCGCCAGCACCCAGAACCAGAACGGCAACAACCAGTTCCGCGGCTTCTTCAACGGCGACGACGGTTCCAACCGCCAGCAGCGACAGACCACCGTCAGCGCCGGCGGCCCGGTCATGGTCGTCGATGAAGACCGCGGCACCATCGTCTACTACGCCACCGAAGAGCAGCAGTCGCTCCTCGAACAGCTCATCAAGGGCATGAACCTCGACGACGACCTGGTCGTTGTCAAGGAGTACAAGCTCCGCTTCGCCAGCGCCGAGGACGTCGCCGAGATTATCAACGGCCTGCTCACCAACACCGCCATCGCCTCCGACTCGTCCCTGCTCCCCGGCTCAGGTTCCTCAGGCTCGTCGGGCTCTTCCGGTCAGCGAAATCTCAATAACAACAACACCCGTCAGACCGGCCAGTCCAACCCCACGGTCATCCTCGGCCCCAACTTCTCCAACGGCTCGAGCGCTGCGGGAGAAACCGGCGTCGGCTTCGCCAGCGGGCCCAACGTCTTTGTCCTCGCCGACAAGGCCAACAACCAGGTCCTCGTCAAGGCCCCGGCACGCCAGCAGAAACAGTTCTCCGCCCTCATCGAACGCATCGACCTCCGCCGCCCCCAGGTCTACATCAACGCCAAGATCGTCGCCGTCACCGCCGCCGACGACTTCCACATGGCCTTCGAAACCCAGGTCACCAACCTCTTCGGCGAAGGCATCGACATCAACACCGCCTTCGGCCTCTCCACGCTCAGCAACATCGGCACCGCCAAGACCGTCTCGACCGGTCTCTCCGGCCTCACCGCCGCCGTCGTCAAGAGCAGCTACGTCCCCATCATCATCAACACGCTCGAAACCACCACCGACACGCGCATCCTCTCCGAGCCGTCGCTGATGGTGAACGACAACGAAAAGGCCACCATCGAGCGCGTCGATCAGCAGCCCACGACCACCAGCAATCAGGGCACCGCCACCACCACGACCAGCTTCGCCGGATACGAAGACGCCGGCACCAACCTCGACATCACGCCCCGCATCAGCGGCAACCTCGTCACCCTCGAGATCGCCGCCAAGCTCTCCGCCTTCGAAGGTCAGGGCTCCGGCGGCATCCCGCCGCCGCGAAACCAGGCGAGCATCGACAACAAGGCCGTCACCGTCCCCAGCGACATGACCGTCGTCATCGGCGGCATCACCCTCGCCACCCGCACCGACACCGTCCGCAAGCTCCCCCTCCTCGGAGATATCCCCCTCCTGGGCTACCTCTTCCGCGACACCACCAAAAACTCCCGGAAAACCGTCCTCTACATCTTCATCACCCCACGCATCGTGCAGGACCCCAACTTCGAAGATCTGCGCCTCCTCACCACAGGCCCCCAGCACGAGACCGAGGTCGAGCCCCTGCTCCCCAAGCTCAAGCCCGTCCTCGTCGACTTCTTCGTGCCTCAGAAAATCCAGGAGCCGCCCCCCGCATCGCCCCCCGCCCCTGCCGGCGCCGAGCCCCAGCTCACTCCCCAGCTTGTCCCCCAGCCCGCGCCAAACTCCGCGCCCCGCCCGCCCGCAGAGCCCCCAGCCCAGATGCCCGCAAACGCGCAGCCGCAGTTTGATCCCGGCAACCCCTCCGCCATCTCCTCCCGGCCCCGCTAGCACTCATGGCCAAAGGCATCCTCGCCAAGCCCGTCGAAGTGATCGCACCCGAGAACGGTTCGCACCTGGCCGTGCGCGAATGGTCCAAGGTCGCCGAAGCGTTCGGACCACTCCGCGTCACCGCCGACCAGCTCCGCGCCTTCCAGCAGACCGAAGGTTCCGATGAAGAGCCCTGGGACACGCTCCTCTCCACGCTCGCCATGGACGAGCACGCCGCGCTCGAACTGCTCGCCCGGCGCACCGGCATCCCCTACGTCAGCGAGCCGCGCCTGCAGGAAAGCGCCGCCAAGTTCTTCGAAACCATCCAGCCCGACATCGCGCGCCGCCACAGCGTCGCGGGCATCGAGTCCGACGGCGTCACCATGACCGTCGCCACGGCCCAGCCCTTCCAGCCCGCCGTCTTCAACATGCTCGAGGACCTGCTGCACATGCCCGTGCGACTGGTCCTCACCCCCCGCGCCAGCGTCGCCAACCTCATCAACCGCGCTTACGAACGCCGCCAGGACCTCGTCACCGAGATCATCGACGAGATGCCCCTCGACGAGCGCACCATCGCCAGCGTCGCCGGCAGCGTCGGCAACGCCACCGACCTCCTCCAGCTCGCCCGCCAGACGCCCGTCATCCGCCTCGTCAACATGATCCTCTTCGAGGCGCTCCGCCGCCGCGCCAGCGACGTGCACGTGCACCCCATGGAGAACAAGCTCGTCATCCGATTCCGCGTCGACGGCATGCTCGTCGATGCGTTCAGCCCGCCACTCTCGCTCGCGCCCGCCATCAGCTCACGCCTGAAGGTCATGACCGAGCTCGACATCGCCAACCGCCACAGCCCCCAGGACGGCCAGACCAGCGTCCGTATCGGCAGCCGCAAGATCGATATCCGCTTCTCCTGCATCCCCACCATCTACGGCGAACGCCTCGTCCTGCGCCTGCTCGACCAGAGCCAGACCCAGCTCAGCCTCGACGCCGTCGGCATGACCAGAACGATGCAGGCCGAACTGCTCGACCTCGTCGAACGCCCCACCGGCATCATCCTCGTCACCGGCCCCACCGGCAGCGGCAAAACCACCACGCTCTACGCCGCCCTCGGCCGCATCGACCGCGCCAGCCGAAACGTCATGACCATCGAAGATCCCGTCGAGTACCACCTCGACGGCATCAGCCAGATGCAGGTCAACGTCAAGCGCGGCGTCACCTTCGCCGCCGGCCTCCGCAGCCTCCTCCGCCAGGACCCCGACGTCATCCTCGTCGGCGAAATCCGCGACGCCGAAACCGCCCAGCTCGCCATCCAGGCCTCCCTCACCGGCCACCTCGTCCTCGCCACCCTCCACACCAACGACGCCCCCAGCGCCATCACCCGCCTCATCGACATCGGCGTCGAGCCCTACCTCGTCACCAGCACACTCCTCGCCGCCCTCGCCCAGCGCCTCGTCCGACGCACCTGCCAGACCTGCAAAGGCAGCGGCGTCGGCGAACACGTCGGCATGGGCGGCAAGTGCGAAACCTGCGGCGGCAGCGGATACAAAGGCCGCCTCGGCGTCTACGAAATCATGAAGATGGACGATGAGCTCCGCAAGCTCACCCTCCGCAGCGCCGACGCCGTCGCCCTCTACGAAGCCGCCGTCCGCGCCGGCTTCCGCACCATGAAGGATGACGCCGTCGAAAAAATCGCCGCCGGCCTCACCGACGAAGCCGAAATCTTCCGCGTCCTGCACTAAGGGGGAGGAACCCGCAGTGGGGGCCCGGAGTGAAGTGAATCAAGAACAGTCGCGCGCCGGCGCGCGAGCAAGCCCAATGAAAAAGGGGACTCCGCACAACAGCCGGAGTCCCCTTGGGAAAGTCCTCTTGTCCGTTGAATCAGCGCTTGCGGCGGGCGAGGATCGCTCCGAGGCCGGCGAGCGCCAGCGCGCCCGGGGCGGGAACGTCGGCGTACGTGCCGGGGTTGCCGACATCGCCGCTCGCGCTCGTGATCGAGCCCCACGAGTCGCCCGCGACCGAAGCGACACCGCTGGACGAGTCGTTCAGGCCGAGCTTGGAGAACTTGATGTTGTCCGAGATGCCCTGCGTGCGGTGGCCGCCCAGCGTCTGATCGTCATAGGTCAGACGATCGACAAGGTTGTTGCCCGCGTCGTAGATGTTGATCTCATCGGCGCGACCGAGGTTCTGGGTGCTGCTGCCCAGGATCTTGACCGCGGCTCCAAGGCTCCAGGCCGTGCGGAATGTGGCCGAGGCCTGCTCGCAGACGATCGCGCTCTCGCCCGCCGCGAGCGTTCCCAGCGAGCTCAGGCTCAGCGAGCCGGGCGTGCGGCTGTTGTCATCGAACGACCAGCCGGTCAGATCGACCGCCGGCCCGCCGACGTTGGTGATCTCAAAGAACTCGCGGTTGGTGCCGCCCGCGCCGTTGTACATCCACTCGGTAATGCGGATCGCCCCAAGCGACGAGCCCGCCACCGACGCGGCGCACAGCGCCGCCACACAGAACTTGTTCATGCTGCTCTCCTCAGCTTGCAAGCGGCCAATCCGCAGCCCGCGACACACGCCGCAAAGGCCCGGCCGGCGACTTGCGGAATGAGGTTACAAGTCGCACCCTGTCCCCCGAGCAAAGAGTCCGTGAAGGATTCGTCAAGCTTTCGTCAAGGCCGCCCGCCAACCCCCTTTCCTGCAAAGCAATGGGGCGCCTTGCCGTTGCAACAAACAGGCGTCAGAGCGGTTGACTGATCATTCAAAATCGATTAGGTTGTATTTGAACGATCATTCAAACAAGGAAAGGACCATTCAAATGTCACGAGTTCATACGTTGGCGGCAGTCGGAGTTCTTGCATTGCTTGCGCTCGGAATGGGCATGGGAAAGCACGATGCAGCGCCTTTCGTCGGACCCACCGGCGAGCCGCAGGCCGTGGACGCCTCGATGTTCGTGGGCAAGGGGCGGGATGAGGTGGCGATCGACACGAGCGTGACGGTCGCCGCTCCCCGGGCGGAGGTCTACCGGCGATTCACAACGGGCGAAGGCTGGAAGCAGTTCCTGGGCGCCGATGCCGCCATCGATCTGCGCATCGGCGGCCCGTGGGAGATCTACTTCGACCCGGCAACGAAGATCGGCAGCAACGGCTGCCAGGTGCTGAGCTATGTCCCCGACGAGATGGTTTCGTTTTCGTGGAACGCGCCGCCCAAGTTTGAACAGGAGAGGGCCCGGCGCACCTGGGTCGTCGTCACCTTCGCCGACGCGGGCCAGGGAAAAACCGCCGTCCGCCTGCGCCACCTCGGATTCACATCCGAGGGCAATTGGCCCACGGTGAAGGAGTACTTCGCAAAGGCCTGGCCCAATGTGCTCAAGGCGCTCGAGCAGTCGTACGGGACGAAGTAGTCTTACGGGGCCGCGCCCACCTTGATCTTCTTTTCCTTCTTCGGTGCGGGTTCGGCCTGCCATCCGAAGGTCGTGTACTGGTGGCTGAACGTTCCGTCTTCGTAGAGGTCGATCAGGCCGTACCCCTCCGGCGTCTGGCGCTTCCAGCCCTTCCACTTGGCGCCGCTCACCGCCCCGTCGCATATATAGGTGATGCCGTTGTACACACACTTATCGAGCAGGTGCAGGTGGCCGGAGAGGCAGAGCTTGACGTTTTTGCTCGAGCGGAACAGCTCTTCCAGATCGCGGCAGTCGACGTGCATGCGCTTGGCGGAAACCGCCAGGTCGGGCCCGTCGGTCTTCCACTCATCCTCATCCTTATCGAAGTAGTTGGCGACCGAGATGATGGGAGCGTGCGTCACAACGACCGTGGGGAGCTTCGACGCCGCCAGGTCGGAGCGGAGCCAATCGAGCTGTTCGCCGACGATGCGGCAGACAAACTCGTCGCCATCAGGAAGAAGATCGATCGAATCCAGGATCACAAAGTGCCAGCCGTTCTGATCGAACGACTGCCAGGTGCGCTCGTAACCGAAGTTCTGGAGGAACCACTTTTTGCCGTAGAAGGGCTCATTCCCGGTGGCTTTGCAGGCGACCTTGTCGCGCCCGAAAACGTCGTGGTTGCCCAGGGCGTACTTGATGGGAACGGACGCGGGCACGGTCCTGGCGAGAGTGGATTTGAACAGGTCCCAGTCGATGCGTGACTGCTCTTCGGGAGTTGAGCCCGTATCCATCGGCAGGTCGCCGCCGCAGATGATCAGTTCCGGCGGTTCGGCCAGGCTCATCATGTGCCGGAAGCAGGCGGCCATGCCCTCGCCGCCGCGGAGTTCGGGCTGGACGTGGATGTCCGTTGGGTGGGCGAAGCGGAGGGAGCGTTTGGCGCGGTCCGGAGCGGGAACGGTCGCCGCGGGAACGGCCGCCGCACCGAGTGTCAGGCCGGCGAGGGCCATGGCGCGCCGACGCGAGAACTGCATCTGATTCATGCGCCAAGGCTACCCGCGGATCGGCACGCTCGGTGGCGGGTCCCGTTTCCTTCACGGAATCTTGATTCTTTGCACACCGAACCTTCGCACTTCCTTGTCCGAAAGTGAACGCTCCTTCAGTTTCCTCCGGTCATCATTCCTCCATGCGAAAAGGCCGGGGGTTCACGCTCATCGAATTGCTGGTTGTAATCGCGATCATCGCGCTGCTGATCGGGATTCTGCTCCCTTCGCTGGGGAAGGTGCGTCAGCTCGCGCGCGAAACGATGTGCCAGTCCAATTTCCGCCAGTACGGTCAGGCGGTGCATGCGTACGCGGGCCAGTTCAAGGATTTCGTTCCGCATCAGGGACTGGCCGACGGCTACAACTCGAACAAGACGATCGGATCTTGGGGCGACAACGGCTTCTGGCCCAACGCGATCGCCACCACTCTGAATCCCGACGGCCGAAGCTATTACCAGATGGCCAAAGCGCACGCCGACGGCGGCGCGCCGGTTCCATCCGCCAAGTCCAAGAGCATCTTCGTCTGCCCGAGCGCCGAGCCGGCGACGCCCGCGGTCAACAAGTCGGTCGAGATCTATGACGAAGGGCACTTCAAGATCTGGGGTGTCAAGCCCGGCTATGTCCTTGGGGGACCAACCCTCGCTCTCCCGGCCTACTGGTGCTACGTCATCAACTCGGGGTACGACGCGCCCGTCGGCAACGACGACAAGACGTACACGACCAACCGCATCCGCGGAGTGCGAGATACCGACTGGAACATCCTTCGGCTCAAGCTCTCCGACTTTCAGTTCCCGGCGCTCGAGATCTACATGACCGAGGCGATGACCTCGCCGATCGAGGCTCCGGAGGCCGTTCCGCTGTACGGCTCGAAGGACTTTCTCAACTGCTCGAAAACCAAGGGCAACGCTCCCAAGGACTGCCGCGTCGCCGGGCGGCATCGCAAGGGCGGCTTTGTCATGTTTGTAGACGGCCACCTCACGTGGCTCAGCCGGCAGGAAGCTACCAGCGACCCGGGTCCGAACCAGGCTTACAACCGGCCGAGCCGTTACTTCTGGCAGCCGGAATTTCAGTGACATGCGGGGCGGAGCGTTCCGTCTCTGTTTTTCGTTCGGAAGCGAGAGGAGTTCGTCATGCGTATTTCAGGTGTGATGGGAATGCTTTGTGTGTGCGGCCTCGCGGCGTCGGCCGTCGCGGCTCCGCTGACCCCGGGAAACCTGGTGGTCATGAAGGTGGGCTCGATGGGCACGGGCTCGGGCGAGGTGGTGCTGTCCGAGTATTCGAAGGCAGGCACGGCGCTCGGGAACGACATCGTGATCCCCTTCGCCGGCCCCAACGCCATCTCGATTCCGCAGATCACCAACCACGACCGGCACATCCATCGCTCGGTCGATGGTCGCCTGATCTCCTTTGTCGGCTATAACGCTGCGCCCGACGCGACCGACCCTTCCTCGCTCACGGCTGCGAGCACGCCCCGCGTGGTCGGTCTGCTCGACTTCCACGGCAACGTTGATCTTTCTACGAAGCTGAACGCCAACTACAACGCCACGAGCATCCGCGGCGCCGCGACCACCGACGGCTCGCAGATCTGGACCGGCGGCGACAACGCCAGCGGCGCGACGCCCACCGGCGGCACGCTCTATATGACCCGCGGCGCCACCCTGGTGAACAACATCAGCAAGGTGCAAACCCTTGGCCTGACCAAGACCCCGGACAACATCCGCGACGTGGGTGTCTACTCCGGCCAGCTCTACAACTGCTCGGGTTCCAACAGCAGCGTCGGCAAGGCCACCTTCCAGGTGGGCATCGGGCTTCCCACCGTCGGCAACCAGTCGCTGACGACCCTGAACACCGACGGGGCTTCCACTTCGTCGTTCATCATGCTCGACCTCGACCCCTCGGTCCCCGGCCCCGACGTCATGTACACCGCGGCCACCGTGCCGACGGACTGCTCGCACAAGTACGTCAAGTCCGGCGGCGTCTGGGTGCTCAAGGGTCAGATCGATCTGCCCGGCATCGACCAGATCACGGCCGAGGCCAACGTGGACGGCGGCGTGACGGTCTACATCGCGAGCACTTCCACCGTGTCGGTCTACCACGATCCGGCGCCCCTGACGGGCTCGATCACCGGTCTGACGCTCACCTCGATCATCACGCCCGACACCGGCTACACCCTGGGCGGCATCGCGCTCTCCACACAGTTCTGCGTCGGTGACCTCAACAACGACGGGCTGGTCGATGACGCCGACTTCGTTCTCTTCGCCAACGCGTACAACCTGCTGATGTGCGACGACCCGACCATGCCGTACCCCTGCCCCGCCGACTTCAACAGCGACGGAATGGTGGACGACAGCGACTTTGTTCTGTTTGTCAACGGATACGACGCTCTTTTGTGCCCGTGAATTTGTACCTTCATGGGTTTGCGCCGCGCCCGGCCCCGCTCAACGCGGGGCCGGGGCTGTTTTTGGGATCGTTACACTCGGCGCATGAGAAGAAGCGTCCTGGCCCTGATTCTGTGCGTCCTTTGTGTCGGGAGCGGGTGCGCCACGAGCCGCCCGAAGCTGAGCGAGCATCAGCTCGCGGATCTGCGGATGGAGACGATCCAGCAGATCAAGACCGATCAGGTGATCGCCGCCGCCAAATTTGTAAGGCGGATGAAGGCCGAGCAGGACGCGTATGCCGCGGCGGTTGAGAAGGGTGAACATCCGCCGGAGCCGGTTTTCAACGTGCTGGTGATCTCGGGCGGCGGCGACTGGGGCGCCTTCGGCGCCGGCGTGCTGAGGGGATGGGCCAACGTGCAGGGCGAGAGAGCGCGCCCGCAGTTTGATGTGGTGACGGGCGTGAGCACGGGCGCCCTGATCGCGCCCTTTGCCTTCCTCGGAGAGGAAAGGGACTACGAGGAGATCTGCGAGCTCTATCGCAATCCGAAGAAGGACTGGGTCGAGCTCAAGGACTGGCTCTTCTTCCTGCCGTGGCGCGAGAGTTTTACGACGACCAAGGGGCTGCGCCGGGATGTGGAAGCGCAGCTCAACCGCGAGCGGATAGAGCGAATCGCGAAATTGAGCGGCGAAGATCGATCGCTCATCATCGGGACGACCAACCTCGATATCGGCGTCAACCGGCCCTTCCTGCTCGGGGAGATCTGCGAGCGCGCGGTCGTGACCGGCAACGACACTCCGGTCTACGACGTGCTGATGGCCTCGAGCGCGGTGCCCGCGGCCTTTCCGCCCCAGATCATCGACGGCTCCCTGTACGTCGACGGGGGCACAACCGCGAACATGCTGCTGGGCGCCAACATCCGCTCGGACAAGTCGCTCGTGGGCATGTGGAAACGGACCTTTCCCGACCGGAAGATGTCCAGGATCCGCATCTGGGTGATCGTGAACAACCAGATGGCGGACGTGCCCAAGATCGTGAGCCCGGCCTGGCCGAGCATTACCGGCGAATCGCTGACGACCATGACCCGCATGAGCAACATCGCCAGCATGCGGCTGCTCGATTACCAGACCGAACTCCTGCGCAAAGTGGACGGGCTCGACGTGGAGTACTTCTACCTGGCCGTGCCGGATGACTTCCGCGTGCCCGTGGAGGGGACCTTCCAGAAAGAGACGATGCGGGCGCTGTCGGACCTCGGGTACAAGCTCGGGAGCGAGCCCGAGAGCTGGCACACGACGCTGACGTTCGAATAGGGGCTGTCGCGGAAGGCGCTGGAAAAAGATTCCCGTGCCGGCGGAAATCGCCATACAAATGCCTCATGCAACTGCAGCCCATCACGCTTCGGGGCCGGTTCGTCGACATGGTTCCGCTGACGGAAGCCCACGCGCCGGATCTGCTCAGGCACACGGCGCGGGATTCGTTCACGTACTTCAAGCACGACGATCCGGAATGGACCGTCGAGGGGATCAGGAAGTTCATCGGCGAGTGTCACGCCTTCCCCGGGCGCGTGCCGTTCGCAACGGTGCTCCGGTCGACGGGTGAGGCGATCGGCAGTTCGTCCTATTACGTCGCCGACCTGCCCAACAGGGGGATCGAGATCGGCTGGACGTGGATCGCCTCGGCGCACCGGGGGACCAGGGTGAACCCCGAGAGCAAGCTGCTGATGATGAAGCATGCGTTCGAGGCCCTGGATTGCGTGCGCGTGCAGCTCAAGTGCGATGCGCGCAACGTGCGCAGCGCCGCGGCGATCGCCAAGCTGGGGGCCGTGCGCGAGGGTGTGCTGCGCCGGCACGTGATCGTGCGCGAGGGACACTTTCGAGATTCGATTGTGTTCAGCGTGCTGAAGGAAGAATGGCCGCACGTCAAAGAGGGGCTGGAGAAGCGACTGGTGTAGGGCAGGATGTCCCGTTCGCGCGGACGCCCGGAGACAGGGCCCTGGGAATGCGGTAATCTGAATCGGTGCAGCGAAGCACCTCTTCCACCAAAGCACTCATCGCGGCGTGGCTGGGCTGGGCCTTTGATGGGCTCGACGGCTACCTCTACATCATCCTGGCGACGCCGCTCGTCACGCGGGTTCTGACCGAGCAGAACGGCACGGCGCCCGATCCGAAGGAAGTGGGGTGGCGGGCGGCGGTGATTCAGGCCGTGTTTCTTGTCGGCTGGGCGGTGGGCGGCGCCGTCTTTGGCAGAATCGGGGACCGGCTTGGTCGTGCGCGCACCCTCACGCTGACGGTTCTTACATACGCCCTTTTTACAGGAGCGGTCTACTTCGCCACCACGTGGTGGCACCTGCTCATCTTCCGTTTCATCGCGGCGCTGGGGATCGGCGGCGAATGGGCCGCCGGCTCGGCGCTCGTGGCGGAGACGCTCCACACCCGCCACCGTGCGTGGGCGAGCGCGACGCTGCAGACCGGCTACATCGTGGGGTGCATCGCCGCGTCGTACATAGCCAAGGGCATGTCGGGCTCCGATCCGCGGTTCGCGTTTCTGATCGGTGTCGCGCCGGCGCTGCTCACGCTCTGGATTCGGAGCGCCGTGCCCGAGCCCGAGCACTGGGTCAAAGCCTCGCGGGAGAGTGCCCCTGCGAAGCTGCGAGAGCTTTTCACCGGGCGTCTCGCGGGCACAACCATCCGCCTGACACTGCTGACCTCGATCGCGCTGACAACGGCCTGGGCCTTTCTCTTCTTCGGCCCGCAGCTGATCCTCCGCACGCCGCAGGTGGCGGCCATGCCGAAGCCCGATGCGCAGGTGCTTGTGTCCAATATCTCGATGCTCTACCTCGCGGTCAACATTGCCGCCAACTACTTCGCCACGTACCTGGCGCGATTCATCGGCTATCGGCGTGCCTTTACGCTCCTGATGGGCGCGGGGCTGGTTTCTTTCCTGTTCGCGTTCCGGACGCCGCCAGAGCTGAGCCAGATACCGGTGCTGTACAGCATGATCGCGTTCTTTGCGCTTGGGCTTTTTGCGCTCTTTCCGCTTTACATTCCGCCGCTCTTTCCGGTGCTGGTGCGCACGCTGGGCGCGGGCTTTACGTACAACGTCGGCAGGCTGGTTTCGGCCGCGGGGACGATGCTGGCGCTCTTCGCGGGGCAGAGCCTGGCGACGGCCGACGGAGTATCGCACGCGCTCTGGTGGATCGGGCTGCTTTTTATTCCTGGCGTGATCGTCTGTCTCACGCTCCCCGAGCCTCCGGGCGCGGAATCGCCGGCTTAGCCTTGAAGCCCGATGGCAGTCTCACCCACCAAACTCGAAGAGATCGCCCGGCTGCTGGAGCAGGGGCGGCTGGCGCAGGCCGAGGCCGAACTCTCCAAGCTCGCACGGATTTCTCCCGGCGACGCGAACGTGGCGGGGCTGCAGGTGATGGTGTTTGCGCGGAGCGGCCGGACCGAACAGGCGCTCTTCGCCGCCGAACGCAGGGCGGCGTTGCTGCCGGGCGACTTTGCGGCTCAGGCTGCTCCCGTCGATCTGCTGCTCGGCGCCGGGCGCAAGGCCGAGGCGCTCGACCGGGCGCGGCGGCTGTTTGAGCGGGACAAATCGGGCTCGCGGGGGGCCCTGGTGTACGCATCGGTGCTCCTGCACAGCGGCCGGCTGGGCGAGGCGAACAGACTGATTCAGGAAGTCGAATCGCGTGGCGTTCGCAGTTCGGATCTCTCCGGCACGCGGGCGTCGGCCCTTCTCGGGATGGGGCACGCGGCGGAGGCGGTGGGCGTGCTGGAACAGATCCTTGCTCGGGAGCCGGGCCATCCATCGGCGCTCGGCCTGCTGGCGATGACGCTCAACTATGTGCCCGGCGTCGATCCCGCGCGCCAGTTCGAGATTCACCGTGCCTACGGCGACGCGATGAAGCGTTTTTCGGCGCCGGGCGCGGGGCGGGGCACGATCTCCGCCGGCGAGATGACCGTCGGGCTTCTTTCTTCCGATCTGCACGAGCACTCGGTTGCGCGGTTTGTGGAGCCGATTGCGCGATATGCCGCGCAGGCCGGCGTGCGCATCGTGCTCATCTCGATGGGAACATACTCCGACGCGACCAGCAAAAGGCTCGCCCAGCTCGCCAAGTGGCATGACCTGCGGCCGGTCGGCGCTGCCCGGCTGGCGCAGATCGTGCGGGAGGAAAAGATCGGCGTGCTCGTCGAGCTGGGCGGGCACACGACCAATTCGCCGCTCCCGCTCCTGATTCCGCGGGTTGCGCCGGTGCAGGGGACCGCGATCGGATATCCCAACACGACCGGGCTTGGCACGGTGGATTTCCGGCTCGTGGATTCGATCACCGACCCGCCGGGCGCGAGCGACGGGCGGGCGACGGAGCGGCTGCTGCGGCTTGATCCGTGCTTCCTGTGTTTTCAGCCCCCCGAGGATGCCCCCGACCCCGGAGCGCTTCCGGCGGCAAGCGGTGGGGGCGTGACGTTTGGATCGTTCAACGCGCTGAGCAAGGTGAGCGACGAACTGCTGGCGGACTGGGCCGAACTTCTCCGGCGCGTGCCGGGTTCGAGGTTTGTGATCAAGGCGCCCGCGCTCGAGGACGAGCCGACACGCCGCGACCTTCTGTCGCGGGCGGAGCGCGCGGGCCTGCCGGGCGACCGGCTGGAATTGATCGGGCGCAAGGCGACGATGCGGGAGCACCTGGCCTGCTATCAGGCCATCGACATCGCGGTGGACACTTATCCGTACCACGGGACCACCACGACGTGCGAGGCGCTGTGGATGGGCGTTCCGGTCCTGACGCGCGAGGGAGACCGGCACGCATCGCGCGTCGGCGTGAGCCTGCTGCGGGCGGTGGGCGCACCGGAGTGGATCGCGCGGGATCGTGAAGAGCTTTTCGCGCTGGGCGCTTCGCTGGCGGGAGATCTTGTGGCGCTCGCAAAGATCAGGGCGGAGTTGAGAGAGCGTGTGCGCCGGAGCGTGCTTTGCGACGGTCTGGCCTACGCGCACAGATGGGCCGGCGCCATCCGCGGGTTTGCGGCCGGCGCGCCGTAACCCGCCCCCGCGGGACGTACGATCGCCCATGCCAGTGTCTCCGCAGAAATATCAGCAGGCCGTGGCGCTGCTGCACCAGGGGCAGTACGACAAGGGGATCGAGCAGCTTCTCGCGCTGCAGCGCGTCGACCCGCGCGATCCCAACGTCGCCAATGCGCTCGGCAAGGGCTACGCGGAGACCGGGCGCTACGAGCAGGCGATCTACCAGGTCGAGAAGTGTCTGGCGCTCAATCCCAACGATCATGTGGCGGCGGGAAACCTCATCCACATGATGGGCCTGGCCGGGAAGAAGAAGGAGTCCATCGCCCGCGCTGAGCAGCTCCTGCCGCGATTCCGCGGGAGCCCGCAGTTCGTGCTTGTGACCGGGGCGGCGTACGCCGCGATCGGGCGCTACATGGACGCCAAGAAACTGCTCGATCACTTCCTCGCAAACATCGGCATCGACCCGATCATGGTGCAGTACACCGGGACGATCTACCTCAACCTGGGCATGCTGCGCGAGTCGGTGGAGACGTACCGGCGCACCGTCGCCATGATGCCGGGCGACTCGACCGCGCTCGGCCTTCTCGCGGGGACACTCAATTACGCGCCCTGGGCGGACCCCGCGGAGAGCCTGGAGATTCACAAGGCGTTCGGCCGGGCGATTGCCGCGGGCCGGGCGCCGGTGGATCCGCTGTCCTTCCCCAACGACCCCGATCCGGACCGCAAGATCCGCGTCGCGCTCATCTCGCCGGATTTCCGCGGCCATCCGGTCTCGCGGTTCGTCGAGGCGATTTTCCGGCACTACGACCGGGCCAAGGTGCACCTGACGGGCATCTACATGTATCCCAACGACGACGCGGTGACGAAGGAACTGTCGGAGTTGTGCGACCAGTGGCGCACGATCCGGACCAGCAAGCCCGGGATCATCGCGGGCGTCGTGAGCGAGACCCGGCCCGACGTGCTGGTGGAGTTGAGCGGGCTGACGGCCAATTCGCCCCTCTTCTCGATGTCGCCGCGCCTCGCGCCGGTGCAGGTATCCGCGATCGGTTACCCGCACACGACGGGGATGACGGACATCGACTATCGGATTGTCGATTCGCGGACCGATCCGCCGGGGATCGCGGATCGGTTTGCCGTGGAACGACTGGCCCGGATCGATCCCTGTTTTCTGTGCTACACGCCGCGCCAAATGCCGCCCGTCGGCCCCGGCAAGGCGGCAGAAAACGGCTGGGTGACCTTCGGCAGTTTCAACAAGATCACCAAGTACACGGACGAAGCGTTCGCGCTGTGGTCCAGAATCCTGGAACGCTCGCCCGGTTCGCGGCTGCTGATCAAGACCGCGGCGCTCGACTGCGAAGACGTGATGGAGCAGATGAAAAGGCGGCTCGAGGCCGTCGGCATCGCCCGCGACCGGGTGGATCTGGCCGGAGTCCAGGATCGGCCCGAGGATCACCTCGCGATGTACAACCGGATCGACATCGCTCTCGATACCTTCCCTTACAACGGCACCACAACGACCTGCGAGGCGCTCCTGATGGGCGTGCCGGTGATCGGACTGGAGGGGACGACCCACGCGGGCCGCGTCGGAGTCAGTCTGCTGCACGCCGCGGGGATGAGCGAATACCTGGCCTCGACTCCCGAGGAATATGTCGAAAAGGCGGTCGCGCTGGCGGCCCGGAGCGGTGAACTCGGCACCCTGAGGCCCCAGATACGCCAGAGGCTCCTCGCCTCGGCGCTCTGCGACGGCCCGGCGTACGCGGCGCGGTGGCAGGGGGCGGTGCGTTCGATGTGGCAGGACTGGTGCGCGCGGAAGCGCGGCATTTAGACCCCGTACCTTTCCCCGTGTCAGGAATCTCCGAAAAACTAGATCGCGCGCGTGAGATGATGCGGGTGGGCCGCTTTGGAGATTCTGTTGCGCTGCTGGATGAGCTGCAGCGGGTCGAACCGCGAAGCGCCGCGTGCGCGGGCCTGCTTGCCGAGGCGCTGACCGCCGAGGGAAAGTTTGACCGAGCCCTGTACCAGTACGAGCGATTGCTGACGCTTCGGCCGATGGACGCCGTCGGCGCGATCGGAGTGCTGCACGTGCTCTCGCTCGCGATGCGAAAAGAAGAAGCGGTGCGCCGGGGGGCGGAACTCTCTGAGAGATTCGGGCGCGATGCGCGGTTTGTCCTGTTCCGGTCGAGCGCGCTTGTGAACGCGGGGCACGCGGAGGAAGCGGCCCTGGTCGTCCGCGAGGCGATGAGGAAGATCGGGCCGGATCCGTCGCTTGCGGGGGCTCTTGGTTCAAACCTGCTGACCCTGGGGCGGGCGGCCGAGGCGGAACGGACGGTGCGGGAAGCGCTCGAGCACTCGCCGGGCAATCCCAACCTTCAGGCTCTGCTGGCCTCTGCATTGCATTACCTGAAGGCGGAGGATGGGGGCGAATCGCTCGCGCTGCATACGGCGATCGGGCGGACCATCGAATCGGCCTGGCCGGTGATCGATCCCCTGTCGTTCGAGAATGTGCCCGATCCCGAGCGCGTGCTGCGGGTGGGGCTGCTTTCCGCGGACTTGCGGTCGCACGCGGTGAGCCGGTTTGTGGAGGGGATTCTCCAACACCACGACCGTTCGCGGGTGTGGGTGGGTTGCTTTCATGTCTTTCCGTCGGAGGATGAGGTGACGCGACGGTTCCGCGCGATGAGCGGCGGATGGTTCGGGTTCCGGGAGAAGAACCCGAGGCTTGTTGCGCAGGAAGTGTGGAATCAGAAGATCGATGTTCTTATCGAGCTTGGCGGACTTTCGGGCAATTCGCTGCTGCCGGTGATGGTGCCGCGGGTTGCGCCGGTGCAGGCGAGCGCGATCGGCTATCCGGACACGACCGGGCTCTCCGTGATGGACTACCGGCTGGTGGACTCGCTTACAGATCCGCCCGGGGAGGCGGAGCGTCGGTCGCGTGAGAAGCTCGAGCGGCTCGATCCGTATTTTCTCTGCTACACGCCGGACGGGCCGCTGCCGGCGCTCGGCGCGGATCGCACGGGGGAAGAAGTTGTCTTTGGCAGTTTCAACAAGCTCGCGAAGCACTCCGACGCGGCGCTCGTGGTGTGGAAGCGGATTCTCGATGCGCTGCCGCGGGCGACGCTGTTTATCAAGAGCGGCGTGCTGGGCAACGCGCAGACACGGGAGGCTTTTCTGGAGCGGCTGGGCTCGGCTGGCATCTCGCCCGAGCGGGTGCGGACGGCGGGCTTTGTGCCTTCGGCGGCGGATCACCTGAGCGCGTACAACGGAGTCGACATCGCGCTCGACACGTTCCCGTACAACGGAACGACGACGACGTGCGAAGCGCTCGTGATGGGCGTGCCGGTGGTCGCGATGGAGGGATTGCGGCACGCGGGTCGCGTGGGCCTGAGCCTGCTGACCGCCGCGGGATTGAGCGATTGCATCGTGCGGGCGGCGGATGCGTACGTTGAAAAGGCGGTGGAACTGGCGCGGGCGCGTCCGTCGCGTGCGGAACTGCGCGCACGGGTGCTTTCATCGGCGCTTTGCGACGGGCCGGCGTACGCGGCGAGGTGGGAGGCGGCGGTCAGGCGGATGTGGCGGTCGTGGTGTGAGCGGAGGCACGGAGCGTCCCGCTAAAGACCAGGGCCGGGGGCAGGTTGAGCCAGACGCTGCGGGAGCGCCGGATATTGTCGAAGAAGCGGGGGAGCTTGGAGTGGAAGCGGCGCCCGGCGCCCGTGAGCAGGCCCATCTGGTAGCCGAACATGACAAACTGGCCGCCCGGCTTGAGAGCCCGCGACATCGCGTGCAGGATGTTGTCCTGCAGTGAATCGGGGAAGCTGGCCCACGGCAGCCCGCTCACAACGGCGTCGAGCTGTTCGATTCCTTCGCGCTGGCAGAGCGACTCAACGTTTTCGGCGCTGTCTTCGTAAAGGTGCAGCTGCGGGAGCCGCTGGCGGCAGATGCGGGCGAGGTCGGGGCTGCGCTCGATGGCGAAGAACTTGGTGCCCGGCTGCAAACGCGAGATGACTTCGCGGGTGATGACGCCGGTGCCGGGGCCGAACTCGACCACGGAGTGGATCCGGGAGAAGTCGAGCTGATCGGCGATGCGTTTGGCGAGCGCGGGGGAGCTTGCGGCGACGGCGCCCATGCGTCCGGGGTTGGTGATGAACTCGGCCAGGAACCGCGCATGAGCCGCGATGGCGCCGGGCATGCCCGGGCGGCGGGGTTCGACGATGCGGTTGCCGGCCGCGTGCGAGCGCGTGTGTGAGGCAGCGTGCCCGTTGCGGTGAGAGCCGTTCTGGTGGTGATTGCTCGGGGAGTTCAAGGTGAGGATCCGGCGTGAGTGCCCGACGAACAAAGGAGTCAAGACTAGGCCGCGCGAAGAGCTTATCGCCTGTCCCGAACGTCGTCCGACCGGGCTAGAGGCTCCGGCCCTTTCCGGGCTGGTCCTTTTCGCCGGTGGTGGCGGAGGGGTCGATGAGGGCGACGGGGTCTGCCGGAACGATCATTCGGAAAATCGAGCCTTTTCCTTCATCGGATTCGACGGTCAGCAGGCCGCCGTGATCCTCGGAAACGCGCTTGGCGACCGCGAGGCCAAGACCGGTGCCCCGGAGGCCCTTGGTGGTATTGAAGGGCAGGAAGATCCACTGCTGCTTGCCCTTGGCGATGCCCGGCCCGTTGTCGATGACGTCGATGATGGCCCAGAGCGCGCCCGTGGGCTGGGAGCCGGGGCTGTGGTGCGGCTGGGCGGTGCGCTGGCTGATGGCGGCGGGCGTGGGGGGCGAGCCCGGGGGGGACATCATGTAATACGCGCGCACGGTGATGACGCCCTTGACGGGCTCGACCGCTTCGACGGCGTTGGTGAGCAAATTGAGCAGCGCCTGGTGCATCAGGCCCGGGTCGATGGCGATGGGGGGTAGTTCGGAGTCGATGTCGACGATGATGGCGACGTTTTTGCTGGTCGCGCCGGGGCGGAGAAGCTCGATGCAGTCGTCGACGATCTGCTGGAACTTTGTGAGCTCGACCTCGGGCTTTCTGTGGCGCGAGTAGGCGAGCATGTTGCTGGTGAGGCTGCTGATGCGGTCGAGGTTGCGCTTGAAGATGTCCCAGCCGCCCTTGGCGATCTTGAGGTCGTCTTTCTTGAGGCCGAGCTCGACGACATCGGCGCCGCCGCGGATTCCCTGGAGGATGTTCTTGATGGAGTGGGAGAGGCTGGCGACGGTCTCGCCGACGGCGGCGAGGCGTTCGGTCTGGAGTCGCCGGGCGTATCCCTCAGCGTTGGCGAGAGCCAGGCCGGTGTGCTGGCCGACGGCGTTCATGAGGGCGAGCTGTTCGCTGGTGTAGGTGTAGTTGGCGAGGGTGCTGTCGATGTAGATGGCGCCGAAGGTGCCGCCGCGGAAGCTGATCGGCGAGCAGATGGCCGAACGCACGTGCATGCGCTGGACGCTGTCGCCGGCGGCGAAGCGCGGATCGTTCATGGCGTTGGAAGAGAGAACGCCCTCGCCCTTTTTGAGCACGTGCTGGAGGATGGTGCGCGGGACGTGGATCCGTGCTTCTTCCTCGTTGGCCGGGGGCGTGCGGTACTTGACGACCGCGGGCCGTGTCTTCTCGATGTCGCCGGGCTTGGTGAGAACGATGAACCCGCGCTCGGGCTTGAACTCGCGGAAGACCATCTCCATCACGCTCTTGAGCAGCTCGGGACGCTCGGTCAGCTGGCTGGTCAGGCTGGTGAGCTGATAGATGACGCGAAGGTGCGTGGCGGCGGCAGCCCGGGGCTCGGGCTCGGCCATCACCAGCGACTCTTCGTTGGCGTTGACCGCGGGCTTGGGGCTCAGGACGTCACCGGCGAGCGTCTGCTCGATGGAGGCTTCCACCTGACCGGGCCTGGCGAGGCGGACGATGTCGGGGTCGCTCGTCTCGGTGAATCCAAAGACGATGAGCGTGGCGCCGACGCGGATCTGATCGCCGGGCCGGAGGCGGACGCGCTCGCGGATCCGGTCGGCGTTGACATAAGTGCCGTTCTGCGACTGAAGATCGCGGATGAACCAGGTGCCGTTGTCGGGCGTCATCTCCGCGTGCCGCCGGCTGACGGTGGTGTCCGTGAGCGGCAGTGCCTCACCCGACCGGCCGATGAGCTGGGGCTCGTGGTCGGGGAGCTGGAACGTGCGCCCCTTGTCGGGGCCCTGGATGACGGTCAGGATCAGCACGGGATCATCGTACCTTGGAGTGACCTCGGGCAGTCAGGCCACGCGGGCGGCTTGCGGGGATTCCGTTTCTTTCCAGCAGGTGAAACAGGTAAGCTCCCACCATGGACCGCACGATTATCGACAGTTATGCCGCCCAGGCGGACGAGCTCAAATCCTGGATCGCCGGTCTGACCCGCGATCAGCTCAACGCCCACCCGGTGCCCGGGACGTGGAGCATCGCCCAGTGCGTGTTCCATGTGCTCGACAGCGACCTTGTCGCGACCGACCGCATCAAGCGGATCTCGTGCATGGACCTGCCGCTGCTCATGAACTACGACGAATCGCGATACGCGGCACTTCTCTTTTATGACAAGCGCGATCCGGGCAGGGCGTGCGAACTGTTCGCCGCCAATCGGCGGCACACGGCCGAACTGCTGACGCTACTGCCCGATGAGGCGCTCGAGCGGCAGGGAGTGCACAGCGTGCGCGGGCTGATCACCCTTGCCTCGATCATCACCGGATACGTTGGGCACGTCATCCACCACCGCGGCTTCGTTGTGGCGAAGCGGGTGGCGCTGGGAAAACCGCTGACGGCGTAGGAGCGCGGTCTTGCCGGGCGCGGGGCCATTCCCGCGGGATGCACGCTCAGGCCGTGCCGTACATCCGGTCTCCGGCGTCACCCAGCCCGGGGATGATGTATCCCTTGTCGGTCAGTGCGCGGTCGAGCGCGGCCGTGTAGATCATGACGCTGGGATGATCTTTGACAAGGCGCTTCACGCCTTCGGGCGCTGCCACAAGGCAGATCATGCGAAGGTCCTGGGCGCCGGCATCACGGAGCATCGTGATCGCCGCCGATGCCGAGCCGCCCGTCGCCAGCATCGGGTCCACCAGCAGCACGGGGCCTGCATCAAGGTCACGGGGGAGCTTGTTGAGGTAGGCAACCGGTTCGAGCGTGTCGTGATCGCGCGCGATGCCGAGATGTCCCACGCGCGCCTCGGGCATGACCGTCAGGATGCCCTCGATCATCCCTAAACCGGCACGCAGAATCGGCACCACCGTGATCATGGCGCTCAGGCGGAATGCCCGCGTTTTTTCGAGCGGCGTCTTCACCTCGACCGGCGAGACAGGAAAGGTGCGGGTGACTTCAAAGACCATCAGTCCGGCGATCTGAGCGAGCAGGGCCCGGAACGAGCGGTGCCCGGTGGTTTCCTCGCGGATGTACGACATCTTGTGCCGGATCAATGGGTGATCAAAGACAACGAGGTTCTTGAACTCCGGGTGGGGGCTGGGCATATAGGATGAGGATAACGGGGCTGGTACGCTGCGGCGGCATCTGGACCGGGGCGCTGCCGTGCGGATTGATGGGGAATGTGCTTGCATGGATTTCGGGCGTGCAACTGGAGTGGTCTTTGGGGTTGGTGCCGTGGCGTTCTGCCTCGGTCTCGTTGCCGTGCGTGATGGGCTCGCCGATCCGCCTTTGGAACCTTTCGGGAGCGGCGTTTTCAATCAGCCGCCAGTCGTCGCACCCAAAGTCCCGGAAGGACTTCCGTCGTGGGTGGGGTTGTATTTCGATTGGTGCTGCTGCACGTTGGATCGGCAGATGCGGGTTTCGGCCAAGACCGTGGAGTATGAGGAACTGGGCTGCTTCCACTCGTATGAAGCCCAGGCGACTGTGCTCCGCGAAATTCCCGGTGGGCTGCGGCTCCGTGTCGAAGCGGCGAATGCGAGCGGTCCTTCTCCACAAATGCTCGACACCGAGCTTTATTTCTATTCGTGCGATGGTGCAACGTACTGCATGCAGCGCCGATCGCTGTTGCGCTGGATTCACGAGTTGAACACGGGAGTCGTCCGAGTCGGAGAAGATCGGAAGTTTGGAGAGCGAGGGCTGAGAAGAAAAGACGTTTGGGGGCGCGCTGTCGGAGAGACCCGGTGCAGCATGCCGGAATTTCCGAAGCCGATTGCAGATCGGCTTCTCTCCAAGCCGCTGGTTGTGAAGTTTGTGGAAACCGGGCCAGAGAGCGTGCAGGAAGAACCCACGGGCCTTGTGCCCATCCGTCATTGGGCCATCCGCTTTGAATTCACCGAAGGCGTGCCTCTTTCGCTCGGTCAGGGTTTCACAGTTGAGGATGCGAACGGCGAGATCGGCCTGGTTGAGGTGCAATCGGTTGTCGGCACGTCGGCCACGGGTGAACTGGTCTATTCCGGAATGATGCCTTTCGTGCCGCCCGCTGTCGGTCAAGTTGTTCGTTTTTCGGGCGAGCTGCCGGATCCGAAGCTCGATGTCGAGTCCGCGCCTTCGCGCTGATCGCTCTTTCGATCGCGATAGCATGTGCCGCGTGAAAGTGGTTGTTCTGCACAATCCCCGATCGGGGAAGGGAAGGGGCGCTGCCGCGGCATCGGAGCTGGATGTCCGCTTGCGTGAACGTGGGCACGATGCCGTCGCGATTTCAACCGGTCAGGAAGCAGAGCTTGAAACAGCCCTCGCCGGTGCCGGGGCGCTGATTGTCGTGGGAGGCGATGGGACGCTCCACCGGTCGCTCGGGGCCTGCGAGCGCTCCCGGGTGCCGGTGTATCACTACGCCACCGGAAATCAGAACCTCCTGGCGCGTGAATGCGGGCATCGCGCGGATGCGGGGCGGGCAATCGCGGCCATCGAAGCGGGACGCACCAGGGCGATGGATCTTGGAGTTCTCGCCAGCCTGGCCGACCTGAGCACATCACGCCGGTTCGCGCTGATGGCTTCCATGGGGCCCGATGCGGCGGTGATCGAACGCCTCTCCCGATCCCGGGGCAAAGCCGCGGGCCACTTTGTGTACCTCATGCCCGTCCTGGAGGAGGCCTGGGATGCGATGCGTCATCCTCGGCCGCCGGTGCTGCGGGTGTGGGTCGACGGGAAAAAGGTGGCGGATGATGCGGGCTGGCTCGTGATTTCCAATTGCCGCTCCTTTGCGCTCGGTATGGACCCGGGTGCCGCCTGCGCCGGAGGGGTGGATCCGAGCGACGGGCTGCTCGATCTGGCGTTTTTTCCGCTTCGGTCCCGGCTCGGGGTGCTGACGTGGATGGCGCGGTGCCGGCTGGGGACCGCGGGAGCACATCCCGCGTTTGTGGGTGTGCGCGGGAGCGAAATCGTGGTGGAGGGGAAAAGCCCGTGGCAGGCGGATGGAGAGGCCGGTCAACCCCCAACTGATGGGCAGAAATTGCGCTTTGAATGCCGGAAGGGGGCTCTCTCGGTCTTTTGTTCGGATTAAAGAAATAAAATAAAAGGTTTTTGTTTGGTATTTTTCGGATTTCGGGGTTGGGATTGCGGTAGTTCTGGTACGATATGAGAACTTCGGGCGCGATCCGGATCGTGGCCGGGTCGTAGCGCAGAGAGGTCTTTCAAACGGGGCAGGCCGCGGCGAGCGGACTCGGTTCTTTCGGGGTCTTGGGCGGTCACTCGGGACGAGTTTCTGGAATGATGCGAACGGTCAGGGACGACATGCCAGCGGAGAGTTCAAAGCCGGCGGAACCCGGAGGGGTGGGCGGGGAAGTCCTGCCGCCGGAGCTCCGGGTAGACCTGCGCGATTCGTCCGGGCGGGTGCCCGAATCCGCGTGCGTCTGGCTCGTGGAGATGATGTCGAAGGCCTTTGCGGCCGCGGCGCGCCGTGAGGCGGGGCGGTCGGGTGGGCGCGCTCGGGGCGGCGAGGTGCGGGTGCGGGTCGTGAACGATGAGGAGATGGCGCGGCTTCACGAGGAATACGCCGGCGTGCCCGGCACGACGGACGTGCTCACGTTCGACCTTTCGGTCGATGAGGACGGCTCGGGCTTTGCCCCCCTTGATGTAGATATAGAGATCTGCCTCGACGAGGCGGAGCGGCAGGCCCGGGCGCGCGGCTGGACGGGCACCGCCTTCACAACCAGCGGGGCGCCCGGCTGGTGGCACGAGCTGTTGCTGTACGGTCTGCACGGGGTCCTGCACTGCCTCGGGCATGATGACCACGACCCCGAGTCCTACCGCGCCATGCACGACGCGGAGGACGAGATCCTGACAGGTATCGGAGTGGGTGTTGTCTTTGCGCGCCCGGCGCGGGGAGAGGGCGCATGAGCCAGCTTCTTAATCCGGGCACATGGCTGTTTGTGGGGCTCGTCGCGCTCTTCGCGACCGGCGTGTTCGGCGCCATCTTCCATTCGCTGCGCGATCTCTCGCGGTCGGCGCTCGAGGAGATGCTGGCGCACCGGGCGGATCACAGGCGGGCCAAGCGTGTGCGCCGGATCATCGATGATGTGAACGGGCACGCGGCGTCGGTCGCGATGGCGCGGGTGGCGTTTTCGATCGTTTCGGCGACTGGCTTCCTGATGGCGCTTGTGGCGCTGATGGGGACGGGCAAGGGATCGGGCGAGCTCTGGCTCTGGCTGATCTTGGGGCTGGTGCTGATCGTGGGGCTGGTCTGGGTCGTCGGAACGGTGATCCCGTCGAGCGTGGCGCGGTATCTGGCGGAGCCGACGATCTACGGATTTGCGACGCTGGTGCGCGGGATTTATGTTTTCCTGCGCCCCTTGCGCGGGCTGGTCGGGTACATCGACACCGGCGTGCGGATGCTGGCGGGGAAGGAAGAAGTCGGGGATGTCGAGGCGATCCAGGCGGAACTGCTGGATGTGGTCGCCGAGGCCAAGCAGGAAGGGCAGCTCGACGAGACCGAGCAGCAGATGATCCGGGCGGTTGTGAAGTTCCGCGATACGACCGTGAAGGCGATCATGACGCCCCGCACGGAGATGGAGGTCCTGGAACTGACCAACGACCTCGGGCGGATCACCTCGATGATCCGCGAGGGCGGGCACAGCCGCATCCCGGTCTACGAAGACTCGATCGACCGGATCATCGGCGTGTTCTATATCAAGGACCTCCTGCGCTGGCTGGCGGGAGTGGGCGGCAGCCGCGCCGGGCGCACGTTCGACCTGCGTTCCCAGCTCAGGCCCGCGATCTTCGTCCCCGAGTCCAAGACGATCCGCGAGCTGCTCGATGAGATGCTGCAGAAGCGCGTGCACATCGCCGTTGCGCTCGATGAATACGGCGGCACGGCGGGCGTTGTGACGCTCGAAGACATCGTCGAAGAGTTCTTCGGGGACGTGCAGGACGAATACGAGCGCCCGGAGGACATGCCCGGCGCAAAGACCGACGAAGTTCGCAAGTTCGCCGAACTCGACGGCAGGGCCTACATCGCCGATGCGAACGCCGCGCTCGAGCCGCTGGGCCTGGCGCTGCCCGAGAGCGAAGACTTCACCACCGTCGGCGGATACATCACGGTTTCTCTGGGGCGCATTCCGGAAGCCGGCGAGCGCTTTGAACTCCCCGGGGGCGCCTCCGCGATGTTCGTCACGGTGCTGGAATCAGAGCCCACGCGCCTGGTGCGGGTGCGCATCGAGCCCGTGCCCGCGCGGGAGCCGGGCGGAGCCGAGAGCGAGGCGGGGCGGCAGGCGGGCGAGGATGCCCATTCGCTCGCACGCGCGGACTAGGCGTCAGTGCTTCTTTGCTTCCTGTGGCGCGCCCGGCAGGTCGATGGCGCGGGCGGCCTCGTCGAGCAGTTGATTTGCGATCTGGGTGGTCGGGGCTTCGGCGATGAGGCGCATGATCGGCTCGGTGTTGCTGCCGCGCACGTGCAGCCAGGCCCGCTTGCTCTCGATGTCAACGCGAACGCCGTCCTGCAGGTCGAGGCGTTCGGAAGCGAAGTGCCGGGCCACCTTTTCTGCGGCGGCCCTGGCCTGCGAGGTGTCGGAAAGATCGACCTTCCGCTTCACAATGGAGTAGGAAGGGATTTCCGCGGCGATGGCCGACAGAGGCTTTCCGAACATCTTGATCAGGCCGATCGTGAGCGCAATAGCGCTGAGCGAATCGCGCACGTATGTCACGCGGGGCCAGATGACGCCCCCGTTGCCCTCGCCGCCGACAATGGAGGTGGACTCCTTCATGGCAGAGACCACGTTCGCTTCGCCGACGGCGGTGCGCAGCACGGTGCAGCCGTACCGGGAGGCGATGTCATCGATCATGCGGCTGGTGGAAAGGTTGGCGGCCAGGGTGCGCCCCTGGGTCTTTTCACCGGTTCGCTTCATGGATTCCAGGATGGCGAGCGTGCCGAGCACGAGGGTGTATTCCTCGCCGATGTAACGGCCCTGGTCGTCAATGAGCGCGAGGCGGTCGGCGTCGGGGTCCTGAGCGAAGCCCGCGGCGCAGCCGTTCTCGCGCACCGCGTCGCAGAGGCCGCCGGGCGCGGAGAGGTTGTCGAGCGTGGGCTCGGGCGGATGCGGGAACAGACCGGAGGTGTCATTGCCCAGGTGGCAGAACTCATCGACGCCCAGCGCCTCGAGCAGCTGCTGGCAACCCTGGACGCCGGAGGCGTTGACCGAATCGGCGGCAAACTTGAGGCCGACTCCCAGGGCGGGGGCGTCGTCGGTGAGGCCAACTTCCTCGATGGCCTGCAGAACGCGCGCCACGTGGTGCGCATCGGCCGAGGTGGGCGATTGGACTGTGCCGACGGCGTTCCACTCGACGTACGCGGGGCTGTTGGCGCGGAAGCGCTCGACGATCTTGCCGGCGAGCGAGGCGGGCGGAGCGCAGGCGGCCGAACCGAAGGAATCTGGACGTTCGGCGAGCAGGCACTTGAGGCCGTTCCACTGCTGCGGATTGTGGCTTGCGGTCAGAACCATGCCCGCGACGGGGCCCTTGGACTTGGCGGCAAGCGCATCGGTTGCAACGGCGACGGTGGGGGTCATCGCGACGCCGATGTCGTAAACATCGACACCAGCGCCGACGAGCCCGGCGAGCGCGGCATGATGCAGCATCGTGTTGCCCGCGCGTCCGTCGCGGCCCAGGACGACCGTGGGCCGGGCGGCGCCGGCCCGCTCGCGCAGGAAGGCGGCGTAGCAGGCGGCAAAGCGGGCGGCGACCTCGGGCGTCAGCGAATGACCGACGATGCCGCGGAGACCGGAAACAGAGAGCATGAGCGGGGCGTTTGTCATGGAATGATCGATTTTGAATGCGCAATTCTTGAACCGAACGCGGGGCAAACGACGTCTTCAAGTTCCGAAAACACGAGGGTAGGGTTTGGAAGGGCGTCCGGGCGGACGATGGAAAGAAGGGGTTCTGGGGCGTTTGCGGGGCCCTCGGGCCGGAATAGCCCGGGCGGCGTCGAACGAAGCGAGGTGCCGCATCTAGGATGGCGAATGTTCGAGATCACGGTTCAAACCGAGTTTTGTGCGGGCCATTCGCTTGTCATCGGCGGTCAGCGGGAGAAGCTGCACGGCCATAACTGGAAGGTGAAGGCCGTGATCGCGGGCGGGACGCTGGATGGCGACGGGCTGCTGTGCGACTTTCACACGTGCGAGGAAGTGCTGCAGGATATCTGCGCCCCGTTCCACAACCAGAACCTGGACGACTGTGAGCCGTTTTCCGCGGGGGTGAACCCGTCCGCGGAGCATGTTGCGCGGCACATCGCGACGGAGATGGTTTCGCGCCTGGACGAGGCGCTCAAGCCGCACGCCCGGGTAGCGAGCGTGAGCGTGACGGAAGCTCCGGGTTGCATAGCGACGTACAGGGTGGAGAAGTGATGTCTCAGGCGGAATCGAATTATCTGAAGCCGGAAGTGCCGGCCGTGCCGCCGCTGCCCGTGACGCCCGGCGAGCAGGCGGAGCCCGAGTGGGTGGGTCCGCGGTTTTTCAACCGGGACCTCTCGTGGCTTGAGTTCAACCGGCGCGTGCTGTGGCAGGCGGGGGACGCGCGGATTCCGCTGCTCGAACGCGTGAAGTTCCTGGCGATCTTTACGAGCAACCTCGACGAGTTCTTCATGAAGCGGGTGGGGCTGTTGCGTCGGCTGATGCAGAGCGAGCCGGAATCGCTGAGCCACGACGGGATGACGCCGCGCCAGCAGATCGTTGCGATCCGCGCGATGGTGAACGATCTGATCGCGGAGCAGACCCGGATTTTCACGGCGGATCTGCTGCCGGCGCTGACGGCGTCGGACATTCACATCGTGGGCTATCAGGATCTCTCGCCCCGCGACCGCCGCTATGTGGATGAGTGGTACCGGGCGCACATCTTCGCATCGCTGACGCCGCTCGCGGTGGATTCGGGGCACCGGTTTCCGTTTATCTCGAATCTGTCGGACAACATCAGCGTGCTCGTGGATCCGCCGGCGCAGTCGGTGGCGCGGCGTGCCGGAGGGCCGTCCGACGGGCCGCGGTTTGCGCGGGTGAAGATTCCGGTGGGGACGGGTGTGCGCCGGTTTGTGCCGATCCCCTCGCGTCCGGGCGCCCGGAACGCCAAGCGTGTGGACCGGTTTGTGCCGCTGCTGGACGTGATCAGCCACAACCTCGGGGATCTCTTCCCGGGTGTGCAGATCGTGGAGCAGGCGGCGTTCCGCGTGACGCGGTCGGCGGGAGTGCAGCGGGACGACATGATCGAGATGGGGACGGGGTCGCTGATCCGCTCGGTGGAAGAGGACCTGAAGCAGCGCCGGTTTGCCCGGGCGGTGCGCCTGGAATTGGAGCCCGGCGCGAGCCAGGAGCTCCGCCAGTGGCTGCTGGACAAGCTGAACCTCGTGCCGCAGGACGTGTACGAGCACCCGCCGGTGGACTACGCCTCGCTGTTTGAGATCGCGGAGGTGGACCGGCCCGACCTCAAGGACCGTCCCTACCGGCCGGTGGTGCCGACGCGGCTTGCGGTGTCGGCGCGGGCGAGCGGCGAGTCGCCCAGCGCGCAGCTCTTCGCGACGATCCGCAAGCAGGACATCCTCGTGCACCATCCGTACGAGAGCTTCAAGCATTCGGTCGAGCGCTTCATTGCCGCGGCGGCCGGCGACCCGGACGTGGTGGCGATCAAGCAGACGCTGTATCGCACGACGCCGGACTCGCCGTTTGTGGAGAACCTGATCCGTGCTGCGGAGAGCGGGAAGCAGGTGGCGTGTCTGGTGGAACTGCGGGCGCGGTTTGATGAGAGCCGCAACGTGCGGTTTGCGAGGCAGCTCGAGAAGGCGGGCGTGCACGTGGCGTACGGCGTCGCGGGGCTCAAGACGCACTGCAAGACGTCGCTCGTTGTCCGGCACGAGCGGACCGGGCTCCGCTGCTACGCGCACCTTGGAACGGGCAACTACCACCCCAAGACGGCGCAGCTGTACACCGACGTGGGGCTGTTCACGTGCGACACGGAGATCACGGGCGACCTTGTGACGCTTTTCAATTTTCTGACGGGCGTGAGCGCTCCGCAGAGTTATTCGCACCTTCTTGTCGCGCCGTTCACGATGCGGGCCCGGTTCAACGCGCTCATCGATCGCGAGATGGAGCTGGCCCGGCGCGGGCTGCCGTCGGGCATCACGGCGAAGGTGAACGCGCTCGAGGATCGCGAGGTCGCCGAGAAGCTGTACCAGGCTTCGCGCGCGGGCGTGCCGGTGACGCTGATCGTGCGCGGGTTCTGCTGCCTGCGTCCGGGCGTGCCGGGGCTTTCGGAGAACATCCGGGTGATCAGCGTGATCGGCCGGTTCCTCGAGCATTCGCGCATCTTCCACTTCCGGGGCGGGTTTGAAGATCCGCTCGACGGCGAGTGGCTGATCAGCAGCGCCGACTGGATGTACCGGAATCTTTCGAACCGGGTGGAAGTCGCGGTGCCGATCCGCGACCGCGACGCCCGGAAGAAGCTGCAGAGGATTCTGGAAGTGTCGCTGCTGGATCAACGCAACGCGTGGGACCTGCAGCCGGATTCAACGTATGTGCTGCGCAAGCCGGCGGAGGATGCGGAACCGGATTCGCCGCAGGCCTCGGGAACGTTCAACACGCTGATGTGGGAGGCGGGGGGTCAGTGAGTGTGACGGGCGCCCGGCGCGAGGCCTTCTGCGAACGGGGCGAGCGTGGTCCAGGCGTATGCGGTCTGCGGATATTGCCTGGCTCCGAGCGTGAGCGGGCAGTTGCCGACGGGTCGGCCTCCGAGTGATTCGTAAAACGCGATGGCGGGCTTGTTCTCGCTGAGCACCCAGAGAATGAGCGAGTTTTCGCCCAGCTCGAGCGCGGCGCGTGCGAATCGCTGCACAAGGGCGCGCCCGATCCCGGAGCGGTGCAGGTCGTGCGCGACATGGATGCCGAAGAGTTCGAAGGGAAATCGGGAAACCAGTTCCGGGGGAACGGGGTCGCCGGCGGCGGACTTGGCGCGGGTTGGGCCGCCCCGCACCAGGCCGACGATCGGGTTCGTGCGCCCGGGCATCTCGGCGACGAAGAAGGGCATCCGCGGTGCGGCGTGCTTGCCGGCGGCATCAAAGTGCCTGCCGTGGTACATCCCCATGCCTTCGGGCGAGAGCTGCGAGAGGAATGCATCGTCGAGCAGCCCCTTGTATGCGTGCATCCAGCAGGCGTGCTGCATGGCGCCCACGCCGGGCATGTCGGCGGGAGTGGCAGGTCGGATTGATGGCGGCTTGGTCACCGCTGCAGAATACCGCTCGGATGAACAGGCGAGGGGCAAAATCGCGGGGAACTCAGGTTCTCGCGTACAGATGCACCGCGGTGTGCCGGTAGATGTGTGTCTCCGGACCCTTGAGGCCGGGGATTTTCAGGTCGACGGGCTTGTGCGGCTGCTTGGCGGCGGAGACGGATTCCGCGGTTGGCGGGGCCGGTTCGGGTGATTGCGCTTCTTCCATGTCGATCTCTTCCCACTCGTCGCCGAAGGGCGTCTCTTCGTCGCGTGCGGTGCCGGTGAGAAGGGAGGGTCGCTTCTTGCCGCGACCTTCGTGCTCGCGCGGGGTGCGGCGCACCTCGGAAGCGTCCCAGTTGTTCTTGTTCCAGCGGTCCTTTTTGTCTTTCCACTTGCCCTTCGGGCGCGCGGGCGCTGCCGGCTCGGGGGCGGGCTGGTCTTCAAAGAAGGGCCAGGGTGTGCGGACGATGATGAAGCCGTCGGAGGTGAGGTTGCGGGCGAGTTCCTGCATGGCGCTTGTGATGCGGCGCCAGCCAAGGGGATCGCGGGCGAGCGGGTAGGGCGGATCGAGAAAGATGATTCGTGCGGCGGAGGGGCAACGGGCGATCGCGCCCATGCCCAGCGTGTCGCCGTGCACGATGTCGGTGCGGGCGGCGACGCCGAGCGCTTCGACGTTTTTCTTCAGAACCTGCGCGATGAAGCGGTTCTGTTCGACAAAGACAACGCGTTTGGCGCCGCGCGAGAGAGCCTCGAGGCCGATCGCGCCGGTGCCCGCGAAACCGTCGAAGACCTCGCTGCCCTCGATGTGGCCCCGGAGAATCCCGAAGATCGACTCCTTCACGCGATCGGGAATCGGGCGGGTGATCTCGCCGTCGGGCGGGGTGAAGAGCTTTCGGGACCGGAACTCGCCGGCGATGATTCGCATGGGGGAAAAATAGCCAAAGACACAAATAGCCAAAGGGCCAAAAGGGCAAATTCCCGAAGACGCCCGCCGGGTCCCCGGCCTTTGCCGTGCTGCCGGGCCTCTGTATTTCCGGGTCCGCGGCACTTTCGGCGCGCGCCGACGCGAGGCAGGGTGTCCCTGCTCTCGGCTAGCGTCCCGTGGGCGGAATTCCATGGGGCGCTCGTCGGCGTCTCTCTCCATGCTCGGCGGGCGGTTGCCCGGTTCAAACCTGAGGAGGCGTCGCTGGCGTGTGGCGATTGAGATCGAGCCCGGCGGATACTTGCGCCGGCTCGGAGTGTTACGAGGCGAGTGAATCGATCGAATACGAAACGAAGGGCGGTTTTTCGATTCCCGTTACGACTTTCCAGAAGGGCTCTCCGAACTCGTCCGCGAGCCAGGAGCGGAACGGGCCGTTTTCGTTTTTGGAGACTTCGAGAAGCGAAGGACCGCCGACGAAGACGGAGCGGTGGATGAGGAGAAGATCGTCGGAGACGTACTCGGCTTCGGCGGCGACGCCGCACAGAGCATCGACGAGTTTGGCGAAGAGATCGGGCTGCAGGGTGAGCAGCAGGTCGGCGTCGTGCCAGACGTAGTAGCGGAACTTGGTGGCGGGCTTGCCGCGCACGGTCATGCGGTTGCGGAGGAGAGCGGCGATGCCGCCGGGGCCGTCGATGCGACGGTCGAGCAGCGGGCCGGGGACGGCGCGTTCGAGCTGGTAACAGAACGATTCGAGATCGGTGATGAACCGTCCGTAGAAGGGACAAACTTCGGTATCGCGCTGCATTCCCAGGAACTGTCCGAGGCTGGTTGCGAATTGCAGGCGCCGGCCGGGGAAATCGGAGCAGGCCACGAGGTGGTTCTCGTCGAGCAGCTGGGTCACCTCGGGCTGCCAATCGGCAACCAGCAAGGGGGACTCGGGCTGGCGGGAGAGTGCGCTCATGGGGGCGTGGCAAACCGCCGCGAGCCCGGAGGATCGCGGCAAAGACATAACGACATCGCCCCGGCCGATCCGGGTACGAACAAAGCCACAACTGTCGCGAGCCCGTTGCAATCTGCGCGCAACGGGAACGTTAAGCCGCGGCCTCTGACCATGAGTAATGTGCCTCACAAACAATGGGTGAGCCACCCGGGCGGCCGGAATATGCCGCGAAAGTTGCGCAGACCCCCCAAACCGGAGCCATATTCGGTAGAAAAGCGGTGATTGTCGGACGTTTGGGAGCCGGGGCGCGCTGTATTGGGGGTTGCCAGAAGACCCCGGAGCGTCCGGCGGCGTCGGGGGGGTAGACTCCAGAGGCGGCGTTTGCAGGCCCTTTTTCTCCGCAGGAGCGTTGAAGTGAGTGCAATTCAATCGGATCCGGTCGCCCTGGTCGAGGCGGTGGAGCGCGCGGGCCGGTTGCCCGCGATTCCGACGCACGACTGGTGCGAGCAGGCGGCGCATGTTGTTTCGGGGGCGCTCCTGCCTGAGGGCAAGCCGGGGCTGGTGATCGTGGGTGTCGGGCGCGCGGGGCCCGGACCGCTCGTAGATTCGACCGGTGTGTGCGTGCAGTCGCAGCGGCAGGGGGCCGAGCTTGTGCGGGCGGAATGCGCAGGTGTTGCGAGCCTGCCGGTTGCGTCTCCGACGAGCGAACATCCTCTGCAGGTGCATGTGGGAAATGCCGTCGCGGGGCTGGCCCAATGGCGGAGCAGCACGCTGGCGCGGTGGATGACCTCGAGGGGCATGAGCGCTTTTCTGATCGGCGCCGGCCTGCTGGCGGACGCGGCGCCCGACCGGGTGATGTGGTTCCTGGGTGCCGCGGAAGAAGGCACGGCGTACATCGGCGACACGATGTTTGTGATGGTGCTGCTGCTGGCGATCCTGCGGCGGGCGCGGCTGGCGCTCGGGAATGTGGGTTCCAACGAGGCGGAGTGGATCAGCCCGCGCGAGCAGGAGATCCTGGGTCAGCTCGTGCTGGGCAAGAGCGTGCGCCAGATCGCCGAGGAGTCGGGGCGCAGCCCGCACACGGTGCACGATCATGTGAAGAGCCTGCACAAGAAGCTGGATGCGACCAGCCGCGGCGAGCTGATCGCTCGGACGCTCGGTCACGTGCCCAAATCACTGCGGATTCGCGACGGCGCCCGGAACGGGCGGCGGGCCTGAGGCGGGCTGTTCGGACTGTTTGCGGTCGGACGCGCTGATTTCGGCGGCTCTTTTGCGGATCTGCTCCACGAGGCGTCCGGCGAGGTATTCATCGTCGGCCATTGGCACTTCGGTCCGGTTGGATGCGAGCGCGGGATTTTCCGAGAGCGTCGCGAGGTGGACGGACTTTGTGTTGTAGCGCCAGCCGAACTGTTCGACGCGATCGACCTTGACGGTGACGGCCATCTGTGTTTCCAGCGGGTGTTCGAGCAGGTCGGCGTTGATGTCGCGGCCGGTGCGCGGGCCCGCGGTCTGGGGCTTCTCGGGGATCTCGACGAGCGGCGCGAAGGAGACCTGCACGGAGCGGAGCTCGTGGTTGATCGTGTCTTCCCATTCCTGGGAGATGGTCGATTGCTCGGTATCCCACGGGGTGAAGAAACCGCTGCTTGATTTGGGGCGCGTGGTGATGATGCCGGCGCGGGCATCGATGCGGTCGAGTGTGAAGCGGTAGGAGTGAAGAACTTCGCGTGCTGCGGAGAAGGTCGGGCCGTACTGGTCCGCGGGGACCATCATGCTCGACGGTTTGGCGGCGCAGCCGGCGAACGCGAGCGCGGCGAGCGTGAAGAGGGCGGCTGAAACGTTTCGGAAACGCACCATGGGTGAACTTTGTGCAGAGTATCAGGCGGAGCGGGCACCGGCACCTTGACGTTACGCCCGGAAGTTGTCACGATCGACTTTTCGGGAGGTGCCATGCTCGCGAGTCTCGTCGGGGGGATGAACGGAAGTCTGGAGATCCTGGGGGCCGTGCCGGCTCTCGCGCTGGCCGATCCGGCGCCTCCGCAGATCGATTCGGGCAGCACGGCGTGGATGCTGATGTCGTCGGCGATGGTGCTGCTGATGGTGCCGGGGCTGGCGCTGTTTTACGGCGGCATGGTGCGGCGCAAGAACGTGCTGACCACGATGCTGCACTCGTTCGTCGCGATGGCGGTGATCGGGCTGCAGTGGGTGCTGGTGGGTTACTGCCTGGCGTTCGGGGCGTCGGTGGGGGGCGTGATCGGCTGGACGCCGGATTACATCGCGTTCAAGGGGATCGATCCGACGGCGCTGTACGGCGACAAGCATGTGCCGGAGCTTGTCTTCGCGATGTTCCAGGGCAAGTTTGCGATCATCACGCCGGCGCTGATCGCGGGCGCGGTTGCGGAGCGGATCAGTTTCCGGTCGTACGTGCTGTTCATCGTGCTCTGGTCGACGTTTGTGTACTGCCCGCTGGCGCACTGGGTGTGGGCGAGCGATGGCTGGCTGTACAAGCTCGGAGTGCTGGACTTTGCCGGCGGAACGGTCGTGCACATCGCCTCGGGCGTTTCGGCGCTGGTGCTGGTTCTGCTGGTTGGGAACAGGCGTGACTATCCGGACGGGGCGATCATGCCCAACAGCCTCGTTCTGACGCTGACGGGGGCGGGCCTGCTCTGGTTCGGCTGGTTCGGGTTCAATGCCGGCAGCGCGGTGGCGGTTGAAAGCCCGGTGGCGGGGAGCAGCGCGGTGCTGGCGTTTACGACGACGCAGACGGCCGCCGCGGCGGCGGCGCTGGTGTGGATGCTTCTTGAGTGGCGTCATACCGGTAAGCCGACAAGCCTGGGCGTGGCCTCGGGCATCGTGGCGGGCCTGGTGGCGATCACGCCGGCGGCGGGCCACGTCAAGCCGGCGTGGGCGATCGTGATCGGCGCGGTCGGGTCGCTCGTGTGCTACCTCGCGGTGCAGCTCAAGGCACGGCATCGCAAGGACGACTCGCTGGATGCGTTCGGCGTGCACGGGGTCGGCGGCATGTGGGGTGCGCTCGCGACCGGCATCTTCTGCTTTACTCCGGCTCTCGGGCTGCTCAACGGCGGGGGGCTCAGGCAGTTCTGGCTGCAGCTACTGGGCGTGGCGGTGACGATCGGCTTTGCGGCGGTGATGACATTTATCATCGGGTCGATCGTGCAGGCGACGCTCGGGCTGCGCGTGACGGACGCGCAGGAGCGCGACGGCCTTGACATCACCATCCACGGCGAGCGGGGGTACCACCTGTGAAACTCATCATCGCGATCATCAGGCCGGAGCGTTTGCAGGCGGTGCAGGATGCCCTGCAGAAGACGCTGGACGAGGGTGACAACTACCGCATCACCGTGGCATCGGTGGACGGGCACGGGCGGGCGACGGGCGAGATCGAGTATTTCCGCGGTCAGCAGGTGCGGACGCGCATGGCCCAGAAAACACAGATCACCATCGGCGTGAACGACGCTTACGTGGAGCGGGCGATCGACGCGATCGTTGCCGCTGCGCGGGGCGGATCGGGGGGCGAGATCGGCGACGGGAAGATCTTCGTTCTGCCGCTCGAGCAGTGCGTGCGGATCAGGACGGGAGAGCGTGGCGGGAGCGCGATCTAGGCGTACCGCCGCGGTTCAGGGTGTGCCCTGGTAGAACTGAATCGCCAGGGGCCTGATGGCGACGGCCTGCCAGGTGTTGCCGCTCCTGCGCCATTCGATGGCCCACCACGAAACGTGGGGGAAGTTCCACGCCTCGGGCGTCACGCGGACTCGCATCTGTGTGTTCATCCGGTCTGGGAGGTCGCGGGATGGTGCGATCTGGAGTTCCTGGATGGCCCAGTCCTTGACGCGGTAGGTCTGTCCCAGGTCGGTTCGGACCGCGGCGATGATGCCGGGCTTGTCGAGGCCCGCGGGGGCACGAAAGTAAATCATTCTGGCGCCGGGATCGAGGAGGCTCTCGAGGGCAGGAAGATCGACCTTTGCCGTTGCCCGCAGGAGTTCCTGGGATCGGCGGGCGATCTGCTCGCGGTCGGTCACGACGAGCTTTGCCAGAGCGAAGAACGCGCCGGCCGCAAACGCCCCGCAGAGAAGGAAGACGATGCCCTTGCTCGGCTCGCCGCGCCGGCGCATGAAGAGTGCGGCGAGGAGGCCCGCCAGGAGCGAGCAGAGCATGAAGATCCAAGGCTGCTCAAAGAGAAGGATGGAGAGCGTGAGCGGCTCGCTGAGCGGGGGAGGGGCGTCGGGGAGCTGGAGTGGTGATTGCATCGGGGCTCGCGGACTGTGCGGGGCGTACGCTCCGGCATGGCCGATCAATCGTTCGCCGAGATGCGCTTCGCAGATTTCCTGGGTGCGGTTGCCGCCAAGTCGCCGGCACCCGGCGGCGGGGCGGTGGCATCATCGTGCGGCGCTCTGGCGGCGGCGCTCGCGCAGATGGTTGTGAACTACTCCCTGGGCAAGAAAAACCTGGAGGCTCATCAGCCGGCTCTCAAGGAAGCGGTCGGGAAGCTGGAGCGGGCGCGTGCCTTGCTCCTGGAACTCGCCCGGGAGGATGCCGCGGCCTATTCGCTGCTCAACGAGCTTCAGAAACTGCCCGAAAGCGATCCCCGCCGGAGCGGGCTGGCGGAGGCGCAGCTTTTGGCTGTCCGCGTGCCCCAGAGCGTGGCGGCGGCCGGGGTTGACCTGCTCGTCGAGTTCGAGTCGCTGGCGGGCCGGACCAACCGGTTTCTGAGGAGCGATCTGGGCATTGCGGCGGTGCTGGCCGAGGCGACGGTGCGGAGCGCCGTGTGGAATGTGCGGATCAACGCGATGGAACGTCCGGATCGGAAAGAGATCGAGGCGGCGTGCGACGGTGCAATCACGAAGGCGGCGGAGATCTGCCGGCGTGTCGAGCGGGCGTGCGCGGTCTAGTGCGGACGCAAAAAAACAGCAACCCCCGCGGGGCGGGGGCTGCGTGTTTCGAATGCGGAGATTCTCAGGCCGCGCGGCGGTAGCTGCGACGGGCCGTCGAGAACTTGTACGAGAACTTCTTGGCCGAAGTGCGGCGGGCCTTGCGGGCCTTGCGCCAGGTGCCCGTCTTGCGGGTGTTCTTCTTCGAGTACTTGCTGAACGAGTAGTTGGACCAGCTGTTGGAGCGGGCGGTCTTGCGAGCCGTCTTGCGGGCGGTCTTGCGGGCCGTGGTGCGGCGGGCGGTGCGCTTGGTCGTCTTGTTGAAGCGCTTGGTCGTGCGTTTGGTGTTGCGCGAGTTCTTGCGGGTCGCCATGTCTGAGGTCTCCGAGATGCCCCTTGCGGAGCGAAGAGGCCGTCCCGACGGGGCGCCTCCGAACTTCGCGGCCAGCCGATCCATGCCGGCTGTCCAGATAACCGCGAACGCAAGGCCGATCGGCGATGAGCGGTCGGGACTTTGGCCGCGGGCCCGAAAAATCTGAAAATTCGGGGGTTCAGGGCGGGCGGCAGGTGAGCGCGGCAAAACCGACCGACATTTGTGCTTCGGGCCGGGCGACAACCAACACTTCCGATCGTGAACACGGCATCCAACACAAACTCAGGCTGGACTCCCGATTCCTGGCGGTCGGCCCCGCTCGCGCACGGTGTGGAGTACCCGGACCGGCAGGCCGTTGCGCTGGCGGAAAAGCAGCTCCGCGAGCTGCCCCCGCTGGTGACCAGCTGGGAGATCGAGCGTCTGCGCGGCTTTCTGGCGGAGGCGGAGGAGGGGAAGCGATTTGTGCTGCAGGGGGGTGACTGCGCGGAAACGCTCGCGGACTGCAAGGCGAGCACGATCACGAGCAAGCTCAAGATCCTGTTGCAGATGTCGCTTGTTCTTGTGCACGGGCTGAAGAAGCCGGTGGTGCGTGTGGGGCGGTTTGCCGGCCAGTATGCCAAGCCCCGCAGCAGCGCGACCGAGACCCGCGAGGTGGGCGGGAGCAAGGTCACTCTGCCCAGCTATTTCGGCGACCTGTTCAACTCCGCCGAGTTCACCGCGGAGGCCCGGCGTCCGGATCCGGCGCTCATGGTGAGGGGCTACAAGCACGCGGCGCTGACGCTGAACTTCATCCGAGCCCTGATCGACGGCGGGTTTGCGGATCTGCACCACCCGGAATACTGGGACCTTTCGTTCTTCCATCATGCGAGCCTTTCTGAGCAGGTCCGCGCCGAGTACAGGCGCATGACCGACAACCTCGCCGACGGGCTGCGTTTCATGGAAGCGCTGGGTGAGAAGACGGTCGATGATCTGACCCGCGTCGAGTTCTTCACGAGCCACGAGGGCCTGAGCCTGGAGTACGAGAGCGCACAGACGCGGACTGTGCCGCGCCGCGAAGGGCATTACAACCTATCCACGCACTTCCCCTGGATCGGCGAGCGGACGCGTTCACTGACGGGCGCGCACGCGGAGTTTTTCCGGGGAATCCGCAATCCGATCGGCGTGAAGATCGGCCCCAAGGCGACGCCGGCGGAGGTCATCGCGCTGTGCGAGAAGCTCAACCCGCTCAACGAACGCGGGCGCCTGGCGCTGATCTGCCGCATGGGAAAGCCGAGCGTGGCCCAGGCGCTGCCTCCGATCGTCGAGGCGGTCCACAGTGCCGGAAAGCGTGTTCTGTGGATGTGCGACCCGATGCACGGAAATCAGATCACGACCTCGAGCGGCATCAAGACCCGCTCCTTTGATGCGATCCTGGGCGAACTCGAAGAGACCTGCCGCGTGCACGCGCGGCTGGGGACGGTGCTGGGGGGCGTGCACTTTGAACTGACGGGCGAGGACGTGACCGAGTGCATCGGCGGCGGCGCCGGCGTGACCGAAGCGGACCTGAGCAGCAACTACGCGAGCCCGTGCGATCCCCGCCTGAACTACCAGCAGGCCCTGGAAATGGCGTTTTTGCTGTCGCGGGCGCTGTCCAAGTCCCGTTAAGGGTCGATTTTTGTGCGAAGTCCGCGAAAGTCGGCCCCGGCGCGGCCCGATGGGACTTTGGCATGTCCCGCACTTCCACTGAAAATCAGATGACTGTCGCCGACTGCGGTCCGATTCGCTTCGAGCGTCGGCGCTCGGAACGGTCGAAGGTGGACGGATCCGCCGTCGCGGTCTTCACCCGTCCGGGGCGTTCTCCGCTGCTGACGAGCGTGAAAGTGACGGACGCCTGCCCCGGCGGGCTGGGCGTGCAGACGGATGTTGAACTCAAGCCGGGAACAAACTTCGCGCTGTATCCCGACGATGCGATGCTGCCGCGCCGATTTGGTCGAGTGGTGGCCTGCGCTCGGACGCGTCAGGGCTACCGGCTCGGCCTCCAGTTTCAGCAGGCGATCGCGGCCTGAATTCAGGTGAACTCGGAAGTCTGCTTCTGCTCTGCGCTTGGGAGCCTTTGTTTCTCTTCGTGTTCCCGCATGGTGAGCTCGTAGAGCACGATGTGCTTCATGAGCGTGCCGGCGGCGCTCGACGTGGCGCCCAGGACGCCTCTCCAGCCGTCCCGCCAGGCCTGTTTCACCAGCATCTGCTTGAGGAACGCGAGGATGCCCGTGGTGGAGACCGTGAACGCGGTGGAGCGTTCGCCACGCTCGAAGAGCGCATCGGCGGCGACCCGCGCGTAGACCGCCTGGCGGGCCAGGTGCTGAGAGAAACTCGAGAAGGAGTCGTGCCGGAGCGTGCCCTCCAGGTCGCGTTCTTCTCCCGCGCCCGGGAGCAGTTCGAGCTTGTCGTGCGGCTCGATCCCGGCCCACTTGGCGAAGCCTCGCCGCACGAGTCTCAGGCGGCGTTCGGGCTGCCAGCAGTGATCGAGGAAGCGGCCGGCGAAGTAGAGCTTGCGGTTTACCCGGTATCCGGAGATGTGCGGGTCGTTGAGTTCGACGGCGCGAACGATCGAGCGGACCAGATCGGGCTCCGGGGGCTCGTCGCTGTCGAGGCAGAGGACCCAGGGCCTGGAGCAGCTGTCGAGCGCGAGCTGCTTGGTCTTGATGTAGCCAAGCCAGGGAGAGGAAATGACGCGAGCCTTGTGGCGCTCGAGCAGTTCGATCGTGCCGTCCTGCGAGCCGCTGTCCACGGCGACGACCTCGCCAGCCGCCGGGCCCTCTCCGGCGACGATCGGCGCGACGGCATCAAGGACTCGGCCGAGCGTGCCCTTGTTGTTCTTGCAGACAATGGAAATGGAAACAGGAGGCATGGAGAGGGCAACAGTTTATGTAGTCGGATAGGCTGGCCCCGTGCGTTCAGATGCCAATCCCGAATTTCGGTTCGACAAGGTCTCGCCCGCGTGGGCGGGTTCGCGTGCGCTTGTTGAGGGGGTGCTGCGGTCGCTTGAGGCAAGGGACATCCCGCTTGGGGTTCGGCTGCTCAAGGCGCAGGAAGGATCCATGGTTGTCCGCGCCGTGGTGGGTGAAAAGGCGCTCATCGTGAAGCGGCGAAAGCTAGAGGGCGTTCGCCAGCGGGTGGCGAACCGGGCGCACGCATCCCGGGCATTCAGGCAGTGGAGAGGGATCAAACTGCTCGTCCGGGCGGGCATCCCCGTTTCCCGCCCGGTGGCGGTCGTGAGCCGGCGCGGGCATTGCGAGTGGCTCGTTCTGGAAGAAGTTCCCGGTGAGACGGCGCTCGCGTTGTTGACCGGAAGAGCGCTGTCGGTTCGCGATCAGCACGCCGCGGCGAGAGCCGTTGGAGTCCAAGCGAGCACGCTCCTGCGTGCCGGGCTGACCAATCGAGACCACAAACTGTCGAACATCGTCGTTTCCATGGAAGACGGCGTGCCGCTGGTGACGCTGATCGACACGGTCGCGATCCGCCGGCGCGGGAACCCGGGGGAGCTGGTGCGCATGCTCGCCACGCTGCTGATCGAGGCGATCGGGGTGCAGCACCCGCCCCGCGGCGCGATAGCTTTTCGGGCGCTGCGCGATGCCTGCGCCGCGTGGCTCGAAGCGACGCTCGGCAGGCCGCTGGGTGCGCACAAGGGCGACCGCAAGGCGCTTCGGGCCCTGGTTCGCAGCACCGCCCGGCGCATCGATCAGTATGTGCGAACGCACGGCGACCCCACGCCCGAGGTCTCTCCCCTGGAAACGCCGAAGTGGCCGGACAGGTAACTTCGGGCCGGAGTGAGGCTTGGCCTGGGGGTGGCGCGAGGGGGGCGGGCGGCTTACTCTGGAGTGATGAGCGCCACTCAGAAGAGCGGGAGCCCGATTGCCAGAGAGCGGAAGCGGACCGCAAAGAAACATGCGGCCTCGCTCGATCAGTCGTACCGCAAGAAGTCTTCGTCCAAGCCTCTGCTCACGCTTGCTGATCCGGAGCTGCGCATCTATATCGGCGACTGCCGCGAGATCATCCCAAGCATTCCGGAGTGTGCCGCGGGGCAGGTCGATCTGGTTTTCGCCGATCCGCCCTTCAACTGGAGCGTCCCGTACGACCACTGGCACGACGGCATGCCGCGCAGCGACTACCTCGATTTCACCTACGCATGGCTCAAGGCCTGCGCCGATTCGCTCGCCCCGCACGGCGCGATGTGGGTCAATATTCCCGATGACACTGCCGCCGAGATCGTGGTTTATCTGAAGCGTCTGGGTCTGCACATGGTCAACTGGTGCATCTGGCACTACCGCTTCGGCCAGAACAACAGGGCCCGCTTCATCAACAGCAAGGTCCACGCGCTCTACTTCGCCCGGGAAGACGACGCGAAGAAACGCCGCTGGAACCCGAAGCAGGTGCTCGAGATGTCCGATCGCGCCAGCACCTACGGCGATAAGCGGACGCTCAACAAGAAGGACGGCATGCCCGCGGGGATGCGCGTGCCGATGGACGTGTGGTACGGGCCGAATTGGGGCCGCATCCAGGGCAACAACAAGGAACGCCGCCCGCGCCACCACAACCAGCTCCCCGAGGTTTATCTCGAACGCGTCATCGAAGCCTGCAGCAATCCGGGCGATCTGGTCATGGACCCGTTCCTCGGCAGCGGCACGACGGGCGTTGTCGCCCACGCGCTCAAGCGCCGCTTCATCGGCTGCGAGTTCAGCCCGGACAATGCGAGGAGCGCCTTCGAACGCATCCACAAAGTCGGCGCGATCAATATCGGCAAGTCACGCGGCATGAGCAGCGCGATCGCTCCGCGGCGAAGCCTGCTGAAGCAGTTCGCGTCGTAGGCCCGGTGCGCCCGCGCGAGAGCGCCGCCACGCCCATTGCCCGAATCCGATGTTCGCCTGCCAAGAATGAGCGGTGCAAGGCCCGGTGCGAACAGGCGCTGCGTGGGCTTTCCGGCTCGTTCTGATGCTGGGCTTTGTCAATCTGTTTGCGGATATCACCTACGAGGGCGGCGGTTCGCTCAATGGCCAGTTCCTCGGCTCGCTCGGCGCGACCGCCGCTGCCATCAGCATCATCGCGGGGCTGGGCGAGTGTCTGGGCTACGCAGTCCGTTCCGTTTCGGGGTATGCCGCCGATCGGAGCGGCCGATACTGGCTCATCACGTTTGTCGGATACGCGGTCAATCTGCTGGCGGTCCCGGCGATGGCCGTTGCTCCCGGCTGGAAGACGGCGGCGGCGCTCATCATCGCCGAGCGTGTCGGGCGGGGTATCCGCAAACCCACGGTCGAGGCCATGCTTTCTTACACCACGGCGCACCACGGCCGCGGCTGGGTCTACGCCGTCAACACCGCGATGGATGAGACGGGCGCGATGATCGGTCCGCTTCTGATGTCGCTGGTTCTTCTCGGCGGACGGAGCGAACGGGTCGGCTTTGCGCTGCTGATGATCTCCTCGATCGCGGCCCTTGTGACGCTCATCGCCGCCAGCATGCAGTTTCCTGTCCCCGAGCGACTGGAGGAAAAGAGCGGGCGGACGGGCGCCAAGGAGAGGTTTTCACGGGCCTACTGGCTGTACATGGGCGCCGGCACGCTTTTCGCGGCCGGGCTCACGAGCTTTGAGCTGATCGCGTTTCACCTTGCAAGCGGGCGAATCGTCGCGCCGGCGCTGGTGCCCTTGTTGCTCTCACTCGCCACGGGCGGGGGCGTTGTGGCGAGTCTGGTGTTCGGCCGGCTGTACGACCGGCTGGGAGTTGGGGTTGTCGTCTGCGCGGTGTGCGCGTCGGCCGCATTCTCGCCGCTGTTGTTCCTCGGCGGCTTCTGGGCGGTCATCGGCGGGGTGTTTTTGTGGGGCATTGGGTACGCAACTCAGGACACGCTTTTGAAAGCGCTGATCGCGGGGGTGCTCCCGGCCGGCAGGCGCGGAACCGCGTTCGGGGTGTTTTATCTGGGCTACGGGGGCGGCTGGCTGGCCGGGAGCGCTTGCATGGGTCTGCTCTACGAATCCTCGCGGCCGGGGCTCATCGCGTTTGCGGTTTTGGCGCAGCTCCTGTCTGTGCCCTTCTTCGTGCTCGGGGCCCGTCAGGCCGGTCTGCGGAAGGGGTCAACGGGGTCGGAAGCCGGGAATTGAACGGCGGCATGTACTGCCTTCTGCACGCGGCGCTCAAATTCGCGGAAAATGGACCTGCGAGGGCAACCAAAGGGGGGTTCTGGGCGCTATTGGTTACGAAGAGAAGGGGCCCGAAATGACCGACAGCAAGGTGCGTCTGGAAGAGGTGCGGGTGCTGATCGTGGACGACGACAAGGACATCCTTGAGTCGTTCGAGGCGGCCTTTCAGTCCGAAGGCGCTCTCACGCAGACGGCGATGGATGGCAACGAAGCGGTTCGCATCTGCCACGAGGATCCGCCGGACATCGTCATCCTCGACATGATGCTGCCCCGCCGGTCGGGCTTTCTGGTGCTTGAGAAGATCAAGGGCCACGAGGACGCGCCCATCGTGATCATGGTCACAGCGAACGAGGGTAAACGTCACCAGGCTTATGCGGAAAGTCTCGGAGTGGACAGGTATCTGGTGAAGCCGGTGCCCCTCGCGCAGCTGCTGGACACCGCCGTGACGCTCATCGAAGCCGAGGAAGCGGGCCAGGACGCCTGAGCGCCCGCACGTTCTACAATCACCCGTGGCAAAGAAGCGTCAGATCGTGCTGATGAAGGGCAGTCTTACGGGCGTTGCGGCGCTCGCCGCGGGCACGCGCGCCACGCCGGCGCGCCAGGACAGCCAGGGCGGCCCCATGGGCACGGCCAAGGAAGTCAAGGCGATTCTCGCCCAGTACAACACCGCGCCCGACGGCGCGCCCAGGAGCGCATCGCTGGGCACCGAGGTTCTGCACGGTCCGGGCCTGATCATCGAACTCCCGACCAACCAGGAAGAAGTGACCCAGGCGCTCGTCACGGTGATCGACGACGACATCGCCTGGCCGGTGCTCAGCCGGGTCTGCAAGGCCGCGGGCTGGAAAATGATGGATGTCGAGACCGGACGCGTCTTCGGCTGATCCCGGAGATCCCCATGCCCACGTACGTCTACGAAGTCCTGGACAAGAGCGGCAAGCCGACCGGCGAGACGTTCGAACTCGTTCAGTCGATGAAAGAAGATGCTCTTACGAAGGACGCGAAGGGGCGCCCGGTCCGGCGTGCCATCGTCGCCCCGGCGATCGCCGGCAAGTGGAGCCCGATCAAGGAAAAGTCCTCGCTCAGCAACAAGAACCTTGAGCGGCTCGGCTTCACCAAGTACGAGCGCAAGGGCAAGGGCTATATGGAACGCGTCGCGGGCAAAGAGGGGCCCAAGAGCATCTCGGCGGACGACTGATCGTCGCGCGGCTTTGCCCCGTAACTGGTTTTTTCTGCGGGCGCCCGTTCAGACCATCGCGGCTTCGGGCAGGCTTTTGACTTCGATCTGTCTCGAACGATCGCCCGCGTAGGGCAACCCCGCTTGTTCGCACAGCATCCGCGACGAGATCTGCGACGACAGGAAAATCGTCGGCAGCCCGCTCCCCGGGTGCGTTCCGCCGCCGACCAAGTACACGTTCTCTGTAAATGGCAGCTTGTTCTGAGGCCGCTTGTGCAGCATCTGCCCGAGGTTGTGCGCCAGGTTGAACGTCGCGCCGAAGTTGATGTTCATCCCCTTCCACGTTTCGGGCGTGTACATGACCTCCGCCCGGATCCGCTGGCGGAAGTTCTTGCCGAGCGCCGCTTCACCCAGCACGCTCTCCATGCGATTGAGCGCCAGTTCGCGATACGCCGCCTGCTCCTTCTGCCACTGCACGCCCGCCGCCCCGGCCTGCTGCAGATTCGCGATCGGCACAAGCACGTACAGGGCACTGTTGCCCTCGGGCGCCAGTGTCGGGTCCAGCCCGCTCGGATTGCACACGTAAAAACTCGGCTCGCCCGGCAGCTCGCCCGTCCGCGTGATCTGATCGAGATTGCCCTCGTAGTTCTCCGCGATGCAGATCGTGTGGTGCGGCAGGTTCACCTTGCCCTCCACGCCCAGGTACAGCATGAAGGTCGAGCAGGAGTACTTGCGCGAGTCGATCGCCCGCTCGCTGTACGCACGTCCGGCGCGGACATTTTCCGGGATCAGCTTCTTCATCGCCCACGTCGCGTCCGCGTTGATGACGACATGATCAAAGTTCACCGGACGCCCATCGACGACAACCCCCGTCGCCCGCCGCCCCCGGAACTCGATCTTCTCGACCGGCGTGGCCGTGCGGACTTCCGCGCCGTACTCCACCGCCACATCCGCGAGCGCCTGCATCAGCGCGTTGCACCCGCCGATCGGATGCCACACGCCGTACTCGTACTCGATGAACGGCAGGATCGTGAACAGGCTCGGACAGTCGTACGGGCTCATGCCCAGGTACTTGCTCTGGAAACTGACCGCGAGCTTCGTTGCCGGATCGCTGAAGTACTTGCCCAGCAGCTGATGCACGCTCAGGTCCGGCCGCAGCACCGGGCCCACCTTGAGCGTGTCCAGCCAGAGGTTTTTGCCGAACAGATCGAGCGGTGAGCGGATCGGATTCCGCAGGATGCTCTCGCTGTGCTTGAGCTTGTACCGGTTGTCCGAAATGAACCGCGCGAAGTTCTCGCCGTCTTTCGCGTTGATCTTCGCCAGCCGCTTCGACATCTCCGCGATGTCCTGCGTCGTGTCGATCGTGAGCGGCCCGCCGTCTTTCCCGCGTCCGATCATCAGCAGCCGGTACATCGGATCCAGCCGCCGGAGCTCGACGTAATCGCTCAGCCGCCGGCCCGCCGCCGCGAACACCTCTTCCAGCACGTACGGCATCATGAAAAAGGTCGGGCCGGTATCGAAGTGATAATCGTGCCCATCGCTGCCCCGGCTGGTGATCCGCGCCGTGCGCCCGCCGATGCGCTGTTGGGATTCAAAGACCGTGACCTTCGCACCGCTTGCGGCGAGAAGGACGGCAGCCGCCAACCCGCCCGGCCCGGCGCCCACGACCGCCACAGATTGTCCGCTCTGCTTCACTTCCGGCTTCTCCCGTTGACAGAAGAAGAGGGTACGTCGGCCCGGGAGGCATCAGGCGGACCGGTCAATGCGCACCGCGCCGCTGCAAAGACCTTTGCATCCGCAACAATGAATACCGAGTCGGCGTCATCAAGGTTGCCGTCTCTCGATTCTCGTGATGTTGAGCGGGCCGGTCTCTAGCGTCCGCGCCCCGGCATCTTCCCGAAAAGCCGCTTGGGGGGCAGCTTGGTCGGAACGATTCCGCCCGGGAACTTTGTCGCATCCACTTTGGCCGGATCGCTCACCGGCAACTCAAGCTTGGCGGCCTGCTCGGTCCGGCTGACCTTGGGCGCCGGGGCGGCCGGCTCGACGTAGCCCTCCGGCCGCTCGATCCTCAGCCCGCCCTCCGGCCTGCCGCCCGGCGCTTCATCGCGCCAGCCCGGCGGCGGGGGATTGGGAACAAAGTCCGGGTATTCGAGCTTGGGGATCTCGGCGTTGATGAGCATCTCGATGCTGGTGAGCAGGTCGCCCTGGGCCGGGGTCACCAGCGAGTACGCCAGCCCGCCCTTGCCGGCTCGAGCCGTGCGGCCGATTCGATGGATATAGAGCTCGGGATCGTCGGGCAGGTCGAAATTGATAACGTGCGACACGCCCTCGACGTCGATGCCGCGGCTTGCAAGGTCGGAGCAGATCACAACCGCCAGCTTGCCGTCCTTGAGCTGCTTCATTGTGCTGTTACGTTTGCCCTGGCTCATGTCACCGTGCATCGCATGAGCTTCAATGCCGCGAGTCGTCAGGCCCTTGGCCAGTTCATCGACCGTGCGCTTCAGGCGGCAGAAGATGAGCGTGAGCGCCGGTTCCTCGTGCGTGAGCACGTGCAGGAGCATGCGCTTCTTATCCCACGGTGCGATCGGGATGTGGAACTGCTTGACGAGGCTGGCGGTCAGCGAGCCCGCCGACGTCACGATCTTGACCGGATCGTGCATGTGCTGCCGCGCAAGCCGCTCGACCTCTTCGCTCAGCGTGGCGCTCACGAAAATCGTCTGGCGTCCCTCCGGCGGCGTGCCGGGCCGGGGGCACATGCCCAGGATGCGCTTGATATCGTCACGGAATCCGATGTCGAACATGCGGTCCACCTCGTCGAGCACGGCGAAGCGGATGTTCTTGAGGTGGAAGTAACCCCGTTGCAACATGTCGAGCACGCGCCCGGGTGTTCCGACGACGATGTGAGAGCCGGACTGGAGCTGCTTGGTCTGCGCCTGGATCGACTGGCCGCCGTAGAGCGTGACGGCGCGGATGGGTGTGAACTTGGCCAGATCGTTGATCTCGTCGGTGATCTGGATCGCCAGTTCGCGGGTGGGTGCCAGGATGAGCGCCTGGAACTGGGTGTCCTTGCCGCACATGTGAATGAGCGGCAGGCCGAAGGCGGCGGTCTTGCCCGTTCCGGTCTTGGCCTGCCCGAGCACGTCGCGACCGGTGATCGCGACGGGGATGAGCTTGGCCTGGATCATCGTGGGCTTGCTGAAGCCCATCTCGGTCAGGCCCTTGAGCACGCTGCTGCGCAGCCCGAGAGCGGCAAAGTCGGCCGCCTCGTCAAAGACGCTGTCCTGCTGGACCGGCTTGAATTCGTGGTGGCTGACGATGCCGTGCGGAGCGGGCTCGGCCTGTTCCGCGTGTGAAACGTGATTGGCATCATCCATCGTCTGTTCCGGCGACTGGCCGGAGGGGGACTCCATCCCCTCGTGCGTGTTCATGTGTTTTTCCTGCGAGAATTAGGCTGACCGAAGACCGACCGAAGGTTGCCCGGGCGGGGGTCATCCCGACGCCGCCCAGGTGCCCAATCGTAGATCGGCCAATCTGCACCCCGCACGCCCGGGCTTTGGGGCCCGACCGGGCGCTCAAGGGTGCCGGTGATGGGGCCCGGCGGCCTGTTTCTCAGGGATTTGCCGACAATTCCCGGAAGCAGGTCCGCAGCCTGTTCGCCCGCGGCCGCATGACCACCGTGGCGGGGGGTTCCGAGCTTGAGAACTTCGAGTACTCGGCCTTTATGGCGGCAACGAGCAGTTCCGATTTGTTCTGGCCCGCTTCCATGCCGACGCTGGTAACGATGAGCGCGACTTCTGAATTTTCGGGGAATTCCCGGCGTGCGCGCTGCAGTTCCTCCGTATTCCAGTTCAGTTTCTTTTTCTTCGCCAGACCGTAGAGGAAGGACACTGCAAAGGTCGGGTCCTTGGCTTTTTCCCAGCCCGCGCGGTTGATCGCTTCGAGCTCGTCCGCATCGAGATAGAGAATGGCCGCGGCGTGGAGTGCGTCGCCATCTCCGCTCTTCATCGCCCCGTCAAGTACCCGTTTGCCCCAGCGTTCGCGCGCGGCACCGCGAGTCAGGATCTTCGTATTCAGGACGTACTCGATCATGGCCCGCTGGGCGCGCGGGTTTTCAGGCAGCACCGCGTTCTCCCCCACCAGGTAGCCGTACTTTTTCAGCACCCCGACCATGCGGTCCGCGTTTTCATCGTTCGCGAGCGAACATTCGCCGACGCAGATCGCTTCTTTGAGCTGTCCCTGGCCGGCAGAGGGGAACAGCGATCGTACGAGCTTGGTGTCCTGTTCCAGATACTTCTTGTGGGCGTGCGTGTTCCACCAGTCAAACGGCCAGATCGCATCGAGCAGAAGCAGTTCAACCGCCGCCTTCTCGTCCTTTGCAAGCACGCGCGGGTAAAGAGCCTGACGCTGCGCGTGCGGGTTGTCTGTTCCGTTGATTTCGCAGACGAGCGATTCAAAGGCTTCGAGGGAGCCGTTTCGTGCTTTCTCAGATCCCTGCCAGAGTTCGATTGCACGCCGGGTGTTTCCGGTGCGGATCGCGCATTCCGCCGCCATTGCGTAGGGCGGCGCGAAGTCCGGCTGCGCGGCGATCACCTTTTCGTAGGTCTTGAGAGCGCCGGCGTAGTCCTTTGCCCGGTGCTGCTCCAGAGCCCACTCGTATTGAGCGTCCGAAGAGTCGGGCAGTTGGTCCGCCGCGCGCCTGTGCAGTTCGTAGGAAGCCTTGCGGTCGCGGGTAAAAAGCGTGTTCGCGAGCACCAGCGTCTGGATGGCGGTGCGCCCCGCCTCCGGAAACGCGCCTTTGACGGCCTTGTCGGCTTCCGCGAACTTGCCCTCGACGAGCAGGGCTTCGGCCTTTTTCACGACGGGTTCCATCGTCTTGGCCGCGGCCACTCGTTCGTCCGTCAAGGTGGGCGTTTTCGCGGAAGGCACAAGCAGCAACAACAACGTCATCAGCAGAACAGGCACGGCTGAATTCCCCCTTCTAAACAGTTTCCGGCGCGCCCGCCGCCGGCCGGCTCACCATCACTTTGTCGATGCGCCGACTGTCCATATCCACAACTTCAAACCGCAGCCCAAAGCCTTCCACCGTCTCTCCGGTCCGCGGCACGTGCCCGAGCAGCGCCAGCACCAGCCCGGCGACGGTGTTGGCGTCCACGTTCTCTCCCAGCTCTGACAGATCCGGAAGATCGACTTCGAGCTCGCGGCAGAGGTCCGAAACGGCTACCCGCGCGTCCACCAGGTAGCTCCCATCATCGCGGCGGACGATCTCGGCCTCGATTCCTTCCGGTCGGGCCACCTCGCCAACGATCGCGCCGACCAGGTCGTTGAGAGTGATGATTCCCTCCGTTCCGCCGAATTCGTCGACCACGATCGCCAGGTGATCCCGGGTCTCTCGGAAACGGTCGAAGAGCTTCAGGGCAAGGGTGTTCTCCGGCACAAAGAGCGGCGTGCGGGCCAGTTCCTCCACGTTGAGCCGGGCCGTCTCGCCCCCGCTCACGCCGCTCACGAGGCCGAACTTTACAAGGTCCTTGACGTGCACGACGCCGATCAGGTTGTCCAGCCCGCCGCGGCAGACGGGAAAGTGCGAGTGAGGGCTGGTCGCGACGATCACGCGCACGCGCTCCACGCCGTCGGTGGATTCGATCCACACGATCTCGCTGCGCGGCACCATGAGGTTCTTGACCTTCCGGTCCGCAAGCTCGAAGACGCGATCGACGATCTCGCCCTCTTTCGCATGAAAAACCCCGGCCTCGGTTCCTTTCTCGATGAGACCGCGCACTTCATCTTCGTTCACTGCCTCGGAGCCGGCGCCCTTGATTCCCAGCACCGCGAGCACCGCATCGGTCGCCTTGGTCAGCACCCAGACCAGCGGCCCGGCGATGGTTGCCATCCAGCCGACGGGGGCGCCGAACCAGCGGGCGATGCGTTCGGGGTTGGACATGGCCAGCCGCTTGGGCAGAATCTCGCTCAGCCAGAGCATCACCAGTGTGAGCCCGATGACGACCGTGACCAGCGAGATGATGTGAGCGTGGCGCTCCAGCGGCGGGAACTGATGGGCGAGCCATTCCTGGAACCGATCGGCCAGCGACGCTTCACCAAGCGCGCCAAGGCTGAGCGCGATGACCGTGATACCCAGCTGGATTGTCGAGATGTAGCGGGTGGGCTGCTCGGCCATCCGGAGCGCCCTGCGAGCGCCCGGTTCACCTCGCTCGACGGACTGCTCAAGCCGCAGTTTGCGCGAGGCCACAATGCCGATCTCCGCCGCCACGAGCAGGGCGTTGATCAGCAGGAGCAGGGCGATGAGGGCGAGCTCGAGCAAGAGAAAGACAGAGTAGCGGGAGCGGGGCTTCCAGCGCGGCCGCAGTTTTTCTCGGACCATCCCGCTTTTTGCTTGTCACATGGGTGGTGTTGCGGGTAGCTTTGTCGGGTCCCCGGTCCAGGTGGGTGTTTGGCGATCGGCCGGATGTACGAACCGAGGAGAAAAAGGATGTCCACGAAGCACTTTGGTTGGGCGCAGGCTGCCGCGGTGGGTGTTTTGGCGGTGTTGAGCGCCGCGGGCGCCGTCTGGACCGCGCGGGGCGAAAAGCAATCGCTGGATGCGGTCGGGAAGGCCGTCCCTGCCGGCACGGCTTCCGCGGATTCCGAATGTCCGCCGCCGCTTCTTCCGAACGTGGCGGGGCTTGACGCCGCGCACAAGGTGATGATTGAGAATCGCCTAGCTCGGGCCAACCCGTCCGGGGCCAAGATGAGCGCCTGCTTTGCTCCCGGAACGCCCAACGAGGTGATGGAGGCCTTTCGCGCCACTGAGGCGAAGCTGAACAACTTTGGCGACCGCTTCCAGTTCGCGGCCCGCTGGGGCGCGACCGCTATGGTGCCCAGTCCGCCGCCCTTGGGCAAGCCGACGACGATCACATGGTCGGTCGTGCCCGACGGCACTCCTCTTGACGGATTTAACGGGGAGCCCGCGGCCTCCTCCAACCTGCGTGCGCGACTCGATTCGCTCTACGGCAATCAGGCGACATGGCTCCCCATCCTGCAGTCGATCTTTGATCGCTGGTCGCAGGTGAGCGGTCTCAAGTACGTGTACGAGCCGAGCGACGACGGTGCGGCGATGACTTCGCCCAGCGTCGCCTTCGGCGTGGTCGGCGTGCGTGGCGACGTGCGTATCTCCGGCCACACGATCGACGGAAACTCCGGCGTCCTGGCGTACAACTTTTATCCGGATGGGACCGACGCCATCGGCGGCGACATGGTCATCGACACCGGCGATAATTTCTTCTTCGACCTTTCGAACAACTCGGTCAGGCTGCGCAACGTGATGATGCACGAGCACGGTCACGGCATCGGCCAGGCCCACGTCTGCCCGATCGAGTCGACCAAGCTCATGGAACCCTTTGTCAGCACGATCTTCGACGGCATGCGCCACGACGACATCCGCCACGCCCAGTATTCCTACGGCGACGTCAACGAGCCCAACGACACGGCGGCCCAGGCCACCAACCTCGGCTCGCTTGACTGCGCCGAGTCGCTCTCGCTCGGACAGCTTCCCACGCCGGCGGGATCCACGGCCGGTGCCATCAGCGAAGTGCCGTTCGCCTCGACGCTGTCCATCTCAGACGTCAACGACGACGACTTCTACAAGTTCACTGTGAGCGGCGCGGCCTCTATCAGCGTGACCGCGACGCCCCTGGGCTATCAGTACGACGATTCGGCACAGGCGTGCTCGGGCGCTTCGGGCTCGTGCTGCTCGGGCAACCCGATCAACTCGCTCAGCCGCATCGATCTTGCGATCAACGTCCTGAAGGCGGACGGAACAACGCTCGTGACCTCGTCCGACGCGTCGGGTATCGGCGCGAGCGAAACGCTGTCGAACGCCCTGCTGCCCGGCGCGGGGACCTACTACATCCAGATCAAGCCGTCGAGCGCCGTCTCGAATGCCCAGTTCTATTCGCTCTCGATCAGGTCTCAGCCGCGGACGCTGATCGCCTCGATCGACGAGGCGGCCAAGGCGGCCGTGCCCGCGGGCGAGCTTGTGCCCATCAAGCTCCAGATCGCCGGCGGCACCGAGGCTTTCAGCCTGGCGCAGAGCAAGTTCTTCTTCCGCATCAGCGGCGGCCCGTTCTTCCAGGCGCCGATCTATGACCACGGGGGCGGCCAGTACGTGGCGGCCCTGCCCAACATTCCCTGCAGCGCGGCAATCGCCTATTACGCCGAACTCCGCTCGACGAGCGGCACGCTGGTTCGGCTGCCCTGCAGCGGGGTGTATGCCGCGCGCTCCGGCGAATCGGCCAGCGTGTACAGCACGGATTTCAGCAGCAACGCGGGCTGGGTTGTCGGGCCGAACACCGCGACCGCCGGCCTGTGGACGTGGGGTATTCCCGTCGCGACCGCGGCGCAGCCGGGCGGCGACCACACCGGCCCCGGCGGCTCGTGCTTCTTCACCGGACAGGGTGTTGTGGGCGGCGGAATTGGCGCGGCGGATGTGGACAGCGGCAGCACGCTGCTCACCAGCCCCGCGATCAATCTCGCAGCCAGTCAGGACGCCGATATCTCGTATTGGCGCTGGTACTCCAACGGCGCCGGCAGCAATCCGTACACCGACACGTTCGTTGTCCAGGTGAGCAACGACGGCGGCGCCACCTGGGCGACGGCCGAGACCGTGGGCCCGGGCAGCATCTCCGATGTCAACGTGAACCCGGGCTGGCGGTTCAAAACCATCCGATTCTCGACCTCCGGCCTGGCGCCGACGGCGAATGTAAAAGTGCGCTTCAACGCTCAGGACACGGATCCGGCCTCGCTGGTGGAAGCCGCGATCGATGATTTCTCCGTGCGGGGGCTTGGATGCAGCCCGCAGGTCTGGTGCACCGGCGACCTGAATCTGGACGCCCTTGTGGATGACTTCGACTTTACCGTCTTCGCCTCGGCGTACGACAAGTTCGACTGCGCCGATCCGACGATGCCCGTCGCCTGCCCGAGCGACCTCAACAACGACGGCCAGGTAGACGACGCGGACTTCGTGCTCTTCGTCGGGGGCTACGACGCTCTGCTGTGTCCGTAACCCGCCGGTCGGCGGCCCGAGCGACCGAGGGTGCTTGAGGCCGGTTCAGTTGGCCGGCGTCGCGGCATTGCAATCGGCACGCCGAAATCCGGCTCACGGTTTCCACGTCCCGTTTTCCCATCCGATCACCACGCGCTGCACGTTTTCGTAATAGATCTTGCGCAGCACGGGTTCGGAGAGGCCGATGCCGCGGAGGGTGGGGCTGGAGAGATCGGTGTGTGCGCCGGGGTCGACCATTTTCAGATCGGGATCGGCGATCGGGCTCGGGCGGTCGCCCACGGTTTCAAACATGGTTCGCAGCGCGAAGTAGCGGCTGGCGTAGAGCTCGAACGCGGTTTCGGGCGAGTCCGAGAGATCGCTCATCGGGCTCATGCGCTGTTGCTCGGGCGTTTTCTTTGCGAGCTGGTCGTTCATCGTCACGATGTCCGAACCAAAGAAGATCCGGTCCTGCCACTTCTCAAAGAAGGCGAGGAGTTCTTCGCGCGGGTGCTTCCCCAGCTCGCGCACCACCCATTTGGTGGCGCTGGTATCGAGGTAGAGGTTCGGGTGTCTCTCGAGCAGACCGGACAGAAAATTGAGGTCTTCGGGGTTGCCGCCCATGTGGGCCGCGATCCACGGGACGGGGAACCGCTTGAGCATGACCTCGAGCCCGCGGTAATGCTCCCGCTTCACCCCGTATTTGGCCCGGTCGGTGTACTTGGCCTTGAACCAGGTGTCCGGGTCCGCGGTGTGCGTCTTGATCATCATCCCGAGCGAGACGGCGAGTTCGGCCGCGGCGACGCGCCACCTGCCGTCGAGCTCGATGTAATCGTCGCGGTCGGGACCGGTGAACCACTCACGGGTGCGCGGCGCGTTCCAGAGCTTGATCATGCGCGCGCCCTGTTCTTCCCGGAACGCGCGGATGGTGTCGAGGTAACCCGGGCCGAAGGCGTGGGCCTTGTCGGGCAGCGAGAAGTTCGGGATGGCCACGAAGCGGACGGTGTCCTTGAGCACCTCGCGCACGGCGGGAGCTTCGACCAGCCGCGTCTGCGAATAGGTGAGGCGGACGCCGAAAAGGCGGGCCGCACGCTCGTAGATCGCGGTTGCCTCTCGGCCGTGGATGTGCGAATGCACATCGATGATCTGGCCGGCGAATCGCGATGAAAACGGCAGCGAGGCCGCCTCGCGGGCGTAGTCGAGGGCGTGCAGGTTGTGGGGGGACTGAACGGGCATCGTCGGATTGTTCGGCCGCCGCTTTGGATGCGTCCGCGGGACACCGGTTTCAGACTCGCAGCGATGTCGGGCCCGGGTTATTTGGTTACGAGGTATTCATCCACCAGCAGGTTGGACGTTCCATCCGGGCGCACGCAGGTCATCTCCGCCCGCAGCGTCAGCCTGGCCGGGTCGCTGGCCGTGCCGATCCACGCCGGCAGGCCCGAGAGCGGGATCCGGTACGTCCGCGTGGCGGGGTCGAAAAGCTCGGCGTTGCGCTTGAGGTCTCGAAGATCGATGTCATACCGGCGCTGCTGCGTGGCGGCCTCCTCGCCCTCGGGCAGCCCGCGTCCGCTCGGGCCGTACAGAAAGATGGTGACCGTCCCGATCGCTTTGGTTGTATCGCCCCAGGCATCCCGGAAATCCAGGTGCGTGATCACGCGGGGCTCCGGGCGCTTCTCCGGCTGGGGCGGCACGTTGTCCATTGGCGAGGGACCGCCCGGATTCACGGGCTGCGCCGGCGGGCTCCCGCCGTATTCGATATGGGTGAGCGGATAGATATGCATCGAAGCGGGCGCAAACGGCCACTCGCCCGTCTTCCCGGCGGCGAAGCCCGCTTGCCCGCGCGTGCCGCAGCCGATGCCGCCCATCAGCGCCGCCAGAAGTGTCACGCACGCGTATCGCGACAGATGCATCTTCACGAGTTTACGAACTCCGCGCGAAAAAAAGCGGGCCGGATTCGGCCCGCCGTGCTTTCGTTCAGAAGGTTTCGATCAGCGAGTGATCGGATACGGACTGTCCCGGCTCGGACGGTCGAGCAGCCAGAAGCGGTTGGAGTCGCTGTTGGCCTTGCGGAGGTTGTCGTTCGCGTTCACGGCGAACATGTTCCCCTCGTCCACATAGCGCTGCGACTCGTTGACAAGCCCCGGCTCGGGGTTGTTGCGAATCTGCGAGAGCGACTCACCCTTCTGGATGTCCGAGGTGTAGCACCCGCCCATGCCCACGGCCGCGAGTCCGGCCAACGCAACCAATTTCAGTGTCCGCTTCATAAAAACTCCAAGGCCCGCCACTGACAACTTCGACCCGCCAGTGTATCGGCTGTACGGGCGGAAGAGGGGAGAGGTTGTATCGGGGGAGCCACTTCTCTGTCAAGCCGCGATCGGCGGCCCATTTGCACCGCCCCCGGACCGTGAAATCCTTGCCGGGCCAGTACTTGCCGGCCTCCCACCCCCTACAGACCGCCCGACCCCAACCCCACCGAAGGCCCGAACACCCTCTTTCCTCGTTTCCGGCTGCTTCGCGGCGATATTTAAACCATGAGCGATTCCGCCGGCATTTCCAGCCTCTCGGTGGCCACAACTATCCAGTACTCCATTGCTGCCAGGGCTTTAGACGTTGTTCGCCAGTCCGGCGATGCCTCTGTTGAGCTTCTCCAAGCTGCGGCCAAAGCCGCCGGCTCTGCCTCAGCTTCCGCCGACCAGGCCGTTCAGGACACCACCAAGCTTCTCGACACGTACGCCTGAGCTTCGTCCCAGGAATCCTGACAAGGTCCAAACCGCCCGCTGCCGTCTTGGCAGCGATGTTTGCTTTTTGGCTGAAAAATCGCCCTGTGGGGCCGTGAGGCCGCTTCTGGGAGGCACTTGGGGCTCTCCCTGTCCGGCGCGCGGGTTGCATTGTTCAACCCCTGGCTTCGGCAATAGGCTGAAGCGGAGGTTCTCATGCGCCCGGAAAGACTGACCAACGCGGCCCAGGAAGCTCTCGCCAACGCGCAGAGCGAGGCGGTGACATTGTCCAACCCGGAGATCAACGGGCTGCACGTGCTTTCGGGGTTGCTGGGGAACGAGAGCGAGGACGGCGGGGTGGCGGCGTCGGTGGTGCGCCGGGCGGGGAGTGAACCCAAGAAGGTGGCCGCCCTGGTTCGGGCGGAGTTGAGCCGGCAGCCCAAGAGCAGCAGCGGGGCGGGGAGCGCCGGGCGTGCGCTGATGGAAGTGCTGGCGAAAGCGGAAGAGATCAGCAAGAAGATGGGCGATTCGCTCGTGAGCAGCGAGCACCTGCTGCTGGCGCTCACGGAGGTGGTGGGTGCGGCGCGGGATGTTTTGCGCGCGGTGGGGCTGGATCGGGCCAAGCTCGAGAATGCGGTGAAGGAGATCCGGGAGGCGAGCGGGGTGACGAACGTGAACGATGCGGGCGCGGAGAGCGGGTTTGAGGCGCTGAAGAAGTACGGGATCGATCTGACGCAGCGGGCGCGGGACGGCAAGCTCGATCCGGTTATTGGTAGAGATGAAGAGATCCGGCGCTGCATGCAGGTCTTGAGCCGGCGGACGAAGAACAACCCCGTCCTGATCGGCGAGCCCGGCGTGGGCAAGACGGCGATCGCGGAGGGGCTGGCGCTGCGCATCGTGAACGGGGATTGCCCGGACGCGATGCGGAACCAGCGGATCATCGCGCTCGATGTCGGGCAGCTGCTGGCGGGCGCCAAGTTCCGCGGCGAATTCGAGGAGCGGCTGAAGGCGGTGCTGCGCGAGGTGGCGGGCAGCAACGGGCGGGTGATTCTGTTCATTGATGAACTGCACACGATCATCGGCGCGGGCGCGGCGGAGGGCGCCGTGAGCGCGGGCAACCTGCTCAAGCCGGCGCTGGCACGCGGCGAACTCAAGTGCATCGGCGCCACGACGCTCGATGAGTATCGCAAGCACGTGGAGAAGGATGCGGCGTTCGAGCGGCGCTTCCAGCCGGTGTACGTGGATCAGCCGAGTGTCGAGGAGACGGTCGCGATCCTGCGCGGACTGAAGACCAAGTACGAGGCGCACCACGGCGTGCGGATCCTGGATGGGGCGATCCTCGCCGCGGCGAATTTGAGCAATCGGTACATCGCGGACCGGTTCCTGCCGGACAAGGCGATCGATCTGATCGACGAGGCCGCGAGCCGGTTGCGCATCGAGAACGACAGCATGCCGACGGAACTGGATGAACTGCGCCGGCGGATCATGCAGTTGGAGCTTGAGCGGGAGACGCTGCGGCTGGAAGCCGCGGAGATGGGCAAATCGCAAATAAGCAAATCGGCAAATGAAGGCAACAAGAAAGAAATGGAGCGCATCGAGCGCGAGCTGGCGGAGGTGCAGGAAAAGAACCGCGGCGTAACGGCGAAGTGGGAAGAGGAAAAGAAGGACCTGGAAGCGATCAAGAACCTGCGCGAGGAGATCGAGCGCAAGCACGTCGAGCTCGAGCAGAGCCAGCGTCGGGGCGATCTGGAGGCGGCGGCGCGGATCCGCTACGGCGTGTCGCGCGAACTGGAGAAGCAGCTCTCGGATGCGGAATCTCGCTGGGCGAAGAGGGTGGCGAAGGGTGGGACGCTGATTAAGGAAGAAGTGGATGCGGAGCAGGTCGCGCAGATCGTCGGTCGCTGGACGGGGATCCCCGTCTCGAGGCTGGTCGAGGGCGAGCGCGAGAAGCTCGTGCGGATGGAAGAGCAGCTCAAGAAGCGCGTGGTGGGGCAGGAGCACGCGCTCAAGGCGGTGAGCGATGCGGTGCGCCGCTCGCGCGCCGGGCTTGGGGATCCGAAGCGGCCGATCGGGAGTTTTCTGTTCCTGGGGCCGACGGGCGTGGGCAAGACCGAGACGTGCAAGGCGCTCGCGGAGTTTCTGTTCGATACCGACGAGGCGATGATCCGCATCGATATGAGCGAATACGGCGAGAAACACGCCGTGGCGCGGCTGGTCGGCGCACCTCCGGGATATGTTGGTTATGACGAAGGCGGACAGCTGACCGAGGCCGTGCGCCGCCGCCCGTACTGCGTGGTGCTGCTCGACGAGATCGAGAAGGCGCACCCGGATGTGTTCAACATTCTGCTGCAGGTGCTCGATGACGGTCGCCTGACCGACGGCCAGGGCCGCACCGTGGACTTCAAGAACACGATCGTGGTGATGACGAGCAACTTCGGCAGCGCGCAGATCCAGGAACTGACGAACCAGGGCGCAGAAGACTGGGAGATCGAGGCCGCGGTGCGCGAGATGCTCAAGCGCGGTCCGGCGGGCCTGGCGGCGGACGAGTTCGTCAAAGCCGCGGGCTTGTCTCCCAAAGTGGCGGACGCGATGCAGAAGATGGCCCTGATGGGAGCCGGCGGCGCGGCGGGCGGGCTGATGAGGCCGGAATTGCTCAACCGCATCGACGAGACGGTGGTCTTCCGGCCCCTCGGCAAGGACTCGATCGGGCGGATCGTGGAGATCCAGCTCCAAAGGCTGCGCGAGCGGCTCGGGCAGCGCGAGATGTCGATCACGCTCACCGACGCGGCGAAGAAGCAGATCGCGGAAGAGGGCTGGGACCCGGCCTTCGGCGCCCGGCCGCTCAAGCGTGCGATCCAGCAGCGCGTGGAGAATCCGCTGGCGACGCGGATCCTCGCGGGCGACTTCGGCGACGGCGACAGCGTGAAGGTGGATTACGAGGGGAACACGTTTACGTTCAAGAAGGCGCGTTCGTAATTCGCTCGCGGATTGATCGCTCCATGTGAGCAAGGTGACCGCGCCAGGGCGCCGCGGGTGCACGTGCGACGCTGTCTCATGTGTGTGATTCTGCGAGCACGTGCTTGACGGGCTGTGTGAACGGGGGTGTACTTGAGAGCTGCTGCATAGGAACGAGCGGTGGGCGCCGTCCCGATGGCATCCCGCGGATGCTGGGACAGCGCGTGTAACCGGGGGTTCGTGCAGAGAGGGAGCATGCCATGAATATGCAAGGATTGACTCGCGCCCTTTGCGTTCTGGTGGGCCTGGCGTCGTGCGGTTCGCTGGCGACGGGGTCGATCTGGATCTCGTCGATATCGAGCGCGGCGTTCGGAAACGCGTCGTGGGTTGATCCGGTCGCTGGGCCGCAGACCGGGAGTTATTACGAGTCCCACGACTGGCCCAACTGGTATGTCACGCGCTCGGTGGACTGGCCGACATCGTGGGCGCACTCGGAGATTCAGACCGAAGCGGATCCGTCGATCCCGGTGGCGACTATGCCGGGGTCGTACGCCTATCTCAAGGCGGTTGGCCGGGCCAGCGCTTGGGGAGATGCGGAGGCGTACGTCAGCATCAATGCGACGTTTCAGTGCACCGATTTCTGGGACGCGCGGCTCATGACCACGGGTCTGGGTTCGATCCAGCTGCACGGTCCGAGCGGGATGATCGTGTGGCTTACGGGCGACCAGTCTTACGCCGCCACGCTGGCACCCGGCGAGTATCGGATCTTTGCGGGCGTGTCGGCGATCGCCGACAGCGGGTCGGTTTCATTCACGGTTCCGAGCGCCCCGACGATGCTGCTGCTCGCCGCGGTACCGCTCGGGCGGCGGCGCCGCGGCGTGAGCGGTTGACGGCGAAGGAAATGTTGCAAACGCATCGCGGACGCAGCGAAGGTGCAGATCGCGGAGGAGGGGTGGAACCCGGCGTTCGGCGCCCGGACGCCCAAGCGGGCGATCCGGCAGAGGGTGGAGAACCCGCTGGCGGCGAGGATCCGGTCGGGCGACTTCGGCGATGGGGACAGCGTGAAGGTGGATTACGAGGGGAACACGTTTACGTTCAAGAGAGGGAAATAGACTCTCAGGTTCTCGGGGGCAGTTGCAACTTACTTCTCACATTCGTGCAGATGACGTGGACGATGGCCTCGAGCTGTTTCCCGGCACCTGTCAGCCCTAGCGATTCAGATGTAGTTCCCCGGGAGGCCAACTCCCGGAGAAGCCCGTCTTTTGCGTGTGCGGCAACGGCGATTCGGCCCGTTTTCTTGACCCCCAGGTGCGTTAATTCGAAGGCGTGATCATTGCAGATATGGCCGGTGTGTGTAACGACCGCCTTCTGGCCCTTGGCTCTGGAGACACCGGTTTTGATGTACTTCATGTGCGAGATCCATTTCCTCTCTTTGCGAGCCAGAAAGTCGCATTCCATGTCGGCTTCGACGTCTGAGGGCTTGCCGAAACGGCTCTGCCACTGCAACTTTGCCGCTTCGCAAAGTTCGTCCAAGCGCACGTGCCAGACCACTCCATCCGTGTCTTTCTTGTCGTTACATGCGAAGAAAAGGGCGATATCCGCAGAGCGGCTCCAGTCAAGACAGCGTGTCGGAAGGCCGAAATGCCTGCCGACAAACATCGTCCCGGTGTGAATCTGCGTATGCCAGCGTTCGTCCGGCTGCTTCAGATACGCGAGAACGAGAGGGTCCAGCGCGTGGCGCGCCCGTTTGTTAAAAGCGTCCAACAAAGCAACCTCTACGCCGAGCGCGTCACGATTGCTTTCTTTTAGGAAGCGGCCCAGCGAAGGTTCGAGGCCCCAACCGATCGCTGATACGCCGCGAAAAATGGTACGGTCGGAACAGCGGATGTGCGAGCAATATTCCTGGTATGACGAAACCGTCGGCGTGCAAGGCCAGTCTCTTTCTATGTTGAAATCATCCATCCGCTTCAACTATATGAATGGCAGGATTGCGATCGTGTTGCGCTAGCCATCAGGCGCGTGGTGGCACCGGAAAAACGGCGATGCGTGCTTCAAGTCTCTGCTTTGCCGCGGGCCATTCCGCCGCGAGGATGCTGTAGTAGACCGCGTCGCGGATGTGCGGCTCGGGCGAGTCCATGACGTAGCCGATGCGCTGGTGGCGGAGGACGCCCTCTTTGACGGCGCCGAGTTTGGCGATGGCGGTCTGGCTGTGGAGGTTTGTGCCGCCGGTGACGAACTGGACGCGGATGGCTGTGGGGGAGAGCGATTCGAAGGCGTGGCGGAGCATCAGGTACTTGATCTCGGGATTCACGCTCGTGCCGTGATGGGCGCGGCCGATCCAGGTGCGCCCGATCTCGACGCCGCGGTGTTCTGGGCGGATCTCCATGAACGTGGTGCGGCCGATCGCCTGATTCGTGGCGTTGAGCACAATGGCGAGGGCGACGGAGTCGTGGATGGCGTTGACGGCGGCGATCTCACGCTCGAATCCGTTGACCGACCATTCGGGCGGGTGCTGGGCGGTGTGCCGGAACAGTTCGGGGTCTGCCGCCGCGAGCAGGCCGGGGGCGTGCTTTGCTTCGAGCGGTTCGAGGCGAACGGTGCGGGAGTGGAGCGTGACTGGGAGAATCCAGGATTGGGGCATAGTGAATTGTTGAGCGTGCTCAGGGGCAGACGAGTGCGTCGTAGCTGTTGACAAACTCGGAGAAGTCGGCGTCTTCGGTCAGTCCATCGCCGGTGAAGTCGGCGCGGGGGTCGACGAGGTTGTTGTAGTAGATGACAAAGAGGGTGAAGTCGGCGTCGTCGACGAGGCCGTCGCCGTTGAGGTCGCCCGGGCAGGGCTTCATGGCGCTGGCGAAGGTGAGGGCGTTGGCCATGAGGGTCTTGCCGTCGGTATTGGAGATCCAGCCGAGCGCGTTGTCGGCGCTTGAGACGGGCCAGAAATCCAGGTCGACGCGTTTGCGGAAGCTGTGCAGGCTGGCGAGCATCTTTCCATCGGACCAGTTGAGAAGGCGGCGGCCGCGGAAGTTGGGGTTGTTGCTCTGGCGGAAGCTGGTTGTGCCGCCGGTGAAGCGGCGTACGAAAGTGGTGACGGGGTGGGCGGGCCCGACGATTGGACCGAGGGACGCCTGTCCTCCGAGCGTGGCGCCGGTGGAACCTTCGGGCGTGATGTCGTAGCCCTGGCTGATCCAGCGGCCGCGAGGCCGGGTGTTGTCCGTCCCGACACTGGCTGTGGTGCTGAAGACGCCTTCGACAACGCTACCCCCGGCGTCGACGTAGTCGGCGAGACGATTGCCGACGGTTGTCGAATCGGCGAAGGAGTCGTGACCCCAGAGCAGGATGGAGGAGAAAGGGCGGATCGAAGTGGCGAGGGGCGTGGTGGTCTTGAGCGTGGTGAGGACGCTGACGCCGCTGAATCGGCGGAGCTGCATGAGGCGCGAGGCGAGGGCGGACGCGTCGGCGGGATCGGTTTCTGAATGGAGGAGGCCGACGAAGGGGCGGATGGTGTAAAGCAGCGTGTTGGCCATCAGCTTGCCGCCGTCGGTGGAGCCGTCCCAGAAGCTGTTGAGGACGACACTGGAGGGCGGGTAGAAACCCAGATCGGCGCGGTTGGGGAACTTGGTCGAGGCGGCGACGAGAATCTTGCCGTCGGTCCAGCTGGCGACCGGAAAGCCATGGGAAGGGAGCACGGTGCTGGTGGGGCGGAAGCTGTAGAAGCCGCCACTAAAGCTGGAGACACCGTTCATGATCGGGTGCGTGTTGTACCAGACGGTTCCCATCGAAGCGGTGCCGGTTGTATACGCGGCGCCCGGGGTAATGAGGCCGTAGCCGTCGCTCGACCAGCGGCCGCCGAGCGATTTGCTGTTGATCGTGTTGGTGTCGCCGGCGACGACGACGCCGTAGCCCTCGTCGACGTAGTCGGCGAGCACGTTGCCCATCGCGGCGGAGTTGTGATACGACTGCGTGGACCAGGTGAGAACCGCGTCGTATTCCTTGAGCAGTTCAAGAGAGGGTGTGCCGTTGTGGGCGTTGAACTGCGAAATTGTGGAGAAGTATCCGCTCGCCTGGAGGCGATTGGTGACGTCGGTGAAATTTGGATCGGAGAAAGGCTTGTCGATCGCGACGCAGAGGAGGATTTTGGGGCGGATGGTGGCCATCAGCGCGTTGGCCATCAGTTTCGCGCCGTCGCCCGAAGCGGTCCATCCCGCGGTGGAGGAGTTTGTGGAGGGTGGATAAAAGCCAAGGTCGATGCGGTTGACCTTGGGTCCGGCGACGACGAGCGGCTTGCTATCCGACCACGAGGCGACGATCGTGGCGCCCGGGGTGAGCGAGTTGTTGGACGGGCGCGGCGTGAGCGTGCTGCCGCCGAAGACGGAGACGCCGTTCATGACCGGGTGATCGGGGAGCGCCACAGAACCGAGGGTTGCGACGGACCCGACGTTGCCGAAGCCAAAGCCGATGCCGTTGTAGGAAGAGGTCCAGTTGCCCCCGAGATTGCTGCCGATGGCGCCGGCGGTCGTGAACATGGTCTGCACGACGCCGTAGCCAAGATCGACATACTGGGCGAGGGTGTTGCCGAGCGAGACGCGGTCGAGCCAGGTGTCGAAATTCCAGACCATCGCCGCGTCGTAGTTGGTGAGCAGGTCGATGGAGGGCGTGTCGGTGTGGGCGTCGAACGCATCGACGGAGGCGAAGAGACCGGAGGACTGGAGCATGCCGGTTACCTCGGTGACGTGCGCCGGTTCCTCGCCGGCGTGGACAATGAGGACCGAAGGCTTGCGCGGCCCGGCGAGGGCGAGGCTGGCGAAGCAGAGCGTGGCGCAGGCGGCGGTACGGGTGATAGACACAGCGACCTCCTGGAATTTCCGGGCGGGGACTTCGTGCGAGTTCGTGATGGATCTGGCGAGTCACCGTGCGATGGAGCTTGCGGAGCGGGCTAGCTGTATTTGGCGGAATCCCGGAATCTGCCTCCGACCCGGGGGGGAACAGGAGGTGCCGGAGTTTGGATATGCTGCGTACGGAGGTTGTTCATGACCGGCATGACGAGGCGGCGGGCTCTGGGGGTCGGACTGGGCGGATTGGCGGGAGCGGTTCTCCTGGGAGCCGGCACCGAGCCGGGCGCGACGCAGAGCCCCCCTCAGGCACCCCCTCCCGCTCCACCACCCGGCGGGACGAGGCCGCGCAAGCGGGCCGTGCGGATCGCCCACGTGACCGATACGCATATCGAGCCCGAGTTGCGGGCGCCCGAGGGCGTGGCGGCATGTCTCACGCACATCCGCGAGAAGAAATACGGCTCCAAGTTCGGGGGTGCGCTCAGCGACGATCCTGTGGATCTCGTGCTTCACGGCGGGGACATGGTCTTTGATTCCGGCGATGTCGGCGCGGCCCGCACCAAGGAGCAATGGGACCTGTTCACAAAGGCCGTCAAGGACAACTGGGCCGGACCGATCAACTACGCGATCGGCAACCACGACATATTCGGCCTCAACAAGGCCAAGAGCGGCACCACCGGCGAAGAGCCCAACTGGGGCAAAAGGTGGCCGATGGAGCTGCTCGGAATCAAGGGTGCCGCCAGCCCGGATCCCAAGGCGTTCGGTGCGTACTACAGCTTTGATCAGAACGGATGGCACGTTGTGGTTCTGGACACGGTGCAGGTGGAGCCCAACGGCTATTTTGGCGGTCTGGACGATGCGCAGTTCGCATGGCTCAAGGGCGACCTGTTGCTCAACAAGATGCATCCGACGCTGGTGCTCTCGCACATCCCGCTCCTGACCGTGACCGTGCTGGATCGGCCGCTCAACGACAAACGCGAGCGGGTCGTGCATCCGGCGCTGATGTGCATCGATTTCGATCGCGTCAAGAAGCTGTTTCTGGAGAATCCGCAGGTCAAGCTCTGCCTGAGCGGGCATATGCACCTGATCGATCGCGTGGACTACAACGGCGTGTCGTACTGCTGCAACGGCGCGGTCAGCGCGAACTGGTGGAAGGGGCCTCACCGGGAATGCAAAGAGGGGTACGCGGTCGTGGATCTCTATGACGATGGCTCGTTCACGAACGATTACATTGAATACGGCTGGAAAGCGGACAAGGCATGAGCACGCCGATGCGTCAGGCCTGGGACCGGTTCGCCCGCGAGGACGCGCGCTTTTTCATTCTGACCAACCCGCATTCGGCGTCGGAAGCGGACTTTTACGCCCAGGGTCGTGAAACCTGGGACGCGGTGCGCGGCTGGATTGAGTCGGTCGCGCCGGGGCGCCTGAAGAGTGGCGCCGCCCTCGATATCGGGTGCGGCATCGGGCGCGTGACCCGGGCGCTGGCCGATTCGTTCGACGCCGCCACGGGCGTGGACGTTTCGGCGGAAATGGTCAAGAAGGCGCGGGCGGCGCATCCTCAGGGCAAACCCGGCTTCGAAGTCGTGAGCGGGAGCGATCTCTCGCCGGTTGCGAACAGCTCCATGGACTTTGTGCACTCGGCGATTGTCTTTCAGCACATCCCGGACTGGGCGGCGATCGAGAACTACATCCGGGAGGTGGGGCGGGTTCTCAGGCCGGGGGCCCTCGCGGCCCTGCATCTGGACACCCGGCGGCTTTCGCTCCCGGCGAAGGTCTATCGCACGCTCCCGGATTTTCTGCTGCCGCGGCATCACCGGCGCTTCGTCCGACGTGTGCCCCGCGATTCAGCGCTCGTGCGGAGCGCGTTCGAGGCGTCGGGCCTCCGCATCATCGCGGAGCAGTCGCCCGATTCGGACCTGCACTGGTTCCTTGTCGAGAAGCCGGATCATTCACAGACGAGCGCGTCGTAGCGTACGACAAAGCGGGAGAAGTCCGCATCGTCGACGAACAGATCTCCGTTGATGTCGGGCGCGCAGGGCGGTTTCATGGCGGGATCGGCGCAGTCGAGAAGGTCGTAGCCGGCGACGAACAGAGAGAAGTCGGCGTCGTCCACGAACCCGTCGAGATTGAGATCCCCGTCACAGTTCGAGAAGACGGCCATGCTTGTGAGCTGCATGTTGCCCCGCGCCGCGGTGGCGATCTGCGGCCCAAGATCGGCCAGCATGGTGAGTTCACGCGTCTCGGGCATCAGGCGCAGGATCGTGTTGTACGAAAAAAGGCTGGTAAACGCGATGGAACTGTCGGGCAGCTCGAGCATGCCCGACGGCGAATCGAAGGGCGGCGCACCCGCGTTGGACGCGGCCTGGCTCACGAAGTTCGTTCCCGTGCCGTCGTCGACGAGCGCCGTCCCGACAACGAGCGTGCGGTTACCCGTGGCGGGGTTGACCTCGATGATGCAGTAAACGAATGAAAGGTCGGGTTTCTGGCTCGAGGCGCCGATGTACAGCTTGCCCTGGCGGAACAGCAGCGACCGCACCTGTCCGTTGATCACCGGGCCGGTTCCGCGGGTGAGGGGCGTGGTGCCGGCTGAAAGAACGCCGCCCGTCACCGTCTTGCGGTTCAGCGTGTCCTTGCCAAGGCGGGAAATAAAAGTCCGGGCGCCGGACTGCAGATCGATTCGAAAGATGCCGGGGTTGTTGGTGACTCCACCCAGCGTTCCGGTCTCGGCCACAAAGACGGTCGTTGCGTCGGCCGCGGCCATGTACCGCGCCCGAAACGTCCGCGGGCCGTCGCCCACAAGGTCGCCGGAGAGAATCGTCGTCGGACCGGCCGGAAGGCCGTAGCGAAGCACGCGGGCGTTCCCGCTGGAGCCCGCATTAAAGCCGTCGGCCGCGAGCAGCAGGGTTTTGGCGTTCCAGACGATCGGGGTGCCTGTGGAATCGTGCGCGGCAGCACCAGATCCAAAGAGCCCGGAGCGATTGCCGGAGACAGGGTCGACCTGGTAGGTGCCGTAGGTGCTCGTCGTGGGCGCGAGCTTCCAGAAGATTCTGCCGTCCCGAGAAATACCGATGTCGCCGCTCTGGGCGCCGTTCAGAGCGGTGCCGCTGCCGCGGACGGGCAGACTCAGATCGCGGACGTCGGTCCCGGTCACGATGGACCGGATCATTCCGGTGGACCGATCGACGGCGATGAGCGATCCGTAGAACCGGGACGCGACGATCAGGTCGAGGTGATGGGGGAGTTCCGCGCTTGCGATGCTCGTCAGGCCTGCCGCCGCCCACATTCCCAGGTATTTCATCTCACAAGGGTACAGTGCGAAGACCGCATTGCAAGCAGCGTTTGTGTGCCCGCGGTATGCTGTGCTCAAGGAGTTCTCATGCGAAAGTGGCTGCCGGCCGGGTTTGCCGGGATCGCGCTCGCCGCCGTCATCGGTATTTTCCTGGGTGTCTCCGCGTACACCTTTACGTATGCGGAGGGCTTTAGCTATCTGTCGGACGATCCCAAGGCCTGCATCAACTGCCACATCATGAACGACCAGTACCACAGCTGGTCGAGTTCTTCACATCACTCCCGCGCAACCTGCAACGACTGCCACGTGCCGCACGATTCGCTGCTGGCCAAATACTCGACCAAGGCGATCCACGGCTACCGGCACTCGAAGGGATTTACTTTTCAGGATTTTCACGAGCCGATCCAGATCACCCGGCGGAGTTATGACGACGTGATCGGCAACTGCGTGCGCTGTCACGAGGACATGACCCACGACATCCGCCTCTCGATCGCGGACGTGCCCGGCGCTCCTGCCAGCGCCGCCTCTTCGGTTGATTGCATCCACTGCCACGCCAGTGTCGCGCATGGCCCCACCCGCTGAACCCCGCACTTTTCAAGGAGCTCTCATGCTCAAGTCGCTTCTACGCCAGTCCCGACGCGCCGGAGCTGCTCTTTACTGGCTGGTCGGCATCGTCTGCTGCGCCGGCACCGTTCTCGCCATGATGCTTTACAACAACATCGCGGAGCGCAAGCACGAGGCGGCCAGCACCACGCTGCGCATCGTCGATCTCACGGAGACGACGGTGGACCCGGCCGAGTGGGGAAAAAACTTCCCGCGCCAGTACGACGGGTACATCCGGACCTCGGACAACGCGAAGGCGCGATTTAAGTGGAGCGAAGGCCGTCCGCCGGAGGACGAGATCCACGCCGGGATGAACAAGGCCGACTCCAAGCTCGCGGGTGACCCGCGCCTCAAGACGATCTTCAACGGGTACGCGTTCGCGATCGACTACCGCGAGCGTCGCGGCCACTCCTTCATGCTCTTTGATCAGCGCGAGACCGAGCGGGTCAAACAAAAGCCTCAGCCCGGCGCCTGCCTCAACTGCCACGCCTCCAACGTTGTCGCGTACCGCGAGGTGGGGCTGAAGAATGGGGCGCCGGGCGAACTCTCCGATCCGCTCCTCTCCGAGGCCGGGCAGAAGCAGCTTTTTAAGGGTTTCGAAACCGTGAACAAGATGAGCTACAACGATGCGACGCAGCTCGTCAAGCATCCGGTCACCTGCCTGGATTGTCACGACCCCAAATCGATGGTGTTGCGTGTGACGCGCCCGGCGTTTCTGGAGGGCATCGCCAACCTGGCCAAGTCTTCGGATGCCGTGCCGCACCTGCCGAGCATCGAGCAGTGGCGCAAGGGTGATCGCAAGTCGGAGTACAACCCCAACGCTCTGGCGGGCCGGCAGGAGATGCGATCGATGACGTGCGCCCAGTGCCATGTCGAGTATTACTTCAAGGGCGACGAGAAACGTCTGACGTTCCCCTGGCACAACGGGCTCAAGGCCGAGCAGGAGGAGGCGTACTACGACAGCGTGGGATGGACCGACTTCACGCACAAGGACTCGGGCGCCAAGGTTCTCAAGGCGCAGCATCCGGAGTTTGAACTCTGGAGCCAGGGGGTCCACGCGAGGAGCGGCGTTTCGTGCGCGGATTGTCACATGCCCTACATGCGCGAAGGGGCCATGAAATTTACCGACCACCAGGTGCAGACGCCCATGGCCCACGTCAACCGCTCGTGCCAGACGTGCCACAACTACACGGAGTCGGAGATCCAGTCGAGGGTGGACCAGATACAGAGTCGGAGCAAGGCGCAATTGGATCGGGCGGAGATCGCGGTTGTGGATCTGATCAGGGCGATCCAGGCGGCGGCGGCGGCCGGCGCGTCCGACGAAGAACTCAAGCACGCGAGGGAGCTGCAGCGCAAGGCGCAGTGGCGGGCGGACCTCATGAACGCGGAGAACTCGATGGGATTCCACGCGCCGGCGGAGTTCCTCCGCATTTGCGGCGAGGCCATCGACTACGCGCGCCAGGGCGAGGTGGAAGTCGCGAAGCTGGGGAAGAAGAAGCAGTGAATGGACTTCACATTTGCGTGAGGTGTTCTATCGGGGTGTGCGTTCGCTTTGCCCGGCCGCTTCCACTTGCCGGCGCGCCTGATCGAGAATGTCAACGGCAACCAGGTTGAGTTCGAGGCTCGAGAGCGGATCGACCGGGCACTCGCCGCGGATGACGCGCCGGAGGTAGACCCATTCGTTCTCGAAGCCCGTCGGCGCGGGCTGCATGGGCTTTGCGGGCTGGTTCTCGTCACGGATGGAAAGGTCGTTCCACTTTGCGGCGTGGATGCTGCCCTTGTCGGTGTACAGGTCGGCTTCTTTGTTGTCGTGGGTCCACGCCCAGGAAGCTTCGATGATGGCGGTGGCGCGGGGGTTGTCGTAGGTCAGGACGATCGTGGCATCGTCATCGACGCGGGGATAAATGTCGGGCTTGAGTGTTGTGGCGCTGGCCCTGACGCTGCTCGGCCGCTGACCGTTCATGAGCCAGGTGGAGAGGATGGCGCCGTAGCAGCCGAAGTCGACCAGTGCGCCGCCGCCGTTCTGGTCCGGGTCGGTGAGCCAGGCGAGAAACTCGGGGGAGCAGCCTATTTCCTTCGGCCCTTTGTGACCGTGGCGGAAGACCATTTTGCGCAGCGGGGCACGCTCTCCCGAGTCGATGAGTCGCTTGGCCTCGCGGAGCGAGGCGTACCAGCTTGTCTCGTAGTTGGTCAGGACGAGAATGCCGTGCTGCTTCGCGAGTTCGGCGATGCGCTGCGCGTCGGCGTTGCTGAATGCCAGCGGCTTTTCGACCATAGCGTGGATGCCGCGGGGAGCGCAGGCTTCGACGGCGGGCAGGTGGTCCTTGATCGAGCCCATCACGCTGACAGCTTCGGGTTTGCTGGTGTCGAGCATCCTGTCGAGCGAATCAAAGCGGAGCGAGGGATCGAGCTTGTACTTGGTCGCGAGGCGGTCGAAGAGTTCCTTGTCGGGCTCGTAGACGCCGACGATCTGGATGTCCTTGCGCTGGGAAGCATTCCAGAGCAGGCCTTCGACATGGCCATGCACGAAGCCGATGATGCCGATGCGGAGGGGGCCTTGCTCGTGCGAATGGCGCACATCGGCGGACGAAAGTGCGGCGAGCATCATCGTGCAGACTGCGAGGACAATGTTCGAAATCATGTCGAGAGCGTACCGCCGAATCAGGGACAGAGCAGCACGTCGTAGCCCTGCGCGAAGTAGGAGAAGTCGGCGTCGTCGACGACGGTGTCGTTATTGAAATCCGAGGGACAGCCCGCCGGCATCGCTCCATCGGAGCAGAGCAGCGTGTTGTACGCCTGCACGAAAAGGACGAAGTCGGCGTCGTCCACGAGGCCGTCGCTGTTGAGATCGCCGAGGCAGACCCGCGTCGAAGCGGTGGTCAGGTTGCCGCAGATGTCGGTGATCACGCAGTCGTACACGCCCCAGAGCGCGAGGTCGGGCGAGAGGAACGTGAGGGTTCTGGTGGTGGCGCCGGCCAGGACACCGGGGATGTTGACGAGATTGACCGAATCGCGGCGCCACTGATAGGAGTAGGGCGCCCCGGTCGGCACCTGGAACGTGAGCTGCTTCGATCGCTTGAGCGCGAGCGACTGCGGCGGCTGCTGGCTGATGAGCGGCGCGCACGACAGGAGAGCCTCATCGCTGGTCGCGCTGCCGCAGTCTCCGGAGACGTGGCAGGAGTATCCGTCCTGATCGTCGTGCTGGACATTGCTGATCTGGAGCGTGGGGGTGTTCGCGCCGCTGATGCGCCCGCCGTTGACGAGCGGCTGGTTGCCCTTGCGCCATTCGTAGACATTGCTCGGATCGGCCGTCGCACCGACGTCGAACGTGGCGGTCTGACCGGGGAGCAGGGCGACATCGAGCGGCTGGCTCGTGATTTCCAGCGGGAGCCCGAGGCTGTAGCGGGCGAAATAGGCGGAAACATTGTCGCCGGCGATCGTGAAATGCCCGGCGAGAAGCAGCTGTTGCGAGGGACCGATGGCGAGCTGGTCGGCATAGTTCGCGAAGCCGCCAAGTCCGCCGGCGAAGCGTTCCCACTGTGTGCCGTTCCACCTGGCAAGCCCGCCGCGGGCCGGATCGCTGCCGATCGAGAAATATCCGCTCACAATGATGTCGCCGGTAGGCGTGCGCACCAGATCCTGCGCGGCGGGTTCGGAGGTGAATCCGGCCGACATGTCGATCCACGCGGAACCGTTCCATTTCGCGATGTTGTGCAGGACGGTCGCGCCCGAGTTGGTGAACGAGCCACCCGCGACAAACTCGGTGGCAGAGAGCGGCAGGATGCATCCGACGACCGAGCCGCTGCCGCTCAGGCCGTTGCCGATCGCCGACCAGCTCGTGCCGTTCCACCTCGCGATGTTGGAGGTGGAAACTCCACCGATCGAAGCGAAATTGCCGCCCACAATGAGATCTCCGTTGGGCATTTCGGCGACCGCTACAACGGAGTCGAACGAGCCCGAGAGGGCGGATGCGCCGATCGGCTGCCACGCGGCGCCGTTCCACCGGGCAAGGCAACGCGTGCCCGGGACGCCACCGGCGCTGGCGAACGGCCCGCCCGCGATGACATCACCGTTTGCCAAGGCCTGGACCACGTATGCGCCGCCGGTTCCCAGTCCGCTGCCGAGCGGTGACCACGCAGTGCCGTTCCATCGCGCGATGCGATTGGCGCTCACGCCGCCGATGGTGGTGAAGTTGCCCCCCGCGACGATGTCGCCACTGGGAAGCGTGGTCATGCTCACGGCCGAATCGTTGTTGGTGCCCGAATTGAGCGGCTCCCATCCGGCGCCGTTCCAGACCGCGAAGTACTTGGTGTTGGCGAGGCCCGCGACCGAATCGAAGGTGCCCGAAATGATGACCTTTCCGCTGTTGAGAAGACCGAGCGAAAGGACGGGCGCCGAGGGCCCGGTGCCGGGCGTGAGCGCCATCCAGGCGCCGGAGGTCAGGCGTGCGAGTCGTGCCGCGGGCTTTCCCTCCGCGGTTTCGAACACGCCGCCGATGTAAAAGCTGCCATCGGGAAACAGGGCCATCTTCTTGGTGCCGCCGCTCGGTGCCTGGCCGATGCCGCTCCAGGCGGTCCCGTTCCAGCGAGCAACACCCGATCCGTTGACGGTGAAATAGCCGCTGACGATCAGATCGCCGTTGGTGTCATTGATGATGCTCGTCACCTGGTTGTTGTTGAGCCCGGCGCCGATCTTGCTCCAGGTCGTGCCGTTCCAGGAGGCGACGCCGTTAATCGCGGTCCCGCCCGCAAAGCCGAAGATGCCGCCGACCGCAAGGTCGCCGTTGGGCATCAATCCCAGCGAGTTCACGGCCGCGTTGGTTCCGCCGCCCATGTCGACCCAGTTCGTGCCGTTCCATCGTGCGATGCGGCTCGGAGTGGTGAAGGCGCCGCCGGCGATGAGGTCGCCCTTCCACACCATCATCGCGATGACATCGCTGCCGAAGCCGTTGCCGATCTTGGACCATGTTGTGCCGTTCCATCGTGCGATGCGTGCGGCGGCATTGCCACCGGCGTGCGTGAATGAACCGCCAGCGATCAGGTCGCCATTGGGCATGGTGTACAGTCCACGCACGGCGTTGTCCACGCCCGTCCCGACGGAATGCCACGACGTGCCGTTCCACTTTGCGATGTAGCTCGCCGCGGCCCCGCCGGCTTCTGTGAAGGCCCCGCCGGCAACGAGCTCGCCGGTCGCCAGCACGGCGAGCGCGTTGACCTGGTTGTTGACGCCGGCACCGAGCGCGCTCCACACGCCCGTCTGCGGATTCCACATCGCGATGTTGTTGGCCGGTGCGGTACCCGCGAGATGGAATAGCCCGCCCGCGACAAGGCAGGTGGGTAGCGGTCCGGCGCCGTCCGGATCCCACGCGATGACGGTCCAAACGTCGCCGTCGGTTCCCGGCATCGCGGGTCCGGGCAGCCAGCCGGGGAGGCACTGCGCGGAGGATGTCGCGGCGAACAAGGCGGTTGAAGCAAAGAAGGAAAACGTGCGCATTGAAAGCTCTCCCGCCCGATTCCCACGCGGTCGGCGACCAACCTGATGATAATGACGGCCGGGGATTCGGCGCTCGCAAACTTGGGAAATGATTCCTGTTCCTCGAGTCGGCGCGGCACATATTTTCGGGCGTGGGGGCCCGGAAGCGACGCCGGTGCGTACGACATGCGAACTTCTTCATCCCGCGTACCCTCGCTCATGCCCTCGGTCTTCCTTAACGGCGCGTTTCTGGAGCGGGATGATGCCCGCATCTCGGCGTTTGATGCCGGTCTGCAGCACGGCGTCGGTCTCTTCGAGACCATGCTGGCCGTCGCACGTAATGACGGCCGGGAAGTGCTGGACCTGGATGCGCACCTTGACCGGCTCGCGCTCTCGGCGCGCGAGCTGCGGCTGACCGAGCGGCTGCGAGTGGATGCGCTGCGCGATGCGGTGCTCCACACAGTTTCGCGTGCCGGCGAGGAGGAAGACGCGGGTCGACTCCGGGTACGGCTCACAATCACTGGCGGCGATTTGAACCTGCTCCAGAACAGCAGAACTTCGGAATCAAAGACCGGCGAGACTCAACAGCAGCCCACGCTGCTCATTTCCGCCACGCGCGCCACAGAATATCCCGCGGAGATGTTCGAGAAGGGTGTGCTGGTGTCGATCGCCGACTGGAAGGCCAATCCGCTCGACCCGATGCAGGGGCACAAGACGATCAACTACTGGGCGCGGATGCGCGAGCTGCAGACCGCCGCCGCGAAAAACGCCGCCGAGGCTCTGATTTTCCAGGTGACCAACCACCTTGCCGGGGGCTGCGTGAGCAATGCGCTCCTCGTGCGGGATGGGGCCGTTATTTCGCCCATCTGCCGCACCGAAGAGGTCCGGGCCGCCGGTGCGGAGGATCAGCCCGGTTCCTCCGGGGCCGCGATTCTCCCGAGCCCGATCCTGCCGGGAATCACGAGAAGGTGGGCGCTCGACTGGGCTCAAGGAGAAGGAAGAACCATCGAGCGGCGTGCGCTCACCATTCACGACATTCTCGCGGCCGATGAGCTGCTGCTGACAAACTCGAGCTGGGGCGTGCTTCCGGTTGTGGCGGTGGAATCGCACGTGGTCGGGGCCGGCAGGCCGGGTGAAGTGGGCAGGGCCCTGACCGCCGCGTGGCGAGAGCGACTGATTTAGAAGCAGAGGGCGCCGTTACATCGGGGCGATGTGCGGCACGACGTACACGACCACGATGTGGACCAGCAGTCCAAGAGCCCAGATTCCAAGCACGATCTGCACGGTCATGCCGAGCGCCTGCTTCGCGAATGCCGCCAGCACCCCGCCGAGCGCCCCGTCGAAGTTCTGCCAGCGCAGGGCCTTGTAGGCCACGGCGGTAAAAAACGAGACCACAATCAGGCACCAGACGTTGACGAACCATGGCGAGCTGTACGCGCCCGGCCAGAGCGTCGCGACGGGGTCGATAAACGGCGTGTAGGCAAGAAGCATGCTCTAGCTCCGGCGTCCGAGGGTCGGGAACATCGAATCAATGATCGCCAGCACGTTGAGCAGGCCGGCCACGGCGGTAAACAGGATCCCCATCTCGTGCACCCGGGCGAGCGACCGCTGCGCCGGCGGGTTCCCGCCCTGCACGATTACTCCGCGATCGTTGATCGACTCGCCGGGGTAGGGCATGCGCCGGAGGCCGCCACGGGTCATGGGGTCGACGCCCTTATAGAAATTCTGGTGGATCGCGTTTGCTCCGAAGGCCACGATGCCGGCCGGGGCCTGGGCGATGAACCAGAGGCCGTCTTCCTTGTTGTCGACGGCGTCGATCCCGCCCACGAACAGTCCCGCCAGAAAAAGACCGATCACTCCGAACCCGACCAGCACTCCCCTGCGAAACTGCCCCAGGATGACGTGTCCCAGCCCCGGCACAAGGAAGGTGGCGATGCCCGCCGCCGGATTGAATCCGTTGGCGTGGTGTGCCGTCTGCGGGGCCGGGCTTGAAGTTGGTAGTTGGGACATCGTGGGGATTTTTCCGGGTACTTCTTGGGGTTCTCTGAAGCTGGATTTACCGGGTGGACCCGGGCCGGGAGAGAGGGAAAGATCGGCCGACCGGACGATCCTTCACCTTCTTTCCACCGGATATCCACAAGACCGGGCGGAACGAGCCGGGGGAAACCGGCGGGATCGGTCGATCGGGCCGGTTTGACAACCGGCCGAAAGGCAGTACTGTACCGCCACTCGCGGCGGGAGAAGGACCCGCGGGCTTCATCAGGTTTGCAAAGGAAGAGACATGGTGGCAACGAAGTTCAGAACGCACTCGCCCGCCCGGCGCCTCAGCGACGCCGCCGGAGCCTGCCTTGAAGAGATCGAGTCGCCTGTTCCGGGCCGCTCGGATCCTTTCGAGCAGTCGCCCTCCCTCCCCGCCGCCCCCGTGCTATTCGACGACGATGATGACGACGAGGACGATGACGACGATTCGCCGTTCGAGGACGACGAAGATGGGGACGACGTTTTCGATGACGAAGGCGCCGAGGATGACGAGGACTTCCTCGACGACGAGTCCGAGGAAGCGGAAGATGACGACTTTGACGATGATGAGGAAGAGGACGACGACGACGACCTCTAGCCTCCGGTAACTCCGATGCCCTCCCAAGGCGACGCCCGGCGTCGCCTTTTCTTTTTCCTTCCCCCGCTCTGGTCAATCTCCGCCCCGCTCCGCCCGATGTCTGCCCGAGATGAGAGCGATTCCGCCGGAGAAAGCTATGTCCAACCAGGCAAACACCCCGTCCGAGAAAGGTCCCATGGCCGTCAATCCCTTCACCGGCAGCGGCGAGGGGGGCGTGGTCGATCGGCGCCTGGGGCTGGATCGCCGGGAGCTTTCCGCGGAGGCCACCGGCCTGGAGCGCCGGCGGGGCCGGGGTCGGCGCCTGTCGGACTTCACCAAGAGCGCCGAAGAGGGCGAGATGACCAAGGAACAGTTCCTGTTCCTTTCCGCGGTTGATGCCTTCAAGAAGGCCAACGGCAAGACCTTCCCCACCTGGACCGACGTGCTCGAGGTTGTGCGCTTGCTCGGCTATCGCAAGACGTGCAGGAGTGAGATCTCGCTCCGCAACGCCGAGGATTGGCTCGAAGCCGCCGACACGCCGTCCAACACGCGTCCGCAGCGGTGGGCCCAGCGCGAGCGGATCGACCGCGAGCGCGCCCAGAAGGCCGCCTGAACCGGCTGATACTCTCTGCCGGGAATCCCGGCTTGGAACCAGTCAGCGCACAGAAAGAATGGCGGGGAGGCGCACATCTCGTGCGCCTTGTCCTGTTTTCGATCATCGCCGGCGCCGTCGTCGGCTTTGTCGCCGCCTCGTTCCGGCTGACGCTGCTCTGGGCGGACGGACTGCGCGAGCGGGCGCTCGTCTGGGCCTGGGGAACTCCCTGGTGGGGCTTTGCGGTTGTCGTCGGCTGCTGCGCGCTCGCCGCCGGACTGGCCGCCTGGAGCGTTGAAAGGTTTTCCCCCGTGTCCGCCGGGAGCGGCATCCCGCACGTCGAATCCGTGCTTCAGCACGACCTGCCCGTCGCCTCCTCCCGGCTCATCCCGGTGAAGTTCATCGGGGGCGTGCTGGCGATCGGGTCGGGGCTTGCGCTGGGCCGGGAAGGCCCGAGCGTTCAGATCGGCGCAACGCTCTCGCAGACGATCGGGCGGCTTGCGGGGTTCGGCCGCCAGGACTGCCGCTCGCTGCTCGCCGCCGGGGCGGGGGCGGGCCTGGCCACCGCATTCAACGCGCCGATCGGCGGCTCGGTCTTCGTGCTGGAAGAGCTTGTCCGCCGGTTCGACACCCGCATCGCCATCGTGACCTTTGGCGCTTCAACCGGGGCGATCGTCGTGGCCCGCCTCATGACCGGATCCGCGCCGGACTTTCCCATGCAGGGGCTCGCCGAGCCCTCGATCGGCGCGATCGCGGGTTTCCTGCTGCTCGGGCTCCTGCTCGGCGGCGCGGGCGTGGTCTACAACCTGCTCATTCTGGGCCTGCTGAACGCCGCCGACGATTTCAAGGCACTCTCGCGCACCTCCAAGGCCGCCTTCATCGGAGCTCTGGTCGGGTGCATCGCGCTCGTGCGTCCCGAAGCCGTGGGCGGCGGCGATCTGCTCACGATCGGCGCGCTGCACTGGGGACAGAAACTCTGGTGGCCGCTGCTCGGCCTGCTTGTGCTGCGGTTTGTGCTCGGTCCCTTGTCGTACGCGGCCCAGACCCCCGGCGGGCTGTTCGCACCGCTCCTGGCGGTGGGAGCCCAGGCCGGCGTGCTCTTTGGAATCGCCTGGAATGCGCCCGGCATCCTGCCCGCGATGGACCCTGCGGCGGCGGGGGTGGTGGCGATGGCAGCCTTCTTCACGGCCGTGGTCCGGGCGCCGCTCACGGGCATCGTGCTGGTCGCCGAAATGACTATGGCGACCAGTTCAACCGGGGGCGGCATGTCGCTGCTGCTGCCCATGGTCGCCGCCACGGTCGGGGCGATGCTCGTCCCCACCATGCTCGGAAGTGAACCCATCTACGAGTCGCTCAAGCAGCGGGCGGTTCGCCTATCGGATGTGAAAGCCGCCTAGCCCGGGTGTCTCGTACCCTTCTGATATGTCCGCCAGCCCCTACGACACCTACACCAGCCCCCTCGCCACCCGCAACGCGAGCGAGGAGATGCTGCGGCTGTGGTCGGCGCGGCACAAGTTCAACACCTGGCGACGCATCTGGCTCGCGGTGGCCGAGGCCCAGCACGAGATGGGGCTGCCGGTCACCAAGGAGCAGGTCGAGGAACTGCGGGCGGTCGTGAATCGGCCCGGCGGGATCACGGATGATGAGATCCGGGCCGCCGAGAGGTACGAACGCGAGCTGCGGCACGACGTGATGGCCCATGTGCACGCGCTGGGGGATTCGTGCCCGAAGGCCAAGGGGATCATCCATCTGGGGATGACGAGTCAGGATGTGGTGTGCAATGCGGATTTGTTGATCATTCACGCCTCGATGATGCAGACTGAAATCAAGGCCGCACGTCTCGTGCTTTCATTGAGCGGAGCTGCGCGGAAGTATGTGAAACAACCGACACTCGGTTTCACTCATTATCAGCCTGCGCAGCCAACAACCGTCGGGCGTCGGTTGGCGGGTTGGGCACACGATGCTCTGGTGGTCTTTGAGGAGCTCAACCGCACATACCCAATCACGGTGCAGCTTCGTGGCTTCCGCGGTGCGACTGGCACGCAGGCGTCGTTTCTTTCGCTCTTTGGCGGTGACGCCAGCCGCGTCGACGAGTTTGAAGCAAAGGCGGTCGCGAGGCTTCTTCCTGACCCGCGAGACCAACATGGTTTTCTGAGTGATTCATTCCTAGAGGAGTGGCGTACCCGGGTTATTGAAAAGCTTGGCGCTCGGAGCAGCACAGATGCTCGTCAGAGAGTTGAGTTCTTGCGAAATGCGTCTCGCGCCGACCTCTTGCAAGAACATGTTGGAAGCCTGATCTCGGCAAGGGTGTTCTCCTTGACCGGTCAGACTTATCCAAGAGTCTTCGACGCCACGATCATCTCACGACTTGCCTCCGTCGCCGCCGTCCTGCACAAGATCGCCACCGACATCCGGCTTCTCTGCAACCGCAAGGAGATCGACGAGCCGTTTGAGGACAAACAAATTGGCTCGTCGGCGATGCCGTACAAGCGGAATCCGATGCGGTGCGAGCGGATCTGTGGCCTTGCCCGCTTCGTGATGAACCTCGTCGGCAACGCGTACGACACCGCCGCCACGCAGTGGCTGGAGCGGACGCTCGACGACTCGTCGAACCGGCGGCTGTCGCTGCCCGAGGCGTTCCTCGCGCTCGATGGCGCGCTCGACCTGATGCACAACGTCGCCTCCGGCCTCATCGTCCACGAGGCGATGGTGAAAAAGAACCTGATGGCCGAACTTCCGTTTATGGCGACCGAGAACGTCATGATGGAGTGCGTCAAACTCGGCGGCGATCGCCAGCACTACCACGAGTTGATCCGCCAGCACGCGCAGGCCGCGGGATTGCGGGTGAAGCAGGAAGGGCTCGACAACGACCTCTTGGAGCGGCTGAAGAACGACAAGAACTTCTGGAGCACGAAACGCGGCGGGCCGCTGAGCGCGGAGTTGAACTGGGACGGCGTGATGGACCCGATGAAGTACGTGGGCCGCAGCGTCGAGCAGACCGAGCGATTCATCAAGGAAGTGGTGGAGCCGCTGCGCGAGCAGTACAAGGACGCGATAGCGAAGCTGGGGTCTGCAGGGCCGCGTGTGTAACGAAAGGCGGGGGAACGATGGATCTGGTGCGCCGGATCGCGACGCAATTACTCGTCATTCTGGCCGTGGTCGGACTGGTCTTGCTTGTGGTTCTGATCCTGTTTCCCGCCGCCGTGCTGGGCGGTTTGGCGCTTCTCATCCGTGCGGCCTTCCGTACCGCGGTGGATTCGCTGCGTGGCCGTGGGGGTATACCCGCCCACGATTCCGAGGGCCGGGAAAACGTCCGTGTGCGGCGTGATCCACCCTGAGCCCTTGCGGGGCGCGGGCGCCCGCCGCCGCCGAAGAACAGGCCCTGCTCCTGGAGAGCGAACTTGCATCGCGGAGGAACTCGGGCCGGATCGGCCGCTGACCCCTATCGCGACTGGATCTCAAGAAACTGTGCCCAGTGGGTGCCCGTACCCAGGTTCATAACCCGGTAGCGGGTCGCGTGGAGACTCGGTGCTATGAATGCCTGATCGATGTGGAAGAACGGGATATCGCTCGGAATAAAGACCCGTACGAGCGAGGAAAGACCCGGCCCGTCCAGCTGCGTGAACGGGACCTTGCGCGGGTACGACGCCGTGTAGCCGACGCCGGCCTGGTCGTAGGCGTTCTGCATGTTTCCGACAAAGTTGTTCAGGCTGCGACTGCCGCGCGGGATGTTGAAGTCGCCGATGATAACGTCCGGAACCGGGAAGCCCCGACGCCCGAGCTGCTCAGACGGCACGTTGATCCACTGCGGCTCTCCTTTGCTGTCGGGCGTTTCGGAGAGCAGCGTTGCCGTGCCCTTCCAGTTGTCGACCGCGCGGCGTGCCTCCCGCGTCACGTTCTGCCGGCTCAGAGACGGATCGCTCGGAAAATCCACAAGCCACACAACAAACGGCTGTCCGGTGCCCTGCTTGACGGTTCCCTCCGGGTCAAAGAGCAGGTACATCGCGTAGCCCGGGTCGCGATTTTCGTAGCGGCCGTTGGCCTTTCGGATATCAAAGCCCACGCCCTGCTCGATGTTGAGAGTGGCCAGCCCCCATTCGCGCAACTTCAGCCGCGTGTGCACCAGGAACAGGCCCGCAAGAAACGTCGTGTCGTTGTTTGTGGGATGCACGGCCGGGGCCGGGTGGGGCGGCGCTGCCTCGCCCGCGGCCGGTGTGCCGGAGTCCGGCGTCGCTTCCGGCGCTTCGAGCGTCCGGAACTGCTTGACGACATCCCAGTTGGTCTGGTTCGAAACAACCACGAGGTCTGCGTCGATCGAGCGGAGCGGTTCCACCCAGCCCTCCCGTGCCTTGCCCCCGATGTTCCAGAACAGAATCGTGTTGGAGATGCGCTTGCGGTCGCGTCCGTTGTCACGCGAGATCCAGTCCGCAACCAGGCGATGCTCGAACACGCCCGACCAGGCGCCGCACAGCCCCCACGCAAGGCACAAGAGCACGTACGGGTTCCGGGCCTCACGCTTGTAGATGGGCGGGCGCCCTTCCGGCGGCCCCCCCGCCAGCAGTTGCTCCCACCCCTTGACCAGCAACTGGATGGAGAGCGCCATCGCCGCCGCCAGCCCGGACATCAGGATCGAGAACGCGCTGGGAATCCAGTAGATGTACTGCGACCACCGCCAGGAGTCGTTGAAAAGGCGCCCGATGATCCAGAGCGCAAGCATGATCGCACCGAGCGTCCAGAACGCGGCGCTGATCATCCGGAGGATGCGCAGAAAGACCGGCAGCATGTCCACAGATTACTTTGTGGAATCGGTTGCGGGGCGAAGACCAAACAAAAGGGACGCGAGGGAACGGTAGCGGGCTGGCACCATCTGGAGCCCCTCCTCAAGGGCGTGGGCGAAGAAGAAGCGGGTGAGCAGGGCGTAGCAGAAGCAGAAAACCACGCCGCTCACACCGAACAGGAAGAGTTCGGTGATGATCTGAGAGAAGCGAGCCTGCGCGATCAGCGAAGCCCCCAGCGCGCGGGCGGTCGGCGCGATCACATGATCGAACCAGACGGTCAGAGCACCCGCCACCAGCCCGAGCGACCAGACTCGCACAGCGTTCAGAACCACCTCACGCCGGCCCACACCCAGCGGCTTCAGGGCGATGACCAGGTGCAGGAAACTGGCAGTCACCGTAAACGCCGCCGCGGCCACCGCCACATATATCCCCGACATCGCGACCTGCTCCGTCAGATACGGCACAAAGGCAGGTGAGATCACGGCGGCCACGGTCGCCTGCGTCAGGTCCGCACGGCCGTACAGCGCCCCCAGGTACGTCGAACCCATCGCGCCGATGGCCAGCAGCACCAGCCCAATCCCCCAGGCCCGAAACTGCCCTCTGGCCTGCTGCACCGCCAGGCTGATGCACAAGAGCACGTTGATCGCATAGCTCGCCCCCATGATCTGCACGGGGAGAATCGTGGCCGACCACTTCTGCCCCCACACCGCCGCCTCAAACGGCCGGTACGTCGCGGCAAGACCCAGCGAGACAAAGGTGGCAACCAGGCTCACCTGGCGCAGCGTCCGCAAAACCGCGGCCCTCTTGCGGTCCGGCTCATCCGCCAGCCTGGTAAAGACCGGCACCAAAACCTGATTGATGTTCGTCGAGAGCAGGCTCGCCACCTGCACAACGATCAGGAACGTAAAGGTGTAAATGCCAACCACTTCGAACGGTGCCGCCAGACCGATCGACGCGCTCGGACCCTGGTTCATCCCCGCGATGCCGATGATCGCGAGCAGTGCCCACTTGGATCGGTTGAACAGGTCGAGCCAGATGCCCGCGTTGGGGCCCGATCGCCACGGCCTGTCGGAGCAGTACCGAAGCGCCATGATGTTCTCGACCAGGGCGCACAGGATGTTCGGCAGCACGAACGAGAACGGACCAAACCCGGCGAATGCGAACGCTACCGACGAGAGGTACCGGGTCGCGGCGCTCACCGTCTGAATTTGCGCATTGTCGCGGTACCGCATGTCCGCCAGGAGTTTGGTAATCAGGATGCCCCCGGGCGTGCCGAGCGGGATGCTCCATGCGATGATCACCAGCATCCAGGCCAGGCGGGGCTCGTTGTACAGCTCGGCCGAGGGCCAGGCGATCGCGGTGAGCAAAAGGGCGAGCGTCACGTTGAACGCGGTCGCCATCCAGAAGCAGGGCCCCAGCAGCACGCTGTGCTCGTCGTGGTGCTTCAGCAGGATCTGGCGAACGCCCCCGTCCCTCAGGAAGGACGCGATGCCGCTGAGCCCGAGCGCAACCCCGCACAGCCCAAAGTCGTTCTTGCTCAGCCACATCGCAAGAAAAATCTGGGCGATGAAGCTGCCGATGCGGGTGATGACCGTCGTCACCACCATCCAGAACGAACCCTTCACCACTTTCTTGGCGTAGCCGCCGTCGGAAGGAGCTCCCTGAACGGACGAAGGGGCCGACGAAGCGGCCGCGGCATTTTGCGAAAAGTTGCTCACGAGGGGAAACGAAGCTTTCCTGACAAGGCCCCGGTCTCGCCCCCAACGGACGGTATCTAAGCACGCTTTCACACTGCACACGCATCGCCCCCGGCCAAATCTGCGCGTGCCGTCGCCTCCCGAGGAACGGGAGGCTCGTTTAGTATTCGGCCATCCGGGTCCGCGTTCTTGCACCAGCGAAAAGAAACCCCGATCTGAGCGCTCGCTGAAAAGTGGATCGGTAATTTTCCCCAGCCGGCGCTTTGATTCGTCATGGATGGCTGCGGGCCGGCAAAACAGACGATATGAGCCCGGTTCAGTCTTCCCCGGTGGGAACTGCGACGGTCGGAGGTCTCATGGGCGTTATCCGCATTCTGCTCGCAATCTCGGTGGTCATCGCTCACAGCACGCCCTTGTTCGGGCTCTCGTTCGTGGGCGGCCGGTACGCCGTGCAGTGCTTTTACATGGTCTCAGGGTTCTACATGGCCCTGGTGCTGAACGAGAAGTACCTGGGCCCCGGTTCGTACCGGGTATTCATCAGCGCACGCCTCCTCCGCCTGTTCCCGGTCTACCTCGCCGTCGTGCTCGCGACCCTGGCGGGCGAGGGCCTCCTGCCCAATGTCTTCAGGCACCCCCTCAACGTGCCGGTGCATGCGCCAGAAGGCGTCAAGCAGACGATGGGCAACGACAACACGGTGCAGCTCTGGGAAAAGTACGCGCACCTCATGACTCCCTGGCAGAAGGCCTACTTCGCCGCGACAAACCTGACAACGCTGGGGCAGGAATCCACCATCCTCTTCGCGGTCGATACCAAAAACGGAGAATGGGTCAAGGACTGGCGCGGGCCCGAGGATGTTGAGGCCTACCGCTTTTTGCTCGTTCCGCAGGCCTGGTCGATCGGCGTGGAACTCATGTTCTACTTCGTGGCGCCCTTCCTGGTGCGCCGGAAGATCCCCATTGTGCTCGGAGTGATGATGGCGAGCATGGCCGTGCGTCTGGTTCTTTTCAAGTACGGGTATAAGGACGACCCCTGGAACTACCGGTTCTTTCCGTCGGAACTCTTCTTCTTCATGGTCGGAACGCTGGCCTATCGAACGTACAAGTACCTTGAGCCACGCAACGCCGTGCCGGGGTGGCTCTCCATGGCCTGGTGGATCGCCACGGTCGTTGTGATCGTCTTCTGGATGCAGATTCCGCTGCCGGGCGGCGTCAAGGCCCTGGGGCTTCTCGGCCTGGTCGCCACGGCCATCCCGATCGTCTTCATGCGGACCAAGCGCAACAAGCTCGACCGCTACATCGGTGAGCTTTCGTACCCGGTGTACATCTCGCACTTCCTGGTCGTGAGCTGCCTCACGGGGCTGGGCTGGCGTGAGGGCTACGTCGCGGTGCCGGTGACGATTGTCGTCTCGATCGCGCTGTACCACCTGATCGATCGGCCCGTCGACAGCTTCCGGCACAAGTGGGCAACCCGGGCCTCGGCGCGTGCGAAGGCGGCCGCCGCGGCGAGCGGCTCCTGAACAGCTCCCACCCGAGGAAACGATCCGGCTTCAGGCGGGGAAGAACACGATGTTGGTATAGGGATAGGTTTCGAGCGGAGTATGCTCGACACGCCGCCCGTTCTTGTACTCGAACGGCTTGTAGCCGCGGGCGAGAATGTGGTCGACGACGGCCCTGCTCTGGTGCGTGCCCTTGGCGGTGCCCACATCCCCGACCTCGAGCGTCACGATCGGGCGGATGGCGGTGAGCGTGCGCTCCATTCCCTTAAGAATCTCCAGTTCTGCGCCCTCGGCATCGATCTTCATCGCGCCCGGCTTCACGCCGGTCCGCTCGGTGTAGCCGTCGATCGTGATCGCCTGTACGTTTACGCGATGCAGCTGCGCCCGGGCCTCCTGCTCACCCGTGAGCTTGGCCCCCGCGATCGAGTTGTACGCGCTGAACTCAACGCCGAAGTCGGTGAATTCAAGAGTCGTCTCCCGGCTGAAGGCGGCGGCGTTCACCGTGGTGACGTTCGAGAAGTGTCCGACGTTTTTCTTCAGCATCTGGAACGTGCTGGGGGTCGGGTCGAAGGCGTGCACCGCCCCCGTCGGGCCGACCAGCTCGCGGGCCAGCAGCGAGAAATATCCAAAGTGCGACCCCACGTCAAAGAAAGTCATGCCCGGCTTCAGGATGTCGATGAACGCCCGGGTCAGCTCTTCTTCGAAAAAGCCGTAGCGGTAGATCGTCGTCGAGACGGCCTCCGGGATCATCGCGTGGAACGGGGCGCCCCAGAAGGTCGTCGCCAAGGCGGGAAAGGCACCCCCCTTGGCGTGGGCTTTGCGCTCGGTCAGCTTCGACCCGAACATCCGGATCGGATGCCTCAGCGCACGCACAATCTTGGGCGAACGCATCAGTGCTACGGCCCGGTCGAGATTCTGGATGGCCTGCTGTTCCATGACCCGAGTCCTCCGGTGGTCCGGCTGCGGATGCCGCGGCGGGGCGGCAACAAAGACGCGAGCGGAATCCGATCGATCATATCGGACGCCCGCACCGGCTTCTGTACTCCGGATCGGACGAACATGGCCAATCCAAGGGCGAGGGCCAATCGCGCGGGAATTGCCCGACCCTATCCGTGTTCCGGCGCCGCTTCAAGCACCCAGGCCCACGTGCGCCGCGGGAGCGCCGGCAGGTTCAGGCGCTCGCGAATCCTCGCAGACCAGTACGCAAGGGCGTTGGGGATGCTGTGAAACTCCACAAACCGGGCGCTGGCCGGTGCGGGCGACCACTGCGACGAGAGGGCCCTTGCCAGCGTCTCCGCCAGCTCGCCGGGATTGCGGATGTTGCAGTCAAAGCCGAGGCCGAATTGCCGGCAGGTCCGGCCCATCCAGCCCAGGTTTGTTGTCAGAACCGGACGCCTCTGGGCCGCGGCGCGGATCAGAATGCTCGAAGAGCTCGAGTGGTGGCGATAGACCACGCCGACCAGGTCGCACGCCGCATTCGCCAGATTCATCGTTTCATCGGGAACATAGCCGTCGACAACGATGATCCGGCCTGAGCGCACCGCGGGCGCGGCATCTGCGGCGAGCAGGTCGCCCACTTCGGGCATGACCTTTCCCATGAGCAGCAGCCGGTCGGTGGCGTGCGTCGGTGCGTCGAGGAAGGCCCTGACAAGAAGGTCAACACCCTTGCGGGCATCCAGGCGGCCGACGCACGAAACAAGCCGCCCGTCTGTCGGAATGCCAAGCCTCGCGCGTGCATCGGCCTTGGAGACTTCGGGGATCGCCTCGACCGGATCGGGAGCCAGAACGGTCCGCCGTGCGATGGCGCGAGCTTGGTCCTGGTAGGCCTCATAGACAATCGGATCGATGACGTGCAGCGTGCGAACGGCGCTCGCGCCCACCAGCACCGACCACGCGAACGCCTTGGCCCGCCGGCGCGGCCCCGGGGCGTTGTACGCCCACGAAGTGCTCATCAGCATCGCCTCCAGTTCGGCGGGAGCGGCGCCCGAACGCAGGCTGAGGCGGCGTGCGCCGAGCATTTCGAGCGTGCCGTCGGCCGCCGGCACGATCAGGTGGTCGGGTCGGACGCGGCCCGCCGCATGAGCGAGCGACGCGGCGTGCGCAAGGGCGAGCGCAAACTTGCCCTGTCCCGGATCGGCCGGCGCCACCGATTCATCAAGGGCGAAGCTGTTCTGGAGCGGGGCGAGCTGCTGCCGGAAGGATTCGGTCTTCGAGGCGCCGGGGCTGGTGATGAGCGTGAGGCGGACGGGGAGTTCGCGGAGGGCGTTGACCACGTGCCGCACGTACGTGAAGCGGTGTCCTTGCGGGTAGGGCTCGTAGATCGCGACGTGCATGGGGGAAGCGTCGACCGTATCGGGTCTTTGCGGTCACGACTTGCGGGTTGTTGAATGGGCGTAGCGGATGGCGGCCTCGAGCCCGTCGACCATGCGCTTGAGGGAGTACTCCCTCGTGGCGGTCCTGTATGCGGAATCACGCATCCGCTGCAGGCGCTCGGGGTTCTGCAGCATGTTGCGGATGACAAACGCCAGATCCTCGACGGATTCGTGGTTGAACGTCATGCCGTTCAGCCAGGGCTTGAGACCATCGAGCTCGGGCGCCCATGTTGAGGACTGGTCGGTGGTGATCACAGGAAGCCCGTAACCCATCGCGTGGAGCAGGCTCAGCCCCATGTTGCTCGGATACACAAAGAGCGAGGCGGAGAGGAACCAGGGCGCCAGCTGGGCCTCTTCGTAGATCGCCCCGGTGAAAATCGTGTGCTGTTCCACCTGGGCCGATTTCGCGACGGTGCGAAGGTGCTGCTCTTCCTCGCCACCCCCCACGATGACGACGCGCAGATCCGGAAAGTCGGGGAGAAGCCGCTTGGCGGCCAAGATCAGGAGGTCCGTGCGGTTGTCCTGGACCAGGCGCGAAACAAAGAGAAGGACCGGCCCCTTGTCCAGGCCGTTCTTGCGTTTGAATTCTTCGAGAAAGCCCGGGGCCTCGAGAACCTTTTTGCGGGCCGCCTGGATTTCGCTCTGGTCGAGCGTGTTCAGCGCGACAAATGCTCTCTCTGGGCGACCGTGGCGGGCGACGAATCGCTTGCAGCCGGTGTGGCCGTAGAAGATGAGGGCAGTCGCCAGATTTGCTACAAAGTCGCGGAATGAGCGTTTGAGAAAAGTCTCGCGCTTGGAATAGCCGTGCCCCCAAAGCACCACGGGCACGTTCAATCGAGCGGCTTTGAGCAGGCACGGGATCAGGCTGACATAGCGGGTGTTCCAGCCTGCGACGATCACGTCGAATCGCTTGGGATCGACCAGGTCAAGGTGCGCTTTGCGCCAGAGCAGCCGGGGGCGCCGGGTAAGCAGCCGAGTCGCGATCGGGGTCGCCCGGAAACCATCCGGCTCCACGTTCTTGACCGGCTCGTCGTTCGAAAAAAACAGCTGGAAGTCGATCCCCGGGCGCCGGGACAGCTCACGGAAAACGGGATTGCGATACTTCGGCAGCGCCGGCTGCAGCATCGCCACGCGGATGAGCGGGGGCTGATCTGTCCGGGTTGTGGAACCGCTTTCGTTCAAGATTTCCGATCCCCGGGAGCAACCGGCCGACCGACGCAGATGTACTCGAATCCGTGCCCGATCATTTCTTCGGGCCGGTAGAGATTCCGTCCGTCGAAAATAAGCTTCGACTTCAGAGCGGCGCCGAGTCGGCCCAGGTCCGGACTTTTGAAGTCGTCCCAGTCCGTAGAGATGACAAGAGCGTCACTGCCCCGGGCGGCCTCGTACATATCGGCCAGGATGGCGGCGTCCGGCCCGATCTCCGCCCGGGCCGTTTCCCCTGCTACGGGGTCAAAGGCCCGGACACTTGCGCCGGCCGCCAGTGCCTTGGCAATCAGAGTCAGGGCGGGAGCTTCGCGCACGTCGTCGGTCCGGGGTTTGAACGCCAGCCCCCAGAAGGCGAGCGTCTTTCCGCGGAGGCCGCCGGCCGACGCGAAGCGGGATTCGATGCGTGCGAAGAAGCGGTCTCGCTGGCGCTGATTAGTCTCGTGCACGGCCGAACTGAGGGGGACCGGCACCCCGGCCTGCTTCCCCATCGCGATGCACGCCAGTGTGTCCTTCGGAAAGCACGAGCCGCCGTAGCCCAGCCCCGGATACAGGAACTGCGAGCCGATGCGTTTGTCGGCGCACATGCCCTCGCGGACCTTGGCGATGTCGGCGCCGTACGCCTCGCACAGGTTGGCCATCTCGTTGATGAATGAGATTTTCGTGGCGAGAAAGTTGTTGCTCGCGTACTTCACCATCTCGCTCGAGAGAATGTCCATCACGTAGATGGGGTGACCGTTGCGGACAAACGGGTCGTAGAGCCGGCGGAAGAGATCGCCGGTTTGCTCGTTCTCTACGCCGACCACGACGCGGTCGGGCTTGTTGAAGTCGTTGATCGCGTCGCCTTCTTTGAGAAACTCGGGGTTGTTGGCGATCGCGAAGCGGACGTTCGGTGCCGCGGCCCGGATCCGGTCGCGCACCTTGAGCGTGGTGCCGACGGGGACGGTGGACTTGACGACGATGGTTCGGTGACTCGACGGATCTTTCTGGAGAGCGCGGGCGATGTCGTCCGCGGCGCCCATGACGTATTTCAGATCGGCATGCCCGGTGGCGTCGCTCGGCGTGCCGACGCAAATGAAGATGATTTCCGCGTCGCGGTAGGCCCCGGCCGGATCGGTGGTGAAGTGGAGGCGGCCGTTCTTGATGTTGCGTTCGAGCAGCTCATCGAGGCCGGGCTCGTAGATCGGGCACCGTCCCTGGCGGAGCGAATCGATCTTGCGGGCGTCGAGGTCGAGGCACGTCACGTCGTTGCCGGTGCCCGCAAAGCAGACGCCGGTGACGAGGCCGACGTATCCGGTTCCGACCATGGTCAGGCGCATCAACGACCTCCGAAGGGATCCGCGAAGGGGGAGGATACGCCCGGACAGCGCCGGTTTGTTCGAGCCGGGGACGCGCGGCCAGGCGGCATCGCATGGCGTCCCTCGCGCCGCTTTCGCTCAAAGGTGTGCCGAAAACCCCGCCCGTTCAGGCGTGGTCGGGATGGAAGAGCGAGTAATCCTGTCCCGCCGAACGCACGGCAAAGACCTTGAATCCGGCGGCCTCGAGCGTCGAGATCGCCTTGCGAGTCTTCTCCATGCCGATCGAAGGATGGCGGTGATGGAACTCGATCAGAAGCTGGCCGATCTGCACATTTTCACGCACCAGGTCGTCGATCACTCCATACTCCGAACCTTCGATGTCCATCTTCAAGAGGTCCAGCTTCTTGTGGCCCAGCTCCCGCATGAGCGTTGTGAGCCGCTGCACGGGAAGACGAATCGGTTCGACCTTCTCTCCGAACCGTTCCACGCTCGAATGGGAAACATGGCTCGGGTCTCGCGGCGGGAAGAACTCGAGGTTGCCGTCAAAGTCCGCCAGTCCCACGGGGTGGAAGTGAAACTGCTCCGGAAAAGACTGTTTCAACACCCAGGCGAGGCTCACCGGCGTTGGATCGAAGGCGTGCACCTCCGTGCTGTAGCGACGGATCAGCTCCAGGTCAAAGGAAACATTGGTCCCGACCCCTACGCAGTACGCCACCGCCCCGCGCTTGAGCCCGATGTCCAGGATGCTCCAGGATGTTCCCTCGTCCCCAAGCTCGATGCTCGGGTGCTTTTCGACCCGCCCGCAGACCTCGACAGGGCGGATCATGTCGCGCACCGAGTTCCTTGCGCGGCGAAGAAATGAATGCAGCATGCGTTGAACCCCTTCACTCCCTGAGCGGACCCCGGTATTTCGGACAGAGCGGGGTCGTCGCCGTGCCCGCGGGCCCGCCCCTTGAAGTGCTTTGCAGAATGAAGGGCCCGTCCTACCCTCTCAAGACTATGTCAGAAAACACAGCCTCTATTGCGGTTAGTACCTCCCAACCCATCGACTGGAAGTCCGCCCGCGTGATCGTGACGGGCGGCGCGGGATTTCTGGGCAAGGCCGTCCAGAATTGTCTCGCGCGCCGGGGGGTGAAAAGTGAGAACATCTTCATCCCGCGGCGCAAGGACTTCGACCTCACCGACCGCGCCGACACCGCACGCCTCTACCGCTCTGCTTTCGGCAAGGACAAGGCCGATGTGGTCATCCATCTCGCCGCGGAAGTCGGCGGCATCGGCGCCAACCAGAAAAACCCCGGCCGCTACTTCTTCGCCAACATGGCGATGGCCGTCAATCTCATCGAGGAAGCCCGTCTCGACGGACTGTCCGAGCGCGGCGGCAAGTTCATCCAGACCGGCACCATCTGCGCCTACCCAAAGTTCGCCGCCATCCCTTTCAAAGAAGACGACCTGTGGAGCGGATACCCGGAAGAGACCAACGCTCCCTACGGAGTCGCCAAGAAAGCCGCCTGGCAGATGCTCGACGCGTACAAGCTCCAGTACGGCTTCCGCAGCGCCTTCATTCTCCCCGTCAATCTCTACGGCCCGCACGATAACTTCGACCTGCAGAGCAGCCACGTGATCCCCGCCCTCATCCGCAAGTGCATCGAAGCGCAGCAGCGCGGCGACCGGGAAATCGTCTGCTGGGGCACCGGCAGCGCCAGCCGCGAGTTCCTTTATGTCGACGACGCAGCCGAAGGCATCTGCCGCGCCGCCGACGTCATGGTGGACCCCGACCCGATCAACCTGGGCGCGAGCTTTGAAATCAAGATCAAGGATCTGGTCGAACTCATCGTGAAGCTGACGGGTTTCAAGGGCGGCATCACGTGGGATACCACCAAGCCCGACGGCCAGCCGCGCCGCAAACTCTCTGTCGACAAGGCCGGAAAGCTCCTGGGCTGGAAGAGCCAGGTCGGATTTGAAGAAGGCCTGAAGCGCACGATCGACTGGTACCGGGCCAATCCGAGCCGGTAACCTTTCGCACCTCGCACACAACTCCGGAATTTCGCGCTTTTGCGCTTGTGCCGCAACGGTCATGCGTCATACTGCCCTTGAAAGCAGCGACGACCATGAGCCAAACCACACTTCAGGACAGACTCCAGCAGGCGTACAACACCAAGTACCCCGGAGAGAAGCTGCCCCCGCCCACCCTCCTCCGCCCCGACGCTGTCACCACCAACCGCAACGACGACGTGGCCCGGCTCATCCGCGGCCTGCGCGGCCGCGTCCTTGAGATCGGCTGCAACACCGGCTCTCTCTCCGCCGCTCTCGCTCCTCAGTTTGACCACATCAGCGGGATCGATATCTCCAGCACCGCCGTCGAGGCCGCCAACCGACGCATCGCCGAAGATCCCTCCCTGCAGGGCAAGCTGGATTTTCGGGTTGCGAGCGCCGATCAGCCGCTCCCTTTCGCCGATGAATCCTTCGACGTCGTTCTGGCCATTGCCGTCCTCGAACACCTCGTCTTCATTTACGAAGCGCTGGACGAATGGCACCGGGTCTGCAAGCCCGGCGGTCACCTGATCCTGTGCGTGCCCAACATGGCGTACATCAAGCACGTGGTCGACCTGTTCTTCGGTCGGCAGCCACTTACCGGCAGCCCGACACGCGATGCCGCCTACTGCCGCGAGCACGGCTGGGACGGCCATCACCTGCACTATTTCACAAAGTCCTCCCTCACCGGCCTTCTGCGCCATGTCGGCTTTGAGCCCGAGGTCTGGACGGGCGACGGCCGATACGCCAAGTACCGGCGCTGGTACATCAACTTTGTCGGCTGCCTCACGGTCCGGGCCCGCAGGCTCTAGCCCGGATGCCGGGCTCCCTCTCTGCCGATAATGGAGAGCATGCAGACCGGCACGAGCACGAACCAGGCCCAGGCAGTCCCCGTCGGCAGCACCTGGGGCCTCAAGAAGAACATCATCCGGGTCTTCTGGATGCTGATCGGGCGCACCCTGCAGCACGCGAGCCCGACCGGGGCGCACGGCTACCGCTGCCTGGTGCTCCGGCTCTTTGGAGCCAAGATCGGCCGCAACGTCCGCATCGCCCGCGATTGCCGCATCGATATCCCCTGGACCCTCGAGATCGCGGACAACGTGACGGTGGGCGACCGGGCGATCCTTTACTCGCTCGGGCCCATCCGCATCGGCGAGGGCACGGTCATCGAGCGCTTCGCCCACCTCTGCGCCGGTTCGCATGATTACACCCGGCGCACGTTCGACCTGACCCGCCCGCCCATCACGGTCGGCCGGGGCTGCTTCATCGGCACCGACGCTTTCATCGGCCCCGGTGTCACGCTCGGCGACGGATCCATCATCGAACCCCGCGCCAGCCTTTTCAAAGGCGCCGAAGCCGGTGCCCGCTACGCCGGAAACCCGGCCCGCAAAGCCGAACCTCAGGGGGCTTCATGAGTCTTCGCGCCCTCCTCTGGAGTCTCCTGGGCCGGCACGCTTTCGCCTGGACTTTCCACAACTGGTACGGCGCGCGCCGGAACATTCTCCGCGTCTTTGGTGCCAAGCTCACCGCGACCAGCAAGCAGCGCCCGACGTGCACCATCACCTGCCCCTGGAATCTCACGATGGGGGTGGAGAGTGCCATCGGCGATTACGCATTCATCGACAGCGATCAGCCGGTCTCCATCGGCGACTACTGCACCGTCAGCCAGTACGCCAAGGTCCTCACGCGTGCTCGCGTGCCCGGTTCCGAGTTGCGAGCCCCCATCCGCATCGAGACCGACGCGTGGGTTGCCGCCGATTCAATCGTCTTCCCGGGTGTGACCCTCGGACCCGGGGCGATCCTGGGTTCGCGTGCCGCGGCCATGAGAGACCTCTCAGCCTGGACCATTTTCGGGGGAGAGCCCCTCCGCGCCATCGGTGCCCGGCCCCGCGTCGACCTTTAGCCAATTCTTTTTTTGTGAGAACCTGCGGCGGACCCGGGGCGTTGGATAAACGTTGGGCGCCGCCCGGCCGATGCTATAGTCCTGTCCACGCTCGGCCGCTAGGCTCCTGCGTGGGGGTGAATTGGAGACGGAGTCGTGCGGATCTGCATCCCCGGCGGTTCGGGCTTCATCGGCCGCTATTTCCATGAGCAATTGACGGCCAAGGGCCACGAAGTGGTCATCTTGGATCTCGTCAAACCAGAATGGGATATCGGACGTTCACCTTTTTTTCACGGTGACATCCGGGATCCTCAGATCGTCCAGCGGGCCATCCGCGGCTGCGACCGCGTGCTCAACCTGGCCGCCGCCCACCACGATTTTGGCATCAGCGAGAAGACGTTCTTCGATGTGAACGAGAACGGTGCGCGGGTCCTGTGCGAGGCGATGGACAAAGAAAGCGTTCGCGAGCTGGGGTTCTACTCCACGGTCGCGGTCTTCGGGAGCGCTCCCGAGCCTCACACAGAAGACGCCCCCAAGCAGCCCGAGTCCAACTACGGCAAGAGCAAGCTCGCGGCAGAAAAGGTGTACGAGCCTTGGGTGAAGAAGGGCGAGGGGCGCCGGGCGCTCATCATCCGCCCGACCGTGACCTTCGGCCCGCGCAACTTCGCGAACATGTACTCGCTCATCCGGCAGGTTCAGAGCGGCAAGTTCGTGCTGGTGGGCGACGGCGAGAACATCAAGAGCCTGTCCTACGTCGAGAACATCGTCGACGCCACGATCTTCCTGTGGATGCGCGAGCAGCGCGAGAATTGGGGCGTGTACCACTTCGTGGACAAGCCGGATCTCAAGAGCATCGAGATCACGCAGCAGGTCTACCGCTCGCTGGGAAAAAACCCGCCCGGGTTCCGCATCCCGCTCGGATTCGCGTGCCTGCTGGCGCTGCCCTTCGACATCGTGATCAAGCTGACGGGCAAAAACCTGCCGGTGAGCAGCGCCCGCATCAAGAAGCTCTTCGCGATGCAGACGAAGTTCGAGGCGCAGAAGGTTCTGGACGCGGGTTTCAAATCAAAGATTCCGCTGACGGGTCCGGACGGCGCGATCGACCGGATGGTGAAGTGGTACTTGGCCGAGGGCCAACACAAGAAGGCCGTGTGGCATCTGCCGCCGCCCGAGGTCCAGAAGTTCAGCGATGGCGAGCCGGCGACCGGGAATGCTCCGGCGCGCAGTGCTGTGAGCGCGGCCTGAGCGCCCCTGTCAGTGGGCCGTGTTCTCGGCTTTCCACGTCATCGAACGCAGGATGCGGTCGTAGCCGCTGGGGTGGTCGTAGAAAATAAACTCTTCCCACGGGCCCGGCTTCATCTTGCGGTATTCGGCGAGTTTGATCGCCGCCTCGGCCATTCCGTCGGGCTCGCGGGCCGCGTTGAGGCCGAACGCGTCCGCCTCCGCCTCGTGCATCCGGATGATCGTGTTGATCACCGGCGTCAGCACGAAGACGCACGACGACATGAGCAGCACGATGAGCGGCAGCCCCGCCGGATCGGAGATCGATTCGATCCCGAACCGCGTGCGCAGGCGTTCGAAGCCCCAGGCGGTCGCCGCGAAGGAAATCAGGAACACAATCCCGAGCATCAGAACCAGCTTGTACACGTGGTTCATGACGTAGTGCCCCATCTCGTGCCCCAGCACGGCGCGGACCGCGCCGGGTGAGCAGCGCGTCAGCAGATTGTCGGTCATCGAGATGCGCATGGTGCCCAGCGCGCCGCTCACATTGGCGCTGATGCGGTTGGACTGCTTGGACTCGTCGAAAACATACACGTTTTCCGCCGGGATGCGGTTGGCCCGCGCAAGGCTCAGGATCGGCTCGCGCACCGCGGGATCGTCCAGCACTTTGTACCTGTTGAACAGCGGCGAGATGAAGACGGGGGCGATCGTGACGACAAAGAGAAGGAACAGAGTCGTTCCCGCGCCGGCCCAGAGCCACCACGCGCCCCGCACCTTGCGAAGCATCAGGTAGAGCAGAAACACGGCGATCCCGCCCAGCACGGCGTTCACCAAGAGCCCGATGGCCTGTTCGCCCAGCCACTGACCCAGCGGTTCGACCATGAGCCCATACGCGTGCTCGCGATAGAAATCCTCGTAGATCGTCAAAGGAAAAGTCAGCGCTGTGACAATCACGAGGTAGCACGCGCCGTACACGAGCGGCTGGAGCCAGCGAAAACGCGTCAGCCGCTCGGCCAGCCGCCGGATCCGCACCGAAAGCCCCGAAGCAAGGAGCCCCAGCGAGATCGCCGCCGACAGCAGGAAACCCCACAGCCGCAGCCAATAACCCCCTTCGAAATACGCGTCGGACTTGGCCCGCTGGTCCGCGGGGATCGTCGCCAGATACGCATCCGTGGCGGCGATCGGATCAAACGGCTTGCCCGCAGCCGCCTGCGCCGCCGGAGGAATGACAAAGGCCGGTGCCGGACCGGCGGACGCGGGGTTGGAAGTGGGGGCGGGGGTGGGGGATTCGTTCTTTGGATCGGCCGCTCGTGCAAAGGGCAGCAGCAGCGACAGCACAACCACGAAAGCAAGTGTCATTCGCAATTGACAACCCCTTTGAGAGCAGAATCGGTGCAGCGAATCATTGGGAATCGGCGAGCGATTCTTTCTCCGCAATCCCGCTCCCGCCGGGGACGTCTTAGCGACGCCGGCGTGCGAAGAGCGGCAAACCCGCCAAAGCGATGCCACTCAGCCCGGGCGCCGGAATCGCGTTGATGATCACATCATCCAGCACCAGTTCGCTCGTAAAGGCCCCCGTGGGCTGGCCGTTCACATCCGGCCACTGCTTGAGGTGCCCCCAGTTGATGAACTCGATCGTGACCGGGGCCAGCGGGTTGAGCGGCGTGAACTGAAACTCAAACCGATGCGATGCGCCGAGCGCCGACATGCCGCCCGGGCACGTGAGGTACTGGATCGGATCGCCCGCCAGCACGTTAGTGACCCGCAGGCCGAAGATGCCGTCGGCCCAGGAAGCAAAGGCCGCGTTCTCTCCCGAGGCCCAGAAAGACAGGATGTACGTCGCGGCGGGGCTGGCGTTGGTCGCGACCGTCTGCGAAAGCGTTACCGGCGAGCCGAACACCGGAGAAAATGTCGGAGTGCCGGAGAACGAGACGGTTCCGTTCGCGTTCCATGTCGGTGTCTTGTCGATGTCCGTGAAGTTGTTGCCGAAATACAGGCCGTTCTGCCCGTCCGGAAGATTGTCGCTCAGCGCAACCTGATACGGGCCCGCGCCCGTCCCGCCCCAGTAGGCGTACGCGTTGCTCGAGCCCGAAGAAGTCCATCCTGGAGGCACCGCAAACGGCGTCAGGCTTGTGCCCGTTGCCCAGGCCACCGTCGTGTTGATCGCCGGCGCACCGGTCTCGAACGAGCCGTTGGTCACGAGGTTGCCGACGTGCGTGCCCTGCTGCGGGCCGCTCAGGATCGACAGCGAAGCCAGTGAAATCGGGGCGGCGCTCACAAGCACCACGAGGGCGGCAATGCCGCGGCGGGACGTTCCATTCATGATGTCTCTCTCCCACGGGAAGGGGCGGAATCTTCCCAAATCCAGCCTATCAAACCCGTTGCTCGCCTCCAAGGGGAATTTCAGCATCCTGCCGGTGCGGCCGTACGCCCCGGGGCCTGCTCTTCACACCACCCTGCTAGGCTCGGGCATGCAGATCCATCATCTCACCCCGATCCTGAATGTGAGCGACGTGGACGCGAGCATCGCGTGGTTCGAGAAATGGGGCTGGCGCCGGTGCTGGGCGTGGTATGACCAGGTGATGATGATGGACGGCGATCCCCGCTTCGAGGCACTGAAAAACAGCGGCAAAGCCGGCACGCCGAGCTTCGCCGCCGTGGGCGCGGGCCATTCAGAAGTCTTTCTCTGCCGCGACGGTCAGGGAGGAAAGGGCTTGCCCGATTCCACCGACTACGAGGCCGGCTCGCGCGGCGTGTGGATGAGCATCTTTGTCGAGGGTGTCGACGAGATTCACCAGCAATGCAAGGCCGCCGGCCTGACCGTGCTCATGCTTCCCACCAACGAGCCCTGGGGCATGCGCGAGTTCCATCTCCAGCACCCCGACGGTCACGTCTTCCGCGTTGGCCAGGGAGTTTCTCAGGGCTGATTTCGCTACGCTCAGCCATGGCGAAACGGATCTTTGTTCTGTGCGGCAATCCGGTCTCCGGCAGTCTCTGCGAAGAGTTCGCGCGCTCCTACGCAGCGGGCGCCTCACAGGGAGGGCACGAGTGCCGCTGCTCGTTCGTCGGTCAGCTCCGGTTCGATCCCAATTTGCGCTACGGCTATCACCAGCGCCTGGAACTCGAGCCCGACCTGCTCGCGGCGCAGGAGTCCATGCGCTGGGCGCAGCACCTGGTCTTTATCTATCCAACCTGGTGGGGCTCGCTTCCGGCGCTGATGAAGGGGTTCATCGACCGGACCTTTCTGCCCGAATTCGCCTTCCGCTACCGGCCGGGCTCGGTGTTCTGGGACAAACTGCTCAAAGGCCGCAGCGCGCGGCTGATAGTCACGATGGATGCGCCCTGGTGGTGGGACACCATCGTGAACGGCGCCACCTCGCGCCACACCATGGCCGCCCCGGTTCTCAAGTTCAGCGGTGTGCGCCCCGTCCGACAGACAGTCTTCGATCAGGTGCGCCGCTCAACCCCCGAGAAACGCGCCGCATGGATCGAGCGGGTCAGGCAGATGGGCGCCTCGGCCGGCTGAGTCCTGCGATCAAGCGTCCGTCGCCAGCGCCACGAACATCTCGACGCCCGTCGCGATCGCGTCGTCGTTAAAGTCAAACTCGGGCTGGTGCAGCGTCGCCGGGCTTTGATCGCCCGCCTTGCGAAGCCCAAGCGTGAAAAAGACGCTCGGGACGCGCTGCGCGTAGTACGAAAAATCCTCGCCCCCCATGGTCGGCTCCGGCAGCATCTCGACCCGACCCTCGCCCAGCGTCCGCCGTGCCGTCTCGAACCACCCGTCGGTCAGCGCCGGATCGTTGTACGTCACCGGATATCCCTCGTGCCACTGGATGTCCGCCTCGCACTGATGCGCCGCGGCGATCCCTCCCACGATCTCAAACAGCCGCTTCTTCGCAAGTTCCCGTGTGTGCTTCGCCAGCGTGCGGATCGTCCCCTGAAAACTCGCCTCGCGCGGGATGATGTTCGTCGCCGAGCCGCCCTGGATGATCGTCACCGAACACACCACGTTGTCGAACGGGCTGGAGTTCCGCGCCACAAGCTGCTGCAGGCTCGAAACACAGTGCGCGAGGCACAGGATCGAATCCCTGGAGAAGTGCGGGTAGGCCGCGTGCGACTGTTCGCCGCGGATCGTGACGGTGAATTCGTCCGTCGCCGCGAGCAGCGGCCCCGGACGCGTTCCGACGGCGTTGAGCGTCTGCATGGGCCAGCCGTGCAGTCCGTACATGCGCTCGATGCGCGGGCCGAGCACCGACCCATCCAGCACGCCCTCGTTGCATAGCACGTTCGCCCCGCCGCCGGATTCTTCCGCCGGCTGAAAGACAAAGTGCACGCCCCGCGCACGCACGGGCAGCCGGCTCAGCACCCGCGCCGCGCCCAGCAGCATGGTCACGTGCCCGTCGTGCCCGCAGGCGTGCATCACGCCCGGTGTCGTGCTCGCGTACGGCTTGCCCGTTTTCTCGGCGATCGGCAACGCATCCATGTCCGCCCGCAGGCCGATCGAGGGCGAGTGCTCCGCCCCCCCCTTCGTCGGAGGCAGAAACGCCAGAACTCCGGTCCCCTTCGCCAGCCCCGCTTTGAATCGCAGACCCGCCGGCTCCAGCTTCGCCAGTTCCTTCTGGATCACCGCGCTCGTTCGCGTCTCCTGGAAGAACAGCTCTGGATGCGCGTGCAGATCGCGCCGGATCGCAATAAGTGACGGCACTTCCGCCGCGATCAGCGATCGCACATTGTCCCGCATCGAGGCAGAATTGTCCGGTCTGGCAACGGCCGTTGACATGCTCAAAGGGTAGGAACCGGCGAGCCCAGTTCCGCCCCGCGCCCGACAGCGCTAGTGCCCGCCGTGCGATGGGGGCTTCTTGGCTTCGCCGTGGCCCCCGCCCTCTCCCTTGGCGTCTTTCTCGCCGGGTTTCTTCCCCGCCAGCTTCGCAGCCATGACGTCCGACAGGGCGTACGTCGGCTTCTTTTTGATGAGCGGCAAAGCGCCCGTAATCGGCGATTCATCGGGGGCCGCAGCGCCATGGGCATCCGCGTGCTCTGTCTCGCCCGGTTTGCTCGCCTCGGGCTTGCCTTCCCCGTGTCCTTCCCCCGTTGCTTCTGCGTGCGTGCCGTGCGCCTCGTGCTCGTGACCGGCCACAACAAGGCCTGCGGGCGAGTGATCCGCCACGATCGCCTCCGGGCGCTGGAACCAGACGTGATACGCCCAGACCACACCCGCCAGGAACACGCTGTTGACCCCCAGCCACCCGACCGTATCTCGCACCAGCCTTGGCTTGCCCGCCAGCGGGCGCGACAGGGCCCGCACAAGACCGCTCGGCTCCCGGGTTTTCACAACAACCGGAGCCGGCGCCGCAGCAGGCTTGGCCGGTTCGGAATCAGCAGCGACAGGTGCGGGCGGCGGATCTTTCTTCTCCGGGGCCGCCGCGGCCGGCGCGGGAGTCGGCGCTTGCTGAACTGCGGGCGCCGGCGCCGCAGGGGCGGGCGTCGCAGCAGACGCTGGAGCGGGCGCAGGAGCTTTGGCCTCCGCGGGCTTTGTGCCCATCCCCTGCGTGAGTCTCGCAAGCTGTTCGTCCAGCGCCTCGATACTCGCCGGCACTGTCTCCAGGTGCGTCGCAGGGGCGGCCGCTTCCTCTTTTGCCGGAGCGGGCGTGGCTTCCGCAGCGGGCTCAGACGCCTGCACAAACTGATCCACCAGCGATTCGACCTGCTGCTCGATCGTGGCGACGGTTTCTTCGGCGGCGCGGGCCGCATCCACCGGGGGGGCCGCGGCCGCCTGATCGGGCACCGTCATCTCTGCGAGCAGTGCATCAAGCTGCGCATCCAGGCCCGATGAGCCTGTTGGCGCAGTGTGCGTGGCGGGCGAATTGGTGCCTTCGGCTGACATAGCTGAATAGGACTGAATCGGCGGTCTCGGAGGGGCTCTCCAGTCAACCGGACTCTATAGGACCTAAACGCCGTTTGCAGCCCCCGCCAGGGCCTCTTTTCAAAGGCTCTCGGACGTTGGTTGCCGGATCCGCTACGCTCGCGCCGTGCCTCATCACCGGGTCATTCTCGAAGGACTGCATGCCGCCCCGGTCGGGACCCGCCTCTGTGTCGAGGGTGAAGAAGCTCACCACGCCATCCGCGTAAAAAGGCTGGAAGCGGGCGACGTCGTCGAAGTGCTCAACGGGCGGGGCCTTCGCGTCTCAGGCAAGATCGCCGCCACACACAAACTAGGCAAGCACGGCTGGCAGATGGAGATCGACGCCACCCGGTCCGAAACCGAGCCGCGCGACGAGCGTCTCGAGGTCTTCGCCGCGGCCGCGAAAGGCGAGCGCCTCGAGGAAATGGTCGAAAGCCTTTCCCAGATCGGCGTCAGTCTCTTCCGCCCGCTTCTGACCGAACGCACCGTCGTCGATCCGCGCGAGGGCAAACTCGCGCGGCTCAGCCGCATCGCGTTGGAAAGCATCAAGCAGTGCGGCAGGTCCTGGCCCATCCAGATCGGCGAGGCCATCACGCTCAGAGAAGCTCTCCGCTCGCAAAGTGGTGTCACCATCTGCGCCGCCGATGCTTCCGGCGGCTCCCCCTCCCTTAAGAACACGCCCGAACGAGTGGTGCTGCTTGTCGGCCCCGAAGGCGGATGGTCACCGGCAGAATTCAAAGTTCTCACGGACGCCGGCGTAACACTCCAGAACTTCGGGCCGCACATCATGCGTGTGGAGACCGCGGCGGTCGTCGGTGCCGGAATCCTCTCGACCCTATTGCGGCCGGGAGTACACTCGCCACATCAGGCAAAGTCTTAGATGAAGGAGGGCTCATGATCGGTCGCGTCGTTTGGATGAGCGTGCTGCTGGTTGCAGGGTCGCCCGTCGGGCTCGTGGCCGCCGCCCCCGGCACAACGGCCCCCGAGCGCGCGCTCTCGCCCGAAGCGCAGGAACTCGGCCGAAAGATGGCCGCCAAGGCGGCGGCGTATCTCAAATCCAAACAGGACAAGGCCACCGGCGGCTGGTCGATCCCCGAAAAAGGTCCCTCCTACCCGGCCATGACCGCGCTCGCCGTGAGCGGCCTGCTCGTCGAGCCCGGCGCCAAGATCGAAGACGAAGCAATCGCACGCGGCGTCGCCTTCGTGCTGAGCAAGCAGAACAAAGACGGAGGTATCTACGACCAGATCCTCCCCAGCTACAACACCGCGATCTGCCTCTGCATGCTCAGCCGCATCGACACCCCTCAGGCCAAGGCAGCCATCAAGCCCGCGCAGGACTTCCTGAAAGGGCTCCAGTTCGGTGAAGGCGCCCACCCCGGCGTGCACAAGGAAAGCCCCGACGTCGTGGGCAAGGACAACCCCTTCTACGGCGGCATCGGATACGGCAGCAAAGGCAGGCCCGACGTTTCCAACCTCTCCTGGATGCTCCAGGCCCTGCACGACAGCGGCGTGCCCGGCGATGACGAAGCCTTCCGGCGCGCGCTCGTCTTCCTGCAGCGCACGCAGATGGTCGAGGAATTCAACGGCATGAAGATCAACGACCAGCCCTACGCCAAGGGGTCCAAGCAGGGTGGCTTCATCTATTCCGCCGGCGCAGGCAGGGAAAAGGCCGGGCAGGGCGAGACCAACGGCGGCGAGATCGAAGAAACCATGGACGACGGCACCAAGGTGAGCCGGCTCAGGGCCTACGGCAGCATGACCTACGCCGGCTTCAAGAGCTACCTCTACGCGGACCTCAAGCACGACGATCCGCGCGTCCTCGCCGCACTCGGCTGGATCAAGGACAACTACACGCTCACCGAAAACCCCGGCGTCGGACTCAACGGCTATTACTACTACCTCGTCATGTTTTCCAAAGCCATGAATGCGTACGGGCAGCCGGTCCTCCAGGTGCAGGAAGAAACCGGGCGCATGCGCAAGGCCGACTGGCGTGAAGACCTGATCAAGGCCATGGCAAAGCATCAGAAGCCCGACGGCAGCTTCGAAGTGCTCGATAGCCGCTGGATGGAAAACAACGAAGTGCTGATCACGGCGTACTGCCTGAACGCTTTGGGCGAAGCGCTCAAGTAATCCCGGGTTCTACGCCCGCCGCCGAACGGCCAGCATCGTCTGGTCGTCGCTGGGCTTGGCGTGCCCGATGTGCGCCTTGAGCGCCGCGTTCACCGCGTCGAGCGCGCCCTGCGCTCCCTGCGGAGCGTGCAGGAGCGCGTCGCGGATCCGTTCGACGCCAAAGAGCTGGTGATCCATCGTCATCCCCTCGCTCACCCCGTCGGTGTAGAGAAGCAGCGTGTCCTCGGGAGCGAGAAGAGTTTCGATTGTCTCGGAACCGACCTTGTCCAGAATGCCGAGCGGCGGCCCGCCCTCGATCATGACTTCCGCGACCGTTCCGCCGCGCCGCAGCATCGGGTGCGGGTGCCCCGCACCAGACAGCCGCATCGTGGCGTTCCGCGGGTCGTAGACGCCCGCCAGCGCCGTCACGAACGAATTGCCGATCCGCCTCGAGAAAAGCCGCCGGTTGATCTCCTCCAGCAGCTCCGCAGGTTCGGGCAGAAAGGTCAATTGCGCGACGATGGCGTGGAGCATGGCGACCACAACCGCCGCCGAAGGGCCGTGCCCCGAGGCGTCCGCGATGAGAAAGCCGTACCGGCCCGAACCCGCGGGGTCCGCAAAGACGTCGTAGTAATCCCCGCCCGCACGGTCGAATGTCGCGTATGAGGCGGCGAGTTCAATCCCCGGAATCTGGGGGAACTGCTGGGGCAACAGGCTCCGCTGGATCTCGGCGATCTGGTCGATCTCGTTCTGGATGTACGAAGTCGCCTCTCTCAGCCTTCGCGCAATATTGAGGTTGCGGATCACAACCCCGACAAGATTCGCCTGCAGAACCAGGGTCTCGAGCTGTTCGAGCGACCAGCGATTCTCGGCCATATCCATCAGGATCAGCCAGTCGGCCGGCTGAGATTTTTCCGGGAGCGGCGTCGCAACCAGCGACCGAAGCCCGCGCGTCCATTCCCCGAGCACCGGGTCGGCCCCGCCCTCAAGACGCGCCATCCGCGGATGTTCATGCTCGACAACCAGCGAGATCAGCCCGCCCGTGCGAACAGGCAGCGTTGCCACCTGAGCGTCATGATGGGCAGGTTCCACCAGTTCCGCGCCCTCAAGGGTTCGCCAACGCGTGATCCGGAACGAGCCCGGAGGGCAGTCACGCGTCCGCACCATCACCATGCACGACCTGCCCCGGATCTTCCCCATTGCCTCCGCAAACTCGTTGATGATTCCCGAGTCCTGCGTCTGATCAAAGAGCTTGTGGGTCAGCTTGAGCAGAAGCGGAATGCGCTCATTTCCCGAGAGATCCGCCAGCGAAACCGAGGGGATCGCGCCAGGCAGGAAAACGGGATCTGGAAATGATCGCTGGGGCATGCGCAATCAGCCTGCGGCGGCGGGGCCAAAGGGGGGTGTTTTCGGGCGTAAACTCTGCGACTGTATTCGAGCGCCGGTGGCGCCCCGGATTCCCGGTGAAAATGAAGGAATTTCAATGACCTCAAGCCCCTACAAGGAACTCTGCTCTCTCGCCCGCCGCTCGACCGCCCTCGGCTCCATCGGCCAGCTCCTGAACTGGGACCAGGAGACCTACATGCCCCCCGCGGCCGGCGCGTTCCGCGCCGAGCAGTCGTCGCTGATCGCCGAACTGCACCACAAGCACTCGACGGATAAGCGTGTGGGCGATCTGATCGCGGCGTGCGAGCAGGATCGGTCGCTGCTGGCCAACGCGGCGGTTGCCGCCAACATCCGGGAGTTCCGGCGGGATTACGACCGCCTGACGAAGCTCCCGGCGTCGCTCGTGGCGGAGCTGGCGAAGGTGGGCAGCCAGGCGCAGGAGGTGTGGAAAGAAGCGCGGCAGAAGAACGATTTCAACATGTTCGCGCCGTGGCTGGAGAAGATGTTCGAGCTTTCGCGGCAGAAGGCGGACTGTTACGGCGTGGGGCCGGGGGGGGAGCGGTATGACTCGCTTCTGGATGAGTACGAGCCGGGGATGACGGGGCGCCAGATCGAGGCGATTTTTACGCCGCTGCGGACCCGGCTGGCCGCGCTCGTGCAGCGGGTTGCGCAGGTCGGGCGTCACCCGGACACTTCGATGCTCAAGAGACCGGTGCCGGCGGACAAGCAGCACGCGTTCGGGCTGATGGTTCTTCGCGCGATGAAGTTTGATCTGGAGGCGGGGCGGCTGGACGTGACGACGCACCCGTTCTGCTCCGGCTTGGCGCCCGGCGATACGCGACTCACCACGCGTTACCGCGATGAATCGTTCACCGATGCGCTGTACGGGACGATGCACGAGGCCGGGCACGGCCTGTACGAGCAGGGGCTGCCCAAGGCGGGGAATGAGGAGAGTCTGTACGGGCAGCCGCTGTCCGAGTCGATTTCGCTGGGAATTCACGAGAGCCAGAGCCGGATGTGGGAGAATCTGGTTGGTCGCAGCCGCGAGTTCTGGATGTGGGCGCTCCCGCTGGCGAAGAAGGAGTACGGGGCGGCGCTCGACGGTGTGGACCTTGAGACGATCTACAAGGCGGTGAACACGGTGAAGCCGAGCCTGATCCGCGTCGAGGCGGATGAGGGCACTTACAACATGCACGTGATGGTGCGCTTCGAGATGGAGCGGGCGCTGCTTTCGGGCGCGATGAAGGTGAGAGATGTGCCCGGTGAGTGGAACCGGCGTTACAAGGACTACCTGGGCGTGGACGTGCCCGATGATCGGCGCGGGTGCATGCAGGATGTGCACTGGTCGTTCGGGCTCATCGGTTACTTCCCGACGTACACGCTGGGGAACCTCTACGCGGCGCAGTTCTGGGAGACGATTCTCGGCGAGATCAGCGATCTGCCGGGGCAGATCTCGCGGGGCGAGTTTGGTGCTCTGCGCGAGTGGCTGCGGGTCAAGATTCACCAGCACGGCAAGCACTACCGCGCGGATGAACTCTGCCAGCGGATCACCGGCAAGCCGCTCAGCGCGGATGCGCTCTTGCGGTATCTCGAGGGCAAAGTGAAGGCTGTTTACGGGGTGTAAAGGTTCTCGCGATTATTCGGCGATTTTGCTGAACCTCGTTCCGGCGAGCGGCGCTGAAGTTCCGCACACAAACCGGAGCCGCGCCTATGACACGCAAGCTGTTGCCCTTGTTCGTGATCGCTCTGTCTCTGCAGGCTTGTACGACTTCTCAGATGGTCGCTACGAAGCCCGAGCCCGCGAAGTCTTCTGTCGTGATCGAGCCGGAGGAGCTTGCCCGCTCGCTCGCTTCGTCGCAGGCGCCCTCGCGGGCCGGATCGAAGCTCGAGTCCAGGCCGATCCTGCTCGATGCGCGGAAGCTGGAGGATTACGGGCCGGCCCACGCGGCGGGGGCGCAGCGCGTCGACATGAGCGACTGGACGAGGGCGAGCCGTGAAGGCGACGGCCCGAAGCAGGGGCTCCGCAATGTCGACGCCTGGTCGGTGCGGATCGGTGCGCTGGGTATCGATGAAGATTCGACCGTGATCGTCTACGACGAGGGAGGCATGACAAGTGCGGCCCGGGCGTGGTTTATTCTCCGCGAGTGCGGGGTGCGCGATGTGCGTGTTGTAAACGGCGGCTGGGCGCAGCTCTGCCCGGCGCTTGATCCGAGGCTCGTGCAGGCGGGGAGTCCGGGCGAGTTCGTTCCGACGCGGTTTGCCGCCAGAGAGCCGTCGGATGTCGTGACGCGAGAGGAACTCAAGCGGATATCCCTGGACCGCACGCGGGCGATCATCGATGTTCGGACGGCGGATGAGTACAAAGCCGGCGAGGACAAGGGCCGGCGCTCCGGGCACGTGCCGGGTGCCGCCAGCGTGCCGCACAAGCAGATGATCGCCGAGAGCGGCAGGCTGCGCTCGCCCGAAGAGATCCGGGCGCTCTTTGCCGGCGGCGGCACTGAGCCAGACAGGCCCGCGGTCGTGTACTGCCAATCGGGCGGGCGTGCGGCGTTCGCTGCGCTCGCGGCCGAACACGCGGGCTTGCACGACGTGTCCGTCTATTACATGTCGATGGGCGAGTGGTCAGCAGACCCGAGTTGCCCGATGGAGTAGACGCTATCGGTTGAGCTGCCAAAGTGTAAAGTTCAGCACCGACGCGAAGGAAACCCACGCAAGATACGGGACGAGCATTGCCGCGGCGGGCCTTGAAACCCGCCAGAAGGCGATGATGGTGGCGGCAACGGCGAGCCAGAGAACGAGTATCTCACCGAAGGCGGCGCCGAGCATGTGCATGCCGAAGAACAGGGGGGTCCAGATGGCATTGAGCAACCACTGGGCGACAAAGAGTGCCAGCGGCCGGCGCTGGACCGCCCATCCCCCGCGGCGCCAGACGAGCCATGCGGCGACGGCCATCATCGCGTAAAGCAGGGACCAGACGGGGCCGAAGACCCAGTTCGGCGGATTCCATGCGGGCTTGTTCAGTGAGGCGTACCAGCCGTCCACGGAAACGAAGACCGCCGAAAGCGAGGCGGCGAAGCAGAGGATGAGCCAGCCGAGGAGGGCGAGGCCCTGTCGCGATGGTGAACCGCTCGGCGGCGTGCTCATGCGGAAACGTACGCGGCAGATGCGGGACGGGCGCCGGATGAAGAAAAGTTCGCCCGCGGCGGCGAAATCGGGATTTGTGGGAGGATGGGTGCAAAAAACCTGCGGGCGGGCCGCAGGTCTTTGTTCGCGCTTGGGAGATTTTCAGCCGGCCTTGCGCTGGCTGTTCGCCGGGAGGGAACCCTCGGCACGGAGCTCTTTGACGAGCGCTTCGGCGAGGGTTTCGTATTGATCGAGTGTGTTGTATGCCTGGGCGCTGATGCGGATGATGCGCCGGTCGTTGCCGCCGACGCGCCAGATGGGGGTCACAACGCCGTGGTTGTGGATAAGGGCGTCCTGGAGCGGATCGTCGTAGAGGCTCGGGCGGCCCTTCATGTTGGCGGCGGGCTCGGGGAGGATGATCGAAGCCATGGAGCCGAGCATCGAGTCGGGGCAGGGCGGTTCGGCGCCGATGGCGCGGCAGACGATCTCGCGTCCCTTGACAACCATCTCGTGATTCCGGCGGTAAAGCTCGGGCCAGCCCCCGGGGAGCAGCCGGCTGATGTAGGCGATTGCTTCGGGGACGACGAGGAAGCCGGAGTAATCAAGGGTGCCGTGGTAGTCGAAATCGCGGAGGAACAGGTCGCGATCGTGGCGGATCTTGTTGGCGCGGCTGGAGAGGAAGACAGGGCGGAAGGTTGCCTGCTTTTCCTTTGAGACGCTCAGGAAGGCGGTTCCCTTGGGGGCGCTCAGCCACTTGTGGAGGCTGCCAACGTAGTAGGTGGGGGCCAGGGCGCGAAGATCGACGGGGATCTGTCCCGGGCCGTGTGCGCCGTCGACAATCACATCGATGCCTCTGGCCTTAAGGGCGGGAACGAGGCGTTCGACGGGGAAGATGAGCGAGCTGCCGCTCGTGATCTGGCTGATCATCGCCAGCTTGGTCCGGGGCGTGACGCAGCGCATCACCGCCTCAAACACCTCGTCCTGGCTCCTGATCGGGAAGGGGATGGGAGCGAGCACCACCTTCACGCCGACCGTCTTGGCCATCCGCTCGAGTTCGTTGATGCCCGACTGGTACTCGTGGTCGGTCAGCAGGATTTCGTCGCCGGCCTTGAAGGGGGTGCTGCTGAAGATAGAGGCGATCCCCATCGTGGCGTTGGGGACCGGGGCGATGGTGGTCGGGTCGCAGTTGATAAAGGAGCCGAGCACTTCGCGGACGCCGTCCATCAGGCGTTCGAGGTCGACCTTATAGAAGCGTACGGGTTCGCGCTCGGTGCGTGCCCGCATGCGGTTCTGGGCCTCGAGCACGGCCCGGGGGGTTGCGCCGTAGCTGCCGTGATTGAGAAAGGTCACGGCCGGGTCGAGATCCCAGTGGGAGGTCTGAAAGCGGATTCGCGAAACCCGGTCGGCGGGCGCTGCAGAACCCGAGGTTGCGGGTTCGGTAACGGCGTGTTGACCGGACGACGTGTTCATTCTGAATATCACAAAGGCGGTATCGGCACGCGCGGGCGCCGGGCTGGAAACGGTGCGCAGGATTTCGGGGGAGCATACGAGAGCACTTTGGCCGCGTGCGGGAACCTGTCAGCAGCGGGCTTCGTCGGTGTCGGGGCCGTCCGAACAGGCGAACTGGTAGGTGCTCATTTTCTTGATCGGGGGGCTGTAGATATGCAGGGTGATCAGGTCGGAGCCGGGTGCCTGCATGTTCGCGACCTGGTGGATGTCCGAGTCCTCGGCGGCACAGACGTAACCGGGAGGCATGGAGTTGGTCGAGTCCGGACAGACCAGGCCGGAAGGGGTCTTGCGGAAACGGATTTCGGTGCCGGTTCCCTCAACGACCCGGAAGGCGCACGAGCTTCCCTTGTGATCGTGGATCGGGGTGCAGTGCCCGCTGCGCCATGTCAGTGCCAGGAGTTCGTACCAGTCGCTCCCGCTGATGCGGTTGCGGCGGTAGCCGTGCGAACCGAAGATGCAGACGGGCTCGAGTTCCTGGCGGGTGACCTGCACCTTGCCGAGCAGACCGGCCAGCACTTTGAGATCGGCGCGGTCGCGAACGGTGTCGAGGTAACCGATCAGTTCCGCGAGGCCGGGGAACCGCTTTGCGGGGGGGAGGGTGGTGGCGGTGGTTGCCGGTGCTGTCACGAAAGGAGTTTAATCGTTCCGGGCCGGAAAGCCAAGCCAAAGTGGGGGAGGGGGACATCTCCGGGCTATTGGCAGACCAGTACGTTATACGCCTTGGCGAAGATCACGAAATCGGCGTCTTCGACGACGCCGTCCTCGTTGAGGTCGGCCGGGCAGGGCTCGGGCTGGAGCGGATAGGTCGGGGAGGGGGGGGTGGGGCATTCCAAGTTTTCGTAGGCGTAGAGGAAGTATTGGAAGTCGGTGTCGTCGACCAGGCCGTCGCCGTTGAAGTCGGCGGCGCAGGTGAGGCGGAGGGTGACATCGGTGGGCAGATAGTTGAGACGCCACTTGCGCTTGAGGGGTGAAACGGGCGGTGTGGGGAGATTGAAGCTGTCAAAGCCCCCCGTCCGCGTGGCGCCGGCGGAGCCATCGACAATGGTGAAAAGATCGGTCGAGATGGGATTGAAGCCGCCGATCAGGGTCACCTTGAGAGCGCCCCCCAGCGAGTAGGGCTTGCTCATGGCGAGCGAGTCGTAAGCCGAGGCGGACGCCAGTTGCAGATCCCAGACGACGGCCGCGCCGATGCCCGGGCCCAGATCGAACGCGATGGTGCCCGTTCCGTTGGGGGAAGCGCCGGGGGCGACCGTGCCCTGGAGCAGCACGTTGCCGCCGACGGTGCCGCTGCCGCGGAGCGTCTGGGTGGGGGCCAAAGTGAGCAACTGGGGGGCGGCGGGGCCTTCGATCCGGGCGCGGCTTGCGATGTCGGGCTGGCCGTTCAGAATGATGTTGCCCGTGCCGAGAAGGGTCTGGCTGCCCGGGAAAATGAGCTTTGTCAGGCCCGCGCCGGCGGTCGTGTTGACGGTGATGTCGCTGTCGTTGGTGAAGCCGGAAAGCGAGAAGGCTGATCCCGCGGCGATGTCGATCGGGCAGGTGGTCCGCATGGAGGAGGCCGAGGCGGTGCCGTCAACGGTGAGGCGGCCGGCGCCGGTGCGGCTGAACTCGCCGCCGGAGATGGCGGCGCCGGAGCGCAGCGTGAGGGTTCCGGCTCCGGCGCGGATGCGTCCGCCGACGGATTGGGAGACCGGGCCCAAGATTTCGAGGAACTGTCCGGCGCTGCCGGCGGCGATGAGGCCGTTGTTCTGCATCTGGGCGTAGATGCGACCCTGTCCTGTGATGGAATGAGTTGAAGCCTGTGAAAGGGTGATGTCTTTGAGCGACTCGATGAGCGCCGAATCGAGATTGGAGGGATTGGCGTTGAGCGTGATCGAGCCGGTACCGGTCAGGGCGGTATCGGAGTTGGCCCGGAGACGGGTGATCTGCAGGTCGCCGGCGGGGTTGACGATCAGGGAGCCGTTGTTGGTGAGTGCGGTCAGTAGCTGGAGCAGTCCGCCACCCATGACGTGCGCCGTGCTGCCGCTGGTGAGGGTCAAGGAACTCAGGAAGGCGGTTTCACCCTGCGGCACGCTCATCCTTCCGGTGCCGAAGCTGGTGAAGGAGCCTCCGCTAAGGGTCATGCCGTTGGCGATCTGGAGCGTGGCGTTGCTGGCGGAGATGCTGCCGCCGCTGTTCGTGAGATTGGATCGGAACTGGAGGGGGCCGTTCGGGTTGTTGGCGGAGATGAAGCCCTGATTGGTGATCGGGAGGGCGACGCGACCTGTGCCGCGGATCGTGTGCCCGCTGGCGTTGGTGAGGGTGACGCCGGAAGCGCCGTCGAGCAGCGCGGAGTCAAGATCTGCGGAATTGGCGTTGAGGGTGAGGTTGCCGGCACCGGTGAGAGAGGCGGACTGGGTGAGGCGGATTCCGGTGGGCGTGTTGGTGGCGATGGAATTGACGATGATCGTGCCGCTGTTGGCCATACCCGCATCGAGCCGGAGGCGGGAGCCGGGGCGGAGTTCCAGCGTGCTGGGAGAGGAGAGCGTGGTGCCCTTGAAGAGGGGCGATCCGAAGTCCTGGACGCGTGCGAACGCGCCGGCGATGGCCGAGATCGTGCCGCCGGTGATTGTCGGATTGCCCGAGAAAGCGAGCACGGCGCCAGCGGCCGATGCGCTCAGCGAGCCGCCGCCGGACAGATCCACATCGCCCAGAATCTCGAGGGTCTTGCCGGCGGAGCTGGCGTTGACCTTTGGGCTGCCCGAGAGAGGAGCGTAGATGCGGCCGCTGCCGCGGATGGTGTGGCCCGGAGCGATGGAGACTGCGCCGGCGGTCGAACTCAGCGATGCAGAGTCGAGATCGGAGGCGTTTGCGTTGAGGGAGGTGGTCGAGGTACTCGCGTTGCCAAGGGTGGCCGCGGCGATGACGACGAGTGCCGTCGGCGAATTCGCGGCCGACTGATTGACCTGGATGTCGAAAACGCCGCTCAACGCGCCGGCGCCGATCTCCAGACGCGCGCCCGGTGCGATGGTGGCGTTGCCGGCGAGGGAGAGAGAGGCGATCCCGGCGAGATCGGGGACGCGGAGGAGTCCAGAGGGGCCGATGGCGATGGAGCCGCCCGCGAGTCGTGCACCTTGTGCGATTTCCAGGATGCCGGTCGTGGCCGAGACGGTGCCGCTGTTGGTGATGTCGCCCGCAATCTGGAGAACCTTGCCGGGCTGATCGGCGGTGATTGCGCCGAGGTTGGATGCCGGTCCGTAGAGCCGGCCGGTGCCGGCGATGGTGTGCCCGGGTGAATTGGTCCACGTGAAGCCGGGGTCGGCGCTGACGAACGCGCTGTCGAGCAGAGTGGGGTCGGCGTTCAGGCGGATGGTGCCTGAGCCGGAAATGACGGCGCCGGCGGGGAACCGGAGCTGGGTGATGAGCGCGGTGTTGGGCGGGTTGAAGGGCGCGGGCAGAGAGCCGTTGATCTGCAGCGTGCCGTCATTGATAAGCCCGGTGTTCAGCCCCGCGGATCCGACCGCGAGCACGGTGCCGGGATTCATCGAGAGGATGGCGGCGGCGTTTGCTATGTCGATGCCGACGACCTGTCCGGGTATGTCGAGCGTGGCGGTGTAAGCACCGGATCCGGCGAGGATTGCCTGATCCTGCGGCAGCGCCGGAACATGGTTGGGATTCCACTTGAGCGGGTTGCTCCACAGGCCCGAGGCGGGCACCCAGAAGATCGGCACCTGCGCCATCGCGGACTGCGAGGCGAAAGCGGCAACCGCCGCCGCCAACAGCGACAACGCGGGGCCGGCATGCCGACCTTTGCGGACTGAATCTGGGAATCGCTCCATCGCTGCTCACATCGGACGAACCACTACCAGTGTGCCACACGCACCGCCAAAGCACTAGCCTAGAAGGGCGGAGAGGCGCGGAATAACTGCCACGGGCGGGTCGGGATGGCGAGTCCGGGGCATGTCCGAGAACTGCTGAATACGACGCGGGCGTGAGATTCAGGCGCAGAGGAGCCGGTCGTAGGCCTGCGCGAAGAGCACAAAGTCGGCGTCGTCCACGAAATGGTCGTCGTTGAAGTCTGCGGGGCAGCCGGCGGGCATGGAGGCGTCGGCGCAATCGAGCAGGTTGTAGGAATTGGCGAAAAAGACAAAGTCGGCGTCGTCGACCTGGCCGTCCTGGTCAAAATCGGCGGGGCAGGCGCACAGGCCGGGCGCGTCGCCGGTTTTCCCTGTGGCGATCGAGCCGGGCGGGACGCAGAGGAGGAAGCCGTCGCTGAAGTGGACGCCCAAGGTGGTGGTGCCGGGATTCCACGCGATGTAGCGGCGGATACCCGACTTTTCGAAGACGGCGTAGTGCGGGGTGTCGGCGGAGATGGCGGCGTTGACGGGGCCCCAGATGTTGAGCGATTGGATCCACTGATAGGTGCGAGCGGCAGAGTCGCCGGCTTCGACGTCGTAGCCGGGGTTGCCGCTCAGCAGTGAGGCGGCCTGCGTCGGATTGGCGGTCGCGAGGGCGGAATACAGGATGCTGTGCCAGGAGGAAGGGTTGTTGCCGGTCTGGGCCATGAGCAGGCTCCAGTTGTCGAGCATGCCCTGGCGGTTGTGGCCGAGGTAGAGCGAGGCGGCGGTGACGGGGAGGAAGTTGATGCCGTGGATCTGTGCCGGGTCGCCGGTCCACCAGGTGCCGTAGGCGACGCCGTCGCCCCAGACGATGCCGGCGATTGGTTTGGTGAAGGCGGCGGGCATGACGGCATCGTCGGCGTTGAACCAGTACTGCTGGATGGCGGCCTCTTCGCTCGCGCACAGGAACATGCCCATGTCCCGGATGGCGGAGTTACCGGTGGCGGCACCCCAGAGTGCCGCGGCGGCAGAGAAGTTCATAGATTCGGAGGATGACTCCTGGTTGTTGCCGGCGGCGAAGGCGGCGTGACCCGAGGCCCAGGAGTGGCCGGCATAGGGATCAAAGCTGCGGAGGAAGGGGAAGCGGGTGTCGGAGCGCTCCCAGTTGCTGGCATCGCGGATAAGAAGTTCGACCATCGGGCCGTAGGCGCTGGCCCACGCGGGATCGAACTGAGCGACGGCGGCGGCCGCCATGACGAAGTAGCCGTAGTGGAAGTTGTGGTCGTTCATTTCCTGGGCGAGGTTGAAGGATCCGGGATTGCCCAGGAGCGTGGACCAGGCGGACTGGTAGTAGAAGTTGCGGGTGTCGGTGCTGCTGCCGCCGGCGCCCGGGAGGTTGAACTTGATCCAGTCGATGCGCATCAGCTCGCCGGAGTAGGGCGTGTTGCAGGTGATGTAGAGGTCGTGGACACGGTTGTTGGTTGCAAGGGCGTTGACGCCGGCGGAATTCACGCCGAGGTTGAGATTGACCCAGGTGTTGGCGCCGCCGGTGTTGCCGATGCCGGCTTCGGCGAGCAGTGGTCCGTTGATCGAATCGACGCGGACCTGGAAGAGACCGCTGCCGGAGGTGCCGGAGGCGAACCGCATGGACATGCCGTTGGGAGTGCCGCCGGAGAAATCGACGCTGCTCAGTTTGAACCAGTCGGTGCCGCTGAAATCGACGACGGCCTGGCCACCGTCGATGTTTCCGATCGATACACCCGAGCCGTCGCTGTAGGTTTCGGCCTCGATGGTGCTGAACGCTCCGCCCGGGCCGCCGTTCGCGATCGTGCCGGCGGTGAACCAGTCGGCCAGTTCGGACTTGAGGAAGCTCAGGAATCGGGCCTTGGCCTGGGTGTGCCCGACCTGGTCCGCCAGATAGAGGAGTTGAGCGACGCGGCCGTAAGACTTGCCGGAGCCGTAGGTGTCTCCCGCGGAGTTGAGACTGGCGGCCTGATAGGCCTGATTGACGAGGGAGTAGAGCTGGGATTGGTTGAGCCCCTCGGCGCCGGGGAGGCGCGGGAGGATTCCGCGGTAGGGGAGGTTGACGGTGAAGGAGGCGGTCTCGGCCTGTTTCATCGTGCCGCGGGAAGTGAGGAAAGTGCCGCCGGTGGTGGGCTGGGTGCTGTTCAGGTACTGGTGGCGGTAAAGCGCGATGAGGGGCGCGGTCTCGGAACCTTCCTTGATGGATGTCTGGAAGGTGAAGGTTGCATCCATGGTGGAAGCGGCGGAGTTGTAGTTCCAGGCGACGGTGCTTCCGGTGACATAGACGAAGGCATGCTTCTGGACCAGGTCGAGCGCCGCCGAAGAGGTATCAGGAAGGAGCGCGACGGAGTAATAGTCCTTGCCGGCGAGGTTAGAGATTGCGGATGAGGAGTTGATGGTCCAGCTCGCGCCGGCGGGTGCGCAGAGCGCGTAGGGCACGCCGCCGATAGTGACTCCGATGATGTTGCCGCGATTCGCGAAGACTGTGGCGCTCGAGCGGAAAACAACCTTTGCGTTGCCGCCGGTGACCTTGCAGTAGGCGAAGGGCATGCCGTGGCCGAGGGTTACATCGATGGAACGAGAAGCGTCGGCAAAGCGGGCGGTGACGGTCCAGTCGCCGGCGGCGGCGAGGCGGCAGTCTGGGGCGTTGAGACCTTCAACGGAGAGCGCCATGGCGATGCGGTTGCCGCCGAAGTCGTAGTTGTAATAGGTGCCGGCGATGACGGGGGTTGGGGCGTAACCGATGTTCATTCCGTCGGCGGTGGGACGGGCCGAGAGCGGGTGGGGGTGCATGTTCTGTCCCCAGTTGTCGCCGGCGGCTCGGGGATAGACGAGGCTCGACCACCACTCGTTGGTCGGTACGGGTCCGGAAAAGCCGGTGGCGGTCCGGGGGAGGCAGGGAGCGCCGTCCGCGTTGGTGGGGACGGCGTAGCCGGAGGGAACGCCGTTGTAGTAGCTGCCCGAACCGGCAGGGACGACGGGCTGAGCCGCGGCAAGCGCGGAGAGACAAGAAGCGAGCGCGAAGATGGGGCGATTGATTTGGAGCATGGTCATGGTTGTGCGCCCGGAAAAATCGCAGATGCTCGGAAGCGAGCTTCGGCGCGAGTGGGGGGAGCGGAGAGCGCCGCGGAGTGAGCGGCAGAGAGTGGGAGGCAGGAATTCACCGTGCGTGGTGTGCGACACATATGGAACTGCCACCAGCCTACGGGCAATTCCCTGAACTTGTTGCTGTTTCATCGGGCGAAATGCAGTTTCATATCGCTCGGTTGAAATGCCGGGTTGTTGCGGTCCCCGTCAGGGGCAAAGCAGGTCGTTATACGGAACGACAAAGAGCGGGAAGTCGGCATCATCGACAAGGCCGTCCCGGTTCAGGTCGGCGGGGCAGTTGCTGGGCATGGCGGGGTCCGCGCAGTCGAGCAGGTTGTAGGCGTAGGCGAAGATTGAGAAATCTTCATCGTCAACGAGCCGGTCGCCGGTGAGGTCGGCGGGGCATGGGCCGCCGATGAGGGTGATCGAGGCGTCGGCCCAGCACATGTGGTTGGAGTTGTACTGGCCGGTGTGGTCGGTGATGAGCGAGAGTGTTGAAGCGCCGACAACGCTGATGGCGACGGGGATGCTCGGGCTGGAGCGGCCCGCGATTGCGACCTGAGACTGGACCACTCCGTCGACGAGGACTGTGAAGACGCCGCCGTTGTTGTTCACGCTTGTTGGATAGTCCACGCCGACGCGGGCGGTGAAGACGGCGAGATCGCGCGTCGTGTGGATGCGGAGTGCGGCGAGGGAGAAATCGATGCGCTTGCTCGCGAACTGGAAGGGATGCTCTCCGATCCCCTTGGCGAAGCTGCCCGCATCCTGGAATTGAATGGGAGAGGAAGCAAAGGTGCCCGGGCAATCGGCGCCGAATCCGTACGGCAGGGCGCCGAAGGGAAGTGAGGTATAGGGCGGATTGGCCGCGGTTGCGGCGCTTCCGGAGGGGACGCCGAGGTAATCGCTGAGGTAAATGAGATCGCCCACGGCCGCATTGGAAGCGAAGATGGCGAGGAGCGTGAGGCCGGTGGAAATGCCCATAGCAAGGCTCCGGTTCAGGGGCAGAGCAGGACGTTGTACCCTACCACGAAGATGCTGAAATCGGCATCGTCCACGAGTCCGTCGCCGTTGAGATCGGCCGGGCATCCGGGCGCCATGGTGGGGTCGGCACAATCGAGCAGGTTGTACGCAACGACGAAGATCGAGAAGTCGGCGTCATCGACGAGTTCGTCGTCGTTCAGGTCCTGCAGGCAGCGGCCGCCGAGGGTGAGGTGATCGAATGCGATGCCGTCGCCGAAGGCGCCAACGCGATTGTTGGCGAAACGGATGGAGTTGATGCTCGGGCCGGAGAGGGACTTGACGCGGAAGAAACCCTGTCGGCCGCCGAGCGCCGCGAGGCCCGAGATGGTGGCGAAATCGCCGATGTCACGCTCGTTGACCATCACCCGGGTGGGGCCGTCGATCTGCTGGACGCTGAATCCGACGCGCTGCTGAGGCGTGCTGAAGGTGAAGAGGATGTCTCCCCAGTTTGTTCCCGCGCTGTAGTTGAAAGACTGATTTCCAAGGCCGCTGATGACGCAGCGTGAGCCGTCCCATACTCCGTTCAGGAAGGCAGTTCCGAAGGGATCGTTGGTGACGGGATTGAACAGATGGGGCAGCGTGTTGGAAGGCGCGATGGTGCCGGCCGGGGCTTCCCAGCCGACGGCGAGCTGCGGGACGAGCGCGGCGTCTTCAAAGTCTTCGAAGATCGCGTTGGCTACGCCCAGCGACGTGTTGTCGATGCCCCAGATCGTGGGAGAAATGCCGTGCACCTCAACCGAGGGATTCGGAGCTGTTGAGAACGCGAGGTGGTCGAAGGTGAAGCCGTCACCGGAAGGGACTGAACCGTTCTTGATCTTGACCGAGCTGATGGTGTCGCTGTCGGTCGCCTGGATGACGATGTAGCCGTACTTGCCCCCGTTGGGAGAGAGGCCGGTGAGCGTGGAGAGCTTGCCCTTGTTGACGCCGTTGATGAAGAGCCCCAGATCGGTCTCGTTCTGGTGCACGCTGAAACCGACGATCCGCACCGGCGGATCGAACAGAAAGGTCACGTCGCCGTAGCTTCCCGAGTCGTTGTACGAGAACGTGTCGTTGGTCCGCGTGTTGAGCAGGCAGTGGGTGCCGTCAAAGGCGCCGCCGACGAAAGCGTTGCCGAACCCGTCGTCGGTCAAAGGGTTGAACACATTCGGAAGTACAGCGGTCGGCCCGACATTACCGGCCGGCGACTCCCAGAGCACCTTGAGCCCGGGGGCGAGATTCACGTCTTCGAAGTCTTCAACCGTGGTGTTGCCGACACCCAGCGTGCCGTTGCTCTGGCCCCAGCGGATAGGGCTGACGCCGTGGACCGAAATCCCGGCAAGAGCCGAGGACAGCCCGAAGGACACACCCACCCACGACGCGAGAAAACGCTGCATAATCCACTCCTCTTGAGGAGCGGTATTGTGACCGGCCGAACGGGTCGCGCCAAGCGGGAGCCGTCAAACAGGCTTCAAACTGGCCTGAACGCCCGGTCTTTCGGCTTCTCGGACCTTCCGCCTGCGGGTTCAGGGGCAAAGCAGCGCGTTGTACGCCGCGGCGAAGATGACAAAGTCGCTGTCGTCGACGACGCCATCCTTATTCAGATCGCTCGGGCAATTGGAAGGCATGGCAGGGTCGGCGCAATCGAGGAGGTTGTACGCCGAGGCGAACTGCACGAAGTCGGCGTCGTCCACCATGCTGTCGCCGTTGAGATCGGCGGGGCAAGGCACTCCGATGATGAGGGTGAGTTTGGGAGGTCCGCCCCACGACGGATCGGAGCCGGAGAAACCGAAACATGCCTGGCGGTAGTTGCCGGAGGAGATCGTCGTGAGGTGGCCGCCGACCGCGAAGTTGTTGGCGCCAGAGGCGAGCCGCAGTTTCATCTCATTGGTGACCTTCGCGGGATCGAGCGTCATCGGAAGGTATCGAATTCCCTGGAAGGGCTCTGCGTTGGGCGTCAGTTCGCGCGAGCCGTAGATGATGCCATCGCCCAGATCGTTGTACGTGCTGTAGTGCAGCCAGATCGAGGTGTTGACGTCGAGCAGGTCAAAGTACGAGCTGTCGTTCACATGGAAGAGGGCGTAAGTCTCGGAGGGATCGAGGCTCTGATAATGGTTGAAGACGGTGCCGATTTCGAACGTGGCCGACTTCACCTGCTGGCCCGCAGGGATCATCCCAGGAGTTAGATTGAAAACAAAGTAGTTCCGCATGGCCGAGCCGTTGCCCATGTAGCCGCAGAGGTAATTGCCGGGGCCGGTGTTGAAGTTCTTGTTGTTCTGGCCGTACGAGGTGAAGAGGCCCTGGACCGAGGCCCAGAGCGTGACGGTCGTGTCCGCCCGGACGAGCGGGGCGGCGATCGCTATGGCCGCGGCGCCGAAAACCGCGGCGTAACGGGGGCGAGGGAAAATCGGGCGGATCGTGTTCGGGGCGCGCATGAGAACCTCCGGGTTTACTCGCAGTTGCGTCGATCGCGCTCACGGACCCTCACGACAATCAGGAAAAGACCAAGATTTTTCGCTTGGCGGATCGGGACGCGGGTGGGGGCTCGACCCCGTCTCCCCCCCCCCGGATGTGCCGTCCCGCGGCGACCGCTTTTGGAAACACAAACGCCTACGGGCACAGTAAGTCGTCGTAGGCCTGGGCGAAGATCGCAAAGTCAGAGTCGTCCACCACTCCGTCCAAATTGAAATCGGCGGGGCAGTCGAGCGGCATTGAGGGGTCGGCGCAGTCCAATATGTCATAGTCGCGCGCGAAGGAGACAAAGTCCGCGTCGTCGACGGCACGGTCGCCGTTCAGATCCCCGGGGCAGTAGGCTCGGAACATCTCCCACGCGGGCAGCGAACGGTGATCGAAATCGAAGAGCGCCAGGTTTTCCCAGGGGCTGGGAAGCCCGGAAAAGGCCGCAAACTCCGGTGCCCAGTAGCACACGCCCATGCCGCGGTTTTCCGGGAGTCCACGCTGGATGCGAAAAAGCCTGGAAACGAACCCGGCTTGGCCCTGGGGTGACGCCGCGAAGGAAGGCAAAAGCTGGGAGTTCTGCCAGACAAAGTTGGGCTGGGAATCGGACCATCCCAGTGTCCATGGGTAGGCGGTTTCGGCGATGAAGATGGGCTTTGCGTAGCGTGCCGCGACGTCCTGGAGATTTGCCGTGAGCGCATCGAGCGAGCCGTGCCACCACGGGTAGTAAGAGAGGCCGATCACGTCGAACGGAACACCGTATTGCACGGCCCGATCGAAGAAAGCACGGGTGCCCGGGTTATCTCCCCCGCGATCAATATGGAGCATGATGCGGGCGGTCGGGCAGGCGGCGTGGACGCCGGTGATGCCCGCCTTCAGAAGCGTGGCGAGATTCTGCCAGTTCGGATCGCCCCAGAAGGAGACCTTGCCGTCATTCCACAGCATGCCGCCGGTGATCTCGTTGCCGATCTGGACGATGTCCGGCGGAGTGCCCTGCAGGACGAGCGACTGGACCAGGGACTGCGAGTAGCTCTGCACCGCGTAGGCGAGCTGGGAGAAGGAGAGGGACGCCCATGCGGCGGGCTTGTTCTGCTGGCCGGGATCGGCCCAGGAGTCGGAGTAGTGAATGTCGAGCACAAGTTTCAGTCCGGCCGCATGCGCTCGCTGCGCCAGGGCGAGTGTGCGTGCCGTGCCGCAGAAGCCGTCGGCCGGGCTGTGCCAGACGCGGAGGCGCACGGCGTTGACACCGTTTGAGGCGAAAAATGCGAGCGGATCGACGGGTGTGCCGCCTGAAAAAAGAGTGCCGCCGAGCGACTCGATCTGAGGGATGAACGAGCAGTCGACGGCGCGGAGGGGCTCATCCGCCCGGGCGGCGCTCGCGCACAAGGCCAGGAGTGCAAGATAAGAGATCGAGCCCACTCTCATCGGGTTCTCACGGGCAGAGCAGGGCGTCGTAGGCTCCCGCGAAGATGACAAAGTCGGAATCGTCGACGATCTGATCGTAGTTAAAGTCGCTCGGACATCCGCCGGGCATGCCCGGATCCGCGCAATCGAGAAGGTCATAAGCAGCGGCAAAGAGCACGAAATCGGAGTCGTCGACGAAGCCGTCGCCGTTGAGGTCGGCCGGGCAGCCCGTCACAACCACGACGGACGTGATGCTGCCGGCGCCCGTGTCGAGCGAAGTGTCCACCGAGACGGCGCCGATGGCGGCGTTGTAGGCGAACGCGACCGGCAGACTGTTGCGGAGTACCTGCGCAACCGCGGCGTTGGCCGGAACACGCACAACTGTGCCGACGCTCAGGGCAAAGCCGCTGTCATTGCGGAACGAGTGCGTGAACACGTTTTTGTTGGTGGGAACGGTGTTCTCGTTGACGGTGACATCGACCTGATGGCGCTTCCCGCTCGGCTGGTGTTCGAGGATGACGTTGTTGAAAGTCATCGTCGTCCACGCGCTGGGCAGCTTGGGACGGAAGTTCATTTTCTGGTTCGGCGCGTCGGGGTCATAATCGAGGAACGCCATCGTTGCGTCCACGAAAGTGCTCATGCTCTCCCACGCGTTGGGCCAGGCGGTCTGCAGCACGAAGTCGGGGTACGAGATCGAGTTGTTGTAGGAGATCTGCTCGGCGCCCAGGCCCGCCGGGCCAAGACGATCGATCATGAGATCGATGCGGTGCTTGAGATTGTCGATGTCGCTCTTTCCGGCGGTGAAGTCGGCGCGCTGGGCGTAGTAAAGCCCATACCAGAGCGTCGAGAGGAACCAGGGGCCGCCGTTCCAGTAGTTGTCGCCCCAGTAGCGGTTGACGGTGTCCTGGTGCTGGCCGGTGAAGTTGATGAGCGGATGGTTATTGCCGAAGGTGTCGGTGGCGACGCCGTTGATACGGTCGGCGATTTTCGCGACACGGGCGTCGGTGGGGCTGTGGCTCTCGAAGGGATAGGCGATGCCGAGCTGGGAAATGTCGGTGTTCTCACCGTTCCAGTCGAGGCGTGCGTTGAGCGAGGGCAGAAGCGCGTTGGCCTTGCCGCTCGCAACGGCGGCCTCGGAGCCCAGGCCCAGGACGCTGAAGATGTTTGCCGCGTCCTTCAGCCCGCGGTGCACGTTGGCGTTGCTGTAGATGAACGTGTCGTACGAATCTTCCCACACGTTGTTCGAGTACATCAGTCCGAACGAGACGTTCAGCCGCGAGGGATCGACGATCGAGGTCTGCGTCGTGGAGTAGACCGCGTCGCGGACCTGATCGACAAACGTGCCGAGCAGGCCGCTGTCGGCGTTCATCTTGTAATGGAAGTAGAGGCCCCAGGGGAGCACGGCGGTCTCGTCGATCTGCGGCGCGCCCCAGATCACGTAGCCGTCGGTGCTGTATTTCTGCTTCCAATATCCCTTGCGCGTGCCGTAGAGCGGATTGTTGCCGATGGCGTTGCCCGGGGGCGTATTGCCCGCGTTCCAGTTTTCAAAGTCGCGGTAGCAGGTATCCCGCATCCACTTGTACACATTGAACGATTCGAGCAGGTGGCCGGTGCGGGCCATGGTGATGGCCGCGTAGACAGCGTCGCGCGGCCAGACGTACGGGTAGGCGCCGTTGTGGAACCCGGCGATCACGCCGCCGTTCACCGCGTCGCAGTGCAGGGCGGTGGCGAGCAGGCCGCGGTTCATCAGGTTGTTGAAGTGTGCGTCGGGCGTCGAGACCGTCGTGCCCGCGTTCAGCCAGTTGGCCCAGTAAATGTCGGTGATCTGGCGGATGAGGCCGATGTCGGTGTTGTAGAGCCAGTTGATGATGTTGGCGGCCTTGACGTTGTACGTCTCGGTTGCGCCGGCGAAGTCGTCGTGCACGCCGACGGTCAGGATGTCGATCGTGACGGGAACTCCGGGCGAGAGCGTCCACTTGAGGCCCATCCATCCCTGGTTGTTGTCCTGCGAGGAGTCGCGCCAGAACTCGGTGGCGGCGGAGACCGTGCCGCCGCCGCTGCCGTTCACTTTCATCGCGCTGGCGAGGTACAGGGACTTGTCCTTCGTGTATCCCGCTGAAGTGGTGGGGTTGTACTCGTTGGGGTCGGTGAAGCCTGTGCCCGTGCCGGTGACGACTCGGTACGTGTTGTCGTACGCGACCATGGCCCCGCGGGCGTAGTCCACAAACATGGCGTCATAGCCGTCGCCGCCGTTGAGCGCCGGATCGAGATACCAGTAGATATTGACGTCCTGCGGATTGGCCGTGTTGTTGGTGAGCGTCAGCCGCTTGATATAGATGTTGCGCTGAGGCTGGAAATTCTGGTCTGCCGGCCAGTTGATGCCGGCGGGCGCGAAATCGACCTGCGAAACGCTGATGTTGTTGCCGTTGGCGTAGAGCGTCTGGCTCGTCAGGATTGTGTTGCTGGTGGGCACGTACGACTGATGCACGTTGGTATACGACACGCCGGACGGATTGCTCAGCCAGTGCGTGAGCCCGTCAGCCGGGGTGCGAATGCCGATCATGGCCTGGTTGATGTGCATCTGCCCGCGCCAGCCCTGGGGCAGACCGGGCGGGAAGGTATCGACGCCGTCCACGTAGCCCTCGTTGCGGGTGCCGACGCCGTAGATGCCGCCGGGCGTGGGGAAGTGGAAGTCGTAGAGCGTGCCGTTCTGATCGAGCTGTCCGGCGCAGTAGTTGTTGCCGAAGATCGCCTCTTCCTTATAGAAAGAGACCGGCGGATACCCCTCGCCCGGGTTGGGATTCCCCGCGCCGCGCCCGGGCCAGGCGAGCTTGGTGAAATAGGAGTACGCGCTGCCGCCGTTGGCGAAGACCTCGCCGCCTGCGAAGGGCTTCCAGGCGCTGATGCGGTACTTGATGTTCTTGGCGTACTGGCGCGTAGCGGCGGGAAGGGTGCCCTTCCACCAGTCGCGCGTGCCGCCGCTGTTCTCGTTGCGGACAAAGGTGATCGTGCCCGCGTCGTTGGTGAGCACCTGGGTGGTGCCGGTGGGGGAGCCGAACGCGCCGGCGGGGTCGGTGCCGTCGGTCGTGTAATAGATGCAGACTTTGTCGTAGGTGAACTGGAAGCTGACGCGGAAGAAGAGCGTGACGGCCTCCTCTTCGCGGGGCACATCGGGCTCGCGCTGCGTGATGTTTGCCGCCTCCCCGTACGCCTGCGAGCCGGGGACGTGCTCAACGCTCGCGGGCTGGGCCAGCGCGAAGCAGGAAAGGGCGGCCGCGACCGCCGCGCCAAACAAACGCGAAATCCGCATTGCAAAGACTCCTCCGGGCACCTGCTGACGCCCCGGCTCACCCGTTAACTATCGCGGAACATCGTTCGCCGGTCAATGAAATTGGGGAGGATTAAACTCATCTTCGGCCTTCTCCGGCTGGGCTTTGTGAGGATGGGATCGGTCCAAGCGGGGTTTGGTGCGGCAGGACCCCAAGCAGGTCCGATAGACTTGCCCACATCAATCTCGGTCGACCGTTTCCAGTCAACCACACGCGGAACCCTCACATGCAAAGCAACGCTCCGACACGGCGCAGCACGATCCACACCTGGTTCACGATGGCCGGCCTCGCGCTGGTCTCACTCGCAGGCTGCGACAGCGGGACTTCCCCGTCCGCCTCTGCGCCCAAGACGCCCACTGCCCCGACGCAGGCCGCGGCCAGCGCACCGGCCCCCGCATCCGAGGCGGGTGAGGTGATCATCGGCCATTACGGATCGCTCACCGGCGCCGAGGCCACCTTCGGCATTTCCACGGACAACGGCATCAAGCTCGCGGTGGAAGAAGTCAACGCGGCGGGGGGGCTGGACTTCGGGGGTAAAAAGCACAAGATCGTGCTGCACTCGGAAGACACCGAGGGCAAGCCGGAGAAGGCGGGCACGGTTGTGACCAAGCTCATCACCGCCGACAAGGTTGTGGCGGTGATCGGCGAGGTTGCATCGAGCGTCACGCTCGCCGGTGCGCCCGTCGCCCAGCAGTTCGGCGTCCCGATGATCACCCCCAGCAGCACGAACCCACAGTGCACGGCCGTGGGAGACATGATCTTCCGCGTTTGCTTTATCGATCCGTTCCAGGGATACGCGTGCGCCAAGTTCGCGGCGCAGGATCTCAAGGTGAAGAAGGCGGCGATCCTGTTCGATCAGGCCGCGGCCTACTCGGTCGGGCTGAAGGATGAGTTTGAGAAGAACTTCAAGAAGATGGGCGGCGAGGTTGTCGCCGTCGAGGCGTACACCAAGGGCGAGGCCAATTTCAACCCGCTGCTGACCAAGATCCGGGAAAAGGGCGCCGAGCTGCTGTTCATCCCCGGCTATTACACCGACGTCGCCAACATCGCGCTGCAGGCACGCAAGCTCGATATGAAGATGCCCCTTCTGGGCGGCGACGGATGGGACTCGGCCGACCTGGCCAAGAACGGCGGTGCCGCGATCGAGGGCAGCTTCTATTCCAATCACTACGCGTCCGATCAACCGACGCCGGAGATCCAGGTGTTCGTGAAGACGTACAAGGAGAAATTCGGCGAGACGCCCGACGGGCTCGCGGCGCTCGGTTACGACGCCGCCCGCGTGCTCTTTGATTCGATCCAGCGCGCGGGCTCGACGGATGGAAGCAAACTCCGCGATGCCATCGCCACAACCAAGGGCTTCAAGGGCGTGACGGGAAATATCTCGATCAACGAGAAGCGCGACGCGGTCAAGCCCGCCGTGATCGTCGAGATGAAGGGCGGCAAGCCGGTCTTCCGTGCCCGCGTGGAGCCGTAAACGGCGATTTGCATGCAACGCTTCTCAAACCGCACGCTTCAGGCGTGCGGTTTTTCATTGGTTTTCGGACGTCGCTTCGGCGCGCTCTGATCTGCCGGCACGCAAAGAATTGTCCGGTCGCGTTACAGAAGGGGAGAGGCCATGAGGCAAGGCTTAGTAGGAGCGGTCTTGGCGCTGGCGGCGGGCGCGTCGTTGTGCGCCGCGCAGCAGTGCACGGGACAGGTCGGCTGGTGGAAGTTCGATGGCGACGTGAGCGATTCGTCGGGGCTGGGGAACAGCGGCACGTTTTTCGGAGGACTTCCCAACTTTGTGCCGGGCGTGCACGGCCAGGCGCTGGAACTGGACGGCATCGACGACTTCGTCCGCGTGCAGAATGTTGCCTCGCTCAATCCTTCGTCCGCGATATCCCTTGTCGCGTGGGCACGGATCAGGCCTTATGCGGGTTCGGGCTCCGATCCGATCATCGACAAGGCGTATTTCTCGCACAACCCGCCGTACTACCAGTACCACCTCGGAGTTACCGGTTCTCAATACGGCAACTCGCAGCGATCGATCTCGTTTGTGACCTCCACCTCCGCGGGGAGCATCGGCACGGGCACGGCGCCGCTCGCGTATTCGACTGGCCAATGGTGCTTCGTCGTGGGAACGTACGACGGGACCAAGAGCCGCTTTTATTTGAACGGCGAGCTGCTGGACACCCAGGTGCTGCAGGGAACGATCAGTGATTTCGGCTCGCCGTTGCAGTTCGGAAAGTTCAACAACCTGAACTTCTTTCTGCCCGCGGCGCTGGACGATATCCGCATCTTCAATCGCGCCATCAGCGCGGACGAGGTTGCGGCGCTCTATGCCAATCCGGAGGGTGCGGCGGCTGTATTGCCGGCGGCGGCGGGCGTGTGCGCGGGCGGGTCGGTGACATTCCGCGCCGCGCACCTGGCGAGCGCCTCGGCGGCGTACGCATGGAAACTCGACGGCAGCCCGATCTCCGATGGCACGCTGCCCGATGGCACGACCGTGAGCGGCTCTTCAACCGGCGAGTTGACGCTCGGCGGGCTCTTCGGCGCGGCGGTGCGCTCGGTGACCTGCGATGTGACCTCGTGCTCCGGTATCTCGCAGACTCCGGCGGCCACGGTGCGGGTGTGCGCGTCCGATTTCAATTGCGACGGCGCGGTCGACGACGCGGACTTTGTGTCCTTTGCCGCCGCGTACAACCTGCTGGTCTGCGACGACGCCGAGATGCCCGCGGGCTGTCCGGGCGATCTGAATCGCGACGGCCAGGTGGATGATGCCGACTTCGTCATCTTCGTCGCGGCGTACGATGCACTGATCTGTCCATAGCAGAATTCGGGCCCGTCGTATTCTCATCGCCGTCGTTGTTAAACCCGTACGAGCGGTGCGCACGATTGAGCCTCAGTCTCACTGGACTCGCGGTTCTTTCGACGCGTAGATTCTGATTCATCTCGGAGACACATCATGCGTTTGGACAGTGTTTTTGTGTCCGCTTGCTGCGCGCTCGCCTGCCACGGCCTTGCCCAGCCCACCTACGACGTTCTCGACGTTGGCGACCTTGTCAACGGCGTCGGCACCTCCGATCCCCGCGGCATCAACAACGCCGGTCAGGTTATCGGCACCGCCTCGCCCGCCAGTGGCCCGACCCGCGGTTTTCGTTGGGAGCCCGCAAACGGCATCAAAGCTCTGCTCAGCGCGCTGCCCGGACAGACCAACGCGAACGCCGTCGTCGTCGATCCGTACTTCATCGCCAACGACGGCACCGTGCTCGGCGGTGCGCCCGTCTACAACGGCGCCAGTTTCGTGAACTATCACGCGGCCAAATGGACCAGCCCCACCGCGTCGTTCGAAATCCTCAACTCCGGCACGCAGCGCTCCAACGCCAGCGCCATGAACGCGCTGGGCGACATCGCCGGTTACGAGAACATCCCGCCCGGCTTCAGCCGCCCCCGTCTCTGGCTCGCCGACGGCAGCACGGTCAGCATCCCGATCCTCCCCAGCGAGACGATCGGCATCGCCCAGCGCATCACCGACGACGGTCGCACCCTGGTCTACGTCAGTCAGTCCGCCTCGCCCTATCTCAAGGCTTTCATCCGCAAGCCCGACGGCACCCGCGTCGACATCCCCTTCATCGCCGGCACCGAGCAGTTCACGCCCGCGGACATGAACAACCTGGGCCAGGTTGTGGGCGTGGTGCGTCAGGGCAGCCTGAGCAAGGCGATCATCTGGGACGAAACCGGCGGCACACGCTTCCTGCCTCTGGGCACAATGACCGAGTCGGGCGCCATGGGCATCAACGACGCGGGCGCGATCGTCGGCTGGGTGAAGGGTCCGGGCTTCGCGTTCCTGACCGCCGCCATCTGGTACACGCCCACGTCCAACCCAGTCATCTTGTCCCAACGCCTCACGCCGGCTTCCAGCACCTGGGGCATTGTCGGCGGCGACAGCGTCAGCGACATCAACGAGAGCGGCTGGATCCTGGTGACCGGCCTCACGCCCCCCAAGCCCGGTCGCTACCAGCACGCCGCGGTGCTCGCCCCTGCGTACCCGTGCCCGGTCTTCAGTGATCATCCGGACAACGTCCGCTTCAACTACAACTCCTCGATCATTTATCTCGGTGCCGCGGCGAGTTCGAATCAGGTCATCACCTACTCCTGGAAGCGCAACGGGCAGACTGTGACCGACGGCCTCTACGGCAACACCCGCGTCATCGGAGCGACGACCAACGCCCTGCGGATTCAGAATCCGACGCCCGCCTGGGCCGGCGAGTGGATCTGCGAAGCAACGAACGCGTGCAGCACCGTGGCGAGCACGGCGGCACAGGTAACGATCTGCCGCGCCGATTTCAACAACGACAATCAGGTGGACGATGCCGATTTCGGCACGTTCGTTGTTTCGTACAACTTGCTGGACTGTTTCGATCCGGGGATGGTGGGGGGCTGCCGCGCCGACCTCAACGGCGACCTCGTCGTGGATGACGCGGATTTCACTCATTTTGTGCTCGCATACAACGATCTGGTGTGCCCCTGATGCATTCCGGGCGGGGGAGGCCGCCGGCAATCGCAGAATTTTCTTGACGGATATCGCCCGATCGCGACAATACACCGCGGAGGGTTTCGTCATGCAAACAACGCGTCTGATCACGCTCGCGCTCCTTACGTTCACCAGTTCTATGTCGCTCGGACAGTCGCTGGTGGGCGCCAGTGCCCCCAACACGGTCGGCGGGCAGGGCGGCAGCGATCTCATTGTCATCGACCCCGCCACGGGCTCGTGGGACTTCTACATGCGTGTCCCCCACGACACCAGCGACAGCCGCCAGCTCTACTACTTCACCTCGCTTCCGGGTTGCCGCCTCGCCTCAACCCTCTACCGCAACAACGGCACCGCCAACACGACCGCCCAGTACATGGTCATCAACCCCGGCACCGGCGGCGTCTCGACCTTCAATTTCGGTGCGCCGCTCGCAACCAGTTACATTGAAGGAATCGAGTACTCTCCCCGCCACGGCAACCTGCTGGTGTCTTTCGGCGCGCTGGGCAACTTTGGTACCAACCGTCTCGCGGTTGTCAACGCCGACGATGGCACCGTGATCTCGAGTACGACCGCGATCTCGGGCATTGCCGACATGGACTACATCGTGAGCACCGCTTCCGAGGACCTGTTCATCGATTTCAATGCGGGCACCGCCGCGGCCCGCATCAAAAAGCTCACGAACCCGCTCCCCGCGACCGCGTTTACAAGTTTCGCCTCGCCGCCGCTCCTGAACCTCTATTGGGATGCCGCCCGGCACCCATCCACCAACGAAATCATCTTCGCCGATACCAACGGTAATCGTCTGGTGCGTCTGGTCGGGAATGCCTATGTCAGCGGTCCCAGCCTGGCGGGCGGAGCCCAGATTCGTGGGCTCGCGTGGGGGTTCCTGCCCCCCCGGACGGTGATGCCCGCGTTTGCGGGCGTCTGCCCCGGCGGCACCGCCACCATCACGGCGCACGCGGTGGGCACGGGGCCGTTCTCGTACAAGTGGCGAAAGGACGGTCAGGACATCGCCGCGAGCGAGAACCCGTCCGCGCTCAAGCCCACGCTGGAACTTCCCGGAGCCAGCGGCGCAACGGTCGGTCAGTACGATTGCGTGATACTCAACGACTGCGGCACGCATGTCACCGACGCTGTTCCTTTCATCCTTTGCGTCGCCGATCTCAACTGCGACGGCGCTGTGGACGACACCGATTTCACGATTTTCCTTGTTCAGTACAACATTCTCGATTGCGCCGACCCGTCCATGCCAGCCGGCTGCAGTTGCGATTTCAATGCGGACGGAATCGTCGAGGACACCGATTTCCAGCTTTTCCTGCCCGCCTACAACCGCTTCGCCTGCGGCGAATGAACTCGCATCTTATCGCAGTTGCATTTCCACCAAAGGGGGCTCCGGCGACCATGTTGCCATTGTGTATACTGCAAGCCTCGAGGGGTATTGGGTTAGGAATCAATGCAATAAAACTGGGCCGCAAGAGCGCGAATGGTGAGGGCATACTCACAGTGTGTGTTCTGGCAGGTGCTTCATAGAACGGGTTTGTGCTGTCACGGATTTCGGGAGTCCATCGTCATGATGATCGGGATTCAACGGTGCTTGCTCGCGGTCCTGGCGGTTCTCATTTGCCTGCAAGCTCGAGCGGACTGGGGTCTCAAGTTTGAAGTGTGGGACGGTTCGAACTGGGTGAGCAGTGTGAACGCGGCTGTCGGGGATGTTGTCAAATTCCGCGTCGGCTCCTATTTCACCGACGGCACCTTGGTCATTACGGCAGACGGCGCGGGTGGCGCTCTTGACCTGAATCGCTTTACCGGCTCGAACAAGTTCACGAACTTCTCGGTCGGTCAGGACGTGATCCAGAACCTCGTCCGCACGATGCCGACGGGCAACGTCGCGCTCCTGACCAATACGGGCAACGGCGTCGTGGGCACCACGGTGGCCACGAGCTTTGCTTCGCAGGTGATCCTCGGAGACCTCAATCCGACTCCCATTTATTACCGCGAGATCTATAAGGGCGAAATCAAGATCGTGGACGGCACGGCCCGCACTCTGACCTGGACCTCGAACAGCTTCGGTGTCGGGAGCGTCAAGGGGCTCACTTTCTACAACGCCGGCTCACCGATCAACAAGAACACCGCCGCGCCCGAGGGAACTCCCACGCACATCCCGGCGCAGATCGCGGTCAGCGGGTGCGCGAAGCCGGGCGTGAGCGGCCCGAGCGCTCAGTCCGTTTGCGCCGGATCGCAGGTTTCCTTCTCCGTAACTGCGACGTTCGGGCCTGTCACCTATCAATGGCGCAAGAACTCGAATCCGATCGATGGCCAGACGCAGAGCACACTCACTCTGAATACTGTGAACAAGGACGATGAAGGGGAGTACGACGTCATCGTCACGAATGCGTGCGGGTCGACGACAAGCGGCAAGGCGGCGCTCGCGGTTTATGCGCCCCCCGCAGTTCTTTCCCAGCCCAACAGTGTTGTTGTGCGCCCGGGGTCCAACGGCGGATTCTCGGTCGTCGCCGTCGGCAGCGGGCCGCTGCAGTACCAATGGAAGAAAGACAACGTCGCGCTCTCGGATGGAGGCCGGATCGCCGGTGCTCTTACAGCGGTGCTCCAGATCTCAAACGCCCAGGTGGCGGACAAAGGCGAGTATTCCTGCACGGTGACGGATCCAATCAATCCGTTCTGCAACTCGACCACAACTGCGACTGCGCAGTTCAGCGTGGGCGACTGCGCGATCACATGGGCGCAGGTTGCGACCTCGGGCCCAGGTGCGCGGCGCAATCCCGCGATGGCGTACGACTCCGCGCGTGGGCGCCTTGTTCTCTTCGGGGGTTCCAACAACTCGGGCACGCTCGGCGATACGTGGGAATGGGACGGCAGCACGTGGACGCTGCGATCGACCAGCGGGCCAGGGCCGCGGACCGGCGTGGCGATGGCGTTTGATGCGACCCACGGCCGAACTCTTCTCTTCGGCGGCTACAACGCCGCTTCCCAGGCCCAGAGTGATACGTGGAGCTGGGACGGAACAACCTGGACCAAGGTTGCAACCACGGGTCCGACCGCACGCTTCTACGGGACAATGACCTTTGATGGAGCCCGGGGTGAGATTATCTTCTTTGGGGGGCTCCAGCAGAATTTCGCTCTTCCTTCAGATACCTGGGCGTGGGATGGGGTTAAGTGGGTGCTGGTATCGAACACGGGCCCCGGAGGCAGGTACGCCGCTTCGATGGCATACGACTCGGTCCGCCAGCGCGTAGTGGTGTTCGGCGGATTTGATGTGTCCAGCACGAACTTCGCCGACACCTGGGAGTGGGACGGTGTTGCTTGGGCGAAGAAGGCCGACGGCACGCCGACGGCCCGCACCGGGGCGTCGCTGGCGTTCGATCCCGGACGCGGCCGCATCATCATGTTCGGCGGGCGCCTGCAGGTTGAGGATCAGATCGCCTGGAGCACCCGTACGTGGGAGTGGGACGGCACGACTTGGGTTTCAACCCTGACCGGAAATCCGTCGGCACGCTGGCTCGCGGGCATGACGCTGGATACTTCCAAGCAGCGCATCGTGCTTTTCGGAGGTGAGGATTCGAGCGGCGGCTTGCTCGGAGACACATGGGAGCTCGCTGCCCGCATCCCCATCACCCAGCAGCCGACCAGCGTCGCAACCAACTTCGGTCAGAACGCGGCGTTCAACGTCGCGGCAACCGGCACGGGCCTGACCTATCGCTGGCGGAAGAACGGCGCCGACCTGACCGCCGATCCTCGGATCAGCGGTGTGGCCACTCCAAACCTGCTGATCACCCAGGCCGGACTTCAGGATGAAGGGACGTACGACGTTGTGATCACCAGCCTCTGCGGTCAGGAGATCAGCCAGCAGGCGCTGCTCTCGGTCGCCAGCTGCCCATCCTCGTGGCAGGACCTGCAGGTGAGCGGCCCCATCCCGCGGTTCAGCGGCGCGGCCGCGGCGGACGTGCCGCACAAGCAGATCGTGCTGTTCGGAGGCCGCTCGAGCGGCGGTCTGCTCGGGGATACCTGGATCTGGAACGGCAACGCGTGGAGCCAGAGGTTCGTCGTCGGCCCGAGCGCACGTTCGGACCACACCATGGCTTCGTGGGGGTCGGGCGTCCTGCTGTTCGGCGGGCGAGATACGCCCGGCAATACCAACAAAAGCGACACATGGTTCTGGAACGGCACGTCCTGGGCACAGCTCAGTCCGCCCCACGCGCCCCCGGAACTCGCCGGGCATTCGATGGCGTACGACAGCGTGCGCAACCGCGTCGTCGTCTTCGGCGGCGTCAAGTCCGGCGACATCTTCAGCAACGAGACATGGGAGTTCGACGGCTCAGACTGGACGATGGTCGCGGCGTCGGGCCCGGCACCCAGATTTGCGCAGAGCATGACCTTCGACTCGGTACGCGGCAAGACCGTGATGTACGGCGGAGCGCTGTTCTTCGGAACCGTCTTCTTCGACACATGGGAGTGGGACGGCGTTGCCTGGACCAAGAAGTTTGAAGGTGGCCCTCCCGCTCAGGTCTACGGGTCACTCACGTTTGATCCGCTCCGCGGGCGCAGCATCTTTGTCAGCGGCTACACGCACAACCGGGTCTTCTCATCCGAAACCTGGGAGTGGAACGGCACCAACTGGGCCAAGTCGCTCAACATCAGCCCATCGGTTCGGGAACTCCCCGCGGTGGCGTACGACTACCAGCGGTCGCGACTGGTGCTGTTCGGGGGCCTCAATCCGGCGGGCACGTACCTTGGCGATTCCTGGGGCCTGATCCTGGGCCCCTCGGTTGTGACGCCTCCGCAAAACCAGATCGTGCCCGCAGTCCATGCCGCGATCTTTTCAGTCAGCGGGTCCGCGCCCGGATTGCAGTATCAGTGGCTCCGGAATGGATCCAACATGGCTGATGGCGGGCGCATCTCCGGGACGCACACCTCCACTCTGACGATCGCGACGGCGACCGCCGCGGACGCCGCGAGCTACCGCGTGCGCGTCACCGATGCGTGCGGCTCCAACGTGATCTCCGCGCCGGCGACGCTCACGGTGACGTGCGTGTCCGACCTGAACGGCGACGGGGTCGTGGATGATGCCGATTTCTCAGTCTTTGTCGTCGCGTACGACGCGCTGCTCTGTGATCCGGCGCCGACCGCCTGCGTTGCCGATCTGAACGTGGACGGCTTTGTGGACGATTCGGACTTCACGATCTTCGTTGTCGCGTACGACAATCTCGAGTGTCCGTGATTTCCTGACGGAACCAGAGCGTCGGGGAGCGCCGGCGCCCCCCGGCGCTCATTTGAAAGGCGCCGATATGGCCGCGTATGTAGCCGCCCTTCGCAAGACGGTTCTCACGCTCGCCGGTGCGGTCTGCGCTTCGGAGGCGTCCGCGCTGCCGCCGGGCTTTGCGGACGAGGCTGTGCTGGGAAACTGGGACCGGGCGGCGGGCGTTGCATTTTCTCCCGACGGGCGCTGCTTTGTCTGGGAAAAAGCCGGACGGGTGTGGATTGTCGAGGGTGGCGTTCGGTCCGCGCAGCCGCTCATCGATATCCGCTCGGAGGTGCGGGACTTTGGCGATTACGGGCTGCTCGGCTTCGCTATCGACCCCGGATTTGCGACAAACGGTCGCATCTACCTCCTCTACGCCGCCGACTACTACCACGTTACGCATTTCGGACAGCCCGACTTCGATCCGACCCAGCACAACCTGCAGCGCGACAGCATTGGGCGTATCACCCGGTACAGCTGCAACTCGTCCGACGGGTTTCATTCGGTGGATCCGGCCTCCCGCAAGGTGCTCGTCGGAGAGTCTCTCTCCACGGGCTTCCCGATGACCTTTCAGTCACACGGCGTCGGCACGATCACCTTCGCCGAAGACGGCTCTCTTCTGGCCGGGAGCGGTGATGCGGCGAGCTTCCTCGAAATGGACGACGGGGGCCCCCGGCTTGGTTCATCCAATACAGCGCTCCCCGACGGGATCATCACCCCGAAGGAAGACGTCGGTGCTTTTCGCTCGCAGCTCGTCGATTCTCTCGCGGGCAAGATCATCCGCGTCAGCCCCGAGACCGGTGACGGGCTGGTTTCAAATCCGTTCTTTGACAGCGCATTCCCGCGGGCTCCCCGGTCACGCGTCTGGGCCATGGGGCTTCGCAACCCGTACCGCTTCGGGATTCGTCCGGGTTCCGCAAGCTCCGCCAATCCCGCAGGCGTTCTCTACATTGGCGATGTCGGCTGGGACGCGCACGAAGAGCTGAACATTGCGCGTGCGCCGGGTCTGAACTTTGGCTGGCCTCTGTTCGAGGGGCTCGAGAGCCAGCCCCTGTACACAGCTTCTCTCGCGCGGAACCTCGATGCCCCGAACCCTCTCACGAACGCCGGATGCGATCCGCACTTTGGCTTCCGTGATCTCCTCGTGCAGGAGACCCTCGCCACCCCTGTCTGGCCCAATCCCTGCCAACCACTGGTTCAGATCCCTGCGAGCATCCGGCACTTCGAGCACACAAGGCCCGCGATCGAATGGGGCCACGGGTATACGACACGACTCCCGGTCTTCGCAGGACAAGAGGCCGCTGCAATCGACATCACCAACCCCGATTCACCCGTTGTCGGCGTGCCGATTTCCGGCAACTGCTCTTTGGGAGGAGTCTGGTACACGTCTTCCGCCTTCGGGCCGGAGTACCAGAACACCTGCTTCCTGGGAGACTTTGTCACAGGAACGATCAAATGCCTGGTTGTGGACACGCAGAATGACCAACTCGTAACGGTTCGCGACTTTCACGAGACCGGAGGTCCGATTGTCTGCATCGCGATGCATCCGATCGACGGCTCACTTTATTACCTCGCGTACACCTACAACGGCGCATCCACTCTCCGTCGCATCTCGCGAACTTCCAACCTGCCGCCAGTTGTCAGCGCAGGTGCGTCTGCTTCGTACGGGCCTTCGCCGCTCCTGGTGCAATTCTCAACGCTGGGCACGACCGATCCGGAGGGTTCGGCGCTGACATTCCACTGGGCCTTTGGCGATGGGTCTCCCGGAAGCACAGAGGCCAATCCTGTGCACGTTTTTTCGGCGCCCCCGGGGACTCCCGTTCGCTACGACGTGCTGCTCACCGTCTCGGATGGGATCAATACCGTCCACAAATCCTTTGTCATTTCCCCCAACAACTCGCCGCCGGCCGTCGAGATCACCAGCCCCGCCGCCAAACTCGTTATTGAAGTTCAGGGAGAAGTCTCGCTGCCCCTTGCCGCCACGGTTTCAGACGCCGAGTCCCTGCCCGGCTCGCTCACCTGCTCCTGGCAGCGCATCCTCCACCACAACACGCACACACACCCGGATCCGGCCCAGCCCGGCTGTGGCGCGACCGGGGAAATCGACCTCCACGGCACAACGGGCGACCTCTATTTCTTCGAGTTTCTTCTCACCGTGACCGACCCTCAGGGTCTTTCGACCAGCCGCAGCTCTTCGGTGTATCCAGTCCTCTGCCTTGGCGATCTCAACGCGGATTCCGTGGTTGACGACGCTGATTTTTTCGTTTTCCTTGCTTCCTATGAGATTCTGGACTGTGCCGACTCTTCCATGCCCACCTGGTGCCACGCCGATCTCAACCGGGACGGCACTGTGGACGATTCGGACTTCAGTCTCTTTGTTCATTCCTACGACCGCCTGCTCTGCCCCTGACCCCTCCCGGTCCGCTCCCAAGGTCGGCTAAACTCCCCGCCCTGCCACCACAGGGGCAGGAGGCGGCCTTTTTCGGCACGCCTGGTTTGGGTCTACCGCGTGGATATCAACACCTTTCTCCAGACTTTCAAGGACGGTCTGACCATCGGGAGCCTCTACGCGCTCATCGCGCTGGGCTACACGATGGTCTACGGAATCCTGAAGTTCATCAACTTCGCCCATTCCGACATCGTCGTGCTGGGCGCTTGGCTGAGCCTGGTCATCGCCGGGGTGCTCGTCAAGGCTCTCGGACTGGCCGCGGACCAGGTCGCTCCGTGGTGGGTCGGGCCCATCGTCCTGCTGTGCGCCATGATCGTGTGCGGCACCATCGGGTTCACCATCGAGCGACTGGCGTATAAGCCCCTGCGCTCCGCCCCGCGACTCAACGTGCTCATCACCGCGATCGGGGTTTCGCTCTTCCTTCAGAACACCGGCCAGCTCCAGTTCGTCTTTGGAACCCGCCCGCAGCGCATTCCACACCTGCTCACCGACCAGATCCTCTTCAAGATCGGCTCCATGCCCGTGCGGCTGCTCGACCTTGTCGTGATCGGCACCGCCGTCGTCCTCATGATCGGCCTCGAATGGCTCGTCTTCCACACCAAGCTCGGCCGCGCCATGCGGGCCGTCAGCTTCGATGTCCGCACGGCCGGACTCATGGGAATCCCCGTGGACCGCGTGATCAGCATCACGTTCGTCATCGGCTCCAGCCTGGCGGCCGCCGGCGGCTTCCTCTGGGCCGTCACCTACGAATCCATCAAGCAGCCCGCCGACACCAGCTGGGTTCTCCTGGGGCTCAAGGCGTTCGTCGCCGCGGTCGTGGGGGGGATCGGCAACGTCCGCGGCGCCATGTTCGGCGGCCTGGCCATCGGCATGCTCGAGGTCTTCGGCCAGCAGTACATCAACCCCGCGCTCAAAGACGTGTACGTCTTCGCGGCTCTCATCATCGTTCTCCTCGTGAAACCCGGCGGCGTGCTCGGCAAGGCCACCGTCGAAAAAGTCTGATCATGGCCTCACTTCAGGATCGAGCCAAACTCTTCCCCTCCTCGCCCGTCGGCGCCGCCTGGCGCCTCTGCTGGCCCATCCTTGTTGCGCTGGGCCTGGGCGTGCTCATGCAGCTCGTCGTGCGTCCCTCGATCGACGCCTACTCGTCAACCCAGATCCTCAACATCGGCATCGCCATCATCCTCGCGGTCTCGCTGACGATCGTCAACGGCTTCACAGGACAGTTCTCGATCGGTCATGCCGGGTTCCTGGCAGTGGGCGGCTATGTCGCCGGTTCGATCGCCTACTACGGCTCCTTCGCTCTCTTCGGGTCCGGCGGCGCAAAGCTCGGTCTGCTGAGCGGCCTGTACGGCGCTCCCGCGGGCGCTCCGCTCCTCTCCACCGGGGATCTTCTCTTCTTCGGATCGCTGCTGGCCGGCGGCCTGATCGCCGCCCTGCTCGGAGTCGCCGTCGGTCTTCCCAGCCTCCGCCTCAAGGGCGACTACCTCGCCATCGTCACCCTGGGCTTCGGCGAAATCGTCCGCGTTCTCATCCAGCAGACCCCTCAGGTTCTCATGTCCAAAGAGGCCATCGAGGAGTCACCCGCCTGGAAGGTTCCCTTCAGCGTCGGCGGCTCGCTCGGTTTCGGAAATGTGCCCAAGTACACCAGCCATTTCTGGGTCTATGGCGCCGTCGTCCTCACGCTCATATTTGCCTACCGGCTCAAGCAGAGTTCCACCGGGCGGGCTCTGCTCTCGATCCGTGAAGACGAGATCGCGGCCGAGGCGATGGGAGTTCGCACCACCTACTACAAAGTCTGGGGCTTTGTCTTCGCCGCCTTCTTCGCCGGCATCGCCGGAGGCCTCTACGCCCACACGCTGGGCATCGCTCTCAGCCCGAACGACGCCGGCTTTCAGAAGAGCTTCGACATCATTATCATGGTCGTGCTCGGAGGCCTGGGTTCGATTTCAGGCGCCGCCATCGCCGCGGCGATCGTCACCTACCTGCCCGAATTGCTGCGCACCCCCGCGACGCTCGAGAAGTTCGCGATCGCCGGTGTACCGCTGCTGGTTGTCGGCCTGGCGCTCTACGCCATGGCCGGCCCCGCCCGTTCCGATGCCGAAAAGAAGTCCGGTCGCGACCGTCGCGCCCTCCCTCGCTTCCTCATCGGACTCTCGGTAATCATCATCGGGCTCAGCGTGCTCGCGTTCGCCGCTCGGCGCTTCAGCATCAATCTCGGCGAGTACCGCCTCATCATCTACGCCCTGGCGCTCATCGTGATGATGATCACCAGGCCGCAGGGATTGCTCGGCGTCCGCGAACTCTGGGACGGCGCTCTGTACCGCCCGATCCGCGACTTCTTCGCGCCCCGCGTCGGGCTCAAAGGGGGAGCATGACCGCGTTCTCCCACGCCAGCATGAAAGACTCCGCCGAGGTGCTCGCCGGCGTCGGCGCCGGTGGCGATCCGCTCATCGTGACCGACGTCAGCAAGTCCTTTGGCGGGCTCAAGGCCGTCCAGAACTTCCGGCTCAATCTCCCGCCCCGCGGCCTCTACGGACTCATCGGCCCCAACGGCGCCGGCAAGACGACCTGCTTCAATCTTCTCACCGGCGTCTACAAGCCCGACCAGGGACAGGTCGCCATCGGGAGCAGATCGCTGGTTGGCCTCCGCCCCAACCAGATCGCGGCCGCCGGCCTCGCACGCACCTTCCAGAACATCCGGCTCTTTGGCGAACTCTCCGTTGTCGAGAACGTCAAGCTCGCCTGCCACCTCCGCACCACGCACTCCATGGCCGGCGCCGTGCTGCGCAGCGCCTGGCAGCGGGCCGAAGAAGCTGCCATCCGCGAGCGCGCACTCGCCCTCCTCCAGGTCTTCGGCCTGCTCGACCGCAAGGACGAATCCGCCCGGAACCTCCCCTATGGCGATCAACGCCGGCTTGAGATCGCCCGCGCGCTGGCCACCGGCCCCAAGGTGCTGCTGCTCGACGAGCCCGCCGCCGGCATGAACCCGCAGGAGAAGAAGGACCTCCGCAAACTCATCCGCGAGGTCCGCGAAGTCTTTGGTGTCTCCATCCTGCTGATCGAACACGACATGGGCGTCGTGATGGACCTTTGCGAACGCATCACCGTGCTGGACTACGGCGTCGTCATCGCCGAGGGCACCCCCGGCGAGATTCAAAAGAACCCGAAAGTGATCGAGGCGTATCTGGGAAAGGAATAAATAAGCCCCGGAGCGCCGCCGGGCCAAAACCGTCCGTATTCCTTCCCGCTCTGTCCTACCCCTGGGAGCTTTGGCAACGTGCTCGTAGTCGAAAACCTCCAAGTCAGCTACGGCGCCATCCGCGCACTGCACGGCATCAGTCTCCGTGTCGATCAGGGCGAAGTGGTCACCCTCATCGGCTGTAACGGCGCGGGCAAGACGACCACGCTCCGCGCCATCTCCGGCATCGTGCGATCCAGCGGCGGCAAGGTCTCCTTCGAAGGCCGTGATATCACCCGCGTGAAGCCGCACGAGCTCGTCCGCCTTGGTATCGCCCACTCCCCCGAAGGCCGCGGCGTCTTCGCCAACATGACCGTCGAGGAAAATCTCAGCCTCGGCGCGTTCGCCCGGAACGATCACGCCGAGATCGCCAAGGACCGCGAGAAAGGCCTCTCGCTCTTCCCCCGCCTCCGCGAACGCTACAAGCAGTTCGCCGGGACCCTTTCCGGTGGCGAGCAGCAGATGCTCGCCATGGCCCGTGCGCTCATGGCCCGCCCCCGGATGCTGCTCCTCGACGAACCCTCGCTCGGCCTCGCCCCGCAGGTCGTCCAGACCATTTTCCAGATCATCCGCGAGATCAACGCCGCGGGGACTACCATCCTCCTGGTCGAACAGAACGCCCACATGGCCCTCAAGGTCGCCCACCGGGCCTACGTGCTCGAAGTCGGCGAGATTGCCATGGAGGGCCCGGCCAAAGAGCTCGCCGAAAGCGACGAGGTCCGCAAGGCCTATCTGGGTGTCGGCTAAACCGATTTCCCGCTCCCCCCGCCGGCACAAAAAAACTCCGTAAAGTTTGCCACGCCACCCTCCGGCCGCCGGATCACCGGTGGTATGCTGCTGCCGGAGGGGCATGGCTTAGCGGCCCTGCCGCGAGGGAGAGATTGTGATGCGTTCGCCTCTTCTGCGAGGCGCCTGCTCTGCCAGCGCGCTCGCCATCCCAAGCACCGTTCTCGCCGGAATTCTGTACGTCAATGCCGCCGGTCCCGCCGGGGGCAATGGCTCATCCTGGGCTTCGCCCTATTCCGACCTTCAGAGCGCAATCGCCGCAGCCAAACCGGGCGATCAGATCTGGGTCGCCCGTGGCATCTACAAGCCGCACCCCACCGACCGAACAGCCAGCTTTCAGCTCAAGAACGGCGTCGGCATCTACGGCGGCTTTGCGGGGGTGGAGGACTCTCTCCTCCAGCGCAACCCGGCATACACCAGCACACTCTCAGGCGAGATCAACTCCGGCGCCACGAACGACAACTCATTCCACGTCGTCCGGGCCGAAAACGCCGACTCCTCCGCCATCCTCGACGGCTTTCTGATCACGGCCGGTCAGGCAGTGAACGGGCAACTCGCGGATCAGTCCAACGGAGGCGGTCTCTACATCGACGCCTCCCTGGCGAGCCCCACCATCCGCAATTGCACTTTCAGCAACAACGCCGCGGTCAGCGGCGGCGGGGCGATCTATCTCGTCGGCGGCAGTCTCCGGCTCGATCACTGCTTCTTCTTCGGCAACCGCATCACCGGCAGCGCCGGTGGCGGCGGAGCCATCGGCTCGGCCCCGGCAGCAGCGCCCCACATCACCCTGGCCGACTGCGTCTTCTCCCAGAACTTCACGCTCGGTTCGGCCGGCGGCGGCGCCCTCAACGCCACCCTGGGCGCGATCGTGAGCGTCGACTCCTCAACCTTTTACAACAACTCCGCCCCGTCAGGGACGATTCTCGCCGGTGCTCCCGCCTCCGCGACTTTTCGCAACTGCGTCATGAACGGGCCCGGCGGTGCGGCGGCTTACTTCAGCGCCCCCGTCACCGTCACGTTCTGCCTTGTTCCCGGCGGAGCACCCGGCGTGGGGAACATCAACGCTTCCGCAGTTTTCGTGAACGCACCCGCGGTGAATTACCGCCTCGCCGCCGGCTCCCCCGGCATCGACGCCGGAAGCAACACGCTGCTGCCCCCGGGCCTCGAAACCGACTACGACTACAACCCTCGCGTCCTGAACGGCGCCGTCGACATGGGCGCATTCGAATTTGTCGCCCGCACCTGCACGGGCGATCTCAACAAGGACGGCTTCGTCGACGACTCCGATTTCGTGCTCTTCGCCGGCGCCTACAACAACTTCACCGACCGCTTCGGCGATTTCAACGCCGATCTTCTGACCGACGACTCGGACTTCGTCATCTTCGCCGGTGCATACGACGTTCTGGTCTGCCCATGATCCGGCACTAGACCACGACGTTCACCATCTTGCCCGGCACAACGATGATCTTCTTGACGGGCTTGCCCCCGATCGCCTTCTGCACGCCTTCGTCCGCGAGCGCCAGCTCCTCCACCGATTTGGGTTGGGCGCCCGTCGGGACCATGATCCGTGCCCGGATCTTCCCCTGCACCTGCACCGGCATCTCGAACGAGTCGTCCACGAGCAGACGCTCATCCACGGCCGGCCACGACTGCGCGCAGACACAGCCCCTGGTTCCTTCCAGGCGAGACCAGACTTCCTCCGCCAGGTGCGGCGCGAACGGCGAAAGAACGATGCAAAGCCGCTCCGCCTGCGACCGGGTCAGGGCGCCCGCGCCCTTTTCCCCCGCCGCCCCCATCGCCTCGTTCGTAAATTGGATCAGCGACGCGATGGCGGTGTTGAACGCCAGCCGCTCGATGTCCTGACCAACCTTGAAAACGGTGCGGTGCAGCAGTTTTTCGAGCGCCGGGTTTTCACGCTCGGCCAGCCTCACCGCCCCGGTCTGTTCATCCACCAGCACACGCCACGTCCGCTGCAGGTAGCGGAAAAGACCGGGGATGTCCTTGATGTTCCAGGGCTTGCTCGCTTCGAGCGGGCCCATGTACATCTCGTACAGCCGGAATGTGTCCGCGCCGTACTCGGCGATCACGTCGTCCGGATTCACGACGTTCTTCCACCGCTTGGACATCTTCGTCACGATCGGCGTCACGGTCGCCCCGTTCGCGATCTCGACGTACTTGCCCTCCGAAACTTCCTTCACCTCGTCCACCGGCAGGATCGTCTTGTCCGCGCGCTGGAACGCGTAGCTCGTGATCAGCCCCTGGTGGAAGAGCTTCTGGAACGGTTCGGGCGTGCTGAGATAGCCAAGATCGAACAGCACGTTGTGCCAGAATCGTGAATAGAGCAGGTGTCCCACCGCGTGCTCGTTGCCGCCAATGTACAGGTCCACGCCCCCAAGCCGGCTTTCCGCCTCGCCGCGCGGCGTGGCGTCAAAGGGCCGACCCGCCCCCATCCAGTACCGCTCGGCCTCCTCACCCACCAGGCGATCCGAACTTCCCGGGTCGCAGTAGCGCACGCAGTACCAGCTCGAGCCGGCGCTGCCCGGCATCGTGTTCGTCTCCCGGCGGACCGGCGTTTCCGGCGCCAGCACCCGGGGGTCCACGCCCGCAGCGAACGCCGTCGTGTTCGCCCACGCACGCGCCTTGGCAAGCAGCGGCTGAGGATCTTCCGATTCCTCCGGCTGGTAGTCCGCGAGCGGAGGCAGAATCACCGGCAGCGACTTCTCGCTCACCGGGTAGTGATTGCCCGCCTCGTCAAAGACGATCGGGAACGGCTCGCCCCAGTACCGCTGGCGGCTGAAGGTCCAGTCCCGCAGCTTGAACCGCGTTTCTGCGCTCCCGACGCCCGTTTCTTCCATCCAGCCGATCACACGGGCGATCGCCTCTTCGCTCGTCAGACCGTCGATCGAGAGTGCCGGCAGGCCGTCCTTCGCCGGCCGGGCCGAGTGGACCGCCACGCCCGGAGAGATCCCCGCCTCGCCGCGCCAGCTCTGGAACGCACGCCGGTCGAAGATGTGCTTGAGCTGCGCGAGCGACACAATCGCCATCGACTCAAACGCTTCGAGCCAGGTAATCCGGATCGCGCCGCGGGATTTCATCCCGATCGCGTCCAGGTTGGCCGGATCCAGCGGCCGCGTCTCCGGCGCCGTGCGCCGAGATCGCACCGTCACGAGCGCGGCGCCAAAGTCCGTCTCCCCGCCCGTCACGATGCCCATGAAGTCCGCCAGCATCGGCTGCCACGCGCCGTCCGCGGATTCTTCCTCGCTCGCGTGGTCGCAGAAGTACTTCATCGCCAGCGCCGTCCGCGGATAGAGAACATCCACGATCGGAAGGTCAAACTTCTTCGCAAATTCAAAGTCGCGCTCGTCGTGCGCCGGCACCGCCATGATCGCCCCGGTGCCGTAGCCCATCAGCACATAATCCGCCACCCACACCGGGATCTTTTCATCTGTCAGCGGATTGATCGCGTACACCCCGCTGAACACCCCCGTCTTCTCCTTGCTCTCCATCCGGTCCACGTCCGACGTGTTCCGCGCCCGCGCGACGTACGCCCGCAGGGCGCCCGCGTCGGTCTCCTTCCCCGGATGCCGCGCCACATGGTCCACCAGCGGATGCTCCGGCGCGATCACCATGAACGTCGCACCAAAGATCGTGTCCGGGCGGGTCGTGTACACAGTGAGCGTGAGCGGCATGTCCGCCTTGGCGCCCTTGAGCTCGCTCAGCGCCTGCGGCGACAGCGAATGCCCATCAATGTCGAAATCCACCTGCGCGCCCGTCGACCGCCCGATCCACTCCGCCTGCTGCGTCCGCGTCGACGCCGGCCAGTCCAGCTTCGCCAGCTGCTCGAGCAGCCGGTCTGCGTACGCGGTGATGCGGAACATCCACTGCTTGAGCGGCTTGCGCAGCACCGGATAGCCGCCCCGCTCCGAGCGCCCGTCGATCACCTCGTCATTCGCCAGCACCGTCCCCAGCTTGGGGCACCAGTTCACCGTCTGCTCTCCCAGGTAAGCCAGGCGCTGGTTGTCCAGGAAGAGCCGGCGGCCCTCCTGCGAGAGTTCGTGCCACGCCCGACCCAGCCCCATGCCCCCCTCGAGCGGCGCCGCGAATCCCGACAGGCCCGGCCGCACGATCTCCCCGCTCGGCCCCACCCGCGCTTCTCCCGACTCCAGCATCGCCACAAGATCCGAGATCGGCCGTGCACGCCCGCGCGAAAGTCCGGTCGGTGACGGAGCGTCGGTGTCAAACCACGAGTCGTACAGCCGCAGAAAAATCCACTGCGTCCACTTGTAATAGCCCTCGTCGATCGTCCCGAACTCGCGCGACCAGTCGTAGCAGAATCCAAACCGCTTCAGCTGCCGCCGGAAGTTGTCGATCGCCTTCTTGGTTGTTGTCGCCGGGTGCACGCCCGTCTGGATCGCGTACTGCTCCGCCGGAAGCCCGAACGCATCCCACCCCATCGGGTGCAGCACGTTGAAGCCCCTGAGCTTCTTGTACCGACAAACGATGTCCGTCGCCGTATAGCCCTCCGGGTGGCCCACGTGCAGCCCGGCGCCCGACGGATACGGAAACATGTCCAGGCAGTAGAACTTCGGCCTCGACGCGTCGAACCCCGCCTCTCCCGGGTTGGGCTGACGGAACGTGCCGCTCGCCTCCCAGTGATTCTGCCACTTCTCCTCGATACGTCCCGCCATCGGCGCGCTGTATCGGTGCGGAAATTCTCCATCCTGCGTTGGGGCGGCGTGCTGGCTCATGTGAGCCAGTAGGGTAAGCGTCGCCACCCCGCCCCGCGCCCGGCCTCTAGGGGCACAACAGCTGCCCGTACGCGTCCGCAAACAGCACGAAATCCGCGTCGTCCACGTACCCGTCATGGTTCAGATCGCTCGGACACCCGGGCGGCATCAGCGGGTCGGCACAGTCCAGCAGGTTGTACGCAAGCGCGAACACCGCAAAGTCCGAATCATCCACGTAGCCGTCGCCGGTCAGATCTCCCGGGCAGGGCCGCTGGTAGAGGAGAAGCTGAAAGTACGGACCGTTCTTGGTTTTCACGCGATAGTCCGCCGTTGGGTCGCCCCCGTGGGCCATCGTCAGCGAAAAGTCCCATGAAAGCTCGTACTGCTGCCCCTGGATCAGGTCGCCGGTTTGCGTTCCGAACTGGGGCGACGCCGGGCTCCACAGCGCACAAGGCCCCGAATACGCCACGTTGTTCGAATACTGATACGGACCGTGCGGAAAGTTCTCACGCAGGTATACGTCCGCCGCAGCGCTCATCGACGACGGGCTGCCGAGCTGCACCACCGGCATGAATCCGTTGAAGGTGTACGAGAGATTGGGCACCGTCGGCGTGAAGTACATCTTGCCCCGGGCCGCCGCCTGGACCGCCGGACCGCCCGACCAGTACGAGGTGTACAAATCGTCAATCACCATCGTCAGCCCCGACGGCGTCACGGTCGTGCGGGGGAACGAACCGACAAACGCGGTCCAGGTCGCCGGGGTGAAGTTGAAACCCATGTACAGCGCCTGCGTGTTCGAGCCGAACGCAAACCCCTGAACGTACGACCCGCTATCGACCGAATAGCCGACGCCCAAGGCGCTCGTCGCAACCACCAGCGTTCCCGCAAAGCCCGCAAGCTTTGTCATGCTTCCTCCCAGGCTCTGCCCAGTCTAACGGTCCGAGCATGGAATTCCAGGCATTTCTGAACACCCGCGCCCCCGCAGGTCCGGACCCCGGTCCCGACCCCGGTTTACCGAGCCGCGGCCTTCTTGGCCGCACTCTCCACCACCCGCACCTTGGGGTCCCGGTTCCGGCGTTCTTCTATGAGCCGCTTCGCCTCGCCCGCGAGATAGAAAGATCCGGTAATGCAGATCAGGTCATCCCGCTGGGCCGCCTTGGCGGCCGTGTTTATCGCGTCCTTGAGCGAGGGCGACACCTGCGACATCTTGGTTGATATTTCAGAGAACCGCTTGTGCAGGTCCCGCGGGTCCGCCGCACGCGCATTTCCCGAAGCCCGGGTGAAGATGATCTTGTCCGCGCCCGTCCCAAGACGCTGCAGCATCCCGCCGATCTCTTTGTCGGCGGCGCATCCGAAGATCACGATCAGTGAGTCGTACTTGATGTGAGCCCCGAGCGACTTCATCAGCGCGTGGATCGATTCGGGATTGTGTGCGCCGTCCACCAGGATGCGCGGCTGGGCAAAGATCTGCTCAAACCGCCCCGAGTGCTGCGTCCGGGCCAGCCCCGCCAGGGCGCCCCGCTCGGTAATCGCGACGCCCCGCTCCTTCAGCCGGTCCAGCACCGCCAGCGCCAGCCCGCAATTGAAAGCCTGGTGCTCACCCTTCAGGGGGACCGCCACGTGCTCCACGGTCAGACGCGGCGTCGACAGCGAAACCCGCATGTGCCCGCCCAGGCTCGAGGAGTTCTCAAACCGGGAAGAAAAATCGATCGTTTGTCCCACCACCGCAAACGGCGAGCCCGCCTTCTCGGCCGACTCGCGCAGCGTTTCCAGCACCACGGGCTTCTGCTGCGGAATGGTGACCGCCGGTACTCCCGGCTTGAAGATTCCCGCCTTTTCCCTCGCGATCTTGTCCAGCGTGTCGCCCAGGAGCGCCGTGTGCTCGAGCTGGATCGCCGTCACCGCGCACACCTCCGGCGTGATCACGTTCGTCGAGTCCAGCCGTCCGCCAAGCCCCACCTCGATCACGCCCACATCCACCGCCTCGCGGGCAAAGTGCAGAAACGCCGCCGCGGTCATCAGTTCAAAGAATGTCGCCGCCCCGGCCTTACGCTTGACCGAATCCGCCGCCAGCGCCACCTCCGACACAAGCGATACAAACTGCTTGTGGCTCACCAGCTCCCCGTTCAAACGGATCCGCTCCCGGATATCGCAGACGTGCGGGCTGGTGTAAAGGCCCGTTGTCAGCCCGCAGCCTCCAAGCGCAGCGCTCACCATCTCGCAGACGCTGCCCTTGCCCTTGCTCCCGGCCACGTGCACGCTTTTAAACGCACGGTGCGGGTTATCCAGCGCCTCCATCAGCGCGTGCATCCGCTCCAGCTTCCAGACATGCCCCGGGATGTTCCGCGGACGCAGCGCTTCCGCATTCACCCGGCTGTAGAGAAAACGCACGGCCTCGTCGAAATCCGCGAACGTGGTAAATCCCGGCCCGATCGTGGGCGCCGGCGCCTCATCGCCCGGCTGCTTCACCCGAAGCTTCGAGTGCCGCCGGGTCGGGCGCTTGGTTTTTCCGGCTTTGCCGGATTCGCGTCGAGATTTGGGCTTGCGGGCTGAGGCCATTTCTGATCCAGGTCAACGCCGATCGTACCGCCCACAGCTCAAAGAACAAAGACGAAATTCACCGCAAAGCGCACCCCCTCGCCGGGCGCGCCCGCCGCGGGGTTGGTCCGTTGCTTATTTCTTCATAAATGCCTGCGCCGCAACCAAATGAGATACCGCTTCGACCTCTGATTCCTCAACGCCGGCTTCCGGAAGGCGCCCCGCCCGCACCGCGCCTCACGCAACGTGATTGGCCAGCGTTCTCATCTCACGCACAGCCATCTCCATCCCCACAAAGACCGCACGTGAAACAATCGAGTGGCCGATGTGCAGTTCACGCACGAATTCCCGCACGCCGTCCACCGCAACGAACGCACGCGTGTTGTGATAGTTCAGCGCGTGCCCGGCGTGGATCCGCACGCGAGGCGACAGTTCCCGGACGCATCGGGTAATCGAATGTGCCGCCTCCGCCAGCGGAGTTCCCCCTGTCTGGTAAGCGTGCGCAAACGCCCCGGTGTGCAGCTCGATCGCGTCAAAGCCCGCCTCCGCCGACGCCGCCGCCTGCGCCAGATCGGGCGTGATGAACGCGCTCGTCGTAATCCCGGCGGCCTTCAGCGGCGCCAAGTACTTCTTCCAGTGCTCAACCCGGCCGGCAACCGCCAGCCCGCCCTCGGTCGTAACCTCCTGCCTTCCCTCCGGAACCAGCGTCACCTGGTCCGCCTTGATCGCCAGCGCGATGCGGCACATCTCTTCCGTGCCCGCCATCTCCAGGTTGAACTTCACGCCGCACGCCCGGCGCACAACTTCCACGTCACGGTCTACAACGTGGCGACGGTCCTCGCGAAGATGCATCGTGATGCAGTCCGCCCCACCACGGACCGCCGCGATCGCCGCCGGAAGAACGTCCGGTTCGCCGTAGCCGCTGCTCCCGCCCGGCCCCGAGCGATAGCGAGCCTGCCGGATAGTCGCGACGTGGTCGACATTCACTCCGAGTGCAATCACGCCCGATTGTTGGCGGATGCCGGCAATCGGGGAGGCACGTACCTTTTCACGACGTGCGCATCCTTCTCGCCACTATCGGTTCAGCCGGCGACACCCACCCCTTCATCGCCATCGGCGAAGAACTTCTCCGCCGCGGCCATCACGTCGCGATGCTCGCCAATCCTCATTTTGCCGCCCGCATCCGCAGCGCCGGAATCGCGTTCCTGCCGCTGGGTGAAGAAAAGGACTTCCTCGATGTGCTCCACGACCCGCGCCTGGCGCGGCAGGGGCAGAGCCCTTTCCTCGTCATACAGGCACTTTTCAACAAGTCCGTCGAGCCGTCGTTCCAGGCAATGGAAGAGGCCATCCTCCAATTCAAGCCCGATGTGATCGTCCGTCATCACATCTTCTTCTCCGCCCGCTGGGCCGCCGAGCGCCATCGCATCCCCGTCGTCACCTGCACGCTCACGCCTTCCATGTGGCTCAACCCGGATGAGGGGATGATCATGCGCGGCTGGATGCCCCCTCGAGCACAGCTCGCGCTCTCGGGCCTGCTCCGCTTCGCGGGCAAGATCGGGCTGCGGCTGCTGATCGACCGCCCCGTCAACGCGGCCCGCAAGCGGCTCGGTCTCCCGGCGATGCGCGATGTGTTCTACACCGAGACCGGCGCGGGCAATGCAGTTCTCGGGCTCTGGTCCCCCCAGTTCCGGAAGCCCATGCCGGGCGACCCGCCAAAGTCCATCGTGTGCGGGTTCTGCTTTTTCGATCGCGCCGGCGCAGAGCGCGATCGCGCCCTCGATCCCGGGCTCGAGGAGTTCCTCTCACGGTGCGAATCGAGCGGTACTCTGCCCGTCGTCTTTTCCCTCGGCACCACGATCGTCCATCACGCGAACGATTTCTTCGCCGCGGCGGTCCATGCCTGCCGGAAGGCCGCTCTGCCTTCCGTGCTTCTCGTCGGGCGCGGCGAGTCAGCTCCGCCGGGCCTGCTCGGACCTGACGTCTGCGCCGTTGAATATGCGCCGCATTCCCTTGTTTTTCCGCGTTGTTCCGCCAGCGTCCACCACGCCGGCGCCGGTTCTTCCGCTCAGGCCATGCGGAGCGGCAAGCCGAGCATCGCCGCCCCGTTCGTCAACGACGAGTTCGATATCGCCTATCGGATGAGCCGCCTGGGAGTCGCGTACTACCTGCCCGCGACGCGCATAAACACGAGCAGGCGCGGGATCGGGCATCTTGCGGAGGCTCTCCGGCAAGTGACTGGCGGAGTTGGATTTCGGGAGCGAGCCTCCACGATGGGAGCGTTGATCCGCGCGGAACACGGCCCCGCGCGCGCTGCGGAAGAGGTCGAAAGGGTCGGGTTAACACCCGACCCTCGAGGGTAAGAAAAGTGTCCGCGGCGCCAAAATAATTGGGAATATCGCTAGACAGCGCGCCTGATTTCTCCTACAACATTGTCGTTCGGTTCGGGTTTTCAACCAGCCCCCACCCCAAAGCCCGCGATTGGCCCAAAAGGCAGATCGCGGGCTTCTTTTTCATCCCGACTTTTTGCGAGAGCCGGCGAATGCGCCCGGAGCGCCGATCGCGGCGAGTGCGCGGCAGCGGTCGCGCGGGGCGTGCCGTTCGCGAAACGGCGCGTCCGGATTCGCGAGATGTGGTGAAGGGGGAATCTGCGAGGCGTTTTTGCCGCGATTGGCACGGGGTGGATGGGCTTTGGTGAGGGGCGGCAATCTTGTAACCGTGTCGGGTCGTTGGCCGTTCGGGGCTCTAGAATGGGCCTCTTTCGGAGTGGAAAGTGGCCACCACGTCGATCAGCGCCAAGCCATTGCGTCTCTCGGTCGTCGCCGGTCCGGCGATGGAGAACATCGAGATCGCGCCGGACAAGCAGATCGTGCTTGGCAGGGCCGGTATTGCCGACATCAGGCTGCTGGATGAAACCGTCTCCCGGCGGCACGCCCAGGTTGCCATGCGGGCGGACTCGTGGCTGATTACGGACCTGGAAAGCCGCCACGGAACGACGCTGAACGGCGTCCAGCTGGCCCCCAACGCTCCGGCTCCTCTGCAGCACGGAGACATGATCCGGATCGGCCCCTGGATCTTCCGGGTGCTGCTGCAGGGCGGTGGCCCGACCACGAGCATTGTCGCCACGACCGACGACGCGGGGGCGAGCATCAGCCGGGTGCAGCGCGTTCCCGAGAGCGAACTTTCGCTGCGAGCCCAGGAGAGGCTCGACCTTCTGATCGACGCTGCCGCGGGCATCGCCGGCGCGGACTCGGAGGGCACGCTGGCGGAGGCGGTCCTGGACGTGCTGGTCAAGGCCACCAGCTTTCCGAGAGCGGCGTTTATCAAGCGGGTTGGCGACTCTGACGCGGTGGAACTTGTGGGCTACAAGGGCGTGGATGCCGGCGGGAGCACGCCGATCCCCGGCGCGCCGGGGGCCTCGAACGTCAAGCCCACCGAGGGCGGATTTCCGTCGTCATTCTCGCGGACGGTGGCGGCCAAGGCGTTTGCTCCGAGCCGGTCGCTAATCCGCGCCGCGAGCGAAGGCCAGGTCGTGCGAATCGATGCCGGAAGCAGCGCGAACTATGGCCAGTCGATCATCGACATGGGCATCCACAGCGCGATCTGCGCGCCGGTGATGGTGGGGCCGTCGGCCGCGGCGTATCTGTACCTCGACAGCCGCGGCGGCGAAGACGCTGTAGCGCCGGACTCGGCCGCCTTCTGCCAGGCGCTCTCGAAGATCTGCGGGCTGGCGCTGGCGAAGATCAGCGCGATGGGCCTTGCGGATCGCCAGAAGAAACTCGAGGCGGATCTGCAGGCGGCCCGCGACGCGCAGAGCCTGATCATGCCCGTCCCGACGGCGCAGGTGGGTGCTCTCAATTACGCGATGCACAGCGAGCCCGGACGCATCGTCGCGGGCGATCTTTTCGATGTCATCGCTCTGGAACCCGGCAACTCGCACGGGAAGGTCGCGGTGCTGCTCGGTGACGTGGCCGGCAAGGGCGTGGGAGCGGCGCTGCGAATGGCGACGGCGCAGGCGTTCATCAACGCGATGCTCCGCCACACGTCCGATCCCGCGGAAGTCATGAACGCCACGAACCGGCACCTTGCAAGCCGGTGCGACGCCGGGCAGTTCATCTCCATCTGGTTCGGGATTTTCGATCCGCGTCCGGCCTCCGAGGGCGGCGGCACGCTCACGATCGTCGATGCCGGGCACGGCTACTGGCTGCTCAAGCCCCCGGGGCAGGAGCCGCAGCGGGTCGAGACTGTCGGGGGCGTCCCCGTCGGCGTGGACAGCGACTATCAGTACACGGCCGAAACAATCCGCGTCGTTCCCGGCTCGCGCATCATCCTCTACAGCGACGGAGTTCACGAGCAGCCGTCGCCGGCGGGCGACGAGTTCGGCCTGCAGCGCACGGTTGCGGCTCTTTCGAGCAGTTCCAACCCCGAAGAGGATGTGGTGAACCTGGTCCAGTCGGTCAAGGCGCACGCCGCCCCGCAGCTTGTGGCAAAGGCTGCCCAGGGCCCCTTCGCCGCGGCGCCGGTCGTGAACCTGGCCGATGACGTGACGGTCGCGAGCGTTCTGATCAACGAATAAACGCGGGTTCAGTTCGCGGGCGGATCGGTGGTGCGGAAGCTCATCGTGTACTGCGATCCATAGATCGGGTAGTCCGAGGCGACGCGGTAGCCCCGCAGCGCCGAGGCATCGCATCCGATACGGGTCAGGATGTGCTCGAGCATCTGCCTGTACCGGGGAACATCGCTGGAAGCAAACCGCGCCAGTCCGGAGCCCAGGTGCTCGACGGATTCGAGCAGATCGAACTGATCGATATCGCGGGCCGGGTCATTGCGGTCTGCCGTGCCTCGCACCGCGGTGTCGTAGACGCGGAGGTCGGGGTGCTCGCCCGGGAAAAGATCCTGGTGGACGATCAGGTCAAACTGGAATCGCTGCGCCGGGATCACCAGATCGCTCGAGGCCCATGCCCGCCGACCCCGGGAGGCCGGAACGTACCGCGCGATCTCCGAGTGATTGACCTCGCAGGTCATGAGCTGGACCGAATCGCCAAGCTGGACATTTTCGAGCAGATAGTGCGTTTGCTCCCCGACGACCTGGGCCGTGAGCGCCGGCGTCGGGCTGGTACAGAACTCGGGGACAACGGCATTTTGAACCGAGTCGATCGGTTCTCCAGAAAGCGTAACGGGCAGACGCTGATTGGGGCTCTCCACCCCGCGCTTGGAGGTGAACTTGACGACGGCGGCGGGCCGCAACCGAGAAAGCCCCGCCACGGCTTTGATCCAGACCACATCGCAGTGCTGCCCGTCCGCGCTGGGCGTGAAGATGGCTGTCTCCGCAAAGACGTTGGCCTGCACTCCCTTGAGCTGGCTGATGGCGCGGAAGGCCGCCTGTTTGCGGCGCAGCTCGAACTCCCGGCGCGCCTCGGGCACCCATGCGCTCAGGATGGCTTCCAGTGAACTGCGATCGCCCGCGGCGCTGTCGATGAGGTTTTCAAAGGCGTCGACGGCCTGATGTGCGGCGGCGAGAACATCGGGGGGGACGCCGTGCTTGGCGCTGGCCTTGAGCACCCGGCGGAGCGGTTCGGGGCCCGGGGCGCGATGGATCAGGCTCATCGAGTCGGGCGAGCGGACGGCCTTGAGCAGGCGTGAGGCAAGGACGGTGTCGACTCCAAGCTCATCCGCGAGCCGCTGCGGCCCCGCGTCGTTCCCCGGGACGTAGCGAAGGACCTTGGAAAGGCCCTCCATGAGTTCGTCCCCCGTTCGCATGATGCGAACGTCGAGGGCGGGAACGGCGGGCATGAGCGGTGTGGCGGGCATGAGCGTCAACATGATAACAGGAATTCGCGGGGGCTTGCAATTAATCTAGGAAGTTTCCTGGAAAATTCCTTGAACATCGTTACGGGATCGGTTATACCGTTTCAAGTGCCGCGGGGACAGCCTGCTGGAGTCGACAGGCACGCGGCAAATTGGCGCGTTTTCCGCACGCGCAGGAGAGTGAGACATGAAGAACAGAGTGAAGATGGGTCTGATCGTCGCCGCGGCGGCGGGAGCGTTCGCGAGCACGTCGGGCGCTGCGACGATCTGGGACACGGGCTCGCCGGACGGGGGCTTTTTCGGATACACGGGATACGACGTGTTCGTGGGTCAGTCGGTGGCGGTCGCGTTTACTGCGGACAAGACCTATTCCCTCGATCGCATCGGCGTGTGGATGATGAGCAACGACTGGGACAATGCCGGGCGCACGTACACGCTCTCGATTCGCGCGGATGCGCAGGGCGGGACGACCGAGCCCGCGGGCTCGATTCTGGAATCCTGGAACATGGCAACGGGTGCCGCCGGCTGGAACCCTGTGCTGGACATGGCAGAGTCCGCGCTGCATCCGATTCTGGAAGCGGGCAAGACCTACTGGATCGTGGCCGAGAGCACGGAGGAGGCGTTTGTGGATCCGGTGTGGGTGTGGGCGAATTACTGGGATGGCGCTCCCTCGGGCAACATCGACTGGATGAACAACCCTGGCGTCTGGCAGACGGGCGTGACATACGGAAGCACACCGGGCACGGTGGTTGAAGGAACGGAAGTTCCGGGCGTCGGCACGCTCGGCCTCGCGGGTTTCGCGGGTCTGGCCGCGGCACGTCGCCGCCGTCGCTGAGCCTCTCGCGCGGACGTTCTCCCCTCGAACGTCTTCGCAAAGAAAACAGCCCCTCGCGGGGCTGTTTTCTTTTGGTTGTGTGTGTGTGTGGGGGGGGGGGGGGGGGGGGGGGGGGGGGGGGGTCTTTTCCTCCGGGTTGTGTGGGTGGGGGC
>JAFEBO010000007.1 GCA_018242625.1 Planctomycetota bacterium
GACGTCTCCGGCTCTGCTACGAACGTTGGGGCCGACACTTCCAGGCCCTCCACGAACTCGCCGCCGCCCTGCTCGTCTGCTCCCGCCTCAAGTCGCTCCGACTACTGTTCTGAAACAGTCTCTTAATGCCACCGTACCCGAGTTCCTCGACCTGCTCCAGATCTGCCCGATCGTGCCCGGTGCCACGGTAAGCAAGCCCCTGCTGAATCTGCCCGAGGGTAAGGTCGTGATCTTCGCGATGGATGCCGGGCAGGAGATGAGCGAGCACCGGGCGCCGTTCGTCGCCACGGTCCAGGTGCTCGAGGGGCGCCTGCGATTCGGTGTCGATTCGGCCGAGAAGATCATGGGGCCGAACGACTGGCTGCTGATGCCCGCGAACGCCCCGCACCGGCTGACGGCGCTTGAGCCCACGCGTTTCGTGCTCACGCTCTTCAAGCGCGAGTGATGTGCGCCGCCGCCCGCCTCGTGCGAAGCACACGGCGCCGGGTCTCGGCCGCATCCGTAGGCATTTGACCGCGGAAGCCGCGCAGTTGGGTGCAGTCCCGTGGGCGTCATGCCCGAACTCGACGCGTTGCAACCTATGGACGTCGCTCACGGCGAGAGAAGCGTGCTCGTCCACGCCGCGCCAGTATCGGTCGATCCGCGGCGCCACACGATGCGCTGGTGCAGTCGTCCGTCGCGCCCGGACCAGAGTTCCACGGACCGGAGACGCATGCGATATCCACCCCAATCCTCAGGGCGCCGGATCTCCCGGCCCATGGCGACCGACTTCGCGAGCGAAAGGGCCGCTTCGACGAGTTGCCGCCGCGATTCGATCGGCGTGCTCTGGCGGCTGATGCTCGCGCCGATACGTGAGAGCAGCGGGCGACTCTTGAAGTACGCGTCGCTTTCGGCCTCGGTGAGTTTCTCGATAATCCCCTCGAGACGAGCCTGGCGTTTTGCGTGGGGCCAATGGAAGACAACCGCCGCAAGCGGATTGCGCTCGAGTTCCGATCCCTTCCTGCTGCCATAGTTCGTGTAGAAGTGAATAGCGCCGGTGTCTGCCTCAATGCCCTTGCACAAGACAACTCGAACGGAGGGCCTGCCATCGGGTGTCGCGGTGGCGAGGCTCATGGCGTTTGGATCGTCGTACTTGCCGCACGCCTCGGCGTCCCTGAACCACCCCACGAACAGCGGCATCGGATCTGGTGGTGCGGGCTCGGGCAGGTCGTGTGCGGAAAGCAGCGCGGTAAGAGATTCGGTGATCATGACGGTGTATCGTTGGCGCTCTTCGCCGCCACGACAGGCACATCGGTTGAGGTCGCCGAGATCGGGCGACCATCAGTTGAAGAACGCGAGAGACCGCAGCGTAAGTGCCCGCCCACACCCGTGCGGATCGCCAATGGCACACAAGCTGACGCGGAGCGCCGGCCTTGGGCGACCGGCTTCGCGCCGCGGCTTGTCCAAATGCTTCGGACTCCATACTATGTGTCAGCCGCCTATGCCGTCGAGGACCAACGCCAACCCGTCCACGTCCGATCGAGTCCTCAGCGGTCTCGCCAAGCTCTCGCTCGTGATGCGGCACGAATCTTGGCAGTCCGCCGGGAGACGCGGGCTGACGCCGACGCAGACTCAGATCCTGTCGATCCTCGCGGGCTCGCCCGAGCCCATCGGTCTCAAGGAGGTATCGAGACAGATGGCGATCACGATGGGGACGGCCAGCGAGGCGACCGCCGCGTTGGTGGCCAAGGGGTTGGTCCGCAAAGCACAATCCAAGTCTGACGGAAGGGCCATCATCCTCGCGCTCACAAAGCGAGGGACCACGGAGGCGGCGACCGCCGCGGAGTGGCCGGCATCCTTGGTCAAGGCCATCGACGCGCTACCCGAGCCGGAGCGGACGGCGCTGCTGCGGGGCCTGATCGGGATGATCCGCACGCTTCAGGACCAGGGTGCGGTGCCGACGGCGCGGATGTGTGTCGGCTGCATGTACTTCCGTCCCAACGAGTATCCCGGGCGAACCAAGTCGCATCATTGCCTCTTCCTTGATGCACCGATCGGCGATTCCGATCTCCGGATCGACTGCGGTGAGATGCGGCCGGTCGCGGCCGCGCTCCGCCCGCGCCTCTGGAGCGTCTTTGTGAATGGGCAAGCACTGGACAATCACGGACCGGGCACACGGCGGAGCCCATCGAAATCTCGCCGGGCCATTCATGTCAGCACGTAGGAGCACATCATGAGCACGAAAGCCACGTTCTACCACGCCGGTTGCCCCGTTTGCGTCGCCGCCGAGCGGACGGTTGCCGAGGGCCTGGATCGGTCGAAGTTCGACGTCGAGATCGTCCATCTCGGGCAGAACAAGTCCCGCGTCGCCGAGGCGGAGAAAGCCGGCGTGAAGTCGGTCCCCGCGCTGGTGATCGGCGGGCAGGCGTTCCACATCAACCACGGCGCGGACTTGTCCGTGCTCAAGGGCTGATCCCGGACCAGTTCGTAGCCAGCCAGGCACGACGCTTCTGATGCCGGTCCCGCGATCGGCGTCAGAGCGTCGTGCGCCGTGTCCATGAAGCGGAATAGTCTCGGACGGCAGGGCTGAAAGAACCCCATGAGTACTCACGACGATCCCGACCACATTGTCCGTCAACTCCCGCTGACCGAGCAGGGTCGCCCGCCCGCGCATGTCTCGCCCATCGACGAGGCGATGATCCGCACTCTGGTGGACACCTTCTACGAGGGCGTGCGTGACGATCCCATGCTCGGCCCGATCTTCGCGCGGCACGTCGCGGACTGGTCGCTGCACCTGCCGAAGATGTACGACTTCTGGTCCACGGTGGTGCTGCGCACGCGCCGGTACGCCGGGCGTCCCCTCGACGCGCATCAGCGCCTGCCCGGACTCACCGCGGCGCACTTTGCCCGCTGGCTAGACCTGTGGCGGCACACCGTCGCCCGCGTCGTGCCCGAGGCCGCGCGACATTCGTTCGTGATCCCAGCGGAGCGCATGGCGGCGAACATGAGCGCGGCACTGCTCCGCGGCGGACCCGCGAAGGACCAGACGCCCCATATCCGGGCTCAATAGCCAACCAACGCCGCCAGCCCATGCACACGTCTCGTGCTGCCAACGGCGGGTCGGGCGATGGACACTATGGTGTGCAGCCACAGAATCGTTGCCACCCGCACGGTGCTAGGGCTCTGGGAGAACCGGGGCGCCGATCGCAGGCCGGGCAAGGTCGCGTCGGTCCTGCGGCTGACGATCGGTCCGCTCGTGGTCTATTCGCTAATCGACGCGGCGATCGCCGGCGTGCTCGCGGCGGTGGAGGCGTATGCTGGGGCCAAGGACGGTGATGACTGGTCGAAAGCCGCCCCTGAACCGCACCCGCGTTCGCCACCCTGCCAATCGCCGCGGGTGCCAAGTGATGTGGGTGGGGCTGTGGAGCGAGACCAGCAGCGCGACGGTGGCGGCGTAGGGGCGATAAGGCGTGCGCGGCATGGGTGCTTGGCGACGGCGCGCGCGGGCTGCGAAACACCTTTACGATGACAGCATGACCACGCCGGGGAGAATCGATCTTCACTTGCGATGCCGCGTCGTGCCCGGCCAGCGCGAGGCGTTCCTCGCGTTCCTGCGGGAGGCGATCCCGTTTTACGAGTCGCCGGGCGGGATCACGGTCCGTCTGCTCCAGGACATGAGCGACGATCACCGGTTTATCGAACTGGTGCTCTACGACGACCAGGCCGCGTACGAGCGCGATCAGCAGCGCGTCGCCGGCGACCCGACCATGAAGGCGTACCTGGCCCGTTGGCGCGGGCTGTTGGCCGAGCCCCCGGTCGTCGAGGTCTACCGGCTCACCGCGCCGTGAGTCAACCGCGGCACTCCTGCCGGCGCTCTCGCCTTGGCCGCCCGGCCGTGCTCGACCGTTGTGGCGTGTGCTTCTTCGGCTTCGTGGCGATCCGGTCAGCTCAGCACGAGCTTCCCGCCCGCGATGAAGAGGACCGCCGCGAGGGCGAGGTTCAGGGCGCGGGGCGTGGCACGGCGGCTGCCGAGCGTTGAGCCGATCAGGCCGCCGATGCACGCTGCGGCGGCAAGCACCGCGAGCGACGGCGTCGGCCTCCATCCCGCGCTGGCCAGGCCCGAAAGGCCCGCCACAGAGTTGAGCAGGATGAAGAGCGAGGCTGTCGCGGCGGTGCGCTTGGTATCGGCCCAGTTGAACAGCAGCATCACCGGGCTGAGAAAGATGCCCCCGCCGGTGCCCGTCAGCCCCGCGACCAGGCCCATGACGCCGCCGACGGCCAGCGCGACGGGTGTGCGCGGGGGCGATGGAGCGGCCTTGGACATGGGCGGATGCATCGCGACCCATGCCATGCGGAAGGCAGTGAGCAAGAGCACGACGCCGATGGCGACCTTGAGGGCGTGGGCGGGCAGGTGGATCATGCCGCCGACAAAGGCGGCGGGGATCGAGGCGGCGGCGAAGGGCCAGAAGAGTGCCCATGAGGAGTGCCCGGCGCGGGCGAACTGCACGAACGCGATGGTGGCCACCAGCACGTTGATTGCCAGCGCCGTGGGGCGCATGACCTCGGGCGCGACCGAGAGCAGGGCCATGACCGCGAGATAGCCCGAGGCGCCGGCGTGGCCGACCGAGGCGTACAGCGCGCCGACAATCAGAAAGCAGACGGCGAGGATGGGGAGGGCGTCGGCGGGCATCGGTTGGGCTCAGCCGCCGATCGCCGACATTGGGCGCGAGGGCTGGCGGAAGTCGTGGGAGGCGATACCGTGCCCGGGTTGCTTCGTCCACGTCGCGTCGATCAGGAATTCGGCGATGGCGTCGTCGTCCGCTCCGGCGCGGAGCGTGGAACGCAGGTCCCACTCGGTCGTGCTGAAGAGGCACGGGCGGACCTTGCCGTCGGCGGTGAGCCGGAGCCGGCTGCACGCGCCGCAGAAAGGGCTGCTGACGGGTGCGATGAAGCCGATGCGCCCGGGGACACCGTCGGCGAAAGTGAAGGTGCGGGCGGTGCTGGAGGGGTCGTCGTCACCGCAGGCGATGAGCGGGAAGCAAGCTTCGATCGCGGCCCTCGTCTCGGCAGCACTGACCCACTTGGACGAGTCCCATGCGTGACCGGAATCCAAGGGCATGTACTCGATGAACCGCATCTCGATCGCGTAGTGGCGGGCCAGCGCGGCCAGATCGGTGGCCTCGTCGTCGTTGAAGCCGCGGATGAGCACGGCGTTGAGCTTGAGCGGCGTCAGCCCTTCGGCCAAGCACGCCTCGATGCCCGCGAGCACGTCGGCAGGTGAGGAAGTGGAGCGAGTAAGCCGGGCGAAGCGGCCCGCCCGCAGCGAGTCGATGCTGATGGTGACGCGGGCGAGCCCCGCGGCCTTCCACACCCGGAGCGCCTCGCGGGTCAGGAGCGAGGCGTTGGTGATCATCGCGATCTCGACGTCGGTCGCGGCGCGAATGCCCGCGATGATCGCCGTGAGTTCGGGGTGCAGCGTCGGCTCCCCGCCGGTGAGCCGGATCTTGCGGACACCGAGTGAGTTGGCGATGCGGGCGACGCGGATGATCTCGTCGGTCGTCAGCAGCGACTCTCGCGGCGCGAAGCGGACGTCGGGCTCCATGCAGTAGACGCAGCGGAAGTTACAGCGGTCGGTGATGCTGATCCGCAGGTCGCGGATGGTGCGGCCGTGGGAGTCGGTCATACGGCGGGTGAAGCGGACCGAGGCGGGCGCGGGCGGCGGCGTGCCTCCCGAGACGTGCGACTGCGACGCACTGAGTTGCGTGAGTGCCACATCAACCCACGGGGTTGCCACGCTGGGAACGTCTTCAGTGATCGCGTTGGCCGAGAGCGTCTGCAACAAGGTCTCTCCAATGGACACGGACGATGGTCTGGCGTTCACGCGTCCCGTTTGAACTGTTCCTGCGCCCACGACCACGCGGCGACGGTGCGAGGAAACCCAACGGTGTTCATCCCGAGAAGGATCGCCTGTTCAACCTCCGCGGGCGTGGCTCCGTGCTGCATCGCGCGGCGAACGTGGCTGCGGAGCGCGGACTCAAGCCCCGCACCAACGCAGATGCCGATCTTGACGAGCGCTAGCGTCTTGGCATCCAGCGGCCCGGCCTCCTCAACCGCTTTGGCGATGTCCTCATGGGCTCGGCCCAAGGATGGGAATCTCCTCACGAACTCCTTGTACGTGCCGGGAATTTTGCTTGGCGCTGGGTTGTCCGTGTCGCTGCGTTCTGCCACGATTTCTCCTCGTCACAAGAGTCCGGCGATCAGAGATTCGGCGGTGCGGGGGGCTTGGGCGCGAGAGACACCTGCAGCAGGAACACGGCGCGTGATTTGGCTCGGACATCGTGCCGAACGTCTGGAGCCATGACGAGCAACATACCCGCTCGCAAGTGGTACCTCACCCCCCCGGTCGCCGCCCCACCGGCCGTGACATCGAGCTCCCCCTCGAGTGCCTGCACGGTCACGACGCCGCTGGTCGCATGCTCGGCGAGACTTGCGCCCCCGTCCAGCACGAAGAGCGCGACAGTCCTGCCTGAGCTCTTGAAGAGCGTCTTCTGCCGATGGCCGTGTTGCTTTAGCGTCGGCTCGCCCTCCAGCGCCGCCGCCTCCGCGTGCAGGTCGAACGAGAGGTGCTCTACCGCGAAGCGCTCCGACGGAGCCGTGCGTGGTCGCTCATCAGTCATGGTTTCTCCTCATTTCCCTGCTTCCGGCATCGCGTCATCCACAGACAGATTGTGCCTCGCACGCGAGCCCGGCCGATGCGATTCGATGAAGGCCGCCTCAGATGCCAAAGCCGCGAGCTCCTCAGGGTGGTCGCGCTGCACCGTCTCAAAGAACTCCCTCTCCTCCCAGCGGATGTGGTCGTGCAGCTTTACGCCGAGCTCGCGCACGAGTTCCTTGTCGCTCGCTGCCGCCTCCGGTTCGCGCTCGCACCGCTCCGCCAGACGCCGCAAGTCCGCGTGCTCGTGAAGCAGCCGGTTCCGCAGCGTCGAAGACCGGACAAGCGGGAGGAGCAACCGCTCTTCATCATCAAAGTGTGCCCGGATCTCCGAACGCCACGCGTCGAGGAAGCTGGCGATCGCAAGCAGGCGCTTCGCCCGTTCCCGATCAGCCGCCTGTCGCAGACTCCGGGCCTGGATCAGCCCGCCCATGTGCTCCCGCGACAACGGCTGGAGCGTCGCGTGACGCTTCAGCGGCGGAGTCGGCGGGAGTGGTTCTTCGGAGCCGTCGTGCGACATCGAGTGATAGTATTCAGCATGTGCGCCTCGCTGAACATCCTCGGCCGCACCCCCGACCACGACTTCGATGAACCCATCGGGCTGCTTACGGACTGCCACCGCCGGATCGAGATGTTCCTTGAACTGCTGCAGCGCGCGGTCCGTGAGCACGCCGATACTCCGCTCCATACCCTTACGGCAGACGCGATCCGCAACGCCCAGCGGTATTTCGCCAAGGCCGCCCCGAAGCACACCGCCGACGAGGAGGAGTCGCTGTTCCCGCGGCTCAGAGCCGCTGCACAGACGCAGGGCAAGGAATGTACTGCGATCGCGCGGCTCGAAGGCGAACACGAGCAGGCGGATCGGCTCCACGCGCAGGTTGATGGCCTGCTGGAGGCGTGGCTGCGTGATGGGTCCTTGCCGGCCGAGCGGTCCACTGAACTCGGCTCGATCCTTGCAACTCTGCGGGAGCTGTACCGCGAGCACATCCATGTCGAGGAGGCCGAGGTGTTCCCCCTTGCAGGTTCGCTGCTCTCGCCGTCCGACCTTTCGGCGGTGGGGTCGGAGATGCGGGCTAGGCGCGGGTTGGCCGCGCCGGAGTAGTCTGCCGGCGGCGCCCGGCACAGTGACGACGTTTCCTCCATTGCGAACGCCCGTGCTCTCGAACGTCGGCGTCGGGACGGGGCTCGCTGGAGGCGACATGGACGCATCGGAGCGCCTATCCAGCGAGGGCGCAACGCTGCTCACGCGTGCGATACCAGCGACTCGACCACGTCCCGCGCGTGATAGGAGAGCCGACCGGCGGAGATGAAGGGCTTCAGGCAGGCCAGGTCATTGCCCGCGGTCAGCAACGGCGGCTCCTCGTACCCATCAGCCCTTCGCTGCCCCAGGCCGATATTCGCGACCAGACCATTGCACAGGCACTTGCGCCCAACGGTCTCCTCAGCCTTGCCGCCCTTGCGCACGTACTCGTCCACAGGCTCCGCCGGGCAGCGGTAGTCCACCGTACCGTCGGGCTTGCGGTAGGCGCGACGCAGGTACCCGAGATCGCAGAGCCGCGGGCGCTCCTCGTAGACGGCGGCCTCCGAGAGCGTCCCCGGGAGCGCCGCAACCTTGAATGGGAAACTCGTCGGCGATGCCGCGGGGTCGGTGAAGACACTCGTCTCGCCTCGGAGTACGCCCGCAAGGAATCGGTGACGAAGGGTCGGGTCGAGACCCGACTCCTCGCAGAAGGCGAATACGGTTCCGACCTGGATGCCGTGGGCCCCGGTGGCCAACGCCGCACGGAACTTCTCGCGAGACGCATATCCCCCCGCGAGCCAGAACGGCAATCCCAGGTCGGCCATCTGCCCGAGGTCCGCGTCGTCGCGCACGCCGTAGATCGGTTCACCGTCCCGCGAAAGTTGCTGCACCCCCCTCGGCGGAGCGTTGTGCCCGCCGGCGATAGGCGCTTCGACGACGAAGCCATCGATGCCGCCCGGAGCCTTCTTGACCAGCGCACGGGCCAGCGTCGCCGACGACACGATGGCGAGAAACTTCGGCCGATGCACCGCCGGCACCTCGCGCGGCCCTTCGATTTCCCAAAGCCGGCCCGGATCAAACGACGTGTCATACCGCTGATCGCCCGCCCCGAGAACGTCGAGCGTGATGCTGGCCGGTTCGTGGCGGGCGAGCCGATCGAGCACGGCGGGGATGTCCCCGGGAATCCCCGCGCCCATGAGCACGACATCCACCCCCGCCAGCATGGCCCCGTAGAGGCTCGGAAGGATCGGGAACTGGATCTTGTGTAGGAAGTTGATCCCCACCACGCCGCGATGACTCTCCTTGGCGAGATATACCTCGACAAAGTTCGCCAGAATCAAGAGCCACTCCCGATCGGGCGTGAGCCTCGCTCGCGGCAACGGCAGCAGGGGGTAGCGTGGGGAAGAAGCGTCCGCACCGGCGCCGGCATCTGCATCGGCGTCAATCGCTCCCAGCGAATCCGCGACTCCGACCGGGTCGACCCGCAGGTAGCGGTCGAGCACACGAGAAGAGACCTGAGGATCGGGAAAGGCCGCGAGGGCTCGACGCATATGCCCGCCCGGATCGCCACTGCCCAGACGGCGAATCAGGATGGTGTCCAGTGCAGTCCCCGACACCACTCCCAACTGCCCGAGAAGGGCCACCTCGCGGGCGAGTTGCCACCCGGAAACCCCAACTCCCATCCCTCCCTGAATGAGTCGTGGCAGCATGAAGCATCGCTCCGGGTTGTCATACCGCAGGGCGCGGCAGTGCAATCAACCAAGGCAGCGTAGGCGAACGATCCCAGGCTCGAGCCTCTGCATGTGTAGATTCTCCGGCAACGCCGCCGTGAACGCCTATTACGTGCCATTGGGTATCGGGAGGCGTATTCGACGATCCTCCATTGGGGGCGGCGGGCACGGCACAGGCGCTAATGGTGAGGCTTCGGCTGTCCCGTGAACAAGCGGTGCAGCAGCCCGATCAGTGCCAGCGTCCATGCCCCGGCTGCGACATAGAAGAACGCCGGTGGCACCACGCTGAGGAACGGGAGGTCCATTGCCCCTGCTTGGCCCCCGGCCCCAATCATTCGGGCGGTGGCGACCGAGTACATGCCCAGTGGGAACACGGCACCCCAGTACAGCGGGTCGTATCGCAGCGGGAACTTCATGATCACGTGCCGCCAGACCCCAAGGATGACAAGCATCGGTATCCACCAGGTGGCCGTGGCCCAAAACAGCAGCGTCGCGCCCTTGATGAATGGAAACAGGTCCCGAATGAGCGGGCTCTCCTTGCCGGCGAGGAGGAGCGTTGCGCCGGCGAGGGTTGAGATGGCCATCGCGCCCATGTTGATCCAGTACGGCGGGGCGAGGTCGGACGGCTTGAAGGGAAAGAACGTGTACCGGTAAAAGATCAGTGAGATGATCCAGACGTAGAGCATGGCCCCGCCAAGCCACATGGTCAGGGCGACGAACAGCAGACCATCACTACCCCGGGTCGTCCCCGCCAGCTGAGCCGCCAGCACCGACACCGACTGCGTTGCCACGATCGAGACGAGCCAGCCGCCGTTGAGTCCGTCCGCCAGCGCGGGCTTGGTCGCCTTGACGGTCAGGGTCGTGAAAATGGTGTACGTGAGCAGCAGCCAGAGCGCAGCGCCGGCGATCCAGAGCGCCCACGCGAAGCCTGTTGCGCCTTCGATCAGCATCGCCTGTGACCCGAGCACACACGCGCCCGGGACCGCCGTGAAGAACCCAACGCTCCGGTTGTGATCCTTCAAGTCCGCGACAACCCGGGCACGGTGCCGCACGATGCGGACAGATGTCAGGCCCCACAAGGCCCCGAAGAACACAAGATTCAGCCAGAACAGGCCGCGGGCGATCGCGGCGAATCCTTGGACCCACGCCGCGAGCGACACGATGCCCGTCGCCATGACCAGCGCGAAGTACGCGGGATGCAGACCCGCGGCGGCACGGTCGATGACCGTCCCCCCCGTTTCGCTTACCGGCCCTGGCGCACCGATCGCTGGAGCTTGGACGGCCGAGCCGCGATCATGGCTCATCGGGGCCTCTCAAGAAGGTAGAGGTAGCGAAGCAGACCAAGGTTGAGCAGGAGACAGGCGAGGCTCGCCCCGAACGCGGGCCACGCCACAGCGTGATCGCCGCCGAGATAAGCGTTCATCGTCGCCGTCAGGAGCCAGAGTTGCATCATCGCGATGATGAGCACGATGCTGAGGATGCCCAGGACGATCGCGGTGCGATTCTCGGTGATTGCGCGGCTCGGCGCCGCGCCGGTCGGCGGGGTCCGCGGGGGCGGGGAGGAGGATCGGTGCTGGCTCATACGGTTCTCTCCTCGACGCCGGTGGCGTAAATGGTCCCGTCGCGCACATCGAGCAAGATCCGCGCCAGCGGCCGTCGCGGCGGCCCCGCGAGCGGTCGACCAGTCGCCAAGTCGAACGACCCGTGGTGACACGGACACACGAGCCGTCCCGCGCTGACATCCGGCGTCACCGGGCACGACAAGTGGGAGCACTTGTTGCTGTAGGCGAGGAACTCCTCCTCACCCGCGCGGACCAGCAGACACACATCGTGCTCGCCGGGGAACAAAAACGTAGCCGCCTGCCCGATGGCAATGTCCCGCACCTGAGCGATCGCACGCGGCCCGATCCCGCTGTGCTTGCCTCCGAGCGTCTTAAGCGCGATCCACGCCTGGCCCGCGACGAAGGAGCCGCTGATCAACACCATGAACTTGGTGAAGTCCCGACGCGCGACGTAGTTGTCCTGCGCGGTGTCGATCGGGAAGTCCTTGCGCCACTTTGGCTGCTCTTCGGAAGGGCGGCCGTCCGGGGTAAGGACGCGGAGTTGGGATGAGGGGGGGGTGTCCTGAGCCATACTGAACTCCGAGACTGGAACGCGGGAGTGGCCGATCAACGCGAGCCGTTGAGCACGCCGAGGGAGATGGATCGTCCGGGCGGATTGGGATCGAGCGCGGCGGTGACATCCAGATGCTCGGGGCGCGCTCCCGCCACACTCCGCGGCCCCATCATCTTGACCTTGGTGGTAATCGTCTGGTTGCCGAACTGGAAGCGGTCGATCGGGGCCGACTGCGGGCGGACCGCCTCAATCTCCTCGCGCGTCCCGAAGAAGATCGCTTGGCTCGGGCACACGCTGGCGCACATGGGCTTGAGGCCGACCGACGAGCGGTCGTAGCACATGTCGCATTTCATCATCAACTCAAACTCGACCTTCATTTTGGGCACCCCAAAGGGGCACGCCAGCACGCAGTTGTTGCAGGCGATGCAGCGCGGCTTGCGGGCCGACTGCACCACGCCGTCGGGTGTGCGCTTGATCGCATCGGCGGGGCACACCTCGGCGCAGGTCGGCGAGTCGCAGTGCATGCAGACGACCGGGATCGTCTGCGTCGAGTGCGCCCGGTCAACGGTCTCCAGGTGGATCATGGAGATCCCCTTGTGCGTGTCGCACTCGGTGCATGCCTGCACGCACGCCTGGCACCCGATGCAGCGGGCTGGGTCGATGTAGAAGTTGAGGTGGCCGGGAACGCTCATGCTGGCTCCGATCGTCTTATCCCTGCTGAGGCTCCAAACGCCCGGCCCATTCCGGCGGCCCGTCGGCCTTGCGAATGCGGGCCGCACACACCTTGTACTCGGGGATCTTGGAGATGGGGTCCTGAGCCGAGATCGTGAGCTGGTTGGCGCTCTTGCGCCCGGGCCAGTGGTAGGGAATGAAGATGGTGTCGGGGCGGATCGTCGTCACGACCATCGCCTGGAGCGTGCAATCGCCGCGACGGGACTCGGCTGTCACCCAGTCCCCGTCCTTGATCCCCATTCTCTCGGACAGTTGCGGGTGCATCTCGATCCGCGGCTCCGGGTACTGGTCCACCAGCGGGCCGATTCGCCGGGTCTGTGTGCCCGAGAGGAACTGGCTGACCACGCGCCCCGTCGTCAGCATGAGCGGGTACTCGGTGTCCGTATCCTCCGCCGGCGGCGTGTACGGAGCGACGTTGAAGCGGGCCTTGCCGTCCGGGAAGTAGAAGGGCCCCGCACCCTTGGCCACGACGTTCCACGAGCCGGGCTCGAACAGCCGCGGCGTGCCCGCGTGATCGATGGGCTTGCCGCTTGGATCCTCGCTATAGCACGGCCAGCAAACGCCGTACTGCCGCTCGATCTTCTCGTAGGTGATCCCCGAGTAGTCCGCGACGCCCCCCTTGCTGGCGCTGCGGAGTTCATCGAAGATCGCGCGTGGCTCGCTGAACGTGAAGCCCTTGGGCCGGTCCAGTGCGGCGGCGATGTCCTGGACAATCCGCCAGTCCTGCCGGGCATCCCCGGGGCAGTCCACTGCCTTGTTGATCTTGATGACCTTTCCCTCGATCTGCGTGACCACGCCCTCGTCCTCTTCCTGCAGGGAGCCGGGCAGCACGATGTCCGCATGCCGCGCCGTCTCGTTCATGAAGAAGTCGATGGCGACGTAGAACTC
>JAFEBO010000008.1 GCA_018242625.1 Planctomycetota bacterium
GAGGATGCGTCGGTTGAACTGCTTGACGGGTACAAGGCCAAGATCACGGCCCAGTTCGTATCGCGTGGGCGGGGGGGAGGACCGAGGCTCAACGGCGGCTGCGATCTGGCGCTGTGCCGACGCCTTATCAAGGAGTATCGCCGCGTCACCACAGCACCCGAGATGCTCGGCGGGTTCGATATCCGCGGCACCATCGACCTCGGCCTGCACTACATCGAGGTCGGCACAAACTACGCTAACCAGCTCGGCTGGGACGAAGAGCGGCCCTACACCAGCATGGGCGCGGTGGCGGTGGAGAACTCGAGGCTGTGCCGAGACAAGAGCGGCCAGAAGTGGGCCGGTGTGTTCCTGCCCCGAGTCCGGGCCGTCGCAAAAGCGGCTCGGGACATCGGTTACGGGTTCGGCGATGACCTGGCCGACATGGTGGCTGAGTTCGAGGAGATAGCCGCCGCATTCGAGGTGAGGCGAGCAAAGCGATCGTTGTGATCGGCGTTAGCGCGGTTGCGGGCGGACCTACGCCGCCAATCGGTAGTAGTGCATCAGCACGCCACCAAGCCGGGTGCGGCACCGGACCGTTCCCGGGTGATCGGCCAATCGCAGCGGGGGAGGCCCGCCCGTCGGCGTGCGGAACTTGATCGCCGAGTGTGGGCGCTCCCGGTTGTAGTGCTCAAGGAACTCGGCGATCAAGTAGTCGAGATGCCGCGTGCCAAGCACAATGAACCGGTCGAGGCACTCGTCCTGCACGGTCTGAATGAACCGCTCGACGTGGGCGTTGAGGTTCGGGGTGCGATGCGGCAGGCGCACCGGCGTGATGTCGTGGGCCCGCAGCGCCTCGTCGAACGACCGTCCGAACTTGGTATCGCTGTCCCGGGTGAGCACGCGGCACTCGGTTGCGCCGTCGCCGGCCGCGGCCTTGAACAGCGGAACCTGCGCCACGACCCACTCGGCATCCGGGTGCTCCGTGCTCGCCGTGGCGACGGCCCGGCGTGTGGCGACGTTGACGAGAACGAGCGTGTACGCGTCGCGGAAGCCCCATTTCGTGACGATCCGGTGCCGCAGGAAGTCGCACGCCCACAGGGTCTTGGCGTGGGACTTGATGAACTGGTCCCATGTCGCCTCGCCGCGTTCCGGGCCGGTCGGCAGCCCCGCATCCTTTAAGATGTTGACGACGGTGCTGCGGGAGACCTTCACGCCCAGTTTCTTGAGCTCGCCGAGGATGCGGGTGTAGCCCCAGCCGGTCTCCTTCGCCAGCCTCAGAACCAGCCGCCGTACTTGTTCGGGCGACTTTGGCCGTCCCGGCTTCCGTCCGGTCTTTCTCTTGGAGCGGCCCTTGTCGGCATCGCGGATCCAGCGCAGGAAGGTCTGGGGCGTGACGATCGTCACCAGCGCCTTGATGGCCGACCCGAGGGGCTTGGCCAGACGAATCAGCCGTGACCGTTCCCCGGGCGTGACCCGGACGGGACCTTCGATCTTTGAGCGGAGGACCTCGTTCTCGGCTTTCAAGTATTGGATCTGGCGGCGCAAGTCGGCCTGGGTGGACCCGGCCAGGACATCAAGCAGGCGGCGGAAGAGATTCGGCATGTCCGAATCGTCTGGGTCCCGGGGTGGGGCAGGGGGCAGAGTGCGAAATCGTGAGATTCTGAGACTCGGCCCCGGCCACCCCACAAATCCAGGCCACTCCGCTATCCTGATCCAGTCTCACCTGCCGCGCTCGTGAGACTACCGGGCTCGGCCGCAATTGGCGGCACTTCGATCCCGTCCGGCTCGCCCCGGCCGAGCCGCGCCCAAGGGTCGCCCCGTAAAGCCCAACGGCCGGGGCTGGAGTATTTGTACCCCGCTGGCGGCCCTGAAAACGCGGTTTCGGCCCGTCCCCGTTAACGACCCGTGTCGATCGCACACCCATGGGGCCACCCCGAGAGTGGTCCGCCAACCCTCCGAAACGGTCTTGTACAGGGAGGCAGCAGCCTCCGTGAAAAAACACCCGAGTGATTGACAGGGGGACATTTGGTCGATATCTTTATCCAGATATCCGCCAAGGAGACGGTCATGGGCCTCGAAGACACTGTGAAAGCGAGTTCCTCTTCCAGCGATGCGACGATGCGGGACACGACAAATGAGTGGCACCCACCGCAGGACGGCGGACTGCGAGAGGTTGGGAAGGCCTTTCTCATGGCCTGCCTGGTGATGGCCCCCATTCTCGGGTTCGGGGGACGCGAGGTTTACAAGACGTGGAAGGGGCAGGAGGATGCACGGCTGGCCGCCATCAAGTATGGCCGAGCCCACGCGGATCTCGTCGCCGCACCAGCCCTTCCGTTGTTGTCGGTCGAAGAAGCAACGCACGGGCGCGATCTCTTCGCCAGAGCCTGCGTCGCGTGCCATGGTGCCGATGCACGGGGAGTGCAGGGACTCGGCAAGAACCTTCTTGAAAGCAACTTCGTCGCTACGCAAGACGACGAACAGTTGAAGCAGTTCTTGATCACGGGCCGGCCGAACGCCAAGCCTGTGGGGATGCCGCCGAAAGCGGGGCGAGACGACTTGGCGGATGAGGACCTTCGTCACTTGGTCGTCTACATGCGCGGACTTCAGGATCCAAGGCGCATGCCCGCACTTCCAGCGATGGTGGCCGACGCTCCGCCCACGGCGGCGCAGCAGGACGCGGCGCTCGCAGCTGCTGGCGGCGACAAGGAGCTCGCCGGGTACATCGCGAGCGGAGACAAACTGTTCCATAGCTCGTGCATCGCTTGCCACGGCAAGGGCGGGGTGGGCATCGCGGGTAACGGCAAGGCGCTCGCCAACAACGAGTTCATCCGGTCGCTCGACGACGACAGCCTGCTGGCCTTCATCAAGCAGGGTCGCTCGCCCTCGGATCCGAAGAACACCACCGGGATTCAGATGCCGCCCAAGGGCGGGAACCCGGCGATGAGTGACGACGACATCTTGGACGTGATCGCCTATCTGCGGACGCTGCAGGGCACCAAGCCCGGCACTCCCGGCGGCAAGTGACTCGCACCCGCGGCCCCGAGCCGGCCTTCGGCATCGCGTCCGCACAACTTGGAGAATCAGCATGAGACTGGCTTCACCGACTCGAGTTCGCACCATGTGGACACTGCTCCTCGCCGCGGGTGCCGCGTTCGCATGTTTCAGCACCGACGCGATGGCGCAGCAGGAGGGCCGTCGTCGCCGCAGCGGCGTGCAGGAGGCGAAGCCCGTCGAGATCACCCCCGAGCAGCTCGCGCAGCTCACGAAGATCGCCAACGACCGCAAGCTGAACGTCGATGATCTCCTGGCCGCGGCCAAGACGTTCATGCCCAGCGGCCGGCACGACGAGTACGTGCTCTTCTCCTCCGGCGGGCAGAGCGGACAGGTCTTTGCGATCGGCGTCCCGAGCATGCGGCTGCTCCGTTCGATCGCGGTCTTCACGCCCGAGTCGTGGCAGGGCTATGGCTTCGCGGGCGACAAAGACCCGATCCGAGAGTCACTCAAGATCAACGGCAAGCCCGTCGAATGGGGGGACACCCACCATCCCGCCTTGTCGGAGACCAAAGGGGACTACGACGGCGAGTTCCTCTTCATCGGCGACAAGGCCAACGCCCGGCTGGGCGTCATCGATCTTCGCGACTGGGACTGCAAGCAGGTCGTCAAGAACCCGCTGACCATCAGCGATCACGGCGCGGCGTTCGTCACCCCCAACACGGACTACGTGATCGAGGGGGGCCAGTACGGCACGGTCCTGGGCTACGGCTATGCCCTGCCCGAGGACTACAAGAAGTCGTACCGCGGCATGGTGACGATGTGGAAGTTCGATCGAGCCAAGGGTCGCATCGACGAGTCGCAGTCCTTCGCCCTGGAACTGCCGCCCTACTGGCAGGACCTTGCCGATGCCGGCAAGCTCGCCAGCGACGGGTGGTTCTTCATCAACTCCTTCAACACCGAGATGGCGACCGGCGGCGTCGAGAAGGGTCAGCCGCCTTTCGAGGCCGGTGCCAGCAAGCGTGACATGGACTACCTGCACATCATCGACTGGAAGAAGGCCGAGGCCGCGTTCAAGGCTGGCAAAGCGGAGAAGGTCAACGGGTTCCCGCTGCTCAAGCTTGCGACGCTGGTGGAGGAGGGCATCCTCCATTTCGCCCCAGAGCCCAAGAGCCCGCACGGCGTGGACGTGACTCCCGACGGCAAGTACATGGTTGTCGCTGGCAAGCTGGACCCGCACGTGACGATCTACTCCATCGAGCGGATCAAGAAGGCCATCGCCGAGAAGAAGTTCTCCAGCAAGGACGAATACGGCGTCCCGGTGCTGGACTTCGACTCGGTGAAGGAGGCGCAGGTCGAACTGGGCCTCGGGCCCCTGCACACTCAGTTCGACGACAAGGGCTACGCGTACACGTCGCTCTTCCTTGATTCGGCCGTTGCGCGCTGGAGTTTGGGCGGCGAGACGGCCAAGAAGGCCCCCGAGGGCGACTGGAAGCTCGTGCAGAAGACTCCCGTGCAGTACAACATTGGGCACCTGTGCGCCGCCGAGGGCGACACCGTGAGCCCCGACGGCAACTTCCTGATCTCCATGAGCAAGTGGTCGGTCGATCGATTCCTGACGACGGGACCGCTGCTGCCGCAAAACTTCCAGTTGCTCGACATCGTTCAGCCCGGCACGACCATGCCGGTCATCTACGACAGCCCCATCGGCGTTGGCGAACCGCACTATTGCCAGATGATCAAGGCCGACAAGCTCAAGACGTGGAAGGTGTACCCCGAGGTCGGCTGGGACCCGCACAAGCAGATGCTCTCGCCCGACGCTCCCAAGAAGGGTGACGAAGGCGTGACGCGCGAGGGCAACAAGGTGCTGGTCAAGATGACCGCCGTCCGCAGCCACTTCAAGCCCGAGCACGTCGAGGTCAACGAGGGTGACGTGATCACCTGGCGCATCACGGCGATGGAAACCGCTCAGGATGCGACGCACGGATTCTGCATCGGCGGGTACAACGTGAACTTGTCACTCGAGCCGGGCGAGTACACCGAGTTCACCTTCACCGCCGATCGGGCCGGCACGTACCCCTACTACTGCACCGAGTTCTGCTCCGCTCTGCACCTGGAGATGATGGGCTATCTGCACGTGAAGCCCAAGGGCAACGCCGTCGCTCCTGCGAAGGACGCCGGGGCCGCGACGGCATCCAAGTGAACCACTCGTCCGTCGCGGGTGACAACCCGCGATGGGCATTGAGCCCGACGCGTGCCGTGAGAGATCCCGACACTCACGTCGCAGGCGGCACCAAGGAATGGAGTTGACGCATGAGCAAGCTCTTCACCGCACTGATCGGCCCGCGGATCCCGCCCGAGGAGCTCCATGCACGCCGCTGGCGGTATCTGACGCCAACCCTGATTTTCATGGCGGCCCGTGTGCTTTTGCTGGTGTCGATCTTCTTCCCATACTGGCATATGGAGCTCGAAGCGCCCCAGTATCCCAACGGTCTCTTCCTCACCGCGTACTGCAATCACCTCACGGGCGACGTTCGCGAGATCGACGGGCTGAACCACTACATCGGGATGCGACCCCTTGGCGAAGCCGCGGCTTTTGAGCGGGCGGCGGCGGTGTGGATGATCATCGCGATGTTCCTGCTCGTTGAGGGTGCGGCGGCCATCCACAGCAAATGGGCCGTGCTGCTCGCGCTTCCGGCGGTCACGTTCCCGATTGGCTTCATCGTCGACCTGTACTACTGGATGCGCACCTTCGGGCTCAACCTCGATCCAGGTGCACCGCTGTCATCGTCGGTCAAGCCATTCGTCCCCACGGTCATCGGCGAGGGCGGGATCGGACAGTTCAAGACCTACGCGGAGTTCGGGACGGGGTACTGGCTCGCGGTCGCCGCCGCCGTGCTCATCGTCGTGGGTTTCTTCTTCCACCGCCGGGCGTACAAGCCGCTGTTTGCCAACAGCCAACCAGACAAGAGCCCGCGAAACACGAACCAAGAAGGGGCCACGCGGTGAGTGCTTCTGGACCCGACAACTTCAGTTCTCGCCCGCGGTCCTTGTGGCAAGTGCTCGCACTGGTGGGCCTGTTCATGACCCCACCGTGCACCGCCCAGGAACACGCCGCGCCGCGCGATGTGTCCCCGAGAGCAGCGGCCGAGCGAGAGCTCGGACCCATCGGTCGGCTCCTCGCGTCGGCACGACCCGGCGACACGGTGCACGTTCCCGCCGGTACCTATCGAGGGCACCTGCGGATCGACAGGCCCGTCACCCTCGTCGCTGACGGCGCCGTGGTTATCGACGGTGGTGGATCTGGGGACATTATCGAGGTTGTCGCCCCCGACGTGACGATCCGGGGCTTTGTGATCCGCAACACGGGCATCGACCTTGACCAGGAAAACGCCGCCATACGCGTCCTTGCACCACGCGTGACACTCGAATCCAACGTCCTTCAAGACATCCTCTTCGGCATCGACCTTCGCGAGTCTCCGGACAGCCGCATCATCGCCAACACCATTGGTGGCAAACGCCTGGACATAGCTCGGCGCGGCGACGGGCTGCGTCTCTGGCGTGCCGACCGTGCCATAATCGAGGGCAATAGGATCCACGATGGCCGCGACGCGATCCTGTGGTACTCCTCCGGTGTCATCGTTCGTGGCAACACCGCCCACGACTGCCGGTACGGCCTCCACCTCATGTTCAGCGACAACGTCACGATCACCGATAACGAGCTCGCAGGCAATTCGGTGGGCGTTTATCTCATGTATAGCACGGGCGTCACGCTAACAGGCAATCGCCTGCTCAAGAACCGTGGGCCCAGTGGGTACGGCATCGGACTCAAGGAGACCGATCGCTTCACCGTGCGCGACAACCTGATCGCGGGCAATCGCTCCGGAGTCTACCTCGACGGGTCGCCATTCACCGACGCGCAGCCGGGCATCTTCGAGGCCAACACCCTGGCTTACAACGACGTCGGCTTCACGATCCTCCCATCGAGCCGCGGCAACGAGATTGTCGGCAACAACTTCATCGACAACATCGACCAGGTCGCCGTGGCTGGGAGGGGCTCGCTGGACGGGAACCGTTTCTGGAAGGACGAACGCGGCAATTTCTGGAGCGACTACACCGGCTACGACCAGAACAACGACGGAATCGGGGACTTTGTCCACGAGTCGCAGACGCTCTTTGAGAACCTGATGGACAAACGACCCGCCCTCCGACTCTTTCTCTTTAGCCCCGCTCAGCAGGCGATCGAGTTCGTCGGACGGGCAATTCCAGCGGTTCGTCCAGAACCGAAATTCACGGATGAGGTTCCGCTCATGCGCCCGCTGCCGTTGCCTACTTGGAGGCCAGATGTCCCTCCATCACACTCTCCGATCCTCGTCGCTGGAGGGTCTCTGCTCGCGCTTGGTGTGAGCATGCTTGCCCTGGGATACGAGCGTCGCCGCTCGGGCGATGGTTCGAGTGGAGAGATGCCAGTGCGAGGTGCCGAATGATCACGATCACCAACTTGATCAAGAGATTCGGACGGACACCCGCCGTGGACGACGTGTCCTTGTCGCTTGATCAAGGCGACGCAGTCGCGTTGTGGGGTTCCAACGGTGCTGGCAAGACCACCCTGATCCGATGCGTGCTCGGTCTTCTGCGCTATCGAGGCGCGATCCGCGTCGGTGGCATCGACGTGCGCCGCAATGGCAAGGCGGCACGGATGCTCATCGGCTATGTCCCGCAGGAGCTCGGCTTCTACGACGAACTCAGGGTAGATTCGGCTATCTGCTACTTCGCTCGCCTCAAGGGCATCGCGAATGCCTCGCCCGCGGCCTCACTTCAGGGGGTTGGTCTCGAAGGAAACGGCGGCAAGCGTGTCCGTGAGCTCTCTGGTGGCATGAAGCAGCGTCTGGCGCTGGCAATCGCGCTTCTCGGCGATCCTCCCATCCTGGTGCTCGACGAAGTCACCGCAAGCCTCGATGCGCTCGGACGTCACGAGTTTGTGGGGCTGCTCAGGCAGCTCACCGGCTCGGGTCGGACATTGCTTTTCGCCTCGCACCGTCTCGAGGAAGTACGGTCGCTGGCACGCCGCGTCGCGGTGCTCGAGCGGGGACGACTGCTGCGGATCGACGACTGCGCTTGCTTCGCCCCGGATGCGCAGCACGCCGCCGTGCTGCACCTGCACCTTTCGGCGGATGAACGCATGCCTGCGATCCGGGCTCTCGCGGCGGGAGGCTTCTCACCGACGCTCAACGGTACGGGCATCCTGGTCCCGGTAGCCTCGGAACACAAGGCGGCACCCTTCCGCATCCTCGCCGATGCGCAGATCGTGGTGGATAACTTCGAGGTCGATGCGGTTGAGCATTCGTCCGCAACTCCTGCGCCCGGCGGCGGTCGACGCAAGTCATCCACACCTCCCGATTCCGAGGTGGCCCAATGAGTACCGCGATATCAGTCGGGGACGCGTTCGCTTCTCGTCGCCCCCCTTCGATGGCTTCCAACACGCTCTGCATTGCGCGCCGTGAACTCCGCGATGCCCTCAAGAGCCGGTGGTTCGTGCTGTACACGCTGGCATTCGTGGTTCTAGGCTTGGCGGTGTCTTTCGTCTCCGCCGCCGGCACCGGCGGAACCGGCTTCTCGGGCTTTGGTCGCACGACCGCCGGGCTTGTAAACCTCATCCTGCTCGTCGTGCCGCTCATGGCTCTCACCGCGGGGGCTGCAACGATCGCCTCTGATCGTGAGCGTGGCATGCTTGCATACCTGCTCTCGCAACCCGTCTCTCCCGTCGAAGTCCTGCTCGGCAAATACATCGGCCTCGGGGCCTCGCTCCTGGCCGCGATCAGTCTGGGGCTCGGCGCGTGCGCCGTGATCCTCTCTTGGCGCGGCGGCGTGTCGTCGCCTCAGACCATTCTGTGGCTCGCTGGTCTTTCGTTCGTGCTCGCCCTGGGGATGCTCAGCGTCGGCATCATGATCTCGTCGCTTACAAGGCGTGCCTCCGCCGCGGTGGGCGTCGCAATCTTCGTCTGGCTCACGCTGGTGTTCGTCTCAGATCTAGCGCTGATGGCCGGCGCGGTAGCGCTGCACCTCCGCATCGACGAGCTGTTCGCCCTCTCGCTTCTCAATCCGCTGCAGGTGTTCAAGATGTGGTCCCTGCACGCAATCGACGCCAATCTCGACGTGCTCGGTCCAGCAGGCCTGTACGCTGTTGAGGAGTATGGCAGGAGCCTCCACGCGATCTTCGCGGTTGGGCTGTCCGCGTGGATTGTCCTCCCACTTGTGGTCGCGTCGGTCGTGCTTGCTCGGAAGTCTCCTCTATGAAGACAACCACGTACATCGTGATCGCGTTGGCAGCGTTGCTGCTCTCGGCCTGCGAGCGAGCGCCGCTCGCGGGTCCTCCCGACATGCCCCTCGGGCGCCACGAGTGCAAGGCCTGTGGGATGCTTGTCAGCGAAGATCGCTGCTCAAGCTCGCTCTTGGTCGAGAGTCACGGGCGACGCGAGTACTACTTCTACGACGATCTCGGCTGCATGCTTGACCAAGTGCGAGAGGGGCTTGAGAACACGACGATCGTCGATCACTTCGCCCACGACTACAACAGTCGCTCCTGGGTGTCCGTGGCAGATGCCACTTTCTTGTTCGCCGACCCTGCCAAGTTGCAGACGCCCATGGGGTCCGGGATCGTGGCCTTCTCAACGAGTGCAGATGCCGAGCAGGCCAAGGCTAGATTCGGCGGTCGAACCATGAGCTTTCGAGACCTCGCTGATGCGCGGCGTGTGTGGATGGAAGAACGCTACGGGCGACCGAAGTCACAAGACGGCCAGCCGGCCGGGAAGGGACCGCCATGATCTCTCAGACCATGGAGTATGCCTTGCGGGCGATGACCCACTTGGCGAGTCTCGGCGATGCCGTGGGCACCAGCGAGAAGCTCGCCGAGGCTACCCAGACCCCACACGACTATCTCAGCAAGGTCATGCGCGATCTTGTTCGAGCCGGGCTTGTCACATCGACACGGGGACGACAGGGCGGTTTTGCCCTGGCGCGCCCCGCTTCGAGAATCTCTGTGCTCGACATTGTGAACGCGGTTGAACCCCTCCGTCGAATCACGTCGTGCCCGCTGGGCGATCCCACGCATACGCAACTCTGTCCGCTGCACCGCTGCCTCGACGACGCATTGGCACAGATTGAACATGCATTTGCGCGCAACACCCTGAGCGATCTCGTCGCCGGAGCGGCGGTCCCGATGGGGTGCCGCAGGCTGGTCGGTGTGGGACTGGCCATTGATCTGAAGCGTTCGGAGAACCACTGATGGCCACGCTTGAACTGACCGACCCTGTGTCCGCGATCGCGATCCAGCGGCCGGATCTGCTGGCGCTGCTTGATCGACCCGGCATCGACTACTGCTGCCAAGGGTCGGACTCGGTAGCCACCGCGATTGCTGCTGAGACGGCCCGCGAAAGACGTGCTCCTGCACTCGTGACGGAAGGCGGCGCACGCTCATGCTAACCAAGTTGCTCGTTATCTTTCACGTCTTGGGCGCGTCGGTTTGGGTCGGCGGACACATTGTGCTGCTCGTTGTGACTATTCCCTCCGCGCGGCGTCGCGGAGAGGTGGCCCCGATCCGCGAGTTCGAGGCCGCCTTCTCACGCGTTGGGCTTGTTGCGCTGCTCGTTCAAGTGGCGACCGGCTTTGCGCTTGCCTCGCGGTGGGTCGGGGAGTGGCGAAGCATCCTCTCGAGTCCGAACTCGGCGGCGCACCTCGTACTCACAAAGCTTGGACTGCTCGCGCTGATTGTTGGGCTTGGAACGCATGCATCCCGACGCATCGTGCCCGGCCTCACCATTCAGACGCTGCCGCGTTTCGTACGCCACGCATGGCTTGTAACGGGTCTCTCGGTTGCGCTCGTGATCTGCGGCGTCTCGGTCAGATTCGGAGGTCTGCTATGAATCGCATTGTCTCCAGTGTGCTGGCGTCGCTTGTGCTCCTCGCCGCGAGCACCGCTGGTTGTACGTCGAGTCCCGCTACGCGTTCGGGCCCGCGGCCCCAGTCTCCGGCCCAGCACAGCACCGCATCTGCCGATCAGCGCGCTGATGCCGTGGGACGCCCATCTGACGTTGATGCCGCGGACTTCATGGACCGGTATCCGATGAGTCGTTGTCCGCTGTGCGACGCGTACCTTGGCTCACGCGGAGAAGCCGTCGAGATAGTCCACTATGGCCGTCAGATCCGCCTCTGCTGCGACTCCTGCCGACTCGCCTTCGAGCGTGACCCCTCCAAAGCACTCGCCCAGATCGATGCCGTGCTGATCACGGATCAGATGCCGTACTACCCGCTGAAGATGTCCCTCCTCGACGCTCGTCCGCTCCCGGAGCGGCCGATCGACTTCGTCTGGGGCAACCGACTCTTCCGTGCGGTCGATGCGTCCGATCGTGATCGCATCCTCGCCAACCCGGTGGCCGCGATCCGCCGCCTCGACCAGGCCGTCATCGAGGCCCAGCGCCCGACATACGGCATGCCCGACAAGTGCCCGGTGCAGGGCGACATCCTGCCCAACGAAGCCCGCATCGACATCGTCGTTGCTAATCGCATGATCCGCGTGTGCTGTGGCCGGTGCGTGAAGGTCGTCAAAGCCAGGCCGTACCAGTACCTCGCGATGGTCGAGTTTGCCAACCGCGAGCGTGCACTGCAAATGAGTGCCGACCCTGAGGAGGTATCGCGGTGATCTCGCAAGAGATGCACTAGGGAGCAGCACGCGAGGAGCCCTGTTGATGGCATCTCAAGGAGTTAGCAGGTGAGCAGCCGAGCAACGGACAAACTCGAGGCACGTCGGGCGACTGTGTTCGTCACCGCGCCATCCATTTCTGCTGGACCGCGTATAAAGCCTCACCTCAACCGGTCCCAGTTCTTCCACGACGCATTCCGTCCGTTCTATCTGGGTGGTGCTTTCTTCGCAGCGATCGCAGTACCGCTGTGGTTGGGCATGTGGTACCACAACTACTTCACGCCGTCGCTGCCATCACTGTACTGGCACGCCCACGAGATGGTATTCGGTTTTGCAGGGGCCATCATCATCGGCTTCCTCTTTACCGCAGCTCGCAACTGGACCGGGCTACCGCTCCCCGCAGGGATACCGCTGGGCCTGCTCGTCAGCCTGTGGCTCGTTAGTCGCGTGGGCATGTTCTTTGCGTACGGCCCGGCGTTGGCCGTAGTCGACTCGCTGCTTTTGCTTATCGTGGCTGGCGTGCTGGCTAGGAAGTTCATACTGGGCCGCAGTTGGTGCAGCATGCCGCTGGTCATGGTGCTCGTGCTGCTCGCCTGCGCCAACATCGCGTTCCATGCGGCCGCCCATCATCTCATCCCCGTATCTCCTCTCCAAGCTGTTGAGGCCGGGCTGCTCTTTGTGGTGCTCATCGAGATGATCGTTGGTGGGCGTGTTGTGCCCGGCTTCTCGACCAACGCGGCCCCCGGCGTGTGGCGGTGGCGGCCCACGTGGCTGCACCGCGGATCATTCATGCTCGCGGCGGCCGCGTTCCTGGCCGACTCGTTCCACGTGCCGGGGCCCTTAACGGGAACGCTCGCCCTGCTCGCCGGGGCAGCCGTCGCCGTCCAGGCGATCGGCTGGAATCCGCTCGCGGCCCGCAGCAATCCGATGCAGTGGATTCTCCACGCCGCCTACGCCTGGATACCGATCGGGCTCGTGCTGCTGGGCCTGGCTTCCTTCGGCATTGTGCCGCGCTCCGCGGCGATCCACGCGCTCGCCGTCGGTTCAATGGGAGGACTGATCATCGGGATGATCACCCGGACGGCACTCGGTCACTCAGGCCGGTTGGTACGTGCCGGACGCGTCGAGGTCACGGCCTTCATCCTCGTGCTGCTCGCCGCGGCCCTGAGGGTCGCGGCGTCGCTCATCCCGCCCTTTTACCTCGCGGGCATGCTCGCCGCGGGGACGGCATGGACGGCTGCCTTCACGCTCTACGTAGTCTCGTACGGACCGACACTGTTGGGGAAAAGCCCCCCCGCAGACGATGTCCCCGTGCCGTTGAACCGTCCCCGATCGATCGGAGTTCAACCATGAACGACCAGCGTCTCCGCCCCGCACCCGAGTCACGGTTTGATGAGCATTCACTGGTCTTTGATCTTGCCGCGGAAGCGGCCACGGTTCGTGCGGAGGGACCAGCACCCCATGGCCACCGACAGAAGACGCTGTACAAGCATGGCAATCGCACAATCGCGTTGTTCGCGCTCGAACCCGGCGCATGCATCCGCGAGCACAGGACTGCGGGACCGGTCACGATTCAGGTCGTTGAGGGCGAGATCACGGTCGTGGCCGATGGAAGACCACACCGCTTGTGCGTTGGCAAGGTTCTGGTCCTCGCACCCAAGGTTGGACACGAGGTGAGAGCCGAGGTCGCGGCTTCATTTCTACTTCAAGTATCCCTTGTCGTGCAATAGACCCGCTGGACAATTGCGTCATATTCACCGATCGCCTGAGAACGGAGTCCTTGAATGCTCACCGATACGCTCCCCACCATCATCCAAGGCGGCATGGGTGCGGGAGTCTCCGACTGGCGTCTTGCGCGTGCTGTGTCGATCACTGGGCAGCTCGGCGTTGTGTCTGGCACCGCCCTCGACGTGATCATCGCGCGCCGGCTTCAGATGGGTGATCTCGGTGGCCACGTCCGGCGAGCGTTGGCGGCGTTTCCGATCGCTGGTGTCGCGGACGGCATCCTGAGGCGGCACTTTATTCCCGGCGGCAAAGCGTGCAACGCTCCGTTCAAGTCCAAGCCGCTGCCATCCGAACGCCCTTCGCGAGCGGCCCTGGAGTTGCTTGTCGCCAGCAGCTTCGTGGAGGTCTTTCTCGCCCGTGAAGGTCACAATGGCCCTGTCGGGATCAACTTCCTCGAGAAGATCCAAGCGACACTTCTCCCATCGCTCTATGGCGCGATGCTCGCTGGCGTGTCCTGTGTGCTTGTTGGTGCTGGCATCCCGCGATCGATCCCCGGTGCACTGGACCGGTTCGCGCGCGGGGAACCCGCTGAAATCACGCTCGATGTCAAGGGTGCGACCTCGGACGATCACTTTGGGACAAGGCTCTGCCCCTCGGAGCTCTGGCCGACGGGCGCCTCGTCACCTGCCCTCGCCAGGCCCGCGTTCTTTGCGATCGTTTCTTCCGCGACACTCGCCACGATGCTTGTGAAGAAGTCCAACGGCCGCGTCGATGGCTTCATCGTCGAGGGTCCAAGCGCCGGCGGACACAACGCGCCTCCACGCGGCCCGTTGCGACTCACCGAGTTCGGCGAGCCGATCTACAGCGACCGCGACCTGCCGGACTTGGAAGAGTTCCGCAGGCTGGGCCTCCCATTCTGGCTCGCCGGCTCGTACGCTCGCCCCGAGCGTGTTGTCGAGGCCTTGCGATGCGGGGCGACCGGGGTGCAAGTGGGCACCGCCTTCGCCTACTGCGATGAATCGGGGCTGACGCCGGAGATCAAGCGGCAGACGCTCGCGATGAGCAGGGCCAAGACACTCCGCGTGTTTACAGACCCGGTCGCCTCGCCCACCGGGTTTCCATTCAAGCTCGTGCAGCTCCCCGGCACACTCGCTGATCCGGCAACCCCCGGAAGAGCTGCCCGTGTGTGCGACCTCGGTTACCTTCGCCACGCGTACAAGCAACCCGACGGCTCACTTGGATGGCGTTGTCCCGCCGAACCGGTGGAGGACTTTACGAGCAAGGGCGGAGGCGAATCAGAATCTCGGGGGCGCCAATGCCTCTGCAACGCGTTGCTCGCGAACATCGGGTTGGAGCAGGTTCGGGGAGAGGCGGTCCAGACGCGTGAACTGCCTTTGGTCACATCTGGCGACGACGTGATCGACGTAGCGAGGTTCGTGCAGCCGGGGTCTGACTCCTACAGCGCGGCCGACGTGATCGAGTACCTCCTGCGCGGGACGACCGCGCTCAACGTGAACTGAACCACACCACGCCATGTCCCTTCTTCGACACCATCCAGCCTTTTCAAGAGCACATCGCTTGTGCTGCTGATGGCGTATCTGGTCGTAACACTCGGCGTGTTCCCTACGCCGCGGACTATCATGGGATGGCTTGGGGAGCTCGCAGTCGAGCGATATCCATGCGACTCTCACGGGTGTGGATGCGTCTCCGCGAGAGAGTGCTGGACAAGTTGTTGCTGCCATTCCGAGCATGAGCGGCTGGTGTGGGCGATTGAAAACGGACTGATGCCGCCGCCGCTTGTCGAGTTCAGCGATGAACAGTGGGTCGCCGCGGCCAACGACGTGAAGGCCGGCGGTGCCCAGTGTGTCATGTGCGTGGAGCGGATCAGGGGTGAACTTCGCCGCGGGATCGCCACGCGACCGGACCACGACCCAGCCTGCGAAAGCGCCGGTACGTGCGATGGGCATAGCGTCAACGCGAACGGTCTGTGCTGCGAGAGAAAGACCGCCGTGAAGCCCGCGGGCAAGACGACCGACGGAGCCTCCTGCTGCGCCAAGGGTGACGGCGAGAAGAAGCCTTCATGGCCGGGGCCATCGATCTCAGCACTCTCCTGCAAGGGCCTTCAGCAACTGCTCACCATGACGCTGCCGCCATCGCCGCCGGTGCGGATGCTGGAACTGATCCTTCCCGAGCCCGTCGCCTTCGTGCCCGGGCGGCCCAAGGACGTGGTGTATCCCTCCCGCACGCTTGAGGTGCCCGAGCCGCCGCCGCGTGTGGCCTAGTCGATCTCCGGCGTCATCGTCCGTGGTCATCTGCCGGCACCCTTGGCGGGCGCGCTCGCGCCCGCGATGCGGAGGTATCGCATGTTTCTGCTGCGTCCACGCCGTGCGGCCGGCTTCACGCTGGTCGAACTGCTGGTTGTCATCGCGGTGATCGCGCTGCTCATCGGGATCCTCCTTCCCACCTTGGGCAAGGCCCGCGGAGCCGCGCGGACGGTCAAGTGCCTGTGCCAACTCAGGACACTGGGCCAGTTCACCGCGATGTACGCCGACACCAACAGGGACTCGATGCCGCGCAGCCAGCACTCGGCATTCCCTAACCAGGTTGCACCGTGGGGCTACGCGTTCTTCGAGTACGTGACGGGCTCGGCGTACACGCAAAGCGACGCGGGGTGGCTGACGGTCTTCAACGGGCCGTACCGCTGCCCGCACGACCGGCGCACCGAGCGTTGGAGCTACGCGTACAACGTGTACTACGAGCTCACCGCCGACGAGACGCAGGGGCGCACATGGACCAGGCTGTCGCAGGTCCCAGTCACCACCGCCAGCGTGCTCTTCGGCGAACTACTCCCGACCGCCAGCGCCGACCACGCGATGGCGCACTTCTGGACGCAGTTCAACGCCCCGCCCGAGATCGATCCCAAGCGTCATGGCGACGGCACCGGCGTGGTGTACGTGGACGGACACGCCGCGAGCAAGCCCTTTCCGTCCTTATTTGATCATTCGTTGCATGTTGATCAGTACAACCCGGCGACGGCCAGATAGGCCCCGCCGCACGAAGAAAGAGATCCCCTCATGAAGTCTGTTTGCCTTATCGTTCCCGTGGTTGCTGTTGCCGCCCTGACGACCCTCGCCGCGGCGCAGACGCCCCAGATGGGCGGCCCCATGAAGCACGTCATGGTCAGCTTCGACTCCATGTCGAACTCGCTCATGGCGATGGTTGACCCGATGGTCCCGACGCCGGTCATGCAGAACTACGGCGACACCTACACGGGCAACGCCAGCGTGCTCAACGGCACGATGTACAACGCCCAGTACGGTTGGATGGTCGAGGGCTTCTGGGCACCGCCCTCCGGCTCATTCCTCTGGATCGAGCAGCTCTCGGCCACCCCGGGCCTGCTCGCGTACAGCGGAGGCACGATGATGAACCAGGGCACGTTCGCGCCGATCTTCGGCACCGCAGGCTCGTCGAGCCGCATCCAGTGGAACGGCGGCATGCTGCACAACTGGTACGCGGCAACCACCCCCGGAGACTACATTGCCACCTACCGTGTTTACTTCGGCGATGCAAGTGGCGTAGCGACCCCCGGCTACATGGAGGGCGGGGCGATGCTGAACTGGACCGCCGTTCCTGCGCCGGGCGCGGCCGCGGTGCTTGGGCTCGGAGGCTTGCTGGTGATGCGTCGCCGCCGTGCTTAAACGTCACGTTCCTTGCCAGCGCGTGCCATGGGCGTGAACGCCACTTCTGCATCCGCGCGTCCAAGGTTCAGGGAATCCCCCGTAGGCGGCTTGTAAACCATCGAAGTTGGTGGTTCCACGATCAAGCCGCGCGAGAATCGGTTCGTGAGGGTTGTGGATACGGAGCTTCCGGCCCCGGAGTAATCCGGGGCCGTGTTCGTTTTGCGCTGCGAATGCGACGCCACCACTTCGAAGTCACGGACACAGCAGCGCGTCATACGCAACAACGAAAATGCTGAAGTCCGCGTCATCGACAAGCTTGTCGCCGTTGAGGTCGGAAATGCATCCCGCGGGCATCGACGGGTCCGCGCAATCGAACGTGTCATACGCCACGACAAAAACGGAAAAATCAGAATCGTCCACGAGCCCGTCAAAGTTGAGATCGGCGGGGCACAGCACCAGAAGCAGCGGGGCGCTCGCTCCGAAGGCGGATGTGCTCACGGATCGCGCTCGGTTCCCGTACGTGCCGCTCATGTTCGCCAGCGTCGGCGCGGTTCCGGTTGGAATCATGGTGACGTAGACCTGACCCGGGTTGAGCAGCCCGAGGTTCTTCGGCCCTGTGCCGCCGAAGCGAACGTCATTGGCCCAGCCGTAGGTAATCAGCGAAACGTTCAACTCCGACGCGCCAAGGCCCATCGCCGGAACGATGAGCGGCAGGCTGCCGAGATTGACCAGCGCAACCGCGGGTTTGCTGGTAGAGATCAGGTTGTTGCCCGGCAGACTCGTGATGCGCACCAGCGCCGCGACCGTGTTGGGCGGCAGCGTCGCGGGGTTGATGATCTGACTCGCAGCGACATCCGCAACAACTCCCGCAATAGCACCGCCGCCGGTGAGGCCGGCGATGTAGGGTGTCAAAGGTGCGCCGTTAAAGAACGGGTTCGCGCCTTGCGGGCCCGAAGAATTGATCTCCGTGTCACCGGGTTGCTTGGTGTACGACTTCGCCGTATTGACGTTGAAGGCGAAGGAGATGAATCCGCTGCCGGACCGTGCGGGCAGCGAAGGGCCGTTCTGCAGGCCCCCGAGCGTGTTAAAGACCGCGGATTGGATGATCAGGTCGGCCGCGGAGAGCCGGATCGTGCCGCCGGTACCGCCCGCACCCGAACCTCCGTTCCCGCCCGCACCCCCCGTCCCGCCAACGCCGCCATCGCCGCCGCTTCCGCCCTTGCCGCCATTGCCCGCATCCGCCGATCCGGACTTGCCCGCGCCGCCGCTTCCCCCTGTGTGCCGCGCGAACTCGTCGGTCGAGCCCGCCGCTCCGGCTTGAGGTGTCGAAGCGTCCGCGCCTCTCGCGAGCCCGGTCCCTGCAAAGATCAGCTTGCCCAGCGAACCGATCTCGATCGCGCCAGCGCCACCGCCGCCATTGCCCCCGTCTCCGCCGTCTCCGCCTTTTCCTCCGCTCCCGCCGCGGCCGCCGTAACCGCCGTCGCCGCCATCACCACCCTTATCACAACTCGCGGCACCGCCACCGCCGCCGCCGCTGCCCGTGCCACCGGGCGAACCGCGCCCGCCGGCGCCGCCGCCGCTGCCCGAAGCTCCGCCGCCTCCACCCGAGCCACCCCAAAGGTCGAGGGAAGTGTCCCGCACATTGAAGAATTGCTTGGCATCGGCTCCATTCGTTCCAGGGAAACCGTTGTTCCCAGGGTTTCCGTCCGATCCTCCCCGCCCGCCGCTGCCGTTTGAGCCTGAGAAATAGCCGCCGGCGCCGCCGGACCCGCCCGAGAATCCACTTCCAGCATAGATCGCACTCAAGCCGCCTTGCCCGTAGGGGGCAAAGCTGACCTGGCCCGAGCCGCGCGCCAAATTGCCAAAGCCAAAGGTACCGTCGTTCCCGGAAGTGCCGAAGCTTCCATCGGCGCCCCGCGGATTCGGCGTGTACGTCGCCGAGGAGGAGCCCGAATCGCCGTCGCCGCCGGTGCGGCCGTTATCGATCGTGCAAGTTCGAATCGTTCCGCCCGCTCCGCCTTGAGGCAGCGTGCTCGGCTTGTAGTCGGCCTGCGCCGGACCGCCAGCTCCACCAGCATTGCCAACGCCGCCGAGTCCGCCATCACCGCCGCCCGCGTTCCCGACTCGCCCGGTGCAGCTGACATCAAAGCTCGTGCCCGCGCCGACCGTGCAATCTCCCCCGGCGATCAGCCGGAGCGGTCGCGAGCCCACCACCCGGATCGACTTGGCGGCGGGAATCGAGAGATTGCCCTTGAAGTAAAACACCACAACCCCGTTCGAGATCGCCTTGACATACGAAGTGCCGTACCAACTGCCGAGCGCGGTGCCATCTCCACTGATCGAGCTGGTGTCGGTATTGATCGTGCTCGTCTGGGCCATCGCCCCGGCGGCAACAAACGTCGAAAGAGCGAGGCTGAGATACTGTTTAAACATGGAATTCCCTGTGGATCAGCGAACCCGGACGATCCGCGTCCGGTCCGCCATTTCGCGTTGAGTCGTTAGCCTAACACTGGGAAGAGACTGTTACAAGGGAAACATCGTCCCGCTTGAAAATCATGCGGCGAATCCCGACGGGCCGAACGCGCGCGGTTCGGAGACCTGAGAGCGGCGGATTTTCGCGGCGACAAGCCTCCGAACTCTGCGCTTCAACATCCCCTCAGGTCAACCTCTTTTTTGAACCGCTCCCGGCAGCCGTGTTGCCCCGGCCTCAATCTCGGCATGCTCCCGCGCGCCGAGAATGGCATCAATCTCGCGGACCAGTTCTCTGAGCCGCTGTTCGCCCGTATCCGGAGCGAGCGCCCGGTGCTCTTCGATGTCCTGTACCTTCTGGTAGTTGTTGATCACCGCGCCGACGATCAGGTTCACCAGCAGGAATGTCGCGACCACGATCCACGACACCTGATAGGCCGTGAACGCGCCGAGCGGCCGGCCGGATTGCGCGAGTTCATATCGCATCTGCGTCCAGTCATCGCCGGTCAGAATGCGGAAAAGCGTAAAGCACGCTTCGTGGATGCTCCCGAAGTACGGCTGCATCGGATGCCCCGGAGCGCCGAACAGCTTCACGCCGATCACGGCATACACGTAAAACAGAATCGCCGCGAGCAGTGTCACGTACTTCATGCTCGCGACCGAACGCAGCAGCACAGTGACGATCAATCGCAATTCTGGGATCGTCTTCACCAGCCGCAGCACCCGGAAAACCCGGAGGATGCGCAGCACCGGCCCGATGCCGTTCGAAGCGGGGATCACCGCCGCCACCACAATCGCGATATCAAAGATGTTCCACCCATCGCGGAAAAATGCCCCCGTGGAATCTCTCGCGATGAAGCGGAGCACGATCTCGACAAAGTAGATCATGACGCAAGCCGCTTCGATCGCGGCGAGCGCTCTCAGCGCAGCCGGATCGGTGAGATACGTGCTCAGCCCGATGATCGCCGCGTTCAAAAGAATCACGCCCACGATGAAGTTGTTGAACGGCGCCGATTGCACCAGCGAGCGGATACTCATGGCTCGGGACTCCGTCGAAGTGGGGGCCGGTGGGGCCGGTGGGGCTGGTGGGGCTGGTGGGGTGGTGGGTTGATCAGCCAAGCTGCGCTTCCCGCGCTCGCGCCGACGGCATCATCACGCTCAGCACCGTCGCCAGCGCCAGCGTGCCGACCACCACCAGCAGCGAAACCGTCGTATCGATCTTGATCGGGTCCGACTTCGTCAGCCCGATCACATCCAGATACGGCGGCACGCTCAGCAGCAGCAGCTTCACACCCACGAACGCCAGGATCAGGATCAGCGCCGGCTTCAGGAACCGGAACTTCTGAATCATCGCCGCCAGGCAGAAGTACAGCGCCCTCAGCCCAAGGATCGCGAAGATGTTGCTCGTGAACACGATAAACGGGTCCGGCGTGATCGCGAAGATCGCCGGGATCGAGTCCACCGCGAAAACCAGGTCCGTAATCTCCACCAGGATCAGCGCCAGAAACAGCGGCGTGATCGCCCAGCGCAGGCTCAGCGATCCCGGCGGCGGCGGATCCATCACTTCCCGCCCATTTGCATCCACGGAATACGTCGGCTTGAGCGTCCGCCGCGTGAAGAACCTCTGTCCGTCATAAAAATCCGTGACCCGGAAAAACTTGCGGCACAACCGCACCGCAATGTTCTGCGACACATCGTCGCTTCCCTTGATCAGCGCCATCTTCAGCGCCGTCAGGATCAGGAACCCGCCGAAAATGATCAGGATCCACTGATACTTCAGGATCAGCCCGGCCCCGAGGAAGATCATCCCGCCGCGCATCACCAGCGCGCCGATGATGCCCCAGAACAGCACCCGGTGCTGATACTTCGCCGGCACGGCAAAGAACGAGAAGATCAGCGCGATGACAAAGATGTTGTCCATCGCGAGCGACTTCTCCACGACATAGCCCACCAGGTACTGCTTCGCGCCCTCAAGCCCCTGCACCTCACCCGAGACAATCAGCGGCGCGCCGCCCTTGATCGCCTCGGCCGTGCTGTACATCGCCGTGTTCAGCCCGAGCCCCAGCCAGTGCTTCTCGTACGCGAGATACACAAACCCGCTGAACGCCAGCCCGCACGCCAGCCAGATCACCGACCACGTCACCGCCTCCCTCATCGAGACTTCGTGCGCCTCGCGGTGAAAGACGCCAAGGTCCAGCGCGAGAAAAAGAACCACAAGCCCGACAAAGCCGACATAGGCCCACACCTTGAGATCGCCGGGGTTGGATGTTGCCGCCAGCAGTAGCAGTTCGTTCATGGGCAGACCGATTCCCGCGACCTCGCGCCCGGAGCGTGCGCGCAATCGCTCGACAGAATGTTGGTCTCGCCAGGGGCCGATTCCCGCTGAAACAGCCGGATCAGGCCACCGAAAGGGCCGGGGCAAACCGCAAAACGGTCGCCCGTGCTGACGGCCCATTCCACCCGCATCGGCGGGCGGCTACTCCCCAACAGGAAGTAAGGAGCAATTCTAGCATCACCCGCGACGCAAGTGAAGGTAGTGCAGAACAACCCGCTGTCCGATCGAACAGTTGTCCCGCCCGCTCGTATTGGCGTCAACCCAGAAGGAGGTCCGGCATGGAAATCAGACTTTTCGACGGCAACATCAAGACCACCGACGCCGAACGCAACTATGTCGTTTCCAAGATCGGCGCCGCAGCGTCCCGGCTGAAGGACGCCGAGTGCGTCCTGGACGTGCGCCTCACCGACATCAACGGCCCCAAGGGCGGAGTCGACAAGCAGTGCTCCGTGGTGCTGACGCCTCCGGGACTGCGCACCCTCCGCATCGAAGAGCAGGCCGCCGACTACTACGCCGCCATCGACGCGGCGGCCGCAACGCTCAAGCAGTCTCTCACCAAGGCGCTCGAGCGCACCAAGACCAACGGCCCGCGCTAATCCCGACGGCGATGCACACGCGATACCGTTCGCCGCAACGATGACGCTCGAGATCTTTGATTTCTGGCTGGAACTCACGCTCCTGGCGGCGCTCGCGTGCCTCCTGGTGTACGGGATCTTCGACACCCGCTTCGAACTCGCCCGACGCAAGGGCGCCGATGCGATCGCGCTGCTCAGACGCAATACGCGGCGGCTGTGGGTGCTGATCGTGGGCACCGCCGTCATCGCGCTTGGAATCGTGATCTCGCCGCTTCCGGGGCCGGGTTTCAGCGTGCTCGGCCCGCTGGGCCTCGCGATCCTCGCCACCGAGTTTGTCTGGGCGAGAAAACTCGCCGTGCAGATCAAGGAACGCAGCGGTCCGCTCCGCGAGGCGACCCGGCGTGTGGCCGAGAGCACGCCCCGCATCGTGGTCCTGCCCGTGTGCGCGGCGTACTGGGCCGCCGCAACAGCGCTTGCCATCTGGTCGCCCATCCCCTCAGTCGTGCTGTGGCCGGCGGCATCGATCCTTTTTACTCCAGTCTTCTTATGGGCCTACTTGACCATCCGCGGCCCGCGGCCGGATTGACTCTCGAGCGCAAGCGTGCGCAGCCGCAGGCTGTTCAGAACCACACTCACGCTGCGTAAGGCCACGGAGGCGAGGGCGATGATCGGCAGGCACCCGGAGGTTCTCTCGCGACAGATCGCTCACCTCAACTCGCTTCCGCCATCCGAGCCTTCAGCCACGCCCGCGAAAAATCAAGATCGTTCGCTACTGTCCGTTCGGACACCCCCAGCACCTCAGCGATGGCCCGAACCGGAAGCCCCGCGAAATATTTAAGCTCGACCACCTGGTGTTGCCGCGGGTATTTCGCTTCCAGCCCTTCAAGAGCAGCGTTCAGCGCCTCGACACTCGCGTCAGGAAATGGCAAAGCGTGTTCCGCATCCTCGAACGAAATCCGCAGTGCTCCTCCGCCTCGCTTCTGTGCATTCCTCTGCCGCGCATAATCGATCAGAAGCCGCCGGAACGTCGTAGCCGCGGCGGCGAGAAACAGCGTTTTGCCCGATTCATCCAGATTGTCACTGCGGGCCAGATGGATCCACGCCTCGTTTACTAATGCCGTCGGTTGCAGCGTGTGCCCCGAGCGCTCATCCTGCAGAAATGAGCCGGCCATTGCCCGCAGCCGGTCATAAAGCGCATCAACAAGAGCCTCCCGGGACGCCGGACGGCCGTCACGGGCCTGATCGAACAGAACGGTTAGCGGCGCTGGAGTTTGCGACATGGAGGATCACCCCGCACTGAAATCGGAAAGTCAAACAAAGTGGAAAGGGTGAGGCCCATCCCCCCACAGTATAAACAGGAGCGGGCGAGCCATGCAGCACCCGCCCGGCCGCAAATGACCACGCATCGTGCCCGCGCGAAGTTCAACTCCGCTACGAGATACCGGACAGCAATCGCGCCTGCTCCGGAGTTGGTGGCTTGTCCCCGAGCAATTCTCGAAGACGCTTCGCCAGCTCCTGAATCGCCGGACTCTGCACCCCAAGCTGCTGCCGCAGCCGGCGGAGTTGGCGCTCCGCGAGCTTGACGGCCTCTTCAAGTTGCCCATTCTGAGCCAGCGAATCGATGCTCACGGCAGTGCAAAGGATGACATACGGGTCACGCGCGGAAAACGCCTCGTTCATGGCTTCCAGGGTGGGAATGAGAATGGCCACGGCTTGCGCATAGTCGCGCGCTTCAAGCGCCATGACCCCGCGAACTCTTCTGGCGCCCAGAGCCGCGCGGGAGTTCGGCCCGTTCGCAAGTTCCTCTTCCGCAATCGTGCGATCGGCAAGCGCAATCGCCTCCGCCAGTTTGTGCTGTCGAACCAGGATCTCGCATCGAAGAAGCTGCGCATCAACCAGGTAATCGCGCGCTGCCGGCCCGCGCCGTTGGCCGGCGGCGAGCAGCGCCTGCACCTCTTTGTCCGCTTCTTCGATCCGGTTGAGCCCGATCAAACATCCGATCAGTGTCTGGCGACAGTTGAGCGTGCGATCTTCATCCTCTCCCAGCACACGGATATCGTCCGCCAGAAGCTTCCGAAGAACCTCAAGGGATTCGTTCATCCTTCCGGCCAGAAACATGTAAAGCGCCACGTTCTGCCTCGCATCGAGCGTCACGACGTGGTCGTCCCCGTAGAGCCGCTGCCTGAGCTCCAGCCCGCGCTTCGCAAGCCGAAGAGCATCGGGATGGCGCCCGCGATTGTTGTACGCGTGAGCACACCCCATCGCGATGTCCGCCGCGGAATCAAGATCCGGCCAATTCTCTCCACTCTCAATCAGCGCCGCCGCCTTATTGAGAGAGTTTTCGAACTTTGCATCATCCGCCGTCTCATCCGAAAGCGCGTCGATCAGTTCCGCCGAAGCACGCAGGGCCTGCCGGGTGCGATCAAGATCCGCCGCGCGAATGAGCAGCGACCGCACCGTTGCGCCTATCCCAAGCAAGATCGAAAGCAGCACGATCGAAGACGCGATGACTCCCGCCTTGTGCCGCCGCAGAAACTTGCGGGCCCGGTACGCCGCCGATTCCGGCCCCGCGATGAGAGGTCGCCCTTCCAGGTAGTTCCCGATGTCTTCCGCAAGCTCTCTGGCCGACGCATAGCGCTCGTTGCGATCCTTGCGGATCGCCATCAGCGGTATCCACTCCAACTCTCTGCCGAGCTCCGATCTGAGATGATCCGGAGCTTCCCGCCTGCACTCCGCTATCAGTGTTACACGGTCCGCCGGCGCCATCCGCAGCCGGGTGCTCGGCCGCGGTGCATCGCTCTCGCGAATGATTTTCTGAAGCCCCGCTATGCCCTCGGCACGCAGCGACTGTGAATCGAACGGCAGAACACCCACAAGCAGTTCGTACAGCACGACTCCCAGGGAATACACGTCGGCCCGCGTGTCGACGTCAAATGCGCCGACGCCCGCCTGCTCAGGGCTCATGTACTCCGGTGTTCCCACAAAGAGCCCCGCCTCGGTGTACATCGTCTGCGAGCCCAGCCCGGGTCCCATCGCCTTCGCAATCCCGAAATCGATCACCTTCGCAACCGGCCGTCTGTCGACTTCGGTCACGAGTATGTTGCTCGGCTTCAGATCGCGGTGAATGACGCCCTTGTGGTGAGCGTGCTGGACCGCATCGCACACACTCATGAACAACTCCAGCCGCTCACGTATCGTGAGCCGCTTCTCGTCGCAGTACCGCGTGATCGGCGCCCCCTGCACATACTCCATGACAAAGTACGGCGAACCCCCCTCGGTCTGTCCGCCATCGAGAATCGTCGCGATGTTCGGGTGCGCCATAATCGCGAGCGCCTGACGCTCCTGGTCAAAGCGTGCGAGCGCCGCCGCCGAATCCGACCCGGGCTTCACCACCTTGAGCGCAACGCGCTGGACCATCGGCTCCCGGCGTTCCGCAAGGTACACCACCCCCAGCCCGCCCTCACCGAGCTTCGATATCACGCGATAGGGGCCAATCTTCTCGGGAATCGGGGGCACGCCCAGGCCTCCGCCGACGCGTGGCGGCAGCGCCCCGGTTTCCACCGGCCGAAGGACCGATTCCCGCGCCGCACCCGCCAGCAGCTGCAGCACCTCGACAACGACCGCTTCAGAAAGACCCTGCCTCCGAAGCCAGGCTTCCCGTTCCGCAGGCGCCTGATCGCGGGCACGATGAAAGAAGCGGTAGATCTGGTCTCCATCGTGATCCGGCACGAGTCTCCCTCCTCCAATCGGTCAGGCACCCCCAACTGTTCCGGCGAGTGTAAGACAAACCCGTCTCTATTCCATAGCTTACGGACCGATCACTCCGGGTTGTCGATCACGCACCATGCGCAGACCGCAGACCAAAAAGAACCGGCCGCGATTGCACGCGGCCGGTCGCAAAATTCTTACGGAAGATCACTTGATCGTGATCGTCCGGTACGTCACCGCCGCCCCGTCCGCTGCGTAACGGATCTCCCAGTCGCCCTTGGCCAGATAGAAAGGATTGAACGGCGCGACGCCATCCTGCTGAAACCAGTACTTGCGGCCGGTCCGCACATCCACGATCAAGTACTGCTTTCCGCTCACCTGGGCTCCGTACGGCGCCCAGGCTCCCTGGCTTCCCTTCGGCCGGTACGAGACATCAACGCGCTTGCCATTCACCGGCTCGCCCTTGGCATTCTGCACAGCAACAAAGGTCTGCACGTTGTCCTGCCCCTGCCCCAACGGCGACATCTTGATGTACCACCATCTGTTCTGGCTGAAGAAGACCAACTTCGGATCCAGCTTGATCGGAGTCATGCAGGCGAGCGGAGCGAATACCCCTTCAGCGCTCTGCGGCGTCAGAGGTAAGCACTGATTCGTATTCGGCTGCATGCCGGCGGCGAATGAGCCCACCGAAGCAAGGCTCGTGGTCACGCAGGAAATCACAGCGATCCAAAGACGTGAAGAAAACGGGTTCATAGTCAGTACTCCAAAGTCGTGGCCTGTTCATTCCTCTAGCGTGAGAATTGGCAACGGCCTGCAGCATTTTTCGGATGGAAAGAAACAGGAGTGGCCGTCGCTAAGCAACTGACAGGAAATGGGTTAGGGATCTGTGCGCCCGAAAGAGTCAGATTTTTGATTCAGCCGGAGCGCCAGAAATGGAAGCAAACAAAGAGCAGCGCCACCCGCGAGGTTCTACTCCGAGTCCAAATCTCTGAGAAATCGAAAAGCCCCGGTGCAGTTCGCGGGTGATTCCTTCGCATCGCGGCCTGACGGATCTCCTCGTCCGAGGACTGGCGCGTGCCAGGCATTCCGTCAGGGAGAAAGTCATGAAGTCTCACACTCTGGTTGTTTCGATGGCCGCTCTTCTGGTTGGCGTCGCGGGCTCGAGCGTTTCTCTCGCTCAGGAAGGATTCGCCCCCGAACCGGGCGCCCCGGCCGCGGCGGCACGCGCCGCCGGCCAGCCCCGCACCAACCCCGGCCGGATCCTCGTGAAGTTCCGGCACGAGGTCGCCCGTGGCGCCGATGCCGACGCGATGGCGCGAGCCGCACTTGCTTCGCTCAAAGTCGAAGACAAGTCCGACATCGTCTCCGTCCCCGGTCTTTCCGTCTTGAAGATCTCGGGCGACACCGGCGCCGCAATCAACGCGCTCCGCTCCAATCCGGACGTGGAATATGCAGAGCTCGACTACGCCGTGTCAGTCAGCGGACTCTCGAACGACCCGCTGATCTCACAGTCCTGGGCCCTTCAAAATACGGGCCAGAGTGTCAACAGCATCGCCGGTCTCCCCGGTGCGGACATCCGCGCCGCGGATGCCTGGCCGATCGCCGCGCCAAAGGCGCAGATCGCTGTTGCGGTCATCGATACCGGCGTCGCGATGAACCATCCCGATCTTGCCGGAAGCATCTGGACCAACCCGCACGAGATTCCGGGAAACGGCATCGACGACGACGGCAACGGATACATCGACGATATCCACGGCTGGAACTTCATCAAGAACACACCCAACGCGCAGGACGACAACGGCCACGGCACCCACTGCGCCGGGATCATCGCGGCCGCACGCAACAACTTCGCCGGCTCCGCAGGCGTGAGTTCGAGCGCCCGGATCGTCGCGCTCAAATTCCTCGACGCCGGCGGATCGGGCTGGACCTCCGACGCCGTCCGTGCGATCGACTATTGCGTTCGTACCGGAATCCGCATCTCCAACAACAGCTGGGGTTCGCTCGGACTCGTCTATCCGGGTGTTCTGGGTGATGGGCTCAAGCCGCTCATGGACGTCATCCGCCGCGCCCGCGACGCCGGGCACCTGTTCGTCGCGGCCGCGGGAAACGAATCGCTCAACAACGACTCGGAACTCGCCTCGTTCCCGGCCTCGCTGCCGCTCGACAACATCGTCTCTGTGGCGGCCACCGATAACCGCGACCGTCTCGCCTGGTTTTCCAGCTACGGAGTGACGACCGCCGACCTCGCCGCCCCAGGCGTCGACATCATGAGCACTTTCTGGTCGGCCGCGAATCCCTCCGGATATCGACTGCTTTCAGGCACATCCATGGCGACGCCGCACGTCACCGGCGTGGCTTCAATGCTGCTCGCGAAGTATCCGGCAATGTCGTACTCCGAACTTCGGAATCGGCTGCTCGATACCGCCCGACCCGTTGCCGGATTCCGCGGCCTGATGGTCGCGCCGGGCGTCCTCAACGCGTACGACGCCGTTCGCCTCTGCCCCCCCGATCAGAACGGCGACGGCACCATCGATGAAGCCGACTTCAGCGAGTTCTTCGTTGCGTACAACGAGCTAGTCGTTCCCTGGGCGGATCCCAAATCCGACTTGAACATGGACGGGCTCGTCGACGATGCGGATTTTCAGATCCTGACCGGCGCATACGACGTGGGCGGCTGCACGCTGCCGCCAGCGCCGGCAAGCCTCGCGGTCGCGAACGTGTCGCCCAAGTCCATCCGTCTCACCTGGCGAAACGCCTCTTCCGATACACGGGCAATCCGTGTGGAGCGCAGCAGCGACGGCGTCCACTTCGCGCCCGCCGCAGTCCTCCCGCCGAGCGCCACGGAAGTGACCATTCCCAATTCCAAGTTTGATGCGCCGGGTGCGCAGTATTGGTTCCGGATCGCGGCTTCGAATCTGGGCGGCTCCTCCAAGCCCGGCCCGGCCGTCACCGCGACCACGATAACCCTGCCAGCAGCGCCCACCAATCTCCGCGCCTCGGCGGTTTGGGCGCGGGCCATCGACCTGGCCTGGAACGACAACGCCACGAATGAAACGGGCTATCACGTGGTCTTCTGGGGCCCCGACAACCAGCCCCGCGACGGCGGCTCCTTCGGACCCAACACCCGGTCATGCCGCGTAGGCGGCCTGGAACCCAAAACCGGCTATCGCTTCGCGGTCTACGCCATGAATCAGGCCGGCGAGTCTGCCGCATCGGAATGGTCGGATACCACGAAATCGTCCGTCTCAAAGATCACGGTCTACGCGACCAGCGTTCCGGATCAGCCGAACTGGAATAACCCCAGCCGCGCGACCGGCGCTCCCAACAGCAACGGTCAGGACAGCCAGTACGCGAACACTACCAGCAATACCGCCCAGAACTTCCTGACCGCTACGAACTTCGGAGCAATCAAGCTCCCCGCGAACTCGGTGGTGACGCATGTCTGGTTCGATGTCAATGCCCGATACAACACCAGCACCACCGGCGACCGCATTCGGGCTCGCCTCACCGGCGGCGTGGCGCAGAAGGACTACCTCTCGCCGGCTTGGAATCAGAACTCGTCGGACGACGCGATGCGTTGGCGCATGGCCCCGGGAACCAGCGGCCTCGAAATCACCGGTCTCCGCGCCTGGAACGAGTCGGCTCTCAACGCGATGCAGATCGGTGTGCGGCGTGAGTCCGGCGGCACCACGCTCCGCATCGACGGCTATCGACTGACGGTCCAGGTCGAGGAAGACTTGAACAGCGACGGCATCCCCGACGGCCCCGCAAAGTAAGAGATCGCTCCTCGATCCCGTGCTCCAGGACGACTCCCGCCAACCGCGGGAGTCTGTCCATTGCCCGGCGCACCTCAGATTGCGGACCACGTTGCTCCGCGCTGGCCAGGAAGTTCCGTGAAAAGAACCTGTCCCTGTGCAGTTGCAACCCGGTTGTCACGCGAAAGGAGCGACACGAGAGCGGCTGGTGTGCCGCTTCGCGACTGAAGTTTAAAGGGTCTTCGGCACGTGCCGTTGCTCAAGGACCCGGCTGCTCCGTGTCATCTGGAGAAGTACCGTGCGAAAGAATGTACTGCGCAGCATCGGAGCCGCCGTCGTTGCCACCGGCCTTGTGGGCACGGCGGTTGCATATCCCGGAGGCACACGCCCGACGATGATGACATCGTCGGCTCGGAGCGTGAACTCCTCGACGATGGAAGTCAGCGGCAAGATCACGGATCTTTCGGGCCACGCGGTGGCCGGGCTTCGCGTCGACGTTCTGGTTCTCTATCCGGCATCGGACTCGAGGTGGGCGACCGGATATTCCGGCAGCAGCGGGGACTTCAAGATCTCCATGCCCAAGCCGCCCGCCGGTTCGAAAATGACGCTCGACGTCGCTGGCAACGGCGCGTACGGCCGGCCGCTCCAGGTTTTCGGCCGCCCGTAACTGGTCCGCCATGACCAAGAGCAGCTCCGCCGGGCCGAATCCGAAAGGACGAGCCCGGCCTTTGTATCGATGCAGGATGCCGCGGCATCGCGATGTCGCAGGCAAAAAAAAGTGTCCGACGTTGCAGTTTGAGCGCGGCGTTGCCGCACTCGCAGTGGATGACAAGTTGCCCGGACCGGTTGCCCGTGTAGGGCCGCCCGAAGGGATGACCTTGAAATGGAGAATTGCAATGTTGTCGATGGCTTCTCTCGTTGCGTCCTGCGGTGTGTGCGCCTCGCTCCTGCTCGGCATGCCCGCCTCGTCGAACACCCAGGCCTCCGGATCGCCGGTTACCTTCGAGAGGATGGCAAAGCAGCCGTCGCTCCCGATCGGTCAGATTCTGCTGAAGGTCCGGCACCGCAATAACAGCGACGCGGGCAAGGGCCACGTGGATGTCTGGGGGAACGGCCAGATTCTCAAGAGCGTCACGCTCAACAAGCATGGCGAGGCCACGATCACAGGACTGCTGACAAACGTTCAACTGGAAATCGTCGCAACTGACAACGGCGAGCGCGGCACGTACTCGCTCAAGCTCTTTAACGACAAGCCGGTTCGTGATGTGTCGTTCAAGATCAGGTGACCGTTTGCGAGAGCGGTGCTCTCGCCGATTCAAATCGCTGTCGCAATCCCGGCAAATGCCGGGATTGCGGCGGTTTTGGGGAATCGTGTTATTTAAAGCTCCACCCGTCGCAGCCGCAGGCTGTTCAGAACCACGCTCACGCTGCTCGAGGCCATGGCGGCGCTGGCGATGATGGGGGAGAGCAGCCAGCCGGTGAACGGATAGAGAACGCCGGCGGCGATGGGGATGCCGAGGGCGTTGTACACGAAGGCCCAGAACAGATTCTGGCGGATGGTGCGCATGGTGGCGCGGGAGAGGGCGATCGCCCGGGGGACGGCGCGGAGGTCGCTCCGCATGAGGGTGATGTCGGCGGACTCGATGGCCACGTCGGTCCCGGAACCGATGGCGATGCCGATGTCGGCGCGGGCGAGGGCGGGTGCGTCGTTGATGCCGTCGCCGACCATCGCGACGATCCGGCCCTGCTCCTGGAGCGCCCGAACTTTGTCGGCCTTGTCGCCCGGGAGCAGTTCGGCAAAGACCTGATCGATTCCGACTTGCCGGGCAACGGCGGCGGCGGTCGTTTCATTGTCGCCGGTCATGAGGATGACTTGCAGTCCCTGCGCCCGGAGCTGATCGACGGCCTCGCGGGCTTCCGGGCGCACGGTGTCGGCGAGCGCGATCAGGCCGGCTTCCCGGCCATCGAACGCGACGTGCATGAGCGTGCGGCCCTGCGCGGCCAGCGCTTGGGCTTCGGCGGCCATGGTCGAGCGGATGCCGCGCTTCTCGAGCAGCGCCGCGCGGCCGGCAAGCATTGTGCGTCCGTCGATCGCCGCCTCGATCCCAAGGCCCGCGGCGGCGCGGAAGCTGGCGGGTTCTGAAAGAACCAGGTTGCGTGACCTGGCCTCGCGGACGATCGCGGCGCCGAGCGGGTGTTCGCTCCCGCGCTCGGCGCTGGCAACGACGCGGAGCAGTTCGTCCTGCGAGAAAGGAGAGAGACGCGAGGGGAGGACGTCGGTGACTCCGGGTGTGCCGGATGTGATGGTCCCGGTTTTGTCGAGGACGATGGTGGAGAGGCGGTGGGCGATCTCGAGCGGCTTGCCGCCCTTTATGAGGATTCCCATTTCCGCGCCGCGGCCGGTGCCGACCATGATGGCGGTGGGCGTGGCGAGGCCCAGTGCGCAGGGGCAGGCGATGATGAGAACAGAAACGGAAGCGAGCAGCGACATGGCGAGCCGAGTCTCCGGCGGGCCGAGGAGCCACCAGAGCGCAAACGTGAGGATGGCGACGGCGAGGACGGCGGGCACGAAGACTGCGGAAACCCTGTCGGCAAGGCGGGCGATGGGGGCCTTGCTGCCCTGGGCCTCCTGCACGAGGCGGAGGATCTGCTGCAGCGCGGTGTCGGCACCCGTGCGCGTTGCGATGATGTGCAGCGCACCTGTTGTGTTGATTGTGGCGGCGAAGACGGCGTCGCCCGGCTTCTTGTCGATGGGGATGCTCTCGCCGGTGAGCATTGATTCGTCGATGGCGGAGTCGCCGGATTCGACTTCGCCGTCGACGGGGATCTTTTCGCCGGGCCGCACGAGCAGGTGGTTGCCGGGGACCACGGAGTCCACGGGCACGTCGTGTTCGGAACCGTCGCGCAGGAGGCGGGCTGTGCGGGGCTGAAGCCCGATCAGTCGCTCGATGGCCGCGGCGGCGCGGCGGGTTGCGCGGGCTTCGAGCGAGCGGCCGATGAGGATGAGGACGATGATGGCGGCGGCGCTCTCGAAATAGACGTGGGCGGGGCCGTGCGATTGACCGGCGTGGGTGAAGAGATCGGGGCGGATCGTGGCGACCGCGGAATAGAAGTACGCGGCGGAGGTGCCGAGGACGACGAGCGTGTCCATGTTGGCGCTGGCGTGCAGCAGGCCTTTCCAGGCGGCGCGGAAGAAGGGGGTGCCGCACCAGAAGAGGACGGGAGTCGTGAGTGCCAGCTGCAGCCAGTTGACCCAGGGCGCATCGAGCCCGGCGATACGGCCGTGCGACATGGCGATGATCAGGACGGGGAGAGAGAGGCAGGCGGCGATGATGGTGCGGGTGAACAGCGATCCGGATGCGGCGTGGTGCGGCTGGGCGATGGTGGCCGGGCTTGCAGGAGCGGGGAGGGAAGCGGTGAAGCCGATGTCGCTGACGGCGCGGGCGAGGTCGGAGGGCGCGGCGGCGCCAGGGTCGTAGCGCACGGTCGCGGTGCGGGTGGCGAAGTTGACGCTTGCGGTTTCGACGCCGGGTTGTTTGCTGAGGTGTTTTTCGATGCGCTGGGCGCAGGAGGCGCAGGACATTCCGTCGACGGGCATATCGACCCGAGCGGAGCCTGCCTGATGGCCGGGATGGGTGCCGGTGACTCCGGGCATGAGCTCCTCGGTGCGCTCGCCGGGGCATTGTTGCGCGAGAAGTGCAGGCGCGGAGCCGCACGGCGGGCAGGCGTGGTGCGATCAGGCGGCTGGTTTTACGGGCAGACGAGGGCGTCGTAGGCGTTGGCGAAGATGACGAAATCGGCATCGTCGACGAAGCCGTCGGCGTTGAGGTCGGCCGGGCACGGAGCGGGCGGTGTGGGGCAGACGAACTGGTCGTAGGCGTTGGCGAAGATGACGAAATCAAGATCGTCCACGACGCGGTCGGTGTTGAGGTTGCCGGGGCAGGGGGCGAAGACGATGGCGTAGTCGGCGACGACGGGGAGGTGGTCGGAGACGGTTGTGAGCAGCGAGAGGACGGTGTTGCGGTTGGCCAGGTCGTTGAGCGCGGTGTTGCCGGCGACGTTGACGCTGCCCCCGAAGCTGCTGGTTCCGTTGTTGCCGAAGGCCTGGTAGGTATTGGGGATGAGCTTGAAGCCGTACTGGTTGAGCACGGCGCCGGTGACGAACTGGAAGTCGAAGCGGATGTTGCAGGATGTGGCGGATTCGGTCATCAGGGCGCGGTAGGTGGTGCTGTTGGTCCAGGTGTTGGAGGGGTTGGCGGGGTCATTGGCCTGGCCGGGACCGGAGGCGATCAGGGTGGAATAGGCGGTTTCGCTGCGGCCGCTCGTGAAGTTGAAGTCGCCGGAGTAGATGATGTGGGCGGAGGAGCCCAGGGCGTCGGCGTCGGCGCGGATGGTCTGTGATTCGACGTTGCGCCGGCTTTTGCTGGTGGAATCGCTGGATGCTTTGTAGTGGCTGACGTAGATGTAGAAGTCGGCTTCGGGACCGTAGCCGACGGGGCGGATCTTGTAGCGCATTGGTGCGCGGGGGGCGCCGGAGCCGCTGGCGGCGCCGACGATCTTGGCCTCGAGGACGGTGACGGTCTGGGTGTTGTAGACCAGGCCGTTGGGGCCGCCGCCCGTGCCGCCGGTGGTGGGGTCTTTGACCTTGTCGGCGGCGTAGACGCCGGGGCCGTAGAGGGCGTTGAGCTGGCTGACGATGATGGGGAGGCTGGCGGAGTTTTCGTTTGGAAGGAACGAATCGCCGTCGAGTTCCTGGAGCGCCAGAACGTCGACGGGCTGGGCGTTGCCGGCCATGGTGTGATTGCCGATGGCCTGGATGAGCGTGTCGAAACCGGCGGCGGGAGCGATGGCGCCGTCGCCGGAGATGCGTGTGTTGTACGTGACCACGCGTATGGCGGCCTGGGAGAGGCCGCAGGCGAGAACCAGGCCCGCGAGGAGAGGGGCGACACGAAGTGGGTTGGGCATGCGGGAGCCTTTCATGCGTGGATCAACGAACGGGATCGCGATCAAGTTCGGAATCGTCCTCGGGCGGAACGGAAAGTTCTGGCGGGAAGACGCCGGAGGGTGCGGAGATTGAGGATTCCGCAGTTTACCGGAAGAGTCTGGAATGACCAAGGGATTTGCGTTGGGGGCGGGCGGGAATGCGGGCGGACCCACTTATTCCGGGACGAAGGGAACTGAAAAACACCCGGAATCCCTGAGGGAGATTCCGGGCGTTGGAGTTTTCGCGATTCGAGAGAGGGGGATCAGCGGCGGCGGCGGAGTGCGACGAGGCCGCTCAGAGCGAGTGCTCCCATGGCGCCGGGGGCGGGGACGGGGAGGATTTCGACGCGCCAGTTGTCGATTCCGCAGTCGGTCTGGATGCTGGAGTTTGCGGAGTTGCCGCGCCAGAAGCCGAATTGCATGACGCCGCCGGAGGTTGAGAAGTCGGGGTTGTTTGAGGAGATGAGGTTGCCGGAGAGTGTGAGTTCCCAGAAATCGGAAGCCACCAGACCGGGTGCGGAGTTGGGCTGCCAGGTATTGAAAGTGGAATAGGGCATAACCAGGATCGGGTTTCGCTGGATGTAGTACTTGCCGCTCTGGAAGATGACGCATCCGGAGCCCTGACCGTTGCCGCCCTGGTTGACGAAGTTGATGGAGTCTTCGCTGTAGTTGATGGAGCCGATAGCGCCGGCGCCGGGGTTGTAGCTATAGACGGCGCGCATGTGAAGGCCGAGAGAAGCGCCGTTGGGGCCGGAGACGACGAGGTTGTTGCGAACGCGACGATATTGATTGGGGTTGCCTCCAGAGGTGACCTGAAAGCCGACGGTGGTGCTGCCTGCGCCGTTGGCGTTGGTGACCCCGACGAGGGACCAGTCGGAGTTGTTGAAGACTCCATCGAAAAAGACGACCGCCTGAGCGGACCCCGAGAGTGCGAGCAGAGCGACAGCGCCGGCGGCGAGTGTGCAACGAACCATGGTGAAAACTCCTTGAATTGCGGACTCAATGCCCGTCGATCGACGGGTGAGGCGTGCAAGGAGATTTGCGCGCTGGGGTGAAAACCTTGCAGGGGAAGTTGTGTTTTTTGTGGCGGGGAGGAGAAAGGGAGGTTTACCACGGAGAACACGGAGAACACGGAGAAGAAGGAGAGAGAGGAAGGAATGGGAAAGAGCGCGGAGGGTGGAGGGCAAGGAGAGCGCGAACGTGCGGAAGAGTGAAGTTGGGTGAAAGGGGAGTGGCGCACCTTCGGTGCTTGAGGGATTTGGGGTCTTTCCCGGGGCTTACACCCCGGGCTCAGTGCTGGCGCCGCTTCGCGGCTCGGAGCAGAATTGCCGGAACTAGCAGGTGACGGGAGTTGTCGCGTTGGGTTCGGATTGAGCGGAGTGCGGGGGGTCGGGAGTGCTGTGCGCTGCCGCGGGGTTTGGATTGGCGGGAAAGGAGTAGCGATCGAAGGGTGGTTCGTCTGTGGATGGAAATGTTTCGGATGAGGGCGGTTCGATCGGAGCTTGCGTATTGCTGCTTGCGGCGGGAGCAGGAGTCTTTGGATTAGCGGCGGCTGGAGAGTTCTGAGCAGCGTTCTGCTCAGTTTTTGCGGGCTTCTTGGGCTGGGGGCGGGTGAGTTGGAGGGTGATGCGTGCGAGGATTGCCTGGGCGCGGAGGCGGTGGCCCGCGCCGGCGTCGTTGGTTGCGGCTTCGTGCAGGTCGGCGATTTGCTTTGGGAGGAGGCGGACGGCGAGGACTTCGGCGCGCTGGAGTTCGATCCGGCGCAGGTCGGCGATGGCCTCCTGGAAGGGCGGGGACTCGATGATTTTGATGAGCTGCGAGAGGGTGAGGGCCCGGGATCTGGAGATCTCGAGCAGGTCTTTGCCCCCGAAGTAGTCGGTGAGGATGTCGTCCATGGACGGCGTGGTGACGGCGTAGCACATGGGGTCTATTGTACGGTATTTGATCGGTAAACCAACAGGAATGTTTGGATTTTGTTCGAAATAGACATAAACGCCTTCGCTGGAAGGGGTTGGGAATTGGGAACGGGGGGGGCAGAGTCAAAGCGATGCCGACCCGCTCTCGAAAGTTACGTCAGCGCCGATAGAAGGCTCGATGAACGCGGGTTGGCCGCAGCGGCTGTGACGTAAAGCGGATGGTCACCTGCTTCAGTCGCCTTCGGTGTGCTTCGCGCCGGTTGCTTCTCTGCTGTAGGGGTCTGGGGGGAGCGGGTCGGCGGAGATGACGATTTCGACGCGCTGGTTGTTGCGGTCCTGCTCGCGTGACCAGGTGTTGGGGACGACGCGGTCGTTATCGCCGTAGCAGCGGAGGACGAGTTGCTCGGTGGGGACGCCTTGCTCGACGAGGGCGTGGAAGACGGCCATGGAGCGGTCGAAGCTGAGCTTCATGGCTTTGGTGGCGTCGCGCATGGATTCGGAGGGGCTGATGTGGCCGCGGAGTTCGACGTAGTAGCGCTGGCCGCGGATGCGTTTGGCGGCTTCGACGATGGTTTCGCGGGCGGCGGAGGTGAGTGCGACGGAGTTGTCGTCGAAAGTGACGGTGGCGCTGAGACTGCTGAAGTTGGTGGGTCTTTGGGACTGCTGGAGCTTGTGGCGGCCTGGGGTGCCGTCGGTGTCGCCTTCGCCGCGGAGTTCGCGGAGGCGTTTGACGAACTGCTGTTCGGCGGGCTTGTTGGAGTTGATGCTGATGGGGTTGCCGAAGCCTTCGCGCATACCGATGACGAAGTCGAGCATGGCCTGGGAGGGCTGGCCGGGTTCGTCGGAGGGCTCGCCGCTCGAATCGGTTTTGCCCTTGGGGCCCATGTTCATGGCGAGAAGGATGACGAAGAAACCCATCATGAGGGCGACGTTATCGGCAAAGGAGATGAGCCACTCGGGCGCACCTTCGTGTTCGCCTTCGGCGTGGCCTCCGCCGCCGTGACCACCGCCGTGGCCGCCACCGTGACCACCGCCGTGGCCGTGTGAGCCGCCCTCGTGCTCTCCCTCGCCGTGTTTTTCGTGTTCGTCGGACATGGAGGGTTGACTCGGGGCGCGGAGCTTTTGGAGCGGGGGTCAGTGGCGCGGATTTGAAGAGAGCACTATGCGGCGGCGCGGAAGGCGTCGCGGTGGGGCGAGGGGATGAAGGCGAGCATCTTGTCGAGGGTGATGCGCGGGTTATCGCCGGCCTGGACGCTGAGGATGGCCTGGAGCATCATTTCGCGGTTCAGGATTTCTTCGCCGGACTTGATGCCGAGCTTGTCGCCGATGGGGCCGGCGATGGCGTTGGCGATGATGGCGCCGTACATGGTGGCGACGACGGCGATGGCGAGTGCGTGGCCCAGGGCGCCGATGTCGGCGCTGGCGAGCTGACCGAACATACCGACCTGACCGACGAGCGTGCCGACGAGGCCGTATCCGGGGCCGTAGAGCTTGATGAGATCGAAGAACTTTTTGCCGGCCTTGTGGCGGTCCTGCATGGCGAGGATTTCCATGCGGAGGGTGGCGTCGATGTTGGCGGGTTCGACGCCGTCGATGGCCATTTTGAGGCCGGCGGCGAGGAAGGGGTCTTTGATCTTGGCGATTTCGGGTTCGAGGGCGAGGATGCCGTCGCGGCGGGCCTTGTCGGAGAGGGACTGGACGGTGGCGATGACTTCGTGGGAGGTCATGCCTTTCTGGAAGAGGAAGGTCTTGATGTAGCCGGGGACCTGCTTGAGCTTTGCCATGGGCATGGCGATGAACACGACGGAGACGGAGCCGAAGCCGACCATCAGCACGCCTTCCATCGAGAAGAACATCATGAGGTTTCCGTGGGAAACCTCTACGAAGACGTAGCCGAGCGCGGCTGCGCCGACGAGGATGCCGATGAGGGAGGCCTTGTCCATGCGATACGCCTCTGACAAAGGAAAAGACCGAGCGCGCGAAGAGCGCACTCTGACCCCCACCGGATCGGGCGATGCGGGGAGCGGGGTGAGGGCCGGTTGTAACGAGTGCGTGGGCGGGGCCGGGAGAGGCGGAGTGTGCGGGCTGGGACGGCGGGGCGCGGCTTATCGGTACTAGCGGGCGGGCTTGGTGAAGGTGCCGCGGTCGCGGTCTTTGCGGACTCCGGGGAAGGCCAGGGCGCGGCCGTGGGCGACGCAGTAGACGCCGGGAGGGAGGACTCCGGCGGCGAAGACGGCCTCGTTGAGATTCTGGAGGGCGTCGGAACGCTTCATTTCGTAAGGGCGCATGGCGCCGGTGAGGACGATGGGGACGCGCGGCGAGGGGATTTCGCGGACGATGCGGTCGCCGGTTTTTTCGAGTGTGTCGGTGCCGTGGAGGATGATGATGCCGGTGGACTGGGTGGCGAGTTCGGGGGATCCGCCGGCGGCGCGGACGGCCTGGACGATGGCGGTGCGGTCTTCCTCGGTCATGTCGAGGCTGTCTTTGCTGAGCAGTTCGATGGTGCTGATGGTGGTGTCGACGAGGCGGAGGCGGGCGAGCATGCGCCGGACGATGGAGCGGCGGTTGGCGAGGCTGCCGCTGGCCTCGTCGTAGGTTTTTTCGATGGTGCCGCCGGTGGTGATGAGGGTGAGGTGCATGGGCAGATATTCAAAGGGCGAGATTCTAAAGTGCGAATGTGCTCGACGAGGAGTGCGGGGCGTGGGCGGCCCAATTATGAGAGGGCGAAAGCCGGAAAGGAAAAGGGCACGGCTGATTGCCGTGCCCTTCAGAAGAGATCTTGGGATGGCGGGTTCGATCAGCCGTTGATTGCGGTGATCTTGATCTTGGTGTACTTCTGGCGGTGGCCGGTCTTCTTGCGCCAGGTTTTGGCTTCGCGGAAGTGGTGGATGTAGATCTTTTCGCCGGCGACCTTGGGGTCGACGACTTCGGCCTTGACGGAGGCGCCGGAGACGTAGGGCTGGCCGATCTTGGCATCGCCGCCTTCTTTGCCGACGACGAGGACCTTGTCGAAGGTGATGCTGGAGCCGACCTTGGCATTTCCCTGCTCGGTCAGATCGACGAGGATTTCCTCGCCCTGGGTGACTTTGCGCTGGCCGCCGAACTCTTCGATAATCGCGTACATGACCGGGCTCCAAAACCCCTTTGGGGGGGTTGAGATACTAGGCGGGCAGGAAGGATTTATCGAGTGGGCGGGCGGGAAGTTGAGCTTGTGTAAGGATTTGGATCAGTGGGAGGGGTGTTGGGGGAGGTTGGGGGCGGGGGTTGTGGGGGGCGATGGGGCGGCGGGCTCGATGTGGATGAGGACATCGCGGACGCTTGGGAGGGCGGCGCGGACGGCGTCTTTGACGGCGTGGGCGACGGCGTGGGAATCGTGGACGGACATGTGGCCGTCCATCCAGACGTGCATGTCGATCCAGTAGAGGACGCCGCTTTTGCGTGCGAAGGACTTCTGGACGAGGACGACGCCGGGGACCCTGGAGGCGACGTCGCGAGCGGCGTCGGCGATGGAATCGGACTGCTGATCGAGGAGTTCGCGCAGGGGCGGGCGCATGAGGCGGACGGCGTTGTAGATGATGATGGCGGCGGCGAAGAGTGCGGCCCAGTCGTCGGCGGGAGCCCACTTGTCGGAGTTGGTCTGCCACTTGCCGATGAGTGCGATGCTGATGCCGATGAATGCGGCGGTGGAGGTGATCGCGTCGGCGCGATGATGGAAAGCATCGGTGGCGAGGGCGGTGGAGCCTTGAGCTTTGGCGCGGCGGAGTCCGATGCGGAAGAAGGTTTCCTTGATGATGACGACGAGGACGAGGATTGCGAGAGTCCACCACTGGGGGGTGTGGTGAGGGGTGATGATCTCGCGGACGGCTTCGACGGCGATGCCCAAGCCGGCGAGGAGGACGAGGAAGGCGACGGCGAGGGCGGCGAGGGGTTCGGCCTTGCCGTAGCCGTAGGGGTGCTGATCGCTGGCGGGGCGGGAGGAAATGAAGAGGCCTCCCCAGATGACACCGGAGCCGACGATGTCGGCGAGTGATTCGATGGCGTCGGCGATGAGTGCGTAGCTGTGGCCCGCAATTCCCGCGATGAGCTTGAGCACCGCGAGGAGCATGTTGGTGATGAGGCCGGCGAGGGCGTATTGGCGCGAGGCGAGGTTCTTGGACGCGGAGCCCTGGGGCATGGGAAGGCGATGGTATCGGACGGTGGGGCGGTCAAGCGGAGGGGACGGCGCAGACGGAAAGGACGGGAAGGGTTTCTTCATAAACCGGCTGGCGGTGGTTGGGGGTGTTTGGGAATGTTGGGGTGTGACGTGCGGGCGCTCGAGGGCGCGGGCACGGGGCACAGAATGAAGGGGGCCAGCATGAACACGATTCGAATGATGGTGACCGGGGCAGCGATCCTGGGGGCGTGCGCCTCGGCTCGAGCCGACTTCTTCGCCGACTTTGACAGTTATGCGTCGGGGGCTCGGTTGCAGGGGGTCGATGGATGGAAGGGATGGGACAACGTGCCGGCGGTTGCTGGCATGGTGAGCAATTCTGTTGCGTATGACGGCGCGAACTCGCTGAAGGTTTCGGCGGGGGGCGGCGGGTATACGGATGCGGTGCACCAGTTCTCGGGTGTGTCGTCGAACACGTGGTCGGTTTCGGCGATGCAGTACCTGGGAGCGGGCCAGGGGGGCTCGACGTATTTCATCCTGATGAACAAGTACTCCGACGGGGGGAACAACAACGGCCAGTTCTGGAGCACGCAGCTGCGGTTTGACCTGGGTGCTGGTCGGGTTTACGACGACATCCGGGGCGGATCGGTGGCGATCGTGACGAACCAGTGGGCCGCGATCCGGGTTGACATCAACTTTGCGACCAACACGGTGAAGTCGTACTACAACAACGCGCTGATCAGTTCGGGCGCGTGGACGAGAGGTGGCGCGTCGGCGTTGTCGCTGGCCGCGATCGACTTGTACACGGGCGACGCGAACACGGCGTATTACGACGACGTGGCGGTGAGCGATCTGTCGGCGCTTTCCGTGACGCGGGTCCCGGCGCCCGGGGCGGTTGTGACCGCGGGGCTTGCGGGTGCGCTTGTGCTTCCGATCCGGCGTCGGCGGGCTTGAAAAAAGAGCCGAACGCCTATGAACAAGCTGGGCGGCACGTGCCGCCCGGCTTTGTTTTTGCGCTGGATGGTTGGAGTTGTTTCAGGGGCAGAGCAGGCGGTCGTAGGCGACGATGAAGATGCTGAAGTCGGCGTCGTCGACGACGCCGTCGAAGTTGAGGTCGGCCGGGCAGCCGCCGGGGAGGGAGCGGGAGGCGGCGGCCATTTCGGGATCGGCGCAGTCGATGAGCGAATAGGCGGCGAGGAAGACCTGGAAGTCGGCATCGTCGACGATGGAGTCGATGGCGAGGTCTGCATCGCAAGGGCCGGGAAGGGGGATGATGTTGGCGGGGTTGTCGATCCAGCCGCTGATGATGGACTGGCGGGCGAAGATCTTCTTGCCTGCGGTGAAGAGGCGGCTTCCGGCGGGGACGATGAGGGTGTCGACGTAGAGGGCTTCGGCGGAGGTCTGGCCGAGAAGATCGTTGTCGCGATTGTCGACGAGCGTGAGTGTTGTGGAGGCGGGTCCGAGTTCGAGGCCGGCGAGCGGGAACGAGCCGGGGACGAAGGGGCGTGTGACGGCGCCGGCGGGGCCGTAGTTGCGTGACATGACTTCGAGGGTGCGGGAGGTGACCACGCCGCTCGCGGCGGCGGAGTTGAAGCGGAAGGTGCCGGCGTGCATGTCAAAGTCGGCGGGGTTGGTGATCTTGGAGTCGAAACCGGCGCCGAGCTCGATGGTGCTGCCGGAAGAGAAGTGGGAGCCCTGATCGAGCGAGAACGTGTTGCCGATCTGCATGCTGACGGGCTGGGAGAGGCAGGCGGCGCAGCCTTGAATGAAGGTCGCGATCGTCGCACCGCCCTCGACAACGAACGGGCCGAAAACGAAGAGTGCGCCGACGGTGCCGGTGCGGATGATCGATGTGGACTGCGCGCCGAGGCCGCCGTACAGCAGGAGGTCGGCAGTTGGTATGAACTTTCCTGCGACGGTCATATTGGCCATGACGGTGCCTGCGCCGGTGAATGTTCCGGAGGGAGCGATGTAGATGGAATCGGCGGAGATGGTGCTCGAGGTCATGGAGGTGAAGGTGCGGAAGGAGACGGTTCCGCCAGCGGAGAGGGTCGTGGAGACCATTTTGGCGCTGCCGCCGAAGTTGATGTCGTTGGAGGCGGAGATCTGGGCGCCCGCGGGGATGTTGAGGGTGCCCTCGAAGTCGGCGGTGCCGGTGAAGTTGGCGATGGAGGCGCTGCTGCGGAAGTTTGTCGTGCCGCGGAAGGCTGCCATTGGTGTGCTGAAGAAGGTGGTGCCGGGCTCGATGAAGACGGTGCTTGCGGGCCCGAAGGCGACGGATCCGGCGCTGAGGCGGACGAGTCCGGCGTTGGTGGAGGAATAGAAGCTACCGAAGATCTGCATTTGCGAATCGGGCGCGGCGGCGAGTTGTGCGCCGTTTGAGAGCATGATGAGGGAGTTGTAGTTGGTCGAGAGCGCGGAACGGCTGGAGACGATCAGGGGCTTGGCGCCGAGGTCGATCGAGGCGGTGTCGAACGCGCCGGCCGCGGCGGTGATGGACTGGCCGGCGGTGGCGGCGGAGATCGCTGAGTCGAGCGTTGTGTAGGCGGTGGAGGTGGTTGTGTTTCGGACCGAGGTTGAGTCGGCATCGCAGAAGTCGAAGGCGACGATGCGGCCTTTGGCGGAGCTGAACTTGGGCGCCCCGGTGAGGATGGTCTTGCCGTCGGTTGCGCAGTCGAAGCCGAGCTGCTCGCCGGTGGTGGGGGAGTCGTAGCGGCGTTCGAAGACCCAGGGGCCGGCGGCGAGGCCGGTGGTGCTGGAGTAGAGGTAGACGGCGCCGGCGTCGGTCTTGCCGGGAGAATCGTCGGTTGAGGCGCCGACGGTTATCCAGAAGCCGGAAATATCGACGGACTGGCCGAACCGATCGCCCGTGGCGGCATCGGGAGAGACGAGCTTTGCTTTCTGGGACCAGGAGCCGTCGGCGTTGCGGGCGAAGACGTATGCGGCGCCTGCGCCCTTGGTGGGAGCGCCGACGACGATGGTGTCGCCCTTGACGGAGACGGAGTAACCGAACTGATCGCCGGCGGCGGCGTCGGAGGCGGTGAGCTTGGCTTTGAAGGTCCAGACGCCGGCGTTGCGGATGTAGACGTAGGCGATGCCCTGATTGGAGGTGCGTCCGAGCGCGCCGATGACCATGGTGTTTGCGTCGATATCGCAGGAGCAGCCGAACTGATCGCTGGCGGCGGCGTCGGAGGCGGTGATTTTGGTGAGATTGCTCGGGTCGGCGAACAGATCGGTGACGTAGACCGAGCCGTGGTTGGTGATGGCGCCAGTGTCGTCGCCGGGTGCGCCGATGACGGCAATCGAACCGCTGACGGCGACGGACTGTCCGAAGTTGTCTCCCGCGGCACCGTCGGACGCGACAAGTTGGGTGCCGCCCGCCCACGAATCGTTGGAACCTGGCTCATGAGCTATGAAGAAGGCGGCGCCCCGATCGGTCTTGGCGCCGGTGTCGTTGTAGGGTGCGCCGACGATGGCGAAATCATCGCTGATATCGACCGCGCGACCGAGTTGATCGCCGGCGGCCTGGCCGACCTGGAACTCTGCGACGTTGTTGAAGGTCTTGCCGAAGCGCTGGGCGATGTAGGCATCGCCGCTGTTGAGTCCGGCAACGTCGCTGAGCGGTGCGCCGACGATGACGTATTTGGACGACATCGCGAGGGCGTAGCCGAGGTTGTCATCGTTGACGTTGCCCTCGAAGGAAGTGGGGTCGAGCAGCCATGTGTTTTTCAGACGCGAATAAAGCGTGACGCGGGCGCGGTTTGGGATATTTGACTCTCCGCCCACGACCGCCGTGTTGCCGTCGAGGGCAACAGAGACGCCCATTTTTGTGCTGTCGATCGGCTGGAAGCTGAGGCGTGCCTGGTTTTTCCAAGCGAGGCCGTCGAAGACTGAGACGTATGCCAGTCCGCGGTCAAAGCCGTCGTTGGATGAAGAAGGCGAACCGATGAGAAGGGTGTCGCCCGAGGCGGCGAGCGATGAGCCGTAGCGTGCGTAGGTTGGCTGGTCCGCGTTGATTTCCAGGAAAAGACTCCAGTTGCCTTCTTCTTCCCGATAGGTGCAGACCGTGCCTGCGCTGGTGTTCCTGCCCGGAACGCCGACGAGAACCTGGCCGTTTGAGACTGCGACACTGGTGCCGAATTCATCAGCCGGAAGGGAGCCGATGCTGGGGGTGAGGCGGGTGCGTTCGGTTGCGCCGGCGGGGCCCAATGTGTAGATGTACGCGCCACCGGCGTCGGCTGCTAAGGTGCTGCTCGTCGGCGCGCCGACGACGAGCGTCGAGCCTTCCAACGCAACGGCGCGCCCGAAGTTATCACCGCCGACCCCGTCGGACGCCTGGATGTACATTATTTCTGCCCAGGCCGTGCCGTTTTTTGTGTACACAAAGACCGCGCCCCGGGATGAATCCTGCCCGGGGGCGCCGACGGCGAGCATGTCTCCGCTGAGTGCGAGGGATTCACCGAAGCCGCTGAATGCTGTCGTGGAACTTCCAAGAATTCTGGTCTGCAGCGTCCATGAAGATCCGGATCGGCCGTAGACGTAAACCGAACCCTTGGCGAAATCGGGAGAGCTGTCCACGGGGCAGCCGACGATGAGCAGGTCGCCGCGCAGCAGGACGGATTGCCCGAAGGCAAGCCCCAATGTGTTTTTCGGCGGGAGGATTGTCGATTGCAGGCCCCAGATGCGTCCGTCCCACTGGTAGATGCGGACGGCTCCGGTGGCTTCTTCTTCGGGCGAACTGACGGCGAGCGTGTCGCCGGAGAGGGACACGGTGTGACCAAACCCGATCGGCACGAAGGGATTGGGTGTCAGCAGATTGACGGGCAATCCGGTCTGTGCCGTCGCGGGCAGACAGGCGAGAGTGCTGAGGGCCACAACGCACACGTATTTGAACATGAGAACCCCACAAAGCCTGGACGCCCCAGGCGGCTGGGGCATGGAAGATGGCTCACCACGCTGATGAGCAATTCCTCATCAAGTTACCAGATAGGTAGCCAAAACGCGTGAGCGATTTCTTTCCCCTGGCTGGCGGGTTGTGACGCTGGTTTGACGGCGTAGACATCCCGCGGGCGCTCGCACGGCGGCGGTGGGCACTTCAGGCAACCGCAGGATCAGGCGTTGGCGGCTTCGGCCTTGTCGCGGCTCTGGCGTTCGGCGCGTTTGCGGGCGGATTCGTCGAGGAGTTTCTTGCGGAGGCGGATGCTGGCGGGGGTCACCTCGACGAGTTCGTCGTCCTCGATGTATTCGAGGGCGTACTCGAGTGTGATCTTGCGCGGAGCCTTCAGGACGACGGTGGCTTCCTTGCTGGCGGCGCGGATGTTGGTGAGGTGCTTGAGGCGGGTGCAGTTGATGACGAGGTCGTTGTCGCGGTTGTGCTCGCCGACGATCTGGCCGGCGTAGACCTTTTCCTGGGGCACGACGAACATGATGCCGCGGTCGGCGAGCTGCTCGAGGGCGTAGGTTGTGACGGCGCCCGATTCGAGGCTGATGAGCACGCCCATGGCGCGGTGGCTCATTTCGCCGCTCACGGGGGCGAAGCGGAGGAAGGAGTGCGTCATGATCGCCTCGCCCTGCGTGGCGGTGAGGACGCGGCCCCGCATGCCGATGAGCGAGCGTGAGGGGATCTCGAACTTGAGGTGCGTCAGGTCGTTGCCGCGCGGCTCCATTTTCTTGAGCTCGCCCTTGCGGCCGCCGACGAGTTCCATGATGGATCCCACGGCGGAGTTGGGGCAGTCGATGACGAGTTCTTCGACGGGCTCGTGCGGGGCGCCGTCGATCTCGCGGATGATGACCTCGGGCTTGCCGACGGAGAGTTCGAAGCCTTCGCGGCGCATGTTCTCGATGAGGATGCCGAGGCTGAGGACGCCGCGGCCGGAGACCATGAACTCGTCGGCGGTGCGGCCGGATTCGACGCGCATGGCGACGTTGCGTTCGAGCTCTTTGAAGAGTCGTTCGCGGATCTGGCGGCTGGTGACGTACTGGCCGTCCTGTCCGGCGAAGGGGGAGTCGTTGATGCGGAAGAGCATCGTCATCGTCGGCTCGTCGATGGTGACGGGCGGGAGGGCGACGGCGTTTTCCGGGTCGGCGACGGTGTCGCCGATATCGACGCTTTCAAGGCCGATGATGGCGCACAGGTCGCCGGCTTCGACCGAATCGACCTCGCTGCGCTTGAGGCCTTCGAACTGCATCAGCTTGGCGACCTTGGTGTTGACGCGCTTCTGGTCGCGCTTGAGCACGGCGACCTGCTGACCGGCCTTGATGCGGCCGCTGAAGACGCGGCCGATGCCGATGCGCCCGACGTAGTCGTTGTAATCGAGGTTGGTGATGAGAACCTGGAGGGGCTTCTCGATCTCGGCGCGGGGCGGCGGGACGTGCTTGACGATCGCTTCGAAGATGTCGCGCAGGTCGGTGGGCTTGGGCTGGCCTTCGGGGACGGGCCAGGTGTTGGTCGCCCAGCCGTCGCGGCCGGCGCAGTAGACGGTGGGGAAGTCGAGCGCGAGCTCTTCGGCGCCGAGCTCGACAAAGAGATCGAAGACCTCGTGCATGACGTCCATCGGGCGTCCGTCGGGGCGGTCGATCTTGTTGACGATCACGACGGGCTTGAGGCCGGCCTCGAGGGCCTTGGTGAGAACGAACTTGGTCTGGGGCATCGGCCCGTCGAACGAATCGACGAGGAGCAGCACGCCGTCGGCCATGCGGAGGACGCGTTCGACCTCGCCGCCGAAGTCGGCGTGGCCCGGGGTATCGATGATGTTGATGCGGTAGGTCTGACCGCTGAGAGCCGTGTAATTGACGGCGCAGTTTTTGGAGAGGATGGTGATGCCGCGCTCGCGCTCGAGCGGGTTGGAGTCCATGATGAGGCCGTGCTGACCGCCCTCGAGCTTTTCGAGCTCGCCGGCGCGGAAGTTGCCGGACTGCTTGAGCAGGTTGTCGACGAGCGTGGTTTTGCCATGGTCGACGTGGGCGATGATCGCCACGTTGCGGATGTGTTCGTTGACGGGGAATTTGGGGGGTGGCGTGGACATGGGGATTCGCGAAAAGAGGGATGACGCTGGCGAGGGCCTTTTTCTATCCCTCTACGCCACAATGATTTACAACAAAGAGTCGGTCGGCGGCGTGCCGGAACTGGCTCATTCTAGGAACGAAAAACGCCTCGGGCACGCCCGGCGGGGTGGGATGGGAAGGGGTCGGTGCGGCGAGTTCCGACTTATTTGCGTTGCTTGCCGCTCGCGACACCGGTGAGGGGGACGGCGTTTCCTGAGCCGTCGTACCAGCCGGTCATGATGAAACGCGGGGTGTCGCTGGCCCGGCCGCGCCCGCCGCTGTATTCGGCGTTGGGGGTCGAAGTCCAGATGACGGCGGCGGCTTCGCGCGAGGCGGGTGTCGTGTGGGCGAGCTGCGGGCCCGGGTTGACGATGCTCAGGCCGGAGCGCTCGATGCAGACTTCCTTTTCACCGGCCATGTCTTTGGCGGCGCGGCGGAGGTCGGCGTCGTCGCCGGTGATGGACTCGATGTCGGGGATCAGGTTCGGATCGGCCCCGGGGAGGAACCGGCCTCGCACACGGTCCGCGAGCGAGAAGCCCGTCGTCTGCCGGATGTTCTGGCGGGCATCGCCGAAGAGATCCGCGGCGGTCTCGCGCGAGCCGCTCCGCAGGGCGTTGGACGAGACGAGGAAGAGAGATGCTCCGAGCGCGACCGAGGCTGCGAGGCCCAGGCCCGCGCTGCGGAGAAAGCGGTAAACACGCCCGGACTCCGGGCGGCCTGTCGCGTTGGCGAACGCGGGAAGGCGCGAGAGGATTTCTGCAGACTGATCGCGTCCGCGCGGCAGAGCTGCCAGTTGGGAGCGGAGAATGCGGTATTCGTCCAGCTCGCGGGCCAGGACGGGATCGGCCGCCAGGAGCGTGCGGAGGCGGGGCGAGTTTTCGGAAATGTCGCCGTCCAGCATGGACTGGATCATGCGGCGGCCTTCGGTGCGCCGGGCGTGAAGCTCCATGCGGTTTTCGGGGCGGTTCATCACGGGCGCACCTCCCCGGGGGAGAGCGCGACGGCGCGGCGTGCAAAGATCGGGATCGCTCCGGCGGGTTCTTCGAGAGCGACCACCCCGGAGACGCCGCGGACCAGTTCCGCCTTCATGCGCTGGCGCCCGCGGTGCAGGTGGCTCTTGACCGTGCCCTCGGGGAGCTGCATGTGATCGGCGATCAGCCGGATCGGCCACTCGAGCTGATGGAAGAGGACGATCGCCTCGCGCTGTTCGGGCGTGAGCAGAAGGAGGGCGCTCTGGAGGGCATCGCTGGCGAGGGAGCGCTGCTCGAGATCGAGCGACATTTCGGAGCGGAGTTCGTCCTTTCGGGCGGACCAGGCATCGCTGGCGTCGCCGGCGGAACTGGGGCGCTTCTTTTCGCAGACGTTGAGCCAGACGCGACGTGCGATCGTGAAGAGCCACGTCGAGAACCGGTAGGTCTCATCGAAGTTGTGCAGGCTCGAGAGCACGCGAAGGAACGCCTCCTGGGTGACATCTTCGGCGACGTCCCACCGGCCGCACATCCGGTAGATGTACGACTGGACACCGGCCTGATGACGCCTGATGAGCGACTCGGCGGCGGAGAGATCGCCGTTTGCCGCCCGTCTGACCAGTTGGAGCTCTTGCGATTTGAGCATTCGTTTTGTGCCCGAACTGGTACTCCCATTACCACGGAAGGGTTCCGCGGTTGCAGAATATCAGCACGGGACATCCCATTGGACTCGCGTCCGGCGCGAGGGTTCCTCCTCGGAAGACCGAATCTTTGGGATTCGTACGGGCGGGGTTTCCGTCCGAAACCGGCTCGGAACACGAAAATCAGTCGGCGTGACGCTCGCGGAGCTTGGGCGAGAGGCGCAGCACCAAATGGACTCGCTCGAATTCGTTGAGCCAGTCCTGCATTGTGGCGACGATCTCGTCGGTGGGGACGGGGGCTCCGGGGAGCGGGCAGGAAGCGCCCAGCGCCTTGGCGGCCATCGCCCGGTAGCGGGAGAGCGAGCGGTCGCCGAGAATGGAAACGAATTCGAAGTCTTCGTTCATGAAGATGACGGTGGGGACCCTGCGTCCGCCGCAGATCATGGCGGCCTGGGAAAGGTCCGCGGCGACATCGCGGTCGATGAAGCGGAGGTCGATCGCGCCGTCGTCTTTGGAGGCGGGGTTGACTTCGGCGATCATCGCGAGCAGCGGGCACTGGTGCACGCAGTCGCCGCACCATGTGCCGCTCAGAACGAGCACGTTCATGCGGCGGACGAACGAGGCGACGAGCCCGCGCTGGACGTCGGTGAGGCGTGCGTGTTCGCGGGCGACAAATTCGAAGTTGTTCCACGAGTGGACCTGATGGGCGGTTCCCGTGCGGACGTAGTCCGGATAGGAGAGGGCATTCTGGAATGATGTTCGGAGCAGTTCTTGTGCGATCACGGCCATTCCTTTGAATAAGTCTTGGATGGCAGCGGGGGCGGCGGGGATTCGCGTGATCGGGTGGGTTCGTTGTCCGGCGGGTCTCCATAGGATTCCCCGGACGCCGGCGGCCTGGTGGTCGCTGCGGTTCCTGGTCTTCCTGGGCAGCTTCATGTCACAACTGACACTCAACGAGCAGAAGAGCAATTCATCGCGCCGGTTCATCATCGAGTTCCGCGAGCCGCCGGAGCGGGTGAGCGGGGTTTTCAGCATCAGCAACGCGCAGATGGGGCAGACGCGGGCGGGCAAGCCGTACCTGCGGTGCATCATCGGGGATAAGACGGGCGAGATGCCGGCGCGGATGTGGTCGATCGAGGAGGCCGTTTTCCGCCGGATGCCGACGGAGGGCTTTGTCGGGATCGAAGGGGAGACGCAGGCTTACCAGGGGGAGCTGCAGCTCATCATTCATTCGATCGATGTTGTCGAGCCGACGGCGGAGATGCTGCGTGACCTGCTGCCCTGCTCGAAGCGCAGTCCCGACGAGATGTTCGCGGAACTCACCGGGGTTCTCGACACGCTGCAGCACCCGGCGATGAAGGCGCTGGCGCAGACGTATCTGTCGGACAAGTTCCTGATGGACGCGTTCAAGCAGTGCCCGGCCGCCAAGAGCATGCACCATGCCTATCTCGGCGGGCTGCTGGAGCACACGCTGAATCTGCTCAACCTGGCCGACCGTGTCTGCCCGCTCTATCCCAAGATCAATCGCGACCTGGTGGTGATGGGGCTGTTCCTGCACGACCTTGGCAAGACGCGTGAGCTTTCGTACGACAAGGTCTTTGCGTACACCGACCGCGGCGAACTCATCGGGCACATTGTGGAGGGGGCCATCATGCTCCACGACAAGGCGCAGGTGATGATGCGGGAGTCGGGCCAGCGCCTGCCCCCGGGCGCTCTCACGGTGCTTCAGCACATCATCCTCAGCCATCACACGCAGCCCGAGTTCGGGGCGGCAAAAATCCCTTCCACACCCGAGGCGATCGTGGTCGCGATGCTCGACAACCTCGACGCGAAGACGACGATCGCTCTGAACGCCGCCCGCCCCGAGCGCGACGCGGAATTCAACATGGGCGGCAACTTCACGGAGAAGCAGTGGGCGCTCGATAACGTGAAGTTGTTCCGGCCGGACGTTCTCAAGCAGTAGGCGAGCGCATGACAGGCGACGAAAACACCATCCAGGTGAATTTCTCGCGGCCGCTCCCGCTCTTTCCGCTGGACCATGTGACTTTGCTGCCGCAGCAGGTGCTGCCGCTGCACATCTTCGAGCCGCGGTACCGGCAGATGGTCGATCACGCGCTGGACGCGTCCGGGCAGATCGCGATGGCGATCTTCCAGGGGAGGCGCTGGAAGCAGGAATACCACGGCCGGCCGCCGGTGCGGCCCGCGGTGTGCATCGGGCAGATCGCGCAGCACGAGAAACTGGCCGACGGGCGGTACAACCTCGTGCTGCGTGGGGTGTGCCGGGCGCGGATCGTTCGCGAGCTGGCGCCGACCGAGGACCGTCTCTATCGCGAGGCGATGCTCGAGCCGGTCGGGCTCTCTCAGGATGAGACGCCGCGGCTGGCCAAGCTGCGGACCGAGCTCGAGCGCCGGCTCGATCGCGGGACGCTCCGGAAGCTTGTGCAGTCCGACACGCTGCTCGAGTTTGTTCGGGACGAGGACATTCCGACGACGGCGCTGCTGGAGCTGATCGCCTTCACGCTCGTCGAGGACAAGGAAAAGCGGTACCGGCTTCTGGAAGAGCCCGATGCCGACACGCGGGCGGGGATCGTGGAGGTCGAGCTTGAGGGCCTGGACAAGCTGATCCGGCAGGCGACGGCCCAGGCGGGTGAGAAATATCCCCGTGGATACACGCCGAACTAGATCTACGTCCTATAACCCGTTCTTCGCTCGATTGATTGAACTTGTGCCCGCGGCTTGCCGTATGTATAATGGCGACTAACTTGGAAGCCCCCATCGAAAGTGGGGGTAGATACTTCCGGGCGGTCTCAAAGGAGCGAGTCATGTTCAGGGGCCAGTCTGTGCAGGGGCGTCGGAGTGGGGCCAGGTCGGGCATGGGAGCATTGGTGCTCGCGGGCGCGATGGCCGTGGGTGGCGCGGGCTGCAACAACGCGCTCGAGGGTGGCCTGACCGGTGGCGGGCTGGGCGCGCTCACGGGCATGGCGATCGGCAGCGCCTTCGGGCACATGGGAACCGGCGCTGCGATCGGTGCCGCGGCCGGTGCGCTCGGCGGCGTGATCATCGGCGACCAGAATCAGCGCCGCGCGAACGGGCAGTGAATCAGAACGAGTAGGGGTTTTCGGCGAGCGCCCTGCGTCGTGGCTCGGGGGCGGGTCCTTCGCGCGCGGCGTCGCGGCAGGCCTCGGCGAGGCGCTGGTGCAGCTTTTCGTGATCGGGTATCGCGTCGAGATAGAGCATGAGCTCATCGACGCGCCATGAGGCCGGCATGTCGGCCTTGACGCGCGCGATCGCCGCATCGCCGAGCGCTTCGGATGTGCTGGTGAACCAGCGCACGTCGGGAACGGAGGTTGAGTTGTCGCGGGTGGGGCCGGCGCCGGGCTGATCGTGCGTGGGGATGGTTCCGGGCGGGGGATCAACCTGGACGCGAAGGGTGATCGTGTCGACCAGGCCGCCGGTTGTGACCGCGGCGATGGGCCATTTCCCGGCGCGTGTCATGGGTTCGCGGCAGAGGAGCATGATCGGAACGCTCCTGGCGTCGGCCGCCTCGCGCACATCGCGTGCCTCGAGAGCGATCATGGGGGGCTGAGCCAGGTACAAGCCGGGCTTGAGCGACTGGGGGCGTGGTCGTGCGGTAATGAGAGCGCCGGGTCCGGCGTCGCACGCGGTTTGGCGGATCTGGCGCCGGGCTTCCTGGAGCGGGAGCAGGATGCGGGCCATGCGTTCAAAGTCGTCGGCTTTTCTTGCCCGTTCAAGCGCGCGGCGCGAGAGTTTCACAACGGCAAAGTACTCGGTTTCGAGGAGCGCCTGGCTGGCCTCTTCCATCAGCCGGTCGATCGGGTTGGGCGCTTCTTTGGCCATTTGCTGACGGGCTATTCCGCGTGGACGGTGCCGATCTGTCCGGTCCGGACCATCGCGGCGATGGTTTTCATGGTGACCGACCACTGCCTGGCGAGCGGCGCCATGTCGTAGAGCAGGATGTCGGAAAGGGCGGAGAAATCCTGTGATTCGAGGGCGGTGCGGATGCTGGCGAGGCGTTCGAGCATGGCGGAGAATCGCCCGGAGAGCGGGGTCGGGTCGCCATCGTCGAGCGTGACGGAGTCCAGATCGAGCTTCAGGAGCGTGGCGCCCTTGTTGAGGATGTCGCAGACGGCCTGCCACGTGGCGATCGACTCGCCGAGCTTGCCCAGAGCCTGCTGCGTGCGTCCCGCCTGGATATCGCGGCCGACCTTGTCATGATCGTCGGCAACATGCACGAGGGCATCCGCGGCGTCTGTCAGCGTGAAGCTCACGAGTGCCCGGGGCTCGGCGCTCCGCATGGCGAGCTGGCGGATGTTGACGGGCTCATCGCTCGGGCTTGAGAGCAGTTCGTCGGAGACCTGGGTGCCGTCGGCGTAGGCCTCGACGATGATGCGGCCGCGCACCCGGGCCGCGTCCTGCGCCGCGCGGAGTGCCGCAGCGAGAGTGGGGCGGTCGATGGGGACGGGCTGGTCGTCGAGGAGAACCTGCATGGTGCGAAAGAAGAGAAGAGTGCGATGGTGCGGGCGGGATGCACGCACGTCGGAGAATACTGCACCACGAGAAACGACTGCGCGATCGCCCTGTTTCGATCGCGCCCCCCGGCCGCTCGATACCGGGGATCAGGATAGCGACTCGGCCCGGGCCGGTGTGGATTGGGCGGCCGCGGATAACCGCGAAGAAGCCTCACGCCGGCGTTGTTTTGCGATGAGGCGCAAATTTCGTGCATAGATGACGATGCCGGAAGACTGGCCTAAAACCCCGACAATGTCCTGACGCCAGGCAAAGTAGGAAAAAAGGCATATCCCGCCCAGCAGGCTGAACCACCAGAAAGACGGAGTGATCACGCTGACCTTGTGTCTTTCGCTGACGAGCCACTGCAGGAACATCCGCCCGCTGAAAAGCAGCTGCCCCCCGAATCCGATCGCGATCCAGACCAGGCTGTACCAGCCTGTGATGTTGAGAAAGCGGAAGAGCCGGTTGGTGCGCCCGTCGGCGGCCTGCTCGGCCACGGATTTCCCGAATGCGTGCTCGAATTCGCCGCGGCTCATCGGCGAAGACTCAAAGCCGTCCCGCATGAGCACCCGGAACTCTTCGGCCGGCGGCTGACCGGTGACTTCCACGACGCCGCGGCTTTCACCGATCCGGATCTCGGTGGTGAGCGCTCCGTCGCGCGTATGGACCTTTCCTCCGCGCGGGCTGAGGACGAGCCAGCAGCCGATCCCGATGACGAGCACCATGAGCGCCGCCGGTTCCCACTTCACGCGTGCGTCTCCGCGGGCACCGGTTCGGCGGGGCGCTGGCGTTGTGCGGCAAACGGGGATTCCAGAGCGACAAAATCGACGGGCCGCCGGCGCGACCGGAAATAGCGCACCGCAAAGAGATCGATGAGCCCGGGAAGGGCCCGCTTGGTTATTCCCAGGCCGTACTTGGTCTCGCCGGCGTTCCGCGGGCGGTGATGGACGGGCATTTCCACCACTTTTCCGCCCAGATCGCGGATGGTCACGGGGACAAACCGGTGCATGCCGCGCAGTTCGAGCGGCAGCTGGAGCGCGAATTCGCGCTTCATGATGCGGAGTGAACAGCCGGTATCCCGAACGCGATCACCCAGGAGCATCCTCCGGAAGCTGCGGCCGACCCACGAGCCGACCTTGCGGATGAAATTGTCCTGTCGCGCGTGGGATCTGTCGCCCTGCACGAGATCGGCGCCGCTGCTGTTCATCAGATCGAGCATGGCCGGAAGATCCGCCGGGTCGTTCTGCAGGTCGGCGTCCATGGTCGCGATGAGGCGGCCGCGTGCCGCCCGCACCCCGGCGTGAAATGCGGCCGATTGACCGTTGCCCCGGCCCTGGGGAGTGCGCGACATGGCGATGGGCCTGCACCGGGGGTTTTCCTTCGCGAGCGCAAGAAGCTCCGAGCGGGTCCGGTCGGTTGAGCCGTCGTCCACGATGACAAGTTCCCACTCGATGGGAAGTGGCGTCAGGGCCGTTTGCACCTGTGCCGCCAGTTCGCGGATGTTTTCCTGCTCGTTGTGGGCCGGCGCGACGACCGAAAGCTCGATCGCGGAGGAATGCCCGGCGGTGTTGGAATCGGAGCGGGACGGCATGGAGCGGGAGGATAGGAGCCGGCCTCGGATCGGCTCTTGCTTATAGTTTGGCCCGAGGAATCCTCATGCATATCCGAGAGATCGACACAGCAAAATACCCCGCCACTGTTGCGGTTCAGTTTCTTCTGGAAGACCCCGAGGGTGTGGGCCAGGAGAAGGCGCAGCTCGAGTTCAAGGCCCCACGCACGCGAACGCTGCTCGAGCTGGCCCTGGAACACGGCATCAATATCGAGCACGCCTGCGGCGGGGTCTGCGCCTGCTCCACCTGCCATGTGCACGTGGAAAAAGGCATGGACTCGCTGACCGAGGCGACCGAGGCAGAGGAGGATCGCGTGGAGGAGGCCCCGGGTCTTTCCCGGAACAGCCGCCTGAGCTGTCAGTGCGAGATCACGGGTAACGGCCCGATCGTCGTGCGCGTCCCCGCCTGGAATCGCAACGCCGTCAAGGAAGTCCCTCACTAAGTCCTGGATCAGACCGATGGCTCTGAGCGACACATTCGGCTGGCTGGAAGTGCGTCGCATCGGCGAAGAGCTGGCCGACCGCCACCCCGGCATCGACCCGGTGCGGACCGGCTTTCCCGAGCTCCGCAGGCTCGTGATGGCGCTCCCGGGGTTTCGCGAAGAGGCGGGACATCCATCCAACGAGCGCATCCTGGAAGAGATCCAGCGCCACTGGATCGAAGAACGGTCGGACCTGATGGAAGACGAGGACTGAGTGGCCGAGCGCCGGATTCTTCACGACGAGTTTTTCAAAAAGGCCAAGGCCGAGGGGTACCTTGCGCGTTCTGCGTACAAGCTCAAGGAAATCCAGGAACGCCACCGGATCCTGCGTTCCGGCATGAACGTGGTTGATCTGGGCTGCGCACCGGGCAGCTGGCTGCAGGTCGCGCGGGAGATCGTCGGCGCAAAGGGCTTCGTCGTCGGGATCGACCTGCAGGAAGTGCGGCACAACATCGCGCCCAACGTGCTCACGATCGTCGGTGACATTTTCAAAGCCGATCCGACGAAACTGCTGGCCGATCCAGCCCGGAAATTCGACGTCGTGCTCAGCGACATGGCCCCGAGCACGAGCGGGCACGGGGACGACGCGCTTTCGATCCGGCTGTGCCGGCGCGTGCTCGAACTTCTGCCGGTGCTGCTCGGGCCGGGCGGCGCCTGCGTGATGAAAGTGCTGGAAGGCGGGGGTTACCCGGCCCTGCTGCAGGATTGCGGCCGGATCTTCGCGAAGGTCAAGGGTCTCAAGCCCAAAGCCAGCCGCGACGCATCACGCGAGATCTTCATTATCGCCGAGGGGTACAAGCCCCCCGCGGCAAAAACTCAGGAGCCCTCCGCTCCGGCACGCCCCCGGCCGGGCTGGGGCGATACCGGCTCGCGCGGACCGGGCGCGTAGCCTCTGCCGGTGGTTTTTCTGGCTCCCATGTCCGCACTGCTTGCCGCCGCGATCGGATTCCCGGCGCTCCTGGCTCTTTACCTTCTGAAACTCCGGCGCCGTCCGCTGCGGGTGAGCTCTGTCATGCTCTGGCCCGAGTCGGCAACGGACGTGCAGGTCAACGTCCCGCTCGCGCGCCCCCGGGCGAGCTGGCTGCTGCTTCTGCACGTTCTGCTGATGACGCTGCTCGTCGCGGCGGCCGGACGCCCAGCGCTGACCGGATTTCGCGCCGGGGCGGCACGCATCGTGATACTGATCGACCGCTCCGCATCGATGAGCGCACGCGACGGGACCGGCTCCTCGGGCGAACCGATTTCGCGGCTTGATGAGGCAAAGGAACGCATCGCGGATTCCCTGAAGCGGGCCTCGGCATCCGGGGCGGAAGTCAGCGTCGCCGTCGTTTCGATCGCGTCGAGGCCGGAGATCGTGCTCGGATTCACCTCCGATGTCGGTGCGGCCGCCGCCGCGGCACGCGCTGTGCGTCCCACGGATCAGCCGGGGGACATCGTTTCTGCATTTGAAGTGGCGCGAGCGCTTGTGTCTTCCACCACGGGCGAGCGCGAGAGCGGCGCGGAAGTCATCGTTTTCAGCGACGGCGTTTTCGAGGATGACGGAAAGGAGCTGGTGCTCCCGGGCGGGGCGGTGCGTCTGGTCCGCGTCGGCCCCGCTCCCGGCGCCCCGCGGCAGAATCTTGGAATCGTCCGTCTCTCGGCTCGGAGGGCTGAAAATCAGGCGGACGTTGCGAGGATCTTTGTTCGCATCCAGAACACGGCCGCCCGCGAGGTCACGGTTCCGGTGCGTCTTTCGGTCGACGCGCGGACCATCGACATCCGCAGCGTCAAGGTGCCGGCCGCCGGCCCGGAAGGTCCGGGTGAGACGGGCGATGAGTTCACGCTCAGCGCGCCCGCCGGTGGGCTGGCCATGGTGACGCTCGCGGTGGACCCCCTGTCGGACGATCTGGAATCGGACAACGCGGCGGCAACGGTGCTCCGCCCCGCGACGCCTGTCCGTCTGCTGCTGGTTCGTCATTCCGCGACGGTGCGGGCGGACGGCCCCGCCGGCGATCAGTTTTCGGCGGACTTCCTGCTTTCGGATGTGCTCGAAGAGCTGCGACCGGCCGAACTCATCCGCGCCTCGCCGCAGGAGTATTCACAGTTAGCGGCAACCGACGGCTTGAAGCGGTTCGACGCGATTGTCTTTGACGGCGTGACGCCGTCGACGCCCCCCCCGGTGCCATCGCTGAGCTTTGGCGCGGGGCTCCCGTTGCCGGGGCTGCGACTTGCTGCGTCTCCCTCGGATGCCGCTCCCGGCCCGGTGCTGAGCTGGGACCGTTCACACCCTTTACTTCGGGATATCACTCTGGACGGAGTGGTCGCTGCGGCGGTGATGACCGGCGGCGAGGATGCGCTCGCGATCGTACGGGGTGCGCGTGGTCCGCTTGTCCTGGTGGAAGACAACGAACTGCGGCCGCGGCGCATCGTCGTTGCGTTTGATCTGGTGCAGTCGAACTGGCCGCTCCAGGCCGGTTTCCCGATCTTTGTGAAGACTGCGCTCGATTTTCTGACAGACCGGGGGATGGAGAGAGCGGGCATTTCCTTCAGCACCGTGGAACCGGTGACGGTTCAGGTTCGCGGGGAGGCCCCCCTGTATGCGGGGCCGGTCCGAGTGCAGAGCACTCTCGTTCCTGGCGCGGAGACGGCCCGACCGGGCGAGCCGCACCTGGTTTCACTCGGCGTGCTGGATCGTGCGGGCGTTTATGTGCCCGAGGGGAGCGGCTCCGACCCTCCGGTTGCGGTCAACCTTCTCAGTGCATTCGAAAGCGCCGTTGCGACGAGTGACACGCTCCGCGTGGGCCCGCGGGCGATTCCAACCGCGGCGCCCGCGGCCTCGCCGCGTGAAATATGGGGATGGCTGCTGATGGCGGCGGGGGGACTGCTGGTGATCGAATGGCTGCTGTTTGCCCGATCGGCGCGACTCTAGCGGGTGCCTGCGTTATCATCCCGCCTGCACTCCGGAGCCGCAATGGAACCGCGAAACCACGTACCAGATGCTGTGCGTTACCCGCTCGATCGGCGTGGGTTTCTTGGGCTTTCGCTCGGGACTGGCGCCGGGCTTGCCGCCGCCGGCGCTTTTTCGCCGGCGTTTGCACGCGCGGCGGTGGATCGCTCGGCCGAAAGGGCCGGTTCCGGGCGTGCGACAAACGTCATTTTCATGGTCTCCGACGGCATGAGTTTCGGCACGCTCTCGCTCGCCGAGATCGTCCGGCGCGTGCGCGACGGGAAGAGCACCAGCTGGACCGGAATGTGGGCGATGCCGGGCGTGCGCCGCAGCGTCATGAGGACGGCGTCGGCGGATTCTCTCGTCACGGATTCATCGGCGGGCAGTTCGGCGTGGGGCTGCGGCGAGCACATCAACAACGATGCCGTCAACTTCACGCCGGACAAGAAAACTCCCGTGCCCATCCTGGTGCAGGCCTCCCAGAACGGAAAGAAGACCGGGCTGGTGACGACGACCCGCGTGACGCACGCGACTCCTGCCGGATTCATCGCCAATTGCCCTTCGCGGAACTACGAAGGAATCATCGCGGAACAGATCATCGCCCGGGGAGTGGATGTGTGTTTGGGGGGCGGCGCAAAGTACTTCCCGGAAAAGCTGCTGGCCGGCGCCCGGGACACAGCAGTCCTGCGCACGGTCGCGGACTTTGAGAACTTCCGCGCCCGCCCGCCCGAGAGCGGGCGTGTGCTGGGCATCTTCGAGCAGTCGCACCTGCTCTATGAGTGCGACCGCGGCAAGGCGGACCCGGCGCTGTGGGAGCTGGCTTCGGCGGCGTTGCAGCGCCTTTCGCGGGGAAGCGACGGCTTTGTGCTGCAGATCGAAGGAGGCCGTGTGGACCACGCCGCTCACGCGAACGATGCGGGCTCGCTCGTCGGTGAGCAGCTTGCGTTCGACCGGACGCTGGGAGCAGTCCTCGAGTGGATGAACGGACGCGACGACACGCTGCTGATCGTCACGACCGACCACGGAAACGCCAACCCGGGTCTGACGCTGTACGGGCCGGAAAGCTACAGGGGAATCGAGCGTCTGTGCAAGGTGCGTCATTCGTTCGAGTGGCTCTTTGAAAAGCTGGAACTGAAACTGTCGTACGACGATCCGGTGGATGCCAGCAAGTCTGCCGGCGATGAACGCGCCGCCACGCTGATCGAAGAGGCCACCGGTGTCTCGCTGACCAAGGCGGAAGTGCACGCTTTCACCGAGTCGCTGAAGGGCCACGACACCGAGCACTTTGCCCCGATGTCGCGTGCCAGCAGTGTGCTGGGAAGCTGCCTGGCCAATTACCTCGGCGTCGGGTTCATCAGCCCGAATCACACGTCGGACTTTGTGGAAGTCACGGCGATCGGGCCGGGCAGCGATCTGATCGGTCCGTTCATCGATAACATCGAACTGCACGGCGTCATGACCCGGGCGCTCGATCTGGCGCCCGCGCGGGCACTTTGAACGTGCTTACCACTTCGAAACGTTGATCAGGGCCCGTCCGGGTTCGGTGGCCCACGGGAACATGGCCCGGGGCCAGGCCGATCGCACGGCACCTCTCGCGTGCTCGACCCCGATGCGCAGCAGGCCCGGACGCTCGATCGCCCGGTTGGGCACCGGAATCCGCACCGTCCAGCGGTCTTTGGACTGGCGTATCTGGGCGCCGCGGAGGACCTCGTCGCGAGCGCCGGGAGCTCGCACGATCGCGGAACCTTCCGCGCTCTCGGGGATCCGGGCCGACTCGGGCAGATCGACGACGATGACTTCGAGCGAGCGCCCGGTGGGTCCGAACCAGATGCGCAGCGTCTGATGCTCGAAAGCACTCTTCTCGACTTCGAAGTACAGCGACCAGCCCGAGCCCATCGCCGCCGACCCGGACTCACGCAGCAGCATCCCGGTGAGAGCGCCCAGCACCGAGCGCCCTCCCGCCGGAAGCGGGCTGACATTTTGCGCCAGCGCCCAGGTCGTCATGGTGTGATCAAGGAACGCGGGCGCGATCGGCACTCCCGGCGGCACGGCGTCGATCTGCCGGCGCTGCGTTGCGAGCACCGCCGACCAGCTGCCCACGCGGACCTCGATGCCCGGGCGCTCGGCGCTCCCGTCGGTGGGGGCGGGACGGACAAGCGCCGGAAGGGTGAGAACGCGTGCCTGCCAGGGATCGAGCGTCATCAATTCCGGAGTCTGGCCCTCGGCCTCGCCCCGCGCCCAGGCGACGGCACGGGCCGAGGTGAAGTTCGCGACGCCGACGCGGGGCAGCGGCAGCTTCTGATCCGCATCCCACAGCCCGCCGTCGTCGCTGGTCCACGCGGTCGCCTGCGGGCGACGCATGAGCCAGTCGCGGGCCGCGGCGGTCAGACGACGCGGGTTTTCGCGCTCGCTCAGAAGTGATTGAAGCAGTCGTTCGGATTCCGCGACGTCGGGCCAGACCGGCACCGTGCGACCTGCCGCCTCAGACTCCATCCGGATCGCGCCTGCCAGCGCGGTCGTGGTCTGCTTCGACAGCGTGCGATCCGCATCATTCAGGGCGCTCAGCGCCAGAGACCACATCTCCGATCGCTGCTTCGCGATCCGATCGAGAAACGACGCGTCATCGGATTTCTGCACCAGCGGTTCCGTGGGATCTGCGAACGGAACCGGCATCGGTGTCGGGCGAACGGCCGCCGGTTTGTATCCCGCGAGCTCCGCCTGCCAGCGGCAGAGCGGATCGAGCGCGCGGATCCGAAGGCACTCAAAATAAAAGTCGTCCCCTTTTGCCGGCGGCGTGACCGCCGGGGTGAGTGGAGCGATTTTGGAAGCGGGAAGCCACGCGAGATCGACGTGCCGCTTGCCGAGCCAGAGCCAGTGTCCGTAGGAGTCGACGGGGAGCTTGAGTTCGCACCATTCCGCTGCGCCCGGGTCGAGAGGTGCTCCCGGCGCGAGTTCCTCCCACGATTGCGCCGCGCCAAGCCAGCGGAGCGCCGCCGCCGTGGCGGGCTGATCGCCCGTCGCAATCGGCCGCGGCGCGATCCGGTGAAACACGATCGGCACCTTGCGTCCATCGTCCAACTGGCCTTCGCTGACGCGCTGGCCGTCGGGAAAGAGCCGTGCGGCCGGAACGATCAGCGGATGCCCGAACAGCACGTACATCGGGACGGCCTGCTCGTCCACAGGCGGGAGCGGAGGCAGAGACTGGACCGTCGTGGGTGCAAAGAGCGAGGCGTTTTCTGCCGGAGCCGCGGGCTTCGGGGGCGAAGTCGCACACCCGCCGACCAGGGCGGAGGTCAGTCCGACGGAGAGCAGGGATGGAAATGCTCGGAATCTCACACGCCGAAACACGATACCCACCCCATCTTTTCGCGGCCCGGGCCTGTCGGATGCCGGCATCCGGCCGGCCGTGCAATCACGACCCTTCGACGGGAAGGGTCTGAGTGATGTTTGCAATCACGGCGTCGGGGGTCACGCCCTCGGCGCTTGACTCAAAGTTCATGATGAGCCGGTGACGAAGCGACGCGAGCGCGGACTCTGCGATGTCCTCGATCGAAACCGCGGATCTTCCCTGGCGCAGGGCGCGGCACTTGCCCGCGAGCACCATCGCCTGGGCGGCGCGGGGCGATGCGCCGAGCCGCACATATTGCTGGACCATCGGCGGGGCAAAGCTCCGGCCCGTTGTGGTGCCTTCGGGCTGCGTGGCGAGCACAAGCCGCACCGCGTAATCACGAACGCTCGGCGCGATCGGAACCCGCCGGATCAGGTCTCGGTGAGCGAGGATCTGATCGGCATTGAGCACCGGCTCGATGGTGCTCTGGTCGGTGCCGGTGGTGCGATGGAGGATCTCGGCAAGGTCCTCCCGCCCGGGAGCACGCACGAGCAGCTTGAACAGGAACCGGTCGAGCTGCGCCTCGGGCAGCGGATAGGTTCCCTCCTGCTCGACGGGGTTCTGCGTCGCCATGACCAGGAAGGGCGAAGGGAGCGGATACGTCCGGCCGCCCACGGTGACGCTGCGCTCCTGCATCGCCTCGAGCAGGGCCGACTGTGTCTTGGGGGTCGCACGGTTGATCTCGTCCGCCAGCACCACCTGCGCGAAGACCGGGCCCTCGCGGAACTTGAACTCGCGGTGCGTCCTTCCGCCTTCCGCCGGGCTCTCGATCACAACCGTCGTGCCGGTGATGTCCGCGGGCATCAGGTCCGGCGTGAACTGCACCCGGCTGAACGAAAGACTGGTCGACCGTGCGAGGGTCCGCACCAGGAGCGTCTTGCCCGTTCCCGGCACGCCCTCGAGCAGCACGTGGCCGCCGATAAACAGGCAGGTCAGAACGCCCTCGACGATGTCCCGCTGCCCCACGATGATCTTCGAGATCTGATCGAGGGCGGCCGAAAAATCGGCGCGGAAACGATCTGCAAGCTGCTCGATGTTCGGAGAGGAATCGCTCACGGCGGGGATGGTAGCGGAAGCCCGAGGCCGCGCCCCGGCTCAGCCGTTTCAATTGTCCGACAACGCGGGCGCGTCCGATTGCTCGTGCATCGCCGCGAGCGCCCGGCTGAGGGGCCCCTGCGTCGTCCCGGAGCCGGCGGCGGGTTCGACGGGCTTGGCCTCCGCCTCGACCGTCGCCCTGGACGCGGATTCGGCTTTGGCGGCGTCGGCCTTGATCGAACCGTCCTTGCCGACCTGGTCGAACTTGACGCTGACGCGAGTGGACACGCCGCGCTCCTGCATCGTGACGCCGAAGAGCCGGTCGGCCTGCTGCATGGTGCGTTTATTGTGCGTGATCACGATGAAGTGCGACAGATCGGTGAACTGCCTCACCACCTGGCCGAAGCGGTTGACGTTGCTCTCATCGAGCGCCGCATCCACTTCGTCCAGGATGCAGAAGCACGAGGGCTTGCTGCGGAAGATGCTCATGAGCAGCGCCACCGCCGTCAGCGTCTTTTCGCCGCCCGAAAGCTGGCTGATGCTCCGCGGCTCCTTGCCCGGCGGCTTGGCCACGACCTCGATCCCGCTCTCCAGAAGGTCGACCTCCTCGGTTTCAACCTTGCTCACGCTGCCGTCGGCGTTCTCGATCTCGCGGACGAGCGGCATGAGCCGCACCTCCGCCTTGCCGCCGCCGAAGAGCCGGCGGAACATCCCGTCCGCCCCGCCGAACTGCTCCTGAATCTTGGAGAAAACCGCCCCGAAGCGTTCTTTGCTGATGATGTTGAGCTTCTCGATGAGCTCGATGAGCGTGCCCCGGGCCGCATCCAGGTCGGCCACCTGCCGGACCAGCGTTTCGTTGGCGGCTTCGAGCGTGCCCTCTTCGTCGATGGCGTCGATGTTCACGTTACCCAGCGACTTGATCTGCTCGCGGAGCTGAGAAATCGCCGTCGCGGCCGCGGCGGTGTCGGGGCGGTTGACCTCTCCGCTCCTGACCATCTCGCGGTACTGCCCGTACTCGCCCGAGAGATCCACACGGAGTTCCTGCTGCGTGCGCTCTTCGAGCGTCTCGCGCTTGACCTCGAGCTCTCTCCGGGAGATCTCGAGCGCGTTCCAGTCGCGTTCGAGCGTCATCGCCTGGCCTCGTGCGGCCTCGAGCGCCCGCACCGCCTCGTTCAGCACCGATTCGGCCCCGGCCACTTCGGCCGCCAGAGCCTCGGCACGGGCCGAGACTTCCTGAAGCGCCGCGCCGCCGGATTCGATCTGGGAAATGCACTCGGCGATCGTCGTGTTCAGTTCCTGCTCGCGTGCCGTGCCCTGCTGCTCGTGCGCGATCAGGTCGCGCTTGTGGCGCTGGCTCTCGTCGCGGGCAAGTTCGAGGCGTGCCAGCTCACGCCGCGCTGCTACGGCCTCCGAAGCCAGGCGCTCGACCCGGACCTTGGCCTGCGTGCACCGCTCGGAGAGTTCTTCGGCGCGGGCACGCGCCTGGGCCGCTGTCGCCTCGGCCTGTCGGGTCTGTTCGGCCTGTTCTTCGAGCAGCCCCGCGAGCTTCTGGGCCCGTTCGCTGAGTTCGAGCGCTTCCTGTGTCAGGCGATCGCGCCGCGACTTCAGGGCTTCAAGCTGCTGGCCCGTCTCGCTCTCGTCGCGGGCGAGACGCGCGAGTTCCGCCGCCTTGCGCTCGAGCAGAGAGTGGTGGGCCACCGCCTGACGCTGAGCCTCGGCGAGTTCACGCCGGAGCACGCCGGCGCGGTCGCCCATGGCCGATGCCGCCGATCCCACCGTGGCCAGTTCGCTCTTGGCCGCATCGAGCTGCGCACGCACCTGCGTCGCCTGATCGTCCAGCCGGCCGAGTTCTTCACGGCGCTGCAGGATGCCCACGCCCGATCCCGCGTCGGCGCCCAGGGGGCCCGCGATGATGCGCCCGTCGCTCTCCATGACCAGGCCGTCCCGCGTCACAAACCTCGCTCGTGCGGGCAGAACTCCCGACGCCGCCAGCATCAGCGCGCCGTCCAGATTCTCGACGAGGTACGTGTCGCCCAGAAGGCGCTGCAGCATGCCCGCGAGCTGCGCCGCGTGAGCCTGCTCGGCCCGCGCGCTCACAAAGCTCCCCAGCCGGACCACACGCTCCGAAAGAGTCGGATCGATCTCGACGATCGAGCCCGGGAATCCGCCATCGCGGACGCTCGCGGTTTCCAGCGGGAGGAACGTCACCCGCCCCTCAAGCCCGGCCAGTTCTTCCGCCGTCGGCAGCTCCCCCGCACTCTGGACAACAAGCGCCTGCAGGACGTTGCCCAGCGCCGCCTCGACGGCGTTGGTGACCGACGGATGCACTTCGATCAGGTCCGCGAGCGCACCCTGCACGCCCGCAAACTTTCCCTCCTGCCTTGCATTCAGAACGCCGCGCACCGCGTCCGCGTAGCCCTCGTGGGCATCGGCCATTTCACGCAGCGTCGCACGCCGGCTTTCGATCCTCGCCAGGTCCTGCTGCAGATCGCCCACCCGCCGGGCCAGCGAATCCCGCCCGCCCGAAAGCCTCTCCAGTTCCGCAAGCGATGCTTCCAGTTCCGCTTCCAGCCTCGCCACGTCCGCGCCGAACCGCTCGAACGCCTGCCTGGCCTCTTCGCTGTCGCGCTCGGTCGTGAGCCGGCCGGCGGCGAACTGCTCGATCCGCCGCTCCAGGCCCAGGATCTGATCCCCCAGGTTCCGGGCCTGCCGGGCCTCGGCCTCCGACGATGCCAGCAGCGTGGCGCGGTCCCGGTCGATCTGCTGCATCGCCTGGCGAGCCTGCCTCAGCTTCGACTCATGCTCGCCGGATTCCGCAAGCAGCGTCGCACGTTCGGCCGCCAGCGCCGTGAGAAGGCGTTCTTCTTCATCTCTCTTTTCGGCCTCGGCGGCAAGTGTTTCACTCGCGTCGGCGATCGCCGCGCCCGCCTTGACGAGTTCTTCCTCGAGCAGGGCGAGCCGCTCACGGTCGTTCCCCAGCCGAGCCGAAACGTCGGCGAGAGTCCGCTGGGCCATCTCCCGGCGCTGCGAAGCCTGCGAGCACTGGAAGGCAATGTTCAGCCTCTCCTGCTCGACCGTCCGCTGGGCTTCGGACTTCTGCTGCCTGTCGGCGTCCGCATCAATACGAGACTGCTCGAGCGCAACGAGCTGTTCATTCGCGCCGGCACGCTGCACTTCCAGGTCCGCCTGGCGGCTCGAAAGCCCCTCCAGCCGCTGACGCAACTCGTCGTACTGATCAAACGCAACCGCGGTGCGCCAGGCGGTGAGCTCGCTGTCGAGCTGCTGGAACTTCCGCGCCTTCGCGGCCTGGCCCTTGACCAGGCGGAGACGGCGCTCGGTGCTCTCAAGCTGCTGGCGCGTCGTCGCGAGATTCGTTTCGGTCTTTTCGAGCTTGCGGAGCGCCTCGATCCGGCGCTGCTTGTACTTGGCGACTCCCGCCGCCTCTTCAAAGATCGCGCGCCGTTCCTGCGGGCTGGCCAGCAGCATGCGGTCGACCTTGCCCTGCTCGATGATCGAGTAGGCGTCCGCGCCGATGCCCGTGTCCATGAACAGCTCGCGGATGTCGCGCAGCCGCGCACGCTTGCCGTTGATCAGGTACTGGCTCGTTCCGTCGCGGTAGAGCCGACGTTCTACTTCGACCGTGTCGGCGTCGATCGGCAGCCCGCGCCGTCCTTTCAGACGTGCATCAACCAGCGATCCCTCTCCCTCTTCCGAAGGAGCCTCCGCCTCCGCGCTGTCTTCTTCCACGGGCGCCGGCTGGTCGATCTCCGCCACGGCGGCGCTGGTGATCTCCGGGTTGTCAAACGTGAGCGTCACGCTCGCCATCCCCGCCGGCTTGCGCCCCGCGCTCCCGGCGAAGATCACATCGAGCATCTCCGTCCCGCGAAGGCTCTTGCTGCTCCGTTCGCCAAGCACCCACTTGATCGAGTCCACGACGTTGCTCTTGCCGCACCCGTTCGGCCCGACGATCCCAGTCACCTGGTCGTCAAACACAAACTCCGTCGGATCCGCAAAAGACTTGAAGCCGGAGAGGGATAGCTTGACAAGGCGCATGCCGTTCGCAACCTCCTGTCGCACGGGCGTCGGGGCGCACGTGCGCGCCCGCGCGCCGGGCCCACTCCATGGGCCGTTCCGCGAGGCCTGCATAATAACATTTCGCCGGGCCCGGCGTGGCGAAATGTGTTACTTCTTCTTGGGTTCCCGCGGGATCGGAACCACGATCGGCTTCAGGCCCTGGTCCTCGCGTGGGGCGAGCGTGGCCTGGGGCGACTCGAGCACCACAACCTCGGGGCGATCCTTGGTCGTTTCCGGGCGTTCCTTGCGCTGGCCCGCCGAGCCGGCGTTGAGGGCGGCCATGAGGCGGTCGCGTTCGGTGGCGAAGTTGCAGTTCATGCCCCCGGCCTTGTGGATCGCGTAGAGGGCTCCGACGACCTCGCTGTAGCTCATCCCAAGTCCCGGGCGCGGGTCTTCGGGGCTGGGCTTGTGGGCGAAAAACTCGATCAGTTTCACCAGGTCGGGGCCGACGTCTTCGGTGGTGATCGAACCGGTCTTCCAGTCGCGATAGAACACGCGGATGGGCCCGCTCGACTCGGTGCAATTGAGCATCAGCCGGTCCTGCCACGCGGTCGCGAAGATCGGCTGCATGAGCTTGGGATCGCTGCCGAAAACCACGATTCGGGGTGTTCCCTGCTGCGTGATGTAGACGAGCCCTTCGCCCCCCTGCACGCGGTCGAGAAGGAATCCATCGATCATCCGCTTGCGGCTGACGCCCTGGATGGAGCCCATCGGGATCTCGGATTCGGCAAGAACCTGGAGCTGCGACGGGTTCATCCGGACCGCGTTGGGGTCCGGATTGGTCATCTGCTCCCGCATCAGCCGGTTGAACCGGGCACGCTCGGCCCGGCCCGCCAGCGCCTCGTAGGCGGTGATCCGGACCAGCAGCGGCTTTTCGTTCAGCAGGTCACGCAGCGCAAGGTCGATCGTCGGGCCGGCGTTCACCTTCCCGAGCAGCATGATCGCATCCAGGCGTTCGGCACCCGCGCCTTCCTTCGCCAGCTTGATCAGCGCCTGGGCGGCGAGCGGATCGCCAAGGCTGGCGCCGGCGCGCAGTGCCGCCAGGCGGGGCACCACTTCGTTGTAGTCATAGAGCTCGCGGATGATCGGAAGTGCCTGCTGTCCAAGCGCTTCCATGCAGTACGAAAGCTGAGTGGCCAGGAACGGCTCGGACTTGACGGCTTCGACATAGCGCTGGGCGTAGCGCTCGATCGGGCCGTCGATCTGGACGTACTGCACCAGCGTCAGGAACTCGGTCGGATTGGCCCGATCGGCCTCGGGGATCGAGAGATCGATGATCTGGCCGCTTCGGCCCCGGGCCACGGGCTGACGTTCGGGCGTTTCTTCGGGGAAGCGCGAGTTGATCGCGCTGGTCATGGCCTTGGCGCGGGTGTGGAAGTTGTTGTCGAGCACGATTTCGAGGGACATCGGCGCGGTCATCACGCCGCCCCCGAGCACGCGGCCCACGGTCGCGGTGACTCCGGCACCTTCCTTACCGGGGTCTGAAAAGGGGTTGATGAAGACCGGGCCGTAGGCCTCGGCCACGACCTTGCCCTTCGGCCCGCCCATGGGTTTCATCTGGCCGAGCTGGAGATCCGTGGTCCAGAGGCGTCCGCCCTCGAGGCTGGAGGCGTTGATCGCCCGGACGGAGACGTCAAAGTGCATCCCGCGCGGAGCGCCGGGCGCCACCATCCCCTGCACCATCACGACCGCCACATTCTTGTCTTTGAGCAGCTGGCGGGGGGTCACCCGATCGACCGCGGCCCACTTGTACTCGTTCGCCGCGCTGATATCGCGTAGCTGGATCTCGCGCTCCATGAGAGCGGCGATGCCGTCGTCCAACGTCTGGCCGCCCGTTCCCTGAAGGCCTACGACCAGGCCGTACCCGCTGACCAGGACAGGCTCGGTGTTGCGGAGGCTGGATTCGGAGCCGACCGTGCCGCGGAGTGCGGGGGCGACGTCGCGTACGACGGGTGTGACTTTTCGTGCTTGCGGCTTCTGGCTGGATTCACAGCCCAGGATGAGACCCGCCGAGATCAATCCGATCAGAATCGCGAGGATGCCATGCCTCATCGCCTTTGCGACCTCCAGTAACCGTGGGAATTCGAGCCAGCCGACCGCGCCCCGCTTTGCGAGCCCATCCGTCGATGGGCTGCCCCGCTCCCCTCGCGCACGCGGCCGCAGACTGTACGAAATCAGCCCGCCCCTGCGTTGCATGCGGATGAGGATCCTGAGCGAAACGGCTAGATAAGGAAGGAGCGGGGGGCGAGAAACGGGCAAAACCCGCCTGAGCTACCCGAACAAAATAGGGCCGGAACGGTGTATGAACTGTTGGGAACTGTCGGAAGACGTCGTTTGAAGATGTGGATAACTTTGGGCCTTAAGATTTCATCAAGCGCGCAAGCCCCGATTCGGACGATTCTTGCGCCTTGGCGACAGATTTCACACATTCTGTCTACAGGATTTTGGGGCTCTCATGCCTTGCAGCCACGATCTGTAGTGGTATGCTCTGGGTCCCGTCCAGCCGAAGTCCGGTTTCCAGGATCGTGCGGGTGCTCTGGCGGAGGTTGAGCGGGGACAGTGGAAGCTCTTGGATCGCGTTGACTGGGCGCCGGTTCTCGGCGTCGGCAAACGTCTGCCCGTCGGCAAATTTGTTTGGAGAATGTTCAGTGCCCGTTCTGTCCGATCGACAAATCCGCAAGCTCGTGAAGATCGAGCCCTTCGAGGACGCGAAAAAGCGGCCGGGCAAGATCTCCTACGGCGTTTCGAGCTACGGCTACGACGTTCGTGTCGGGACGCACTTCAAGATCTTCACCCCGGCGACGCATTCGGGCGACATCGCCGTCGTCGACCCCAAGGCCTTCAGCGATGACATGATGATCGAGGTCGATGTCGCGAATCGTCCGGCCGACAAGCAGTACGTCATCATCCCGCCCAATTCGTTCGCGCTCTGCGAAACCGTCGAGTATCTCGACATCCCGCGCGATGTGCTCGCCATCTGCGTGGGCAAGAGCACGTACGCGCGGTGCGGCCTGATCGTGAACGTCACGCCGCTCGAGCCCGAATGGCGCGGCAAGGTGACGCTCGAGATCAGCAACACGACTCCCCTTCCGGCGCGGGTGTACGCGAACGAGGGCGTGGCGCAGCTGATCTTCCTGAAAGCAGAGGATGTCTGCGAGAAGTCGTACGCGGACAAAGCAGGCAAGTACCAGGACCAGTCGGGTTTGACACTTCCGAAAGTTGATTGACACAGGCGGTATTGACTCGCATTGATGCCGCAGTCGCTGATGTTTTCTCGTCTTTCGAAAAACACCCCCACGGACGGACGACTCCATGAAGATTTCCCGCCGTTTCACCACCGCAGGCTCTGATCCCTTCGCCTCCGTGAAGTGGGTCAAGCGCTCTTCCAAGATTTCCAATCCCGACGGCTCGATCGTCTTCGAGATGAAAGACGCCGAGGTGCCGGAGAGCTGGTCGCAGCTCGCCACCGACATCATGGTGTCGAAGTACTTCCGCAAGGCCGGCGTGCCGCAGGGCGACGGCACGACGGGGCCGGAGAAGTCGGCCAAGCAAGTCATCCACCGCCTCGCCGGCTGCTGGCGCCACTGGGGCGAGAAGCACAACTACTTTGACTCCGCGGCGGACGCTCAGGCGTTCTACGACGAGCTCGCGTACATGATGGTGCACCAGATCTGCGCGCCCAACAGCCCGCAGTGGTTCAACACGGGCCTCAACTTCGCCTACGGCATCAGCGGGCCGGCGCAGGGGCACTTTGTGGCCGACCCCAAGACGGGCGAGGTGACGCTCGCCAAGGACGCGTACACGCACCCGCAGCCGCACGCCTGCTTTATCCAGAGCGTCGATGACGACCTCGTCGGCGAAGGCGGCATCATGGACCTCTGGGTCCGCGAAGCCCGCCTCTTCAAGTACGGCAGCGGCACGGGCACCAACTTCAGCTCGCTGCGCGGCGAGGGCGAAAAGCTCTCGGGCGGCGGCAAGTCGAGCGGGCTCATGTCGTGGCTCCGCATCGGCGACCGTGCGGCCAGCGCGGTCAAGAGCGGCGGTACAACCCGCCGCGCCGCCAAGATGGTCTGCCTCGACATGGACCATCCGGACATCGAGACCTTCATCAACTGGAAGGTGCGGGAGGAGATCAAGGTGGCGGCCCTGGTCGAGGGGCTGAAGGCTCTCAAGAAGGGCAACAAGGAGATCGCCGCGACGAGCGATCGCCTGGGCCTCAAGCTGGACTACGACTTCAACGGCGAGGCCTATTACACCGTCAGCGGCCAGAACAGCAACAACTCGGTCCGCATCCCCGACTCGTTCTTCGATGCGCTCGAGAACGACGGCGACTGGAACACGACCTGGCGCGTGAACGGCAAGACCGCTCGCACGTTCAAGGCCAGCGCCCTCTGGGAGCAGATCGGCTTCGCGGCGTGGCGCTGCGCCGACCCCGGCGTGCAGTTTGACGGGACGATCAACGCGTGGCACACCTGCCCGAGCGCCGGGCGGATCAACGCCAGCAATCCGTGCAGCGAGTACATGTTCCTCGATAACACGGCCTGCAACCTCGCCTCGCTCAACGTGCTGCGGTTCTACGACGCGCAGACACGCACGTTTGATGTGGAGCGCTACGAGCACGCGATCGACCTCTGGACGATCGTGCTCGAGGTGAGCGTGCTGATGGCAGCCTTCCCGAGCAGGCCGATCGCGGAGCTCTCATGGAAGTACCGCACGCTGGGCCTCGGGTACGCGAACCTGGGCGCCATGCTCATGCAGGCCGGCATCCCGTACGACAGCGAGGCGGCCCGCGCGGTGTGCGCCACGCTCTCGGCGATCCTGACCGGGCGCTCGTACCGCATGAGCGCGCTGATGGCGGCCGAGCACGGGCCGTTCCCGGGCTACGCACCCGAAAAAGAGAACATGCTGCGGGTGATCCGCAATCACCGGCTGGCCGCCTACGGCGAGGCACGCGACAGCAAGTCGTACGAGAACCTCCGGATCCGTCCGGTCCCGATCGACCACAAGCTCTTCAAGGCGGGCAAGATCGGCCTGGCGAACGCCGATGCCCTGCTCGACCACGCGACCAACGCCTGGGACGACGCCCTGACCGAGGGCAAGCGTCACGGCTATCGCAACGCCCAGACAACCGTGATCGCGCCCACCGGCACGATCGGCCTGCTGATGGACTGCGACACCACCGGCGTCGAGCCGGACTTTGCGCTCGTCAAGTTCAAGAAGCTCGCCGGGGGCGGCTACTTCAAGATCGCCAACGAGTCGGTCCGCCCGGCCCTTGTTGCCCTTGGGTACAGCGACAGGCAGGTGCAGGACATCATGGAGTACCTGCTGGGCACGCTCAGCCTCGAAGCCCCGATCCCGGGCGACGTCAAGGGTCTCAAGACCAACATGACGCTCTCCGCATTTCTCAAGAGCAAGGGCCTGAGCGAGGCGGAACTCGACACGATCAGCAGGAGCCTGCCCGGCGTTTTCGAACTCGGCTTTGCTTTCGGCGGCTGGTGCGTGAAGCCCGAAACGCTCGCGCTGCTGGGCATCGACGCGGCCAGGGCGCAGAGCGACTACTCGTTCAGCCTTCTTCGCGCGCTCGGCCTGAGCGACCTGCAGATCGAAGGTCTCAACCGCATCATCTGCGGCACGCAGACGATCGAGGGTGCGCCGCACCTCAAGCCCGAGCACCTGGCGGTCTTCGACTGCGCCAACAAGTGCGGCAAGCTCGGCCAGCGGTACATCGCGGCCGAGGGGCACATCCGCATGATGGCGGCCGCCCAGCCGTTCATCTCGGGCGCGATCAGCAAGACGATCAATCTTCCCAACGAGGCGACGGTGGACGACATCAAGTCGTGCTATCGCCTCTCGTGGGAGCTGGGGCTGAAGGCCAACGCGCTCTACCGCGACGGCTGCAAGCTCAGCCAGCCGCTCAGCAGCACCGCCGATGAGGCCAAGAGCGAACTCAAGAAGGAAGATGAAAAGCAGGCGGAGGCCGAGGTCGTTTCGGGCGCGGACGAGGACGCGGGCGAACTGGCCGAAGCGCGTGCGGAGGTCGCGGGCGATGTTGTCCGCATGGCGAGCGCCGTCACGGCCGGAGACCAGAGCGTGGTGGTGCAGACGCAGGTGCAGATCGTGCACCGCCCGATGCGCCGGCGCCTGCCCGACACGCGCCCGAGCCTGACGCACAAGTTCAACGTGGCCGGGCACGAGGGATATCTCTCGGTCGGCCTCTACGAGGACGGACGCCCGGGCGAGCTCTTCATCACCATGAGCAAGGAAGGCTCCACCATCGGCGGCCTGATGGATTCGCTGGGCACGGCGGTCTCGGTCGCGCTGCAGTACGGCGTGCCGGTCGAGAGCCTTGTCAACAAGTTCAGCCACCAGCGTTTCGAGCCCGCGGGGATGACGGAAAACCGCGACATTCCCTTCGCCAAGAGCCTGGTCGATTACATCTTCCGCTGGCTCGGCATGCAGTTCATCCCGGGTTACCGCGAAGCGCACGCTCCCCGGCGCGAGCCCGAGGTCGCTCCGGAGCCGGTGCGCGAAAGTTCGCTCGAGCACGATGCGCCCAAGGCGCCGGGTGCCAATCGCCTGCGGGTTGATTCGCCCGGTTCGGTGCAGGCGTTCGCCGAGAGCTTCACGCGTGCGGGCACCGCGGTCGGAACGGTCAAGGGCGGCGCGGGAGTGCAGAGCGTGGCGGCTGTCGCCTCCTCGGCTCTTTCGGCGGCCATGGAGAGCCTTGGCGACGCCCCCGCGTGCGACGGGTGCGGGACGATTACGGTCCGCAGCGGCACTTGCTACAAGTGCCTCAACTGCGGAGCGAGCATGGGGTGCAGCTGATCCCGGCACGGCCGCGCTTTTCCGGCACGGTCCGTTGCGGAAGGGGTATGGCGGTGGGGGATGGTGGGGGACACGCCCCGGCGTGTCTTCGCAGAGGCCCGCGGCGAGCAAGTGCTCGCTCGGGCGGAGAGAGTTCGCGGACGAATTCTCTTCAGTGTTCTTTGATCTGGCGCCTGAACCGGCAGCGGGAGGGAACCCTGCCGAGGCGAGCGGCACGGAAAAGCCGCTCTGCCTGCTCTGAGTTTCTTCGATCCAACACGACGATCTGGACAGGCCGCAGTCCGACGAACGGGCCGACGAACTTCGGCATCTCCGGCTCCAAGAGCCGGCGTTCGGTCAGGGATGGATCGAGAAGTCGGGTGCCCGATCAAAGCCGTTTGAGGGACTTGGAGTGTTCTCGGACGTAATTCGAGCCACTGCCGCGGACCTCTGCGAAGACAAACCGGGCCTGCCGAAGAGATAAACGAACCGCACCGTACAAAGGCCGTTTTTAGGGCGGTCTCATACGCGCAAAAAGCACAAAAAATCGGTGAGAAGGGTTGCAAAACCCCGTGTTCTAGAGAAAATAGGGCTCGGAGGATTGGACCTTTGTCGCCCTTGTGCTTCGGGGGCAGTGGCGATGAAGGGCCCTAGAGAGAGAGGATTTAGCAGTGCGCACATCGAACGCGATCGTTTTCGCAACGCTGGCAATGGCTACCGCTGCCGGCTCGGCCGTCGCGGGCCCTGTTGTCACCTTCACCTATACGAATCTGAACGGAAGCTATGTCGATGCCGGCAACGGCACAGGCCTCTTCACGGCGCAGGCTGTGAACAACGCGCTCCTCAAGACGGACGGCTCGGTAACCCGCGTGTTCGGCCCCGGCGCCGGCACGGCGGTGTTCGACCCGGGATTCTTCGGGTTTTCCAACGCCAATTTCGTGCTGAATCTCTCGGTGTTCGCGAAGAACAACGCGTTCGGCATCGCCTCGGGCGCCGGTCACTTCACGATCACGGACACACTGGGCAACAAGCTCGACGGCGACCTGACGGGCGACTGGGTGAACTTCGGCGGCGCGACGTTCTTCAACGGCGCGATCTCGAACTCGGTTTTCACCCCGATTCTGTCGGGCACGTTCAACGGTAACACGGGTTTCTTCGCTTCGAACGTTCCCGGCCAGCCGCTCGATGGTTCGCTTGTCCAGCTCTTCCTGGATGCTCCGGGTGCAGGGTTCTTTGACAACAGCTTCAATGATGTCTCAACGGGCGTCGCCGGCCAGTTGATCCCGACCCCGGCTTCGATGGCCCTAGTTGGCCTGGGCGGCCTGATCGCATCGCGTCGCCGCCGCTGAGCGACCGCCGCATAGGTAGAAAATACAAATAGACCGAACGAAGACCTGCCTGAAAAGGCAGGTCTTTTTCATTTTGCCCGGAGATCAGAAATTCTGGTCCGGTAAAGCCCTTGTTGCTGCCTCCCTGGCCAAAAAAGGGGCCTTGGCGAAAGTTTTCATGACAGTTGCCTTGCCGTTCTTGAGGCCTGGCGCATGTTTGACAAGTGGGAGAGTCCCGGCCGTCGTGGTCGCGTCCGTTGGCGACCGGCAGGTTCTCTTGGCTGTTGTGCACCGGGTATGGGGCCGTGGTGGCCCTTCTCGAGAGGATGGGAGAGGAGCTGTGGTGAATACCAAGATTAAGATGGCTTTGGCGGCAGGACTGGCTGCAGGCGTCGCGGGACTCGCGAGCGCCGGTCCGGTCATCACGTTTACCTACACGAACCTTGCCGGTCGGTACATCTATGACCTGAATACCGACACGGGCAACTTCCATGCGAACGCGACGGCGACGCAGCAGTTGCAGACCGACGGCAGCGTGAGCCTGGTCCCGAATCCGGGCGCCGGCACCGCCGTGTTCGATCCGGGCTTCGTCTCGCGCACCATCGCGGACTTCCAGATCGATATCAGCTTCTTCAACCGCAGCGGTCCGACGGCTTCGGGCAACGGCTCGTTCAGCGCGAAGGACATCTTCGGCAACGTCCTGACCGGCCAGCTTGCCGGTGACTGGGTGATGTTCGGCGGAGCCGTGTTCTTCAACGGCGCGATCCGCAATGCGGTGCTGATCCCCAGCACGTACAACCCCAACTTCTTCACGGGCGAGCACGGCAGCTTCGACATGAATCCCCCGATGAAGCTCCAGCCGCTCGATGGCTCGATCGTCCAGATCTTCCTCGCCGAGCCCCCCGGCTCCGCGATGAACGCTGATTTCCGCGAGATCTCGACCGGAGTTGCCGGTCAGCTCGTTCCGACGCCCGCGTCGATGGCGCTTATGGGCCTGGGTGGCCTGATCGCCTCCCGCCGCCGGCGCTAAACCCGCCGAGTCTGGGAAGAGAATTCGTCGCAAGGCCCGCTCCAAAGGCGGGCCTTGTGGCTTTTGCTGAGCTGATAGGTTTCGCGCAGGGAGACGGGGCGGGCGCGTGCAACCGCCGCGCGGCGGAGCACGCCTTCCGGCGGTCAACGGGATGTGGGACTCTTAACCCTGCTGCGGGTGCGGGCCGCCGGTATCTCCGGCGATTCCCATCCGCATGGCCGTGTCCGCCTGCACGTTCTGCATGCGGTAGTAGTCCATGACGCCCATCTTGCCCGACTTGAGGGCTTCGGCCAGCGCCCGGGGCACCTCGGCCTGGGCGAGCGTCACAATGGCCTGGTTTTCCTGGATCTTGGCCTTGTTTTCCTGTTCGAGCGCCATGGCCAGGGCGCGGCGTTTCTCGGCCTCGGCCTGAAAGCGGGCCTTGTCGGCCTGGGCCTGATCGGCCTGGAGCTTGGCGCCGATGTTGTCGCCCACGTCGACGTCGGCGATGTCGATCGAGAGGATCTCGAAGGCGGTGCCCGCGTCGAGGCCCGAACGCATCACGGTCTTAGAGATCTCGTCGGGGTTCTCGAGCACGGCCTTGTGGTCGTGGGCGGAGCCGATGGTGCTGACGATGCCCTGGCCGACGCGGGCGATGATGGTCTCTTCGGTGGCGCCGCCGATCAAGCGGGCGATGTTGGTGCGGACGGTGACGCGGGCCTTGCACTTGAGCTGGATGCCGTCCTTAGCGACGGCGTCGATGGTGGGGCGCGGACCGTTGGCCTGGGGGCAATCGATGACCTTGGGGTTCACGCTGGTCTGCACGGCATCGACGATGTCTCGCCCTGCGAGGTCGATGGCGGTGGCGGTGTCCCAGGTGAGGGGAATGCGGGCCTTCTGGGCCGAGATGAGGGCATTGATGACGTTGCGGACCCGGCCGCCGGCCAGGTAGTGGGTTTCGAGGGCGTTGGTGGGGATGTCCATGCCGGCCTTCACGGCCTGGATGCGGCTGAAGACGATGCTGCGGACATCGACTTTTCGGAAGCGCATGGCGACCATCTCGAAGAGGCCGACGCGGGCGTTGGAGAGAAGTGCCTGGAACCAGAGCTGAGCGAATTGCCCGAGGACAACCACGAGGAAGAGGAAAAAGATGGCACCGATGACGAGCAGGGTGATCAGGACGGGGGTCGGCAGATTCATGTGCGCTGGCTCCTTGCCTGTTGGCGGGCGAGTATAGAGAAAGAAGAGGGACCGGGAGCCGGACCGGGGGAGGGGCCGGGAGCGGCCGGGATATTCAGCCGGGGCGGGTCAGTTGCCTGAGTCTTCGGCGACATCGAAGGGCTGATCGTGGAGTTTGTCGAGGCGCCGGATTTCGGGGATGAGCCAGGCGACGCCGGCGACGACGAGGACTGTGCCGATGCCGCCGCTCACGACGCTGCAGACCGGACCGAAGAAACGCGCCACAAGCCCGGATTCGAAGGAGCCGAGCTCGTTGGAACATTCGATGAAGACGCTGTTGACGGCGGAAACGCGGCCGCGGAGGTGGCGGGGGGTGCGGAGCTGCACGAGGACGTGACGGACGACGACGGAGATGCTGTCGAGTGCGCCGAGCGTGATCAGCATGGCCATCGAGAGCCAGAAGCTGGTGGAGAGCCCGAAGACGATCGTGCAGACGCCGAATCCGGCGACGGAGATCAGCATCGCGGGTCCGGAGCGGCGGATCAGGGGGAACCAGGCGAGATAGAGCGCCATAGCGCCGGCGCCGATATAGGGCGCGGCCTTCAGCCAGCCCAGGCCGATGGGGCCGACATGCAGGATTTCGCTGGCGTAGATGGGGAGCAGGCCGGTGGCGCCGCCGAGCAGGACCGCGAAGAGGTCGAGCGTGATCGCCGCGAAGATGGTGCGTTCCTTCCAGAGGTGGCTGAGCCCGGCGAACATGCCCTGCACGGAGAGCTTGCCCTTGGCGGTGTGGTGGGCTATGGGCCTGAGCCCGAGCGTGGCGATCGCAAAGACCAGGCAGAGCACGGCCGACATGGCGTAGACCATCCAGGCGTGGCCGGTGGCGGCGATGATCCAGCCGGCGAGCAGCGGGCCGCCGATGGCGGCGAACTGGAACATGCTGCTGTTCCAGGTGACGGCGTTGGTGAAGGCGCTTTCGGGGATGAGATCGGGCAGGAGGCTGGAGCGTGTGGGCCCGTTGAAGGAGCGGACGCAGCCCGAGAGCGTGATCAAAAGAAACATGATCCAGAGCGAGGCGCTCATCCAGGAAGCGAGCGCCAGCAGGCCGGCCATGATCGCGAAGCCGGATTGCGTCAGCAGCAGCACGCGTTTGCGGTCAAAGGAGTCGATGACATATCCCGCGGGGAGCGCCATCGCGACGACGGGCAGTGCGCGGGCGAGCCCGATGAAGCCGAGCGCGAGCGCCGGGCCCTTGGGGCCGAGAAAGCCCTCTTTGGTCGCGCGTTCGTAGATCTCCCACGCGAGGGCCATCGCCATCATCTGCAGGCCTGTGGCGGAAGTCAGAAAGCCCGCGGCGAACAGGCGGTAGTTGGCAAGCCGGAGCGCGGCGTAGGGATCGTGCCTGGCGGGAGGGTGAGAGTGGGGGTGTTTAGCCATGTGGAGCGCGGGCAGGCGATCCTATGGACCGACGCACATCCGGTTGCGGATTGAAGCCGCGATCGGTAAGGATCGAAACGGCGCAACGGATCAAACCGATCGCCAGATCTTGCCGTCGCGTTGGACACGCCGGTACACGGTATCGCGCTCCACCGGCTTGAACCCCGCCTCGCGGATCGCCTTCTCGAGCGTCCAGACGTTCACTTCCTGGTGCGTGCTGCTCCCGCCGACTTTGGTGATGTCGTACCAGACGACGGTGCCGTCGATGTCGTCGGCGCCGGACTGCAGCATGAGCTGGGCCATGGGCAGCGTCTGCATGATCCAGAAGGCTTTGACGTGCGGGAAGTTGTCGAGCATCAGGCGCGCGATGGCGAGCGTGCGGAGATTCTCTAGTCCGGCGGGGCCGGGGAGGTGCTCGAGTTCGCTGCCGTCGGGGAAGAAGGGGAGCGGGATGATGGTTTGGAAATAGCCGGGGGCACCAGCCACCTGGCACTTGGTACTAGGGGAAGAGCCGAAGGCGATGCGTTCGGGCAGGGGAGTTCCGGGGTGTGTGAGCGTGATTTCGGGGACATCGGCGCCTTCGTCGCCCGAGTAGCCAAGGTGGCCGGACTCCGCGTGCGGCGGCTCGTTGTCTTTCCTGGTGCCTGGTGCCAGGTGCACAGTGCCTTTGTATCCCATCCTCGCCAACGCCCGATCCTGCGCCCTTCGCAGCATGTCCATGTGCACAAGGCGGTCGTGGCGTTCTTCGATGTGGCCGTAGAGGATTGTGGCGTTGGTGTTGAGGCCCAGGTCGTGGGCGACGCGGTGGACATCGAGCCAGACATCCGAGCGGATCTTGCCCTTGTAGGCCTCATCGTGGACGCGGTCGTCGAAGACTTCGGCGCCGCCTCCGGGGAGTGATCCCAAGCCGGCTTCTTTGAGTTTTTCGAGGACCCAGCGGATGCCGCTGGCGCGGTCGTCGGCCTTGTAGACCTTGGCGATTTTGGCGAGGTGGACGATCTCGACGGCGGTGAAGGCCTTGACGTGCAGCTCGCTGCCGAGTTCGCGGGCGGTGTCGCGGATCGTGCTGACGAGATCGGTGTAGTAGGAGAAGGGGAGATAGGGGTGGAGGCCGCCGACAGAGTGCATCTCGGTCGCGCCGTTCTCAACAGCCTGGCGGACCTGATCCTTCACGTAGTCCATGTCGCGGGTGTATGAACCCGGCTCGTCCTTCTTGCGGTAGAACTCGCAGAACTTGCAGGAGAGGGCGCAGACGTTGGAGTAGTTGAGGTGCCGATTGATGTTGTAATACGCGACATCACCGTGCAGCCGGCGGCGGACGAGATCGGCAAGTTCACAGACGGTCCAGATGTCGGGCGTGGTGAAGAGCAGATCGCCATCGTCGAGCGAAAGGCGCTCGCCGCGTTCAACCTTCGCGCGGATGCCATCGAGCCGCGCATCGGGGCGGGGGCCCGCAGAGGGGGCGGCCGTGGAAAGTCGGCGATCGATCGTGGCGGTCATCGATCAAGCGTAGAAAGGCGGCCGCGAAGTTTCAAGAAATTTTGAAACAGCCTGTTTTCTTGAGGAAATGGGCGGGTTTCGTGTGTTCAGCCAAGCCGCGGGAGGATGAACACGTCGACCAGTTTGTCGCCGATTCCCAGTAGCGCCGAACCCGCAATAAGCCCTGCGCAGATCGCCTCGAGCGAGCGGACCCAGAGGGTGTGGCCGATGGTTCCCTCGCGCTTTTCGTATCGGGAGTGGAGGAGTGTGAAGATGGCGGCGCCGACCCACATGCACATCGTGGCGCTCGGGGGAAGCACGACGCCCAGGCCGATGCTGACGGGGCTGAGCCAGAACTTGCCCTTGGTGAACATGCGGGCGATTTCAAAGACGAGCGCGGTGAAGGCGGCGATCGAGAGTGACCAGATGATCGAGGGGCTGAGGCCGTGGAAGCCGTGCTCGATGATGTCGGCGACGCCCTTCCACTGCACGGCGGAGGGCATGGGGAACCGGTCGGTCGCCATGACATCCTGCACGTTGTCGCCGGGCTTGTAGTTTGAGAGGAACATCACGTAGAACAGGGGCGTGCTGACCAGGCCCCCGGCGACGATGCCGATGACGTGCCCGATCGCCTGCTGCCTGGGCTTGGCGCCGAGCATGTAGCCGGGCTTGATGTCGGAGAGGAGGTTGGCCGCGTTGCTGGCGACGGACGCGGTGATGCCCGCGGTCATGAGGTTGACGCCGGGGTTGCTGCGGTCGAGCATGCCGAAGGTGAACTGGGGGATCTTGGCGAGTGCGCCGGTGGGGGTCCAGCTCGTGAGCGCCATGGCGTTGGTGCAGATAAGAGAGAGGGCGAAGATCAGAGGCATGGCGACGATGGTCATCCAGTAGGGCACGCCGTACCAGTGGTTGGCCATCCACGCGACGAGCACGGCAAGAATGGGCACGCCGATGAACGAGTACTTGAGGGGCAGCTCGATATGGGCGACGGGGTCGACCTTCTCCTTTTCGCGACCGAAGAGGCCGGAGAATGCGTCGATGATCACCTTGGGCTTGGCGAAGAGGGCGACGAGCGACCCGACGACCATGATGCCGACGCCCCACCAGATGGACCACTGATTCAGGATCTCACGCTGGCTGATGGCAACGGCTTTGCCGTTGACGACGCGTTCGACGATGTCTCCGTTTCGGATCATGATCGGCGCGAGGATCGCGTAGTTGATGATCATGCCGATGAGCATGCTCGTGGCGGTGCGGATTCCCATCAGGCCGCCGGTTCCGAGCATCGCGATATCGAGCGTGGGGCGGAGGCCGAGCGTGCGGAAGTCGACGCCGGCGATGTTGGGGATCCAGAGCTTGCTGTCGGGCTGCGAGGCAAGGTTGTAGTACCAGGCGTCGAGTTGCTCGTTGAAGTGGTGCGCGGTTTTCATGCCCAGGGCGTGGACCCAGAGCAGCTTCATGTAGGCTTCGCCGGCGATGATCTGGATGAACGCAGCGATCCCGGCGGCGGCGAGCAGCGCCTTGGCCTGGATCATGCCGATGGCGCCCTTGCCCGTGTAGAGCGTGTCGAGGACCACGCCGCAGGCGCGGCCTTCGGGGAAGGGCTGCTGCTCGTCGTTGATGAACCGACGCTTCATGGGAAAGGCCACGAGCACGCCCATCGCCGCGGTGACGAAGTTGAACGCGAGGATCTGGTACCACGGCAGGACCGTGTTGGCCTTCCAGAAGTACGCCGCGAAGCTCGACATGAGCGGCACGGTCATGTATCCGGCGGAGGTCGCGATCGACTGCATCGCGTTGTTTTCGAGAATGGTCATGTCCTGCGCGGCGCGCATGGCGGACAGGAACTTGAACATCGCGTAGGCGAGGATGACCGAGGTCAGCCCGACGCCGAGGGTGATGCCGGTCTTGGCGCTCACATAGAGATTGGTGGCCGAGAGCACGCCCCCGAGGACAAAGCCGGTGAGGGCGGATCGGAACGTGAGCTGGGGCATGTCGCCGCGGAAGACGTTGGCGAGCCACCAGCGGTCCTTTTCTTCACGGGACCACGTCTGAACCTGTTCTTCGGTGAGGGTGGGGATGGCCATGGGGTGGAAAGAGTACCCGGATTAGGGGCCAGGGTTGCGGAGTGAACCGCTCTTCAAGAGCGAGCGCCGAGGGCCGGTGGTGGAAGGTCAGGTCAAATACCCGGCCGCAATCAGCAGTCCGACAACGGTTGCCGTGATCGCCAAGCCTGCGGACATGAGAGATTCGCCCGCGATCAGGCCGGATGCGATCGGAATGTTGTACTTCTCCGAGGTCTTCGGTGAGATCTTCGCCCAGATCAGAGCGATGACGGCGCCAACGAAGAATGAGAACGCATTCTGGAACGGCATGACCCACGCCAGGCCCATGCCGGTGGCTGAAGGCATATATGCCCGGTACTTCTGAGGAAGCAGCCGGTCAATGACGGGCAACACAATGCCGATGGCGGCGCCGATGAAGATCGACCACACGGCGGACGGGGGCAATTCCGAAACACCCTTGACAAGGACGCGAGCGACAGCTTCCCACGCGCGTGTGGATGGCAGCGCGAACGATTCCAGCTTCTCGCGGTTGGGCACCATCAGATACCAGATCGGAACGATTGCAATGGTCCCGAAGAACACGCCGAAGAACTGGGCGAGGAACTGCTTTCGCGGATTCGCGCCCAGCAGGTAGCCTGTCTTGAGATCCGTCAGCAAGTCCGCCGAAGACGACGCGCTGTTCGCCGCGATGCCTGCCGATGCGAGGTTGGCGCTGATGTTTGCCGGTGCGAGCCCTGCGAACATGAGCTGCATCACTTTGCCCATCGCACCGATCGGCGTCGTATCTGTCTCACCCGTTGCGCGGCTCGCGACGAGCGACAGCACGAAGGACATCGCTACCGCGATGACGCCCGCGTACCAGCTCACGTTGAATGCCTGAATCTGCAGCCAGACCATCGCGATGGTGATCGGGACCATTCCCAGGATCATCCAGCTTCCCGGCACTTCGATGTTCGTGAGCTCGGACCGCTCGTGCAGGCCCGCTTCGGTGCGCTGGCCGCGGAACGCGCGGACCAGAGTCTTCCATTGCAGTGCCACCGCCATCAATGAAGAGAACACCATCAGCGATGTGCCGCCCCAGAGCGACCAGCGGGTGATGACGATCGTTCCGTGGCCCCAATCCCAGATGAAGTTCGGTTGGTAACGGAGCGTATTGAACGCTGCGGTGCGGGCCTTCTCGACATCGACTTCGGAAGCACCACCCGCCTTGGCCTTCGCGGCCGCTTCGTTGCTCGCCTTGATCGCATCGCGGTTGGAGTAGTTGACGGCGGCAACACGCGCGGCTGCACTGCCGATTTCGGTCGCGATCGCTTCACGCTGGTCGGCGAGTTGCTTGTCGCTTAGCTTGGGAACGACGCGGTTTTCCGCCTTGGCGGCTTTCTCGGCGTGTTCGTCGGCCTGGGCGAGTTCGGCGAGCGAGATGTTTGCGGCGTTCTGTGCTGCCGCTGTGACCGGGCCCGGATCGATGCCGAGTTTTTCAGCGGCGGCGCTCGCAGCAGCGACTGCTGCGGCGGCGAGTTGTGCCGGTGTGGACGCGGACTTGGAGGTTGCAACGGACGCATCAAGCACGGCCTTTGCCGGCGCTTCAAAGTGTGCGGCATCGACGGCCGCGAGCTTCGGACCGACCACGCCATACAGCAAGAGCGAACTGAGTACGAGTGAAACGCTGATGCGCATGCCGACGATCATGCCGGCAGCGATCAGGAGCGCTGAAGGTTCGAACGCGAATCCCGCCGGGTGCCTTCCACCCGGATACAAACGATTGATGACATTCATCTCGATTTCGCTGGGGATGCGGATGCGATTGCCAAAGAAATCGAAGAAGCGACGGAGGAACCCGACCTTCTCGAGCACATCGTTGCCGACGCGCAGGAAGCCGACGAGCAGCCCGAGCGCAAGGCAGATGACGAGGGCATAGGCCTTGTGAAGCGCCTCCACGCTCTGGCTATAGAGGCTGCGGAGCGTTTCTGCCGCGGCGATCCCGGAGGGGAAAGGAAGCTGCTCGTGATTGATCATTTGCCGCTTCATGGGGATGGCGAGGAAAACGCCCATGAGGCCGGTGCAGAAGGTGAAGAGCGTGAGGATGCCGGGCGTGCCACCGGGGACTTCCCACGTGGGCATATCGGCCGCCGTCTTGCCTGCGGGGATGTCCTGGAGCAGTGCGAGCGCGCCGAACATGGTGGCGATGGTCGATCCAGTTGAGTAGCCAGCCGCGGACGCGCAGCTCGCCATACAGGCGTTCTCGAGCACCGACATCTGGCTGACGCGTTTGCCGGAACAAAGGACGACAAAGTTCCACATCACAAACGAGATCACGCAAGCCGTGATCGCGATGCCGAAGGCCCAGCCGATCGAGAGTGTCGTGTAGAGGTTCGCGGCAGACATCAGCATGCCGAGCACGCCGCCGACGATGACCGCGCGCCACGTGAGCTGCGGCATCCGGTCGCCCTGGTAGACGGTTTTGAACCAGTGAGCGTCTTTCTGTTCGGAGGTCATGCCGCTCGTGTCGGCGGGAAGTTCCGGCATCGCGTCGATGTCTTCGGCAGGGAGCGTGGCTTCGGGGTGTGCAGGTGGGTGCGCGGGGCCTTGCGGCGTGGTGCTGCTCATGACGAACAAGATATCACGCAGGCAGCGGTCATGTGCGGGCGCGGAGTTTCAGGAAATCGCCCGAACCCGCACCTGGGCCGCATCGACATGAACCACCCGAACCCTGGTTCCGGGGCGGATGAAGTCGGTCTCGCAGAGCGCATCGTGGCGCTGGCCGTCGATCTCGATCTGGCCGACGGGACGCAGGTCCGTGACGGCGGTTGCCTCCCGTCCCATGAGCTGCATCCGGTCCTTGACGAACTGGTCTTCACGCCGCAATTTGTCCGCCACCTCTTCTTCGCTCGGCACGCCGATCATGCGTCGGCCAAGGGCGGTGTTCTGCCAGATCGAGACGCCGGCGTACAGGACTCCCGGGACAGCGAAGAGCATCCCGATCAGGCCCATCAGCCCCCACAGCGGGCTGAATCGGAAGAGGCACACAAGCCCGGTGATCGCGCACGCGGCGGATGCGAGGGCAATCGCCCCGGCGCTCGGAACGAAAAACTCGAGCGCCAGCAGCAGCAGCGCCGTGAGCAAAAGCCCGATTCCCCAGAGCAGGAGCGGATCCATGAGCCCAAAGCGTAAGCGCCGCAACCGGCGCGGGGATGTCCGGTGTTATGCCTCGCGCACCGACTCGACCCCGATGCGGAACGGCGTCACGCTCACGACCCGCACGCGACTGCCCTGATCGATAAAGCCGAACTCGGCCACGACATCATGGAGCTTTCCGTTGAGGTCCATCTTCCCGGAGGGCCTGAGCGGGGTCGCCGCAACGCCCTCATCCCCGACGCGCACTTCGTCCTGGCTCATGGCGGCGAGCATCGAGACTTCGCCGCCCGATTCAAAGTCGGGATTCTGCAGCACCAGCCGGCGAAGAGCCGGGATGTTCGCGATGTTGCGGTAGACAAAGAAGAGCGTGATCCATGTTGTGGCCGCGGCGAGGATGAGTGTCGTCACTCCCGTGGCCAGCCCCGAGCGAAACTCCGCGGCGGAGGCGCCGATTCCGCTCGAACCGGGAATAAAGACCCCGATCAATCCGACCACAAGACACAGGATCCCCAGAATGCCGGGTATTCCAAAGCCCGGCAGAACCAGGATCTCGGCAGCGAGCAGCAGGATCCCCAGGACGATGGCGGCGAGCTGCCACCACATCGCCATGCCGACAACCAGGGAGGGCAGAAAAAGCCCGACGAGGCAGAAAAACCCGATGGTCCCCGGGATCGTGATTCCCGGTGAGAACATCTCGATGAAAAGACAGATCAGGAAGATCGTGACGAGCAGCCCCCGCACCCACGAGCGCGACATGAAACGCGCGAACTCTTCGGACCACGATTCATCCAGCCTCGTCACGCCCGGAGCCGCCAGAAAGGTCGCGAGCTGCGCGTCGTTATCGATCGCCTCAACGTCGGGTGTCTGACCCGCACTCGCCGCGCTGTTCGCCGCGAAGCCGAAGTAGGCCATCTCTCCCGCCCGGAGGACGATGGCGCCGTCTCCGTTGCAGATCTTGGCCAGAAGGCGGTAACGGTCCGGGTCGGAAGTGTCGATGCGGGGGCGCATGGAAGGACTTGCGCCGGCGAGACTGAGCGCTTCGTTCAGCTTGCCGCCAAGCCGGCCGATGGTCGGTGAAGCGGGAGAAAAGGAGGACTCTTCCGAATCCCCCTGCGGAGCGGTGTGCCGGGAAGCGGATGCGGGGGCGGGTTGAACCGGGTGAGCCCCGGCGCGCCGGTTTTTTTCGTTGCTGCCCACCGAGGCCGTCGCGACCATCGGCTGGAGGATGGGCTGATCGGGAAAGAGCGCCTCGAATTCGGCGCGGTCGATGGCGAAGCGCGTCCCGGTTCGGGAATCTTCGACCCACCAGAGTTCGGCGTCGGTCGCGACGATGGCCTGCACGAGCAGTTCGTCCCACTGGTACGCACCGACGTTGCGGTTGTGCCGGCGGGCGGAATCGACCACGTCGGCCAGCAGCGGCGGGAGAAACTTCTGGCGCTCGTCGTCGTTCAGGCCGCGGATCTGCGTCGAAAACGAGTACGGATCGACGGCGCGGATGACCTTTGCATCGCCGAAGCCCGCACTGCCCGCGACAACGATCTCGCGGCACGCGAGCGCGATGATCGCGCCGCCGGAATAGGCCTGCGGATGGATCCACGCCACGGTATTGCGGACAGGCGAGTTTTTCAGAAGGTTGGAGATTTCCAGGACGGCGCCGAGCTCGCCGCCCGGCGTGTCGAGATCGAGGATGATCGCATCGGCCCCTCCCGCGACCGCGTCGTCGAGGCGCCGCTTCATCGCGTGCGCGGTGATGGAATCGATGGGCCCCTGGACTGTCAGTATGAACGGATTCTTTGCCTGCCGCGCGGCGCTGACAGCGGTCGCCCGTGATGCGTCGCGGGGGTCGGGCGATGGTGGCGTGGCCGCGGGATCGGCCGCGAACCCATCGCGCCCCGGCAGCAATGCCAGGGTCAGGAGCAGCAAGCCCAGCAGGAGGCGGAGCGGGATAAAACGGTGCACGCCGCGCATGTGTGATAATAGATTCGGTCCGGGGACGGGCCGGTTTCAGGCGCTCAAAGCGCGAAATCATGCCGCGCGCTGCAAGAAAACGCGTGCGGGCGCAAACTCCTGGTGTCGGGTGATCTCGGGGCACCGCTCCGGCGGCACAATGGAGACATAGCGATGAAGTACATGGCGTTGGTGAGCGCGATGGCGCTCGGCTCTTCTTGCTTTGGCATGATCGTCGGGACGACCGGCGCCGCCACCCTTGTTTCCCCGCCGGCCTCACTGGCTTCGGGCGTCTTTGCGAGCAGCACTCAGGCCTTTGCGATCAACGAAAAGCAGGGCGTCCTCTTCAACGGGGTGATCGACAAATACCTTCCGATCATCGGCCTTGCTTACACGGCCTCCTCCGCAACACCGGTCGCCCCCGGGCCGCGGTGGGTCAACAGCCACATCATCCACTTCGATAACCGATTCCAGCCGCAGGCCGGCCCGGTGACCGGGACTGTTACCTTCGACAAAGTGATCATCGGTGTGAATTTCACCCGTCCGCGTCTGGACGCCAGCGATGCGGCGCTGGGCAACCCCGGAACCATCTATCCCTTCGGATGGGCCAACCGCGGATTCAGCACCGTGATCGATACGTTCACGGTGGTCAATCCCTTCACCATCCGCTTTACTCTCGCCAACACTCAGGAAATGGACGAAATACGCGTTCTTACTCTCCCGGGTCCGGGCTCGCTCGCGACGGCCGGAGCGATGCTCGTTCTGCGGCGGCGGCGGCGATAAAGATCTTCAGAGCGGCGGCGTTTCCTGCTGCACACTCCAGGTGAGTTTCTCGCCGCGCTCGCCGGAGCATTCGATGTGCACGGCGAAATAGCCGGGCCTGCCGCCCTCCCGCCGAGGTTCGTTCTTCCACACGAGGGGCCAGATGATGTTCCGATCCGAGTCTGGAATCGGGAGTGACTCGATCTGGTCTTTCCTGTACCAGTCGAGCCGTCCTTCGGGCATGTCCCGGGGTTCGACCCAGACCGGACCGAGCACGCGGTAGTAAAAGAGCAGCCAGTGCCCCCTGCCTTCGAACGAACTTTCGCTGATCAGGCCGGTCAGGTGCAGCCGCTCGATGGGAACATGGATGCCGGCCTCCTCCTCGATCTCCCTTTGCGCGCAGCGGGCGGGCGACTCTCCCTTCGCGACGTCCAGCTTGCCGCCAATCGGAGAGACCAGGCCCTGATTGGGCGCTTTGGCTCTCTTGAGAAGCAGCAGCCGGCCGTCCTTGTCGCGGAGGTCGCACAGGCAGGCGAGGCGGTAGGGGAGCGAGCCGGGGCCGGCGGAATTGACAGCGGAGTCGGGCATCCCGGAGGATAGAAGCGGCTTGCTCAGGGCGCGAATGAGCGGGTTCGAAATGAGGGGGGGTCACTTCTGTCCCCGATGGCTCAAGACTGCCGATACCGCCACCATGTCGAGCCTTTCCGTGTCGTCACTTTCCAGCGCGTCCGGCGCGCCGAACTTGCCCCTTACACTGACCCACGCTTTCGTGCCGCAAGGGGTCCGAGCCCAGGTGCGATCGGGTGTGACCATGAAGTTTGTCGCCGCTCACGATCAGCCCGCCGACCGTCGCTCCTTCGAAGTCGCGGGGAAACACCTCTATCTGATCGGGATCGGCGGGTGCGGCATGAGCGGGCTTGCCCGGATGCTCCGGCACCGGGGAGCGCTGGTCAGCGGCTCGGACATGAATCAGACCGAAGTCACACAAGCTCTTTCCTGTGAAGGAGTTGTGATTGGCTATCAGCAGACGAGAGAGGCATTGCCCGACCGCTGCGACCTGGTGATTGCCTCCGCCGCCGTGCGGCCGGATCATCCGCAGGTGCTGGCGGCGGAAGAACGCGGGATCCAAGTTCTCTTTTACGCCGAAGCCCTGGGCCTCTCCATGCTCGGGCGCACCGGCATTTCGATCGCCGGCACCCACGGCAAGAGCAGCACCACCGCCATGCTCGGATGTGCTTTGACCGATGCGGGGCTCGATCCGACCGTAATCGTGGGCGCCACCTGCTCGCAGCTTGCGACGGGCACGCTCGGCACGGTGGACCGTCCGAGCGGGGCTCAGATTTCGGGTTTCCGTCTCGGCAGCGACAAGATTCCGGCCGGGCCGATGAAGGATCGGCCGGGCCTGCTGCTTGCAGAGTCCTGCGAGTTCAACCGCAGCTTCCACAACCTCCATCCGACCATCGCCAGCATCAGCAGCGTCGAGGCCGACCACCTCGACATCTACGGCTCGCTCGAGGCCGTCATCGAGAGCTTCCACGAGTTCGCGCGGCTGCTCCCCCCGGCCAACCAGGGGGGTCGGCTTCTGATCGCACACGACGGCGCGCACCGGCGGGAAGTCACCGCGGGACTGGACTGCGCGATCGAAACGATCGGATTTACGCCCAGCGCGGACTGGGTTGTTGCGTACAACCAGGAATCGCGCGAGGTCACGCTGACCCACGATGGAAAGCAGATCGCCGCTTGGGTCATGCGCCTCCCGGGCGCTCACAACGCCATCAACAGCGCGACGGCGATGGCGCTCGCCGTGATGGTGGGGGCCGACCCCGCCCGTGTCGCGGCCTCGCTGGCGGCGTTTTCGGGGGTCGACCGGCGTAACCAGTTCCTGGGCGAGCGTGCTCTCGCGGGCGGGACCGTGCGTGTGTATGACGATTACGGCCACCATCCGACCGAGATCGACGCGACGCTCCGCGCGCTGCGATCCTTTGAAAAGCCGGAAAAGAGGGGCGGGCGACTTGTGTGCGTCTTCCAGCCGCACCAGCACTCACGCACCCGCCATCTGCTCGAAGAGTTCGCGCAGAGTTTCAGCGAGGCGGACGTGGTGATCGTGCCGCACATCTACTTTGTGCGTGACAGCCAGGAAGAAAAGGCAAAGATCGGCGCGAGCGACCTTGTGGACCGGCTTCGCCAGCGCGGAGTGAAGGCCAAGCATGTCTACCCGTTCGATGCGATCGTCGAGGAACTCGAGACGATGTGCCGCCCGGGGGACCTGGTGGTGGTGATGGGGGCGGGCCCGGTGTACGAGGTCGGCCGCGGCTACCTTGCCGGAGCGTCCAGGGATAAGACATGATCGTGGCGGAAGAGCTGGTCATCTCATCGCTCCCGCAGATTCCGACCTGGTTTGGAATCGGAGGCGGTGCCGCAAGGTTTGCGGAGGTGTCGTCTCCCGCCCAGCTCCGGCGCGCGGTGGAGATCGATTCGCGATTGCGCGTGCTCGGCGATGGCGCCAACCTGCTGGTCGACGATGACGGCGTGGACGAACTCGTCATCGTCATGAAGGGCGAGTTTGCCGAGTGGACCGTCAACAGCTCGGCGGCCACCGTGCGCGTCGGCGCCGGCGCAAACCTCCCCAAGCTCATCAACGAGACCGTGCGGCTGGGGCTCGCGGGGCTCGAAACCCTCGGCGGAATTCCGGCCAGCATCGGCGGCGCACTGGTCATGAACGCCGGCGGGAAATTCGGCGAGATCGAGCAGTACGTGCTCCGAGTCTTCGGGATCTCGCGAGACGGACGCGAGGTCGTCCTGGAACGCAAAGACATTCCCTTCGGGTACAGGCGATCCGGGCTGGGCGAGTACCTGCTGACCGGCTGCGAACTGCAGCTGGCGCCCGAAGACCCGGCGGCAGTGCGCCGGCGCCAGAAGGAAGTCATGGCGTACAAAAAGGGCAGCCAGCCCATGGCCGAAAAATCGGCGGGCTGCACCTACAAGAACCCCACGCTCGAGGATGATCTCCCCGAGCTCTTCGATGCAAACGGACGCGCCGGGCGCCGAATTCCCGCCGGGCTCCTGATCGATCGCGCGGGACTCAAGGGGTTGCGGGTGGGCGGGGCTCAGGTCAGCGATGTTCACGCCAACTTCTTTGTCACGCACCCCGGCGCAACCGCCCGGGACGTCATCGGCCTCATGAACGAAGTCGAGCGCCGGGTGATGGACCGCTTTGGTGTCCGGTTGACACGGGAGGTCGTCGTCTGGAGCCGAACGGAAGGCTCCGGAGGAACAAAATGAAGCGGCAGGTGCTCGTACTCGGCGGCGGTCCCGATGCGGAACGCGAAGTCAGCCTCGTCAGCAGCAAATTCGTCTCCCAGGCGCTCGAGCGCTCCGGTGATTTCGATGTCTGTTACCAGGTCGTCGAGCGCCCCGACCTCGCCCAACTGCGCGGCCTGCCCGGTGATGTGGTTTTTCCCGTGCTGCACGGTGGCTGGGGCGAGGGCGGCGCTCTGCAGGACCTGCTCGATCTCGACGGCCGCCCGTACGTGGGCTGCCCCGCCTCGGCGGCCCGAATCGCCATGGACAAGGTGGCCACCAAGCTGATCGCCGCTCAGCTCGGAATCCCGACCCAACCGGCGACGGTCTTCAACGCCGGCGATCCGGTTTCCTGTTTTCCGATGCCTGTTGTTCTCAAGCCCGTTCAGGAAGGTTCGAGCGTCGGCGTGCACATCTGCAGGTCGGCAGAGGACTTCAAAGAGGCCGCCCGCAAAGTTCAGGAAGACATAAAAAAGCACCCCAACCGTGTCTACATGATCGAGCGGGCCGTTCTGGGAGGAAGTGAGTTAACCGTCGGGGTTCTCGACGGTAAGCCATTGCCGCCCATAGAGATAAAGCCGACTGTTGCTTTCTACGACTACGAAGCCAAATACCATCGAAACGACACGAAGTACACGGTGGACCCGACCCTTCCCGCGGGCGTGGGAGCCCGAATTTCTGAGTTTGCCGCCCGGCTCTTTGCGGGTATTGGCGCACGCCATCTGGCGCGGGTGGACTTCCTGCTGGACCGCGAGGGCGGGGTTTGGCTGCTGGAAGTGAATACCATGCCCGGATTCACCGACCATTCGCTTTTTCCGATGGCGGCGAACAGGCAAGGATTGCCGATGGAGAAGCTGTGCGCGAAGCTGGTTGAACTGGCCCTGAGGGATGCAAAGAGGCCCTGAGCGGGCAACTCTCCACAGCGGAGGCGTGAAAAGCCGATTTCGGAGCGACGGATCGCCTGATGATCGAGAATCCAACAGAAAACCCGGCTCCTCAAGTCACCGAGCTTGTCTCGCGGCCCCGCTTTGACTGGCGGGCGTTTTTCGCACATTTGACGACTTTTTTCAGCGTCGTGATCATCCTGGCGCTGGGCCTTGGCTTTCTGATCCTCCGCAAGCCGATTCGCGAGAAGGCCGAGCAGGTCGTTTCCCGTGAGCCGGCGCGCATCGTCTTCGAATGGCCCGTGATGGCGCAGAAGGATGCAAAGCCTTCGGCTCCCGCCAAGACATGGCTGGCGCCGCAGTTCCAGGAAGAACTTCTGACGCTGGCCACCAAGGCCGCCGGCGCCAACCCGGATCCTCTCTCGCACGCTCCGCTTGATGCCATCGGATCCGCCCTTGAAAAGAGCGGCTGGTTCGACGGTCGGCCCACCGTCGCTCGCGTCGGTCAGTCCGAGATCGTCATCAAGGGTGCCTGGCGCATCCCGGCTGCGGTGGTGCGAGTCCCCGGCGCTGCGCCCGGTGAGGAAAAAGACCGGCTCATCAGCTGGGACGGCAGACCGATGCCGGTGGAGTATCCGGCCGGCAGGTCCGGTTTGACGGCGCTGCTTGGTGTCGGCCAGCCTCCCGCAAAGGACGCTTCGGGCAACATCGACTTCACCGCGGCGTGGCCGGGCGATGACGCGGCGGCCGGTCTTGAACTCTTCCGCCTGATCGCCGGCCAGCCATGGCACACACAGGTTGCCGCGATCGATGTGGGCGGTTTCAACCAGGACAAGCAGCTTTCCATCTCCACGACCTATTCCACGCGGCTCATCTGGGGTGGCCGGCCGAGCAAGCCGCTGACCGGAGAGTGCTCGACGGCGGCGAAGCTCGCGAAGATTTCGGAGCTCAACGCCGTCGCCAAGCGCATCGATGCGGGCCATTCTGAAATCGAGCTTTGGTGGCCGATCAATAAGCCGCTCGAGATCGACCGCAGCGCCAGCGCAGAGCAGAAGCTGAACACCACCGCAAGCGCCGAGCCCGCGCGCCACTGAGCCCGCGAAAGATCCCGTCATGTCCGAGCTTGGGCAGTCATTTCCGCCGCAACCGGATCCGGCCGCCGATCAACCCGCGCCGGCCCCGCCCGAGCAGCCGGAGCCGGCGAAACGCCGTCGGCGTCCGATCGAATGGCTCCGGTCCGAACTGGCGATTTTTTCTGGCACCGAAACGGATCGCTGGGCGCACAGGCGGGGGGAGCCGCGCACCTTCGCGTTTCTCTGGGCGATTTTCCTCATGCTCAGCTCCATCATCGCGCTGGGCGTCGTTCTGGCCGGCGGGATCATTTCGCTGGATGCCTACCAGCCACTCTCGCGCGGGCTGCTCATCACGCTCACGGTGGGAGTGCTTGTCTTCTGGCCGGTCATCCGCCTGAGCCAGGAAAGTCCCGAGGAACTTTCCACCGTCGCGGTTCTGAAGGATCTCGCGATCGTCCTGATCCCGATGCAGGCCGTGGTCTGGCCTCAGATGTACCTGGCGCGCTGGAACATCGACGTCGTCGCCGCGACTTCTGCCGCGATTACGGCCTGGGCGCTTCTCGTGGGCGGGCTCCTCGCGATTGCCATACGTCCGTCTTCCCGCTACCGCACGGGCTGGATGGTGGTGTTCCTCGGGCTGGCCTTCGCCGGCGTCGCGATCTCGGTTGTCTCCGGTGCCGCCTCGGCGGACGTGACGCGACCGCTGCGGAGCGGTGCCGCTCCGGCGCTGGTGCTGGCGAGCGGAGTCGGGCTGGTCGCCGATATCGCGGCCGATCGAAGCTGGGCCGGCACGTGGGCCATGGTCTATCCCGCGCACTGGTATGCGATCGCGGTGACGCTCGCGGCCGCATCGATCGCGTGGATCACCGCGCTCGCGGTCTGCCGAACCGGCGCCATGCACGAATATCATTCCGACGAGCCGGCGCTCGACGCGATTCCGGCCGGAATCACGACGGGAAATATTGAAGAGAGCGCGACCCGCGGCGATAGTATTCGCGAATGAAAGCTGGTCCCGCCGGACCGCGCGGATAAGGGAATCGCAATGGAACTGCTGAGCAAGAGCGAAAAAACCCAGTTGGAGCAGCGCCTGGCCGACCTCGTCGCCAACCGGGCCGTCATCTCCAAGCGCATCGCCGAGGCCCGGGAACTGGGAGACCTCAAGGAAAACGGCGATTACCACGCCGCCCGCGAGCAGCAGGGAATCGAAGAAGCCGAGATCCGGCGCCTCGAGCAGCGTCTCGCGCAGGTCCGTGTGGTCGACGAGTCGATGCAGAAGGCGGCGGGGGGAACCGTCTTTATCGGCAGCACGGTCCGCATGAAGGACCTCGATGACGACGACGTTGACACCTACAAGCTGGTCGGCGAGGCATCCGGCGCTGTGGATTTTGTTGAAGTCACGGCGAGCAGCCCGATGGGCGAGGCGATGATGAAGGCGCGTGTCGGCGATGTCATCCGCGTCAGCGCGCCGCGCGGGACCAAGCGATTCGAGATCCTGGAGATCTCCTGATCGCTAGCGCTCGCCCAGCAGCCACGAGCGCTTCGGTGCTTTCTTCCGCCGGTCCACGCTCGCCTCGACGCCCCGCCAGAGCAGCGATTCGACCTCCGAGGCCGAGTCGGTGACGGAGAAAAGATCCAGATCTTCCCTGTTGATGGTGCGCCCGTCGATCAGCCGGCAGTGCATGAAATCGATCAGGGGCTCCCAGTAGTCGCGCCCGACGAGTATCAGCGGAAAGCCTTCCACTTTTTTCGTCTGGATCAGCACCAGCACTTCGAAGAGTTCGTCCAGCGTGCCGAACCCTCCCGGCATGATCACAAAGCCGTACGAGTACTTGACCAGCATCACCTTTCGCACGAAGAAGTACCGGAATTCCACGAAGCGGTCGACGTACGGATTGGGCTTCTGCTCGTGAGGCAGGATGATGTTGCAGCCGATGCTCCGGCCGCCGGCCTCCTTCGCGCCGCGATTGGCCGCTTCCATGATCCCCGGGCCGCCCCCGGTCATTGTGGTAAACCCCATCCGCGCAAGCGTCGCGCCGACTTCCACGGCCAGCTTGTAGTACTTGTGGTCGGGCTCGAACCGCGCCGAACCGAAAACAGTGACGCAAGGCCCCACAAAGTGCAGCGCTCTGAAACCGCGCAGAAACTCCGCCGAGATCCGGAAAAGCCGGACCAACTCCGCCGTTCGGCTGTTGGGACCCTCCAGGAAGTCCCGCGCATCCTTGATCGATGAGCCTTTTCCCCAGGCCGGTCCGGTCGCGGGAGGAGCATCGAGCGGCGGATGGGCCAGGGGTGACCGGACGGGCGGGCAGTGGGGGAGCGGGCCGGACCGGACCGGGCCCGCAAAGGTCGGACCGGGCCCCGCCGTGTTATTGGACGGGCTCGGGAATGGTGCGGACTTCGATTTGGGGTCGTGGAACATTCGTTTCTCCGGCGCAATGTAGCGAAAGACGCGAACGGGAGGCTTGCCCCGCGGCGTAGGGTGGGGTATCGTGTTGATAATGGTTTCTCAATTTCGAGAAGCACGCCGATCCGCCCCGGCCCGCCGCCGCGGGCCCGCCTTTACTCTGATCGAGCTCCTCGTGGTCATCGCCATCATCGCCGTGCTGATCGGCATCCTGCTGCCGGCTCTGGGCAAGGCCCGCCAGTCCGCCCGGTCGCTCGTCTGTCTCAGCAATATCCGCCAGCTCGAAGTTGCTCACACCCTCTACGCCGACATCTACAAAGGAGCGTTTGTCGACGCCGGTCTCGCCCACGGAGGCCCGCCCAACCTGGCTTCCGTCAAGGCATCCTGGATCAACACCCTCCGCCCCTTTTACGGCGGGACGCCCGCCGTCCGCTCCCCCGTCGACAAGAGCGATTACTGGGCGACATCGCAGGGCGGGCTCGATCCCGGATACACGCTCGATGAGTTCACCTCCCTGCTCGAAGCCGGAAAGACCATCCCGCTGACCAAGCTCGCCCGCTGGACCAGCTACGGCCTCAACGACTGGCTCACCCGGAGCACCCGCCCCGGTCTGGATCCGAAGGAGCCCTTCGACAACCTCAGCAAGATTGACTCGCCCTCAACGACGGTGCATTTCCTTCAGATGACACAGACGCAGACGGCCACGGCGCCGTACGCCAAGAGCGACCACGTGCACAGCGCCGAGTGGAGCGACGGGCCCCCGGGTTCAGCCCCGACCGTGGCCTCGACACAAGTCGACATCGCGGCCCACGGCGGGAAGAAGAACACCTGGAACGGCCTGGCCAACTACGGCTTTCTCGACGGGCACGCCGCCACGCTGCGTTTCCGTGATGTGTACACCGATTACGACCACAACCGGTTTTATCCGCCGGTGGCCAGATAGGGGACCCACGCTCATGCAATCAATCTCATGGAAGGTTCTTGCCGCAACCGCGATCGGCGCGCTCGGCGCCCGCGCGAACGCCCAGCATCTGATCGACATCGCCATCGGGCAATCGCAGGGCAAGATCGCGACCGGCGTCTTTCAGGTTCAGGATGCCAACATCGCTCCGATGCTCTCGCAGCGCGTGTTTATCGCCGAGTTCGGCGTCTTCCCCGATTTCACGAACAATCCCGGCCTCGATTCGCTGGCCGGCGCGTTCCAGCCCGGCAGCCAGATCGGGTTCAACATTCTCAAGGCCCTGCGCAAGTGGGACGGCACATCCTTCCCGCAAAGCGCGGCGGGAATCCCTCCCGAGCAGATCCAGATCAAGCTCGGCCCCGCCGCCAACGTTCGCCTCACTCCGACGACAGACGTCCCAGTGCCCGGCTTTGGCCTTGCCGTGAGCACCGGAACCAATGCGGGAGAGTTCCATCACCATCCGGGCTACACGCTGCTGGACCCGGCCTCGGACGGGCTGTACCTGCTCGAACTGGAGCTCTGGTCGACGCAGCCGGGGCTCGCGAACAGCCTTCCCTATTGGATGGTCTTCTCGCAGAACGCCTCGGAAGATGAACTCCGCGAAGCGGCGACATGGGTTCGGATGAATCTCTGGGCGCCCGATTGTGGCGCGGATCTCAACAACGACGGCGTGGTGGATGACTCGGACTTCGTCTATTTCGTCAACGCGTACAACTACTACCTCTGCGATCCGCCCGGCTGCCCCACGGATTTGAACGGCGATTGGGTGACCGACGACCAGGATTTCATCCTGTTCGCGATGCAGTACGACGGATTCCTCTGCCCCTGAACTTTGATTTGCCCGGAATCGATTCTGCCGCACGATTCCGGGTCGGCGCTGGACGCATGCGGCGATCGGAGAGAAGTGAGATGAAGCGTTGCGCTGTGATGATGTGCGTGCTGATCAGTCCGGTGGTCCTGGCCGAGGGGGATATCAGCCTCGAGATTTCCGGTTCGCAGATGATCACGACAAAGATCAGCGAAGATGGCATGCCCCTCGGGCCCGAGCGGGTCTTCAGCGGCATGCTCTCGCTGGTTTCCGGATCGTGGTACTCGGATGAGCCCGGCATCCAGATCGAGCCCGGCACGCTGGCGTCCGGCTCAAACCTGCAGTTCTACTTCACGAAGGCCCTGCGTCAGTGGAACGGCTCGAGCTTTGAGCTGGTATCCGGCCCACGCCTGAGCGCGACCTTCGGCCCCCCCTCCAATTCCATCCTCACGCCCGAAACGGACACCAACAGCGGAAACCTTGTTCTGCCCGTCGGCGCTTCGGGCGGACTGCACGACCACCCCGATTGGGTGCTCGAGAGCTTCGATCCCGGCGTCGATCCCTTTTACTTCCTGGTAGAAGCCCGCTTTTCAACAACCCAGGCGGGGTTGCAGAATTCGGATCCCTTCTACATCGTCTTTGGAGTCAACGGCGACGACAGCCAGCTGGAGGCTCTTGAGTCGTACGTGCGTGACAACGTGATACCCGCGCCCGGCGCGCCGCTCGTCCTCGGTGCTTTCGGGTGGGTCGCCCGTCGACGCCGCTGAAGCAAAAAGTGTGAGTACCCCGCGCCCGGAAGGTCCAGCCCCGGGCGCGGGGTTACTCTTTCACCATGAGGTATGAATCGTGATCGCTCAACCGGCGGAGAATCTGGCGCTCGAAGTTCGGGGCCTGGAATTCCGTTACCGATCCGGCGGCGGATTCGCGCTTTCGCTCGCAAACCTTGCTATCCGCCCCGGTGAGCAGGTGCTCCTCCGCGGCGGTTCGGGCACCGGCAAGAGCACGCTCCTCCAGGTCATCGCGGGACTGGTTGATCCGTCGGGCGGCACCGTTCGTGTCGCCGGGACCGATGTGCACGCACTCCGCGGCGCAGCACGCGATCGTTTCCGCGGAACGCACGTCGGAATGATCTTCCAGACGTTCAACCTTCTCCAGGGCTTCAGCGCGCTGGAAAATGTTCTGGCGGCCCTCATGTTCAGCGAGCTGCCACGCAATGAGCACCGCCAGCACGCGGTCTCGCTCCTCCGCACTCTAAACGTGCCAAATCCTGATTCTCCCGTCGAGACGATGTCCGTCGGGCAGCAGCAGCGTGTCGCCGTCGCCCGCGCGGTCGCCTGCCGGCCGACGCTCGTGCTCGCGGACGAACCGACGGCAAGCCTCGACCCCGAGAATGCATCCGCCGCCATCGAGCTCATCCAAACAACGTGCGCCCAGAACGGCGCCGCGCTGCTTTGCACAAGCCACGATCCAGCCATGACCTCGCGATTTTCCCGCGTCGAATCCCTCGGCGCCCTCGGGCCCGCGCCCGACCGCGGCGCGGTGGGAGCCGGCGCATGAACGACTGGATGATCATCCGCCGCAGCCTCTCCTCCCGCCGGCTCAGCACGGTCTTCACATCCCTCTCCGTCGCCGTGGCCGTCGCTCTCATGCTCCTGCTGCTCATGATGCGGGACAGCGGACGCGCCGCATTCGAAAGGGGCAGCGGCAACATGCACCTGCTCGTCAGCGCCGACAGCGACCCGCTGACCGCGATTCTCAACTCGGTCTTTCTGGCCGCCCCGCCGCGCCGCCCGATCGAGCACGCCAAGTTCGAGCAGCTCGCCGGCCGGGCGCCCTGGGAATACTTCATCCCGACGCAGCTCGGAGACAGCTACCAGGGGCTGCCGGTCTTCGCGACGACAACCGAGTTCTTTTCCAGGTTCAAGCCCGACCCCGTCGAACCGTGGAAGCTCAAGTCGGGCCGATTCTTCGACAAGAACTTCGAGGTCGTGCTGGGCGCACGTGCCGCGGAGGCGACAGGGCTCAAGCTCGGTGATCGCATCGCTCTGACGCACGGCATGCCCAAGACACGGGCGCAACTGGATGAAGAAGGCGTGACGGGCGATGCGCCGGCCCCGCACGTGCACGATGAGTACAAGTTTGAAGTCGTCGGTGTCCTCGAGCCCACAGGCGGCGCACACGACCGCGCGATCATCACCAGCATCACAAGCGCCTGGATTCTGCACGCCCACGACCGGCACGAGAAAGAAGAGCACGAGCACGAAGCCCAGGAGAAAGCCGGCGAAAAGCCGGGCGAGCACGCCGACCACGCCCACGAAGAAGAGCACGAGCCTCTCACGACCGAGGCCGACCTCATCGACAGCGACAGGAAGATCACCGGGATCTACGCCCGCCTCGCCACCCGCCCCGGCTCCGACTCTTCGTCGATCATCCCCGTCATTTTCAACCAGCTCCGCTCAGATCCGACCATCACCGTCGCGCAGCCGACACAGGAGATCGACAAGCTCTTCCGCATCGTCGGCAGCGTCGATCAGATCCTGATCGCCATGGCCGCCGTCGTCGCGGCAAGTTCGGGCATCTCGATCCTTCTCGCCCTGTACAACTCCATGGAGCAGCGAAGGCGGCAGATCGCCGTCCTCCGGGTGCTCGGCGCAAGCGCCGGACGCATTTTCCGGCTGGTTCTGGCCGAGTCGATCGCCCTCGGGGCCATCGGGGCCGCCTGCGGATTTGTCATGGCGATTGTGGGGGCAAGGCTGGTGGCGAGCGAGATGAAGGCCAGGCTGGGATTGGTTATCGAGCCTTCGGTGACCCCCATGGTGGCGGGATTGGTCATTGCAGGGGCCGTTCTGCTGGCCGCCGCGGCCGGGTTATTGCCGGCGGTTGTGGCGTATCGCACAAGCGTTGCGAAGAATCTAAGGCCTTTGGGGTAACGCCCACGCACACTCTGACGACTGGAGCGACTCGATGAATCCGATCAGGCCTTTAGCGGGGTTGTTGCTGGTAGCGTGCGGCCTGGCGATGGATGTCGCCGCAGGCGATACCCCGCCCGCGCCGACGCCCTCGACGGCGCCGGCTGAGGCTCCCCCTCCCGCGGGCGCCGGCAAGGCCCTCGTTGTTCCTGCAAAGCAGGACCCCAAGGCCGCCGCGAAGACCGAAACATCCAAGGATGGCGCAAAGAAGGCAAAGGAAGAACCCACCGCCCCGTCGCTCCCGCCCGGCGAGGTCGGAACCATCGACGGGCTGAAGAAGAACTTCCCGAATCTCGCCGCATCCGCAAAGCCCGACGGCACGATGGTTCTTGAAGATCGCTTCGCGCTCAAGGGAAAAGGGACCCAGGACGACCCGTTCGTCGTGACGTGGGACCAGTTGACCTCAACCTCCGAGGTGTACGACCCGCGCAAGGGACAGAAAAAGATCCCCGATCGCGTGCAGATGCTTGACGGTCAGTACGTCACCGTCACCGGTTACGTCGCCTTCCCGATCTACGTGAGAGAACCCAAGGAAATGCTCTCGATGCTCAATCAGTGGGACGGGTGCTGCATCGGCACCCCGCCCACGCCCTACGACGCCATCGAGGTCCATCTCAAGGAAGCCGCCACCAAGGAGCAGCGCATGGCCACGTACGGCACCGTCTCCGGCCGCCTGAGCGTGAAGCCCTATCTCGTCGGCGACTGGCTCGTCGGTCTGTACGTGATGGACGATGCCGTGGTCAGCAAGCCCAAGCAGACGGGCAGCGGCAGCTGAGTACACTCCGCCCATGCCTCTGACCCGCGAAGAGATCACAAAGCGTGCCGCCAGGGAACTCCGCGACGGCTTCATCGTCAACCTCGGCATCGGCATGCCCACACTCGTGGCGAACTACGTGCCCGCGGGAATGGATATCTGGCTCCAGTCGGAAAACGGCCTGCTCGGCATGGGCCCCTTCCCTTCCGAAGCCGAGGTCGATGCCGACCTGATCAACGCCGGAAAACAAACCATCACCGCCCGTCCGGGCGCCTCGTATTTCTCGAGCGCCGAGAGCTTCCAGATGATCCGCGGCGGGCACGTCGACCTCACGATCCTCGGCGCGATGCAGGTGAGCCAGGAAGGCGACCTCGCGAACTGGATGGTGCCGGGCAAAATGGTAAAGGGCATGGGCGGAGCAATGGACCTGGTCGCCGGCGCCAAGAAAGTCATCGTCACGATGGAGCACGTCGCCAAGGGCGATGCGCCCAAGGTTGTGAAGCAGTGCTCGCTGCCGCTCACCGGTAAACGCTGCGTGGACATGCTCATCACGGACTTGTGCGTGATGGAAATGGATCCGGCGAAACGGCGCTTCGTGCTCACCGAACTCGCCCCCGGCGTGACCGTCGAAGAGATCAAGAAGAAGACCGAAGCCGAATTCATCGTGGCGCCGGCGCCCAAAGCGGTCGCGCTGTGATCTTTTTCGATGCCCATCTCGATCTGGCCTACCTCGCCGTCAACCGGCGCAACATGCTCGAGGCCGACCCGCTGCGCGCCGGCGGCCCGGAGCAGCCGGCGGCCGTCACCCTCCCGGCCCTGAACGACGGCCGAGTGCGCTTCGCCCTCGCCACGATCTTCACCGAGCGTGACGGAAAAGGCCCGGAGGGATACGCCGATGAGGCGCGGGCCCATGCCGTCGGCCGGGCCCAGCTCGAGGTCTACCTCGACTGGGACGAGCGCGGCCTCGCCGCCAACAACCTCCGCAAACTCCTCCAGCACGCCTTTGCCGGCGGCCGAGTGAGGGCGGGGATGGGCGTGAGCGAGGTCGTGCCCCCTTCCCTCGAAGAGGCTCTGCCCAGAGTTCTCAATGAGGGTCCGGGCTTTCAGCTCGGCATTCTGATGGAGAACGCCGATCCGATCCGCTCCCCGGGCGAACTTGGTTGGTGGGCCGACCGCGGCGTCGTCGCGATCGGCCTGGCCTGGGCGAAGAGTTCGCGCTACGCGACGGGCAACAGCGAAGATCCCGCGACCACCAGCGTGGGTCTGACCGACCTCGGCCGCGAGCTTGTCCGCGAGATGGACCGCCTCGGCGTCGTGCACGACTTGTCGCATCTCTCGGACCGCGCGACCGAGGACCTGCTCGCGGCGACCGACAAGCCCGTCATGGCCTCGCACTCCAACTGCCGCGCCATCATCGCCTCGGGTCTCGGTGCGCCCGCGAACCTCCAACGCCACCTCCGCGACGAAACAATCCGCGAGATCGCCCGCCGTGGGGGCGTCATCGGGCTCAACTTCCTCTCGAACTTCCTCATTCCCGGCGCCAGCCGCGACCGCCGCGCCACGATCGACGAGGCGCTCGCACACGTCGAGCGGATCTGCGAAATCACGGGCTCGAAAAAGCACGTCGGCATCGGATCCGACATGGACGGTGGCATTTCCCGCGAACGGCTCCCCGCCGGCATCAATCTCCCGCGGGATATGGTCGTTCTTGCCGAAGCGCTCGAAAAGCGCAACTGGTCCGACCAGGAGATCGCCGGGTTCTGCTTCGGGAACTGGCTCGAATTCTGGGGCCGTCAGTTCACGGCGTGAAGCTCACACGCCGGCAGCCCAAGACCCATCGCCCGCCAGTCGGGCATGAACGGGAACGGGTTGGGGTCGTCCTCGATGACCGCGCCGAATCCGGCCGCGGCGAGGTTGTCCCGATGCTCGAGCGCCGCAAGCTTGGGCAGGAACTGTGTCTGGAACTGCTCGGCGTTCAGCTTGTACTGCGCGTTGTTCTGCGTGTACTTGTACTGAGTATCGATAATCTGCTGGATGCGTTTGATGCGGGTGTCCGGGATCGGGTGGGTCGACAGGAACTCGGGCTGATTGCTTCCGCCGGCTTCCTTCTTGAGGATCTCCATCACCTGCAGCTGCCCGATCGGGTTGTAGAAGCACTTCACCATGTAGCGCATTCCCAGCGAATCGGCCTCGTTCTCCTGGTCGCGGTCGTAGCTCAGCAGTGAGATCTGAACCGCCTGCCCGGCAAGGCCGGTGATCATGTCGCCGCCCCCGCCCAGCACGGCCCCGATGACCGAAAGGCCCACCGACGCGCCCGTCTGCCGTGAGATCTTCTCGTTGATGTGGCGCGCCGTCACGTGCCCGATCTCGTGCCCGAGCACGCCCGCCATCTGCGCCTCGTTTGTCATCTTGATCGCCAGCCCACGCGAAATGAACACCTTCCCGCCCGGAAGGGCGAACGCGTTGATCACGTCGCTATTGAGCAGCGTGAATTCCCACGGCAGCGTGGGATTGTCCGCCTCCGTCTGCGCCGCCAGCTGCTTGCCCAGGTTTGTCACGTACGCACGCGCATCCGCGTTCTTCACCTCGCCACCGTATTCCTTCAGCATGTCCGGCTTGGAGTCGATCCCCATCTTGATCTCGTCGGTCCGCGAGAGCATGTTGAGCTGCGTCCGCCCCGTCGTCGGATTTGTGCTGCAGCCGCCCAAACACAGGCCAAGACCCAGCCCCAGCCCCGCCGCCACAACGGCCGCCCTTCCCGCCTTCAGATGCTCGTGTTTCATCGGTTTGCTCCTGCGACCCATGCGATCGACTTTTCGCTTCCCGGTGCCACATTCTTGCCAGCAAACGCCCGCCCCGTCCGTGCATCGAAATACCATCCACCGACGAATCAAAGGGCATCTCATGCCGCACTCCCCGACCCCAATGAACCCAGCTTCATCCGATCACGCCGCGTGGACCCAGCGCGAGCTCGCGGGCAATCCCCACCAGAACTCCGACAAGGCCGCCAAGGTCCGGAGCATGTTCTCCGCCATCGCCCCCAAGTACGACCTCAACAACCGCCTCCATTCGTTCGGACGCGACCAGGCCTGGAGGCGTTTCGCGGTCCGGGCCGCCGGCGTGCGGCCGGGAGAAAAAGTTCTCGATGTGGCGTGCGGCACAGGGGATCTGACCCAGGAGTTCGCACGCTCCGCCGCGGGCAGCGTTCTCGGAGTGGATTTCACCGGCGCCATGCTCGATGTCGCCCGTCAAAAGCAGACCCGCCTTTCCCCGCAACAAAGCAGCAAAATTCAATATGCGCAAGGGGACGCCACCGCGCTCAATCTCCCCGATGAGTCTTTCGATGTGCTCTCGATCGCATTCGGGATCCGCAACGTCTCAAGCCCCGACAAGGCCCTCGCGGAATTCCGGCGCGTGCTCCGCCCCGGCGGCAGGCTTGTCATCCTCGAGTTTGATCGCCCATCGTGGTTTCCCATGCGGCAACTCAACGATTTCTACTGCGGATGGGTCATGCCCCGCACCGCCTCGCTCATCGCGCGAGATCGCTCCGGCGCTTACCGCTACCTGCCCAAGAGCGTCGGGACGTTCTTCACGCGCCAGCAGATGAAAGATGCCATCACGCGCGCCGGTTTTCAGCAGCCCGCGGCCACCGGCTTGACGCTGGGTATCTGCGTTTGTTACGTCGCGACGCGCTAGAAAAGACCAATCTGGGAGGCTTGAACCGGTTTTTCCGGCATGCCCGCCGCGCAAGAAACACACCAAAAGAGTTCTCGGACGTAGCCAGAAAACCCGGTTTTCAGGTTTTTTTACATCCAGAGAATGTTATTATAGGACGTTTTGGGTTATAGCTCCCTTCTGCGCTCCACCCCGCAATCTTCACGCTCTCACCGGCCCGGGCTCGATGACCCAAAGCCGGACGAGATGGCTCGTCCTCCCGCCGGGGACCCGCGGGATCTGAAAACACCCCTTCCGCTGCTGAGTCTGGATGACCCGCAGCATTCGAAACGGCCCCGCGACCTTTCGCGGAACCCCGGCGGAGACTTACTTCATGGCTCAGGAAATCCTTGTTGAACGTCTTTTCGAAGCTCTGATCAACGGAGACCGCGCGACTTCCAGGTCCATCGTGGAAGAAGCGATCAGCGGCGGGGCCGGCCCGGCACTGGTCATGACCAATCTCTTCTGGCCCACCCACGAGCTCATCGATCGCATGCACCGCGCCGACCAGCTCGGACGCATCGGCTATCACTTCGCCACCCGCATCCTCCGCGTACTGATCGATCAGACCGCCGCACGGCTCCCACGCCAGAACTTCAACGGCAAGACCGTGTTTGCCACCTGCGGCACCGCCGAGGGCGAAGAACTCGGCGCCCAGATGGCCGTTGATCTCCTCGAAGCCAGCGGCTTCCGCGTCACCTTCGGCGGCGGCGGCATCCCCGCCGATGAGATCCTCTCCCACGTTCAGGAGCATCAGCCCAGCTACCTCGTCATGTTCTGCTCCGCCGCCAGCGATCTGCCCGGCGTGCGCCAGCTCGTCGACCAGCTCCGCGAGATCAGCGCCTGCAAGAACACCAAGCTGGCAGTTGGCGGCGGCGTCTTCAACCGTGCGGAAGGCCTCGCCGACGAGATCGGCGCCAAGCTCCACGCTCCGAGCCCGCTCGAACTCGTCCGCCTCCTCATCAACCCCGAGCAGTTTCTTGCGCGTCGCGCCGAGGCCGAGCAGCGTGAAGCAGCCCGCGTGGCCGCTCAGCGGGCAGAGGCCCGCGCTGCGATGAAAAAGCGCCGCGCCGCCTGAGCCCTTCCGAGACAACTCCCGTCCCCATGGCCCCGCGTTCCGGCGCGGGGCTTTTCATTTGAGAGCGTGCAGGTCCCGTTCCTGCCGCAGTCGGTTCCAGTGCTCCATCGCGGCCGGATGGTCCTTCACAAACCGAATCAGCTGGCTGGCAGTACACGAAAGCCGGAGCGCCGCCTTCCTCGGATCGAGCCCCGAAGCCTCGATCACGTTGAGAGCCTCGGCCAGCAGCGCGGGATAGTCCGCGTGCTTCGGGCTGCAGACGATGCGACCGCCCTTGCACCGCGATCTCCAAAGGTCGCTGGTGACATCGCCGAACGAATCGCGAGCAACCAGGACCGAGCGCACCTGCACCGCCAGCGCCAGCCGCAGCCTCCACACGGCCTCCCGCCGGTTCTCCTCTTGGCTTCGGCGCTCCGAGGCCTGAGCCTGGACGCCGGTCGGCTCGTGCAGAAGCATCACCTTGGTTTCGACCTTGTTTCTGTGCTGCCCGCCGGGCCCGCCGTCCCGGCCGCGGGTCATGCGGACCTGCCGGAGCAGTTCTTCCTGCGAAAGTGCCGCGGGGTGGATGGCCCCAAGCGGCGCGGGAAGGGGGTTCTCAGGACGTTCCTGGGGCATCAGCACGCCGTGGTTGGAATCGGCTCGAGCGAGAGGTTGTGAACTCTTCCGGCACGAAGCTGTTCGTAGCCAAGGCCCGCGATCATCGCCGCGTTATCCACGCAGTAGCCAAGCTCCGGCAGCCGAAGCGCGATCTTGTGCGTTCCCGCGAAAGAGATGAGCTCGCGCCGCAGGCGTGAATTGGCCGTGACGCCGCCCCCGGTCAGCAGCGATCGCACCGCGTTCCCGCGCTCGCGCAGCTGCACAATCGCCCGCTCGAGCTTGAGCAGGACCGTCCGCGAAGCCGCCCGTTGAAAAGTCGCGGCCAGATCCCGCCGGCGCGCTTCGTCCAGCGGAGGCGGCGGCGAATAGCGCGACTCGGGCCGCTTATGCGCAGGGTGCTCCGGCACGCCCTTCACCTCGTACAGCATCGCCGTCTTGAGGCCGCTGAACGAGAAATCCAGAGAAGTGGGGGAGAGACGGCTGATGGGAAGGTCCGCGATGCAGTCCACCGCGCCGGCCTCGCAGGCGAGCTTGTCCAGGTTCGGCCCGCCGGGAAACTCGATGCCCAGTATCGTCGCGACCTTGTCGTACGCCTCACCCAGCGCATCATCGATCGTTGCGCCCAGCCGCTCGTACTCGAGCCACGACCGCAGCAGGTAGATCGATGTGTGCCCGCCGCTCACCACCAGCCCGAGCGCGGGAAAGAGCCCGCCATCATCCGGGATCGCACTCCTGTCCGTGCGCAGCATGCCCGCGTAGAGATGGGCGTGCACATGATCCACGCCCAGGAGCGGCCTGGAAAGCGACCATGCCAGGGTCTTCGCCGCGGCAACACCCACCAGCAGCGAGCCGATGAGCCCCGGCCGATGGCCCACCGCGATCGCATCGATCTCCGGGGCTTTCAGACCCGCCCCGGCGAGCGCCGCGTTCAGCACCGGGAAGATGTTCTCAGAGTGAGCGCGGCTGGCCAGTTCCGGCACGACTCCGCCGTACATCCTGTGCACTTCGTGCTGGCTCGCGACCACGTTCGACAGGACGATCGAACCGTTCTCGACGACGGCCGCGCCCGTCTCGTCGCAGGAAGTTTCGATGCCCAGAACCCGCATGGGACTACTTGTTGACCGGCGGACTTGAGGCCGGGTCGGCCGGCTTGGACGGGTTGGCCGCGACCGGCTTGTTCTCGCCCTCGGGCTTCTTGACGTCGGCATCGAGCAGCCACCTTTGCAGGTTGTTGCCCGTGATCTCCAGCGTCGTGACGACCTTCCCGTCCTTGTCGGTGATCTGCAGCTTGCCGCCGGAGAGTTCAACGTCCTCGGGCCAGAGATCGCCCACCTTGGCCTTGGCCAGATCGCCCGAAGCGGTCTCGAGCGCCTCGATCCGCTTCTCCACGCGGATCTGCTCGCGCGTGAGCTGCTGCTGCAGCTTGCGGGCGCGTGTGAGTTCGTCGAACGCGATCTGCGCCCCCACGGGTCCTTCCTTGCCGGTCGAAGCCCACGAGCCGCCGTCGATCTTGCCCTGCACGGCCTTCACGGCGGCAGAAAGCTGCGGGTCCTTCAGGAACGAGAGGATCCACTCGGGATTGCTCCAGTCCTCCTCGGCCGTCTTGCCGCTGCCGCCCTTGATGATCTCTAGATCGCGCCGGACGCGGTACATGTCGATCAGCTCTTTGTCGGTCATCGGGACAAAGAAGCCCTTGCTCGGGTTCACGCCCCATTCGGCGCTGGTGTCCTTGCGGGTGATGCTCCGGCCCGAGGGGAGGTAGTAGCCCTGCTCGGTCACCTTGAGTTCCGCGCCGTTTCCGCTGGGCAGCTTGCGCACGCTCTGCACGCTGCCCTTGCCAAAGCTCCGCGTGCCCACCGCGATGGCGCGGTCGTTCTCAACAAGCGCGCCCGCCAGAACCTCGCTCGCGCTCGCCGACGAGCCGTTGATCAGCAGCACGAGCGGCACGTCGGGCAGCGTGCCCTTGTCCTGCGCCTTGGCGATGCGCTCGGGGAAGTTTCGACCGCGCGTCGACACGATCGTTCCCTCGTGCAGGAAGAGATCCGCGATCGCGATCGCTTCTTCCAGCACGCCGCCGCCGTTGTCGCGCAGGTCCATGATCAGCCCCTGCAGGCGTTTGGACGGATCGGGGTCGTTGATGCCCGCCGCGATGAGCGCGTTGAGAATCTCCTCGGCGCATCCCGGCGTGAACTGGGTGAGACGGATGTAGCCGATGCGCCGAACGGGGTCGATGCGGAAGTCCCACTTCTCCGCGTCGTCGGTCATGCGGTGCACGCCCTTGACGCTGCGTGTCTTGATCGGAGCGCGCGTGAGCGTCATGGGGATCTTCTCACCCTTGCGCTCGATCACGATGTTGACCTTCGTGCCCGCCACGCCGATGAGCTTGTCGATGCACTCCTCGACGCTCAGGCCCTGCGTCGTCTTGCCGTCGATCTCGATGATGCGGTCGTCCGCCATCACGCCGGCCTTGTACGCCGGAGAATCCTCGAGCGGGCTCACGATCGTCAGCCATCCGTCACGCGTGTTGACCGAGGCCCCGATGCCGACGTATTCGCCGGTGAGGTCCTTGTTGAAATCCCGCACCTTGTCCGCCGGCACGTAGATCGTGTACGGGTCGCCCAGGGCATCGAGCATCCCGGTGATCGCGCCGTCCTGCATCTTCTTGATCTGTTCGTCCGTGAGCTTTTCAACGTAGAGCGAGTTGAGCGTGCTCTTGACGTCGATGATCGGGTCGAAGAACTGCACGTCGGCCGAGGGCTTGCGGGCGAGCGCAATCGTCGACCCGGCCACCGCGATCCCGAGCACACCCACCAGCGAGATCCGGAACCACTTCATTCCCGATTGCATCCGTAAAACTCCTGCTCAAAGAGCGCCCCTCGGGCGACCGTGCCCGGGCCCATCTATCATCCTAGGAATGTGCCGACGGCGCATTCCCGCCGGAAACTGTTCCGGCGCAGGCCACCGGAGGTTCGCGCGCCATGAGCCAGTTCTGACGATCCGCCGCCCGTGCTGCCGGTGAGAGGCCTTCCGCCCCGCCGGAGCCCTGTTTTTCCGGCCCGGCGCACCGATCCGCGTCCGGGCCCAGCGTCAGAACTCCCCGCACAGAACTTCCGGATTTCCCACTTTTATGCCCGCACCCAAAGAACGTTCAGGAATCCAGGTGCAGTCGGAGCGTGCCGTCCTGGCCGCCGTTCGACTGCCCGAATCCAATTTCGATAAGTCCGATCCGTTCGGCGAACTCCGCTCTCTCGCCGAGCAGGGCGGGGCCGTCGTCGTCGCCGAATGCACCCAGAACCTGCCCAAGCCGATCGCCGGCACCTACATGGGCTCGGGCAAGCTCGCCGAGCTCAAGGGCCTGTGCGAAGAGGTCCGGGCGTCGACCGTGATCTTCGATCACGACCTTTCCCCCAAGCAGATCGCCAAGATCGAAGAAGCCGTCGGGCGCAAGGTGATCGACCGCTCCGAGCTCATCCTCGACATCTTCGCCTCGCGCGCCACAAGCGCCGAGGCGCAGCTCCAGGTGGAACTCGCCCAGCTCGAATACACCTTTCCCCGGCTGCGCGCCATGTGGTCGCACCTGGAGCGGATCGTCGGTGTCGGCGGGATCGGCGGCATCGGCACCCGCGGCCCCGGCGAGCAGCAGCTCGAAATCGACCGGCGGCTCGTCCAGCGCCGGCGGGACGACCTCACCCGGCAGATCCGCGAGATCCAGGGCCGGCGCCGGCGCGAGGTCCAGGCGCGGAAGGCCGAGCATTTCACGGTCGGCATCGTCGGCTACACCAACGCCGGCAAGAGCACGCTGTTCAACACGCTCACGGCGGGCGGCGCCTACGCGGACAACCGGCTCTTCGCCACGCTCATGACCCGCACGCGCGAGTGGACGCTGCGGGGCGAAGAGGGCAACGTCGGCGTCATGCTCTCCGACACGGTCGGATTCGTGCGCGACCTGCCGACCAACCTCATCGCGGCCTTCCGGGCGACGCTCGAAGAAGCGACGCACGCGGACGTCCTGCTCATCGTGCTCGACATCTCGGATCCCGCTGCGGAACTGCAGTATCAGACGGTGTGCAAGACGCTGGACGATCTGCTCAAGGAGGTCCGCGAGCACCTCGACGATGAAGAGTCCTGGACGCCGCCGCGCCGGATCCTGCTGCTCAACAAGGCCGACAAGCTGCCGGACAACCGCGAGCTTCTGATCTGGCAGCAGCGGGTGCCCGATTCGATCCCGATCTGCGCCCTGGCGCCGGAAAAGGGAGAAGACATCTTCTCGCGCCAGGGTCACCGCGAACTGGTGACGCGGATCCGCGAGTTTGCCCAGGGCGACGTGCAGCAGGTGGTCGTGACGGTGCCGATGCGGGAAGGCAAGCTCGTGACGGTGCTGGAGAATCAGTCCAAGGTGCTCGACCGCAGCTACGTGGATGACTCGGTCCGACTGAAGCTGCAGATCGGGCGGACGCAGCTCGAACGCCTGCTCGTCGGTCGCCCGCCGATGACGATCACCGATGCACGCGGCAAGCCCTGGAAACCCAAGGCGCCGAATCTGGTGGAGAAGCAGCCGGACTGGACCGCCCGGGCCGGTGCGGCCGCCAAGCCCAAAACAACGCCCGCCCCGAAAAAGCCGGCAGAAACCGCCACGAAACCGTCCGGATCGGGGGCCGCCAAGGTCGGGAAAGTGGAAAAGAGGGCGTGAAGGGCCGATACTTCCCGCTCTGCACGGGGCCCGATCCGGGCATCCGGCGGACTGTTGCCACCTTAGCTCAGCGGTAGAGCGATGCTTTCGTAAAGCATAGGTCCAGGGTTCAAATCCCTGAGGTGGCTCCATGCGCCCGTTCTGGCCGGAATTCGGGAACAGATCGGGGCCGGGGCGATCAAATAGAAGACAAGAGGGCATGCGGAATTGGCGCCGGCTCTGGTATGCTGGAGTCGGCCGGTTCGTGCGGGGCAGGAGCTGCATATGCGCGTTTGGATGTCTATGCGTGCGGTCGCCGGTGGTCTCACGATCGCTCTGAGCGCTGTTCCTGTCCTGGCGCAGTCGACGAGCGTCGGTCCGGTTTCGGGCGCGTCGTATTCGCTGCAGCGCCAGGCTCTGGGCAAGCTCATGAAGGTCATGAGCGTGGATTACAGCCAGACGCGGCTCGAATCGGTGATCAAGAACCTCGCGGACGCGACGGGTGCGCCGCTCGATGTGCTCTGGACGGACGACCGGAACCCGGTCGGTCTCGACAAGGAAGCGCTCGTCACCTTTGCCGGGCAGGACATGACGGCTCTGGCGGTGCTCGAGGCGGTGCTGCAGCGCGCGGGGACGGACACTTCCGGCGGCGGCAGCTCGTGGCAGCTGACGGAGGCGGGGACGATCGAGGTCGGCCCGAAGGAGCGGCTGAACCGGTCCAAGCGGCTTGAGATCTACGACGTCTCGGATCTGCTGCTGGAGATTCAGGATTACAGCAACGTGCCGCAGTTTGATCTGAATGGCGCGCTGCAGGCGGCGGGATCTGGCGGCGGTGGCGGCGGCGGGAGCAGCAGCCCGTTCTCCGGCACGGCGCAGCAGAACACGGCTCCGGGCAAGACCGAGCAGGAGCGGGCGGATGAACTGATCCGGCTCATCGTCGATCTGGTCGAGCCCAACGAGTGGACGAACAACGGCGGCAGCGGCGCGAGCGTGCGCTACTACAAGAAGTCGCTGCTTGTGACCGCGCCGGACTACATCCAGCGGCAGATCAACGGCTATCCGTTCTGGCCGGCGGAGCAGACGCGAATCGATCAGGACAAGTCGGGGCGGCGTGTGACGCTGCTTCCGCCCAAGGGCTCGGGCGTCGTGCAATCGGGCAGGGTTGGGCCCTCTGCGCCGCAGAGTGGCGCAGCGTCGCAGGCACCCGGTTCGACTCAGAAAGACTCTTCGCAACATTGAGCACCGATCCGGACACGCTGGTTGATATTCAGAACGCCAGTTCGGAGTTTGAGGCGTCCGTGCTGGTCGAGGCGCTGAAAGCGGAGGGAGTTCCGGCTTTCTCGGTGGCCAACGCGGGGGCGTGGCTGCAGTGGGAGGTGCTGGCTTCGCAGCCGTTTCGCATTTCGGTGCGGCGGCAGGACGTTGAGAAGGCACGGAAGATCCTGCAGTCGATCAAGGCCGACTCGGTGGATATTGACTGGAACGAGGTGGACGTGGGCGCGATGGCCGATGCGCCGGCGCCGCAGAAGCTGCCGCGGTTTGTGAAGTCTGACATGATGAGAACTGCCATGCTGGTCGCGGGGCTGGGGCTGGTGGTTCTCTGGATGGTGCTGAACGCGCGGAACGCGCACTAGAGCGTGGAATCGAGTTCGGGGGCGAAGCCGCGGCGGAGCGTGTTCTCGGCGATGGCGCGCGGCTCGACAAACTGGAGCAGATAGTCCGCGCCGCCGGCCTTGGAGCCGACGCCCGACATGCCGAAGCCTCCGAAGGGGTGGCGGCCGACCAGCGCGCCGGTGCAGCCCCGGTTGATGTAGAGATTTCCCACGCGGAACTCGCGCTTGGCGCGCTCGATGTGCGCGGGCTTGCGGGTAAAGACGCCTCCGGTGAGCTTGTAGACCGAGGAGTTGGCGAGCTCGAGGGCTTCCCCGAAGGAGTGCGCGTGCATGATGGCGAGCACGGGGCCGAAGATCTCTTCGGTGGCGATGCGGGCGGCGGGTGGGACGTGGCTGAAGATGGCCGGGCCGACGAAGTCGCGGCCGGTCGCCTGTTCCAGCCCGGGCGGCACGGGCAGCGAGAGTTCGTGCGTCGCTTCCTTGCGGCCGAGTTCGATGTAGGACTCGATCTTGCGTTTGGCGTCGGCGTCGATGACGGGGCCGATGTCGGTGCCGCTCTGGACCGGATCGTTGATCGAGAGAGCCTTTGTTGCTTCAACGATGCGCCGGGTGAAGTGGGTGATGGCCGGGCCGTCGGGGCCCTCGGGATCGACGACGATGACGCGTGAGCAGGCGCTGCACTTTTGGCCCTGGAAACCGAAGGCGCTCATGCGCACGCCCAGGACGGCTTCGTCGTGGTCGGCGCTGGTGTCGACGATGATGGCGTTCTTGCCGCCCATCTCGCAGACGACTTTCTTCACGTGGTGCTGGGCCTCTTGGGTGATGCCGGCGGCCTTGAGGATGTCGAGGCCGACGGCCTTGCTGCCGGTAAAGGCGATGAGGGCGGTGCGCGGATCGCGGACGAGGGCGGCGCCGACGGTTTCGCCGGGGGCCGGGCAGAAGTGCAGGACATCGCGTGCCACGGACTGCGAGAAGCCGGCGCCGCGGAGCGATTCCTGCAGGATGTCGAAGAGGATGCTGGCGATGCCGGGCGTCTGCTCGGCGGGCTTCATGACGACGGTGTTGCCGGTGACCAGTGCCGCCGCGGTCATGCCGGTGAGGATGGCGAGGGGGAAATTCCAGGGGCTGATGACGGTGCAGACGCCGCGGGGCTGGTAGGTGGTTTCGTCGAGCTCGCCGACAAAGCGGCCGAGCCTTGTCCGCGTGAAGAGATGCGGGGCCATGCGGGCGTAGTACTCGCAGAAGTCGATGGCTTCGCAGACGTCGGCATCGGCCTCGCGCCAGGGCTTGCCGGCTTCGCGGATCATGACGCCCGCGAGGCCGTCGCGCTGCTTGCGCATGGCGGCGGCGGCGCGGATCAGGACGTCGGCCCGCGCGATGGGGCTGGCGTCGCGCCAGGCGGGGAAGGCGGCGTGGGCGCGATCGATCATCGCCGTTGCCTGTTCGACGGTGCGGTCGTTGGCGACCTTGGGGACGGTGGCGCGGGCGACTGCGGCGCCGAAGGCGGCGTGCTGTTTGGCATCGGAGAAATCGCGGACGGGCTCGGTGAAGAAGGGCTTGCCGTCGCCGACGCCGGGGACTGCGGGGGAGAGCTTGTGGCGTTCGGGGGCGGTTGCGAGAGCGTCGGTGTTGGAGGAGAGGGACTGCTGGCCGAACCCGCCGCCCTGGGGCGCGGGGGCGCGCAGAAGAGCGCCGGCGTCGGCGTTGTCGAGGAACCCGGCCTTGAGCCAGCTTTCGTTGCTGGTGTTTTCGAGCAGGCGGCGGACGAGGTAGGCCATGCCGGGGATCATCTCGCCGACGGGGACGTATTCGCGCATGCGCAGGCCGAGCTCTGCCGCGGCGTGCTTGAGCTGATCGGCCATGCCGTGGAGCATCTGGAGCTCAAGTGCTTCCTTGGGGATGCCGCGCAGCTCCATGCCGGCGAGGGCGGCGGAGATGGAGCGGACGTTGTGGCTTCCGAGGGCGAGCTTGATTCCGCCGCCGGCGGCTTCGGCTTTGTTTTTGGGCGTGGCGTCGAGGAAGATGTCGGTCATGCGCTCGAAGCAGGCGTCGGTCTGCCACTTCTGGCCCCAGACGGGGGTGGGCCAGCCGTGGAGTTCGCTCTTGATGGTTTCGGCGTCCCAGTAGGCGCCTTTGACGAGGCGGACGGTGATGAGGCGGCGGGTGCGGCGGGCCCAGTCGACCATGCGGCGGGCATCGTCGGGGCCGCTCTTGAGGTAGGCCTGCATGGCGAGGCCGGCCTGGAAGTCGATCTTTTCGCAGCAGCGCTGGAAGAGCGTGAGCGTGAAGTCTTTGAGGGCGTGGTGCTCCATGTCGAAATTGACGAAGACGCCGCGGTCGCGGGCGGTTTCGAGGATGGGCACGAGGCGCTTCATGAGGTCGGCGATGGCGCCTTCGGTGTCGATGGGATCGGTGCGGGCGGAGAGAGCGGAGATCTTGACGCTGACGTTGACGCGCGGGATGGCGCCGAGGTGATCGGATTCGAGGCGCGGGTTGTGGGGCCAGCCGGCGACGTGGGAGGGGAGGTTCTGGATGAGATCGAGGTATTTGCGGGCGTAGTCGTCGGCCTCCATGTCGGAGACGCAGGTTTCGCCCAGGAGGTCGACGCTGAAGGCGATGCCGTCGTCCCACATCTGGCGGAGGCCGGGGAGCGCGCTCTTGGCGTCGGTGCCGGCGATGAACTTGGAGGCCATGCCCTCGATCTGTTTGCCGATGGTGGCGGCGGCGGCGCTTTTGAGGAGGGAGCCGGCTTTGAGTGCGGCGCCGATGACGGGGGGAACGCTGACGCCGGGCTGGCTCAAGTAGTCGTGCAGATGGTCGTAGACGGATTCGGCCGAGCGGAGCATCGGGAAGGTGTCGACGAAGCGGAACATCTGCACCTTGAACTCCGGGTCTTTCATGGACCATTCCATGAGAGCATCGGAGTAGAACTTGGCGGAGAGCATGCCGGTTTTGTGCGCGCGGGCGCGGCGCAGGAAATCGGCGCCGATGTCGAAGATGCGGGCGTCTTTGGGGCCGCCGGCGGAGGGCGCCGGGACGGAGGGAAGAACAACCTGCTCGACGTGTTTCGGACTCGGCTTGCGCGAGAACCAACCCATGCGGATCCTCCGAGGGCTGACTATACGAAAGCTGGTCGGAGGGATTGATTGATTTCTGCGAGGGAGGAGGCGAGTTCTGGCCGGCTGGCGCTCCGGGATCGGCTCGCGGCGGGCGCGGTCAGGCCGCGGGTGCGAGGCCGGGCTCTGGTGTGCGCGCGAGGGGCTCTGGCGGCGGCGCGCCGGTCGGGATTGCGAAGGTGTCTATCGGATCAGGGCGTTGGGCGGGAGATGGGTCGGCCTGTGGTGTGCGGGCGGGCGGGAAGGCGCTTTGAGAGGACTGGGTGTCGTGGGTGTCTTGAGTGGGGGTTACTTCTGTCTTTTCGCGTGTTTTCGCGGGCGCGCGGGTGAGCTGCAGGGTGAGACGGGCGAGGATGCCGTGGGCGCGGAGGCGCTGCTTTGGGTCGGCATCGGATGTGGCGGTTTGGTGCAGATCGGCGATCTGGGAGGGAAGGAGTTTGGTGGCGAGGAACTGGGCGCGCTGGCGCTCGATCTTTTCGATGCGATGGAGAGACTGCTGAACTTCTGGAGACTCGAGGAGATCGAGCAGGCGGGTGAGGGGGATGCCGCGGGCGCGGGCGATTTGGGGGAGGCTTACTCCGGCGAGGAAGTCGTGGAGGACCGAGTCGATGTCGGGAGTGGGTGCGTAGCACATGAGTGCTATTGTACGGTTTTTGGATGGTATTGCAAGAGTCTTGTTTGGATTTTGTTTGATTTGGGTGTAAGTGATTGTGGGATTGGGGGATGCAGAAGAAAGGGAGCCGTGGGGGGCATGGGTGGTTTGGGGGCAGCGCCGGCACGCTGCGGCGCCATTGATGAATAGGGGGAGGATCGAGGCGGGGCGTCGACGGTGCGGGGAAATGCGGAAGACAAGACATTTCACCGCAGAGAGCGCGGAGCACGCGGAGGTTGCGAAGATGGAGAAGCGAGTCTCGTGCGCGGTGTGAAGATGGACAAGGCAGTTCACCACGGAGATCACGGAGAACACGGAGAGGGAATGGAGTGCTGGATCCATGCCGCGGGCGCGCTCCCATCCTGTGTGGAGGACTCGCCGCGCTCGTTGGATGAACCGCCCCAATGGGGCGGGGGCGGGTGGGGGAGGGTGGAGCAAGGTTCGGCACCCGTCGAACCGAGCGGAACCCGTGGACAGCATCCCCCGGGTCGTCCTGCCTCGGCAGGGGCGGGGGATGGTGACCGCCGCCGTCGTGCGACCAGAGCCGGGCCAGGCCCCGCTTGATCGGATTGGCGAGTTCTTTTCACAGAACAGCCCTGCCGTGTTCACCGCACGTAGTTCTATTTAGGAACGAACCGCCCGTCTCGTGGGGCTTGAACTCCGAGTGCCTTGAGCGAGGTGGCCGGTTGCGGCTGGAGGATTGAAGTGCTACCTCGCCGGCTTCGTGAACGCGAGGACAACCTCGCGTCTCATCCGCCCTTCGATCGATGCGGAATCCGCGCCCTTCTGGGGTGGCGGCAAATACCGGCGGTTGGCGGGTAAGACGCGAGAGCGCTTGTCGTGCAAGACGAGGCCATGCCTCTGCGCGACGGCTTCGACGATTGCCGAGTTACGGACGAACGTTCCCCGCACCGTCGAATCGCCCACGACGTATACCGCGCGGCCACCCGCCTTCAGTACGCGTGAAACCTCGGACAACGCACCGCCCATGTCAAAGATGTAACGCGCCAGGAGTCCCGTATCGCGTGTCGACAACTTGGGGCTCAAACCCAGCTGCTTGATGAGCGATTGCACCCAGGGCGCGTCCAACGCTTCTTCCGATGAAGCCTCCGCTCCCACGCTCTCTCCGCGAATGTCTCGCAATTGGTCCACGTTGTAGCCCATCCATACCAGCGAGAACTTGCTGCAACGCATGTAATCGATCGCGTTGAGGTACGGCGGCGAGGTCAGGACCAAGTCGATCGACGCAGCCTGGATGTCCAATTTTCGGGCGTCGCCTTGCTTTACGACCGCCATCGGGCCGACCGGTTCACCACCGGACTGTGGACAGTTGCAGACCACCGCGTCGACTGCCGCGATGAACCGATTGAACGGCTTAACGGGGGCGGTCGTGAACCGCTTGTGCGGACGGCTGTGCGAAAGGTCCATCGCCAGCGAAGCGCCGGCGCTCTTGGTGATAATGAGGCGCGAGAAGCCGCACCAGAGGACATCGCGAGTTGCTTGATCTCTCACGCGACTGATTGCGCAGGACAGTGCGGCCAACTGGCCGCGTGCGTAGTCGTCAAACCAGTAGCGGATGAACTTCCGGGTCTCGTCATCGCTTCCCGCGGGATAGGCTGAACCGGGCGACAGTGTGCGGGCGGCGCCCTTCGCGCGAGCCAAGACCTCGACGGCTTTTTCGGTGACGGACTCTGGGGCCACCGTTCTCGTCCACACGCCAGCGAGCAGGACGGCAAGTGGATCGAGGTCCACGCCAATGGCGCGGTGTCCCTTGGCTCGCGCGACGGCAAGAACCGTGCCCGAACCCGCCATGGGATCCAGGACTCGAATCGGAGCGGTGCTCTCGCCGATGGCGTCGAGGGCGATACCGGGGGCCATTCGCGCAGGGAACGGGTGAATTGGGTTCCGCCCAAGCGTCTCGAGGATTGTCTTTTTGTGCGACTTCAGCATGCGGCGGGCGGCCTCGACGAGGGCAGTAGGTTTCACGATCCGGCTACAGGATCAGCTCTTATCGGCAATGTGGGCCTTGGTCGCCGATTCAATCGCCGCGAGCACGTTGGCCGGACTTTGGTTCAGTTCCACGGTTTGTGCATTCGCGCTCATCTCGCCCCCGGTCATGGAGGCCATTGCCTTGCACAACTCCGTCAGGTCTTCAAGATTGCCGTAAAGGATGGACGGGGTGGCGTGCTTCAGCTCGTTTCGAAGTTCGCCGTACCCGACAGGTTCGTTCCTTGAATCAGACTGCAACTGGTGGATCGCATTGACGATCTCGGCGTAGGGCGGCTTCGCCACTGTCTCTTTCTCTACCTTGTCTACCCAAGCTTTGCACTGCTCCGGCAGGCTGCAAGTCTGGAACATTTCGCGGATGCGAGCCAAGCCGAGCCTCTTGACGGGGCGAAGTTGGACCAAGCGTGCGAGGTCTTCTACATGGATCGCCGTGATCGTGCGGGGCTTGTTGTTGGCCGCCGTGCTGTCTCGATCCGCCTTGATCTCCTTGGCGAGCGCACTTTCTTTGCCGGGCGTGTGATCGAACGCGGGGGCTACGACGATCGCGTGCTCGCACTGCGCCTCGTCGCGCTGCCTGGCGATTGTGGATACGCCGAAGGTCTTAGTCTTCAGCTTCGCCCCTTCCTTCTTCTTGCTCTTTGCTTCGAGCGTGACGTTGTACCGTCTTGGCTTGTTGTTCGCGTCGGGACTGAGATGCGCCTTCGCCACACCGTCGGGCTTGCTCTTGCCACCGACCCGCGTTGAATCGAACCCGAGACTCCGAAATGCCTCGACGACTTCGATCTCCAGTCTATCCTCATCGTTCTTGGCATTTCGCAGCGCGTTTGCGACGGTGAGGGCTGTGCGCCGGCCCGAGTCCTGTGCCACGAATCGAAGGAGTTGATCGCGGGAGGTCATCACGGCGTCAATCTGGTCCTGCTTCAGCCCCGCTTGGTGGAGTTGCGATTCGAGCAGCACTTCGGCGAGCGCAAACACCTCAAGCGGGAGACCGCTCGCCTTGCTGGTGAACTCATCGAAGTACGCGCCGACGAATGGGTGCAGGCCATTGATTCTCAATCGGCCGGTAACGGCGTCGTACACCGCGATGCCGTCATCGGTCGTCGCGTTGTACGCGAAGTCGATCCCGCCTACGAATAACGTGGGGTTCTCGGCGCGGGTCTCCATCTCCGCAACGAGCTTCTCACGCTCAGCCTTTGTGCTTGCCGGAGGCAGGGCAATGTACCGCGACTTGACCTTGCCATCGAGAGCCGCGCGCGCCATCTCAACAATGGGGCGACGCAAGATACTCGCCGGGCTTCCAGCAAGCTTGCGAGCGAGTTTGGCACCAGCATCCTCCTCTGCATCGTGAGACTCAACCGTCGTTCTCACAAAGTTGAAGATCGCGCGGAGGATATTCTGCGCGTCCACGAGTACCGGACCCTCACGGATTCTCTCGCGATCGGATTGGAGGAACGCATCGAGACCGTCCATGTTGACGACCACGCGGATGCGTCCAAACGTGCCGTGCCGCAGTTCGTCGGGCTTGATTCCGAAGTGTCCATCGGTGACGTTGATGAGGCGACCCAGAACATAGACGAAGAACCCGTTGCTTCGCCCGATGTCTTCCGACTTCCCCGTGAGCAAGTCCTTATACGCTTCCGCGTACCCGGTGATGCGACCGAGCGTCTTGTGTGTCAGTGCGAAACGCTTGGGGGAGTCGTCGGATTCGTTCGTGTCCTCGTCGGTCTCTAACTCGTCGGGGGCGGGCTTTGGCAGGTCGGTAATGTCCTTGCCGAGTATCCAACGCTTGATTCTCCCTTTGCCTGCCTTGCTCGGCTCCAGTTTTGTGCCGTCCAGATATACGCCGAAATCGTCGCGGAGCGGCAAAGCGGTTCGCAATACCCACTCCAGCGTCCCCCGCCGAATCTCGTGAACCTTTTCTTTTAGGTCGGAGAGGATCGCAAACGTCCAAGATGCCGGCGCGCCCTTGCCAAACAGCCTAATGCCCGTCGACTTGAACGCCTGCGTGTCGGTCCACACTTTTAGTGCGGTTTGGGCCTCTTCCTCGGTCAGTTCCCGCAGCGCGATCTTGATTGGTGTCTTGGGTTCGACTCCCCCTTCCACGCGCTTGTCGATCTTCCCGTAATTCATCGACGTGGAGTAGTACTTGCCGTCCTTTTTGCTGATGTGTGTGAAGCGCGAGGCGAGGACGTAAGTCGCCAACTTGCCGATACCGAACTTTCCGATCTGCTGCCGGCCCTTGGGGAGCTTGGAGAGATCGCGCTTGTTGCTGATGCCAATGAGCCAGTGTCGTTTGAGCCCTTCGGCATCCATGCCCTCGCCGTCGTCGAGTACGCCGATCGTCGCCCCCTGCTCGTGGAAGTCCTGGGGCAGGAATACCGCGACGCGCTGTGCACCCGCATCGAACGAGTTGGCGACCAATTCCTCGATCGCTTTGTTGGGGCTCGCGTACAAGCCCTCGGAAAACAGCTCGACGATCTTGTAGCTCAGGCGGACGTCAATGAAGTCCTTCCTTTTGCCAGCGGTCGCGAAGTCGGGCTCTTTGGACATGGGAACGAGATTATCCCCTCTCGCGACGCCGTGCCTTAAACCGTCCTCTGCCACTCTGGGGCAGGTGTGAGGAGACGACACGCTTTCCACGGGTTGCGCTTCGCCCGTGAGGACGCGGGCTGCGCTCCACCCGTGGCTACAGGCCGTCGCCCCTTTGGGGCTTGAGCACATGCATTCTTTTGTGTTCTCCGTGCTCTGCGTGGTGAACGGTCAGGGCTTGATCTGGACCTTTGGCGATTTCTCGACTCGTCGGTGCGATTAGAGAGCCGGGTTGGCTTTCTTTTTTTCGCACCATTCGCGCCAGGCGAGGCGGTAGTGGGCTTCGAGGCGGCGGGTGAAGCCGGCGTGGTCGCAGAGGGGGCTGGCGAGGATCATGGCTCGGAGCTTGGAGCGGAGATCGACGCGGAGTTGTTGGTTGGCGGCGAGTTCGAGGCAGATGCGGTGGTAATCGTCTTCGCCTTTGGCGATGAGATTGGGGAGGCCGATGTTGGTGAGGAGGCTGACGCCGACGCGGGAGACGTGGCTGTTGCCTTCGATGGTGACGACGGGGACGCCCATGTACATGGCTTCGACGGTGGTGGTGGTGCCGTTGTAGGGCCAGGGGTCGAGGGCGATATCGATCTTGCCGTAAGTGGCGAGGTGGTCGGCCTTGCTCTTGGTTTCGCCCATGAGCGTGACGCGGTCGCGCGGGACGCCGTATTTCTCGAAGGCGCGCCAGAGGCGTTCCTGTGCCGCCGGCACGCCGACGGCCTGGGCTTTGAGGAGGAGGCGGGAGTTGGGGACGGCTTTGATGATGCGGGCCCAGGCTTCGAGGACGGGGTAGCCGACCTTGGTGAGGGTGTTGAACGATCCGAAGGTGATGTAGTTGTTGGTGAGGCTTGGGGCGGGCGCGGGGTCGCTGGCGTGGTGGGGGGGCGTGTAGCAGAGGAAGCAGCCGTCCATGCGGACGAGTTTTTCGGTGGCGAGGTGATCCGAGCCGGGCGGGTCGGTGAATGCGTCGACGATGCGGTAGTCGATCGTGGGGAGGCCGGTGGTGTTGGGGTAGCCCATGTAGGTGTACTGGATGGGTGCGGGCTTGAGTGCGAAGGGGACAAGGCGGCCCCAGCCGGTGTGCCCGCTCAGATCGACGAGGATGTCGATCCGCAGATCGCGGATCATGTCGGTCATGACCTTGTCGTCGGTCTTGGAAGTGTCGATGTAGCGGGTGGCGTGCTTGGCGATGCGCTTGGTGAGCTCGTCTTCGCTGACCACGTTGTGGAAGACAAAGACCTTGTACATCGACTTGTCGTGATGCGTGATGATGGGCTCGATGAAGTGGCCGGCGGAGCGGTTGCGGAAGTCCTGGCTGCAGTAGCCGATGTTGAGGGGGCGCTCGGGGTCGGGGATGTTGTGGTGCGGGCGATTGAGCAGTTCCGCCTGGTTGCGGATCATCTGCATCATGAGCTGGCCGAGCTGGACGTGATACTGGAAGACGACCTTGGGATCGAGCCCGTGGACGCGGGCGAGCGGAAGGACGAGGGCCGCGAGCGCTTCGATGTCGTTGGGTGAACGCTTGAGCGCAAGGGTGAGCACGCGCACGAGTTCGTCGAGGTTGCCGGCGAGCTCGCACATTCCGGTGTAGGCGGCAAGGGCTTTGGGATTGGTCGGATACTGGTCGTAGAGGGATTTGGCTTCGACCAGGGCACCCTCGTAGTTGCCGTGCTGGTAGAGCGCGATGCAGCGGGCCCGGAGGGGTTCCAGATCGGTGGGTTCCAGTCGATAGGCCTGCGTGAAGGCCTCGGCTGCAACGTCGTACTTTGCGGCGCGCATGAGCGTGTCGCCTGCGAGCATGTGAAACTGTTTGTTGCGGGGGTCGATTCGTATGGCGCGCTCGGTGATGTAGACGCCTTGCGCGTGCTGCCCGGACTTGCAGAGAAGGTCAACCGTGCGTGCGAGGAGCTCGTAATCGGTCGGGTTTTTGTCCAGAGCCCGGCGCAGGATGGTCAGCGCCTGTGGAAATCTCCCGGCGGCGATATGAGGCGCTGCCTGTATGAGGGCAGGATCGGTCATGTCGCATCTTATCGGTGCGGTGGACGGCCGCGCGCAGATTCAGTTGGCGTACGCGCTCATGGGCGGGCAGGTGCAGACGAGGTTGCGGTCGCCGTAGGGGTTGTCGACGCGGCCGACGAAGGGCCAGAACTTGTTGTCGCGGACGTAGGGCAGCGGGAAGGCGGCCTGCTCGCGGGAGTAGGGGTGCTTCCACTCGGCGGCGGTGACCATGGCGACGGTGTGGGGCGCGTTCTTGAGCGGGTTGTCGAGCTTGTCGGACTTGCCTTCTTCGATGGCGCGGATCTCGGCCCGGATGCCGATCATGGCGTCGCAGAAGCGGTCGAGCTCGGCCTTGGGCTCGCTCTCGGTGGGCTCGATCATGAGCGTGCCGGGGACGGGCCAGGACATGGTGGGGCCGTGGAAGCCGTAGTCCTGGAGGCGCTTGGCGATGTCCTCGACCTTGACGCCCGCGGACTTCTCGAAGGGGCGGCAGTCGAGGATGAACTCGTGGGCGCAGCGGCCGCCGGGTCCTTTGAACAGCACGTTGTAGTGACCTTCGAGGCGCTTGGCCATGTAGTTGGCGTTGAGGATGGCGACCTCGGTGGCGCGGGTGAGGCCGGCGGCGCCCATGAGGGCGATGTAGACGTAGGAGATGGGGAGGATGGACGCGCTGCCGTAGGGAGCGGCGGCGACGGCGCCGACGGACTTGTCGGTGGCGACGCTGGGCTTGGTGACGGGGTGCGAGGGGAGGAAGGGGGCGAGGTGCTTGGCGACGCCGATGGGGCCCATGCCCGGGCCGCCGCCGCCGTGGGGGATGCAGAAGGTCTTGTGCAGGTTGAGGTGGCAGACGTCGGCGCCGATGAAGCCGGGGCTGGTGAGGCCGACCTGGGCGTTCATGTTGGCGCCGTCCATGTAGACTTGGCCGCCGGCGTCGTGGACCATCTTGATGACGTCCTTGATGCCGGTCTCGAACTTGCCGTAGGTGGACGGGTAGGTGACCATGAGCGCGCCGAGGCGGTCCTTGTGCTCGGCGATCTTGGCGGCGAGGTCGGCGTGGTCGATGTCGCCGTTGTCCTTGTTGGCGACGGCGACGACCTCGAAGCCGGCGCACACGGCGGAGGCGGGGTTGGTGCCGTGGGCGCTATCGGGGATCAGGCAGACGTTGCGGTGGCCCTGGCCGATGGAGCGGAGGTACTGGCGGATGACGATGAGGCCGGCGTATTCGCCCGCGGCGCCGGAGTTGGGCTGCAGCGAGACGGCGGCGAAGCCGGTGATCTCGGCGAGCCAGGTCTCGAGATCGCGGAACATCTTCTGGTAGCCCTTGGTCTGCTCGGCGGGGGCGAAGGGATGGATCTTGCCGAACTCGGGCCAGGTGACGGGGATCATCTCGCTGGTGGCGTTGAGCTTCATCGTGCACGAGCCCAGCGAAATCATGGAGTGAGCGAGGCTGAGGTCGCGGCCCTGGAGCTTGAAGATGTAGCGGAGCATCTCGTGCTCGCTGTGGTGGCTGCTAAAGACGGGGTGGGTGAGGTAGCCGCTCTGGCGGGCGAAGGCGGCGGGGAGCGTGGTGGTGGTCGCGGCGAGGAGCGCGTCGATGTCTTCTTGACCGTTACCGCCGAACGCGGCGAGGAGGTCCTTGACGAGGGCGCGGTCGGTGGTCTCGTCGAAGGTGATGCCGAGCGTGCCGTCGGCGAAGTCGCGGAGGTTGATCTTCTTGGCGCGGGCGGCGTTCAGGATGTCCATCGCGGTGCGGCCGACGGGCTTCACGCGGAGGGTGTCGAAGACGAGATCGGCGTCGTTGATCTGGTGCCCGAGTTTCTTGAGGCCGGCGCGTAGGGCCTGCGTGTAGGAGTGGACGCGGAGCGCGATGCGGCGGAGGCCTTCGGGGCCGTGGTAGACGGCGTACATGCCGGCCATGATGGCGAGAAGCGCCTGCGCGGTGCAGATGTTGCTGGTGGCCTTCTCGCGCTTGATGTGCTGCTCGCGGGTCTGGATCGCCATGCGGAGCGCGGGCTGGCCCTGCGAGTCGCGGCTGACGCCGATGATGCGGCCGGGCATCTTGCGGACGTGTTCTTCCTTGGTGGCGATGAACGCGGCGTGCGGCCCGCCGAAGCCCATCGGGACGCCGAAGCGCTGCGCGCTGCCGACGGCGATCTCCGCGCCCCACTCGCCCGGGGGCTTGAGCAGCGTGAGCGCGAGCAGGTCGGTGGCGGCGATGACGGTGATGGACTTGGCGCGGGCGTCAGCGGCGAGCTTCTCGTAGCACTCGACGCGGCCGTCAGTGGTCGGGTACTGGACGATGAGGCCGAAGTCGTCGTCGGTGAAGGAGGGAGTGGCCTTGGGATCGAAGCTCCGCACCTTGATGCCCAGGCCGTCCGCGCGGGTGTGGATGACGGCGAGGGTCTGTGGGTGCACGTCGGTCGCGACGAGGAACGAACGCTTGGTGCCCTCGTGGCCGCCGGCGATGGAGAAGGCCATGGCCATGGCCTCGGCGGCGGCGGTGGCTTCGTCGAGCAGCGACGCGCCGGCGAGCGGCAGGCCGGTGAGGTCGCTCACCATCGTCTGGAAGTTGAGCAGCGCTTCGAGGCGGCCCTGGGCGATCTCGGCCTGATAGGGCGTGTACTGGGTGTACCAGCCCGGGTTCTCGAGGATGTTGCGGAGGATGACGCCGGGGGTGATGCAGTCGAAATAGCCCATGCCGATGCAGGAGCGGAAGACCTGGTTCTGGCTGGCCATCGCTTTGAACTCGGCGAGGAGTTCGGCTTCGCCTTTGGCATGTTTCGCTTCGCCGGTCAGCGTGAGCGGCTTGGTGTTGCGGATCTCGGCGGGGACGGTGGCGTCGATGAGGGCGCCCAAGGACTTGTAGCCGAGGGTGTCGAGCATCTCGCTGATGTCGGCCTCGCTGGGGCCGAGGTGGCGGTGCTCGAAGGTGTCGGAGGGGTTGAGCAGAGCACCCGGCCGGCTCGAAGAAGACTTGGCGGCGGCGGGGGATTGAGCGAACGTGGTCATGCACGACTCCAGTGAAAACAGAGGCGGCGAAGGGGTGCGGGAGGAGAAAAATGGTCCTCCCGACCACGCATTGCCGCCACCCAACCAATACTAGGTTGGAAGAGGTCCTGTTCAGCGCCCTCAAGGCCTGTTTGGCGCACGGAGAATCCACAATGCGAAGCTGGATGCTGGTCCTGGGTTGTGCCGGTTTGGCGGGTTTTTTGGCGCTGGCGGACGGCACTCCGTCCACGACGCAGGGGACCCAGAGCGCCGTGACTCCTCCCGCCGATGCCGCGACGCTGGAAGCATCCGAGGCGGTGCTGCGTGATCACATCACGACGCTGGCCAATCCGTTCTTTGAAGGGCGGTATCCGGGATCACGCGGGGGCAAGCTCGCCGCGGATTACGTGCAGCGGCAGTTCGAGCACCTGGGGCTGCAGCCGGCGTTTACCGACGAATCGGACCCTACAAAGAAGACGTATCGCCAGCCCTTTGCCGGCCCGCAGAAAGCCGAGGCGGCCAAGCAGGTTGCCTCGTGGACGAGCGGCGACAAGTCGATCAAATGGACACCGGGGAAAGACTTCAACATCCTCGGGCTGTCTTCGAACGGGGCCGTTTCCGGGCCGCTCGCTTTCGCGGGATATGCGATCAGTGTGGGCGAGGACGGCTATTCCAGTTTTCCGGATGACGGCGCGGACCTCGATGGCAAGGTGGCAATCGTTCTGCGGTTCGAGCCGATGACGGCGGAGGGGACATCGAAGTGGTCGAAGGAGGGGTGGTCCTTCAACGCCGGGCTTGAGCCCAAGATCAGTGCCGCCATCCGGCGGGGCGCCAAGGCGGTGATCCTTGTCAACGCGCCGGGCGCGAAGGACGACCGGGTCGACAAGCTGGAAGACGTCAACAGCCTGACAGCGCGCCAGGCTTCGGAAGTGCCTGTGATCATGGCGTCGATCGAGGCCGCCGATGCGCTCGTCAAGGCGGCGGATGCGCAGGGACGCTCGCTGCTCGACCTGAGAAAACTTGCGGACGAGAAGGGCGTCATCATCGACCTGCCGAAGGCGACGGTTTCGATTGAGGCCGAGATCGCCAAGTCGCGCCCGAATACGGACAACGTGGGGGCGATTCTGCCGGGCGTCGGCGAGCTTGCGGACCGGTACATCGTGGTGGGGGGGCATTACGACCACTTGGGCTACGGGCAGGTCGGTCTGCGTTTCCCGGCGGATCGCGGAAAGCTGCACCCGGGCGCGGACGACAACGCCTCGGGAACTTCGGGGATGATGCTGGTTGCGAAGCGGATGGCCGAAGCGTGGCAGCAGATGCCTCCGGACCGGCCCCGGCACAGCGTCCTGTTCCTGGGATTCTCCGCGGAAGAAGAAGGGCTGAACGGCTCGCGGTACTACACCCAGCATCCGATCGTCCCGATCGAAAAGCACGAGCTGATGGTGAACCTGGACATGATCGGGCGGCTCGGCGAAAAACCGCTCGAGGCGGGGGGCGTGGGAACGGCCGAGGGATTCGCGGACTGGCTTGCGCCGTACTTTGAATCAAGCGGCCTGAAGATCGCCGGCAAACAGAGCGGGATGGGCCCGTCGGATCATGCTTCGTTCTACGCGGTGAAGGTGCCGGTGCTCTTCCTTTTCAGCGGGATGCACGCGGACTATCACCGCCCGACCGACGTCGCGGCGCTCATCAACTGGGAAGATGCGGCACGGATTGCCGACCTCGCGTACCGCGTCGCGCTCGACGCTTCGCTGCGGGCCGAGCCGTGGAAGTTCACTTCTCCCTCCAACGTAACAACGACACCGGGCGACACACCCCAGCCCACGCGCGGGCGCATCCGCTTCGGGATCGCTCCGGGCGACTATTCGGGGGAGGACAAGGGAGTGCTCGTGGGGGAGGTGCTGCCGAACACGCCCGCGTCCAAGGCGGGAATCAAGGCCAACGATCTCATCATCAAGTGGAACGACAACCGCATCAGCGGCGTGGAGGAGTGGATGCCTTACTTCAACGCCGCCAAGCCGGGCGATGTTGTCAAGGTCACGGTTCTCCGTGAAGGCAAGGAAGAAGTGATCGAAGTCAAGCTCGAGGCGCGTGCCGGCGAGAAGTAGAACTTACTTCCCGTCGTTCACGACGAACCATCGCAGCTTCCAGTTCGGGCCTTCGAGGCGCATGTCAAAGCCGCACCAGGGCAGATCGGCCGGGTCGTGGTAGTGAACCCGCACGCGCATGATGTTGGGCCCGACCTGCTCGAGCAGCACGCCGGGCGTGAGCTCCCCGGCGGGAAGCACTTTGAAGAGCTTTTCAACATCTTCGTGGCGGCGCTTGATCTCGCGGAAGGCCAGGTTCGGGTTGTAGCCGCGCTCGTAAAACTCGTCTTTGGTGAGTTCGCTCAGGACCTGCTCGGTGAACAGCTTTTCGTCGTCGTCGCGCATGGTGCGCGCGATGTGAAACATCAGGTCCTGCCCGTTGCGTGAGATGAGCGTCTTGGAGCCGTCGGGGTTCGTGATGATCGGCTCGGCCGATGCCTGCTTTGTCAGCGTCGAATCGGCAACCTTGATGCTTGGATCAAGCACCGGCTGCACGCCCGTCTGCGCACCGGGAAGCCCCGCGAGCGGGGGGTTGTAGCGGACGACCTTGGTCTGGCATCCCGCCGCCAGCAGCCCGAGCGCCGCGATGACCGCCCGGCGCCTCACACGAGCGCTCCCCGCGGGCGGACGCCCGCGGCGTGACGGAGCGGCACGGTCGAAACGGCTCCGTGGCCGCGCCGCCGGCAGTCGTGGACCGCCAGTTCGGGCATCGAATCCGGGTAATCGATCCGGGTGTGGCATCCGCGCGATTCCTCGCGCCACGCCGCCGAATGAGCGACGAGCGCGCCGACCAGCAGCAGATTCTGCACCTCCCACCCCGCCGGTTCGTCAAAAATCTTGTCGAGCGTGTACCGCGCCCAGAAATCGAGCATGTCGCACACATCGCGCAGCTTCCCGCCCGAGCGCTCGATCCCCACGTTCTTCCACATCGCGCTGCGCAGGCTCGAGCGCACGTCGTCCAGGTCGAGTTCTCCCTGGTCGCTGGGCCGGATGTCGCTCACGACCGAGACCGGGGCCGGCCGGGCCACGCTCCATCCCGCCGGACGCGAGGATGACCCCGCCTGCTTCATCTCCGCGCAGGTCCTGCCCGCGATCTCGCCCATCACAAGCCCCTCGAGCAGCGAGTTGCTCGCGAGGCGATTGGCCCCGTGCAGGCCGAGCGCCGCGCTCTCCCCGATCGCGTAGAGCCCGGGCACGTCGCTCCGTCCCGAGAGATCCGTCATGACGCCGCCCACCATGTAGTGCGCCGCCGGATGCACCGGGATCAGGTCCTCCGCGGGGTCGAGGTCAAACTTCCGCAGAAGCGCAGTCATCCCCGGAAAGCGATCGTGGAAGCCGCGGATCGAGCGGCAGTCGAGCCAGACATGGCTCCCGCCCGCGGCCGAAGCCTGCTTGGCGATCTGGCGGACGATCGCCCGGCTCACGACATCGCGCGGCGCAAGCTCCGCGAGCGGGTGAACATCGAGCATGAAGCGGTGCTCGCTGCTGTCGAGCAGCTTCGCCCCCTCGCCCCGCACCGCCTCGGTGATCAGCCACCGCGCCGCGCCCGGGAGGTACAGCGTGGTCGGATGAAACTGCACAAAGGCCATGTCCGCAACGCTCGCGCCCGCCCGGTACGCCATCGCGAGCCCGTCGGCGGTTGCCTGGGGCGGGTTGGTTGTTTCGCGGTAAAGGACCCCCGCGCCGCCGCTGGCGAGAATCGTCGCCTTGGCCCAGATCATCTGCAGCCCGTGCTTTGGATGATGGGTGATCGCTCCCATGACCGGCGAGCCGGGCTCGCTGCCGGGCGTGATGAGGTCGAGCGCGAAGCAGTTTTCAAACAGCCGCACGCCGTGCGTCTTGCGGACTTTCTCGCTCAGACAGCGCTGCAGTTCGCGCCCCGTGGCGTCGCCGTCGGTGTGGACGATGCGGCTGGCGCTGTGCCCGCCCTCACGTCCCACGGCGAGTTCGCCCTCGGAGTTTTTATCGAGGCGCATCCCCCAGCCCATCAGTTCACGCAGGCGCGCGGGCCCGTTCTCGATCACTTCCCGCACGGCATCTTCTTCGCACAGCCCGGCCCCCGCGACCAGCGTGTCCTGGACGTGCGACTCCGTCGAATCGTCCTTGCCCAGCACCGCCGCGATCCCGCCCTGCGCCCACGCCGTGTTCGTGCTCTTGAGATCTCCCTTGGAAAGGACGATGACCTCGCCATGCTCGGCCGCGCTGATGGCGGCACGCAGGCCCGCAACCCCCGCCCCGATCACAAGCGTGTCGGTGAAAATCTGCGGGAGCAGGCTCGACCGGAAGGGGATCAGGTAGCGGCGTTGGTCAAAGAGGCGGTCCATGATGGTCCGATCAGGCTCGCCCCTTCCCTCCGCAGCAGCCTCCCGCCCCGGCCGCCTCCGGCCTGGCCGCCGCACCCAGCATCAGGTCGCACTTTTTCTGCAGGAAGCGGGCGTGGTGCTCCACGTGCCAGATGGCATAGGAGAGGATTGTGCGGACGGTCTGCTCGCCGCGCTCGGGGTGGAGGGCCACGCGCTCAAACTGCTGCGGGCTCAGACCGCTCAGCCACTGGAAACTCCACATGCGCATGGTGTGAAGGACGGCGACGTGCCCGCCGATGAGGCTCGCCGGGTCGCTGTGCGTCACCTCGCGCGGGAGTGTGTACAGCCCGCTGTCAATAAACGCGTTCTCGTCCCAGACGGCGAGCACGGGCCGGTCCTCGGCCACGGCGCGGCGCATCCGGTGGACAAACACGATCTCCGCATCCGCGAGGTGGGCCAGAAGCATGCGGACCGACCAGCGGCCCACGCCCGCATCGGGCAGGAAGGCGCGGTCCATCTGCTCGGCATCCAGTGAAAAGACCCGCGGGTCGTAGTTCGCAACCCCGCGCCGATAGCGGGCGAGCATCTCGCTCGTGGGCAGCGCGGCGATCTCGGCCGCCGTCCCCGCCGGGATCACCAACTGGTCCGAACCGCTCTGGCAGCCGCACCCGCCCCCTGAACCCTTGCTGCCCCCGCAACAACCGCCCTGTTGGCCTTCGCTCATACCGCTTCCTTTCGTGGTCGATCCTAGGGGATGCTGCCCGGGGCCTGCGGATACTCCTAACGTCGCCCATGTCACCGACCTCCGCCCGGCGCCTGGCTTTGCGCGTCACAATGATGCCCCGCGACACGAACCACTACGGGACGATCTTCGGCGGCGTCATCCTCTCCTATATCGATCAGGCCGGCTTTGTTGAGGCTCGCCATCACGGGGCCCGCCGCTGGGTCACCGCGGCGATCGACCGCGTCGACTTCAAGGCCCCCGTTCACGTCGGCGACATTGTCAATTTCTACGGGACCACCACCCGGATCGGGACGACATCCGTGACCGTCCTGGTGGAGGTCGAATCCGAGCGTGAGGAATCCGGGGCAGTTGTGCCCGTGACGGCCGCCACCCTTGTCATGGTCTCGGTGGACGAGGCGGGCAGGCCGGTCGCTTTCGCCAAATAGTGTCGGGTTTCACATTCCGCGGCCGTACGCCGACTCGGGCTTCGGGTACACTTTCGGCCCATGTCCCAGAGCTCCTTTGTCACCAGCAGCCTTGTCGGAAACGTGATGGTCGCGCGCCTCGAGCGTGAGAAGATCACCGAGCATGAAAGCCCGGTCATTCTCGCCGAACTCACCAACGCCGCGGCGAAATGCCACAACCACCTCGCGGTCGACCTGAGCATGGTCACGCTGATCGCCTCGGCGGGCCTTGGCGCGCTCATCACGCTCAACAAGACGCTCAAGGGCAAGGGCGGGAAACTCGTCTTCTTCAGCATGAGCGACGAGCTCATGCAGGTCTTCAAGCTCACCCGCCTCAACACGCTCCTCACCATCGTGAAAGATCGGGACGCCGCCGTCAAAGCGGCCCTCTAGAGAGCCCCATTTCATGTCCGGCATGCCCGCGACCGCCAGGCCACGTCTCGCCGTGATGATCTCCGGGGGCGGCCGGACGCTGCTCAACCTGCTCAAGCACACCCGCAGCGGCAGCCTCGGGGCGGAGATCGCCCTTGTGATCGCTTCTTCGGAATGCCCCGGCGCCGAAAAAGCCCGCGACGCCGGGCTTCGCACGCTGGTGGTGCCCGGACGGATCAGCGCCGCGAATCTCGAATCCCTCCTGCGCGAACACCGGGTCGACTGGGTCGTGCTGGCCGGCTATCTCAAGCTCGTGAGCGTTCCCGATTCTTTCGCGGGACGCATCGTCAACATCCATCCCGCCCTTCTTCCCCGGCACGGAGGGCCCGGTCTCTACGGCCATCGTGTGCACGAGGCGGTGCTCAAGGCCGGGGACAAAGTCTCCGGCTGCACGGTGCACCTGTGCGACCAGCACTACGACACCGGGCCCATCATTCTTCAGCGCGAGGTCCCGGTGCTCAAGGGCGACACGCCGGAAACCCTGGCTTCCCGCGTCTTCGAGGCCGAGTGCTCCGCTTATCCCGAGGCGCTCCAGCGTCTCCTCTCGGGGCGTGGTCATGGCTGAGGGGGGCAGCACGCGCACGGAGTTCTCCCGCTTTCAGAGAGTGCGCCTGATCCCCGTGCTGTGCGCGGCGGTCTGCACGCTGCTCTCGCCGGTACGCGCCGCAACCTCGACGCAGCCCCAAGGCTACGAACAAGTTTCGGAAGAGGCGGACCGGGCGCTCGCTCGCCGCGACTTTGCCGCCGCCGAGCCGCTCCTGCGCCGACAGATCGAGATGCGCCCCCGCGAGTTTGTGCCGATGTACAACCTCGCGTGCGCCCTGAGCAACACCGCCAGGCCCGACGAAGCGGGAGAATGGCTGGTCCGTGCGACCGAGAACGGATTCGACGACTACCGCAAGCTCACGCGCGATCCCGATCTTGCCGGCGCGAGGTCGAGCGGTTCCTACGCAAAGCTGGTGCGATCCTGGCCCAAGGTGCTCGAGGCAAGACGAGACGCAAACCTGGAGCAGGTCCGCCGCATCTTTTCTCATCCCGACGAGGGCCGGGACTACACCGAAGTTGTGGATGACAAAAGGCGATTCGTCTACCGCTCGGCCTTCGACCCCGCGGAGTTCGACAAGGCCCGCAAAGAGATCGAGCGGCTGGGCGACTGGGCGGAGAAAGCGCTCTTCCCGGGGCTGTGGGACTCCCGCGAGATCGAGTTCGATCCCTGGGTCATCATCGTGCTCCCCAGCCGCCGGGATTTCACCACCTGGCTCGTGATCACCTTCGGCCCCGCCGCCCGCACCGGGTTCTCAACCATCGGGGGCAGCTACATCCACGACAAGAAGCAGCTGGTCTCGCAGGACCTGGGCTCGACCTTCCGGCACGAGTTCTTCCACGTGCTGCACTGGCGGGATTGCACCCGCAAGGGGCGCACCGATCCGTACTGGGTCCAGGAAGGGCTCGCCAGTCTTGTCGAGGATGTGGACACGCCGGGGGACGGCAAGCCGGGACTGACGCCGGTCCCCTCGTGGCGCACCAACATCGTGCTGCGTCGCGACCGCAGCAACACGCTCATGCCCCTGGACAAGTTCATCGCGATGCCACGGGAGAAATTCCTCTCCGCGATGCAGCTCGCCAACTACGCACAGGCCCGCGCGATCTTCCTTTACCTCTATTCCCGTGGCAAACTCCAGGACTGGTACAACGCGTGCGGCACCGCCGAGACCGCCTCGCCTCCGGGCTCGATGGCGGGGGTGTTCGAGGAAGTGCTGGGCCAGCCGATCCGGGCGATCGATAATGACTTCCGCGCCTGGGTGCGGACTCTGCCGGAAGTGGCCGAGGAAATCCGCCCGGGCATGGCGAGTCTGGGCGTTGAAGTGGAAACCGGCGCGGGCGACGGCGTCACTATCACCTCCATCGCCGATGTCATCCGTCCGGGCGTCTTTGATCCGATTCCGGTTTCGACGCTCAAGGGAGTCCGCGGGGAACTGCACGTGGGCGATGTCATCACGGCCGTGGGGGGGCAATCCACCCGCGACATCGCCGACCTCATCCGCGTGCTCGGCGAAAAAAAGCCCGGCGATGAGGTGATCGTGACCTATCGCCGGCGCTCGCAGTCGGGCGAAGCTCTCATCCGGCTCGTTCCAAGGCGCTGAGTTTCTCGAAAATGCGCCGACAACCGGGAACCGGCCTTATGCCTTGCGCGGTATACTATGGCATACATAGTATGTGACTTTGAGAATCTCTCTCCGAGGTGCAGGATGAAGATCGAACGCGAGATCATGCGTGGGGCCGGGCCTGTGGCGGTGCTCAAGCTGCTGAACCGGCGTGAGATGTACGGGTACGAACTCATCGAAACTCTGGCGGAACGCACGGAGGGCGCCCTGGCAATGGGGCAGTCGACGCTCTACCCGATGCTCTACAACCTTGAGGCTCAGGGTTTTATCGAGGGATATTGGAAGGAAGCCGGGAACAAGGGCGACGGCGGCAGCGGGGGCGCACGCGACCGCAAGTACTACCGGCTGACCGACAAAGGCAAAAAGAGGCTCGCAGATGAATCCGCTCAGTGGGAGGCGGTCATCCGCGCGATGAAAGCGCTGGGCGTGGCGTCTCTCGCCCACGCGTGCCGCGTTTGCTTCCTCAACGCCGCCCCCGGAGCCAGCGCATGACGCCCTATCTGCCCAAAGCACTTGGTTCCGGCGCGGCGCACTCGCCGGACCTTTCGGCCGCTTCTCTGCCCGCGGAACTCCGCCGGCTCGTAGACCGCGTCCTGAAGCGATCCCGGCTCTGGCCCGCGGAAAGGGCCGACGTCGAAGCCGAGCTTGCAGCGCACTTCACCGACGGCCTTGCCGCCGGGCTCAGCACGGAAAAGCTGATCGAGGAGTTCGGCGATCCCGACGCGGCGGCCTCTCTCATCCGGCGGGCCAAGGTGCGCCTCCGCCCGGCGCGGTGGAAAGCGATGCACGCCATTCGCCGCGGCGTGCTCGCCTGCCTGGCGATGACTCTGCTTCTCTTCTGCTTTTTTTCCCTGCGTTTCTACATGGGACGACCCACGATCACCCGCAACATCCGCCAGGAAATCAACGCGCCTCTGGCGGCCATACCCGCCGATCAGCGCGCCTGGCCGAAGTATCGCGAGGCGCTCGCCGCCATGGTGAACCCCCATCGCGAGAAGGAAACCGATGGGGCCGGCGCCCGGCTTCCTCCGCTCGAGCCCTACGACTCGCCCGAGGGCGCGCAGGCAAATCAGAAGGCGATCGCCAAATTGCGAGAGGCCGCGGCCATGCCGCGACTTGGCATGATGGTCGACAGTCGCGACGATTACCTCTTCATCTCACGCCAGCAGGCCCGAATGCTCGGGCAGAAAGATTGGGAGACGCAGGACTTTGGCGTCGTGGAGGACGATCCTCCCGCCATCCACATACTGCTCCCTCATCTTGGCGTCTTCCGCGGATTTGCGCGGCTGCTGCTGCAGGATGTCGATGTGGGTGTCCGGGAGAAGGATGCGCAGCGGGTGAGCGGAGATCTGGTCGCCGCGATGCAGATGGCGGCGCACTCGCGCGAAACGCCGTTCCTTATCTGCGACCTGGTTTCGATGGCAATCGCTGAAATCGCGATGGGCAAGGTCCGCCAGGTGCTGACGGAAACTCCGTCGCTCCTGAGCGATGCCGCACTCTCCCGGATTTCCGCGTCGCTGCGGGCGATGGGTCCGCGGACAGAGCTCGTGCGGTTCGATGCGGAATTGATGAGCTTTGACGACATCCTCCAGCGCAGTTTCACCGACAACGGCCATGGCGATGGTCGCCTGACGCCCGCCGGCGTCCGGCTGCTTTCGCAGCTCGTCAGCCTGAGTGAGCGTGAGGCGGGTCGTCCCGCGGCGGAAGTGATCGCCGCGCCCTTCTCCTCGAGCTTCGGCCCCGGCCGCAAACAGCTCCGCGAAACATTCGCCGGATCGATCGCCCGAATCGAGCAGTGGAGACAGACGCCGCGGTGGAGCAGGCCCGCGCCTCCCGACCTGGAGATCTATCGGCTCTCGTCGGTCTCGATCACTCCGAGTTCCTTCCTCGCGCTTCTGCTCCCGGCACTGGACAATGCGGTCGCCACGACCGACCAGTTCGATGCGGTCCGCGATGCGACTCTGGCGATCATCGCCCTCGAACAGTTCCGACGCGCGAAGGGGAATTTCCCCGCCTCTCTGGACGAACTCGTCCCTTCGTTCCTGCCTTGCGTGCCCAAAGACCTCGCCGATGGTCAGACGCTCCGCTACCGGCCTTCCGCCGGTTCGTACATCCTGTATTCGATCGGCACCAACCTCAAGGACGACGGGGGCAAGCCGCCCGCCACCCTGCCCGACGACATGACCATCTCGAATTTCCGGAATCGCCAGTTGCTGGATCTGGGCAAGATCGACTGGGACTGGGTCTTCTTCCCGTTCCGCAGCTACCCCAAGACTTCCGGAGAGAGGTAATTCCCACGGGCAAATGGCCGCGCCGGAACCGCTATCCTGCGGGCATGGCGGAGCCATCCATGCACTCAACGGATATCACCCGCGCCACCGAGGCGCCCCAGCCCATCCCGGCCCATTCTGCTGCGGAAATCAAGCCCGATCGCGCTGCCGGCGGCGTCCAGCGCACTGCGCCGGAAATCCCGCTCATCGACCTGATGGGGGGGTCGTCACGGGCTCAGATCAACGTGCTCGACCACGGCTTTATCGCCCTGGTGGACTGCATGCCCCGGCTCGTGCCGCAAGGGCAGACCGCCGACTCCGCCATCGTGCAGGCGGCCCGGGTCTCCTACGGCCACGGGACGAAGAAGGTGAATGAGGATCGCGGCCTGATCCGCTACCTGCTCCGCCACCGCCACACTACCCCGTTCGAGATGGTCGAACTCAAGTTCCACGTCTGCATGCCCATCTTCGTGGCGCGCCAGTGGATCCGGCATCGCACGGCCAACGTCAACGAGTATTCCGCCCGGTATTCCATCCTCCCCGACCGTTTCTACACCCCCAATCTCGATCAGGTCCGCAAGCAGAGCAAGGCCAACCGGCAGGGAGGCGAAGAGCTCTTCCGCATCCATGAGGATGCCCAGGATCTCAAAACCGCCCAGGATTTCGTGCGTTATCTCGACGATGTCGAGGGCTTCTACAAGCGGTACCTGGCTCTTACAGAGCAGGGAGTCAGCCGCGAGATGGCCCGGATCGGCCTGCCGGTCAACATGTACACCGAGTGGTACTGGAAGTGCGACCTGCACAACACGCTGCGATTCCTCGCCCTGCGCCTCGATTCGCACGCCCAGTTCGAGATCCGGGCGTTCGCCCAGGCCATGCTCCAGTTGATCGAGCCTTTGGTGCCCGCGACGGTGGAGGCCTGGAAGGACTACGAGGTGGGATCGGTGCACCTGAGCGCGCTCGAGGTGGATGCGCTGCGGCGACTTGCCGCCGGTCAGTCCGCGCAGCTCGCCAGCGACAACTCCCGCGAGCGCGCCGAGTGGGCCGAAAAGGCGGCGGCGCTCGGATTCAACCTCCCGTAAGGGATTCTCAACTCAGGTCACGGAGGCCCTCGCCGCGGAGCGAGGGCTTTTCTTTTTGAAGGCGGAAGGCGGCCGGGCGGGCTCACAGGCCCGGAGAACCGGGCAGGGACGTTGCCCCGCCGGTGGACCAAACCCGGTCCGAACCGGGGCGGGAACTTCCAAAAACGCTGTTTTTGACGGGGATTGGGCCCTTGCGGGGCCCGCGGCCGGTGCGGGTTCGCCGGGTTCGGAGGAAAAAAGCGACTTTTCCGGCAAGTTCGCTGGCAACGCGCAAAACCCGAGGCAGATTTGAGACGGCGATGCACGAGGTGTTCGTGCGAGCCATTGGTCGTTCTTCCTACGAAGATTTTGTGAGGAGCTGAAAGATGATGAAGAGCACTCTTGCTGCTGTTGTTGGTATCGCCGGCCTTGCCGCCGCCGCGAGCGCGGACTGGGGCCTCAAGTTCGAAGTGTGGAACGGCGCCGGCTGGGCCAACACGACGAACGCTTCCCTCGGCAGCGTTGTCAAGTTCCGCGTCGGCTCGTACTTCACCGACGGCACCATGGTGACCACGGCGGACGGCACGGGCCAGGCCCTCGACCTGAACCGCTTCACCGGTTCGAACAAGTTCATGAACTTCTCGGCCGGCCAGGACGTGATCCAGAACCTCGTCCGCACCATGCCCAGCGGTAACCCCGCCCTCCTGACGAACACCGGCAACGGCATCGTCGGCAGCACGCTCGCCACGAGCTTCGCCTCGCAGCTGATCCTCACCCCCCTCGATCCGACCCCGGTTTACTACCGCGAGATCTACACGGGTGAAATCAAGATCGGCGACGGCTCGGTGCGCACGCTGACCTGGACCTCGAACAGCTTCGGCGTCTCCCCGAGCACCAAGGGCCTGACCTTCTACAACGCTGGCTCGCTGACCAACAAGATCACCGGCCAGCCCGACGGCAACCCGACCTTCCTCGCCGCCACCATCCAGGTCGTCCCGGCTCCGTCCGCGGCCGCCCTGCTCGGTCTCGGTGGCCTGGCGATCGCCCGCCGCCGCCGCGCCTAAGTGCGGTAGAGCTTGAGAACCCGCGGTTAACGCCGCGTACTCAGCACACTCACGTATCTTCGTCCGCTCCGGTTTCAACACCGGAGCGGATTCTTTTTTGAGTCGGACCTCGTTAGTTTGAATGACGCCGGAGGCGTCGTCGGGAAAGCTGATCTGAGAACTGTTTTTCGGTGCTTTGACAGTTGTTGCAGCGTTTGTTATCTTGCGGCATCTGTGGGGCAACTGTAAAGGAGATCCTATGGCTGGGTATTCCGCACCGCAAAGCGTTGAAAACTGGTCGTCCTTTTCGTTTATTCAGGCGTTCCCGCCTATGTCGCGTCATATAGAGGCGGATGACGTACGGCAGTCAGTGGAGGGCACAGATGCACCTTCAGGGATGTACCTGCCGACTCAATCGTCGGGAAGCTGGTACTGCTTTTATCGCCTGCTTTCTTTTGTCGCACCGGCGCCACTGATCATTGATCGAGTTGTATTCCAACATTCAGTCGGAGTAATCGGAAGCATCAATGCAAGAATCGCGATTCTGAGATTCGCCGCTGGCACAGAGGCATTTGGTTCATCTGTCACTCCATTTCCTTGGTCGAAGGTTGTAGCGGGACCCTCACCGATCGGCGACACAAACTACCTCGGAATTGGCACCGGATTCGGCTCGCCTGGCACCATCAACGCTGCAGGCACTTACAACCATTGTGCTGACGGGTACACCTACGAGATGGCAATCACTTCAGATAATTACAACCAGTTGGATGCCGGCGATGGGCTTTACCTTTTCCTTAATTCTCCGGTGGATTTTGAGGAGAGCGAAATCAGTCGTATTCGTGTCACCATGAAAGGTCGATATGTAGCCAGCTAAAAGAGAGGAGATCCACTATGGCAGAAATCTCTTTGACTAGGCGAGAACTTGTGGCAGCAGCAATCTCTGGTGTCGGCTGCGCCGTAACAACCCAGTCTGCCGGAATTTCATTTCCCCTGAACTCGGCGTCCAATAAATCGGAGATTGGCGTAATAGGGAGCTTGGATTCTCTTCAACCCCCTCGAATAGAGTACGAGTTCACGGAATTTATGCCTCTATTCAGTGCCCGCGCGGTGGAACGGCACCTTTGCTTTCATCACGCGCGATATTTCCGCGAGATGAATCGGGAAAGTGAGCGCCTGCGCGGCCTCGGATCGCAGGTCCCTGTCAAGAGCATCCCTGATGCGCGGATTCTTCACTGGTACCAGGCGGAACATCTGAATCACTGTCGGCTCTGGTCTTCGCTTATTCCCGCAGATAAATCTTCCGCGCAAAGACGTCGAATTCCCTTGGCGGACCTTGTAATGGACAGATATGGCGGCTTTTCACGTTTTGCCGCCGCGTTAGGTGAGGCCACGCAGAAATGTCCCCATGGCGGCTGGCTCTGGTGCTGCATCGACGGAAATGGGTCCCTTTGCTGCTACTGGACCCGTCCGGGAAGCTCGATGACGGTTTTTCCCGCTCCAGATTTTGTTATTGACTTGCACGAGCATTCGTTTATCGCAGACCATGGGAACGACCGGGTTCGCTACGGGACGGCTGCAGCTGCGCTCCTCAACTGGGAGGCGATGTCCCACGGCAGCCGCCTTAAGGAACAGTTCCAACGTGCGTCGTTCTAATTGCAGTTTGAGTTGCAGACTCTGTGTTCGCGGCTTGCACGCACCTCCGCCGGCACCACGCATGACGCCAGAACACAGTTGATGGCGATCGGCTTCTTTCTGAGTCCTCTTAGAGAACCGCGATTCACTCGTTCACAGGCGTCGTTAAGGCTTCAAGCCTTCGTTTTTGAACCAAAAACCCCCTCTAGAGGGGGTTTTGTTCGTATTGGGAACCGGCATGCTGAAAGCGCCGGGCGATTTCGGGCGTCCGAATAAACGGAATAAGCGTCATAAACCACCGTACAGCAGCCAATTTCCCGGACGTGCAACCCTACAGGCGCAAAAAAGTGAGAAAAATCAAGGAAAACGAAGGGAAGGGTCTTGAAGCCCCCCGGTACCTTCAGGTACATTTCACCCGTCAGGAACGAACCGCCCGTTCCGTGGGATTTTTTTTCAGAGGAGAAGAGAGACATGAAGAATTTCGTTCTGGGCCTTACGGCCATCTGTGGAATTGCTGCCTCGGCCAACGCTGCTTGGGGCTTCCGTTATGAGTTCAGCACCGACGGCGGTGCGAACTGGGGCACCTCGAAGTCCGTTAGCGTCGCCGGTGGCAACGCTTCGGTCAACTTCCGCGTGATCGCGTACGCCGACCCCGGCACGCAGGTCAACGCCACCGGCGGCCCCGGCCCGGCCGTTGCCTTCGCCCGCCTGACCGGCTCTGAGAAGCTCGGTAACTTCGGCACGGCGGCTGGCGACGTGATCAACAGCCAGACCCGTGGCGCGCTCGGAAGCAGCGGCTCGAACTACCTGCTGAGCTCGCTCGGCGGTGGCGGCACCATCCTCGGCTCGACCTCGGCTCTTTCGTTCGCCTCGCAGCTGCTCCTCTCGGGCACCCTCGCGGCCTACTGCCCCTCCTCGGGCGGCACCCCCCAGCTGACCTGGATCGTCCGCACCGGCGTGATGACCGTCTCGCAGCTCGGCGGCACCCGCACCATCACCTTCGGCAATAACCAGCGCACCCAGAACACCTGGTACCGCGACCTCTACAACAGCGGCACCGGCCAGCAGGACGTGAACACGGCTGCTCCGGATGGCTCGGCGACCGACATCGGCGCGACCCTCCAGGTCGTCCCGACCCCCGGCTCGCTCGCTCTCGTCGGCCTCGGCGGTCTCGCCGTCGCCCGCCGCCGTCGCGCCTGAAATGGCTCGACTCGGCTGAGATCCTCACAAAATCTCACGTAACACCAGCCACGCTCGCCTTTCGGCGAGCGTGGTCTTTTTTGGAAAGCGCCGGCACCCATCCTCAGAATTCAGGGCTCGAATGAAAACTCAAGCGGGTCGGCGTACCGGGCGCGAGGAAGCTCAGTTCCGCCGCGTGCAGCATCAGGCGGCCACCTCCCCCGGTCCCATAGAGAACGTCGCCGACGATGGGGTGCCCAAGCCCCCGGGCGGCGTGCACCCGAATCTGGTGAGTCCGCCCCGTCACCGGACGAAACTCAACTCGAGTCCGGTCGGTTTCACGCGACAGCACCCGGAAGAACGTCTTCGCCGGTTTGCCGTAAACATGATCAACGATCTGGTGAGGACGGTTCTCGATGTCCAGTCGCATCGGAAGATCGATGAGCCCCTCGTCCGGGAACACGATCCCGTCAACCAGAGCGACATAACGCTTTTCGGGCACCCGCTCCTCAAACTGCCGCGACAGATCCCGCTGGGCTCCGCCGTCCAGCGCAACGACCATCAGGCCCGAGGTGTCCATATCCAGCCGGTGAACGATCAGGCGTCCGGCATCGAGAGGGGCCTCTCCGGGTTGCGTCCGGTAGAGCGCGGCGTGAATCCGCGAGACGACGCAATCGGTCTTTTCCGGCCCGATTCCGGGCACCGAGAGCAGGCCGCTTGGCTTGTCGACGACCACGAACCGCGCATCCTGGTGCACGATGCGGACACCGCGAAGGATGGGGGAGAGATCGGGCAACGGGGCAGGGCTCCGTGCGGCATTGCCGCGCCGGGGTGATTCTTGGGTGCGAACAATCGCGCTTCACGGAGTCTGCCATGAGTTTTCTGCTTTGGATAAGTCTGCTGCTTCAGCCCGCCGACGCGGAGTCCGCCCCTTCAGACTGGCGGGCGGACGAGTCGCGGTTGCTAAGTGACTGGGTTGCGCTGACGAACCGGTCGGAGTTTGTAAAAGCGGGGGAGGCCTATTTCAGCCCCGATGGGATGCGCATCATCTTTCAGGCCGTGCCCGTCCCGCCCCAGGGGGTGGAACCCGACCAGCATTACTCGATGTACGTTGCCGACCTGACGCGCGATGCGCAGGGCAAGCTGACGGGGCTCTCGAACACGCGCCGAGTCAGCCCCAAGGGAAGCGCCAGCACGTGCGGCTGGTTTCATCCCAAGGACCGGAATCTCATCCTGTTCGGATGCACGATCGAGCCGCCGTTGGCGCCCAACAAGCCGGGGTTCCAGGTTGGGACGAACAAGTACGTCTGGTCTTTTCCCGAGAACATGAAGGTTGTCACGCTGGATCTGTCCACGCTCAAGCAGGGGAGCGAGCCCGCGCCCAAACCCCTGTTCGACCGGCCCGGTTACTGCGCCGAGGCGAGCTATGACCCGACCGGGCGTTTTGTGCTTTACGCCAACGTCGACCCGGCGAAGCAGGTTGGGGAAAAGCCCGACGCGGATATCTTCATTTATGACACTTCGAGCGGGACGCACATTCCGCTGGTTGTCGCGCCCGGCTACGACGGCGGGCCATTCTTTGCGCCGGGAGCGAGGCGGATCTGCTACCGCTCGGATCGTTCGGGGACGGATCTGCTGCAGCTCTACGCGGCCGATCTGAAATTTGATTCCGGGCAGGTTCCTTCGGGAATCGAGCGGGAGTACCAGCTCACATCCAACGAGCATGTGAACTGGGGACCGTTCTGGAATCCATCCGGCGAGTTTCTGGTCTACGCGACCAGCGAGATGGGGCATCGAAACTACGAGGTGTTTGCGCTGAAAGTGGACCCCGCGCTGCTTGAAGCGGCGGCGGCGGTTGCTTCGCCCCAGGCGGGGGCTGTGCGGACCGGCGTGAACTTGGCGCCCGCGCCGACCGCGACCGTTCCGGGGCTGCCCCGCGCACGCGTGACGTTTGCTGCCGGCGCGGACGTGCTGCCGGTTTTCAGCCCCGACGGCGGCTGGATGATCTGGACCGCGCAGCGATCCGAGCCGGCGCCGGGCGAGACCAAGCCGTCGAGCCAGGTCTGGGCGGCGCGCTGGAAGGGCGTGGACCCGTTTGCGCAAAGCGTGAAGTAGACCGGCGCTCCGGGGCATCGGCACGGGTATCCTGCCGCATGGAAAGTCGAAGTCTGCGATCGCTGGTGGGGGGGCTGATCGACTACGCCGGGCTCTTCCCGCCGGCCAAGCTCGCGATGCAACCCGCGGCGGAGGCGTATTTCCGGGCGCTCGGGGGGCCGCACGAGTGGATGCTGAGCCGGTTCGTCTGCCCCGCGACGCGGCTGGCCGAATTGAGCGCCGCGGCGTCGATGCTGATGCCGGGCACCAACGCAACGAGCGGATACCGCGAATTCGCGGCGGCGGGCGAGCCGTGGCGGATCTCGGCGCTGGTGGAAAAGCCGGAAGAGCTCGACCTGATCGACCGTTTCAACGAACAGCACTCCCGCGAAGATCAGGGCCTCGCGAACGTGGATGTTCTGGAATTCAAAGTTGATGGCGTGGAGGCGGTGGACCGGATTCTGGACGCGATCGCGGAAGATGTTTTTCCGTTCTTCGAAGTGCCCGCGCCCGAGAAGCTGCCGGGAGGAGATGCGCGCGGCTTTGTGGCGGCGCTGGCCGGTAATTCGTGCGGCGCCAAGATCCGCACGGGCGGCATCCTCGAGTCGGCCTTCCCGGCGACGCAGTACGTGGCCGAATTCATGGTGGCGTGCAGGCAGGCGGAGGTTCCTTTTAAGGCGACCGCGGGCCTGCACCATCCGGTCCGGGGTTCCTACCCGCTGACCTATGAGAAGGGCGCGGCGAGCTGCACCATGCACGGGTTCTTGAACGTGTTTGTGGCGGGCTGCTTTGTTTTCTGCAAGGCGTTCGATGCGAAGACCGCCGAGCAGGTGCTGAATGAAAGCGATCCGAAGGCCTTCATATGTACCGACCAGGGGCTGACCTGGCGGAATCACGTGCTGGACATTACCGAGATCGCCCGGGCGCGGGAGGCGTTTGCGCTCAGCGTGGGCAGCTGCTCGTTCGATGAGCCGGTGGAAGATCTGAAGAAACTCGGGCTGCTCTAGGGGCGGACTGACGCCGGGGCCGATGGTGGCGGTGGCCGCGGGCGGGGTTGGTTGCGATCGCTACCTTCCCTGCCCGGATTGTGGCGCTCGCGAATGATTCTCCGACGAGGAGTCCCGGATGACGTTCAAGCCCGACGATACTCACAACCCCGAACTCAAATCCTGGGTCGAAACGGCCAATGACCCGGCGACCGAGTTCCCCATCCAGAACCTTCCGTTGTGCGCGTTTGAAGTGACACACGGAGAGGGCGAACAGCTGCATTCGCACGCTCACCCCGGGGTGGCGATCGGAGACCAGATCCTGGATGTTGGTCTGCTGGTGGAGTCTGGCTGGATGGAGCGGGAGGCGCCGGAGGACCTTGTCGAGGCGCTGCAGCAGCCATATTGGTTCGGGCTGGCACATTCCCCCCGCCTGGTGCATGACCTGCGTGTTGTGCTGCAGAAGTTTCTCGCGGACGGGGCGGGAGGGGGGCAGCAGATCCGGCGGCTGCGCGACAAGGCCCTGCGCCCGCAGAGCCGGACGAGGCTGGTCGAACCACTTCCGATTTTCAATTACACCGATTTTTACGCATCGATCCACCACGCCACGACGGTCGGGGCGATGTTCCGCCCGGACAATCCGCTCTTGCCGAACTACAAGCACGTGCCGATCGGCTATCACGGCAGAGCGTCTTCGATCGTGGTGAGCGGCTCGCCGATCACCCGGCCCAAGGGGCAGCAGTCACCGCCGGAGACCGATCCGGGTTCCGGCCCGGTCTTTGGGCCCTGCAAGCTGCTCGATTACGAGTTGGAAGTGGGGATGTACATCGCCCGGGGCAATGAGCTCGGCGAGCCGGTTCCGATCGGCCTGGCTCACGACTACATGCTGGGGCTCTGCCTCGTCAACGACTGGTCGGCACGGGATATTCAAAAGTGGGAGTATCAGCCGCTCGGCCCGTTCCTCGCGAAGAACTTCGCCACGACGATTTCCCCGTACATCGTGACAATGGATGCGCTCGCGCCGTTCCGGCGCGGCGCGATGGAGCGGCCGGCGGGAGATCCCAGGCCGCTGCCTTATCTCTGGGACGACCAGGATCAGAAGCACGGCGGCTTTGAGATCACGCTGGAGGTTTATCTGCAGTCGGCGCAGATGGCGGAAAAGCAGATGGCGCCGGTGAGACTCAGCCGGGGCTCGTTCCGGGATATGTACTGGACGTTCGGCCAGATGCTGACGCACCACGCCAGCAACGGCTGCAATCTGCGGGCGGGCGACCTTCTCGCGAGCGGCACGGTGAGCGGCAAGGAATCGGACAGCCGCGGCTGCCTGCTGGAGCTGACGTGGGACGGCGCGGGTGCGGACGGAAAGCCCAGGCCGCGCAGGCCGATCCAGCTGCCGACGGGCGAAACCCGCACGTTTCTTGCGGACGGTGACACGGTGGTTTTCAAAGGTATCTGCGAGCGGGAGGGGTACAGAACGATCGGCTTTGGCGAATGCCGCGGGACGATCACGGGGAGTCGTGTCTGATGCCCTGGTTCTATCTGCTTCTGGCGATCGTGTTTGAAGTCGGCTGGGCTCTTTCGATGAAGAAATCGGAGGGCCTTTCGAGGCCGGGCTGGGCGATCGCGTTCGGCGTCATGTATCTGTTGTCGGCGGCGTTTCTTGCGCTGGCGACAAAGAAGATGGATGTGGGGCTGGCGTATGCGCTGTGGGCGGGGAGCGGCATGGCGATCATCGCCATTTGCGGGATGGCTTTTCTGGGCGAATCCGCAAGCCTGCTGCGCATCGGTTCGCTTGCGCTCGTGCTCGCCGGAGTGGTCGGATTGAAGATGAGCGCAAGCTAACCTCGCGCTCGCGGTGAGCGCTTTTGCCGGACTCAGCTATGCCAGTTGAACGGGCGGAGGGGCGGAGTATTTCATCCGCTGTGCCGGAATTTCCGGTGATTATCGGCGCCGGGGGGCGATTCTGGATGATGCGTTTGAGGCGGGGCGTCCGGCTGGTCGACTATGATTGATACGTATGTCTCTTTCCCCGGACGCCGCGGCCGTGGTGGAACGACCGCCGCTGTGGCTCGGTCTTGATCTTCGATCGAATCGCTGGATTTTTCCGGCTGCCGGCTTTGTCGCGAGCACGATGCGCGGCGCGGCGGCGTACACGATCTCGCTGCTTGCGCTGCAGCTCGATGATGAGTTTCAATGGACCGAATCGGACACGGCGCTGCTGCTATCGCTGTACACGCTGATGTTCGCGATCTTCATGTTCGTGGGCGGGCTGTTCGTCGACTGGTTCGGTCCCCGGCGGCCGCTGATCGTGGGTTCGGCGCTTGTGGTTGCTTCTCACTTGCTGGCGAGCAGGATGTCGAGCCCCCTGGGCATCATTCTGTCGTACGGGGTTGCGCTCGGCATTGGTGTTGGCACGGTTTGTGCCGCGGCCACGGTTGCGGTTACAGCGCGGTGGTACCCGGAGCCGGCCAAGCGCGGGCCTGCGATCGGTTTCAGCATCATGGGGATCGGGATCGGGAGCATCATTGTGGCGCCGCTCTGGGCGGCGGGCAACAGCCAGTGGGGATGGCGGAACAACATGCTTGTGGCGGCCGCGATATACGCGGTCGTGCTGGCCGTGATCGCGAGCATCATGCGATTTCCGAAAGCGGATGAGGTGCCGGCGCACGACCCGGCCGAGGAAGAGGGCGGCTCGCTGGATTTGCGGGAAGCGCTGCTCACGCGTGAGCTCTGGACGCTCACCCTCATCCTGTTCCTGTCGGCGTTCGGCGGGCTGATGGTGGCCAGGAAGATGTTTGCCAACTACTCCGAGTCGATCGATGCGGGCGCGGTTGGTCTTTCGATTGCTGGGGTGGCGGTGATGCTGCAGTCGGCGTTCAACGCCGCGGGCAGGCCGGTTTGGGGCTGGATTTCGGGGCGGGTTGGCGTGCGGCTCTCGAGCGGATTCTGCGGGTTCCTGATGGTTGCGGGCCTGCTGATGCTCGCTGGAATTGACGGGGGCTCGCTGACGAACATGAACCTTGGCGGCTTCCATCTGTTCGGCGTGGCGGTTCTGGGGTTTGGGTACGGCGGGGCGGTGGCCCTGGCGGCGGTGAACAGCGCCACGATGTTCGGCACGGCGCGCATCGGCCGGGTGTACGGACTGATATTCATGATCGGCTTCGGCGGGGCGGAGCTTGTTGGCCCTGCGGTGGGCCGTTCGCTTCACGCCCGGACCGGCGATTATCACCTTTCGCTCTGGATCGCGGCGGCGCTGGCGGGGCTTGCCGGGATCATCGCGCTGCTCGCGTTCCCCAACCGCGGCTATCGGCGGCTTGAGAGCGAGTGGTAGAGGCTAGTCCGAGCTGTTGGTGCGCCGGACTGTGGCCGAGTGGCCGTTGGTCGGTCCTGGAACAAAGACCAGATCGTGGAAACCGAGCCGGCGAGTGATCGCTTCGGCCGCGAGCTGCACCATCGTTCCGACCGTGCAGCCGATGATCACCGTGATCGATCGTTCGATCGCGGACTGCAGGACCGACATGGATTCCATGGAGAGAACGATGACGGTCGCGATGCAGGCGATGCGCAGGCCGTCTTCCAACCGCAGGAACTGGCAGAGAAAGACAACAGCCCCGAGGCCAAGGAGCACCTGCCAGGGGCCGATTCCGAGCACCATGCCGAGACCCAGGCCGACGATCGCTCCCACGATATTGGCGACAATCCGGGTCAGGGATGCGGAGAGCGACTGCTGCAGGCCCGGCTGGATCGCGATGATCGCGGAGATGATCGCCCAGGTGACCGCCATGGGGTCGGTGAAGAGGTAGCCCAGGAACAGGATGGAAGAAGCCACCGCTGCCTGCAGGGTGTATGAGGAGGCAAGGAGCAGATTGTGCTTCCACGGTCGTTGCCGTGAGAAGACCACAGAAGTCAGATCGGTTGGGGGAGGAGTATTCGGTTCCATTCCTAGAGCCGCCGCACGAGCGGTGCATCCCCTCCGGTGAGTCCGTACAGACGCAAAAGCGTGTGCATCGATGACGCATCGTGCTCGTCGAAAGCTCCGAGAGCAAAGCTGTCCGCGTCGAGCACGCCGAAGCATTCCCCCGTATCAGTCTGGAGAGGCACAACAAGCTCGCTCTGATCGCGCGGGTCGCAGGCCACGTACTGCGCTCCCAGCGTGCGCACGTCATCGACGACATACGAGACGGCATCGATCATCCCGCGGCCGCACAGGCCGTGCAGTCCGATGGGTGAGCAGGCGGGCTTGGGTCTGCGGTCGATGAGGATCATCTGCGAAGCGTCCTGCGGGTCGCGTTCGTAGAAGCCGATCCAGGAGATAGCTTTGCGAGTGGCGGAAGGGCTGTCGTCGCCGAAGGCCGCCCAGGCCAGATCGAGGAACGATCGCATGGCCGAGGCACGGTCCGGGGGTGGCGGCGGAGCCTTGAGGAACTTGGAATAGTCGCGGAGGGGCATGAACGGGACCCGGGCGAGAGGTGGATGGGGTGGGGGGTGGGGGCGGACCGAGGGGCGTCGGGGCTCGCAAAGAAAAACGGGCCGCAAACGCGACCCGTCCTGGTTGGACTCGATTTGGAAGGCCGGCTCTTACAGGGTCGCGCTGGTGTAAGGGAGGAGCGCCATGAAGCGGGCACGCTTGATCGCCTGGGCGAGCAGACGCTGCTCCTGGGCGGAGGTGCCGTTGCGCTTGCGGGCGAAGATCTTGCCGTTGGGGGACATGGTGCGCCGGAGGTTCTCGATGTCTTTGTAGTCGATGAAGATGTTGCCCTTGGGGGTGGTCTTGGTGATCTTGGGCTTGGGCTGGGGGCCGGCGCTGAACTTTGCGAACTTGCTCATGGAACTCTCCGTCGTGGTCTTTGGCCCGGGGTCTCGGGAGAACGCTCCCGTCCGGGCGACAGTGCCAATTGGGCCAAGATGATAGGCGTTCAGGCCCTTGAAGGCGAGGGCGGGGTCGGGTTCTCCGGCCCGGTCCCGGCGGCTGTTTTGCCGGCTTTTTGATCGAGGGCGAACAGGCCGCCCCCGAAAACCGCCACGAGGAGGGTGGGGATCAGGATGATGGCGTTTTCAAAGATTTTGCATTGGGAGAGCTTGTCGTGCGGGCAGATGAGCGAAAAGCGGCCGAAGCAGCCGCATGAGACGCTCATGTTGCGATGGAGTACCGACGCGATTGCGCAAGTGAAGACAATGAGCAGTGCGGCGAGCAGCGTGGCCGCGGCCCGCGTCCAGAGGCCGGCCATAAGCAGCAGGCCGCACAGGACCTCAATCCAGGGGATTGCGGCGGTCGCGAGTTGGACTAGGTGTTCGGGGAGAATCTTGAAGGTGTTGATCGACCCAGCGAATTTCTGGGGATCGATCAGCTTCTGCCAGGCGGCAAAGAGGAAGAGCCCGGCGATCGCGAGGCGCAGTACGAGGAGGAAGAATGCGCCGAGAGCCTTCATGGCTTGCTCTTCTCCACGGGGTAGCCCTGCTTGATCCACTCGGGGAAACCGGCTTCGAAGATGTGGGTGCGTTTGTAGCCCGCGCCTTGCAGAAGCAGCGCGAGGTTTTTGGAGGCGTCGCATTCGCCGCCGCCGCAGTAGATCACGATGCGCTGGGAAGGATCGAGCGCCTGCATGGCATCGGCGCCGGCGGGGGTGCCGAAGGTTGCGGAGTTCAGGTGGAAGGCCTGGGGAATGTGGCCCGCGGCGAATTCTTCATCAATGCGGGCATCGAGGAAGACGACGCCCTCGTCGAAGAGCTTCTTCGCCGAGGCGGCATCGATCATCAGGCCAAGTTCGGCGGGCCCCGGGGCGCCGGAGTTTTGGTGCTGGGCGGCCTCTGCGGGCGGAGCTTCGAGCGAGAGGCGGGTGGGACGCAGCCACGAATCCGCGGCGCCGACGGTTACGCCCAGGCCGATGATCGCGAAGATGCGACAAAAAAGCTGGAACAACGCTGGAGCTTCCTGCCCGCCATGCGGAGATGCGGCCTTAGCGAACGACGAGGTAGACGCCCAGCTTCACGGTCTCTTCGCCGGGGACGTTCGTCGTGGCTTCGCAGTCGATGACCGCGCGGTAGGGTTCCTTGGTGGCGGTGCCGGAGATGGCGATGCTGTAGGTGTCGGATTCGGAACCGGCCGCGGGCCTGCCGTCGCGTGTGACGGGCTTGATGTCGAACGTGAGCGTGGGATCGGTGCGACCGTCCACCCGGATCTGCCGGATGCCGGTCACCTTGAACGGCTTGCCGGAGCGGCTGGTGAGGGTGGCGGTGTTGCTGAACTGGGCCTCCCGGGCGACCAGACCCATCGTGACGCGCATCGGCTTGGATTCGAGGTCGCCGGTGACCTCGCCGAGCACGGGAATGCGGACTTCCTTCTCGCGCGAGTCGTTGGTCGTGATGATCATGTTGCGGCTGAAGCGATCGATCTGCTTTGCCTTGGGATAGATCACCTTGACGGGGACCTTGTACTGCTTTTGGCCGTTGACATCGATCGGTTCGGCCTTGCCGATTTCCGCGGTGATCGCTTCGCCGGAGCCGTCGAACTTGACGTCGGTCACGGCGAAATTGTCGATTCGTCCGGTGACGGTGACATCGACGGTGCGGCTTTCGCCCTTGGCGATCTGATTGAACGCGATCAGCTTGGGCTCGACGGTGATGATCGGTTCAACGTCGGCCTCGATGAGCAGGGCCGTGGTGGGCGAGGTCGGGTCGTTGGAGACGACCGTGACGCGCTGCTGGACCATGCCCGGGGCTTTGCCCTTGGGGTCGAAGATGACCTTGATCTCGCCCGCTTCGCCGGGCGCGTATTCGACCTTGGTGAGCGTCGGCACGGTGCAGTGGCAGGAACCGGTGGCGCTGGAAATGATGAGCTTGGAGTCGCCGGTGTTCTTGAACTTGAAGATGTGCTCCACGGAGTTGGAGGAGAGGATCTTTCCAAAGTTGAATGACTTCTCATCCGGCGTGAAGCGGCCCGAAGGGCCGACGGGCTGAGGGGGAGCGGGCGGCACCTGACCGGAGCGAGGGGGGAGCGCGTCGCTGGCGGGCGCGGGGGCCGGGGCCGGCTGGGCCAGCGCAAGAGTCGAGACAGAAAGGACGAGCCCCTGAGCAATGAAAAGTGCTTTGCTGCGTGCCATGGCGAGAATGCTCCCAGCGTGAGAACCCCAAATGGGGCGAGATAAAGCGGCGTGACTGGCCGATCGGTTCGGCGAGAGGGCGAGTTTATGGTCGAAATTCGATCGGGTCGAGGTTTGGGATAAGTCCGGGTCCCGGAACTTTTCAGGCCGTCGCTTCTTCGGCCTCGTAGGAGCCGCCGCGCAGCCCGCCCGCGAGGTACTCATCGAGTCTCTGGTGGACCTCGGAGGGGGACCTGGCGTTGCGAACGGCTTCCTTGAGCGGCTTGACGCCGACGAGGCGGCCGCGCTCGTCGGTCCACATCATGCGCTTGGCGAACCAGGTGATGCGACGTCGGATCTGAACCATGGCGTAGTTGACGCCTCGGGTCTCGATCATGAGGTCCAGGTAGCGCCGGATGGAGGCGACGATCTCGGCCTCGCCCGGCGCCTGCGGGAGTTTCCCGGTCTTCTGGAGCGCCCATGCGTCGCGGAAGATCCAGGGCGTGCTGAGCGCGCCGCGCCCGATCATGACACCCTGACAACCTGTGGCGCGGATCATGCGGACGGCGTCTTCGGGTTCGCGGACATCGCCGTTGCCGATCACGGGAATTTGTTCCCCGACTGCTTCAACGACGCGCGCGATGCCGGGGAGCTGGACCTCGCCGCTGAATTTCATTTCGGTTGTGCGGCCATGGACGGTCACGGCGGTGACGCCGACGTCGGCGAGCATGCGGGCGAGGTGGGGTGAGCAGGCGTTGCCCGAGGCGTAATCCGAATCGTGCCAGCAGAGGCGCATCTTGCATGTCAGGGGCACCGGCGCCCTTTCGACGGGCACCGGGAAAGAAGAGTTGCCGGTGCGGCGTTGCCATTCATCGGCGCTCAGCGCGCACATTTCGAGTTCCGCGACGACGCGCCGGGCGATTTCGACGGCGCGCCCGAGGTCGGTCAGGAGCTTGCTGCCGCCGTCTTTCTTTGTGACCTTATCGACGGGGCAGCCCATGTTGATGTCGACGACGGTGGCTCCGTGTTCGACCGCCCAGCGGGCGCCCTGGGCCATGATGTCCGGATCGCTGCCGTAGAGCTGCATCCCGACCGGTTTGTCGAAGTCGTTGGTGGCGGCGAGGTCGAGGCTGGTCGCTGTGCCGCGGAGCAGGCCCTGGGGGCTCAACAAATCGGTACATGCGAGGCCCACTCCGACTCCGATGCCGGCGGGGTGGGTCGACCACTCGCGGACGATGGTGCGGAAAGCAAGATCGCAATAGCCGGCGATCGGCGCCAGGAGAAGGTTGGTGGCGAGGCGCAAGGGACCGATCTGGAGGGGCTCGGCGAGCACCGGTGATCGTAATCCCGGGTTAGATCAGCGGCTTTACGGGGTTCACACCGCGCCGGCGGTGCTCTGGATCGGGCGATCCTCGCGGGCGGTCGGGTCGACCGGCCCGGTGATCACGACTTCGCCTTCCATCGGGCTGTAGCGCGAGCCGTAGAGCGGGATGCGGGCGTTGGTCCTGGTCTTGGGCATCAGCGGGGCCGCGATCAGGATGACGACGAGCATGCCGACGTTCGAGGCGAGCAGCGCTACGAGCGAGGTCTGGCCGAGGTAGACCATGACGCTGGTGACGATGACGGCGAAGAGTGAGATCGGGATCGCGCCCTGCCATGCCGAGGTCATGACCTGGTCGTAGCGGAGGCGGGGGATCGTCCAGCGGATGAGCATGCCGAAGCAGATGAGCAGGAATGTCTTGCCGCCGAAAACAAGGACCTTGGCAAGGACGGCGGCGAGGGAGACGTTGGAGGGGCTGAGCAGATGATCGGCGCCGAGGAAGCCCAGCGGGAGGTGGTATCCGCCGAGGAAGATCATCGAGAAGAGGGCGCTGCCCGTGATGAGGTGCGCGTATTCGGCGAGGGGATAGAGAGCGAACCGCATCGAGGAGAATTCGGTGTGGAACCCGCCGACGAGTTCCTGCTCGCACTCGGCGTTATCGAACGGGGCGCGGTTGCCTTCGGCGAGGGCCGTGATGTAGAACATCGCGGCGATGAGAGGCTGGCTGAGGATGAGCCAGCCGTGATCGTGCTGATAGCGGATGATCTGCTCGGGGAGCAGGCTGCCGACGACCAGCAGCACGGCGAGCAGCGAAAGGCCCATGGGGATCTCGTACGAGATCATCTGGGCGGTGGCGCGAAGCCCGCCGAAAAACGAGTACTTGTTGTTGGAAGCCCAGCCGCCCAGCGTGATGCCGTAGACGCCCAGGGAGGCGGCGGCCAGCACATAGACCATGCCCACGCTGATGTTGGCGCCGGCGACGAGGACCGTGGCGGAGGCGATCTGCCCGATGAGCGGGAGCGAGAAGGCGGGCGTTTTCCATTCGCCGCCCCAGGGGATGATGGCGAAGGTGACAAGCGGGGGAATGACGACTAGGGCGGGAGCGAGCGCGAAGAGGATTTTGTCGACACGCCTGGGCGTGTAGTCCTCCTTGAGGAAGAGCTTGATGCCGTCGGCGAGGAACTGCCCGAGACCCCACATCCCCTTGAGGAACGCGAGGAAGGGCAGGCCAAAGTCGAAGCCGACGCGGTTGGGGCCGATGCGGTCCTGGATGTAGGCGGAGATCTTGCGCTCGAGATAGATGCACATGCCCGCGCCGCCGAGGATCACGTGGAAAACCACGAGCAGCACGATGACCGAGACGAAGAACTGGGGCGTGAGATAGTCCGTTATCGCCATTGCCGGGGAGTGTAGAACGATCCGGGGCGGGATGTGGACGGGTTGCGGGTGGAGGTGGGGCGCGGGTGGGGGTGCGCGTGGGGGGGCCGCGTGGGGGTGGGGGCCAGGGTTGCGATCCCGGGATCAGCGGGCGGGCTGAGCGCCGATGACGGATTCGATTATTTCGCGGCTGTTGGCGCAGCGGGGGCACTTGTGCTGGCCGCCGAGTTTGTGCCTGGACTCGAGCCAGCGGTGAAAGGTGCCGGCGCGGAGTGGGGTGATGGTTGGGGGCGACATACCCAGGCCGTCGGTGCGTTTGGTGGTGTAGTCGACGTTTTGTTCTTTGAGTGAAGCGTCGAAGGCTTCGGCGAAGCGCCGGAGGGCGGCGTCTTCGGGCCCGTTCTCGATCTCGATCGCCAGTTCGAGGCCGGCGCGCCGGTCCGGCGCGGGGTAGACGGGCGCGGCTGTGAACTCGCCGACGATCAGGCCCGCGGCACGGGCGGCGCGGGAGACGGCGTTTTCGATGTGCTCGACGATGAGGTTTTCGCCGAAGGCGTTTACGAAGTGCCGGTGTCGGCCGACGATGCGGACACGAGGGGGACCGTCGCCGCTGCGCGAGGGGCCGTCGCAGACGTCGTCGAATTCGACGACATCGCCGATGTTGTAACGCCAGAGGCCGGCGCAGGTTGAGAGGATCACGCAGTATCGCTGGCCTTTTTCGACTTCGCCAACGCTGAAAGCCTCGGGATCGGGGTCGTTGATGCGTTCCAAAGGAACGAACTCAAAGAAGTTGCCCAGATCGACGTTGAGCCGGAGCGAGGGGTGCGTTGTCCCCGGGAGGGAACCCGACGGGTTGGGCGCATCCTGCATCGCGATGAAAGCTTCGGATGCGGGATAGAGCTCGAAACGGCAGGGGATGTCGGCCCCGTCGGGAGCGCCGGAAAAGACCTGGCGGACACGCGGGTCAAAGGGCTGATAGCGGACGCCCCCGTGGACGAAGACGCCGAGATTGGGCCAGACCTGGCGGAGGGTGCTGATGGGTTTTCCATTTTCGCCGGGAAGGCGGCTTGTGATGCCCTTTTCGGAGCAGAGCGCGATGAGGCGCTCGGCCAGCACCATCGCCCAGCTGGGCATGCCGGAGATCATGCGGACATCTTCGTCGACGCAGCGTCTGGCCATCGCATCGATCTTGCTTGGCCAGTGATTCATCAGGGCCACCTGAGGGCCGGGCAGATAGATCTTTGAGATGGGCCAGCGGATGAGCGGGGCGACGATGCCGGACAGATCGCCGGTTCGGATGCCATGCACGCTGGTTTCGAGGTTTGTGGACCCGCCGAGGAAGAGGGCCTTTCCGGAAAGAAGTCGGGAGAGGCTGATGTTCTGATTCTTGAGGTTTGCGAAAATGTCGATGGACGCCCGGAAGTTGGACCGGAGCATTTCGCGTGAGACGGGGATGAACTTGTCGCCGGCGGTTGTGCCGCTCGTCTGGGCGAAATCACGGACGAGGCCGGGCCAGAGGACGTCCGCCTCCGCGCCCTCGCGCATGCGGGCGATGTCGTCCTTGAAGGCGTACCAGTCGCGGACGGGGCGGGCGGCGCGGTAGGCGCGGACCAGGTCCTGCTCGGAGCTGCGGAGAATTCCCGTGAAGGAATGGCGGCGGCCGAATTCGGTGGACTGCGCGGTGGTCAGCAGATGACGGAGAGTCGCGACCTGGATCTGGTGGGAGCGGTGCTTCCAGATGGATGTGTCGGCGAGCTTGCGGGCGCGCCGGGAGACATAGACATTGAGCCCGGCTCCGACGAGCGAAGTCCAGGAAAAGCCGGCACCGAAAAGGCTGGTCGGCGGCCGGGCCGGTCTGGATCCATCGGCCGCCGCATTGCCGGATGGGGCGCTCGCGGGCGCCATCTCAGCGCCCGGCTCCGTCGCGATCGCGCTTCGCGAGTTCCGTCGCGAAAGCGCTGAGCGCCGTGGCAAATTCGGCCGGGCATTCGATCATCGGCGCGTGGCCGCACTGATCGAACCAGACAATCCGGCTGTCGGGGATCGACTTCAGAAATCCGTCGGCGGCCTCCGGCGGGGTCACGATGTCTTCGCGGCCCCAGATGAGCAGCGTGGGGCAGCGGATCTGTCCGATGCGCTCTCCGAGGTGATCGCGGCGTGCGGACTTGCTGAGTCGCACCATGGCGCGGGCGCCTGTCCGCGTCGAGAGCTCGGCGAAGGCGCGTTCGATGTCGTGCTCGCTCAAGTGCTTCTTGTCGAAGAAGAGCTCGCCGATCTTTCTGCGCAGCCACTCCCGGCTGGGTCGGACCTGGACGTCGCTGACCATGGACTTTTCGATCAGGCCCGAGGAGCCGGCGAGGGCGAGACCTCGCACCAGATCCGGGCGCTCGATCGCCAGGCGCAGCGCCACATGCCCTCCGAATGAATTGCCGACCAGTACGGCGGGTCCGTCGAGGTAATCTTCGAGGAATCGGGCGGTGAGTGTCTGAACACCCTGGATGGAGCAGTTATCGCCGGCGAGGTTGAGCAGCGGCAACTGGAGCATCACGCAGCGGGCCGTGGCGCAAAATCGTTCGACGACGCCTTCCCAGTGCTGGTTGAGGCCGACCAGGCCGTGGAGGAACACAAATGTCGTTGCGTTTCCGGGGTGCGAACCTGAATCGATCACCGTGGCCGGCACGACTCCCTCAAGGCCGGTGATGTGGACGGTCTGCGGGGCGTGTCCCATGAGCGCCCGCGGCGGGCGCGCACTAAGACTTTGCTCAGAGTGAGAGATCGTGCTGGTGCTGGTTCTGGGCATGGACCTCCGTGCGGGAACCCTTGGGCGAATAGTACCCACTAGCCATAGGTGGCCGGTCAAGATTGCGCAAGGGAGCGATCGGGCTTTGTCAGCCCTGAACCTTGCCGTCTACGAGGCGGACGACGCGGTCTGCGCGGGCCGCGGTGTGCTCATCGTGCGTAACGACGACCATCGTCTGTCCCCGCCGGTGCAAGTCGGAGAACAGATCGAGAATGGAGCCGCCGGTGGCGCGATCGAGATTGCCGGTTGGCTCGTCGGCGAGCAGGAGGTCCGGCTGGTTGATCAGCGCACGCGCGATGGCGACACGCTGGCGCTCGCCGCCCGACAGTTCCGCGGGCTTGTGCGAAAGCCTTTCCTTGAGTCCGACGCGTTCGAGCAGTTCGGCGGCCCGATCGCGGATGGCAGACTTTGTCCGCCAGTACTCAAAGGAACCCATCGCGGTCATCGCGGCGATGACCACGTTTTGAAGGATGTTGAGTTCCGGGAGCAGGTGATAGAACTGGAAGACAAAGCCGACGCGACGACGCCGGTAGTTGTCGAGCCGGCCGGCGCTGATACGTGCAAGATCGATATCTTCAAAGAGGATCGAGGTGGGAGGCTGGTCGTCGGAGCGGTCGACGCTGTCCAGCCCGCCGAGCAGGTGGAGAAGGGTGCTCTTGCCCGAACCCGAAGCTCCCAGGATCGCGACGAATTCGCCGTGGCGTACCTGAAAGTCCACGCCCCGCAGGACCGGCACGCTTGTGCGTCCCAGCTGATAGGTCTTGCGCACGTTGACCGCACGGAGCACCGCGCCGGCCTTCTGAGCTGAGGTCGTGGGTGAGGGAGCGGGTTTGGGTGCGAGTGTTGTCACGAGGGTTCGAATTACTCGAAGCGAAGGGCGCGGACCGGATGCATGCGTGCGGCACGTGCGGCGGGAATGAGCGCGCCCAGGCAGCTTGCCACAACCCCGCCCGCGAGGACGATGGCGACGTTGGAGGCCTGCAGGTCGCTTGGAATACGGGAGAAGTAATAAATGCGAGGATCCCAGATGTACAGGCCCAGCCGCTCGCCCAGCCATTCGTGGATGCCGTTGATGTTCGACACGATGAGATACGCGAGCGCAAAGCCGAGGGCCGAACCCGTGATGCCGATGGCGGCTCCGTACAACAGCCAGAGCCCGGCGACGCCGGACCGTGACGCGCCGACGGCGCGGAGGATCCCGATGTCCCGGGTCTTTTCGCTGACCATTGCCCAGAAGATCGCGAGCACGAGGAAGACCGCGGTGAGCGACACGAAGCTGAAGATGAAGAGAACGAGCGCGGTCTCTTTTTTGACAGCGCTGATCATCGTCTGGTTCAGATCGGCCCAGGTCTGGATGCGGATCGAGAGCAGATCGGGGACTTCGTTCGGGTGAGCTTCGGCGAATGCGCCGTAGATCTGCCTGCAGCGTTCGGCGAGTTTGTCCGCGTCCTTGGGGTCGAAGGTGTCGCGTTTGCCGCGCACCAGGATGTTGGTTACGCGGGCCGGCTCCTCGCCGATGACCACGGGAGCCGCAAATTCTTCCCGATCACCCTTTCTCACGACGCCGCCGGTACCCTCTTTGACACGCTGGGCGCGGTTCATCTTGAGCATGTCCTGCAGCGCGCCGAGCTGAACAAAGACGGTGCGGTGATCGATCTCGTAAAGTCCCGAATGAAACTCGTTCGCGACCGGGAACTTGCGTGCGACCATCTCGATCGCGCGGCCCTTGGAATCCATCGGAAGTACGTTGAGCGTGACATACCCGTCCACCGGCAGCATCAGCATCTCGGCCGGGGTCTTGTCGCCTTCGCGCGTTCGGATGTAGGGAGTACCGGGAAAGAAGCCCCACTTTTCGCGGAAGTTGAAGCCGCTGACGGAGATGCCGGGCACGACCCCGGGGCGGTCGATGCCTTCGGGGTGCGCTTTGGATCGTTCGAGGCGCGTGAGCTTCTTGCCGCCCTCGTAGATCTGCTGCCAGACCTCTTTGCGGCGGAGGCGCATATCGCTCGAGCCGGTGTCTTTGGGGTCCGGTGCGTCCTTGGGGCGCCAGTAAAGAATGTCGTTCCACTCGGTGACCTTGGCGAAGGAAGGGCCATCGATGCCGCGAACCTGCACGGTCTCGGTGCGACCGTCGGGCAGGCCGATGAGGCCGTAGGTTTCGATCATCGGTGTTGCGCCGGCGATTTCCGGGTCGGCCTCGAGCCGCTTGATCAGATCCTCGTAATGGGCGAAGCCGGTGACGGGCCAGGAGATCGAAACGTCGCCGACGAGGGTGCGCCCTGAGTTGATGAGCATCACCAGGAAGCCGCCCATCACGGACCAGACGATGATGACCATCGCCGTGCAGAGCGCCACGGCGAGCGCGGCCAGGAGCGGCATGATCTTGCTCGACAGGTAGCGCTTTGTGAGGAGGAGCTGGTACACGGTGGTTGAGCGGAGCGTAGGAGGGCGCTGGTTTTACGCGAGCCAGCGGCCGCCATCGACCCGCAGGATTTCGCCGGTTGTGTAGGCTGCATCGAGGGCGAGCCATCGGACCGCCTCTGCGCCGTCCGCCGGCGTTCCGGCGCGGGCAAGGGGAACCCGCTTGAGGTAATCGGCGCGGAACTCCTCGCCGGCTTCGGGACCTTCGTCGGGCCACTGGATCACGCCGGGGGCGACGGCGTTCACGCGTATTCGAGGGGCCAGCTCGCGGGCGAGGCTCCGCACGATCTCAATCAGGGCCGCCTTGCTGGCGTTGTACGCCAGAAGGCCCTTGCGGGGGCGGCCGAGCGCGTGCATATCGGCGATCGCGACAACGCCCGCTCCGCCCGGGCGATCGCTGCGTTCCAAGGCGGGCCGGAGGGCGATGGTCAGCGATGCGGGCGCAAACGCGTTCACACGCATGTGGCGGTCGAGATCCTCCAGCTGCATTGAAGCAAGCGGGGTGGCTTCATAGATGCTGGCGTTATGGACCAGGGCGTCGATCCCGCCGCGAACGATGAGCCGGCTCGCAAGATCCGGAGCGTCTTGCGGCTGGCCCGGGTCGAAGCGCTCGAGGTGAACCTGTGCGCCGAGGCCTTCGAGTTCTTTTCTCGCCGCGGCGGCTTCTGCCGATTGCGGGTTCCGGCTGGTGAGGATGAGCGTGGCGGGGCCCGAAGCGGCAAAGGCCTTGGCGATCGCGAGTCCGACGCGGCGGGTGCCGCCGGTCACCAGGGCGGTTATGTGCTTGGGGTGTGCCACGACTGATTGTTCGACCGCGGATGGTCGTTAGCGGGCGGGCGGCTTGCGCGGGCCGGGCGGGGGCATAGGGGGCTTGGGTGGCTTGGGCTTGTCCGGGCCCGGGCCTCCGGGGCCCATGGGATCGCTATCGCCGAAGTCAGGGGTGTTTTCGATTCGGGTGTCGTCGTTGTCGAAGCCGCTGGCGCGGTAAAGCTCGTCGGGGGATGGAACCTCGGTCCGTTCGGCGCTCGCTTTCCACGGATCTTCGGCCAGCCGGGCCCTGGTTTCACGAGCAAGTGCGCTTATGCGTGCCCGGCGCCTGGCCATGACTATGAGCAGCAGCGTCGCGATCAGGGCCACCAGTCCGAGCGAGAGGAGCAGAATGAGTATGACGCCCCGGCCGAGTGACGCGCGGGTGGTTGCTGCCTGGGCGAGGGTGAGCAGAGGGGTCACGCGATCGCTCTTTGGAGTTGCTCACTGGAGAGGGCGGAGCTGACCCTGTGCTTCGATCTGGGCGAGGACGGGAAGGACATAGTTCTGGTTCCGGTACGCATAAACGCGGCCGGAGACGACCAGTTCCACCGAATCCGCACGATGAGCCACAGCGGCCTCGAGCCTTTCGAGGGCGCGCGTGCGGAGAAGGATCATCGCGGGTTCGGAGGTGCCGTCCGGATCGCCATCGAACGCCAGGGCGTACTTGTCCCCTGCGCGGACAAGGCGGCAGCGCCGGTCGACCAGCAGCGTGCCCTCGGGCACCAGGGGGCGGCCTGCCGCGCCCTTCTCGGGGGTGGATTCGACAGCCTTCGCTTCAGGAATTCCCGGGGTCGCGGTGGGGCGGCTCTCGGTGCGCTGCGATTCGAGTTCCGAAATCATCCTGGAGATTTCGGGGTCGTCCGCTTCCGGCGACGGGGCGGGCGCGGCGGACTTCTCAGTCGAGGCTGGAGCGTGTGCTTCCGGAGTTTCCGGTTTGGCGCTTGGCTGAAGGACGGAGAAGATCGTTGGGAGCAATTGCTGACGGTCCCGGTACACAAAGAGCTGGCCGGAGACCTCGATCCGCGTCTTTTCGCCGTCGGGGCTTGCGAGCACGGACGATTGGAGCGCTGCGAGCGTCTGGCAGGGCAGAAGGAGCATGGGGCGCTCGCCGCGGCGGCGGGGGTCGCGCTTCGCCGGCGCGTCTGGAATGAATGCGATGTCGCCGGTCTTGAGCATCCGGACCGTCCCGGTCCTGCGGACAAGGAACGTGCCTTCGGGGTAGTAGCGACCGGGGGGGACTGTGAAGGTCTCGGGGCTAAGGCCCGGGATCGTGGCGGGTTTGGAGTCTGACGCAGGCTGGGGCTCCGCGGGCGGCTGCTGGCAGATCGCGCGAACGCTTAGAAGAAGCGCCGCGGCGACTGAGCTTGCGATTGCGGAACGGTTGCGGTGCATGAGGTTACGGCCGTAAGCGTACTCCATTCATCGGCCAGCCCGGGTGGTGTACCGCAGCGGGAGCGACAACGATCGATTGGCCGCCAAGAATGGTGGGTCCGCCTCGGTCATTGCCGGGGAGCGCCGGCCGGGTGCCAGAGTGGACAAATGGGACGGATTGCAAATCCGTTGCGCAAGCTTCGTGGGTTCGAATCCCACCCCGGCCTTTTTTCTGAATCCGCAAGAGGCCGTTCAGGCCCGCGGGGGGACAGATGGTGGGGCGCTGTGGTGGGGCGGGTGGTGGGAACCCAGAATGAGAAGCCCGGGGTTATACTCGCCCCCGCGTGGCGGATGGGCCGGATGCGTTCTGCATCGGGCTGTTTGACGCGAAAGGAGCAAGGATGGGTTTTGTCAAGGAATTTCGTGAGTTCGCGCTCAAGGGCAACGTTCTCGATCTGGCCGTGGGCGTCATCATCGGCGGGGCCTTTGGCGGCATTGTGAACTCGGTCATCAACGACCTGATCATGCCGCTCGTGGGCAAGGTTGTGGGGAACGTGGACTTCACGAATCTGTATCTGCCGCTCTCGGGGCAGGATGCGAAGATGTCGCTGGTGGATGCGCGAAAGGCGGGGGCGGTCCTTGCGTACGGCAATTTCATCACGATCCTGATCAACTTCCTCATCCTGGCGTTCTGCATTTTCATGGTGGTGAAGGCTTTTAATACGGCGAAGAAGCGGTTTGATGCCGAACCGCCGCCCGCACCCCCGGCGCCGACCAAGGACCAGGCGCTGCTGACGGAGATCAGGGATCTGCTGGCGCAGCGCCGGTAATTCGCGATCGCGAAGCAAAATCTCGTGCCGGACCCCGCGTCGCCCGCGGCGGGCGCGGTATCTTCATTCATGGATCATGTCGAAGCGAAAGTGCCGGGAGCGGGCCGAAGGCTCGCCCTGCGCGTGTTGCTGGCGGCGGGAGCGCTGGCGGTTGCGGCCTGGCTTGCGCCGAGCGCCTGGCGCATGCTGACGACAGAGTCGACCGACGACGCGTATGTGAACGGGCACGTGACGTTTGTGGCGCCCCGCGTGCCGGGGCAGGTGACGCGGGTGCTCGTGGACGACAACAACCGCGTGCGCAAGGGCGATCTGCTCGTCGAGCTCGACAAAACGCCGTATCGGCTGATGGTGGAGATCGCCGAGGCGGCAGTGGGGACGGCGGAAGCGAATCTTGTCGCGGCTCGGGCACAGTCGCGGGGCGTCGAGGGGCAGATGCGGAGTCTTCGCTTTGCGCTTGAGAGGTCCATCGAGGACGTGAACAACCAGGTCGAACTTCTCAAGTCGCGGGTGGCGACGCTGGATGCGCAAAGGGCCATCGAGGCCCGGTCGGAGAGCGACTACAAGCGTGCGCTCGCGACGGGCGATACCGGTGGTTTGTCCGCCGAAGAGATCGATCACCGCCGGCAGGCGATGCTTGTGGCCAAAGCGCAGACCGCCGAGGCGCTCCAGAGCGTGCACCAGGTGCGGGTTTCGCTGGGGCTGGATGCCAACCCTGCGCCCGGCCAGGAACTGACGACCGTTCCGCCCGATCTTGATCAGACGTTCTCGTCGGTGCGCGAGGCACAGGCGAGGCTCATCGAGGTGGCGGCTCAGCTTGGCGTCGTCATTCCCTTTGATCAGAGCCCGCGCCGGATGGTCGAGAATTTCAAGAAGCGTGATCCCAGCGGTGACATAGACCGGATCTATGACGAGCTGCTGGCGCAGGCCCCGGCGGTCAAGCAGGCGGAGGCAAAGGTCATCGAGGCGCGCAGGCAGCTCGAAGACGCGAAGCTCAAGCTCAGTTACTGCGATGTGATTGCCGAGATCGACGGCGCGGTGACGAGGCGGAACGTAAACCCCGGGAACAACGTGGTTGTCGGCCAGTCGCTCATGGCGGTGCGTTCGCTGACAGAGATCTGGGTCGATGCGAACTTCAAAGAGACACAGCTCAATCGCCTGCGCATCGGGCAGCAGGTGAACCTGGTGGTCGACATGTACGGGCCCGCGCACCCTTTCCGCGGCCGGATCACGGGGTTCACGATGGGAACGGGCTCGACCCTTGCCCTGCTTCCGGCGGAGAACGCGACCGGGAACTTTGTGAAAGTCGTGCAGCGTCTTCCGGTACGGATCGAGCTGGATAATTACAACCCCGAAGAGCGGCCGCTCTTTGTGGGATTGTCGGTCACGCCCTACGTGCTGGTGGATCGGCCCATGGAGGGCTCCGAAGCGGGCAGATTCCTCCAGCCGGCGATCGGGCCCTCCGGCGGGACAGGTCCCGAGTCGAAAAGTGGGGGCGGGGCGGAGTCGGGGCGTTGAATTCGGCCGCGCCGAGTGCTCCCGTTTCTGCGACCCTTGACGCCCGGCGACGTTCGATCAGTCCGTGGGTCGTCGGGGCGGCGGTGGTCATCCCGACCTTCATGGAGATTCTCGACACGACGATCGCGAACGTCGCGCTCCGCTACATCGCCGGCGGGCTCTCGGCTCCTCAGACCGACAGCGAATGGGTGATCACGAGTTACCTCGCGGCCAACGCGATCATCCTGCCCATGTCCGGCTGGATCAGCAGGCGGATGGGGCGGCGGAATTACTTCCTCCTGTCGATCGCCGTTTTCACGCTTGCGTCGGCGCTGTGCGGCATGGCGACGAGCCTGGGGGCGCTGATCGCGGCGCGGGTTCTGCAGGGGCTGGCGGGCGGCGGCCTGCAGCCGTGCAGCCAGGCCGTGCTGCTCGATGCATTTCCCAAAGAAAAGCAGGGTGCGGCGATGACCATGTTCGGCATGGCGGCGCTCTTGGGGCCGGTGGTGGGACCGACCTTCGGCGGGTACATCACGGACAATTACGGCTGGGAATGGATCTTTTACGTCAACGTGCCGGTGGGACTTCTTGCGTTTTTCTATTGCCGCGCGGTCGTGTTCGATCCGGACTACCTGCGCGAGGAGACCGAGCAGGCACGGAAGCGCTCGGGGCAGTTTGACTTCGCGGGCCTTTGTCTGCTTGCCGTGACGATGGTGGCGTGGGAGATCATGCTGAGCAAGGGGCAGGAGTGGGACTGGTTCGGCGACCCGTTCTGGCGGATCCAGACACTGGCGGTGCTTTTCGTGGCGGGATTGTCGCTTTTGATCGTGCGGGAGATGCGGGCGGCGGATCCGCTGGTGAACTTTCGCACGCTCAAGGACGGGAATTTCCGTTCCTGCTGCGTAATTCTCGCCTGCGCGTACGGCGTTCTGTATGCCGGAACGACGTCGCTGCCCGCCATGCTCCAGACGCTCTTCGGGTACGACGCGACAATGTCCGGGCTTGTGCTCTCGCCCGCGGGCCTGTTCGCGATCGTCACGATGATCTTCGTCGGTCGGACGCTTAACAAGGGCACCGACGCCCGCGTTCTGATGATGGGCGGGGTGGTCCTGATCGCGGGCGGCAACTACTGGATGTCGCGGATGAACCTTGAGATCGGGCCCTGGGATGTCGTCTGGCCGCGGGTGGTCATCATCATCGGGCTCGGGCTGCTGTTCGCGCCGCTGAACGTGGCGGCATTTTCCACGATCCCTACGGCGATGCGCGGGGCGGCGGTGGGGCTGCTGGCTCTGCTGCGGAACGAGGGCGGGAGCGTCGGCACGTCCATGGCGCAGACAGTCCTGGAGCGAAGAGAGCAGTTCCACACACTGCGGCTGAACGCGCAGCTCGATGAATTCAACCCGGCGGTGACAAGGGTGCTGCAGTTCGGGCAGGAGCTTTTCTTGCCCCAAAATGGCGATCCGGTTCTCTCGCGGCGCATGGCGGAGCAACTGCTCGCAAACCTCCGCGATCGGCAGGCGATATCGCTGGCGTATTTCGATATCTTCTTTGTCGCGGCGATTCTGGCCCTGGCGCTCCTGCCCCTGGTGGTCCTCATGAAGCGTTCGACGGCGCCGAAGGGCGCTCATGTCGGGGGGGAGTAAGCCGGCGGGTGCGGGCGGCCGGGAAAGCGCGGGCCAACGAGCGCATACTTCCGGCATGGAAAGCGGCGGCTCATGCTCGGGGACACAAGGGCTTCCCGCCATTGCCCGCATCGTGATCATCGGGGGCGGCTTTGCGGGGCTCAACGCCGCCATGGAACTGGCCGGGGTGCGTGCGGACGTCACGCTGATCGATCGACGGAATTTCCACCTCTTTCAGCCGCTCCTCTATCAGGTTGCGACGGCCGGTCTATCGCCGGCGGACATCGCATCGCCGATCCGCCATGTGCTGCGTCATCAGCGCAACTGTCACGTCGTGCTGGCGGAACCCTCCGCGATCAATCTGGCGGAAAGCCGCGTGGTATTTGATGATGGGACGGTCCTCGAATACGACTGGCTCGTGCTTGCCGCCGGTGCAACGCACTCGTATTTCGGTCACAACGACTGGGAGCAGATTGCTCCGGGTCTCAAGACGATCGAGGACGCGACGGAAATCCGGCGGCGCATACTGCTTTCGTTCGAGAGCGCGGAATATGAGGGCAGCCCGGACGCGCGGCGCGCGGCGCTCACCTTCGCGATCGTCGGCGGCGGGCCCACGGGGGTCGAACTCGCGGGCGCGATCATGGAAATTGCGGCGAAGACGATTCCCCGAGACTTTCGATTCATTGACACCAAGACGACGAGAGTGATTCTTTTCGATGCGGGAGACCGGCTGCTTCCCGCCTTTTCTCCCGAGATGAGCGCCCGGGCGCGGCGTGATCTGGAGAGGATGGGCGTGGAGGTGCGGTTGAACTCCCAGGTGACCAATGTCACAAACGACGGCGTCCACGTTGGCGGGGAGTTCGTGCCGGCGCGATCGGTCTTCTGGGCGGCCGGCGTGCGTGCCAATCCGATCGGGGCGAGCCTGGGCGTCGCAATGGAAAAAACCGGACAGATCAAAGTCGGGCCCGACCTGACAGTGCCCGGGTACCCGCGCGTGTTCGTGGTGGGGGATATGGCCTCGGTGCTTTCGGCGGGCAAGCGTGTTCCCGGAGTGGCCCCGGCGGCCATTCAGATGGGACGCTACGTCGGCAGCATTATCAAGCGTGAAGTCAACGATGCCCGCGGGCCGGGGGCGCGACGCCCCTTTGTCTACCGGGACAAGGGCTCGCTCGCAACGATTGGAAAGGCGAGGGCGGTGGCGGAGATCGCCGGATTTAAGTTCGCAGGATTCCTGGCGTGGGCGGTCTGGTCGCTCGTGCACATCATGTTCCTGATCAGCTTCCGCAACCGCTTCGTCGTGATGTTCAACTGGGCGTGGGGATGGTTCTTTCTCTCGAAGTCGGCGAGGCTGATCACCGGCGATTCCAGCATCCGGCTTGATGAGGTGCGAGAGAGCGAGACAGTTATCGGCCGCAAGGCGGCACGCCGCACGGCGAAAGACACTTCATCCGGCTAGAGCAAGCTGCGACTCGCCCGGTTGCTAGTCGAGCCCGGCCAGGGGCGGCGCCGGCGTTACGCTGGGGCTGCCCGTGAACTTTGTCATCAGCGTCTTCCAGAGCTGCGTCCCCATCTTGCGGTCGAAGTGATTCAGAGCCACAGAGGCGAGGTCGACCGAGCCGAACGCATCGTGCACCATGACAGCCAGGGCGATGAGCTGCTGCGGCGTCAGTTCATGAAAGCGACGGAAATCGCGCACGTAAATCGCGTCGGCCCAGAGCTGCTGGCGGACCGGCTGTGCCGCGCTCGAGCCGATCTGAACCGGGGCGAACGGGCGTCCGGCGATGTCGTCAAAGCAGTGGAACATGAAGCCGTGCGAGCGCAGGAAGGTGTCCACCTCGGCGAAGAGCGGCTGTCCGGCGTACATCTCGACAAATTCGACTTCGGTGTAGACGACCAGCGTCGTCGCCAGGAGTTTTTCGGCGCCGCGGAGCACATCCAGGGCGGCTCCCTGCACATCGATTTTCAGGTAGTGCGCTTCGGTGACCTCCGGGATGTCGTCCAGGCGGACCGTCTGCACTTTCTCCGGATGATCAAGCTCGGAGATCTCCTCAAGCCTGGCAAACGCGTTCAGCAGCGGCACGTTGGGCGGATAGAGCGATGACGTGTACTTGGCCTTCGTGACGTAAAACGTCCGCTTCGAGCCGTCTCCCAGGCAATACGGCAGGAAGCGGATGCCCGGGTCTTTGAGCGCGTTGACTTTTTCGCACTCTTCCTTGTGCGGCTCAAAGCCTGTCACGGTTGCGTGCCCCGGCCGGCAGAACTGCGCGTACGGCGGAGCCTCCACGCCGAGAACCATGGCCCCGGCATCGATCACGTGAATGTGCGGCAGGACATTGCGGAGAGCGTCGGCAAGTCGGAAGGGCAGGTTCACCTTGGTCATGGCCGGCCATTCTCCCGCGACTAGCGCCGGGCCGCTTCTTTTTCCGCACGGCGCCGCTTGAGCTCCGCATCGACGAAGTCGGCGATATCGCCCCGCAGCACGGCTTCGTAATTCGAGTTTTCCACGCCCGTGCGATGGTCCTTCACGCGGTTGTCGTAGAACACGTACGAACGAATCTGCGTGCCCCAGCCGCGATCGAGCGAACCGCCCTGTGCCGCGGCGATCTCCTTCTCGCGCTGCTCCTCGGCGAGCTGCTCCAGCTTCGCCTGGAGCACGGCCAGGGCCTGCCGCTTGTTCTGCCCCTGATCGCGATAGGTGCTCGCGACCACCTGGATGCCCGTCGGGATGTGCACCACGCGGATGGCGGAGGCGACCTTGTTGACGTTCTGTCCGCCCGGGCCGCTGGCGCGGACAAAGGGCGTGATTTCCAGGTCCTTCTCGGGGATCTGCAAATCCACTTCTTCAAACTCGGGCGTCACCTCGACCGTGGCGAAGCTGGTCTGGCGCTTGCCCTGCGCGTTGAACGGGCTGACGCGGGCCAGCCGGTGCGAGCCGCGCTCGCAGGAGAGATAGCCGAAGCAGAACGGCCCCTTGACGTGCAGCGTGACCGAGTCGAGCCCGACTTCGCTGCCGTAAGACTTGTCCATTTCTTCGAGCTGCCAGCCCATCTTCTCGCAGTAGAAGAGGTACATGCGAAAGAGCATCTCGCACCAGTCGTTGGCCTCGGTGCCGCCGACGCCGGCGCTGATTGTGAGGAAGCAGTTACGGTGATCGTGCTTGCCGCTCAGGAGCGACTGGAGCTCGATCTTCTCCATGCGTCCAACCAGCCCGAAGAGCTGTTCGTCGGCCTCGGCGAGCAGTTCCTTGTCGCCCGACTCCTTGGCCATCTCGTAGCCGAGCTTGGCGTCTTCGAAGTCCTTGATGGCGCCCGCGAGCGGGTCGACCTGCGCCTTGAGCGTCTTGACCTCGCCGACGATCTTCTTGGCCGCGGCCTGGTTATCCCAGAACGACGACTCGTTCATCTGGGCTTCGAGCTCGCGGAGCTGAGCGGACTTGGCCGCGAAGTTAAAGCGAGTCGCGGATGGTTGTGATCCGCGCCTCGAGGTCGTTGATGATGGGTTGATGGGCGTCGTAGTGCATGGGGGGTCTCGGTTCCGCCGAACTGGCGGGCGAGCAGTTTAGGACACGGGGTTGCACGAAAATCTGGTACCGTCGCGCCGCGGCAAGGCGGCGGCTTCGTCTGGTTGATAGGAATTTCAGGTCGATTGAAAGGAAACCTCTCATGCGAACGAATGCGCGAAGACTCGTTGCAACGGCTGGAATCTGCGCCCTTCTTGCTTCTGCTTCTTTGGCCCAACCTCAGGATTCAGCCCCCCCCGCCAAAGGCTCTGCCCCACGCGCCGTAACGCCGCCAAACGGTGCGGCATTCCCCACACCTGATCGGGAATTCGTAACGTTCGATTTTCCTGGCGGCAAGGTCTCAGATTTCATCGCGATGCTCCGTGCGGCGATGGCGCCGATGCCCCTCAACGTGTTTGTGGATGCCGAGGCTGCAAAGCAATCTCTGCCCGCTATCAAGCTCACGAACGCTTCATATTTTAATGTGCTGCGATTGCTCGACCGAACCGAGTTCGAAGAGCAAGGTCGACTGGTACAAACTCGAGTTTCTCAGGTGGATACGAGTGAAGGACAAACGCCGATTTTCAAAATTCAAGCCGGGGTGCAAGGCGGCGAAAGGACGACCGGGTTCTCGGTGCTCTCCCTGAATCCGATCATCGGTTTGCCCGGCAGCGCTGCCGCAACAGGTTCGCACTTGGATGCGAAATCGGTTCTTGCAGCGGTTGAGGCCGCTGTCATCGTTTCGGACGATCAATCGTCGTCGCCGCCGATATTGAAGTTTCACGAACCGTCAGGATTGCTATTTGTAAGAGGTACCGAGTACCAACGCAAGGCTGCGGAAGAAGTCGTACAGCAACTTCGAAAGGACGTCGAGGCAGCGCGGCAGACGTCGCAGCGAGGTTTTGGCAATGACGGAGAAAAGCGACTCATCATTCCTGCCGAGCAACACGGGGCCATCTTGAAAGCGCTGCATCAGCGCTTCGATGGTCAATGTTGCATTCAGTTTGTCTTCGAAGGCGACACGCTCCGAATCACCGGCGACAAAGAGTTGCTTGACGAAGCGGCCGCAATTGCATTCACTCGTACTCTGCAACTCGGAGAAACACCGTCGCAAACGCAGAAGTAACCGGAGCTCGCCTTCTTGTCGACCGCCGAATACCGCAAGCGCGATGTTGTATCTGCGGTTCGCCTTGCTGACGAGTCGTCGTTCGCTGAATTTTACGGAGAGTGGTTCGGCACGGTGTTTGCTTGGTCGATGGAGTTCGTGAAGCCCGACGAACACCTGGCGCTCGACATCGTCCAGGAAACCATGATCCGCGTCATCCGTTCACTCCCCGCCCTCGATTCGCACGCGGCACTCGTTGCATGGCTGCGCGCCGCAAACCGCTCTGCCGCGATCGATCTTCTCCGTCGCCGCCTGGCATCCCAAACCCGCGATCGCGCCGCGGCACGTCCCGAATCCTCACTCGCCGCGCCTTTTGCCCCGCAGGAAGACCAACTCAAGGGCCTCCTGGCCGCCCTCGCCACCCTCTCCCCCGACGATCAACTCCTCCTCCGTCTCCGCGCCGATTCCAACGCTTCTTTCGAACAACTCGCATCTTCCCTCGGCGGCACGCCCGATTCGCTCTACGGCCGCGCCCGGCGTGCGCTCGCCCGTCTTCGCACACTTCTTTCGGAGGATGCCGCCGATGCATGAAGGCCGGCATGCCAATTCAGACCGGGAGCTTTCGCCGCGGGCGAGGGAGCGCCGGGATTCCATGCTGCCGGAGCTTCTCGCCGAAGTTCGGCGTGTGCGTCGCCGCCGGACCGTGGCACGCGCGGCTTCCATTTCCTCTGCACTGGCGCTGCTCGCCGGCGTGCTTGCCCTCGCGCTGCTCCGAGTCCCGGGGTTTTCCGGTGATCGTCCCGTTGCAAAGTTGACCACGCCCTTGTCGCCTCCCGAAGCGCGAGGCGCTCAGGCACAGGATCGCCGGGTGCAGATCGAGATCATCCGATCAAGCCCCGACATCCTGGAGCGCTACGCGATTCGTGACCCGTCGATTGTGCGGGTTGAGTACATCAATACGGAGCAGGCGCTGGCTCTTCTCGAATCGGGCGGCGAGCGCTACAGCATTGTCGAGATTGCCGGCCGCGTCGAGTTTCAGCCGGTCGCGAAGAGATGACCCGTGCCCGGTCCGTCCGGCGCCGGGACTTCCGCGGTTCTTTCCATGCCGAGCCGGGAATCTGCCGTTCCCGGCGCTCGTGCGCCCTACTTGGTTCGCAGGCGATCCCTCCGTTTGTCCCGATGATTGCCGGGCGCACGGGTGCTTGCCGGAGGTTTCATGCCGATTCGGCCAAGCTTCTACTCTTGCGTGCGATCATGGCGTCTGCGAGCGAGCAATCACCGGCGATTCTCTTCACGGCTTTCGAGCCCAGCGGCGACGATCATGCCGCTGTGGTGATCCATGAACTCCGCCGCAGGCATCCCGGGCTCGCGATGTACGCATGGGGCGGGCCGCGCATGGCGGCGGCCGGCGCCACCATCGTCGAACGCACCGGCGACGACGCCGTCATGGGCATGCCCGGTTACAGCAAGATCCGCGAGCATCAGAAGATCAACGCGCGGATCGCCGGGTGGCTGGACTCGTTTGATGCGCCCAATCCGCCCGGGCCGGTCCGGCCGACGGTGCATATTCCGGTCGACTCGCCCGCCGCGAACTTTCCGATCTGCGCCATCGCCAAGCAGCGCGGGCTCAAAGTGGTCCACATGGTGGCGCCGCAGCTCTGGGCTTGGGGCCCATGGCGGATCGGAAAACTGCGCAAGCTCACCGATCAGGTCCTGTGCATCCTCCCCTTCGAGGAGGAGTTCTTCAGCAAGCGGTCGGTTCCCGCACGCTTCATCGGCCATCCGCTATTCGATATCCGTCTTGACGAGGCCGCGCTCGATCTGATCGGCGCCGGGTTCGGCACGGGCACCCCGAAGGTGGCGCTCATGCCCGGATCCCGGCCCGCCGAGATCACCAAGAACTTCCCGATCCTGCTCGAGGCCTTCGTGCGGCTCTCTTCGGAGTTTCCCGGGCTGAGGGGCGTTGTGGCCGCGACCAAGCCCGCGGTCGAATCCCGCCTGCACGAAATCGCCGGCGAACTGCGCTCACGCCTCGGCGCCTGGCCGGAGAACCTGATCACGGTGCACGGTCAGACCGACGCGGTCGTCCGCTGGTGCGACCTGGCCCTGGTTGTCTCCGGCACCGTGACGCTCCAGATCGCGCGGCAGCTCAAGCCGATGGTGATCCTCTACAAGACCAATCCGATCCTCTATCACCTGCTCGTCCGCTGGGTGCTCACCACCAAGTACTTCACGCTGCCCAACGTCATCTCCGGCGAAGAAGTCATCCCCGAATTCGTCCCGCATTTTGGCGGCGCAAGGCCCATCGCGGAAGCCGCCGCCGCCATCCTCCGCGATCCCAAGTCCCAGCAGGCCCAGCAGCTCGAACTCAAGCGGGTGCTCGAGCGGTTCGAAGGTCTCCACGCCGGCCCGCTGGCGGCGGATCACATCGAGCGTATCGCCGGCCTGCCCAGCAGCGCGAGAGTCTCGGAAGTGCCCCGGACCCGCACCGGGATGCCGACGCTGCTGCCGGGCTGATCAGCGGGCGATTTCGAGAATCGCCGCCGTCGCGATCGCGTTGCCGATGCGATCCGCAATCGGAGTGTGCGAAAAGGAAACACCCCCGATCGGCGCGCTCCTGTCGAGCGACCGCCGCACCGCAATCGCGATGTCGTGCTCCGCGACTTCTCTGGACTCAGAGAACACCACAACCAGCACCGCCCCGTGCTCGATCCGCGCGTCTTTTCCCAGCTTCACCGCATCGCGCATCACCGATCCGATGAGTTCGGAGCTGTAGGCGCGGTTGGGGCCGGGAATGCCGTTGGTGAACGTGAACTGCCCGACGGTCTTCACTTCCAGCCAGAGGCAATCCTCCGGCTGCGAGGTGTGTTCCCGGCGCGACTCTTCGAAGAGAGTGGGGGAGTCGGCCCGCCGCCGTGCCTCGAGGGCGTCGCTCACCCTGAGATCCGGGCGCTCGGTCACCACGATGTCGCACCGTAGACAGTCCGGGCGCTTGCGCTGGGCCGGCGTGAGCGACGGGTACGCAACCTCGCGCTGGACGCCCAGGCCGATCGCCTCGAACGCGCCCGCCACCGGTCCGTGAAGCTGCAGCTCCCGCAGCGAGTCCAGCCCATGCACCGCGCCCTCACACGCCAGGCGAGCTTCCTCGCGCACGACATGCTCGATCACCGTTCCCGCGATATCCAGGCCTCTCCACACGCCCGAGTCTAAGGCACGGACCGGAAATCAACCCTCGCCTCCAGGGCGGCCCCGATCCGTTCGATCAGTTCCAGCCCCGACTCCTCCGCGGCGACTCTCGACCGGTCCATCGCCCTCTTCCAGACCCAGGGAATCGGAAGAATCGATACCGGCAGGTACCAGGCGCAGGTCTTCCACAACTCGCCCGGGTACCACGAAAAGTAAATCGACAGCATCGAGTGTGTCACCCACACGCCGGGGAAAACGCTCAGCAGCAGCGCCGCCGCAACGATCCACGGCATCTTGGGTCTGACCGCGAGCGCAAACTTGACGCTCGTGCCGCTCCCCTGCGGGGTAAACGCGGCCACGAGGTCAAAGTCGTAAACCCAGCCGTACGCCAGCGCGTGAAAGCCCTCGGCGGCGGGTTTGTACCCGGGCAATTTTCCGGCCCGGGACAAACTCAGCATTTTTTCGTTGATCTTCGTCCCGGTTGCCGGCGTATGAATGACCGCCTGCTCGACCTTGCGGGCGTCGCCGGAGGATTCCGGCACGTCGGCCGGTCCGCCAGCTGCACCAGGCTCCCCCGGAAGAACCGGGGAGGCGTCGGAGGGTGTGGGAGGGATCGGGGTCTGCAAGCGTTAGTTCCTTCGGCCACGTGGAGACGTGGAGAACAACATAGCGTGTTCGAGAGTCTCCTTCGGTTGGCACGCCGTGTGCCATTGGTCGAGGTATATGAAGAGCAGCACTAACAAGGGCGATAACGCGGGCGATGCACCCCTTCCCGGCCCGAATCACAGGCTCCGGTACGTGGATGTCGTTGAGCTAAGTCACCGCGACGCGTCGGCTTCCCGCCGCACGCCGGCACAGGCCTCACAGGCGGCATACCCGGACTGGCCCGGCCTCCGCGCCGCCGGTATCCGAGTGCAGCCGCGCCTGAGCCAGCCCGCCCCGGTTGATTCCGCCGCCGCGGCCCGCGAGGAGATCGCCAACGCCAACCGCGAAGCAAGCAAGCTGGGCCTGGGGCCCCGCTTCTTCGACACGCTCGAACAGACCCGCATCGCCACACCCGCCCTTCTATCCGATGATGCCCGCTGGGTCTTTGCCGTCCGGGTCCGAAGAGAGATACAGGGGGGTGCCGCGGCGATCGTTGTGCCCGAATCCAGAAAGCGCCTGCTCAAGCTGGCCACCCGGCTGGGTCTTCGCGGTTTCGATGCGAACCTGATCATCGCGATCGTGCAGGACGACGCCCGGAACTACCCGTCAAACATCCCCGTGCCGTCCAGCGCGATCAAAGGCCCGCTGGCCCTTATCCGGCCCGCGTCGCAGGAGTCCGCGAGCGACTGGCTCTGGTGGTCGATCGGCGCGAGCATCGGTCTGGCGGCCCTGGGCTGCATCCTGCTCGCGGTTTGGGTCGTCGGGCCTTAACTCTCTTCTTCCGCACGCCGGGCCCATTCAAACTCCAGAGGCTGGAGCTGCTCCGCCGCCTCGTTGCGCTCCTGCGTGAGACGTGATGCCTTGGCGTGATCCCGCCAGACGTCCGGATCGTTCATGGCCGCGTCGATCTGTTTGATCCGCGACTGGAGCTTCTCGATCTTCTCTTCGATCTGCTCGGTCTTCATTCTCGCCAGCGCGTTGACCGACGGTCCCGCGGAGGGCTTTTCGGTCTTTTTCTTTTCGGGCGCGCTCGATCGCTGCTTCTCTGCACGCTCGCGCCGGGCCTTTTCTTCGGACTCGGCCCGGTCTCTTTCTCTCCGGCGCTGCACGTCTTTCTCGTGCCACTCCGAATACGAGCCGTGGAAGACCTCGATCCCGCCCGCGCCGTCGAGGACGAGCAGGTGATCGCAGGTCCCGTCGATCAACGCGCGATCGTGGCTGATCAGGAGCATTGTCCCGCTGTAGCCGCCCTCGTCGCACAGCGCCTCTTCCAACCGCTCGGCGCTCATCAGATCAAGGTGGTTGGTCGGTTCGTCGAGCACCAGCAGGTTTTTCGCCGAACAGAGCAGGGCGGCGATCGCGGCGCGGCTGCGCTCGCCGCCGGAGAGCTGTCCCAGCGGCCGGTCCTGATCGGTGCCCGAGAACAGGAACGCCCCCGCCAGATCGCGTGCCGCCTGCTCGCTCATCTGCGTGCCCGGGACTTCCTTCTTGATCGTGTCCTGCAGGTACTGATACACCGGCTTGTCGGCCGGGAGGTGCTCGTGCGTCTGGCGGTAGTAGCCGATCCGGACATTGGAGCCCAGGCGCACCATGCCGCTGTCGGGGGCGATCTCGCCCAGGAGCGTGCGCACCAGCGTCGTTTTTCCCGCGCCGTTGGGCCCGATGATGCCCCAGCGCTCGCCCCGCGACACAAGGATGTCCAGGTTCTTGAAAAGCGTCTTCTCGCCCCCACCCTCGAGCGGATAGCTCTTGGAGACTTCACGCGCCGAAAAGACCATGTCACCGCTGCGGGGCGCTTCGGGCAGACGAACCTCGAACGAGTGGGCTTCGGGCGGACGCTCGAGCTGGTCCTGCTCCTTCGCCCGCTCGAGCTTGGTCTCCCGCCCCTTGGCCTGCGCGGCGCGGCGGCCGGCCTTGTACTTGCGGATGTACGCCTCTTCCTGCCGGAAGCGCTGCTGCTGATTTTCGTACGCACGCAGCATCGCGAGCCGGCGCTCGGCCCGCAGTTCGCGAAATGTCTCGTAGTTGCCCGGGTAGTCGATGAGCCGGCCGTCCTCGGTCTCGACGATTCTCTGCACAACGTTGTCGAGCAGATACCGGTCGTGGCTGATGAGAAGGACCGCGCCCGAAAACTCGTTCTTGAGGAAGTTCTCGAGCCAGAGCCGGCCCTCGATGTCGAGGTGGTTGGTCGGTTCGTCGAGCAGAAGCACGTCCGGGTTTTCGAGCAGGAGCTTCGCCAGCGCAAGCCGCCCCTTCTGCCCGCCCGAAAGCCCGCTCACCTTGATCTTGAACTGCGCATCCGTGAACCCCAGCCCGTGCAGGATTTCCGCGATCTTGTGATCGATCGAGTACCCGCCCGCGGCCTCCATCGCTTCGGTCAGGCGGGTCTGTTCCGCCAGCAGCTTCTCGAGCTTGTCACCCTCCGCGGTCGCCATCTCTTCGTACACGTGGTCCAGTTTCTGGTGCAGCTCGTGCAGCCGCGCGAAGGCGCTCTCGGCTTCTCCCCAGAGCGTTTCGTCGGGGTTGAGCCTGGGATCCTGGTGCAGGTAGCCCGCCCTGGCTCCACGCTGAAGCGCCACTTCCCCCGAATCCGGCTGCATCAGCCCCGCCAGCATCTTCAGAAAGGTGCTCTTGCCGACTCCGTTGCGCCCGACCACACCCACCCGCTCCCCGGGCTCAATAGAAAACGAAACCCCGTCCAGGATGATCCGGAGGCCGTACGCGTGCTTGAGATTGGTCGCAGAAAGTACCGGCAAGCCCGGATTCTAGAAGCAAGAACCGGTTCTTCAACACGCCGCGAACATCGATCCTCCGCCTGCCGCACGGCCCGTTGCCAATCGCTCCTCTCCGTCCGTACCCTCCTCCCGGTCAAGCCCTGGCTCCCTCGGAGTCCGGCGCGTTCGCACGCGCCCCTTCAGGAGAACAGACGCCATGCTCGACCGCCTCACCGAATCCTTCTCCGGCCTCTTCCGAAAACTCAGCGGGAACGCCACGCTGACGGAAAAGAACGTCCGCGATGCGGTCGCCGAAGTGCGCACCAGCCTCCTCGATGCCGACGTTCACCTCGACGTCGTGAATTCGTTCACCGACGCCGTGCTTCAGGATGCGCTCGGTCGCGACGTCACCAAATCGCTCAAGCCCGGCGAGGAGATGATCGGCATCGTGCACGCCCGCCTCGTGCAGTTCCTCGGAGGCACGCCCGAGCAGGCCGATCCCAGGGCGGCGCTCCAGTCCACCGCCGACCAGGCGATCATGAAGATCAGCCCCGGCCCGACGATCGTCATGATGTGCGGCCTGCAGGGCTCCGGAAAGACCACAACCTGCGGAAAGCTCGCCGCAGTTCTCAAGAAAAAAGGCCGCTCCGTCATGCTCGCCGCCGCCGATCTCCAGCGCCCGGCGGCAGTGGAACAGCTGCAGACCGTTGCCCAGCAGGTCGAGCGCGATTTCCCCGGCGGCGCCCAGGTCCACTTTTACTCCGAGCCCGACAAGATCGCTGAATACGGCAAGGCCGTCGGCGTTGCCGTCGGTGTCTGCCAGAGAGCACTCGCCGCGGCAAGGCAGAAAGGCGTCGACGTCCTGGTGCTCGACACCGCCGGCCGCCTCCATGTCAACGACGAACTGATGGGCGAGCTGTCGCAGGTCAAGCGGCTCCTGCAGCCACATCACATCTTCCTCGTTGTCGACGCCATGAGCGGCCAGGACGCTCTGCACTCGGCCCGCAGCTTCCACGAAAAACTCGATATCGACGGCGTCATCCTCACCAAGTTCGATTCCGACACCAGGGGCGGCGCCGCGATGTCGGTCAAGCACGTCACCGGCGCTCCGATCAAGTTTGTGGGTGTGGGCGAGAAGCTCGACGCGCTGGAGGATTTCCACCCGACGCGGTTCGCGGGCCGCATTCTCGGCATGGGCGACGTGGTCGCCCTGGTCGAAAAAGCGCAGGAGCAGGTTAACGAAGAAGACGCAAAGAAGCTCGAAGAGAAGCTCGCCAAGGGCGAGCTGACCATGGACGATTTTCTCTCTCAGCTCAAGATGCTCCGGCGGATGGGGCCGCTCAAACAGCTCCTGGGCCTGCTCCCCGGCGTCGGCTCCATGCTCAAGGACGTTCACATCGAGGACAAGCAGCTCGACAAGGTCGAGGCGATGATCAGCTCAATGACGAAGGACGAGCGCAAACGCCCCAACCTCATCGACAACAGCCGCCGCCGGCGCATCGCGTCCGGATCGGGAGTCGAACAGAACGATGTCGGTCAGATGGTCAAGCAGTTCGACATGGTGAGCAAACTCAGCAAGGGAATGGCGGGCATGTCCGGAGCCCAGAAAGCCGCCGCCGTCAAGGAGATGGGCGGCGTCGGCGGGCTGGGAGGCATGATCCCCGGCATCAAGGGCCTGCCGGGAATGAGCGGGCGCGGCAGTTCTTTCACTGCAAGCCCCAAGGACCGTTTCAAGAAACGCCGCAAGTAGCCGCTCCGCCCGCTCACTTCGGCCATAGAGCGCCGAAAACGGCCCCGGTGATCAGGCCCATCACCACTCCGTCGATCAGCCCGCTGATCACCGCGCTGCGGTTGGCCTGGAACCAGATCGCGTTGGGAAGTGACGCCACCGAGTACGTCAGGACGCCGATCGTGCCGACGACCTGAAAAACCTTGGCGAACGGCTCGCCGTGCCCGAATCCCGCCGCGCAAACGACGTACGCGATCAGAAACGACGCGACGAGCTCGACAACAAACGTGAGCAGCATGTTCTTTCCCATGCTGGTCTTCTTCCAGACCGAGAGCATCCCCATCGGTCCCGTTTCCCAGATCTGCTTCAGCTTCTCGCGATCTTCGCCCTCGCAGTGCATGTTCGGATAGCCGTAGACCCCCGGCGGTATGTTGAGGCTCCGCACAAAGTCCATCACCTTCGCGTCATCGGGTAGCTTTTTGAAGTCGTTGTGATGGTGGGGGAGCGCCATCCACGAAATAGCCCCGTAAGTCCACAACGCGACGGGCGTGGCAAGGATCGCGAGCCAGAGAGATGCCAAGAGTTCCATGTCGTTCTCCATTTCCCGGTTGCCGGGGCGCGGAAAACGCACACGCGAAGCTCAAGATCGGCCGGGCAGCCTGCCCACCCCGAAAATCCGCCCCCGCCTGCTTCGCGAGGCGGCATCCAACTTCCGTTAGACTTCGCACGCTCCGCCATGAACCACGGTCTACTTCTTAATCTCGGTTGCGGCGTGCGCGTTCATCCCGCATGGCGCAACTTCGATCTCATTCCCCAGCTGCCGGGCGTGATTCCGCTTGATATTCGTGCGCCACTCCCTTTTGCGAGCGGAAGCGCTGCGGCCGTGTATCACTCGCATGTTCTTGAGCATCTCGATCGGCCGGTCGCCGCGCGTTTCGTGGCCGAGTGCCGCCGTGTTCTTCAGCCGGGCGGAGTCCTCCGCATCGCGGTGCCCGACCTGGAGGGGATCTGCCGGTCGTATCTGGCCGCCATCGCCGCGGTCGATGAGGGCAGGCCCGGCGCGATCGACGAGCACGCCTGGGCGCAGATCGAACTGCTGGATCAGTGCGTCCGCACCGTGCCCGGCGGCGAGATGCTCACGTGGTGGGCCGCCGACAAGGTGCGGGCGGAGGCGCTGGTCGAAAGGCGGATGGGGCGGGAGTTCCGCGATTTTCGCGATGGCCTGGAGGCCCAGATCCGTGCCACCGGCAAAAGGCCCGCGTGGATCGACCAGCGTCCCACGGTCAACTCGCCCGAGGGCGAGACTCGGTTCCGCATGACCGGCGAGATCCACCGCTGGATGTACGACCGAATCTCGCTCGCAGAACTGTTGCGCCAGGCAGGATTCGGTTCCTCGCGTGTCCGCGGGCCCCTTGAGTCGGCGATCCCCGGCTGGGCAGGCTACGAGCTCGACGCCGACGCCGGCGGCCGCCCGAGAAAGCCCGATTCTTTGTATATCGAAGCCGCCGCCTGATTGCCCGGGCGATGGGAGGCGCGCGAGCGGGGCGCGAAGGCGACGGGCCAAAACCTATGCTTCCGGCATCTCCCGGTACGAAGCGAGCACGATTGAGAATCAGCACATGACTTGGACGAGCAGGGCCATCCGATCAAAGTTCCTCGAGTTCTTTCAGGGAAAGGGCGCCGGGAACGGTGCGCCCGACGGTCACACGATCGTCCCCAGCTCCTCCGTTGTCCCCCTCGACGATCCCACGCTGCTCTTTACCAACGCGGGGATGAACCAGTTCAAGCCGATTTTCCTCGGGCAGGTGCCCCCCAGCAGCCCCCTCGCCCGGCTGCGTCGCGCCGCCGACACCCAAAAGTGCATCCGCGCCGGCGGGAAACACAACGACCTCGAAGACGTCGGCAAAGACACCTACCACCACACGTTCTTCGAGATGCTGGGCAACTGGTCGTTCGGCGATTACTTCAAGAAGGAAGCAATCGCCTGGGCGTGGGAGCTGCTCACCAAGATTTACTGCATTCCTGAAGACCGCCTTTACGTGACGTACTTCGAGGGCGACGCCAAACTCGGGCTCGAACCCGATGAGGAGACCCGCCAGCTCTGGCTGCAGTACCTGCCTCCGAATCGCGTGCTCAAGGGGATTTTCAAGGACAACTTCTGGGAAATGGGGGAAACCGGCCCGTGCGGCCCCTGCACCGAAATCCACTTTGATCGGATCGGTGAACGGGATGCCGCTCACCTGGTGAACACGGGTGATCCGGATGTCCTTGAAATCTGGAACAACGTATTCATTCAGTTTGAGAGGCTCGAGGGAGGGGGGCTGCGGCCGCTCCCGGCCAAGCACGTCGACACGGGCATGGGTCTTGAGCGGCTTGTGAGCGTCCTGCAGAACGTGCGGAGCAACTACGACACGGATCTGTTCGCGCCCATCTTCCTTGCGATCGAGCGTGCGACGGGGGCGCGTGAATATCAGGGCATGCTCGGGGCCAAGGACGTCGGCAACGTTGACACCGCCTATCGGGTGATCGCGGATCACATCCGCTGCCTGACGTTTGCGATTACGGACGGCGCGGTGCCCAGCAACGTGGGGCGCGGCTACGTCCTGCGGCGCATTCTGCGGCGAGCCGTCCGGTACGGGCGGCAGATGCTGGGCGCCAAGTCCGGCTTCTTTGCCGGACTTGTCCCGGTGGTTGTGGAACACATGAGCGATGCGTTTCCCGAGCTGCGTCGTGACCCGGCCAGGGTCGAAGCGATCATCCGCGAGGAGGAAGAGAGCTTCGGGCGGACGCTCGATCGCGGGATCAAGCTCTTTGAATCGATGGCGACCTCGATCCCCCGTGGCGGCAAGATCTCGGGCGCCGACGCGTTCAAGCTCTACGACACGTACGGCTTCCCGATCGACCTGACGGAGCTGATGGCGCAGGAGCGCGGCATCTCGGTCGATATGGCCGGTTACGAGGCCGAAAAAAAGAAGGCCGAGGATCTCTCCCGCGCGGGCGAAAAGAAAGAAGGCGAAAAGACCATCACGCTCGACGGCGATGCGGTTGCGCGCCTCATGCGCCTGGGCGTCGAGACCACCGACGATCATTGCAAGTTCGATCTCAAGCAGCAGAAGGCGCACGTCCGTGCGATCTGGAACGGGACCAATCTCGACGAGGCCGCCAAGCCGGTCTTCAACCATCGCACGCAGGTCGGAATTGTTCTGGACAAGACCTGCTTCTACGCCGCCATGGGCGGGCAGGAGTGCGACACGGGCGAGATCGAAGTGATCGGGGAAACCCGATCGAGCGTGCGCGACGAGCATGCCGGCGGGCGGTTCAAGGTTGAGTCGGTCGCCAGCTTTGGCGGATACGTGCTTCACATCGGCACGGTGACGCACGGGGAAATTCGCGTGGGCGATACCGTGGCGCTGCACGTGGACAAGAACCGGCGCAGCGCCACCGCCGCCAATCACACCGCCACGCACCTTGCCAACTTCGCGCTCCGCGATGTGCTGGGAGCCGGGGTTGACCAGAAGGGCTCGCTGGTCGCGGCGGACCGCATGCGCTTCGATTTCTCGCATCCCCAGCCGGTCACTCCCGAAGAGCTCGGGAAGGTCGAGTCGATCGTGCGCGACCGGATCCGCAAGGACCTCACGGTCTACGCCCAGCCCGCGCCGCTCGCCTCCGCCCGCGGCATCAACGGACTTCGAGCGGTTTTCGGGGAGGCCTATCCGGATCCGGTCCGGGTCGTGTCGATCGGTCAGCCTGTCGCGGATCTCATGGAATCCGCGGCCAATCCCGCGTGGCGCGAGCTCTCGATCGAGTTCTGCGGCGGCACGCACGTGCAGACGACTTCGCAGATCGGCCCGTTCGCGCTTGTGAGCGAGGAAGCGGTTGCAAAGGGCATCCGGCGCATCGTCGCCCTCACCGGCAAGCCGGCGGAACAGGCGATCCACGCCGCGGACACGGCGGAGGCCCGAATCAAGAGCGTTTCGCTGCTGAGCGACAGCCTGCTCGCCACGGAGATTCCCGGCCTGCTCAAGCTGCTGGATGAGTCCGTCATGCCCACCGCGCGCAAGACCGCGATGCGGGGCATGATCGCCGCGCTGCAGGAGCGCGCCAAATCCGCGGCCAAGGCCGCCAGCGCCGGGCGCCAGACCGAGGCGGTCCGCGAGGCCAAGGTGCTCGCCGAGTCGGCGCAGCTCGCGAATCAGGCCGTGATTGTCGGCTCGATCGAGGCGGGGGACGACCGCAACGCGTTGAGCGCGGCGGTCGCCGTCGTTCGCGAGGCGAACCCGCGCTCCGCCGTGATGCTCTTCAGCGTGGACCATCCCACCGCGCGGGTTTCCATCCATGCCGCCGTGCCTGACGCCCTGATTCAGAAGGGGCTGAAAGCCGGCGACTGGCTCCGCGAGGCGGCGGCGGTCGTGGGCGGCAAGGGCGGCGGGAAGCCCGACAGCGCCCAGGGTGGCGGTACCGATGGAGGCAAGATCAAGGAAGCGATACTCGCCGCCCGCGCCGCGGCACACCGCGTTGTGCATTGACCGGAGGCCCCGCCTCATGACTCATCACAAGCCCGACGGTTCCCACGAGCACGCGAAGCCCGAGGTCCCCGCCGACCCCTACCAGGCGCTCATGGACGCGGCGCCGAAGATTCCCAAGCTGCTGCAGGAGCCGGTGTCGATCCCCGGAGAGTCCCCAAAGGCGGACAAGCCGTCGGGCACAGGATCGCTGATGGAGGCCGGCAAGGCGTGGGGTGTGGCCCTGGACTTTGTTTTCACTGTCCTCGCCGGTCTGATCATCGGCTGGTTCATCGATCGGTATCTCGGCGCCAAGCCCTGGGGTGTCCTGGGCGGCCTCGCGGGCGGATTCATCCTGGCCTTCGTGCGGATTGTCCGCAATACCCAGCGTGCCGAAGCTCGCGAAAAGGCTGCCCGTCAGGCAGGGCGCGACCCGCTGAAGTAGTCCCCAAGGCCCGGTTTGGGACGCCCCAAAACACTCGCCAAAAGCGGAACCCTCGCCTATCCTTTCTCCCTTTCCGTCGGGCTTTCCGTCGGGTCCGTTCAGATACCGAAATCGCAGGAATCGGGCGCCCCGGGCGGATCGCCGGAAAGAACTTCGGACCGCGTTCCAAGGCCGCAATGAACTCTCAGTCTTCCGAGACATCCCCTCAGCTTGCCCAAGTGCCCCCCAGGGGCATGTACGCCGCGCTGATGGCGGGCTTTGTGTTTGCGGGGGCCTTGGTGGCGTACGGGATCGGTGTGAGGGGATCATCGCAGACCGCGAATCTGTCGGCGCTGGCGATCGTGATCGCGGGCGTCCTGGGCTTTGCTCCCTCGCTGGTTCGGTTGAGCGGGGGCATGCAGACTTGGGGGCTGCTGATCTTCGGCGCCTCGATGGCGCGGCTGCTGGCGCTTCTTGCGGTTGCGTTCTTCTTCTCCCAGGCTGGGGGAATCGTGCGTCAGCCTTTCTGGATCGGGATCGTTGCGGGTGGTGTTGTGGTGCTGCTGCTTGAAACTGCGGCGGCGTTTGTCATTCTGAATCGATTCGATGCCGTTCATGGCGCGCGCCCGCGTGCGATGTCGGGGAGCGTTCAAGGGAGTTTGACCGAGTCATGATGGACCAACTGCTGATGCTCGCCGCCGCCAGCCCCGCCGACCACGTGTACAACCACGTGGCCGTCAAGACGGCCGACGGATGGTGGCTGTGGTCGGGCAACCAGGGCAACCTTGTGCTTTCGGCGATCATCCTGATCCTGGGCGGGCTGTATGTGGGCAGCCGCGTCAAGACCGGGCCGGAGTCGGAAGGCAACGAACGCTTCATCACACGCGGCAAGTTCGCGCAGCTCGTCGAAGTCATCTGCGTGTATCTGCGGGATGAAGTCGCCCGTCCGTTGCTGGGCGACCGCACCGACCGGCTGATGCCGATGCTCTGGACGCTGTTTTTCTTCATCCTTGTCAACAACCTGCTCGGACTTCTTCCGCTGCTCGACATTCAGCACCTGCTGTTCCCGCACTTGCGTGACAATCACGCGGCGTTCATCGGAGGAACGGCGACTCAGAACATCTGGGTGACCGGGGCCCTGGCGCTGATCGCGGCGCTGCTGTTTAACGGGGCGGCGCTGGCCCGTCTCGGGCTGGGCGGGTACATCAAGCACCTCACGGCCGATGCGCCGATGTTCGTCTGGCCGCTCATTGTTCCGATCGAGTTCCTCGGTCAGATCTTCATCAAGCCCGTGGCGCTTGCCGTGCGTCTGTTCGCCAACATGACCGCCGGTCACATCCTGCTGGCGACCCTGTTCATGTTCGTCGGCGTGGTCTGGGACAAGGGCATCCTGATCCAGGGGCCCGTGACGCTTATCAGCATCGTCGGCGGCATGGCCGTCATGATCCTCGAGTTGTTTGTCGCCTTCCTGCAGGCGTTCGTCTTTATGTTCCTGACAGCGGTCTTTATCTCCCTGATGGATCACCACGAAGAGCATGATCATGAGCACGGGCACGATCATGCCCACGGCCACGAGCACGCCCACGCGTGAATGACGGGCCAATCCTCCGGCCCTGGCATCGCCAGCGGCCTCTCGCACTCCCGGGCACTGTTTCGAAAGGATCGAGTTCTATGAAGATGACGAAGAAGACTGTTCTGATGGTTGCGGGCGCTGCCGTTGCGGCCTGCGCGGGTCTTGCTCACGCGGCCGATCCGGCCGCGGGTCACGACGCGGCCGTCGCCGGCACGGCGATCGGCAAGGGCATCGCGGCCCTGGGTTCGGGCATCGCCGTTGTCGGCGGTGGCCTGGGCATCGGCCTGGTCGGCAAGGGCGCGGTTGAGTCGATCGCCCGCCAGCCCGAGGCGAGCGGCAAGATCCAGATCAACATGATCCTGGCGGCCGCTCTGATCGAAGGTGCGACGCTGTTCGCCGTCGCCGTCGGGTTCCTCGCCTGATTTTCACCGGCGGCCGGCCGGAAGGCAGGCCACCGGCTTTTGTCGTCTGGTCCGGGGCACTATCGCCCGCTGGAGGTTATCGATGAAGCGTTCTTCGCTCGTGCTCACATCCGCGTTCCTTTTCGTGCCCGCGACGCTCGCGTTCGCGAACGATGAAGCCGTGGGTGCGCTGCCCACCGTCAAGCAAGGCTTTGTGACCGGGATCACCGCTCTGGTGGTTTTCCTCTTTGTGCTGGCGCTGCTGGCGACCAAGGTGTGGCCGGCCATCAGCCGCGGCCTGGACGACCGGGCGAACAAGATCCGCTCGGAGATCGAAGCCGCGGAGAACGCTCGCAAGCAGGCCGCCGACGCCCTCGCCCAGTACGAGGCGAGCTTGGCCCAGGCCCGCGCGGAAGCGGCGAAGATGATCGAGTCGACCAAGGCGCAGCAGACGCAGCTGGCCGCCGAACTCAAGGCCAAGGCCGAGATCGAGCTCAACGCGATGCGCGAGCGTGCGGTGAAGGAGATCCAGCAGGCCAAGCAGTCGGCGGCGGCGGAGCTTTACTCCGAGGCCACCAACCTGGCCACGATGGTCGCGGGCAAGATTCTCAAGCGGGAGATCAATCCGCAGGATCAGCAGCGGCTTGTTGAAGAGTCGCTCGGTCAGCTCCAGAGCATGCGCAACTGAACAGGCGAGCGTCACTACACGGAGATTCCAGCGTGCCCCTGACCCAATCCAAGCCCGACGCCCTTGCCAAGATCTACGCCAAGAGCCTGTACGCCGAGGCGTTCGCGTCCGGCGGCCGCGAACGCGTGGAGGCCCTCGAGGGCCAGCTCGAGGATCTGCTCGAGCTCACGCGCTCGGACAAGACGTTTAACGAGTTCCTGGCCTCGCGGGTCATCGGCGCCGCCGAGCGCGAAGAGGCGCTCAAGAAGATCCTGGGCAACCGCATCGACGAGCTTCTCCTCCGGTTCGTCCTGGTTCTCAACCGCAAGGATCGCCTCGGACACATCGTCGCGATCGCGGCGGCCTACGACCAGGTTGTGCAGCAGCAGTTCGGACGCGTGGAGGTTGATGTCATCTCCGCGAGCCCGCTCGACTCGGGTCAGCTCGCCGGTGTGCGCGACCGGCTGGGCAAGGCGCTGGCCAAGGAAGTGGTGGTCCACGCCTACACCGAGCCGGCGATGATCGGGGGCGTGAAGTTCCGGATCGGAGATCAGCTCATCGACGCGAGCGTGCAGACGAGCCTGCGGAAGATCAAGGATCAGCTGGGGACGCAGGGCGACGCCGCGGTGCGCGGGAAGATCGATCGCATTGTTGAGGGGTGATCGCGCGATTGGGGTCCTGGGTGTTTCACCACAAAGGACACAGAGGGCACAGAGGAAGACGAGAAAGTGTAAAGAAGAGTCAAAGGACTCTTCGGGTGATGCCGTCCTTCAGCAGGTTGGTGTTGAAGTTGATGAGGAGGCCCATGGGGATTTCGGCGAGCCTCATGTAGGTCAGAAGCTGAGATTCGTGAACCGGCAGCACCCTTTTGACCGACTTCAGTTCGACGATGATCTTGCCTGCAACGAGCAGATCGAGGCGCAGGCCGGTGTCAAGGATCGCGTTGCGGTAGGAAATGGGAATGAGCACTTCGGATTCGAAAGTAATGCCGCGGGCCTGGAGTTCGAGCATCATGCACTGGTTGTAGATGGACTCGAGCAGCCCCGGGCCGAGCTGTCTGTGTACCGCGATGGCCGCACCGATGATCGAATGCGTCAAGGGATCGGCATGCGCGAAGCGCTCCTGAGCCCATGAATGTTCCTTCGTTGCTTCCGCATCCATCTGCCCGTCCCCGTTCTCTTGTTCTTCTCTGTGACCTTTGTGTACTCGGTGTCCTTTGTGGTGAATGACCCAAGCGTGCGTCGTCACAAGGTACCGGAAGACCGCAGCCAAGCCAGGACCGTCGCGGCGTTCTGATCCGGCGGGAACACCGGGTACCACACCTTCTGGATCACGCCGCCGTCGCAGTACCAGCTCATGCGTTTGATGAGTGTCGCGGGGCCGCCGGGGGGAAAGCCGTCGGTGATCGGGGGCATTTGCATCGTCGGCAGGTTCATCGCGCGGGTGAGGGCGAGGTCGGAGTCGCTGAGCAATTCGAAGCCCAGGTGCGTGCGCTCCGCGAATTCGCGTTGATATTCGGTGGTCTGCGTGCTGATTCCGAAGATGGTGACGCCGAGCGCGGCGAATTCGGAGGCGAGATCGCGGTAGGCGCAGGAGTGGGGCGTGCAGCCGCGGGCGCCGGGGACGAGGTCCCAGCCGTCGGGGGGCGGGCGGCCGGGGACGCCGCTGCGCGGGTAGAAGAAGAGGGTGGCTTTGCCGGTGATTTCAGCGAGATTCTGCGACCGGCCGCTTGTGCTGATGAGCGAGAGCGGCGGCAAGCGCGATCCGTTCAGGTGCACGGCGGCGCCATCGTCTTGGGGGACGGGCAAGTCGGGCGGAAGGGTGGTGGGGTCGTGCATTGGTTGGGAGGGAAGCCAGAAAGGCACTTTCACCGCGGAGAGCGCAGAGAGCGCGGAGAGAATCTTGTGTTGGCGCGGCGCGTGATTCCCTCTTTCAGAAGACGAACGTTGAAATTTAGCAGGAGACCGAGGGGCAGGTCGGCCAGTCGAAGATAAGTGACCAATTGCGCTTCGTGGACGGGCAGGACTTTATCTACGGATTTGAGCTCTACAACGACTACTTCTTGCACGAGCATGTCGATGCGGTAGCCGCAATCGATCTGTTCTCCTTTGTACAGAACGGGAAGCTCGACTTGACGCCGGAATGGAATTCCCCGCTTGGAGAGTTCGTGCGCGAGGCAAGCCTCGTAGGAACTTTCCAGCAAGCCCGGACCGAGTACGCGATGGACTTCAATGGCCGCGCCGATGATTTTGTCGGAGATGCCGTCGCAATAGAGAAGCGTGTCACGCTCTTCCCGTTCCTGCGAAGTCGGTTCCTCAAGCATTTTACAACCCTTGAAATTACACCTCTCCGCGTTCTCTGCGCTCTCCGCGGTGAAAACGCCTTTCAAGAGATTACCAAAACGCCGGAGCGAAACGTCATCCGGCTTGAAATGGTTTGAGTATTCAGGTCGCCGGTGAATTACACTTCCACATACGCCTTCAACCCCTGCACTCCGCCCTCGCGGCCGAAGCCGGATTCCTTGAAACCGCCGAAGGGGCTGGCCGGGTCGAACTTGTTGTACGTGTTGCACCAGACGACGCCGCTCTTGATCTGCTTGGCGATCGAGAGCATCTTGGAGCCCTTTTCTGTCCAGATTCCGGCGGCGAGGCCGTAGGGCGTGTTGTTCGCGCGGCTCACAGCTTCTTCGGGCGTGCGGAAGGAGAGCACGCTGAGCACTGGGCCGAAGATTTCTTCGCGGGCGATCGTGTGGCTCGGCTGCACGCCGGTGAAGAAGCAGGGGCGGCACCAATAGCCCTTGCTGGGCAGGCCGTGCCTGCTGCCCGTGTTGTCGGGTGAGACTTCCCCGCTGTAGCCGGGCATGCGGAGCTGGGCGCCCTCGGTCTGGCCGAGCTTGAGGTAGTGCTCGATGCGCGAGAGCTGTTCCTTGCTGTTGACGGCGCCGACGTCGGTGTTCTTGTCCATCGGGTCGCCGGTGCGGAGGCTGGCGAGGCGGATCTCGAGCTTTTTGATGACGGTATCGAGGACCGATTCCTGCACGAAGAGGCGCGAGCCGGCGCAGCAGACTTCACCCTGGTTGAAGTAGATGCCGCTGATGATGCCTTCGACGGCCTGATCGATCGCGGCGTCCTCGAAGATGATGTGGGGCGACTTGCCGCCGAGCTCGAGCGTGAGGCGTTTGAACTTGCCGTCGGGGCGCGGGTTGGCGACGGATTTCGCGATGATCTTGCCGACTTCGGTGCTGCCGGTGAAAGCGATCTTGTCGACGTCGGGGTGTTCGACGATCGCACGCCCGGTGACGCCGTCACCCGTGACGATGTTGACGACGCCGGGAGGCAATCCGACTTCTTCAAAGATCTCGGCGAGCACGAGCGCCGTGAGCGGTGTGGTCTCGGCGGGTTTCAGGACAACTGTGTTGCCGCAGGCGAGCGCCGGCGCGATCTTCCACGCGGCCATCAGGAGCGGGAAGTTCCAGGGGATGACCTGGCCGCAGACGCCGACGGGGCGCACGCCTGGAGCGATTTCGGGAAGGGAGCCCTTGCCGGTTTTAGACTTGGACGATGCGCCGGAAGTCTGGCCTTGAAAAACGAAGCCGAGCTTGTCCGCCCAGCCGGCGTTATAGAAGAAGTGTGCGGCGACGAGCGGGATATCGACGTCGCGGGATTCCTTGATGGGCTTGCCGCTGTCGAGCGTCTCGATGATGGCGAGTTCGCGGCCGCGCTCCTGGATTCGGCGTGCGATGCGGAAGATGAACTTGGCGCGTTCGGAGGCGGGGAGGCCGGCCCATTTGGGGAGTGCGGCGCGTGCCGCGGCGACTGCGCGGTTTACATCGGCCGGCGTTGCCTGGACAACTTCGCTCAGCGTCGCTTCGGTGCTCGGGTTGATGGTGGCGAAGCGCTTGGCGCCTTTGGGCTCGGCGAACTTGCCGTCGATGAAGAGGCCGTAGGAGGGTTTGATGGTGACTTTGGAGGTCTCGGGAGCGGGGGAGTAGTCCCAGCCGGGGGGAGAGTCCTTCGCGGCTCGAGCGGTGGAAGAACGAATTGCTTTCTCGTCTGATTTGTCGATGATGCTCATATTGCCAGCGGTCGATGCCGCACTCCACATTCGGTACAGATACTCGAAGTCCCTCTAGGGTAACCGCAAGACGGGCAGAGATGTCGGCGCAACCGAAAGGAACGAATCTGATAACGAGTGAATCGGTCACCCGCGACCGCCAAAAGCCACAACACGCATCCAAACAGAGCGGAATTTGCGAGCAAACCAGCCCACAACGGTTTGTTTGGCATCCTAATTATGGACATGGGATCGATACTTGCCGGCATCAACGGATGTTCTTCAACGGAATCTTCAGCGACGAAGGCTCGAAGCGGCCAGCCCGCCCAAATTGACTGTGCAGCGTAATAAGAATGGTCCGCGTCTATCGCGCGAGCCACCCATCGCTCAAATGCGATGCCTTTTTCTGCCTTTGTTTGAGCAGCGTCCGCCGGTGGCCAGTGGCTTGGAACACTCATGGGCCAACCGCGTACGTGCACAGGAGTTGAAAACAAATCCGACGACGACTGAGCGCGACTCAATGGGATACGAATCACCGCTTCATTGACGAGCGCACCGCCGATCAAGGCGACGATTCCAATGAGAAACCATCGGAGGATCCGCATCTACGCCTCCGTGACGTCGTAGTTCGCGCGATACTTGCCCGAGTGGAGCCAGGAGATCTGGCGGAGAATGTCGTTGGCGAGAGCGGAAGCTCCGAAGCGCCAGAGTTCGGGCGTGAGCCAGCCGCCGGGGTGCAGCTCGTTGACGCCGGGCAGGGCGCCGAGCGTTTCTTTGACCATGACGAGGTAATGCAGCGACTGCTTCGCCGTGCGGATGCCGCCGGCGGGTTTGACGCCGACGAGTTTGCCGGTTTCGAGGTACCAGTCGCGGACGGCCTCGAGCATCACGAGTGTGACGGGCATGGTCGCGGCGGGGGTGACTTTGCCGGTGGAGGTTTTGATGAAATCGAAGGAAGAGAGGTATCGAGGTGCCGAGGTGTCGAGGTGTCGAGGGGCGGAGCCGTTCAGTTCGGCCGTGCCGTTGTTGCCGTGCGAATCAACATGTTCCGCGTGCCCGCCAAATTCTGCGATCGCTTCATCCATGGCGCGGATGGCGATATCGCTGGCGAAGCGGACGTTGTCGAGCGTTTCGAGTTCGCCGGTTTCGAGGATCACCTTGAGCGAAATGGGCCGGCCCTTGCCGCCGCCGTCGTGGCGCGTCGCTTTGACGCCTTCTTCGAGGCAGGTGCGCTTCACGGAGCGGATCTCATCCGCGACTTCGTCGTAGCGGCCGGCGAGGAAGGCTCCGCGGTTGATGACCATGTCGATCTCGTCGGCGCCGTCGTGAATGGCGCGGCGGGTGTCGTCGAGGCGGATCTCGAGCGGGTACTGGCCGCTGGGGAAGCCGGTCGCGACCGAAGCGATTTTCACGCGGCCGAGAGCGCCCATCGACTCCAGCGATTCTCGGCAGTGCTTGACCAGGTTTGGATACACGCAGACGGCGCCGACGCTGGGCAGATCCGGCGGCAGATCGGTCTGGCCCGCGCCGGGGTTCACGGCTTTGGCGCAGAGCGCCCGCACTTTTTCGGGCGAGTCCTTGCCTTCGAGCGTGGTCAGATCGAGCATCGAAAGGGCGAGCTTGAGACCCGCCATCTTGCTCTTGGTCTTGATGGATCGCTTGGTGAAGCTCGCGGCGCGTTCGGCGGCCATCACGGCATCGACGCGCGGGCTGGGGGCGAAATCACGGACTGCGGCTTTGGTGCCGGCTCGCATATCGGAAGTTTATGCATTCAACAGGCCGAACCCGCGGTCTGACGCTCGCACAGCACGGGAGCGCCGGGAGTGCTACTGCCGGGCTCCGTAGGACACTTCCGGCAGCGGCTGGCCCGGCCCGGTTTCGAGCGGCAGCTTTGCTCTCTTCCAGGACTCGAGCCCGCCGGCGAAAAAGCGTGCATCGGAGTGATCGAGCTCGACCATCTTGCGCACGACGCCTTTAGCCTCGGAGCTGTCGGCGTCGTCGCCATACGCAACGACGATCTCAAACTGCTCGATGCGCGGATCACGCGTTTTGGAGAAGAACGACTCGTCGAAATTCCGCGCGCCGGGCAGGTGGCCCTTTTCAAAGTCCGCCTTCTCACGGGCATCGATGAGCAGAAGGGCCTTGGGTTTGCGGGCCGACAGATCAACGAGGGGCTTGAGCTGACCGAGGCTGATGCGGGGGAGATTCTTGCTGTCGGTCGCGTGGCAGCCGGTCAGTACACCGGCCAGCGTGCAGGACAGGAGCAGGCCGACGATGAAGAGAGGGCGAGGGTGCATGCGCGGAGCATACCGGGTCAGACGGAGGGGTTGGTCAGCGTGCTCGGCCGCGGCTGTTGTGCTTGGAGGCGGCCGGCGGGAGAGGCTTGGAAGGGCCGGTCTCGACGGGGAGGTTTGCGGCTTTCCACTCTTTCATGCCGCCGGCGAAGAAGCGGACGTCGGAATAGTCCATCGCGAGCATGCGCTTGTTGACGGCGCGGGCGACCGGGCTGAACGGGTCGTCGCCGTAGACGATGACCTCGTTGAAGGAAGAGATGCGGGGGTCGCGTCCTTTTTCGCCGTTAAAGCTGGTGAGAAGGAGGTTGCGAGCTCCGGGAATGTGTCCCTCCTCAAACTCGGTCTGCGGGCGGGGGTCTATGAAGAGCACCGCGAGGGGGTTGGATGCGGTCTCGGCGCTCAGTTCGGAGACTTCCGCGAGCTTGACCTGCACGATATCGCTGTCGCGCGTGTCTTTTTCGCACCCGGCGAGGCCCCAGAGAGCCGCCACACAGGTGAGCGTGATCGTGCGTATAGACTGCAGTCGAACCGGAGCTCGGCGGGAACGTAGCATCGGCGAAGGGTACGCGAGGAGAACGTGCATGCTCTCGATGATGGCGGCGGCGTTGGTCATGTGCTTCTCGGCTGGGGTTGAACGGGGCGTGGAAGGGGGCATAGAGCAGCCGGAGTCAAAGGACCGGCCGCACGTGCAGTTCGAGATCGTTTGCGAGCAGGACTCCATTGCGCCCGGCGAGACGGCGACCCTCGGGCTGGTCTTCCGCATGGAGCCGCACTGGCATATTTACTACCTCGGCGCGCCCGGCGGCGGGAACCCGCCGTCGATCGAGGAGAGCAGGCTCCCCAAGGGATACCGGCTGGGCGAGATCCAGTGGCCCGCGCCGCAGCGCTTTGTTGCGCCGGGCGGCATCTACGACAGCGTGTATGAAAATGAAGTCACGTTGCTGCTCCCCGTGACCGCCCCGGCGGATGCAAAGGCGGGCGAGAAGGTCGCCATCGGTTTGAAGATGGCGTGGCTCGAGTGCTCCGACGTCTGTGTTTTCGGCAAGGGCCAGGCCTCGATCGAGCTGGCCGTGAGGCCGAAGGATGCGAAGCCAAAGCCGGGGGCCGGGGCGGCGAAGATCGCCGCGAGCCGCGCCAGGCTGCCGGTGCCGCTCCCCACCGATGGGAGTGTTTCGGCGGAGCTGGCGGACGGGGCGCTGCAGATCCGTGCGCCGGGGGCGGAGCGGTTGGAGTTTTACCCTGGTCAGCATTGCTCGGATATCGAGGGGATGCCGGAGGCGAACGTGGCAAAGGGAGAGGGGATGAGGCTTAAGTTTGTGAATACTAACGGCTCGGCGCCGGTTGCGGACGGAATTCTGGGAATTTGGTTCAAAGGCGGCAAAGCGGGGTGGTATGTGGTGCAGAGGGGAGTGGAGGGGGGTTCTCAGGCGCCCGGGCGGGGGGGAGAGTCCGGGAAATAGGCCGGAAGTGAAACTTTGGGCGGCTTTCCCCGTCAAACATACAGCAGTCGGCCGGGATGGAACCCTGCGCACGGTGCGTCGGAAGGATGACCCGGGCCGATAAATGGAGTACGAGTTCGATCAGCGGCGCGTGGCCTGCGGTCGGACTTCAACCCGCCAAGCAAGGGCGAGGCGGGGCATTCAGGAGTAGGTCTCGATGAAAAGTGCGAAACTGTCGCTTGTTGCCCTCATCGCCGCCGCCGGCATTGTGATTCCCGCGATCGCGATGAGCACGGATCCGGATCCCAAGCCGACCACGGCGACGACGCCGGCACCGACGCAGAAGGATCAGAATCACAAGGACCCGAAGGACAAGGACGCGAAGAAGACCGAAGCGGTGGCGAAGGTTGGCAGCCTGGCGCCGCCCTTCACGCTCACCGACACCGACGGCAAGACGGTGAATCTCAGCGATTACGCGGGCAAGGTGGTGGTGATCCAGTGGTTCAACCCCGGCTGCCCCTTCGTGAAGAAGCACTACGAGAACGGCGCCAACACCTTCAACAAGCTGAACAAGGACTACAGCGAGAAGGGCGTGATTTTCCTGGCGATCAACTCCGGCGCCGCCGGCAAGGAAGGCGCGGGCAAGGAGGCGAACGCCTCCGCCAAGAAGGACTGGAAGATCGAGTATTCGATCCTGATCGATGAGACGGGCAAGGTCGGCAAGCTCTACGGCGCCAAGCACACGCCGGAGATGTTCATTGTCAACAAGGACGGCACGATTGCGTACCACGGCGCAATCGATGACGACTCGGGCATGAAGGGCCCGGGCAAGACCAACTATGTCGCCAAGGCTCTCGACGAGATCCTGGCCGGCAAGAAGGTGAGCACCTCCGAGACCAAGCCCTACGGCTGCACCGTCAAGTACGGCAGCTGAGCGGACCACACCTGAATGCGTGATAATCCGCGCGGGCCCCGGAATGTTCCGGGGCCCGCGTTTGTTTTGCGAACTTCGGACCCGGCCGGCCGTCGATAGCATTGGTACGGAGAATCACATGCCCGACTTCTCGGGATTTTTCGGTACGGCGTTCGACCTGCTGCTGGTGGTGATCGGCTTTGGGCTGATCATCTTTCTGCACGAGCTTGGCCACTTTGTTGCCGCCCGCTGGGCCGGCATCCGCGTGCTCGCCTTCGCCATCGGCTTCGGCCCGGCGGCGTTTTCCTACCGCAAGGGGATGGGCTTTCGGCGCGGGAGCAGCGAGCCGGAGTATGCGCAGCGGCTGATGGCGCAGGCTGCGGGCGTGACGACGATCGAGGGAACGCAGGCCAATTCCCACGAGATTTCGCCCACCGAGTACCGTTTCAACTGGCTCCCCTTCGGCGGGTACGTCAAGATGCTCGGTCAGGAGGACCTGAACCCCGACGCCGTGAGCGATGCGCCCGACAGCTACCAGCGCTGTGTTCCGTGGAAGCGGATGGTCGTGATCTGCGCCGGCGTGGTGATGAACCTGATCACCGCGGCACTGCTTTTTATAGTGGTCTTCCGTGTCGGTCTCAGGACCGAGGCGCCGGTGGTGGGGGAAGTGGCGCCCGGAAAGCCGGCGGCGCTCGCCCTTGCGGTGAACGGCGCGGCCCTTGGTGTGAAGGAACCGGGGCTTCGTCCCGACGATCGGATTCTGAGCGTCGATGGGACAGAGATCCATCAGTTCGGCGACGTGGTGATGGCCGCCGCGATGGCGCCGAGAGACAAGGCGCTCGATGTGATCGTCCAGCGGCCCGGCATCGAGGAGCCGCTCCGGTTTTCCATCACTCCCCAGGAGAATCAGGGAGCGCGGCTCCTGGAACTCGGGGTCTACGGCGCCCGTTCGGCCACGCTCGAAAGCCCGACCCGTGCGAAGGACCGCGAGCTCTATCAGCGCGTCCTGGAAAACGCGGGTGTCAAGGGTGTGACGCCGGGGATGACCCTCGCATCGATCAACGGTGGGGGCCCGGTGCGGTATGCCGGTGCCTTGGATCTTGCGGCGGAGCGTTCGGGGGGCAAGCCACTCCATCTCGTGTTTGAGGGCCAAGGGTCGCGTGCGAACGTGACCGTGCAGCCCCAACCCGAGTACCAGCGGGCGAAATTCACCATCGGCGAGACGCAGCAGGGCCTGCAGCCCCATCTGCTCGGAATGACCGGCGTCATGACGGTCGCGAAAGAAGTGGGCGACCAGCCTCCCAAGCAGGGATTGCAGCCCGGAGATGTCTTTGTGAGGCTTGGGGCGGTTGAGTATCCGAGCTTTGAATCCGGGCGGCGGGAGATCCGCGCGAGCACCGGCAAAGAGATTCCCGCGGTTGTGCGCCGGCGGGTGGGTGACGAGGAAAAGGATGTGGTGCTCACGCTCGTCGTCTCGGCGGAAGGCACCATCGGCTTTCAGGTCGGAGACACAACCAAGGATTCCGCCCTCTTGGGCTGCGTGGTTGCGAGCTCGGATGCCGACAAGCCCGAAGGAACCGCCACCCCGGCGGCCAGGGCCCGGATTATGCCAGGTTCGGTCGTGACGGCGGTCGACGGAACACGGATCGCCAATTTCGGCGAATTACGGGCGGCCCTTATCGCGGCGTCCGGCAGGGGCAACCAGGTCGTGCTCACGCTGCGACCGCCGGGCGCGGCGGCCGGCGACCAGCAGGTCACACTGGCGCTCAGCAGCGATGACGCCCGGGCTCTTCAAGGCCTCGGGTGGACAAGTCGCCTGCCGGTGGATCTGTTTGAGCCGGCGCAGGTGCTTCTGAAGAGCACGGGCTCTCTCGATGCGATCGCGCTCGGACTGGCGGAAACCAAGCGGATGATCCTTCGTGTCTACCTCACGTTCGGGCGCCTGTTTGAAGGAACGCTGAAGGTGCAGCACCTGCAGGGCCCCGTAGGGATCGCCCACGTGGGAACGCTGCTGGCGGACCGGGGCTTTGTCTGGCTCCTGTTTTTCATGGCGATGGTGAGCGTGAACCTCGCGGTTGTGAATTTCCTGCCGCTCCCGATCGTGGACGGCGGGCAATTCCTGTTTATTCTGTATGAACAGATCTTCAAGCGTCCGGTGCCGGCGGGGTTTCAGAATGCGGTGACGCTTGCGGGGCTTTTGCTCATCGGCTCGCTCTTTCTGATCGTGACTTTCAACGACATTTCGAACCTGCTGCGGTCCTGAGCGATGAGGAACCCGCTGCCCCTGCTTGTCGCCGGGCTCCTCGCGTACGGCGTCGTGCTCGTCTGGCTGACGTACAGGCGTCTCACACGCCCGCGGCGGCGCACGTATTCATGGGCGCTCGCGAACAATCTTCCGGGTGATCCGGGCGAGCTCACGCCGGCGCTCGAGTTTGTGCCGTTTGAATTCACCTCGCGGGGGCGGAGGCTCAAGGCCTGGGATGTGCGAGGCCTGAAAGCCCCTGGGCCGACTGTGGTGCTGACGCACGGATGGTCCGAGTCGAAAGTGGTCATGCTTTCGCGCCTCGGGATTCTCGCCCCGCTGGCTTCGCGGCTGATTCTCTGGGATTTGCCGGGGCACGGCGATTCCCAGGGTGTCTGCACGCTTGGTCTGGAGGAAAAATCGGACCTGCTCGCGCTGCTCGATGCGGCGAACATCGATGGGGAGCTCATTCTCTACGGGTTTTCGCTCGGCGCGGGGCTCTGCCTTGAAGCCGGCGAAAGGGCCGATGCCGTCATCGCCGAGGCGCCGTACCGGCTCGAGGCGACGCCGGCAAAGAACGTGATGGCGGCGCGGGGCATGCCGTCGCGGTGGAATCTCTCCGCAGCGGTCTGGCTCGTGGCGCGACTTCGGGGGCGGTCGTGGGCGGGATTCGATCGCGTTCTGGCGGCCCGATCGCTGGAGTGTCCGCTCCTGGTCCTGTGGGGAGCAAGGGACGTTGTGACGCCGCGGGCCGACGCGGAAGAGATCGCGGAAGCAGGGCGGGGAACGTTCGTCCCGGTCCCCGATGCCACGCACAGCAGGCTCTGGCGGGACGCGGCGAGCGCGGACTGCGCGGGGCGGGCCGTCTCGGACTTTGTGAGCACGCTCGCCGGCCGGTAAGGATCAGTTCGGCGCCGGGCTGGACGCCGGCGGATGCTTCGGCGGCAAGAGCAGCGACGCGGCAACACCGGCCGCGAGCGCCAGCACGATGATGATCAGGCTCAATGGCGCTCCGAGGTGGATATGCCAGAAAACCAGGATCATCTTGACCCCGACGAATGCGAGGATGAATGCCAGGCTGAGCTTGAGGAACCGGAACTTGTCCATCATCGCGGCGAGCGCGAAGTAGAGCGAGCGCAGCCCGAGGATCGCGAAGACGTTGGACGTGAAGACCAGGAACGGGTCCTGCGTGATGGAGAAGATGGCGGGGATGGAGTCGACGGCGAAGACGACATCGGTGCCTTCGACGATGAGCAGCACGAGAAACAGCGGGGTCATCCAGAGCCGCCCGTCTTTGCGCACGAAGAACTTCTGGCCGTCCAGGGTCGGGTGGAACGGGAAGACCTTGCGTGCGAGGCGGTAAACGATTCCTTCTTCCGGCGTGGGCTCGGAGGAGTTGTCGCGCAGGAGCTTGAAGGCCGTGAAGATGAGGAAGGCGCCGAATACGTAGAGAACCCACTGGAACTGTGCGATGAGCACGGCCCCGAGCGCGATCATGACGCCTCGCATGACGAGTGCGCCCAGGATTCCCCAGAAGAGCACGCGGTGCTGGTACTGCTTGGGGATGGCGAAGTGGGCGAAGATGATCGCGATCACGAAGATGTTGTCGAGGCTCAGGCTGTACTCGATGAGCCAGCCGGAGAGATACTCGAGCGTGGCCTGCCAGGCGATCTTGTTGTCGGAGAGTCCCAGCACCCGGGTGGCTTCTTCGAAGGACTTGAGCGACTGCTCGTAGTCGTGCTCGCTCATGTCGGGCTTGCGGACCGGGGGCGTGTGCACTTCCCCGGGGCGCATTTCCGGCAGATCGGCCTGCGAGGTGATCAGCAGCGCGCTGCGTTCGCGCATGGCGGTTCCCACGCCGTGAAAATCGTGCTGGTACATCTGGAACACGACGAAGCTGAAGATGAGCGAAAGGACAACACAGATGCCGGTCCAGAAGACGGCGGCGCGGATACTGATCTCGTGCGGCTTGCGGTTGACCACAAAGAGATCGAGCGCGAGCATGACGAGAATGAAGACGATGAACCCCGCGTAGAGCCAGACCATTTCTCGAAGACCTCCGAGCACGCGCACACTTGCGCCATGATCGGCGCCGAGGGTTGGTCTTGCGCGGTGCGTGCCGGTTGGCGCGCGCTTCGGAGGCCGGGCGGACCAGAAGACGGTCCCGCCGTGCTGACGGCCGCCGGATCGGGATATCTCCCCGATGGCTACTCCCCAACTGCGGGGATCATAGCCGCGGGTGCTTACTGCAATTCCGAGGAATCGTCATCGTTTCCCTCGGGGGAGGGAAGACCGGGCTCGGGCGCGGGGGAGGATCCGGCGTCGAATTCTGCCGCGTCTTCTCCCGCTAGATCATCGGGGGCGTCGGCATCCTCGTCGGAGAAGTTTTCGACCCGCGAGAGCATCTGCTCGCGCTCGAAGACATGAGAGGCGGAGTCCATCTCGCCGCGCACTTCCTTGTACACGCTGCCGTCGACGAAGCCCTGGAGTTTGCGGGCGCGCACGGGGTGCTGCAGCTTGCGGATGGCCTTGGCCTCCACCTGGCGCACACGCTCGCGGGTGACCTTGAAGATCCGTCCCACTTCCTCCAGCGTGTAGGTGTAGCCGTCCCCGATGCCGTACCGCAGCTTGATGATTTCCCGCTCACGGTACGTGAGGGTCTTCAGCACGCTCTCGATCCGGGCCTTGAGCATGTCGTGGGCCGCGGCGTCGGACGGGGCGCTCTGACGCTCGTCCTCGATGAAATCGCCGAAGAAGCTGTCCTCGCTCTCGCCCACGGGCTTGTCGAGGCTGACGGGGTGCCGGCTGATCTTGATGACGCGACGGACTTCGCTCGCGCTGATCGAGAGCTTTTCGCTCAATTCCTCGATCGTCGGCTCGCGTCCGGTCTCCTGCAGCGCCATCTTCTGGATGTTGCGCAGCTTGGTCATCGTCTCGATCATGTGCACGGGGATGCGGATCGTGCGAGCGTGATCGGCGATGGCGCGGGTGATCGCCTGGCGGATCCACCAGGTCGCGTAGGTGCTGAACTTGTAGCCCCGCTTGTATTCGTACTTGTCGACAGCCCGCATCAGGCCGGTATTGCCCTCCTGGATGATGTCCAGGAACGGCAGGCCCCGGTTGCGGTACTTCTTCGCGATGGAGACCACCAGACGCAGGTTGCCGCCGGAGAGATCGCGCTTGGCCTGCTCGTACTCCCAGAAGACGGTCTTGATCGATTTGACCCGGCGGTTGAGTTCTCCGGGTTCCTCGCGAACGAGCGAGCGAAGACCCTCGAGCTCTTCCTTGATCACCTGCACATCGTCGGGTTCAAATCTCTTGGGATGCTTCGCCGCAAGGCGCAGGTCGGCCTCCAGCTCGTGCATCTTGTTGCTGATCGACCTGAGCTTCCTGCTCAGCGGGATGATCCGCCCCGTCCTCAGGCAGAGCTCTTCGGTGAGAGCCGCCATGCGGCGTCGGCGCACCGAGAGGCGTGCACGGAGCTGGCGGACGGATTCATCGTCGCTGGTCTTGCGGGCCTGGTGCAGGAGCTCCCAGTCCGCACGGTTCTGTTCGGCGAGCTTCTCGATCGTCCGGAGATTGAACGGAATCCGCTTGGCGATTTTTTCCTTGGCGTTGTCTTCCGCCGTGCTGATGCGCATCGTCCGGTCGAAGGGAAGATCGCCCGTGTGAACCAGCTTGAGCGTCTCGACCGCCTGATGCACGACGTAATCGCTCTCGAGGCACCTGCGCCGGAAGATCATGCGGGTTGTCTCGATCTTCTTCGCGAGCCTGATTTCCTCTTCACGCGTCAGCAGGGGGATCGTTCCCATCTGCGACAAGTACATCCGCACGGGGTCATCGATCCGCTTCTGCCCGGGTTCGAAAGCGATCTGATCGTCGAACCCCGCGGAGTCTTCCTCGGAGGACTCTTCTTCTTCCGCGGCTTCCGCGTGCTCGGGGGCGGCTCCGGCCTGAGCGCTGAGGGCGGGCGCCGCGGGCGTTGCCGGAGTTGAACCATTGACCGCGTCCGTTCCCGAAAGCTTCCGCCGGAGCTGCGCCGCTTCGGCTTCCCGCTCGCCGCCGGCGACCGTCATGGCACGGAACAGCTTGGGCAGCACGCCGGGGGCCTGTTCGCCCTTCTCGGCCCGGTAGCGCCGGGCCTTGAACTCCAGTTCGTCGACCAGCTCGATGCCCAGGCGGTCGATGAGGACAAGCAGTTCGTCGAGCCTCTCGGGGTCGACCATCTCGTCGGGCAGTGTGTTGTTCAGCTCTTCATAGCTCAGCCAGCCGCGTTTGCGGCCGACTTCGATGAGCTCGGAAAGTGCCGGGTTCAGTTCTGCAATCACGCGCGAACGCTCCAAAGGGGCGGGTCAAGGGTATCAGCGGCCCTGCGGCCCCGCCTTGGGAAACACTTTCATATCCGGGCCGAGCCTCTGCGACCTCTCCGCGGCCCGGGCGATGCGGGCTACCAGATCGGCCGTGTCGTCGGTGACAACCGGAGCGTTGCCCGCGCGTTCGGCACGAATGGCCGCGGACCTCAGGCATTCTTTCCAGTGGCTGTGCAGCCTCTCCGCATTTCCGCCGGTTTCGCGTTCGGTGCGAGCCTGCAAGATCGTGGCGGCGCTCTGGGCTTCCATGGTGGAGAGCAGCGGGAGCAGATCACGGGAAGTCGGGGCGTCGTCGCCTCCCAGCAGCCGGAGCACGGCGGACGCCAGGTCGGCCAGGTCCTCCGCACCCATCCGCTCCGGGGCCAGAAGCCCGCGTGACTGTTCGTCCAGAGTTGTGAGCAGGCTCGGTTCGCACAGGGCGCATCCGAGCAGTGCTTCCTCCGGCGAAAGGGGCCCGGTGGCGAGCCTCGCGGCGGATGAAGGAGGCTCGACCTCGGTCCGAACCCGGGGCGGCGTTCGATTGCCCCGGGCGACGGGGATCGCACGCGCGATCGACTCCTCGCCCACATCCGCGAGGCGGGCGAGTTCGCGGATGATCATGCGCCGGCGCACCGGCTCGACATCGCTGAGGCCAAGGTCCGCGAGGCGTGTTACCTCTTCTTCGAGGGCCCGGCTGCGCACCGCGATGCCGCCACCGGCGATGCCGCGGGCCACGCGGGCGAAGCGATAACGCAGGACATCAACGCCGCCCTGCAGCGCCTTCCTGAGAATCTCGAGGCCGTCCGGCCGTTTGAGCAGCTCGTCGGGGTCTTTCGCGTCGGTGACCTTGTCGAGCGTGGCGACCGCAACGTCGAGCGGCTCGGCGAAGAAGATCTCGGCCGCCCGGTCTGCCGCCCGCTGGCCGGCATCATCCCCGTCAAAGAGGAGCACGACGCGGTCGCACAGGCGACGCAGGACGATGGCGTGCTCGCGTGTGAGCGCCGTTCCGAGCGTTGCGACGACATTCTCGAGTCCGGCCTGGTGGCAGGCGATGGTGTCGGTGTATCCCTCGGTGATGATGGCGGTGCGGGCAACCTGGATGGCGCGGGACGCCTGCGCCAGGCCGAACAGCGTGGCGGACTTATTGAAGACGCGGCTCTCCGGGCTGTTGAGGTACTTGGGTTCGTCTTCCTCCCGCATCTTGCGTCCGCCAAACGCGATCGTCCGTCCGATCATGTCCGCGATCGGAAACATCAGGCGGTTGCGGAATGTGTCGTAGAGATGGCCCGATTCGAGCTTGGTACGCAGGAGGCCCGCCTCGGCGAACGCGCGGGGATCGAGCTGCTTGTTGCGGATCGTCAGGAGCAGCCCATCAAAGCGGTCGGGGGCGGCGCCGATTCCGAAACGATCCACCATGGCGGGCGAGATGCCCCTGCGCTCCACGATCTCGCGCGCGAGCCTGCCGTGCTCGGGGTGCCGGTAGATCGCCTTGAAGAACTCCGCGGCGATCGAATTGGCCTCGTGCAGCTGCGAGCGGGAGATGCCCCCCTCGCCGGGCGCGGGCTCGGCACGCCGGGGCTTGAGCTCAATCCCGGCCCGCTGCGCGAGGTATTCGAGCGCCTCGCGGAACTCCATCTTGTGAAATTTCCGTACAAACGTGAAAACATCGCCGCCGGTTCCGCACACAAAGCAGTGGAAGATCTGCTTGTGCGGGACGACCGCCATGGAAGGATTGTGATCGTCGTGAAACGGGCAGAGGCCGGCGTACTCGCGCCCCTTGGGTTTGAGCGCCACGACTTCGCCGATGATCCGGACGATATCGCTCGCGTCACGCACGCGCTGCTTCTCGCCATCATCCTGCCACATGGTGCTCACTCGCGACTCCTCGGGCGATTCTTGCTTGGCAGGGAGGCTGGTGCCGGCGCAGGGCAACAATAACGGCATGAGCGGAGGACCGATCCGAGTGGGCGTGCGGTTTGTTGGGCGGGTGCAGGGGGTCGGCTTCCGGGCCGTCTGCCGTGATATCGCCTGCGGTTTTCCGGTTACCGGGACGGTCCGAAACGAAGCGGACGGCTCGGTCTGGCTCGAAGCCCAGGGATCGGAGGAAGCCGTGGGGGTCTTCATCGATTCAATCCTCGAACGGATGGGGCGGCTGGTGCAATCCCACCAGCAGTCGCGCCTCGCGGCGGTTGCGGGCGAAACGATCTTTTCGATCGGCCGGTGAGGGGTACGCTTGGGCCGCGTGAATCAGACCCTCATCCTCTTTGACATCGACGCCACCCTTCTGAGCACCCGCGGAGCGGGCATGAGGGCCATGGAGGCGGCCGGCAAGGCGCTGTTCGGTGAATCCTGCCGGGCGGACGGGGTTCAGTTCGCCGGCCGTCTGGATCCGCTGATCATGCGGGACATGCTTTCAAACGCCGGCCTGCCCGCCTCCCGGGAAAACCTGGAGGCGTTTCGGGAGGCGTACGTACGGAATATGGAAGAGCTGTTCCGAAATCCGGGGCTCGGGGTGCTGATGCCCGGGATCCAGGAGCTGATGACGCGCCTGGATGCGCTGTCGGGCGTGACCCTGGGGCTCCTGACGGGCAACTTTGAGAAGACCGGCCTTCTGAAGATTCGTTCGGCCGGGCTCACGACCGACCGGTTTGAAGTGGCGGCGTGGGGAGACGATTCGGCGCACGATCCTCCGGAGCGCAAGCACCTGCCGCCCATTGCCGTGGAGCGTTATCGAAAGAAAAAAGGGGGCGATCCCCGGCGGGTGGTGATCGTGGGGGATACGCCGCACGACATAGCTTGTGCCAGGGCGCACGGGCACGTGGCGTTCGGGGTCGCTACGGGGAAATTCACATCGGCCGAGGTGCGAGCGAGCGGCGCGGACCACGTGATGGAGAACCTGTCGTTTACCGAGGAGGCGGCGCAAAGGATGGTGCACGGATAACTTCCGGGAGAAGGTGGACCCCGGTGGTGAGATGGCTTTGAGTTTTGTCGGACAGTCGCTAGCATTAGCGGTGAGGAAACGAGCCTGTGGCCGTCTGAAGGAGCGGGTGCGAAATGAGTGACAGCTTTCGGGCCCTTTGCTCGGACTTTTACATCAATCAGAAGCTCTCGGTGAAGATGGATCTGCCGCGCGGCCGCGACACGGTTCTGGATCTTTTTGAGCGCGTGCGGAAGCAGTTTCCTTCGATGTCGCAGTTCCGCCGCTACCGGGAAGAGCTGGCGCTGGAATCCCCGCAGGGCGAGGGAGCGCACCGCTGGCTCGCCGTGCGCAACAACAACATCCGCTCGGGCGTCGTGAATCCGGGGCAGCCGGGCGAGGAATACAGCCTTCACAAAAACATTCTGGAGACGGCGCCGTTCTTTATGAACATCAGCGCTCTGGATGTTGACTACCTGGAACTGCTCTACGGCTTCGACCTTGCCGCGGGCGGGAATCACGACGCGATTGTGTTTGATGCCCTTCTGCCCGGATCGCCTCTCGCTCAGCTCGCGGATCTTCCGGGGGGCGTGCCCGTGGATTGTCAGCCACTGCTCGGCATGCGGATCGCGGGTCGGGAGGACACCGAGGTGTACTTCGAGGTGAAGACACGCGCCGGAACGAGCACCGGATTCCGCGAGGCCGACGCGCCCCCCGAGCCGATCAGCGTCTATCTGACGCTCCGTCGCTTCGGCGCGGTGACCGATGTCAAGGATCTGGTGTCGATCCTCGGCGATCTTTCCAATCTGGGCGAAGAACTGGTCGAATCCCGGGTCGTTCCCACGCTCCTCGTGCCCATCCGCGACGCCATCGCGTCGGGCAGCTGATCACAGGCGGCCCGCCCGGATGACCACTGCGCACATCAGCCATCCGCTGCTCGCCGCGGCAAACCTGGATGTGCTTCTCTGGGTCGCGATTCTGCTGGGCGCAACGCTCTCGGGTTCGATCGTGATCCTGCAGCTTCGCAAGCGTCTGTTCGCAGAATCGCGACGGGAACAGGATCCCGGCTCGCTGCTGGAGCAGCTGCGTGCCATGGAGCGCAAGGGTGAGATTTCGACCGAAGAATTCAACCGGGTGCGGAACAAGATGGTGGAAAAAGTGTCGGGAGGGATCGGGCCGGGCCGTTCCGGGGCCGAGGCGACCGGTGTCAAGGCCCCAATGACCGATAAACAGGACCCGGGCGCGGTCCAATAGCCCGCGCGGAATTTCTTGAAGACGGCTGCGCGGGGGACCGCCCGATGTCGTTGGGGCCGGATATTCCGTTTCTACCGAATTTTCGGAGCCCGGATGTGGTGTGGATGTGAGGAAGAATCGCCGCTTGGTCGATAGACTCCCATTCGCGCCGTCCGTGCGCGTACCTCTGTTTGGCGGACGAGAAAGAACATGGCCAAAGGCAAGAACGACGACACCAACCCGCCCGCAAATTCCCAAGGTGGAGGGCGCGACGATTCAAGCTTCCGCGGGCGCAAGGTGACCACCTGCTCCTTCTGCGGCAAGACCAGCCGCGACGTCGGCCCGATGGTCGAAGGCCCCAGCGAGGTCTACATCTGCTCGCACTGCACCGAGCTGTGCCAGAACATCTTCCGCCAGGAGCGCCGGCGCGTGAGCACCGTGACGACGGCCCTGCGCGAAGTGCCCTCGCCGCGCGAGATCAAGGACTATCTCGATCAGTACGTGATCGGCCAGGACCAGGGCAAGAAGGCCCTGTCGGTCGCCGTTCACAACCATTACAAGCGCCTGCTCCACCTCGAGAGCGCCGAGGCCGGCTCGGTCGAGCTCGACAAGAGCAACATCCTGCTCATCGGCCCCACCGGCTCGGGCAAGACGCTGCTGGCCAAGACCTTGGCCCGCATGCTCAAGGTTCCGTTCGCTATCGGCGACGCAACGACACTCACCGAAGCCGGCTACGTCGGCGAGGACGTCGAGAACCTGCTCTTGAAGCTCCTGCAGGCCGCCGACTTCGATCTCGAAGCGGCCCAGCGCGGCATCATCTACATCGACGAGATCGACAAGATCGGCAAGACCTCCAACAACGTCAGCATCACCCGCGACGTTTCGGGCGAGGGTGTGCAGCAGAGCCTCCTCAAGATGCTCGAAGGCACCACCAGCAACGTTCCTCCTCAGGGCGGGCGCAAGCACCCCGAGCAGCAGTACATCCAGATGGACACGACCAACGTCCTGTTCATCTGCGGCGGCACGTTCGTCGGCCTCGAAGAGATCATCCGCCGGCGCCTGGGCAAGACCCGCATCGGCTTCAACATCGATCTCGATCGCGCCCGCGGGGAAGAGTCCGCCTCCCGCGTCCTTTCGCAGGTCACCGCGGACGACATGATCGAGTTCGGCATGATCCCCGAGTTCGTCGGCCGCTTGCCCGTCCTCGCGCCGCTCATGCCCCTCTCGGTCGATGCCCTCATCAACATCCTCACCGAGCCCAAGAACGCGATCGTGCGTCAGTACCAGCACCTCTTCGGCCTCGAAGGCGCCAAGCTCACCTTCACGGACGGAGCGCTGCGTGCTCTGGCGGAGAAGGCCGTGAAGCGTGACACGGGCGCCCGCGCGCTCCGCGCCGTCATGGAAGAGTTGATGATCGATCTGATGTATCAGCTCCCGGATCTTGATAACGCCGGCGCTGAGTACATCATCGATGAAAAGGCCGTGACCTCCAAGAGGCAGCTCTCCGAGCTTCGCCTGCACAAGGAATCGGCGTAAGCAAGGTGCGATCGGCCCATTGCGGTCCGCGCTGCGGGTGAATGCCCGCGGCTTTTCGCGGCATGCGATTGTTAATTCAGCTCGACGCAGACCCAGCGATCGCCCGACCCGGTCAGAAGGTGCAGCTTGAGTTCGCTGTCGCCCAGCCGGCGCACGGACTTGGGCGAATCGGTCATCAGGTGGCAGACCGCAGGCTCCTGAGTCATGCCGCGATGGCCCAGGGAAAGCAGCGAGGCGTGCGCCAGAGCCCAGTCGCGGGCCGTGGTGAGCAGGGCGAGCGTGCTTCCCGGTTCGGCCTGGGTTGTCCGGGCGAGCAGGTGCAGACGTCCCGTGCTATCGAGAGCCAGCTCAACCCCCGGGGCATAGGGGCAATTCGTGGGCAGGGATTGCAGGCCACCGATGTGGCCGGCGAGAGTCGGCATGTGCGACGATGTCTGGGAATATGGCGAGGGAGCCGGGGCCGGAGTTTCGCGGATCGCGGCCCGTGCCGGCTTTGGAGCCGGATCGCGAGACGGCTCCACGAAGATTTCCTGAGCGGGCTCTTCGAGGAATTCGACCGCTTCGGGATCCGGCCCGAGCACCGCATCGAGAGCCGATTCGGCCGCCTCGGCGGGGGAGGTTTCGGGGTGAGCGGGGTCCGGGCTGGCGGGGGAATACGCGACCGGAACCGTGGAATGTGCTGGAGCGGGGGTTTCCGCGGGGCGCTGGCCGGACAGTTCCGCGGCCTGCCCGGGAAGGCGGCGGATGAGGTCGATCAGATCGACATGGCCCACATTGGGGCGGCCGCGGTAGACATTGACAGAGGAACCCGGCGTGATGCGGGGCGAACAGGCTTCGCTCGTCACCGTGCCACCGAGGAACTTCTCGGCGGCCTTGGAAAGCTTGGCGGCGGCCTCGCCGGCCCGTTCGCCGGCCGTACCCATGACCGCCACGTGCAACGTCGGCGTTGATTCGCCGTCTTTCAAAGTCTTGATCACCCGGTAGCAGCCCACGACGGCGGCTTCGTCGGCCCCCGTCAGCACGGTGACGCGATCGCAGGCGTGGATGCTCTGCGCAAGGTCCGAAGGACTGGCCAGATCGGCGGCGTCGTCCACCCGGATGACCCACCGGCTCGCTTTGCTTCCCACCAAGCGAAGCGCGTCGGCGACGGTGGGCATCGGGCCGGTCTGCGGCGGGACGACGCTCGGGGGAAGAGCCAGGTCGATCGAGGCATCACCCCCGGAGAGACGAATCAGCCCCACCGGTTCGCCCAGGTTCTGGGCGACGTGCTTTGCGTACTGGCCCACCCATGCAGAACCAAGCACCGGCAGGTGTCCGACCAGAAGTACCTCGATAAAGCATCGCCGGGGCTTTGCTTCGATCACCGGCGCCCCCTGTGCCGCTACCCGCGCGGCGACTTTGGAGGGGCGGGAATTTTCGTGGACAACACCGCTCGGCCCGATCCGCGCGACCGTGGGGAAATCATCGAGGAAGAGCTCGGCGAGGACGTTGGCATCTTCGAAGGGATATCCCAGGTCGATTCTGCCGACCGAAACGGGCCCCCCCTCGTCGCTGGGGTCCCGCGAGAGGGGAACGGCGGGATCGTCGCGCATGGCGGCCCGGAACGCGATGGCGTCGGGGTAGCCCTGATCGCCCGTGCTGTTGGAGTCTTTGGAGTCCATCTCTCTTCCGAATTTCAGGCGGCGCCCTGATGCTCGAGCATGCGGTCCATCCGGAGCGCCGAGGCGCTTTGCACGATCACAACGCTGTTGAGTTCGCCGAAGGGGTTTAGCTCGGCGCTGGGGTTGTGCGGGTCGGCGGTCCAATTGCCATCGACGATGAGGCGGTACTGGTGGTGGCCGGGGGCGATATCGATGCAGGTCTCAAACACACCCAGCTCGCTGTTCAGCCGCATCGGGTGGGACGAAGCGGACCAGTTGTTAAACGTGCCGGCAACGGAGACCCGCTCGCCCAGCGTGGCCGGCTGGACAAACAGAACTCCCTGCGCGGTCAGACGGACGCCCAGCAGGCGGCGATCCGGGTCGGCCGTGCGTGCCGGCTTGGCCTCAACATCGGAAGAGGGCTCGAAGCGCAGAGGCGTGGTCGGCAGGTTTTCTTCCGCCTTGTCGCCGGTCACCCTGCGGAGCAGTCTCTGGGCCCGATGAACCAGTTCCGCGGCCCGGCTCGTGGGTCTGGTCGGGTCGATTTCACCCTGCGTGGGAATCAGAGGCGGCAGGTTTGTTGCGGAAAGGTTCGTCGGCGCCGGGGGCGTGGTTGTTGCCTGCTTGGCCGTGTTGCCCGCCCTAAGCAGTGATTCGCGGATTTCGGATGCCGTGGGAACCGGCGCAACGGGGGATGCCGCACGGGGCGACTCGATCGGGAGGGCGGAACTCGGAATCGGGGTCGCGGCGGGGCTGATCGCCGCCGAGACCGGCAACCCCAGTTCCAGTTGCTGCGGCTTGGCGACGGGCACATCGGGCTTGACTTCAACGGTCGTGCGATTCTGCCAGGTCGGGTCAGGGCCGCTGAAACCTGAAAGTTTGAGACCCAGCTTGGTGGCGACCCAGCGGGCCAGGTCGAGGTAGTCCTTGCTGCCGGGCGCATCGGGGGCGTACTCGATCGCCGGCTGGCCGAAGCTGGCGGCTTCCCGGAGCTTTGCATCCCGCCGGATCACGATTGGCGCGAGCTGGTGCCCGAAGCGGCGCTGCAGTTCACCCAGAAGGTCATGCGAGACGGTGCTCGCGTCGTCGTGGAGGGTGGGGATGAACGAGATCGGAATCTCGACGCCCAGCCGCTTGGACAGCGTTTTGACAGTCGTGAGCTGCCGGGTTGCCCCCTGAAGGGCAAAGAAGCCCGTTTCAACCGGGATGAGCACGCTGTTGGCCGCCGCCAGAGCATTGAAAGTCAGCAGGCCGATGGCGGGGGAGCAATCGACCAGGGCGATGTCGTAGTCGGCTTTCAGGCGTTCGAGCACCTGGGCAAGGCGGCGTTCCTTGTCGGGTTTGTCTGCCAGGCCGCCCCGGGCCGCCTCGAGACCGGCAAGCTTCATGCGGCTGGGTGCCAGGTCCAGATTGCGACCCACGCGCCAGAGCAGGCGGGTGGTATCGATGGGGCGGTTGTTTGGCAGCACGAGGACATCGCCGATGTCCAGGTCGATCCTGTTTTCGGGGATGCCCAAGCCGACCGCGCAGTGGGACTGGGGGTCCAGGTCAACAAGAAGGGTTCGCAGGCCGCCCTTGGCCATGGCCGCCGCGAGGTTGATGGCAGTTGTGGTCTTGCCGCAACCGCCCTTTTGATTGATGATCGTGATGATCCGCACACGCCACTCCTTGGCTTCGGTCGCCGGGCGTCATGCCCGGCGTCTGAGCGGATTGACCCCGCCCGACCGCCGATCGTGCGAGATCACTCCGTGTCTGAAAGTATCGGGTCCGGCGCGGCAAGCCCTTGAATGACCCCCAACCGCGGTTGTTCCGGTAGCATGCCGCCCATGCGATGGATCGCGCTCGGGATTGCCGTCTGCTTTCTTCTGGGCTGCACCCCGCCCCGCATCGAACTCACCCCCGAGGAAACCGAACTGGTCCGCCAGATGCGTTTCCCCAAGGGCGCCGAAGACGCCCGGCAGGCCTTGATCGCCCTGCACCCGGAATGGCCCGAAGACATTCGAAAGGCGGTGCTCGCGAAGGAAATTCCTCCGCCGCGCCGAATGACTCGCGTGGAGATGGAGAGCCTTTGGCGCGACTCGCCGCCGCATCCGGGACGCCCGGGCGCCATCAGCCGCATCCAGGCGATCGCGGCATGGGGCCCGCCCAGCAGCCGCAGCGCCGGCTTTCTCGTTCGGCCGCTGACCGACATTTGGACCTACAACGACGTCTCTCCTCCAATCCTGGTGTGGTTCGTCAACGACGCCTTGGATGAATCGCCGTATTACGAGGAGTACCCGCCACCGCGCGACGGAAGTCGTGAGCCGCCCCGCGGCAAGTTCGGATTTCAGAAATCTGGCGACCTCGATTCAGCGAAGATCCCAACGCTCGCGCCGACTGACCCCTAGGTTCTCTTCCGACGTCGTGATTGCGGCCACGGGAATTCTCGTAATCCCCGCCCGACCGATCTGATATCATGCCCGCGAACTCGCTTGCCAACAAAGGACAAGTCCGGAACACAACACATGAAGCACCTCCGCTGTCGATCTGTCGCTGTTCTTTGCGCATTGCTTGCAATGTGCGCGCCCACCGGCCTCGCTCAGGCCGCGGACCCGGATCCACGCCAGGCCGAGATCACCAAGACCGCTGAAGCCTTCGTCGAGGCGTTCCACAACGGCGATGCGAAGGCGGTCGCCGCGATGTGGGCTCCGGACGGCGACTTTGTCGACCTCGAAGGCCGTGTCATGAAGGGACGCGACGCAATCGAAAAAGATTTCGTCGAACTCTTCAAGGAGAATAAGGGCCTGAAGCTCCGGATCGATGTCGCGTCGGTCCGCTTTCTAAACGGTGACACGGCCATCGAGGACGGGACCACAACAGTCCTGGCACCCGACGGATCGACACCCAGCCGCGCCCGCTATACCAACGTGCTCGTCAAGAAGGACGGCAAGTGGCTGCTTTCAAGCGTGCGAGAGGCGCCGTATGTGCCTCCGACGCACAAAGACCACCTTCGCAGCCTTGAATGGATCCTGGGCGAGTGGGTCGACCCGGCGTCCGAGGGGCACGTCGCCCACGCGATCTTTGAAATGTCGCCGGACGGCAACTTCATCATCTCGATGCGGGCCGTGGACGTGAAGGGCACGTTTTTGGATAACGGAACCCAGCGGATCGGCTGGGATCCGGCAGCCAAGCAGATCCGCTCCTGGAGCTTTGAGCCAGATGGCGGCTTTGGAGATGGTGTCTGGACCCGGAACCCGGATGACACCTGGACCGTAAAGACCAACTCCACTCTCCAGTCCGGGCACAAGGTGAGTTCGACCACCACCATCACCCGCGTCGATGCCGACACCGTCACCTGGCAGTCCAAGGACCAGAACGTGGACGGCAAGCCCGTCGCCGACACCCCTGTCGTGACCATGAAGCGCATCAACGGCAAATAGACCTCGTCCAACACCCACGGAGCATCGCAATGCAGACCCTCTCGCCGAATTCCAGACTCGTCCGGGCTCTCGTCCTTTCGTCTCTGGGCGCCGTCGCCCTCTCCACAATCACGGCCCCGGCCCTGGGTTATGGATGCAGCCGATCCTGTTCGGGCAGCGGACGCTACGGCGGAAGCTATTCGCACTCGAGCTCCTCCTCGAGCAACGGTTACGGCAGCTACTCCCACCAGGGCTCTTCGACGTACACGAGCCCGAGCGGGCAGACCTACTCGGGCAGCCATGGGGGCTCCGGGTCCAACGGCAGCTACAGCGGCAGCTACTCGGGCAGCAACAGTTACGGGAAGAGCGCCAGCGCCAGCTATTCCGGGACTGCCGGTGAGGGCTACCACGGCAGCTATTCCACTTCCACCGGCTGCAGCGGCAGCTACTACGGCTATCACGGAGCCACTTATGTCGCTCCGACAACCTATTGCGGCAGCACCGGCGGCGCATTCGCCGCGGGAATGGTGACCGGCGCCGTTGCCGGCGCTGCCGTCGCGTCGGCCGCCGCGCAGCCCGCACCCTCGACAACCGTTTACGTCGCTCCCGCGCCGGTTTACGTGGCTCCCGCCACGACGGTTTATGCGGCCCCGGCCCCCGGGGTGTATGTTGCGCCGGCCGCCACCGTTCAGCCGGCATGGTGAAATCGTTCTCGGGGCGGCGACTTGCCGCCCACGGCATCCAACATCGGAAAGGACCTCATGTTCAAGGCCTTCGCTTCATTTGTTGCACTCCTGCTTATCGCTTCGGCCACGGCGGTCGTTGCGCAGATTCCCAACGTGAATCTCGCGAACAGCATCATCGCCGCCCGCCAGAAGAACAATTCGATGATGGTCCAGTTCACATGGACCGCCCAGACCCAGATCAGCAAGGACGGCAACGTCAAGGACACGCGCATCCAGCAGGTCAGCTACGGCCCGGACGGTGTGCCCCAGTACGTGCTCCTCAACGACATCGGCGCTCCGATGCCCCGGGGCTTCTTCCGTCGTTCGATCGCCGAGAACGAGAAAGAAGAACTCGAGAAGTACCTCAAGGGCCTCGAAAAGCTGATCGCTCAGTACACGCTGCCGACCCCCGGTGCGCTTGTGAACTTTCTTGCGGGCGCAAGCATCGTGAACGCCACCGACCCCTACGGCCAGCCGATCCTGCAGACCACCGGTTCGAACGTCATCAATCCGGGCGACACGATGACCATCACCTTTGACTCGGTCACTTTCAACACCAAGTCGATGGAGATGACCACCACATTCGACAACCAGCCGGTGACAATGTCCGCGACCTTCCGCTCCATAACGCCGGGGCTGAATCACATGCAGTATGCAACGGTCGATGTTCCCGGCAAGGGGCTGGTTGTGCAGGTCCACAACTACGACTACGTCCCGAATAACTGAGAACCCCCGCATCTCGACGGGTTACCACCCCGCACGGCCGCGATCGCGGCCGTGTGTGTTTTTGTGGGCTGATCATCGTCGGCCGAGCGGTCGTTCAAACCGGCTAAACTGGGGAAAGCCCCCGGGCGGCCGCCGTAAGGCTGTTGGTCCGGGCGCACTTCCAAGGATTCTCCCATGACCTCGCGTCCACATTGGTTCTTCCGATTGGCTGTCTGGTGTGCGGCAATCATGGCTCCGGGCGTGCTCGCCCCGGCACAGACTCCGCCTCCACCCTCCGTGCCGGGCGGACCCACGCCTGCCGGCGCCGTTTCGCCACCCCCCGGACAGGTCAAGGCCCCGACGCTCTGGCCCCGCACGTTCAGCAAAGACGGCAACGTGCTGGTGCTCTATCAGCCGCAGATCGACTCCTGGGCGAACCACACGACCATGGTTTTCAGGGCGGCGTTCTCCATCGTGACGAGCGGCAGCACCACAATGAACTACGGCGTGGTGACGGTGCAGGGCCAGACCCTGGTCGACGACTCGGCCCGCAGCGTGCTCATCACAAACATGCAGCCGACGGTCGTTTTTCCGGGCATGTCCGACACCGACGCGGCCCCGCTCAAGACGCTGGCGGTCTATTGCCTGTCGGGCTTGTCGTACCTGGACGTCTCGCTCGATCAGGTGCTCGCGTACATGCACGGCAAGACGCCCATCCGCAAGGCCGATGTGAATCTGGCGCCGCCCCCGATCTATTACAGCGACGTGCCAGCGATTCTCGTGGTCTACGTCGGGCCGCCGCAATTCAAGCCGGTGGCCGGAACCAAGCTCATGTTCGCGGTGAACACCAACTGGGCCGTGTTCATGGACATGAGTACTTCGCAGTACTACCTGCTCGACGGCAATTCGTGGCTTACCTCGCCGGACCCGCTCCTCGGACCGTGGCAGCCGGCTCTTTCGCTTCCGGCGGATCTTTCGAACCTCCCTGCCGGCGGAAACTGGGAAAACGTGTCGAGCCACGTGCCCGGAGCTTCCATCACCGCGGCGCCTCGGGTCATCACCAGCACGACCCCCGCAGAGCTCATCGTCACCCAGGGTGCGCCCGACTACACGCCCATCCCGGGCACACGCCTGATGTACATCAGCAATCCGCAGACTCCGCTCTTCCTCGACCTCAACGACAGCAATTACTACTTCCTTGTCGCGGGGCGCTGGTTCCGCTCGCCCTCACCCAATGGCCCATGGACCGCGGCATCGGCCGACCTGCCCGCGGAGTTCGCGAAGATTCCCAAGTCGAGCCCCATGGCGTTTGTGCTCGCTTCCGTCCCCAAGACGCAGGAAGCAGAAGACGCCGTGCTGCTGGCGCAGGTGCCGCACCAGGCGACAATCAACATCAAGGGCACAACAGTCAACGTCACCTACGACGGCGCTCCGAAGTTTGAACCGATCCCATCGACCACCATGACCTACGCGACCAACACCGCGTACCAGGTTGTTGGTGTCGACGGGGTGTACTACTGCTGCTACAACGGCGTGTGGTTTACTTCGCCGGCCGCCGCGGGCCCGTGGGTTGTCTGCACGTCGGTTCCGCAGGTGATTTACACGATCCCGGCTTCGTCGCCCCTTTACAACTGCACCTACGTGCAGGTTTACAGCTCCACGCCGACGACGGTGGTCTACGGCTATACGGGCGGGTATACGGGCGAATACGTGGCCGCCACGGGCGCGCTCATGTTCGGGGCGGGCATGGTGACGGGGGCGATCCTGGCGAGCAACAACGGCTGGTATTCGTGCCCGCCTTGCTACTACTCCTACGGGTGTGCGGCCCATTACAGCTATGCCTACGGCGGTTACTACCGCGCCGGCGGCTCGTACTACGGGCCGTGCGGAGGCGCGGGGTGGGGCGCCTCGTACAACCCATCGACCGGCACCTACGCACGTGCCGGCGCGGCCTACGGCCCCGACGGTGCGCACTGGGGAGCTCAGGCGTACAACCCCTACACCAACACGTACGCGCAGCACACGGGGGGCACGAACGGCTACTCCTCCTGGGGAAGCAGCTACGCGAGCAATGGCAGTCAGTCGGCGCAGGCGTCGCACGAGTCGACGGCGCGTGGGGGTGTCGGTGAGGCATCGAACTCTTCCGGCCAGTGGGCGGAAGGTGCTCACAGCAACGCTCTCAACTCTTCGGTCGCCAAGACCAGCAACGGCGACACCTACGCCAGCCATGACGGGAACGTCTATAAGAACACGGGCAGCGGCTGGCAGAAATACAACGGCAACGGGAGCTGGTCCGACACCAGCACGCCGCACAGCCCATCAAGCACGCCGTCCGCCTCATCGTGGGGCGATACGCAAAAAAGCCTGAACTCGGACAGCTGGTCCCGCTCGCAGGGGAATTCCAACTCGGCCTCTTCCTGGCAGTCGCGTTCCAGCGACGGGTCGTACGGTGACCGCTCCAGCGGCTGGGGCGACAGCAACAGCTCGAGCGGCTGGGGCGATCGCTCCGGTGGGGATACTTCTTCTGGTTGGGGCAGCGACCGATCCAGCTCCGGCGGTGGGTGGGGAGACCGATCGTCTTCATCCGGCGGTGGCTGGGGAGATCATTCCAGCGGCGGGTGGGGTGGAGATCACTCCTGGGGCGGCGGTGGGTGGGGCGGGGGCGGCTGGGGCGATCATTCGGGCGGGTTTGGAGGAGGCGGCCGGAGCTTTGGCGGCTGGGGCGGCGGAGGCGGTCGCTTCCGGCGCTAAAGACAAATCTCAGGCGCGGATGGAGTCGATCGCATCGCGCACCGCCTGTTCCGGCGGGTTTTCCACGACCGTGGCCCGACCCTGACCGCAGGGAAGGATCAGTCGCAGGCTGCCCGCCAGGTTCTTTTTGTCGTGCCGCATGCGATCAACGACCGCGCCGGTTTCGGGAAGGCCGCTTGCCCTCGCGGGGAGCGAGAATGAATCGAGCAGAGAGTTGATGAGAGCTCCGTACTCCTGCGAGGCGGAGCCGAGGCGCACGGCCGCGGCGAGCGCGGCGCGGAGGCCCAGCGCGACGGCTTCTCCATGCTGAATCTCGCCCGGCAGGGTTTGGCCGCCCGCGAGTACTCCCTGGGCACCGGGCAAGGCTTCGATGGCATGGCCGAACGTGTGACCGAGGTTGAGCAGGGCTCGGCCGCCGGCGCCTTCGCGTTCTTCCCGTTCATCGCCGGCGACGACGCGGGCTTTGATGGCCACGTTGCGGGTAATGAGCTCGGAGATTTCCGCGGACTGTGCGGGAGACGAGGCGTGGCGGCGGGTCCAATCCAGGAGCGACGGATCCTGGAAGTCGGCGCCGATCATCGCGTGCTTGATGCACTCGGCCATTCCGCAGCGGTATTGGCGCGGTTCGAGCGATTCGAGCGTGAGAGTGTCTGCAAGGACGGCGATCGGCTGATGGAACGCGCCGGCCATGTTCTTGACAAGGCCGCTGCCGGGGCCGAGGTCGATGTTGATCGCTGTTTTGCCCCCGACCGAGGCATCGACCATGGAGAGAAGCGTGGTGGGGCACTGGACGAAGGGGATGCCGCGCCGGTAGGACGCGGCGGCAAAGCCCGCGAGATCGCCGATGACGCCCCCGCCCAGCGCGACCAGCACATCGCGCCGTTCCAGGCGGAGGCCTGCGAGCTGCTGCAGGAGTGCGCCGAAGGAATGGAGCGACTTTTCGTGTTCGGATGCGTGCAGGGTCGCGCGCGCAACTTCAAGCCCGGACTCGCGGAGCGACGACTCGGCCAGGTCCGCGAATTTCCCGGGCACGGCCTGATCGATGACGAGAAGCGCCTTGCGGCAGCGGTTGCCCAGCGAATCCCGGACGCGGCCGCCGATCGCGGCGAGCACTCCGGGGCCCACCTCGGCGCTGTAGGAACGAGGGCCGAGCTCCACGCGCACGCTGCTTGGACCGGCTGAACTCGTGGTGCTGGGGGGCTGCATGTGCGCTTAGTCGTTGCCGGCGGTGTTCAGACCTGCCCGATCGCGGGAGACCGAGCCCTCGCGCTCCCAGGCGATGCGGGGCGCATCGCCCCACATCATTTCGATGTCGTAGTGGGCGCGGGTGTTGGGCTCGAACAGGTGGACGATGACGTTCATGAAATCGACCAGCAACCAGGTCGCGCGATCATCGGAAGTGGAGCGGACCGCGGTGTAGCCCAGCTTTTCTCCCAGCTCCTGAACGTGGTGCATGACGGCCCGCATCTGGCGGTCGGACGTGCCGGATGCGACGATGAGGAAATCGGTCATCGGGTTCTTGCCGCGCACGTCGAGCACCGCGATCTCGGTGCACTTGTCGTCGTGAAGGCTTCGCGCGGCCTCGATGGCGAACTTGTGGGCTTCGGACATGGGAGCCGGGCGCTGCGCCGGACGGCCGGGCGCCTTGGCCCTGGCGGTCTTTGGCGCGGCCTTGTGCTTCACCGCGGGCTTGTGCTTTGCGGCGGGCTTGCGCGGAGCGGGCTTGGAGGGGGACGCTGCTTTCTTCTTGCTTTTTTTCTTTGGGGGCACGATTTGCTCTGTGTGGGTGTGATTGGAACAGCCATTCTACGAGCGCTTCACATTTCGAAGATAGTGGCGGCCCGGACAGGCTCCATCGTGCTTTCGCGGACGGGCGCGTCGAGCCACGGGGTGGGGTCGGTCTGGGAGCTGATGAAGAGCTCGTAGCCGGCGTCGCGATGCTCGCGGGCCGCGAGCTCGGGCGAGTTGCATTGCCGGGAGAGGTGGAGCAGGACGACGTGCCGGCGCGGCGCGATCGCGCGGACCATTCGAGCGCACTGCTGATTGGAGAGGTGGCCGCTGCCCCCGGTGACTCGGTCCTTGACCAGGCGCGGGCGGTCGGCGGCTTCCTGCATCAGGGGGCAGTAGTTGCTCTCGATGGCCAGGATGTCCACCCCGCGCAGATGGTCGATGAGTTCGGCGGTCGGCCGCCCGAGGTCGGTGGCGTAGCCCAGCTGAGCCCTTCGGGAGCGGTCTTCGAGCGTGAAGCGGAAGGAAGCGGAGCCGTCGGTATCGTGGTGCGCGAGCCGCACGTGCACCGAGCACGAGTCGGAGAGTTTGAGCCCGTCGGCGAGTAGTTCGGTGCGCCGGAAAAGTCTGCCCTCACGCGATGCGCGGCCGAGGTGGCGTTTGTGCATGAAGACGGGCACGTCTTCACCGAAGCCGTCGAGCGTGCTTCGCCCGGCGTGATCGTCGTCGAGGTGCGTGAGCAGAATGCCGCGCGGGGATTGCTCGCCCAGGCCGATCTGCTGGAGCAGCTTGCGTGTGCGGCGCATCGAGAGGCCGGCGTCGATCAGCCAGAACGATGATCCCGAGTGATCGGAGATAACCAGAACGCTGCAATTGCCGGCGGACCCGCTCGCGAGCACGCACAGGCGGAGCGACGCCGGTCCGGTGGCTGGCTTGATTTCGGCGCCGAAGAGATCCACGGGCGACTCCGGATGTGATCAGACCGCGGGCTCTTCGGATTCCATTCCCCAGATGTGCTCGCCGCGCCGGCGGGCCTGAAGAAACGCGGTGAGTTCCTTCGGCGGTCTGAGCGAGCCGGGAGCGATGGGCCTTTTGCCGGCCCTCATGAAGTCCGCGATTTCCTGAGCGGGGGGACACTCGGCGGCGAAGCTCTCGCAGATCGCGATGGCATCCTGCCGCGTGACGGCCGACTGCAGCGCCCTGCGGAAAACGGTGCGGAGCTTCTGGATCTGCTCGCGCGGGAAGTTGGCACGACGCAGTCCGACCTGATTGATGGACTGGAGCCGATTCCGCCCGTACGCCATGCAGAACGGCGGGATGTCCGTGGTGAAGCCCGAGTGGCCGGAGACAAAGGCGTAGCGCCCGATGCGCGTGAACTGGTGGATGGCGGCAAGCCCGCCGATCGTCACGTTGTCCGCGATTTCGCAATGCCCGCCCAGCACCGCGGCGTTGACAATCGTTACATGGTTGCCGATCTGGCAATCGTGCCCCGCGTGACTCTGCACCATGAAATAGCAGTTGTTGCCAACACGCGTCGGGATCTCCTTGTGCGTGGCGGCGTGGATCGTCACGCCCTCGCGGAACGTGCAGTTGTCGCCGATGACGACGCCGGGAGTCGGATTATCAAACTTGAACTTGAAATCCTGGCCCGGATACCCGATGGCGGCGCCGGGGTAGAACAGGCAGTTGGATCCGATGGTGAGCGGGCCGCGGAGTATGACGTTGGAGAGCAGGCGGGTTCCCGGGCCGATCTGGATCGGCCCGTCCAGCACGCACCATGGCCCGATCTCGACCCCTTCACCCAATTTAACCTGACTTGCGACCCTTGATGTCGGATCGATACTCGCCATGTCCAGACTCCTAGCTCCAACGAATCCTGCGCCGGACCCGGCCCGTACGATAGCGCGTGCCCGGACTTCTTAAAGTTACACAATTGGGCCGGATGGCGTATGAAGACGCTTACAAAGAGCAGATCCGGGCTCAGGCGGAGGTTCTGGCGGCACGCGAGGCGGCCGCGGAGCCAGACGCCGGGGCGGGCGTTATTGAGAGCGGCGCAGGAAACACCAGCCCCGCCGACGGGCGGCGAGGAATGCCGCGTCCTTTGGGAGAGGTCTTGCTGGTGGAGCATCCGGCCGTTATCACGATTTCGAACCGTGCGGGCGCGGGAGCAAACCTGCTGGCCTCCACGGCTGTGCTCGCGTCGAAGGGCGTCGGCGTGGCCTCAACCGACCGCGGGGGCGATATCACCTATCACGGCCCCGGGCAGATCGTGGTCTACCCGGTGCTCGACCTCAACGCGCTGAACCTGGGTCTGCATGAGTACATGCGGATGCTTGAGGAAGCGGTCATTAGCACGTGCAGCGCATTCGGGGTGGTGACGATGCGGGACCCCTCCGCGACGGGGGTGTGGACCGTGCGGGATGGCCTTCCCGCGGCCAAGATCGCGGCGATGGGGGTCCGGGTGCGAAGGTGGATCTCGATGCATGGGCTGGCGCTCAACGTGCGGACGAATCTCGACCACTTCGGACTGATTGTGCCGTGCGGGCTGGTGGGCCGGGAGGTCACGAGCCTGGAAAGGGAATTGGGACCGGCCTGTCCGTCCTTTGAGGAGGCGCAGGCGCGCCTGGTGGCCGAATTGACGGCGCTGATCCGCGAACGGGAACGCGTGGCGGCGGAGGCGAGAGCAAAGGCGTCTGCGTAACGACATCCCAGGCCGCGATGGCGGACTCTGGCATCGGGGGGAGCGGGAAATAAAAAAGCCCGCGTGGGGCGGGCTTTGAAGCTGCAAGATGGAAAGGGCGCGCTTACTTGCCGCCGGCGGGGGCCGGGGCCGGAGTGGGCGTTGCCGCGGCGGGAGCGGCGGCGGCGGGCTTGACGTTCTCGAGTTTGAGTTCCTTCACGACGTCCTCGGTGATGTCGTCGGCCGGGTTGGACTTGATGACCGGGCGTGCGAGCATTTCCTGGAGAAGGCCCGCGACGTTGGCGCTGGCCATCTTGCTCTCCGCGGACTTGCTGGCGAAGACGTGGGTGTAGCCCTTGCTGTTGGCGACCTGATTGCAGGCATCGACGACGGCCTTGTACGCCTCCTGGAGCTGCGTGGTGTTGAAGCTCTCGGCCTCGGACTGCGCGGTTTGCTGCATGGCCTGGAGGTTCTGCGTCTTCTGCTGGAACTTCTGGATCTCGGGCTGAGCCTCGGCGTTGTTCTGGAAGTCGGGCATCGCCGTGATCTTGGCGCGGAGTTCATCGAGCTCTTTCTGGAGTTGCTCGATCGGGGCGCGCAGGGCGTTCATCTTTTCCGTGCGGGCCGGCAGGTAGCGGTCGCTCGAGGCGAGCTTCTCAACGAGCGTGAGCACGTCGGCCGTGGCGATGCGGACGTTGTCCGCCGCGAGCTCGGTGTGAGCCGAAGCGACGGTGCCGATGCCATGCCATCCGAGGCCAAGGGCGATGGCAAGACCGACGCCGGAGTAGATGAAGAGCCGCTCAATCTTTTTCATTGGAGTTCTCGTTTGGGACCAGTGATTCAGCCCGGACCACGGTCCGGAGGGGCAAGGGTAGGTGGCGGAAATCCGGGAAAAAAGCGAGCGAGAGTGGGATTGGCCCGGCGAACCTGCCTGGCGCAAGAGGATTGCAAAGAACGACTTACGGCTCACCGGCGAGCCACAGGTAGTAAACGGCGCTTGGGGCGGGGCCGGAAGCGGGATACAGACCCTGCGCGTTGATCTGCAGGAGGTTGATCTCTGTTCCTCCGCTCGTGCCGCCCGGCTGGGTCATTTGAGGCGCGACCATCGGTTCGTTGGCGCTCGCGTAGGGGGAGCGTGGGCGGATGGCGCCTTCCGGGCGGTACTTGACCATCTTGGCGCTCGGGATGTTGGCCAGTATCTTGGCTTCGTCGAAAGCATCGTGAATGCCGCCCAGGGAATCGACGAGTCCGAGCGAGACGCCTTCTCTGCCGCTGAAGATCCGTCCGTCGGTGGCCTGGTCGAAGCGGGTCATGTCGGCGTTGGGGCGGCGTTCTTTGACCTTGGCCTTGAAATTGGCGTAGAACTCGTCGACGAGATTCTGCAGGATGGCATATTGCGATTCGCGCATGGGCTCGAGGCTGTTGGCGAGGTCCTTGTTGGGGCCGCTCTTGACCGAACGCGCGACGATGCCGATGCGGTTGAGCCCGTTGCTGAAGTTGATGGTGGGGATGATGACGCCGATCGAGCCGGTGATGGTGGTGGGGTAGGCGATGATCTTGTCGCCGGCGAGCGAGACGTAGTAACCGCCGCTGGCGGCGACCTCGGACATGGACACGACGACGGGCTTGCCGGTTTTTTCCTTGAAGCGCATGATCTCGCTGTAGACGACGTCGCTGCCCGTGACGCTGCCGCCGGGAGAGTTGACGCGGAGGATCACGGCTTTCACGCCCGGGTCGTCGGCGGCCATGTTGAGCCGCGCGACGATTTCGTCGGCCGGGTTGCCGCCCTTGGCGAGCAGGGCCGGCAGGTTGGCGTCGTAGATCAGTCCGTCGATGTCGATGACGGCCACTTTCCAGACCGCCCGATCGTCTTCATCCACCACCGTCTCGGTGAGCTTTTTCTCGCGGCCGAAGAGTTCGAAGCTGACGGTGAGGGGGGTGCAGGCGGAGAGGAACAGGCAAGCCAAAGCCAAGGAGGCACACGACGCGGTTCGACGCATTTGCATTGAGACAAGGTAGCAACTGGCCTGCAAGGCAAATCCGGCGGGGAGAATCGTCAAAGTGATGACAAAGCGCAGGGTCCGCAAGATTGCGGAACCCGCTCTGTTTGAGGCACGAATGTTCGCTCGTGCCGCTTGGGCACTTCCTTACTGGGTGGCGTGCGTTGTTCTGGCGCCGCGAGGAATTGACAACTCGATGCATGAAGGCAGGGCGCGCGTGCTTTGGGATTGCTGGGGAGATTTGATTTTCCCGTGCAGTTCACGGCGTTCTTGTTGAGGCGATTCGCCTCGCTCTTTTCCGCTCCTCCATCTTGGGGTTCGAGCGACCTGCCCACAACCTGTTGCCTCCTCTCCTATCGCGCCGGCGGGCGGTTTATCCGTGCGCTGTCGCGATGGGTTCTCTCCCCTCGTGCGGGGTGAGTTTGAGTGTGGCCCTGGCGTGGGCCGGCGGTCTCTGTGTCCGGTGCGGGCTTTGGGTGGGTCCGGTGGGTGGCTTGGGTTGGGCGTGGGGTGCGTGGGGCGTCTTTGCAGAGGGCGCAGCGCCCGCGTTCTTGGGACGCGGGCGCTGTGTCGCTGTCGGCCTTGTCCTTAGACTCCGGCCGTGTCCGAATTCCGGCACATCCCGGTTTTGCCCCTTCAGGTGGCGGAGGCTCTCGCGCCGCGCCCGGGGGAGACGTACGTCGATTGCACCGCCGGCCGCGGCGGCCATGCTCTCACGATGGCGCGGGCGGTCGGACCGAGCGGGACCATCATTCTGAATGATGCGGATGCCGGGAACCTGAGTGCCGCCGAAGCCCTGGTCCGGGCTGAGGGTGGCGGCGCCAGGGTGGTGGCGCTGCAGGGCAACTTTGCCAGCCTCCCGAGACGCATGGAGGATGCCGGATTGAGCGCGGACATGGTTCTGGCGGATCTTGGGTTTTCGAGCACCCAGATCGAAGACGCCGGCCGCGGGTTTTCGTTCATGCGATCCGGGCCGCTGGACATGCGCTTTGATGTGACTCGGGGGCTGACGGCCGCGGATCTGGTGAATAAGGCGTCGGAGCGGGAACTGGTTCGGATTCTGCGGGAATGGGGTGAGGAGCAGGCCTCGGGAAGGATCGCGCGGGCGATTTTGGAGGCCCGGTCGATGGCTCCGATTGAGACGACCGAGCGGCTGGCGGAAGTCATCCGGAGCGTGGTGGGCCGAAAACCGGGGGGGGGTGATCCGGCCACAAAGACGTTCCAGGCGTTACGGATCGCAGTGAACGACGAAATCGGGAGCCTGGAGGCTCTTTTGGCCCAGATTTCCCGAGCGGCCGAGAACGCGGCGGGGGCATCGAAAGAAGGTCGGGATCGCGCGGGTTGGCTGGCTGGAGGGGCGCGGGTTTGCGTCTTGAGTTTTCACAGCCTCGAAGATCGACCTGTGAAGGCCTGCTTTGCCGATATCTGCCGGCGGGGTCTTGCGGTTGACCTTGCCCGGGGCGGCTGGACGGCTTCGGAGCAGGAAATCGCGGGCAACCCGCGTTCCCGGTCGGCCCGTCTTCGGGCGGTGCGGCTGGGTGGTGGATGACGGCCGAGGTGGCCATCGCTACCATGGGCCCGTCGCGGCAAGGAATTGCCGCCGAGGGGATTGAAGATCGGCCTGGCTCGACGCAAGGAAGCGTTCGGCGGCCGGAAAAGGGTTGCCGCGGGAGGGATCCCGCGGCGTGCGGCCGCTGGCCGCAACATGCGGAAGGATTCGTCAGACGTGACCCGGGAACTCAAACTCGCACTCATTGTTGGATTCGCGCTCGTCCTCACTGTGGCAATCCTTGTGAGCGACCATCTCTCCAAGGCACGCAACGCCACGCTGGCGAACGTGACGGGGACGAGCAAGGTGGAGGCCAAGATTCCTGACATGCCGATCCGGAGTCCGGAGGACGTGCTGCCCCCTTCGGCGACGGCATCGGCTGTTACTCCGGACAAGCCGGTCGCTCCGCCTGAGGGTGAAATTCGCCCCGAGACGAAGGTGGCGATGAGCGATCCGGCGCCCGCGGAACCGGTGGTGATCGGTCAGGCCTCGTCGGGGCCGCACCGCGAAACCAAGTTCGGCCCGGGCGCTTTGCAGGTGGGATTGGTGGAAACCAAGCCGTCCGAAGCCAAGCCTCAGACGACGGTGCCCGCGGGTACGCCGCAGGACATTGTCAAGCACGAGATCGCGAAGAAGGATGCGCCCAAGGCGGCGGAGAAGACGCACAAGATCGCCGAGGGTGATTCGCTCTATTCGATCTCCAAGAAGTACTACAACGACGGATCGCTCTGGAAGAAGCTCGCGGCGGCGAACAGCGGCAAGGTGAGCGAGAACGGAAGCCTGAAGGTCGGCAGCGTGATCAATATCCCCGCGAAGGAAACTCTCACTGGCAAGCCCGAAGTGGCGAAGGTGGAGCCCAAGGCCGCGAAGCAGCCCGCCAAGCCCGAGACCAAGTCTGCAAAGGCGGAAGAAGCGAAGATCAAGTCGTACCAGGTGCGCCCTGGGGACACACTTACCAATATTGCCCGCGCCCAGCTCGGTTCGCCGGGTCGTTCGAGCGAGATCGCTTCTCTCAATCGCATGGATCCTGAAGACGATCTTCTGGCCGGCGCCATTCTGAAGATTCCTGCCCGGTAAACGGGCGATGCGGAGCATCGCGTGAGCCTGAGTCCATCAGCCAGCGCCGGGATTCTTTTCAAGCTTTGCTTGGTCGTGCTGTCGATCGGGCTTTGCGCGCTATCGATGCTCGCGATGCGCCAGGCCCGGCTGCAGGCGGCGCACGAGGTCGCACAGACGCAGCTCCGGATTCAGCGGGCGGATGAACGGCTCTGGAAGATCCGCGCCGATATCGCGGCGCTCTCCAATCCGTCGCGGATCCGCGAACTGGCCGGAGCGATCGGCCCCATGCACGCGCTGATCACCCCCGGTCAGGGCGCCGCGAACCCCAGTCTGCTCGATTCGATCCCGATGGTTGAGCACCTGGCGCAGCCGGCGCAGAAGCATCCGACGGGGCAGCCCGCACGGCCCGGCGCCAAGCCGGAATCCAAGCCCGAGGCAAAGCCCGGCGCGGCGAAGCCCAAGGCAAAGCCCGAATCCAAGGCGGATGAGAAACCGCTGAGCGTTTCCCCCACGGGGCTGGCAGCGGCTCCCGCCCGTCACGTCCTTCCGAGATAGTCCATGCAACAACAACAAACGGGGCGGATCAACGCGGTGGCGACGTTTGCGGTGACGTGCATCACCGTGGTGCTGGTGCTGCTGATGGCGCGGGTGGTGCAGCTGCAGATCCGGCCTTCGCCCTCTTTGAAGAAAGAGATGGAGCCGCGGGTCAGCGTGAGGCAGGATCTCCCTCTGCGGGGCGACATCCTGGACCGGCGCGGGCGCATCCTGTCGACCACGCGGGTTGGCTATCGCGTGGTTGTGGATCCCACCCAGCTCAAGCAGATAGACGAGGCGATCGTAAAGATCGCAAAGGCGACCGGGCAGTCAGAAGAACGCGTGGGCGAGCGGATCCTTTCTCGCATCAACGAGAACGCCAGGCGTGCCGAGCTCAAGCAGAAACTCGAGCCGTTTTCCGCCGCGGGCGGAAATCTGAGCGCGCTCGCGGCGATCCGGGGTGCGATCAGTTCGGCGCTGGGTCGCGAAGAGGCGGGAGCGTCGGTCGTCGCAACCGAGGATCCCGATGCGCCCCCGCGTGCGATCGCTTCCGCGGAGATCTCTCCCGAAGCTCCGACCCCGGCCCTCAAGCCGATCCGATACCTGCCGATGACCCGGCTGCTGAGCGATCCGCAGGTTGAGGCCATGCGGGCTGCCAAGGTGAAAGGCGCGATTCTCGAACGCGTGATGGTGCGCGAGTACCCTGGCGGGCCCGAGGTGGCGCCGATCGTGGGCCTGGTGGGAGTGGGGGACGCCAAGAGTCCCAGTTACGGTCACACGGGCGTGCTTGGCGCGGAGAAGATGCTGAACAAGCAGCTGGTCGGGTCGAAGGGCTCGATCTCCTACGTCCGCGATGCGAAAGGCAAGCCGCTCTGGATCGAGCCCGGTCAGGTGCGTCCTGCCGAGCCGGGGCAGGATGTGCGGCTTTCGGTCGACGTGGAACTTCAACGGATCGCGGTGGAAGAACTGCAGCGCGGCATCACCGACGCGGACGCGGCCGGGGGGCGGCTGATGATCTTCGATCCGCTGACGGGCGAGGTGCTGGCGATGGTCGACATCGTTCGGCCGGTGCCCGATGCGAAGCCCTATCCGTGGGCGAGAGTCCTCCCGCAGACTGAAGAGGTTGCCGCCCCAACCGGCAAGAACAAGAAGCCCGCGCCCAAAAAGCAGAAAGTCGAAGACCACGGGCCGCCACCGCCGGCGCGGTACATCACGATCCAGCGGCCCGAGATCGCCAACGACATACCGGGGCTGCACCGCAATCGCTGTGTTGAGGACATCTACGAGCCGGGTTCGACGTTCAAGCCCTTTGTCTGGGCGACGATCACGGAACTCGGGCGTTCGCGCATCGACGAAATCTACGACACGGAGTCGGGTCGGTGGCACACGTCGTACGGCCGCTACATCGAAGACGTGACCAAGCGGGCGACGATGACCTGGGCCGAGGTGCTGATCAACTCTTCGAACATCGGCATGATCAAGGGTGCCGAGCGCCTGACCTGGAAGGAACTGCACGACGCGGTCATCCGCTTTGGCTTCGGGCAGCGCACGGGGATCGGCTTTGCCGGCGAGGCGAGCGGCATCGTCACTTCGATGCAGGCCTGGAGCAAGTTCAGCCAGACCTCCGTCGCCTACGGCCATGAAGTGGCCGTGACGCCGCTGCAGATGGTGAGAGCGTTCAGCGCCTTCTGCCGGCCGGGAGACCTGGCCGGAACGCTCCCGCCCGTCCGGCTGACGGCGGCGACTGCGGACGACGTGCGCGGGGCCGTGATCCAGCGCGTGCTTCCGGCCAAGATCGCCGACACAACCCGGGACGTGATGCGTGGTGTGGCGGCGAAGGTTGAGATGAACCTTGCGACGGCCTCCCACGGGGGCGAGTCTGGATGGAAATACTCGATGTTCGGGAAATCGGGCACGGCGGAGATTCCGCTGACTCCGCCTCCCGGCAAAGAGTTCCGCCGGCCCAAGGGGACGAGCGGTTATTTTGATGATCAGTACAACTCGAGCTTTATCGCCGGAGGACCAGCGGAGAGTCCCAAGGTGATCGTGCTGTGCGTGATCGACGACCCGGGCCCATCAAAGATCCGGGCGCGGCAGCACTACGGGTCGTACGTGGCGGGCCCGGTGGTGCGTCGGACGATGGAACGGGCACTCAATTATCTTGGAGTGCAGCCGTCGCCTACGGGCGCCACCCATGGCGACCTGGCTGGCTTGTAAGCGCTTTCAGGGCGAGACAGGCTTGGGGTCTGAACTGGGCGTTCGGAATTGGGTGGGGAAGCGGGTGTTTCCCCGCTTACCGATAACAATTTGCAAGTGAAAATCGGCAAAAACGGCAAAATCCGTCTTTGCAGTAAACGGTTACAGGAGTTATGATCTGAGGCTGTGCTGGCGTTCGTCCGTGGGACGAAGGAGGACCAGCACAAATTGCGTGTTTTCCTGCCGGTGGCCGTGAGGTTGCCGGCGGCTAGTCCGCACCGAGAGGAGTTCGAGAGATGAAGAGCGTTTTCTTTGCCGCCGCACTGGTTGCTGCTTCGGGCGTTGCTCAGGCTGGCACGGTTTTCTCCGACGCGGAGAATGACCTGTTCGACAACGGCTTTTCCAACCTGGACATCAAGTCCGTGACGGTGAGCCACGACGCGAACAACGTGTACATGTCCGTCGAGACCCGCGGGTATCAGAACTGGACCAAGTACATGATCTACATGAACGTGTCCAGCGCCAGCGACTTCACGGGCAGCAACGCCTGGAACCGCCCCTGCAACCTGACGACCCAGATCTCGCACTACGTGGGCTCCTGGGTTGATCAGCCGAACACCAACCAGCAGAACTGGGCCTGGGACGGCTTCAACTGGAACATGGACGGCGGCACGACCGACAACGATCAGTCGCAGACCGGCTCGAACATTGTGACTTTCACGATCAGCCGCTCGTTCCTGGGCCTGCTGGGCAACGGCACCATCCTGTTCGATGTCGGCACCTCGGGTGGCGGTGGCAACGATCCCGCCGTCGATTGCCTCAGCCGCAGCACCCCCTCCACGACCGGTTGGGGCGACCCCTCGACCTCGGGCAACTTCCTCGCCTACACGATTCCGGCCCCGGGCAGCATCGCCCTCGCCGGCCTCGCTGGCCTGGCCGTTGGCCGTCGTCGTCGCTAAACAAGCGAACTCCTGATAGTTCTTTCGCAAGCCCCGGCCCTCAGCCGGGGCTTGTGTTTTTGCGGCGTCCGGAGGGGGCGAACAATCGGAGAACAAAGTCGCTACATTCTGCGACCCCAAAGGTCTCTGGAGTTCCGCCGTGCCCCCGATGATCGAAACGATCAACCTAACGAAGAAATACGGAGACCTGGTCGCGCTCAACAACCTGAATCTCACGATCAGCGAGGGCGATTGCTTCGGATTCATTGGCCCCAACGGCGCGGGCAAGACCACAACAATCAAAATCCTGGCGACGCTGCTCAAGCCCAGCAGCGGACAGGCGAACGTTGCCGGGCTGACGATCGGCTATCAGAATCGCCAGATCCGGCCGCTCATCGGCTACGTGCCCGATTTCATGGGTGCGTACGAGGACATGGTGGTCACGGAGTATCTTGAGTTCTTCGCGGCGTCGTACGGGATTCACGGCTCGCAGCGGGTAAAGACCGTGAAGGACGTGCTGGAACTCACGGATCTGACGTACAAGGCCGACGCGGAAGTGAACAGCCTGAGCCGCGGCATGCAGCAGCGGCTGAGCGTCGCCCGGGTGCTGCTCCACGACCCGAAAGTGCTCCTGATGGACGAGCCGGCGAGCGGATTGGACCCGCGGGCCCGGATCGAGATGCGAGAGCTTCTGAAAGAGCTGCGCCGGATGGGCAAAACCATCCTTATCTCGTCGCACATCCTGCCCGAACTGGCGGAGTTGTGCAACGTGGTGGGGATTATCGAGCGAGGGCAACTGCTCTTCAGCGGAACGGTCGACGAGATCGTCCGCCGGGCGAAGATGGGGCACGTGCTGCACGTGGGCGTGACGGACCGCGTCGAAGAGGCGGCGAAGGTTGTCGCGGGTATGCCGGGAGTGAAGAAGGTGACGCTCACGGACGCCGAATCGCCGGGTGCGGCCGTCAACGGTGCGGGCGGAGCCTCCAAGGCGAACGGGCACGCGACGAAAATGATCGTCGCGGACTTCGACGCGGCCGGCGGCAGGAACTACACCGACATCCCCAATGTCCTGATCAATCAGGGATTCCGGATCACCAAATTCACCGAAGAGCCTGTCAACCTGGAAACCGCGTTCATGCGGCTGACCAAGGGGCTGGTGCAGTAGCGGCTCTACAGGCTTCCGATCCTTGGAGCGGAGTCCCACGCGATTGCGTGGAAGCGTTCCTCGTGATACGAGCCCAATGCGGTGTTCGTCTCCGCACAATGAAGATGAAGCACGATTTGGTTCGTGACCATCAAGGATTCATCTGACGCCGGGATGATGGACATTCTTCAAGGGAGGAATTGCCATGCGAGAAGGACTGCGCGGCGGCCTGGCGGCGCTCGGCGCCTGGAAGCTTGGTGGCGGGGTGATCTCGACCATTCTGGTCTTCCTTCTGCTGTACTGGCTGCTCGGCAGGTTCTGAGGTGGAGACTGCCGCGCATGGAGGGGATGGCCGCCCACGCTGAGTCCGGTGGGCGGTCGCTTTTTTGAACCTTCACGGGCGGGGCCCGAACGCATCCTTGCGGGGTGGTTCTCGGTAGAATTCAGGCCCCTTTCCGGGGATGGGCGGTCCGCTCGCCCCCGGAGAGCCGGTCTGGAGAAAGTCGATGAAATCCAACGCGTGGATGATGAGCAGTCTGATCGTGTGCGTGGGCCTGGCAGCGCCGCTGGTTGTTGCCGGTGAACTTCCCGCGCCGCCTCCCACCAGGCAGCAGCCGGTGAAGGAGAATCTGTTCGGCATCGAGTACATCGACAACTTCCAGTGGCTCGAGGGCGACAATTCCGACCCCAAGAACATGGGCAAGGAGACTCCCGAAGTCGTCGCCTGGACGGACGCTCAAAACGCCTATACCCGCAGCGTGCTCGACAGTCTTCCCGGGCGCAAAGCGGTTGAAGAGAAGATCCGTCCGCTGATGGAAGTCGGATCGATCTCCAGCCCGACGATGCGGGGCAACCGGTACTTCTTCAGCAAGCGCGAAGCGAGCCAGAACCAGCCCCGGGTCTATTACCGGGACGGGTACAAGGGCGAATCCAAGCTCCTGCTCGATCCGGCCACCATCGATTCGAGCGGGCTTGTGACGATCACGTGGTACGTGCCCAGCCGGGACGGGAAGCAGCTCGCGTACGGCACGTACCGGGCGGGCGATGAGAATGCGACTCTTCACATCATCGACGTCGACACCGGCAAGAAGAGCGACTTCAGCATTCCCAACAAGGTGAGCAGTGTGGACTGGCTCCCCGATGGATCGGGCCTTGTCTATCGGAATCTTTCCGACCCCAACAATCCATACAGCGGGCAGGTGATGTATCTGGGAGTCGGCGAGGATGTCGCCAAAGCCCGGACGATCTTCCGCCAGTTCACGCCCGAGGAAAACGCGAAACTGGCCACCACGTACGGCCCGGGGGGAGGGATCGACCGCGACGGCAAGTGGCTGCAGCTCAGCTATTCGACGGACACCCGGAACAACGACCTCTGGGTCGCCGACTTTGCCGAGTTCATGAAGACCGGCAAGGTCAACAAGATCGACATTCTCACGCGCGAGAAGGCCTCGGCCGGTGGCGACATCATCGGCGACACGATGTTCCTCCAGACGACGCTGGACGCTCCCAACGGACGCGTGTTCGCGGTGGATCTCAAGAACCCCGCCCGGAGCAACTGGAAAGAAATCATCCCCGAACGCAAGGACGCCAACCTGACCGGGGTCGCGGTTTCGAAAAACCGCATCGCCGCGACGTACCTCAAGAACGCCAGCAGCTCGATCGAGATCTTCGATCACGCGGGCAAGCCGATGGGCTCCCTGAAGCTGCCGGGTATCGGCAGCGCCGGCATCGCGACGGATGAAGATCGCGATGAGGCCTACCTCTCGTTCAGCAGCTACAACTACCCGACGTCGATTTTCCGCGTGGATCTCACCAGGCCCGACGCGGAGCCGGAGCTGTGGGAACGCCCCGCGGTGCCGGTCGATCCGAGCACGGTGGAAGTGAAGCAGGAGTGGTTCAGCAGCTCGGGCGGCGCACGCATCCCCATGTTCATCGTGCACAAGAAGGGCCTGAAGCTCGACGGCAACAATCCGACGATTCTCTACGGATACGGCGGGTTCATGCAGTCGATGACGCCGGGCTTCAGCGCCACCAACTTCCAGTGGTTTGATCAGGGGGGCGTCTACGCGGTCGCCAATCTGCGCGGCGGCGGCGAGTTCGGCACCGCGTGGCACGAGGCCGGGAAGCTCGGCCAGAAGCAGAACACGTGGGACGACTTCCAGGCCGCCGCGGAGTATCTCATCAACAGCGGATATACCAACCCAAAGAAGCTGGCGGTGATGGGCGGATCGCAGGGCGGCCTGCTTGTCGGCTCGTTTGTGACGCAGCGGCCGGATTTGTGCCGCGCCGCGCTGTGCCTCGTGCCGCTGAACGACATGCTCCGCTACCAGAACTTCCTGATGGCGCGGTACTGGGTCCCGGAATACGGGAGCGCCGAGAACAAGGAGCAGTTCGAGTTCATCCGCAAGTACTCGCCCTATCAGAACGTCAAGAAGGGAACCGCGTACCCCGCGGTGCTCGTGACGGCGGGTGAGCACGACGCCCGGGTGCACCCGCTGCACGCCCGAAAGTTTGTGGCGGCCCTCCGCGATGCGACGAGCAGCGGCCTGCCGATCCTCTACTGGGGAGACAAGGATGCGGGCCACGGTCAGGGCAAGCCACTGAACCTGCGGATGCGGGACCTTGTCGATCAGCGCATGTTCCTGATGTGGCAACTGGGAATGCTCCCGGACGCGTCGAACTGACCACCCAAAGGCTCGGGAACTTTGCGGGGCCGGATCCGTCCGGCCCCGTTTGTTTTTGCCCTTTTTGCTGGAAGCTTCGGGCACGCCGAGGTATTGTCGGAGTTCATTGATTCCGCTTCTCGTGGCGATGTTCCTTTGCGTTCTGCGCCAGGACCACGCGGCCCCGCTGCCGGCGCCGGTGGTCCCGGTTCTCATGTATCACCACATCCGAGAGCCGCTTCCCAGCGACGGTCCGGCGGCCCGGTTCATCGTCTCGCCGACAGCTTTCGGCGCTCAGCTGGATTACCTTCGCGCCAACGGGTACACGGCGATCGATACGACCCGGCTCGCCGATGCGATCCTGCGCGGAGCCCGGCTCCCCGAGAAGCCGGTTCTGATCACCTTTGACGATGGCTGGCAGGAGCACGCAACCATCGTCCTGCCGATGCTTCGCGAGCGCGGGATGGTTGGGGTCTTTTTCATCCACACGGGAGCGCCGGGCGAGGAGCCGGGCAGTTACGTGTCGTGGACACAGGTCTGCGAGCTGGAAGAGTCAGGTATGGATGTGGAGAGTCACACGATCGGGCATCCTTCGCTGCCGGCGGTCGACAGCGCCGTCTGCGAACATGAGCTGAGAGAATCGAGGCGGGTCCTCGAGTTGAAGCTGCAGCGGCCGGTTCTGGCGGTGGCGTATCCCTTCGGAGACTTCACCGAACGTGAAATCGAGGCCGCCCGGCGCGCGGGGTATCAGGTCGCCTTCTCGACCGAAGTCGGCCTGCGGCAGGACGCCCCGATGGAGCTGCACAGGACCATTGTCACAAGCACCGACACGATCGATGACTTCGCGATCAAACTGACCGAAGTCTCGGGCGATCGGGCTCTGCTGGACTATCGGCAGTCGATCACGCCGCTCCGCTAGTCGGCCCGGCGGCGATACTGCAGGAACCAGTTGCCAAGGTCGTAGTTGCGGTAGGCCGCGTCCCAGGAATTGTGATTGGCATCGGGCAGAAGCGTGAGCTTGATCGGCACAAGGTCACGCATGCCGGCCTGACGTTCCTGTATGGCCTGCACCACCTGCGTCGTCTGGTCGTAGGGGACGACATCGTCCTTGATGCCGTGAAAGGCCCAGATCGGATCCCTGAAAACGCGGACGGCGATCGACTGGGGCATCATGGTGTCTCCCATGTCGCGGAAGTAGCCGCAGATGGGGACCAGGGCCGCGAAGGTTCCGGGATAGAGCGATCCAAGGGCCCAGGTCCCTGCGCCTCCCTGCGAAAGGCCCGTGAGGTAGATGCGGTCGGGATCGATGTTGTACTCAGACTGCGTTTTTCGCAGGATGTCCATGACCGTTTTCTGATGATCGAGCCACTGGCTCCTGGAGTCGGGCTTTTGCGGGAAGATCACGATGAACGGCCACTTTGCGGGGTCTTGGACGATGGCCGGTCCGATTCCTTGCGCGACCTGCTTGTGTCCGTCGGTCCCGGACTCGCCGCTGCCGTGCAGGAAGAGGATTGCGGGACAGGGCTTCGACGGGTCGTAGCTGGGCGGGATGTACAGCGCGTACGGACGCTTTCCGCCCGGGCCGGCGTCGTAGACGTCGATCTGCCGGAAGATGAATCCCGGCGGGTTCAGCGCCGGATCGTTCGGAACGGCGGGATCGGGGGTGGACGTTTGAGCCGGGGGCTGGGGTGGATGAGAAGGCATGTCGCTACAGCAGTTGGAGGGTTTCTCTCCCGCACAGGCGGAGAGGACGCAGGCCAGTGTCAGACCAATGAGTGTGATTCGCATGAGGCTCGCCCGGATTCGGTTTGGTGAGCGTACTCCCTCTCATTCCAGCGGCTCCACGCCTTTGTTGAAAGTCCTGGGATCCCGCGCGGACTTGCCCCGACCGTCAGACCGCGGCATAACGGTTTCCCCGAAGCTGGGCGCGGCTTCCATAAACCGCCCGAGTACGGGCGGATCGGGACATGATTCCGTGCTTGCAAATCAGTTGGCGATGGTCGTGGGCGTCCGCAAATCGTGGCTTCTGAGAGGCATGCCGCGGCGTTACTCCTTGGCGACCCGTGTTGGCTGACTGGTTGAAATTCATGTTCAGAAGCGCAGCATTGACAGCGGTTTACGCTGAAATCAAAACCATTCAAAATCCAAACATTGACAAGCCTGTTCGGGGTTGGTAAGCTGGGTCCGGACAGGCTCGCGTCCGACGCCGCCCCTGTCTCTCGTGCCGTGAAACATGGTTGTTTCGCGGCCGGGCACTGCGTCGGGCCGACCCCTGAGCCCTTTGCGCCCCTTTGTTCGGGTGCCCAGGCCACTCAACGGGCCAACCCGCCAGAGGCGGGAGAACGGATTGGTTTATGGCAGTTGCAGAAGTGAAGGACGGGCGTGCGGAATCCAAGACTGAAGTGAAGGCCGCGGCGGAGGATCGCCAGAAGAAGAAAGCGCTCGATCTGGCGCTCGGGCAGATCGAAAAGGCGTTCGGCAAGGGCGCCGTGATGCGGATGGACGAATCCGCTTACCTGAACATTCCGGGCATTTCGACGGGTTCGATTTCGCTGGATCTTGCTCTTGGAGGCAAGGGCATCCCGCGCGGGCGCATCGTCGAAGTCTTTGGGCCGGAATCATCGGGCAAGACGACGCTGGCGCTGACGATCGCCTCGCAGGCGCAGAAAGACGGAGGCGTGGCGGCGTTCATCGACGCGGAACACGCGCTCGATCCGTCGTGGGCCCGCCGCATCGGCGTCAACATCGACGACCTGCTGGTGAGCCAGCCGGACTCGGGCGAACAGGCCCTTGAGATCTGTGAGCTGCTCGTCCGGTCCAACGCCGTGGACCTGATCGTGGTCGACTCGGTGGCGGCGCTCATCCCCAAGGCCGAGATCGAGGGAGAGATGGGCGATGCGGTGGTGGGCCTGCAGGCCAGGCTGATGAGCCAGGCGATGCGCAAGCTCACGGGCGTGATCGCCCGGAGCAACTGCACGGTTGTCTTCATCAACCAGATCCGCGAGAAGATCGGCGTGATGTTCGGCAGCCCGGAGACGACGCCGGGCGGGCGTGCGCTCAAGTTCTATTCCTCCGTGCGCATCGATGTCCGACGCATCGGCGCCATCAAGGAGGGCGAGGTGACCGTCGGCAGCCGCACCCGGGCCCGCGTGGTCAAGAACAAGGTCGCGCCACCCTTCCGGGATGCGGAATTCGACATCATGTATGTCGAGGGCATCTCGCTCGCCGGCGATCTGCTCGATCTGGCGGTGGACAGCAAGGTGATCAACAAGAGCGGCGCGTGGTTCAGCTACGGCGAAGTCCGGATGGGACAGGGCCGCGAGCAGGCTCGGGCCATGCTGAAGGACAATCCCGAGATGTTCAGGGAGATCCGCAAGAAAGTCCTGGACATCCGCGGTAATCACCCGGTGACGGGGCGGCCGCCGGGCGCCGTCGCGGGCGATGGAGAGGCCGAAGGCGAAGACGAGGAATAAGCCCTCCGTTCCGGAGTATGAACCGATTTCCGCCCCGCGCTCGCGGGGCGTTTTTCATTCGTGCTGCTCTTCGCTTGTCTTTTGGGCGGTCGAAGAGTCGCAGAATGAATGCAGGTGGGAGCTGACGCCCGGAACGAATCAGGATCGGGCCAGGCTGCATATCCAGGCGCTGCAGCCGGGGGATATGAAGAATGCAAATCGCGATTCGGGCGAGGTTGTTGAGTTTGAAACTTCAGCGCGAGAACTGCGGCGAGCGACCGCCGCGATGTTCCGGTCGCCTCGATCGGGCTGCACCAGCGCCGAGTACAAATATGCGTGGGGGTTCGAGTTTCCGGCGGCGGCGGTTGAGAGGATTTCGAACTGATTGAGCAGCCGGGGATCTCAGCCGTTCTGCCGGGAAATCTCGATCCACTGAGTCGGTGTGTGGCGCACGATGGCGCCCGTGGAGGAGTAGATGATCTGCTCCGCCACGTTTGTACAGTGATCCGCGACCAGCTCGCACTGGCTGGCCACTTCGAGCAGAAGGAACGCGAAGTCGACGGTCATCTGCCCCTTGGCGATCTGCTGTTCGCCGTCGCGGACAATCGCATCCTTGAAAGCCGTCACGCAGTGCTGGCTCTGCAGCACCACTTTGGCGAGCGGCGCATCGGAACGGGCGAAGGCGGTGGTCGTGTCGCGGAGAATCCCGATCACGCTGTTGGCCATCATCCGGAACGTCGCGGGGAACGCCCGGGCGGCGTCCGACGTCCCCGGCTTGACCAGGTCGGCGAGGTCCACCGCGACATCCGCGATGCGCTCCAGTTCGTTGTTGACCTTGACGATGGTCAGCACGCGGCGGAGATCGGTCTCGCCGAGGCTCGCGCCGGTGTTGGTCGCATCGTTGAGCAGGGCGACGCTCGCCTTTTCGATGGCAACATCCGCGGCGTCGATGGCATCGTCGTCGCTGTTGACACGGGCGGCCTTGACGGTGTCGCGGGTGAAAAATGCATCGAACGCGAGCTCGAGCAGAGCCTGCACCCTTCGGCCCTGCGTTTCAAGGTCGGCGAGCAGGTCGGAGATGCGTTTGCTGAAATCCTGGGGCATGCGGGTGGCAAGACTGTATCAGCGCTTTCAAATCTGCGTCGGTGCCGGGTCGGAGCAGATTTCCAGAGGATTCGCGATGGACGCGTGTTCCATGTCGCCGTGAAACATGGAACATCAGCCCACGTGCGCGTACCCTCGGCTTTCTCCCGTTGCGAACGTGTTTTACCCCGGAGCGGATCATGGCATTCGAGATTCAGTCGGTGAAGGCCCGTCAGGTGCTCGATTCTCGCGGCAATCCCACCCTCGAGGTGGATGTCACGCTGGATTCCGGTTTCATCGGGCGTGCCGCCGTCCCATCGGGCGCTTCGACGGGCGAGAACGAGGCCGTCGAACTTCGCGACGATGACAAGGGCCGGTACCTCGGCAAGGGCGTCGGCAAGGCGGTGAGCAACGTCAACGGGTTCCTGGCGCCCGAACTGCTCGGCATGGACGCGACGCATCAGGAAGCCATCGACAAGCTGATGAACCAGATCGACGGCACGCCCAACAAGGGCCGGATGGGCGCGAACGCAATTCTGGGCGTTTCGCTGGCGGTCGCCAAGGCCGCCGCCGCCGCCGCCGGTTTGCCGCTTTACCGCTACATCGGCGGCAGCGCCGCCCGCACGCTCCCCGTGCCGATGCTCAATGTGCTCAACGGCGGCAAGCACGCCGACAGCACCGTCGACTTCCAGGAATTCATGATCCAGCCTTGGGGCTTTGACTCGTTCGAGGAGGGCCTGCGGGCGGGCGTCGAGATCTATCACAGCCTGAAAAAGGTTCTTCACGCCAAGCACCTTTCGACCGCCGTCGGCGACGAGGGCGGGTTTGCTCCCAACCTGAAGAACAACGAAGAGGCGCTCAAACTGCTCGAAGAGGCGACCGGCAAGGCCGGGTACAAGTGGGGCGAGCAGATCTTTGTCGCGCTCGATCCCGCCACCAGCGAATGCTGGAACGAGGCCAAGGAAGAGGGCAAGCAGGGTTACAAGTTCTTCAAGAGCACCAAGGAAGTCGTCAGCAGCGATCACATGATCCAGCTCTGGACCGACTGGTGCGGCAAGTACCCGATCCGCTCGATCGAGGACGGCCTGGCGGAGAATGACTGGTCGGGCTGGAAGAAGCTCACCGAGAAGCTCGGCGCCAAGGTCCAGCTCGTGGGCGACGATCTCTTTGTTACCAACCGCAAGTTCCTGCAGCGCGGGCTGGATGAGAAGTGCGCGAACGCGATTCTGGTTAAGGTGAATCAGATTGGCAGCCTGAGCGAGACGCTCGACGCGGTGGGCCTTGCCATGCGGAACCGCTATGCAGCGGTGATGAGCCACCGTTCCGGAGAGACAGAAGACTCGACGATCGCCGATCTGGCGGTTGCGACGAATTGCGGCCAGATCAAGACGGGCGCACCCTGCCGCAGCGACCGCAACGCGAAGTACAACCAGCTGCTCCGCATCGCGGAAGAACTGGGCGACAGCGCGGTCTACGGCAAGAGCACCTGGTGGCGGGGCTGATGGACCGGTCGCGGTTTACACGCGGGTGAGACAAGGTCGGCGCTTACAGCCCGACCTTGATCCCCTCGGCCTTGAACTTCTGGAGCAGAAGCTGCAGTTCGGTGAGCGCCTTGTCCAGGCGCTCCGCGGCGCTGTTGAGCGAGCGGTAGAGATCCGGGTTGTTCACGAGCTGGCCGGCCGTGCCATCGCCCCGGTTGATCTTGCCCGCCACGGCGCCGATGTCGGCCAGCGCTCCATCGAGCCGGGAGAGCGTCGACTTCGCATCTCGGGCGAGGGATTCGACCGCCGCGATCGCCCGCTCACCCTTGGCGTCGATTCCCTGGGCCGCCGCGTCGATGCTCTTGGCGGCCGCCTGCGCGTCGGAGAAGAGCTGGTTGATCTTGGAGGAGCTTTCCTTGAGGTTCTTGAGGAGCGTGTCGTCCGAAACCCACTTGTCGAGCGAAGACAGGAGGGTGTCGGCGCGGGATATCACGCTGGCGATTGTGGGGGGCTGACCCGCCTGCACCTGCGCCGGCGAGCGGGGTTCCAAAAGGGACTGAAGGCTCTCGCCGACCTTGGTGTAGGTGTCGGCGAACTTCTCGAACTTCTCCGCGGTGCTCGAAAGGCGTTCGAGGGGTTTCTGCAGGTCCCCGAAGAGCGATCGAGGTTCCACCCGGATCGGCGGTGTCTGGCTGTCGCCGGCGTACGCGGTCTCAGAAATGAACGCGGTGGGATCGGCTCCCGGCGCGTACGAAAGAGCCAGCGAGGCGTCGCCGACGAACCCCTTTTCGACGTACACGGACAGATCGCGGGGCACCTTCACACCCTTTTTGATGTTCATTGTCGCGACGATGCCCTGGGTCGGCGGGTCCGCGACGGCGAGGCTGGTGATCTGACCGATGCGGACACCATTAAAAAGCACGGGCGAGGTCCCGCCGACGCCCGCGGTGCTCGGCATGGAAAGTTTGATCTCGTAGACGGGCTCAAACCTCTTGCGGAATTCGCCAAAGAGGATGAGCATCACGATCAGCCCCGTCACGCCGACAATCGCGGTCAGCCCCACCAGAAAATCTCTCACAACGGCCTGCTTCATGAACTCGCCTCAGTCCTTTTCGTCTTCGTGATCGTATTGGCCCATAAAGAAGTGGCTGACCTGCGGGTCCGGATGCCGGGCCAGGTCGTCGTATGTGCCGTCGGCCGCGATCTTTCCGTTCAGCAGCAGCACGCACCGATCGGCAACTTTGCGGGCCGAAACCAGATCGTGCGTCACAACGATGTTTGTCACCCCCAGCGATTTTTTCAGCTTGATGATCAGTTCGTTGATCCCGTCGGATCGGATCGGATCGAGCCCGGTGGTGGGCTCGTCGTACAGCACGACGCGCGGTTCGAGCACGATCGCCCGCGCCAGCGCCACGCGCTTGCGCTGCCCGCCCGAGAGCTGCGCCGGCAGCTTGCGGAACATCCCCTTGAGATCGACGACTTCAAGAGCCCGCGCCACCCTCTCGTGGCGCTCCTCGCGGCTCAGCCTGGTGTGCTCGCGCAGCGGGAATTCGATGTTTTCCTCGACCGTGAGCGAATCGAACAGGGCGCCGCCCTGGAACAGCAGCCCGATCTGCAGCCGCACATCGGTCCAGTCCGTTTCCTTGAGACAGTCGATGCGGGCGCCATCAAAGTAGATCTCACCGCCGTCGGGCCTGAGCAGCCCGACGATGTGCTTGAGCATGACGCTTTTGCCCGAGCCCGACGGACCGAGCACGACGGTGGTCTTGCCGGTCTCAAAGGCCAGATCGACCCCGGCCAGCACGTGCAGCGAGCCGAAGGACTTGCGCAGGCCGCGAAGTTCCAGAAGAGGCCCGGCAGGGGCAGATCCGCCCGGGCGGTCGGCAGCCGGATTGGTACGAGAAGACACGGTCATCGCGATACGCTCCGTCCATGAGCGAGCCAGACAGTATCCGTGAGATCGGGCGCACGACCCTGCGCAAGGGCCGGAAATTCGACTTTGAAGTGCTGAGGGTGCGTGCCGCTTCCGGGAAGGAACTGGAATGCGACATCGTTCGCCACGGCGGCTCGGCCGTGATCCTGCCCGTGCTCGACCGTCCGGAAGGGCCCGCGATCGTGTTCGTCCGGAACTATCGCTATTCGATCGCGCGGACTCTGCTTGAAATTCCCGCGGGGACGCTCGAAAAAGGTGAAGATCCAGGGGTATGCGCGGGGCGTGAACTCATCGAAGAAACCGGCTATCGCGCCGCACGCATCGAGCCGCTGGCCGAGTTTCTCCCGACTCCGGGCATGACCAACGAACGCATGCATCTGTTTCTGGCGACGGGCCTCTCCTTTGTCGGGCAGGATCTTGAGGAAGACGAATCGATCCAGGTCGAGCTTGTTCCGGTGCCCGAGGCGATCAGCATGGCGACGGGCGGCAGGCTGGAAGACGGCAAGTCGATCCTCGCGCTCTGCCTCGCCCGGCAGAAACAGCTCCTCTGACGCTCAATCCTGCAGCGAGAACGGGGTGAAGTTGGTGTCGCGGTCGTAGAAATCTTCGCTCTCGGCCCGCTTCAGCCAGCCCACCACCAGATACGTCAACGGCGTGAACACCACTTCGACCCCGACCTTGAACACCCAGTTAAAGATCGAGATCTTGATAAGTGTGTCCGTTTCCCAGAGCCCGTAAAACGCGATGGGGTAGAACAGCATGCTGTCCACGCCCTGCCCGCAGATCGTGCTGCCGATGGTCCTGGTCCACAGCATCCGTCCGCCCGTCCACACCTTCATTTTCGCCAGCACGTAGCTGTTTACAAAGTCGCCCACCCAGAACGCCGCCATCGAGGCCACGACGATTCGCCACGTGTTGCCGAAGACCGTTTCGATCGCCGGCTGGATGATCGCGTTGTAGCTTTCTGCCTTGTTGAGAGGAAGCCGGATGACCACGAACGACATGATCGTGGCGAAGATCATCGCGCTGAAGCCGGCCCATATGACCTTCCGCGCCCGCGCGTAGCCGTACACCTCGGTGAGCACGTCGCCGAAGATGTAGCTGATGGGGAAGAAGATGTTGCCCGCTCCGAAGACGAGCAGGGAGCCGAAGGCAAGGCCACGCTCGGGCGTCCAGTCCGGAATGACCGCCGCACCGATATCGATCGCGCACGACTTCCCCGGGCCGATCAGGTTCGAGCACAGCAGCACCGTGACAAAGCCGGCCATCAGCAGGTCGTAGTAGCGGTAGTGACGGCCGGACGGGGCTGCTTTTTGGGTTTCTGCCATGAAATCTCCGGCGGTGGATTCGATGCCCGGGCGGCTCTGGTTTCGGCAGCATATCGACGATCGGCCGGAAGAAATCCGTCGTCTAGGATGAGTTCCTATGACCACCGCGCTCAACACGCCGACGACCGAATTCGAGAAAAAAGACCGCTGCGCCGACCTGCCGCACCGCCCCCGGGTGCTGCTGGGCAAGATGGGTCTCGACGGGCACGACCGCGGCGTGAAGGTCATCGCCAGGGCCCTCCGCGATTCGGGGGTGCATGTCATCTACTCGGGCCTCTGGCAGACCCCCAAGAGCCTTGCGATCTCGGCCCGCGACGAGGATTGCGACGTCATCGCCGCGTCGATGATGAGTAACTCGCACCTGGTCTTGGGCCCCAACCTCATGAAGTCCCTCGCCGAGGTGGGGCGGCCCGACCTTCCGGTGTACATGGGCGGAATCCTGCCGCAGGAAGACCTGGAAGCACTCGCCAAAGCGGGCATTTCCAAATGTTTCACGACCGGGACGGGGTTGATCGACATTGTCAACGCGGTGCGAGAGGCGACCAAGCAGCGCGGCGATCAGGTGGGCTCCGGGACTGCGCAGCTTGCCCGCGACATCTCCCTGGCGCACGACAGCAAGCCGGTCCGCAAAGGGGCCGTGCGGCGCAGGCCCCGGCGCGTCATCGGCGTCACAGGATCCCCGGGCGCCGGCAAATCGACGCTGGTCGCGCAGCTTGTGGGCGAATTCACGCGCCGGGCCCGTGCGGGAGACGCCCGCTGTCGGGGCAGGTGCGGAGTGGTGGCGTTCGACCCCATGAGCCCGATCACCAGCGGCGCGCTCCTGGGCGACCGCCTCCGCGTCGATTTCAACAGCCTCGGCGAGAGTGTCTACTACAGAAGCCTGGCGATCAGCGGCGAGGACTACCACGCTCTCCCGGAGGTGATCGAACTGATCGGAGGGGCTCATGCAGACCCTGCCCAGGCGTTCGACACGCTGTTTGTCGAAACCGTGGGCGCGGGCCAGAACGAGACCCGCATCCGCCAGTTCGTCGATTTCACCGCGGTCGTGCTTACCCCGGGCATGGGGGACGCCGTGCAGATGGACAAGGCCGGCATCCTCGAAATCGCCGACGTGTTTGTCTGCAACAAGGCCGACCACCCCGGCGAAAACGAGCTTGTCCGCGATCTTCGCGACGTTGCGGGCAAGCGGCCGATCGTTGAAACGGTGGCGACCCGGGGGCAGGGCGTGCCCGAGCTTCTGGACGCTTTGCTGGGATAAATACCCGATCCGGGCGGACAACCGCGGGTGCGGATTTGAGCCCGGGGCGTGGAATCGGACGATTTGGTATGTTGTCGGAGCCGCATGGAAGAGGCATGAGTATGAAAGACACGGAAGTCGAAACGTCGAACGAAGCCAATGTGGGGCTGGAGCCGGAAGTTGCCGCCCTCAAGGGACATCTTGAGGCGCTGCTGCTCTCGATCGATCGGCCCATCCCGGCCGAGAAAGCCGCCCGGGCGCTCGGGCTGATCCCGGAAGAAAAAACCGAGCCTTCGGAAGCCTCACCTCACGGCGACGGCGAACCCACCGCAGTCCAGAAGAAGGCGTCCGCGCGCCGCTCCGCCGTGGTTGAGTCGGCCGAGCGGATCGTCGAGCGCCTCGTCGCGGCGCTGAACGAGGAGTACCAGGGCACCGGCCGCGCCTTCCGCATCGAGCGGATCGCCGGCGGCCTCCGGCTTCTGACCCTGCCGGCATTCGCGCCCACGCTCGCCCGCTTCCACAAGGACCGGCAGCAGACGCGGCTCTCCAAGGCGGCTGTCGAAACTCTCGCCATCATCGCTTACCGCCAGCCCATCACCCGCGCCGAACTGGAGTCCATCCGCGGCGTTGCCTGCGGGGAAGTGCTCAAGAGCCTCATCGACCGGCACCTTGTCGGCATCCGCGGACGCGCCGAAGAGCTCGGACGCCCGCTGCTGTACGGCACCACCAGGCAGTTCCTCGACCACTTCGGCCTTGCTTCCACCGCCGATCTTCCGAGCCCCGACGAGCTCAAAGCCGCACTCTGACTGCTCTTAAAAGGAATTCGACATGATCACGTTGCGAAGTGTCGCGATGTTCTCATTCATGACCGCCTGCCTGGTCGGGTGCGAAGGGGGCAAGATCGCCGGTCGCGTCATTCCGGGCGCGGGAAACGTCGTGCTGGTTGTTGATGAGAATGACCCGCGGTGCAAGGACGAGGGTCTGGCCAACGTCAACGTTGTCATCCGGCGCTACATGGGAGAGGGCCAGTCGGGCTCCATCGTTGCCAGCGGCGTGACCGAAGCTTCCGGCGACTTCCGCTTCCCGCTGACCAACAAGGACGCCGAGCGGTACGAACTTCAAGTCACCGCGACAACACCCGACAAGCGCATCAGCAAGGGACGCATTTTCATCCCCGCTCCCGGCAAGCAGGTGCTCGTCGTGATCCGGGACGCGCAGTAGCCGGTAGTTCGGCCCGTAGGGGTCGAGCCCGGTCCGAAAACAGCCGTATCCGTCCCGCCGGCTCAATCCCGGCAAGACTTGCGTCGATTCTCCCCGGCTTTAAAGCCAAGCCAGGAGAACCGTGATGCCTGCCAGCCGCTCCAGGACCGAACGTTGGCGTGACAGCCTTCAGCAGATTCAAGACCGCAACGGCGGCATCGAATTCACGATCGCCCGCCCGGGCATCGATCCCGAGGCCAATCACGGCGACCTGCTTTGGCGCGTGCGCATCGTGCGCATGGACGACAACGAACTTGTTGTCGAGGCTCCGACGGCGATGGGCAACGCGATCCACCTGAACCCCGACATCGAGATCGTCGGCGTGATCGCGGTGGGTCAGAACAAGTGGATGTTCCGCTCGACAACGCTGGGAATGACGGCGACTCCGGGCCCGCGCGGCCTGATGATGCCCGCGGTGAGGCTGCGCATGCCCCAGGATGTTGAACGCTGTCAGCGCCGTCAGCATCTGCGTGTTTCGACCGCGGAAATCCGCCTGCCCGAAGTTGAGTGCTATCCGCTGCTCGATCCCGCCTCGGCCGCTCCCGCCGAAGTCGCCTGCCGCGACGCGATCCAGCGCGGCATCCCCCAGGGTTCTGATCTCCTGCCCGAAGTGGGCCCCATGTTCAAGGCGAAGCTCGTCAACATCGGCGGCGGCGGTGTCGGGGTGCTCGTGCCCAAGGGTGAGTCATCGAGCTTCGGTCGCTCCGGGCTGATCTGGACGCGCTTTGACCTTCGCCCCGAAATCGTGGCGCCGCTCGGGGTCACGGCCCGCGTCGCCCACACGCACCTCACGCACGATCAGGAAACCTACGCGGGAATCTCCTTCGAATTTGCCTTCCACGGCGCCTACCGGCCCTTCGTCGCCGATCTTCTGGTCCGTTACCTGCAGGTTCTGCAGGAGCGCCAGATGTCCGCCCGAAAGGCCGCCTGAGCGGCGAGCGCATTGCCGTCTCTTTGCCGGTGGGGGGAGGTCAGGCGGGCATCTTCCGTCCGCGCCCGTCAATCCCGCCAAAAACAAATCGCCCCTGGCCCGGGTTCGCCGCGCCAGGGGCGTGAGTGTTCCTGCTTTCACGGTCAGGTGAAGTACCAGTTCTTGTAGTACTTGTTCTGTGGATTGCCGAACCGGTAGGGTCCGATGCGCAGCTCGACATCGCCGTCGGTGCAGCGGAGCTTGATGGGATTGGTGCCTCGGTTGAGGATTCCGTGGAAATAGCCGGGCTTGATCGTGGTGTTGTCGACCTGTCCGGTCCAGGCACGCAGGTCGGTCAGTTTGGTGCCGCTCGAGATGAGTTCGATATCGCCCGTGGAACCCGTCGGCAGCACAACCTGGATGTTCCCGCTGCTCGTGCTGATCGTGACCGGAGCGGTGATGGGCTTGGCCGCCTCAAGATAGATCGGGCCGCCCTCAAAGCCGGCGCCGCCGTTTTCGATCCAGATGGCGCCCGAGACGTCCCGGATATCGATCAGGCCGCCGGAGTTCTTGGCCCGGATGCCGTCGCAGCTCGGCAATTCGATCGCAAGCTGCACCCACTTGCCCACATCGGGCCCTTCCTGGGGCTTGGTGCGGACGGTCAGCACGGCGCGCCCGTCGGTTTCGGCGAGCGAGGCTGTTGCCCACAAGTCCGACTGGTAGTTCGCCGACCCCTGCGCCACGCCCGCGTAGGCCACAGCGCCGATCCGGGGCTGCGTGAGCTTGGGGTTCACACGGACCAGGATGCTGCCGTGGGAGTTCTCAACATCGAGCGCGAGGGAGGGGGAGTGCTCGAGGAGCTCGCTGCCCGAAATCGAGACGGGCTTGACCATGTTGCAGGCCGTCTGCAAGAGAGCGCAGAGGCCAAGGGCGAGCGCGATGCCGCGGCGGGCAAGGCGGGGGAGCGTCCGGGCGGGGGTAGAGGAGGTGGCGGGGGCGGGGGTGGGGATGGGGGACGGGGTGGGGGACGGGATGGGGGTCATTCCAGCAGTCTCCTTCTGTCGTGCTAGCAATCGGTCAGGCGGGGGGGGCTTCGGCAGTTTCGGCCGGTCGGAAGGCGAAGGTTGGGCCCGGTGTCGGGGGACTCCAAGGTCGTTTCTCGGCACTTTGCCCGATTGAGCGAAACACGGTCGCCCTGATTGGAGTAAACTAATTCTGAGTGTTCGGCGTGAGCCGGACAGATTCCAACCTTTGTCACCTCGACCTGAGATCATTCTGAGCAGATTCCGACCATTGTCCTGAAAGGCGCACTGCCCGAGCCACGAACCGACGTTGAAGCACGCCAAGTCCGCCCCGTGACAGCAAAGGGCGGGCGACAGGCGCTCGATCCGACGGTCTTTGGACTCCGGGACCCCGCCAGCCTCGTTCCTGACTCCCGGCTGCATGCAATGACGCACGATTTCGAAAAAAACCCGGTTCTCTTCGAAACGTGCGTTTCCGCGGGTACGGTCGCTCGCTGCTGAATGTTCTTGCGGTCGATCCTCGATTGGAGGGTCGCCCATGTATCCGTTCACGCTTGCTCTTGAAGGCCCCGGCCTGATCGGCGCCATCGCCGGTGCGGCTGTGGTCGCCTTTGCGATCGGCATCGTCGTCGCCAGGTTTGTGGCCGGGCAGGCTCTTGCCGCGGCAAAGTCCAAGGCGGCAGAGACCATCGCCCGCGCCGAATCCGAAGCAAGAACGGCCGCCGAGCGCGTCCGGGTGGACGCCGAGAAGCAGCTCCTCGAACGAAAAAGCACGATCGAGAAAGAAATCGAGGACGGCCGAAACGAGCTCCGCGAGGCGGAGCGCCGGCTGCAGAAGCGCGAAGACCTGTTTGACCGCAAGGAGGAGGCTCTTTCGCTCAAGGAGCAGACGCTGGGCCGGCAGGCCGAGCAGTTCAAGAGCCGGGAGCAGGGGCTGCAGGCCCGGGAAAACGAGCTGGACAAGGTGATCCAGGAACAGAAGGACAAGCTGTTCCAGATGACGGGCCTGACGCCCGAGCAGGCCAAGGCCGAGCTGCTCGTCAAGGTGGAAGAGGACGCCCGCCACGATGCCTCGAAGATCGTGCGGAAGATCACGGAAACCGCCGAGCACGACGCCAAGGAAAAGGCCCGCGAAATCACGCTGATGGCGATCCAGCGCTTCGCGACCGAGCACACCTCCGAATCGACGGTCCGGACGGTGGCGATTCCGTCGGACGACATGAAAGGCCGCATCATCGGGCGCGAGGGGCGCAACATCCGGGCGATCGAGAAAGTAACGGGCGCCGACATCATCGTGGACGACACCCCGGGCGTCATCGTCGTTTCGTGCTTTGACAAGATCCGGCAGGCCGTGGCGGTCGAGTCTCTCGAGCGTCTCATTGCCGACGGGCGGATGCATCCGACGCGTATCGAAGAAGTCGTGGAGAAGGTCCGTTCGGAGATCAACGAGAAGGTTCTCAAGTTCGGGCGCGACGCCGTGCTCGAGGTCAACCTGCGGGGCGTGCACCCCAAGGTGAGCGAGGCCATGGGCAAGCTCGCCTACCGCACGAGCTACGGGCAGAACGTGCTGCGCCATTCGGTCGAGGTCGCTTTCCTCTGCCAGATCATCGCCGAGCAGCTGGGCCTGGACGGCACAATCGCGCGGCGCTGCGGATTCCTCCACGACATCGGCAAGGCCATGGACCACGAGATGGAGGGCGGCCACCCGAAGATCGGTATGGACTTCGCTCGGCAGTTCGGGGAGAAGGAGCCGGTGCTCAACGCCATCGGCGGGCACCACGCCGACATCCCGAGCACCAGTTTCTACACCCCGATCGTGATGGCCGCCGACGCCGTCTCCTCCGCCCGCCCCGGCGCCCGGCGCGAGAGCATGGAGAAGTACGTGCAGCGTCTGACCGAACTGCAGGACATCGCCCTGGGCTTCCGCGGGGTGAACGAGGCCCACGCGATTCAGGCCGGGCGCGAGGTCCGCGTGATGGTCGATGCCAACCGGATCAACGACGACGAGGCCTACCTGATCGCGCACAAGATTGCCAAGCGAGTGAGCGAAGAAATGACGTTCCCCGGGGAGATCAAGGTCACGGTCCTGCGGGAAACGCGAGCGATCGAGGTGGCGAGGTAAGCTCTTGGCGCCGCGAAGTGCGAATTGGACTGAAACAGCACGCCAACTTTGCCCGGATCGATCTCTGCCATGAACGACTCGGAGCAGTCCACCCAGCCGCCCCCCTTATTTGTCTGCCCGTTCTGCGGCGGACCGACGCCCGATCAGCCTCGCTGCGCTTCGTGCGCCGGCCCTCTCGATCCGCTGTCACGCCAGGCGACCCAGAACGCGATGGGGCCCTGGTTTCTGCGGGATGAGCAGCAGCCCTTCCGGCCGGGCTGCTCGTACGACACGCTGATCGGAATGATCGCCCGCGGGAAGATCGCTCCGGAAACGATCATGCGGGGTCCGTCCACGGCGCAGTTCTGGTATCCCGCGCGCCGGGTGCCCGGCATCGCGCACCGGCTCGGGATCTGCCACTCCTGCCAGAGCCCTGTTTCGCCCGGCCCGGACGGGAACTTTGCTCCGTGCGCCGCCTGCGGCGCGGATTTTCACGCCGAATCCGACCGCCAGTTTCTGGGACTGCTCCCTGTCCGGCACGTGCCGGGTCAGCCCGCGGCGGCGGTTTCGCACGAAGCACGCCCGCAGACGCCCGTGGCGCACCCTGCGACCCCGGCACCCGTCCGGCGGAGCGCTGTTGACCTGAGAATGACCGAGGAAGTCGCCGCTCTGCGTCGGCGCAATGTTGTGCTGGCGGCCGTGCTGGGCGTGGTTGGGTTGGTGGCTCTGGTTGCAACCGCCGCGGCGCTCGCGCTTTTTTCTTCCGCTCCCGCGGCAACGCATTCGGGGCAGAACGCGAGCTTGCCGGGAGAGATGCGGGCGGAGACGGAAAAGGCCGCCCCCGCCGGCGCGTCCGGCACCCACGCCACGCCTGCGGAAGCCGGCGCAGCTGAAAATCAGACCCCGCCTAAGGCGGATTCCGCGGACCAGCCGCTTCCGAAGGCGATGGAACCAAAGGGGGAATCGGCGGCGGCTCGAAGCGAGAGTGCTTCGGCGGAATGGATAAGCCTGCGGAAGGGGAGTTGGCCGTAAGGATTTTGATTGGTGTCGCGGAAAAGCACTTTTTGTACGGATTCTGGTTTTGAAGCAACCATGTTCAGGTTGTGTGAGAACATGTGATATGCTCTGAAAGCCTATTCTGGCGGCCGCGTCCTGCGGCGGGGCGAGTGTTTCGTTTGCAGTCGGAAGGAAATCTCGTCTGGGTGAACTCCCGGAGCGTGCGTCAGCGGTTGACGCGGGCGGCCCGGAGGCAAAAATCACCGATTCGCCGCAGCCGGGGTTTCCGGTCCTGCGTAACGAACTCGGGTCGTTCAGAAGTGCCGCAGTCGCGGCGAGTTTGGAGATCGAAACATGTTGAATCGCGCGTTCGGCCGATGGCCGAGCTCCAGGGCGAGCAAGGCCGGCTTCACACTGATCGAACTGCTGATCGTGATCGCGATCATCGCGCTCCTGATCGGCATTCTGCTGCCGGCGCTCGGAGAAGCGCGTCGCTACGCCAAGATGACGCAGTGCATGACGAACGAGCGCAGCTACGGCACGGCGACCAACTCCTTCGCGAACGAGAACAAGGACCTGCTCCCCGCCCCCAACTGGCGCCGCGGTCAGCCGATGGCGTTTGATCTGCCGGGCTGGGAATCCAAGAAGGGTCAGTATTACGCGAGCGATCTGGAAGCCGCCGCCCATCAGGTGGTCTGGAACATCCGCAAGAAGACCGGGCTCTCTGACGCGGCTGCTCCGGTTCCTAGCAGCTGGATCTGCTACATCCTCTACAGCCACATCCCGCTGACGGATTACATCGGTGGCCAGTTGCCCTCTCCGGCCTCCGTCTGCCCCGAAGACTCCTGGCGCGTGGCGATGCAGCGCAAGTGGAGTGATCCGGCGAGCACCGGCCTTCCCTACCCCGCCGGCAACGGTGACGGTTCGCTCGGCATTCCGTGGCGCTGGCCTTTCAGCACTTCGTACACCATCAACCAGTCTCACTGGGGCCCCTCGCGCCAGACCTATCGCATGAGCGATTCGGGCAAGGCTTCCAAGTCGGCGATCTGGTATCCCGATCCTTCCGCGGGCGGCAACTCGTACACCGCCGACGGCGATCAGAGCCTCAACGGTCAGTACGGCATCTACAAGATCGGTGACGTGCGCTTCCCGTCTTCCAAGACGATCATGTCCGATGAGTGGAGCCGGCACTTTGGTCGCAAGGCCCTGTTCTATGCCGCTCCCGAAGCTAAGGCACCGCTCGTGTTCTACGACGGCTCGGTGCGCGTCTTCCAGACCGCTCAGACCACTCCGGGCTGGGATCCGTCGAACGCGGGCAATCGCAGCGACATGACGGCCCACTTCCAGTTCACCAAGAACCAGGCCGAGTACGACCCCACGATGAACCCCGTTACCGGCAGCGCCACGCTCAGCAACGGCGACAAGGTCGGTTCCTACCGCGCCCCCGCCGGCTGGTACAAGTTCACCCGCGGCGGTCTCTTCGGCTGGGACGTTCCCCGCGCTCCCGGCCCGGGCGGCAAGTTTGCCACTCTTTCAAGCGGCGGCACCGCTTCTCAGAAGCTCACCGGCCAGGAGAACGAGCTGGACACGAGCCCCACGACCGGCAAGTGGTGATTGGTTTGATCTGAACTTTCACGGTGCCGCCCTTGATGGGGCGGCATCGTTTTTCCGAAGTCGGCGCTTTCTCGGTGGCCGGAGTTCTTCCGGGGCCGGCGCTGCGGGGACAACTCTCGTGCGGTGGTCGGAGGCTCGCAATGGCTCGCCTGCGCGCGTTCACTCTGATTGAGTTGCTGATCGCTGTCGCGATCATCGCCGTCCTTATCGGCATATTGCTTCCCGCCGTGGGCGGCGTACGCAAGCAGGCAAAGCTCACAATCTGCCTCGCCAACGAGCGCACCTACGCCACGGCGATGGGCTCCTACGCCGCCGAGAAGAAAGACCGCCTCGCCGCCATGGACTGGCGATCGGGAGACGCGTATCCCTCGGATCTTCCGGGCTGGGGCCCGCTCGCGGGCAAGTACTTTCCCGAGGACCTGGTTGCGGCTTCCTATCAGGTTGTTTCCATCATCCGGCACAAGACCAATCTCGGCAGCGATTTCGCGCCCGTTCCCGAAAACTGGATCCCCTTCATCCTCTACACGCACATCCCGCTGAATGACTACATCGGCGGCGTGCTTCCCTCTCCTGTGGCCGCCTGCCCCGAGGACGCGTGGCGCATCGCGGTGCAGCGGAAGTGGTCCAACCCGCGCGATGCAGGTCTGCCTTATCCGGAAAACGGCGGCGACGGCTCCTCCACCAACTGGCGCTGGCCTTTCAGCACTTCGTACAACATCCACCAGGCGCATTGGGGACCATCCAGGGCGCGGTATCAGTACAACGCCAGGACCACTGTCCCCGGCTATTTTCTGACAGCGATCTGGTATCCGACCGACACGGGGGGCGGCGTCTACTACTCGAAAGAAGGCGTCGCCGATGAGCACATGCCCGGGCAGTTCGGCTACAACAAGCTGACCGACGTGCGATTTCCGTCGTCCAAGACGATCATGTCGGACGAGTGGGGGAGGCACTTTGGCCGCCGCCCTCTGCACTTTTCCGCTCCCGAATCGCGGCAGCCGCTCGCTTTTTACGACGGGTCCGTGCGGGTCTTCACGACCGGCGAGACCAACCCCGGCTGGAACCCTGTCAACCGCTCCGAACGCTCGAACATGACCTCACGCCTCAGCTACACGAAACAGCAGCAGTCTTTCGATCCGCCCATGAATCCCGTCTCGAAAGTACTGCCCGACGACGGAAGCGGCTTTGAGAGGTCCCAATACCGAGTCTGCGCCGGCTGGTTCCGTTACACGCGCGGGGGGCTTTACGGCTGGGATGTCCCGCGCGGATTCGGCGCCAAGGGCGCGCGGGCGGTTATCAAGGGCACGGGCCTGGGTGCTGCCATGTCCGCCGTCGAAGAAAACGAACTCGACACTTCGAAGGGGGGCTGGTAACTGAATTCGGTAGAGTCACCGACTCCGCATCGGCACCCCCGGGTCCGCGGACGCGTAGATACAGGAGCTGGACCGGACAATTCGTACCGCAAGGCATTGCGAGGCAAAGGGTTTGCTGTTACACTTTTGTTCTGAGGAGGTTCGCACAACTATGGGATTTAAGAGCCGCAGACCGGCCTTTACGCTTATCGAATTGCTGATCGTGATCGCGATCATCGCGCTTCTCATCGGCATCCTGCTTCCCGCTCTGGGCGAAGCACGACGCCACGCCAAGATGACGATCTGCTCCACGGGCGAACGCACGATGGGAGCTGCCATCAGCACATTCGCCTCCGAAAACAAGGACGCGCTGTGCGCCTACACCTGGACGCAGGGCACGCCGCTGCCGTCGGATTACAAGCTCGTGATGAAGCCGAGCGGCCCCGTCTACATGGCCGACGACTTCGAAGGCGCCGCCTTCCAATTCACCTACATCATGCAGCGCAAGCTCAACATGAGCCCGCCCGAGTTGTATGCGGCGCCCGCGAACTGGGTTCCCCACATCCTCTACAGCCACATCCCGCTCGTGGAGTCGATGGGCGGCCAGTTGCCCCACCCGTCGGTCGTTTGCCCCGAGGATTCGTGGCTGGTGACGATGCAGAAGTACTACCGCAATTTCGATCAGGCTCCCGTGACACTCCCCGCGCCCTCGAGCGACGTGGATAGCCGCTGGCGCTTCCCCTTCCGCTCGTCTTATTCAATGCACACTTCACATTACGGCGTCGATCGTTATGAGAAGCGCACCGATCAGTCCGGACGTGCCAAGGACGTGGCGCCGATCTACACTGAAAACGGCGGTGTGCAAATGACGGGCGGTGTCAAGCCGTCCACGGTCCCCATCGCGACCATCGGGCGCCGCAGGTATGTGGACGTCCGCTTCCCCTCGTCCAAGACGGTGCTGTCCGACACGTTCGGTCGCCACTTCGGGCGTACGTACACGCACCACGCCGATCCGGTCTCGCGCCAGCCGCTGCTCTTCTACGACGGTTCGGTGCGTGTCTTTGCCACCGGCGATACCAACCCCGGCTGGGACCCGCGCAACCGCCGAAGCCTCATCACGATGACTGCCCGTTTCAGCTACTTCGACGTGCTCGATGAATCGGAGCCCCGCATCGCCCGCGGAACCAAGCAGGGCAACAACTACGGTTATCAGGCGGCAGCCGCCTGGTTCCGTCAGACGCGTGGCGGCCTTCGCGGCTGGGACGTTCCCCGCGGCGGTGTTCGCGCGGCGATCAAGTCCGATGGCAAAATGGCCGCTCAGGCTGAGAACGAGTTCGACAACTCCGGCGACCCGCTCTGATCCACGGTTCGCGTGTGTCCTACCAAACCCGGCGAAGAGCCGGGTTTTTTCTTTGAGCAGAAGGGTGCCGGTGGCGCCCTGGGTGGGGGAGGGTGCCGTCGCGGGATCCTCGCCAATAATTCTGCGTGAGCACAACCAAATCCCGTGACGCCCTTTCCGGCATGCTTTCCCAGCACGGTCTCGCGCTCCCCGGCGCCGGCCTTGGGCGCATGTACAACTTCTGCGCCGGCCCGAGCATGCTCCCCGAGGAAGTGCTGCGCCAGGCCCAGGAGGAACTCTGGAGCGTCCGGGGCAGCGGCATCGGCATCATGGAACTGAGCCACCGCGGCAAGGTCTTTGACGAGATCCTGCACGAGACCGAGGCCGCGGCGCGGGCCGTGGGTAATGTGCCCTCCAACTACAAGATCCTTTTCCTGACCGGCGGTGCCACCAGCCAGAACTTTCAGGTGCCGGCCAATGTCCTGCCCGAAAACGGCGTCGCCGCATTCCTCACTACGGGCTACTGGGCCGAGCGCACCTGGGAAGAGATCCACGTCTATACCGACCGCGCGTACGAGGCATTCAGCGGCAAGGGCGGCGGATATACACACTGCCCGACCGACGGGGAAGTCGTGTACAAAGAGAAGCCCGTGTACGTGCACATGTGCACGAACAACACGCTCTACGGCACGCAGTGGCGCCATGCGGACGGCTCGATCCGGACCCCCAAGGTTCCCGAGGGATCGTTCCTTGTCGCCGACATGTGCAGCGACATCTTCAGCCGCCCGGTGGACTGGAATAAGTTCGGCATCGTCTACGCGGGGGCCCAGAAAAACGTGGGCATCGCGGGGATCTCGATCGTGGTGGTGCGGGAGGACCTGCTGAAACCGGTGCGCAAACTGCCCCGCATGTTGAGCTACGAAGTTCTGGCACGCGACGAAAGCCGGCACAACACGCCGCCCGTGTTTCCGATCTACATGTGCAATCTGGTCTTCAACTGGATCCTGCGCCAGGGGGGCGTGGGCACGCTGCTCAAGCGCAACCTGGACAAGGCGCAGGTGGTCTACGACGTGCTGGATCGATCGAAGTTCTTCAAGGGCCACGCGCGCCCGGATTCGCGCAGCCTGATGAACATCCTGTTCCACACGCCAAGCGCCCGGCTCGACGACCTCTTTGTCGAAGAGGCGCTCAAGGCGGGGATGGATCAGATCAAGGGCCACCGCAACACCGGCGGCATGCGGGCGAGCATGTACAACGCCTTCCCGCGCGAGGGGGCCGAGGCGCTCGCCCATTTCATGAAGGAATTCGAGCGCCGGCACGGCTAGTCGTGCCGGTTGCCCGGCGCACGGACGCAACGCCGTGGCGCTCTCACTCTCCATCACCGGCTTTGGCAAAGAGCCGCGGGACGCGATCGCCGAGGCGGCGGGAGTCTTCGCGCCGCTGGGCGAGCCCAGGCTTCAGCTCGACGCAACGATGGCGGGCATCCGGCCGCGCGAGCTCGATCGGTCCGGGCGACGCGATCTGGCCGCCCTGCTCCGGCGCTCCGGAGTCTTCTGCAGCGGGCTTGATGTGCTCATCCCGGGGGCGCACTTTTCGGATCCGGCGCAGGCGGATCGTGCGCTGTCGGCGGCGGTGGGGGCGGTGGAACTTCTGGCCGAGCTCGGCACGCTGGGAGCCGCGGACTCTCGGGTTCTCTGCATGACGCTGCCGGAAAAGCCCGTGGCGGGAGTGGTCGAGGCTCTTTCCGAGGCGGCCCGCGACAGGGCGGTTCTGATTGCCGATCTTTCCGCACCCGGGCTCAACCGTGCTCCGATCGGCCCGGGGCTGGACTGCGTGCGGGCGATCGTTGCCGGCGCGGATCCGGTTGCCGCGGCGGCGGCAGGTCCTTTGGCGGTCAGGCTTTGCGATTGGGATGGCACGCAGCGCGTGGCCCCGGGCGCACGGGGAGGCCGGCTGGACCTTCGGGCACTTCGCGGCGCTCTTTCGGTGAGCGCTCCATCCGCCGCGGTGATCGTCGATGTGGCGGGGATGAGAAGCCCCCGGGAAGCGGCGATGGCGGGCGCGCGAGCCTGGCGGGAAGCGGGCGTAGCCGCCTGATATCCTCCGAGATCAATCGGAGAACGCGATCATGAAGAGCAAATTGGCGCAGGCGTGCGTGCTGGTGGGCGTTGGTCTTGTTTGCGGCGTGGTGATCGCGCAGCAGGCCAGGCCGGACAAGAAGGCGATCGCCGCCGAACTGCAGAAGATCTCGGCCCCGGCCGCCGAACACCGCAACTTTGACCCCTTCCTCGGGTCGTTCGATGAAGAGATCGAGTACGAGGGGGGCGGGGGACAGCCGGTGCTGATCGAGGGTGATGCGAGCGGGCAGTGGGTTCTGGGCAACCGGTTCCTTGAGCTCAACGCCCACGCCGACATGTCCGAGCAGGTGAAGTTCGAGTCGATCGCGTACTTCGGCTACAACACGCAGAAGAAGAAGTACTTTGTCGTCGGTCTGGATACGGGCGGCACGTACCCGGTCTACGCCGAGGGCGACTACGACGCCTCGAAGAAGACCTGGACGCTGTACGGCGAGAACGACGAACCCGGCGTCGGCCGCATCCCCATCAAGTTTGTGATCCAGGTGAACGACAAGGGCGCGATCACGCAGGAGATCTTTACCAAGGTGGCGGGAGCGGACGGGTATCAGAAGATTGCGAAGACCGTCTTCAAGCGGAAGTGAAAACGGATCGAGCGTGTGAACACAAGCAACGCGCCGGCTTGTCCGAGGTGTAAAAAGCAGTTCGCGGTCGACGACATGAACGTCCGCGAGGCGGTCGCTGTGTGCCGCGGCTGCGGCGCGGTGACGAAACTGTCGCTTTTCGCCGAGGAACCGGAGCTGGCCGGGGTGGACATCACGCGCGTTCCGGACGGATGCGAGATCGTCGAACTCGGAGATCGGCTGGAGGTCCGTGCGAGCACGCGGTCGCTCGGAAGCGCCGTTGCGGTTGCTCTCTTCGGGTTGTTCTGGAACGGGATCGTTTCGGTCTTCGTGCTGATCGCGATCGCGGGCTCGCTTCATGCCGCCGGCGTCGGGGTCCCTTCGTGGTTTCCCTCCCCGTCCACCAAGGGGGGCGGCATGATAACGCTGGGCGGGGTGATCTTTTTGTGGATATTCCTGATCCCGTTTCTCTCGATCGGCCTGCTGCTGATCGCGGTTTTCCTGGTCTCGGTGGCGGGAAAGTGCGAGGTGATCATCGAGTCGGGCCGGGGCACGGCGGGGGTGGGCATAGGCCCGGTTCAGTGGCGCCAGCGTTTTAACGCCGCGGCGGTGACCTCGGTCCGCACGGGCCAGACGAACTGGAAGCAGAACGAGCAGTCCAAGCCGCTGGTGCTCATCAAGGCGGACAAGGAAGTGAAGTTCGGCTCTGGTCTCAGGGAAGACCGCCGCCTTTGGGTGACGGCCGTGCTGTCGCAGGCGCTGACCGGGGAGGGGCGTGAGAGACGGCCGTGGCTATCCTCGGGAAGAACATGAACAAGGCTTCTCCAAACGCAAATCCGGCACTCCGCGACCTCACCGAGCAGTACCTCAAGGCCGAGGCGGCGCTCAAACTGGGCGGCGGCCCCAAGGCCATCGAACGCCAGCACGAGAAGGGACGGCTGACCGCCCGCGAGCGCGTGGAGAAATTGATCGACAGGGGGAGCTTCTTTCAGGAGTACGGCCTCTGGTGCGCGTACGAGATGTACAAGGAGCACGGGGGAGCGCCCGCCGCCGGGGTGGTGACGGGAGTGGGGTTGGTGCAGGGGCGGCGGTGCATGATCATCGCGAACGATGCGACGGTGAAGGCGGGCGCGTTTTTTCCGATGACGTGCAAGAAGATCATCCGGGCGCAGACGATGGCGATGATGGCGCGGCTGCCGCTGATCTATCTGGTGGATAGCGCCGGGGTGTACCTGCCGCTGCAGGAGGATGTGTTCCCGGATACGGATGATTTCGGGAGGATCTTCCGGAACAACGCGGTGATCAGCGCGGAGGGGATCCCGCAGATCGCGGCGATCATGGGGTATTGCGTGGCGGGCGGCGGGTACTTGCCGGTGCTGTGCGACACGCTGCTGATGACGGAGGGTTCGGGGCTGTATTTGGCGGGGCCGGCGCTCGTGAAGGCGGCGATCGGGCAGGAAGTGACGGATGAGGAGCTCGGCGGGGCGACGATGCATGCGAGCGTGAGCGGGACGATTGATTTCAAAGAGAAGGATGATGAGGCGTGCATTGCGCGGCTGCGCGATCTCGCTGGAAAGTACGGCAAGGCCGCCGGGTGGAACGGGCAGGTCGATGCCAGGGCCCTGCCCCGCGCGTTTCACGATGGCGCGGAGATCTATGAGAAGTTCAAAGACACATCCGGAAGTCAGTACGACGTGCGTGACCTGATCGCGTGCATTGTGGACGTCGGGGCGAAGAAAGAGGGCGCGGCCGAGGCGCTCGCGCCAGACTTTGACGAGTACAAAGCCGATTACGGGCAGTCGATCGTCTGCGGTTACGCGACGATCGGCGGCCGCCCCTGCGGCATTGTGGCCAACCAGAAAAAGCTCGTGCAGCGCACGGTCGCCGGTGGCAAAACTGGCCCGACCAAGGCTGTGCAGATGCCGGGCGTGATCTATGACGACAGCGCCGACAAGGCTGCGCGGTTCATTATGGATTGCAATCAGCGGAAGATTCCTATCGTCTTCCTGCACGACACAACCGGCTTTATGGTCGGGCGCGACAGCGAGCAGGGGGGGATTATTCGGGCCGGTGCGAAGATGGTGAACGCGATGAGCAACTGCATCGTGCCCAAGATCGTGGTGCTCATGGGCGGCTCGTACGGCGCGGGCAACTACGCGATGTGCGGCAGGGCCTTTGACCCGTTCATTTCGTTCGCCTGGCCGAGCGCCAAGTGCGCCGTGATGGGGGCGAACCAGGCGACGGGCGTTTTGACCACAATCGAAGAAGCCAGCCGCAAGCGCAAGGGCGAGACGATCGATCCCGAGACGCATAAAGCCATTTACAGCGCGATCCACGCGGGCTACACCGAGCAGGCTGATATCCGGCACGGTGCGGCGCGCGGGTGGCTCGACCGGATCATCGAACCCCACCGAACGAGGGATGAATTGATCGAAGCCCTGGCGATTGCGGAGCAGGGTTGGGATTACACGAAGGCGTTCAAGACGGGTGTGCTGCAGACGTGAGCGCACGCAACGCCCAATAACGCGTTTGTGAAGATTGTTTCATTGTGCCCCTTTGTCGGCGATTCCCGCGGCGAATGTGCGGCGCAACGGATGTGGCTTCCTATCATCCACCGTCGGGCATGCTGTAGGAGGCTTGCCCGCATTGGGTTTTCGTGGGTTTTTGAGAGAGGCAAGACATGCAGAAGTATGCGTTCGGCGCTGCCGCCATTGCGGCAAGCGTCATGGTCCAGGTTGCCGGCGCTTCGGCCATCAACGACTGGAATCTCATTGTCAAGAACAAGCTGACGTCTTCTTCGGAAGTCGAAGGCCGGACGATGGTGGGGCAGATCTCGGGCACGTCGAACTACGCGACGAAGCTGCTCCCGACTTCGGCCTACCTGGGCATCGACACGCTGGTCGTCGGCAGCGGCGGCAGCGGCAGCAGCAACTACCAGGTCAACTCCGGCCGCGCCCGGCTCTTTGGGTCGAAGGGCTCGGCGACGTACAACATGAACGGCGGGGGCGCCCTGATCCAGAACGACAGCGGCGTCAGCACGACGATCAACAACGCATGGGCCGATGTGACCAACGCATCGACCTACTGCCAGTCGCTCGCGGCCACGAACACGGTGACTCTCCCCAGCGGTCAGCCCGCGGGCGTGACGTTCAACTGCGTGGCGGGCGGGAGCGGCATCGCCGTCTTCAGCGTGAACGGCAACTCGCTCTTCCAGAACAACCTCGTGCAGCAGATGAGCATCAACATGAACGGCGCGAGCACCGTCGTGATCAACGTCTCGGGCACGAACATCACGTACAACGGCGGCAACATGGTCGGCGGGTTCACCGTCGCCAACGCCAGCAAGATCATCTGGAACTTCTACCAGGCGACGACGCTGAATATCGACCGCCACTTCTTCGGCGCCATCCTCGCCCCGAACGCGACGATGAGCAACTCGACGGCGATCGAGGGCAGCGTTTTCACCAGCACCTTCAACCAGAACGGCGAAGTGCACCTGCCCAACTTCGGAGGCAACATCCCCGCTCCGGGAGCCCTGGCGCTCGCGGGCTTTGGGATGGTTGTGGCGGGACGTCGCCGGCGGTAAGCCGGGCTCAAGCGTGATCTCAGGGGCATCGCCGTCCGGCGGTGCCCTTTTTCTTTGCGCCGGTGTATCCTCAGCCCGATGGCCGAGTTTGTCCGCATCACCGATGTCTCGCCGCGCGACGGCCTCCAGAACGAGCCCGGAATCATCCCCACCTCTGAAAAAGTGAGACTCGTCGAGCTCTTGTGCCGGACGGGCGTGGACGAGGTCGAGGTGACGAGCTTTGTGAGCGCGAAGTGGGTGCCGCAGCTGGGGGATGGCGAGCGGGTATTTGCGCAGCTTCAGGAACCCGGTCCCTCGGCAAGGGGGCTCCCGCATCCGGTTTTCTCGGCCCTTGTTCCGAACGAGCGGGGCATGCAGGCCGCGCTCGATTGCAATCGCGCTGCGCATAAGAACCTCATCGAAAAAGTCTCCGTCTTCACCGCGGCCTCCGAGACCTTTTGCAGGAAGAACACCAATGCCACAATCGCGGAATCGCTCGATCGATTTCGGCCTGTGGTCGCTGCGGCGCATGGGAGCGGGCTGAAGGTTCGCGGCTATATCTCCTGCGTCATCGCGTGCCCGTTTGAGGGGCCGATCGCACCGGAAGCGGTGGCGAGGGTGGCGAAGCAGTTAATGGATTTGGGCGTCGACGAGGTCGACTACGGGGACACGATCGGGGCGGGCACGGCCGAGAACACGGCGGCGATGCTCCGGGAAGTGAGTCGGGAGGTTCCGATCGAGAAGGGGCGTGCCGCGACCACGCTGCATCTTCACGACACCTTCGGCCGCGCTTCCGAGTGCGTCCGCGCCGCACTGGACCTGGGCGTCCGCTCCTTCGACGGTTCGGTCGCCGGGCTCGGCGGCTGCCCCTACGCGAGCAGCACGCTCCCGGACGGCACGGTCCGGCGCGCCCCGGGCAACATTTCGACCGACCTGCTCGTCCGCACGATTCACGAAGCCGGGTATCGAACCAATCTGAATCTGGACTCGTTGGCCCAGGCCGCGTCGTTCGCCCGCGAGATCGTTGCGAAGTCGCGTGCGGGGGGCGGCGGATGATCCGGACGCACGTTCACGGCGATGTCTACGAGGTCGTCCTCGCGCGGGCCGAGAAGCGCAACGCGCTCACGCCCGACATGCTGGGACAGCTGTGCACCGCGATCGGCGAAACTCCGCGAGAAGCGGGGGGCCTTCTGCTCACCGGCGAAGGTGCGGTCTTCTGCGCAGGTTTCGACCTGTCGCTCTGCAAGGATGCGCCCGGCGGCGAGGTCATGCGGGCGCTGCTCGAGGGGCTGCACCGCGCCATCAGCGCACTGCGTCGATTGGAGATTCCCGTTGTCGTCGGCGCTCACGGCGCCGCCATCGCCGGCGGCTGCGCCCTGCTCGGCGGCGGCGACCTCGTGGTCACCAACTCCGACGCGAAGCTCGGCTATCCCGTGGTTCGGCTGGGAGTTTCTCCGGCGATTTCGGCCCCGTTCCTGCGGCGGCTCGCCGGCGACGGTGTCGCCCGCTCGCGCATGCTGGAAAACGGCCTGATCAGCGGGAGAGAGGCTCTTGTCTGCGGTCTCGCGCACGAGTGCCTGCCGGCTCCCGACGCAGTCCGGGATTTTGCGCTCGAAGCGGCCCGAATGCTCGCGGCAAAGCCCCGGGGGGCCCTCGCCGCTACCCGGCGCTGGCTCGATGAGATCTCCCCGATCGAACTGGATGTGGAAGCTCTTCACGTGTCCACGGCTTTGGCGGGCGGGGAGGAGGAACGCCGACTTCTCCCTCAGGCCTGGGCCGCACGATAATGGAAACCCAATGTCGAACACGAACCAGCTCGCGCAGCTCACTCTCGACGGCCCCGTGGCGCGGCTTGCGCTCAACCGGCCGGATGCTCGCAACGCTCTCTCGCTCGATCTGCTCGGCGCCATGCATCAGGAAGTCGATCGCCTGCAGAGCCGGGCGCCGGGCGGGCCGCACGTTCTGATCATCTCGGGCGTCGGTAAGTCGTTCTGTGCGGGCATGGATCTGAAGGCGGTTCTTGACAACAACAGGCTCGCCCTGGAGCTGCTGACATCGCTTGCCGAATGGACGCTCAAGATCCGCCGGCTGCCCATGGTTGTGGTTGCCAGCGTCAACGGCGCCGCGATCGGCGGCGGGTGCGGCCTGGCGTGCGTGTGCGACCTCGCGATCACGCACGCCGACTCAAAGATGGGCTACCCCGAGGTTGATCTAGGCGTCTGTCCCGCGGTTGTGGCGCCCTGGCTCGTCCGCAAGGTCGGTGCCGGACGCGCACGAAAGATCCTGCTCACCGGCGGGCTGATGTCGGGGCGCGAGGCGCACGCGTGCGGCATGGTTGACGTGCTGTGCGAGTCCGCGTCTCAACTCGATGAGACGGTCGAATCGGTCGCCAGGCGGCTCGCATCCGGCGGCTCCAACGCTTTGGCGGCTACCAAAGGGCTCTTGAACCAGCTCGACGGCTCTTTGGATGATTCGATCGTGATGCGGGGCGCACAGCTCTCGGCTCAGGTGTTGGCAACTCCCGAGGCACAGTCACGGCTGCGTGCGAAGTTTTCTTCCTGAAAGCCCGTCACGAAGGGGCTTTGGCGGGAGCCTTCGCCGGGGCTGCAGCCGCCGGAGTGTTGTCTCTGGCGCTGAGCGTTCCGGGATGAAACATCAGATACAAAACGCCGACCCCGGCGAGCGCGAACAAAAGTGCGGCCCACGCTGCGACATAGTTCTTTCGGCGGGTTTTTACTAGGCCGTACCAGAACATCGAGAGTGCCAGGGGCGGTATCGCCACGCCCACAGCCCCCGCCGCGCCCCAGCCCGGCTTGCGTTCGGCGAAGGCGATCATGACCGTCTGGTAATAAAGCACAATGAAGAAGATTGCGACCGCGCCGCAGTAGAAATAGAAGGTGCTGAGGTTGGTGGTGCCGATCGAGAACAGCCCGCCGAACAGCAGAAGCCAGCCGATGAATTTCCGTGTCGGGCTCAGGTAGAGGTTGGGAAGCCCCTCGAGGATCCGGAGTCCCAGGGGCGGCCTTTCGTGGATCTCGATCACCGCGAGGTTTTCGACCGACTCGCCCAGAGCGATGCTGTAGCCGCAGGCCGGGCACACCAGTTCGCCCTGCGGCATGATGGTTTTGCACTTGGGACACAGCTCGCGCCCCGGAGGAGCGACAGGAGAGGCCTTGACGGCGGCGCCTTTGGACCGCATCCCGATGCCGCTTTCTTCTTTGAGCTTGGGAGCCGGCTCGTCGAGAATTGCGTCAGTGTCCACGGCGGTATCGCCAAGCGCCCGGGACGCCGGGTCAAAGCCGTTGCGCACCGCACACTCTTTGCACGCGTAACGGCCCTTGGAGTCTTTGAATCGGGGCTTGCCCGAAACGTCCGTTCCGCAGATGACACATAACTTTTCTTCGAGCATGCGCGAGCGACCCCAAAGTGCCCCTCCATCCCCTATCGGATGAAGCGGTGCAACCGGCAAAATGTTCGCGCCTTTAACCCCGCCAACTGATTAGATTCTTACGATCGATTCGGTCTGAATCTACTCTGCTTTTCCCATTCGCTTCCCCGGCCCAGGAGTTCGGATGAATTCTGCACAACCGCTGCCACTTTTGATCGATGACTCCGGAATCGCCACGCTCACCCTCGAGCAGGCTGGTAAGCCCGTTGTAGTGCTGGACTTGGAGCTCTTGCAGCGGCTGGACGCCTCCCTGCGGTCGCTGACGGGCGCTTCGGTGCGTGGGATGATCCTGCGGTCCGCATCGGAGCGGGTTTTCGTCGCCGGCGCCGACCTCAAGTCCATTTCAGAGCTTTCCGACGACCAGCTCGATCGCTACCTGGCATTCGGGCAGAGAGTCTTTTGCTCGCTGGCCGGGCTCCCGTTCCCGACGGTTGCGGCGATCAACGGGGCCGTCCTGGGCGGAGGGCTGGAACTTGCCATGCATTGTGATGCGCTTATCGCCGCGCCGGCTGCCGCACGTGAGGGCGCTCCCGTCAAGCCCTATCCGGTCGGACTGCCGGAGTGCTCCCTTGGGCTCTGCCCGGGTTGGGGAGGGACCAATCTGCTCCCGCTGCGTATGCACGAGCCGGGGGATGCCATCGCCCGCTGCATCCAGGGCCAGAACATGCTGTTTGACGAGGCGGCCAAGTCGGGCCTCTTCGCCGAAATCGCCTCCTCCCAGGCCGATCTAATCCCCGCCTGTCGCCGTTGGCTTCAGGGGGCGGCCGCCAAGCGGGGGGTGGTTGACTACTCGGAAATCGACCCTTGGCGAAAGTCGCCGGCACAGGCCACCAAGACCCTTCTGGCTCTGGACCGGGCGAGGGTCGATCTGCCCCAGTCCGACTCGGCTCAGGCTGTCCTGGAAGCTATCAACACCGGCCTGACGCAGGGGTATCAGGCCGCTTTGGCGGTCGAAAGACGCCATCTGGTGCGGTTAAGGCACACGCCGGCCGCGAAGCAGGCACTGGCGGCCTTCTTTGCCCGAAGCAAGTAGGCACAAACTGGGCCGTTTTTGCCTGTCCGGGCGTTTCAGGCTGTTTCTGAAAGCCGATCAATATTGATCATGGCGCGGACTTTCCACGCGACCAGACTGCGGAAAGAATGGCATTGCCGCCCGGATTCCTATCCGGCCCGGAGATGCAGCAAACGGACGGTCCGTTCGGACCCCCCGCAGACGCGATCCATCGGAGGAATCCTTTCATGGCCGACCTGAAATCGATGAAGATGTCCGACAAGGACCGCAAACTCATCGAGGATGCCGAAGCACTACTCGGCCCCGAACCGACGAAGATGGGGTTCGTCAAGAACATGTTCTGGGGCAACCTCCGCACGGAGCTTGTGTTCCCGTACCCGATTCCCGAAGCCAAAGAGACCGCCGACTGCGATCAGCTTCTGGCCCGACTCGACGAGTACCTGCGGAAGGAACACCCGTCGGTCCAGATCGACCAGGAGCAGGAAATCCCGCGCTGGGTCATCGACCGGCTCTTCGAGCTGGGCGTGATGGGCATGACCATCCCCAAAGAGTTCGGGGGCCTGGGGCTCGGAATCACCAGCTACAACCGCGTGCTGGAGCGCATCGGGTATTCGTGCGGCAGCACCGCGGTGCTTGTCTCGGCGCACCAGTCGATCGGGTGCAAGGCGGTCATGCTCTTCGGCAACGAGGAGCAGAAGAAAAAGTGGCTGCCGCACCTTGCCAAGGACTGGGTCAGCGCTTTCTGTCTTTCGGAACCCAACGTCGGATGTGATGCGGGCGGCCAGGAAACCCGCTGCGAAAAGACCGCTGACGGAGAGTTCTACGTCATCAACGGCGAGAAGAAGTGGGCAACGAGCGGCGCGATCAGCGGCCTGTTCACCGTGATGGCCAAGCAGAAGCTCGTCAACCCCAAGACGGGCAAGGAAGAAGAGAAGGTCACGGCGCTCGTGTGCCATCCGGACATGCCCGGCGTCGAGATCTACCAGAAGAACCGCAGCAAGTGCGGCATCCGGGGCACCTGGCAGGCCAGAATCCGCTTCCACAACGTCCGCGTCCCCAAGTCCAACCTTCTCGGCCAGGAGGGCCGCGGCCTCAACATCGCGCTGACCTGCCTCAACTACGGCCGGTGCACCCTTTCCGCCGGCATGATCGGCGGCGCGCGGCGGGTGCGCGATCAGGCGACGAAATGGGCGCGGACGCGCTTCCAGTTTGGTCGCCCCCTGAGCGACTTCGAGCTCGTGCAGCAGCGCATCGCACGCATGGCGGCTTACGACTACGCCATGGACTCGGTGCTCTACATGACGACGGGCATGCTCGACCGTCACGACGAGGACATCATGCTGGAGACCGCGATCTGCAAGGTCTTCTGCTCGGAGATGGGCTGGCGGGTTGTCAACGACGGCGTCCAGATCATGGGCGGCGAGAGCTACATGACGGAGAATGAGGTCGAACGCGTCTTCAGAGATTCACGCATCAATCTCATCGTCGAGGGCGCCAATGAGGTGATGCAGTCTTTCATCTTCGCCTACGGCGGCAAGCAGCTCGCCGAGAGCATGCTCACGGTCAAAAACGCCCTCGGCTGGAACAAGGACGAGGGCCTCGGCGGCAACTTCGGGCGGATCCTCAAGAACTCGCTGAATTTCAAGCTGCTGCGGGCGGCGGTGCCGCTGGGCATCGAGATTTTCCTGGGAGTTCGGCGCGGGTTGCCGCCCGTTCCGCGCGTGCACGAATCGCTGCGGACACAGGCCGAGCGCCTTTCGTGGCTCATTCGTGAGCACAGCCACCAGTTCAAGCGCGCCAGCAAGCGTTACGAAGAGGCGATCATCACGCGCCAGTGCGTCCAGGCCCGCCTCGCGGACAACGCGATGTGGCTGCACGCCTTCGCCTGCACGCTCAGCAAGCTCGACCAGGATCTGCGGCGGGGCGGAGACGGTGCGGAATTCGAACGTGACAAGGCCGCCGCGCTGCACTTCTTTGATCTGGCCGAGACGTTCTTCTACGCAAATCTCCGCGAGCTCTCGGAGAACGCGGATGACTCGATGCTCCGGGCCGCTGCGGCGTCGATCAAGCACAGCGATGCGATGCCCAACAGCGAGTTCTCGATTCCGGAGAAATCGCCGACCGCGAAGGGCACGGGACGCACGCTCCGTCAGGACGGGATTAAGCAGTTCCCGGGCTCGCCGACTGTGGGCGGGGTTGGCGGGTCGGTCGACGGGGTCCACGCGGGCACGCGATAACGATCAGTTCTGCTCTTTCCAAAGGCCGCCCTCAATGGGCGGCTTTTTTGCTGGGATCGGGCGGTTGGGCGCGGCAGAAACCTCGCCCATCGACTACCCTTCCACTCTGATCCGCCGCGCGTTCTTACGGAGTGCCGCATGCCCCGAAAATCCGTTTACAAGGCCGAGATCGAGTACCTCCAGGTGATGGACGAGAACGGCGTGATCGACGCGGCCCAGTCGCGCAACACGCTGAGCGACGAGGAAATCCTCGAACTCTTCAAGTTCATGCAGCAGTGCCGCCAGCTCGACGAGATCGCGTTCAAGCTGCAGCGCTCGGGCCGCATGGGCACGTATCCGCAGAACAAGGGCCAGGAGGCCGCCGCCATCGGCACCGCGTACGCCGCCAAGAAGGGGCAGGACTTCCTCGTCCCGTGCTATCGCGAGAACGCCGCCCTCTTCATGCACGGGCTGCCAATGCACTATGTGCTCCTGCACTGGATGGGCGACGAGCGCGGCAACCAGATTCCCGCAGGCGTCCAGCAGCTGCCCCTCTGCATCCCGATCGGTACACAGATGCTCCATGCGACCGGCATCGCCTGGTCGTTCAAGATGCGCAAAGAGCCCAAAGTTGCTCTGACCTACTTCGGCGACGGCGCGACGAGCGAAGGCGACTTCCACGAGGCAATGAATTTCGCGAGCGTCTATCAGGTGCCGCTCGTTTTCATCTGCCAGAACAACCAGTGGGCGATCAGCGTGCCGCGTGAGACTCAGATGCGCAGCAGGACGGTCGCGCAGAAGGCGCTCGCCTATGACATGCCCACATACCAGGTGGACGGCAACGACCTGCTCGCGGTCTACAAGATCGCGAAGGAATGCGTGGACCGCGCCCGTTCCGGCGGCGGCCCATCCTTCATCGAGGCCGTGACCTACCGCCTCGCCGATCACACGACCGCCGACGATGCGCGTCGTTACCGCGATCCCAAGGAAGTGGACATGTGGCTCGGCCGCGATCCCTTGATCCGCCTGCGAAAGTACCTCGAAACCAAGGACCTCTGGGACGAGACCAAGCAGAAGGCGCACGAAGAAAAGTGCAAGGCGATCGTCGCCGAAGTTGTCAAGACGGCCGAGGGCATCGAGAAGCCGTCGTTCGACGACATCTTCGACTACACGTTCGCCGCGCTCAATCCGGAACTGGAGCGGCAGAAAAAGACGGCCCGGACGAGCAGCCTGGGGCAGGACCCGACGCAGGTTGGATTGTCCGAACAGCCTCAGCACGCCTGATTTGCCATGTCCGCACAGCAGAGAAAAGCAAACGACTGAATTGCGGGAGCCATCATGCCTCGTACCGAAGTGATGAAACAAAAAGGCCTCACCCTCGTCGACGCCATCAACGAGGCGCTCGAGCAGGAGATGCACCGCGACCAGCGCGTCGTTCTCCTGGGCGAAGACGTCGGCGCGAACGGCGGCGTCTTCCGTGTCACCGAAGGCCTCCAGAAGATCTTCGGCAAGGATCGCGTGATCGACACGCCTCTTGCCGAATCGGGCATCATGGGCACCGCGATCGGTCTCGCCATGGGCGGCATGCGTCCCATCCCCGAAATCCAGTTCGAGGGCTTCCTCGGGCCGGCCTACGACCAGTTGACCAACCACGCCGCACGCTACCGCTCACGCACCCGCGGCGCGATCACCATCCCGATGACCGTCCGCGTCCCTGTCGGCGGCGGCATCCACGCCCCGGAACTCCACTCGGATTCTCCCGAATCGATCTACGCCCACACCCCCGGCCTCAAGGTCGTGATGCCGAGCACGCCCGTCGATGCCAAGGGCATGCTCCTTTCCGCCATCCGCGATCCCGATCCGGTCGTCTTCTTCGAGCCCAAGCGCGTCTACCGCTCCTTCCGCGAAGAAGTGCCCGAAGAGGAATACACGATTCCGATCGGCCAGGCCAAGGTGGTGAGCGAAGGCACCGACCTGACCGTCATCACCTGGGGCGCGAGCGTCTTTGAGTGTCTCGCCGCCATCGACAAGCTCCCCGAAGATGTGTCGGTCGAGCTCATCGACCTCCGCACGATCTACCCGATCGACCTCGACACAATCGTGCAGAGCGTGCAGAAGACCGGGCGCTGTGTGGTCGTGCACGAAGCCCCCAAGACCTGCGGCTTCGGCGCCGAGATCTCCAGTCTCATCCAGGAACACTGCTTCCTGCACCTCAAGGCCCCCGTCCAGCGCGTCGCAGGCTTCGACACCGTCATGCCCTACTACAAGCTCGAGCTCGACTACCTGCCCGATTCCAAGCGGATCGCCGAGAGTGTGACGCAGACGCTCGCGTACTGAAATGGCCCTTCACAAGTAAAACCGTGCGGGCGGCGGGAACCCGATCGCTCGCCGCCACAACGCAGTTTGCCCGACGTGGTATGCACTGTGCGCAACCAGAACCTGAAGCACCGCATCTCCAACGGTGGGCAAAAGGGATCGGTAACGTGCGTCTGGCAATTCCTGGCATTTCAGCGTCGCCCACGTCTTTCGTACATGTTCGCACACAAGGCACGAGCTCGCCCGCATTTCTTCCAGAAGCTCGCTTGCGGCCGGGTATCGACCGCGGTCCTTCTGCGGATTGCTGCCTGTACCGAACAGATCCTTCCGTCCGCCCGGCAACCATGGCTTCAGACCCATTTCCCCCCCGATCGCCTGGCACGAATAGGCCAGGTGCCCGACCGTCCAGGCGGCATGGTTCGCAAGGCCCGAAGGTTGCTCCGTCCAGCGTTCATCGGGGACGTCCGCCACAAGTTCGGCCATAAATCCAAGGGTGTATTCGAAGCTCCGGAGCATCCCGTCGGGCACTGGGCACCTCCCGCCGTCTTTTCAAGTTTCAACGCCGTGAATCGCCGCTCGGTGCAGGCGCGTGTAACATAGTCCTTCACCCGCAGGAGTCGTGCATGTCGCTTCAGAAGTCCGCCAATCCTGACGAATTCATCCTTCCCGACCTCGGCGAGGGTGTGCACGAGGCCGAACTCATCAAGTGGCGTGTGAGCGTCGGCGATCACGTCAACGAGCACGACATCCTCGCCGAGATGGAGACCGACAAGGCACTCGTCGAAGTCCCCTCGCCTCGCTCGGGCGTCATCGCGACTCTCAACGGCAAGGAAGGGGAGATCCTGAAGGTCGGCAACATCCTCGTCACCTATCAGGCTTCGGACGCCTCCGCCGCCAAGTCGCAGGCCGCCCACGGCGCCGCGGCCGAAAAGGAGTGGGGGATCGAAGCTCCCAAGTCCACGGAGCGCAACGCCGCCGCTCACGCCGACGAGATCGTCGTCGCCGAACGCACCGAAGATGCCGGCACCGTTGTCGGAAAGATGGGCGGCGAACTCGCCGGCATGTCCGCGGCGCCCGGCAAGGCGCTCGCCACGCCCGCCGTCCGACGTCTCGCGCGGGACCTGGGTGTCGATATCGACAGCATCAGCGGCACCGGCATCGGCGGCCGCGTCACCGAGAAGGACGTCCGTTCCGCATCCGGCGGCACTCCTGCAAAGGCCCGGAGCGCCAGCGAGGGAACGGCCGCGCCCGCGCGCCCGGCTCACCCGGCCTCGGCTCCCGCCCACCGTCCTTCCGCTCCCGCCCCTTCGCGTCCCGCACCCGGCCGCGAAGAAGTCCCGTCCAAGTTCGCGCCGCAGCCCAGCGCTCCGGCCCGTCAGCCCGTTTCCTTCACCCCTCAGGAAGGCGATCTCCGCATCCCGTTCCGCGGCGTCCGCCGCACCATCGCCCAGCGCCTGCGTCAGTCGATCAGCCAGGCCGTTCACTTCACTGTGATGGACGAGGCCGATGTGACCGCGCTCGAGTCGCTCCGCAAGAAACTGGCCGCCGCCAGCGGCGAAAAGGTGTCGTTCCTCCCGTTCGTGGCTTCCGCCGTCGCACGGGTGCTCAACCAGAATCAGTTCCGCGCTCTGAACGCAACCGTCGAGGAAGACCCGGCCAACCCGAACGCCGACGCGTTCATCGTGCAGCACCGCAGCGTCCATCTGGGCATCGCGACCGACACCGAAACCGGGCTCATGGTCCCCGTGATCCGCGATGCGGATCGGCTCGGCGTGCTCGAAGTCAGTCGCGCGATCGCGATGACCGCCGAAATGGCCCGCAACCGCAGCATCCCGCGCGAGCAGCTCATGGGCAGCACCTTCACGATCAGCAACGTCGGCAGCCACGCCGGCCGCTTCGCCACCCCGGTCATCAATTACCCCGAAGTCGGCATCCTCGCCGTCGGGCGCGCGAAGGACGGCGTCGTCGTCAATCGCGGCATGATCGGCGTCGGCAAGTTGCTCCCCCTCAGCCTCGCGTGCGATCATCGAGTCGTCGACGGCGCCACCGCCGCCCTCGCCCTCGCCGAGATCGTCAAGCTGCTGCAGGATGCGGAGCAGTTGCTCGGGCCGGCGCGGGGGTAACACCCGCGATGGTGCGACTGCGCTCGCGCCGCGCGTGCCTCACAAGGCCCCGCCCTCCACTTGAATCTGTCGAGCCCGCGGTTCGATGATCCTCGCCCGGGCCCGATCGAACCGCCTCAAACCGCGGTCGATCGCAATGAAACGTTTCACTCCGTTTTCATCGCCGGCGGCTGGCGATTTTCCAAGCCATTCTCGCCTCCGCCCATCAGCCGAGTGCGCTTCGGCCATGCCCGCCACTCCTACCATCACCCCCGTGCCTATCGACGAACCATCCAGCACGGGATCTCCCATTTCGATCCGCGACGTCGCCGCAACCGCGGGTGTTTCCATCGCCACGGTCAGCCGCGTGATCAACGACTCGCACGCGGTCGCCGCCTCTACGGCGGCCCGGGTGCGTGAAGTCATTGCACGACTCGGCTACGTGCCAAACCCGATGGCGAAGGTCTTCTCCTCCCGGGAGAGCCACATCATCGGCCTGGCGCTGCCCCGCTTCCACGGCGAGTTCATGACCTGGCTCCTGCACGGAGCGGACGAAGAGGCCACGCGCCTGGGCTACCACCTGATGATGACCACGATCGCCAAGGGCGAAGACGGGTCCGCCCGCCGGCACATCATCGGCTCTCTTCTCATCGATGCGCTGCTCGTCGTCATTACAGAGCAGGACGATCCGCTCGCCGAAGACGTCCTGGCCTCCGGCGTGCCCACCGTCGTGCTCGATACCGATATGTCCGCGCAGGGCCTGGACAGCGTCATCCTCGACAACGAGCGCGGCACACGCGAAGCCGTCGATCACCTGCTCCGCTGGGTCGAGCCCGGCTCGCTCTACTTCGTCGGCGGGCCGCCGCAAAACTTCGATACGCAGCAGCGCTCCAAGGCTTTTGCCGCCGCCCTCGAATCGCGCGGCCATCAGATCCAGCCCGGCCAGATCGAGATGGGGGATTACTCCCTGGAGTGGGGCAAGGAATGGGCGATCCGCATGTCCCGGCGCGGCAAGCTTTCCGGGGCCGTGCTCGCCGCCAACGACAAGATCGCGTGCGGAATCATGCACGCCGCCGAAGATCTGAAAGTCTCAGTGCCCGATCAGCTCCGGGTGATCGGCTTCAACGATTCTCAGATCTCGCGCCTGGTCCGCCCGCGACTCTCGACGGTCTCGCTCCCCATGGCAGAAATGGGAGCCCTTGCAGTCCGGACGCTCGTTCGAAGGATCGAACACCCCAACGCCGAGCCGCACTGCGCCAAACTGCAGACCAAGCTGCTGATCCGCGAAAGCAGCACAGCCATCCATTTCTGATTGTGATTGGGATTGTGATTTCGGTGGCCCGCTTCTCCGAAGCCGGTCCGAAGCGTTCCGATGAGTCGCCATCTCATTGGAAATGTTCAAACACGCTTCGGAGAGGCCTCCCACCAAAGTCGCTGCGCTCCGAAACTCAAACCGCTCCCTATCTGCTTTCTTCCGCAAACGCCTGTCAATGAAGGGCATGCGCCGGCCAGCCAGGAATTTTGCAAAATACCAAACAAAATCCGATCCGTTTTCGGGAATTCGTGGTAATCTGCCTTTGGGCCGCGTGCTCCGAACGGCGGAGCCAATGTCTGGTCCGGTGCGTCTGGGGGCTTTGAAATAGCGGGGTGGGTGCCATGCTCAACAACGGGGCTTCGGTTGTTCTTTGTCGTGTCTTTGCAGGGGTGCGCCGAATGAGCGGGTGCGTCGGAGCGTCGCTGGTAGTGCTCGCTCTGGCGGGCTGTGCGGCCAATCGTGGGACGGTGGGGCAGTCGTTCGTTCCCGGTGCGCTCGGCGCAGAAATCCGCAACGCATCTCCCGTCTCGATGAGCGCCGCAACCCCGATCGGTGAGGGCCAGAACGCCCCGGACGCGCGGGAAGTGACGACCTCAACAGGAACCGGGCCCGCGGGCTACGCGCTGGCGAACGAGCACGAAGCGCGGTGGTGGGCTCAGAATCAGGTCCAGCGGAACATCTACTTCAAGCGCCTGCCCGACGGCGCCCTTGCTTTCAATTCCAACACCGGTACCGATGTCGATATCGGAGCCGACGAATTCGCGATCGACCCCGCGACCGGGACCATTGCCGGCAAGGGCCTGCGGATCCGGACGAATTCCAGCGAGCCCGTCCGCGCGAGCAACGAGAGCCTGGTGGCGCTGCGGGAGGTCTTTCAGGCCATGTCGCACGACCAGCAGGCGGTCTTCCTCGCCCAGTTGCAGGCGCAGAAGGAAGCGATCCCTTCGCTGGCTTCCGAAATTGCCCGCCTCATCCAGTTCCTGTCGGTTCCGTAGCCCGACGGCCGAAAACACCGCACAAGCGGTAGGAATTTCCCCCGGGAAATCCCCGGAAGGAACCAAAACCAGCCCGTTCCGGTACATTGGTTTCGGGAGTGTCGCGTGGTTGATCGCGTCTTTTTCTACGTCCTCCTTCCGCTCCCGCTTGTGATGCTCGCGGCGGTGATCGTCTACACAGCCCGGGCCTGGCAGACGACGACGCCGCGACTCCGCGTCGCCCGCTGGTGCACCGCGCTCTGGCTGGGGGCCGCGGCCGGAGTTCTCCTCTTCGCCCGCGAACGCGTCCGCAACTGGGCGGACTTTGACAACGCGTTCGCGGCAACCGTCCTGATCGGCGCCGCGGCCCTGTTCGTGCTTGCAGGGTTCGTTATGGCGGCCGGCGCACTGGTGGGGCGATCCAGCCGGGGTGCCGCACTCTGCCCGCGCTGCTGGTACGACATGACAGGCCTGGCCGAGTTCGGGGCCGTCTGTCCGGAGTGCGGACTGCGGGTGGATGCGGATGCAGACCTGGTCCGGCGTAAGCGCTGGCCCGTCCTGCTGGCGCTCGCCGTGGCAATCCAGCTGGGCGGGCAGTTCATCTATCAGGTCGTCCGCGCCGACAACGCGGGGCTCGCATCGTTCGTACCCACCACCGTGCTTGTTGCCGGGATGTACTCGCTCCCGCGCGATTCGGTGCTCGGCTCGGGCAGTTCCTACGACACAGAGACGCTGACCGCCCGCCTCACCGACACACGCACCGCAAACTGGCAACGCTCGTGGGCGCTCGCGAAGGCCCTCCGGGCCATCAACGCGACCTCCAGCCGCGAGGATCTCATCCGGGCAGCGGCCGTGCTCAACCGCTGCCGCTACGACGGTGAATTCAAGCTCGACGACTGGCGCGGCGCCATCCGCTCGCTCTGCAAGCCGGGCCCGGACGCCGCCGAAGCTCTCAGCTTCCTCTCCGACTGCTACACCCGCTCGCGCAGCGTTTCATTTACCTACCGCTTCGCGCCGCCCCGGGATGCGGCTCTCTCCGCCGACGAACTGCGCCCCATCGTTCCCGACCTGTTGGCCCACTTCCAGAACGCCACGCCGCGCACCCCCGAGTGGTGGGCCACCCTGCAATTGCTGGCTCTCTGCGGCGATTCCTGCCCCGAACTGCCCCGCTATCTCGAAAGACGCACTCTTTCCGACGAGAGCGACTCCACCCGCGCGAGCTGCGCGGTTGTGCTGGCGGCGATTTCCGGCCGCTGGCCAGATGCCGGCTTCCGTCTCGCCGACGCCTTCGGTTCCATGGATAGCGCCGAGCAGATCCGGCTGCTGACGTTCCTGGCCCGCAATCCCACCAGCGACGCCGCGCTGCACGATCTTTTCCGCGCCATGGTCGCCTCACGCGACCCTTCCTTCGAAGTGATCGGCGCGGGCGGCCTGGCTTCGTCTCCCGCAACCAGATGCGAAGGCGTGGCAAAGCTCCTGATGATCTTCGAAGAGCAGAGGCGGCTGGGCAATACCGATGTCTGGTCTCTTTACCCTCCGATCGTCCGCATTCCCGACGACGATGCTTCCGACGAACTTCTCGCACGCATCCAGGAAGCCGCCCTCCGCGCCGGTCCCGATGCGCAGGTCGAAGCGATGACCGTGCTCGCCTCCGTTGGCAAACTGTCGCCCGCCCGGAACGCTTCCATCCCGCCCTTCTTTGATCTGCTCTCAAACGTCCCAGATGAGCCGACCGCCAGCCGCGCTCGAAATCTCGCGAGCGACATCCGTTCCGCGGCGCAGGCGTCGGTGCCCCGCAAGTACCCGGTCATCCGCTGAAGCCTTTCGACGTCGGAACCCCGCTCACCCACGGTGAATAATGCCCAGCCGATGCCCCAGGACTCCGCCCGCATCCCGATTCTCCACGCCCGCCGAATCATCGTAAAGGTCGGAAGCGCCGTGCTCGCACCCGGCGGCGAACTCTCCCAGGATGCGGTCGACGGCCTTGCCGATCAGATCGCAAAGCAGAAGCGAAAGGGGAGACAGATCGCCCTTGTCTCCTCCGGCGCGGTCGCGTCGGGATTCCGGCAACTGGGTCTTGAAACACCCCCAAAGTCCATACGCCTGAAGCAGGCGGCGGCCGCGATCGGTCAGCAGCGACTGATGGCCGCCTGGGCCCAGGGCTTTGCAAAGTCACGCAATCAGGTGGCCCAGGTCCTGCTGACGGCCGAGGACTTTGACCATCGATCGCGATTCCTCAACGCCCGTCACACTCTGGAAACGCTCTTGGAGCACGGCGTGGTGCCGGTTATCAATGAGAACGACAGCGTCTCGTTCGACGAGATAAAGCTCGGCGACAACGACCGGCTTTCGGCCCTTGCCGCGTCCATGCTCCGGGCCGATCTGCTCGTGATGCTCAGCTCCGCACCCGGCCTGCTGGCCGGGCGACAGGTGGTGCCGGTGGTGGAGAATCTCCGGAGCGCACGCGAACACGTTCGCCCCGACAAGTCCGGGGTTGGAACCGGCGGCATGACAACCAAGCTGGATGCGGCGGAGGTTGCGCTCCGGGTCGGAATTCCGGCCGTCATCGCCCCGGGAAATCTCGACGGCGTCCTGGGCCGGCTGCTCGAGGGCGAATCGGTCGGGACGCTCTTTCAGGGGCGAAAGCGAGGCTCCGAGGACTCGCCCGATGCGCGCCGCCGCTGGCTCGGCCTCTCGGCCAGGCCACGCGGAGCCATCCTCGTCGATGCCGGTGCCGCCGCCGCCCTTCAAAGGCGCGGCGCCAGCCTGCTCTCTCCGGGCATCGTGAGCGTCGAGGGTGACTTTGAACGCGGCGCGATCATCGAAATTCGCCATGAGCGAAGCTGCATCGCACGCGGGCTGACCGCCTACTCCGCGGCCGAGATCGACAAGTTCCGTGGCAGGAAGGCCGGCGAGATCGGAAAGCTCCTCGGGTACGTCCTCAGCGATGAAGTTGTTCACCGCGACGACCTGCTGCTCACGGAGGACGGAGCGTGAGCGATTCTCCTTCGCAGATCGCCCATCGGGCGCGCCTCGCTTCGCGCGTGCTCGCAGCGCTGCCCACGCGCTCCAAAAACGACCTGCTGCTGGACCTGGCCGCGGAGTTACTGAACCAGAAGGTGAGGATCCTGAATTCGAACGCCGCCGATCTCGAGGCGGCAAGGTCTGCCGGGCTCTCGTCCTCCAAATTGCGGCGCTTAGAGCTCTCAGAAAGCTCGATCGATCAGCTCGCGCGGGGCCTCGAGCAGGTCGCGGCGCTGCCCGATCCCGTCGGGCAGGTCACGCACGAACGCAAGATGCCGTCCGGGCTTCTGGTCCTCCGCGTCCGCGTGCCGCTCGGCGTTGTCTGCATGATCTATGAGGCCCGGCCCGGGGTCACGGTCGATGCGTTTGCGCTCTGCTTGAAGTCCGGAAACGCGTGCATCTTGAAGGGAGGGCGCGAGGCCGCAAGGTCCAATCAGACGCTCGCGGGCATCGTGCAGGATGCCCTTGGCCGCCATGCTCTTCCGCTCGATGCCATCGCATCCATCAGCACGACCGGGCGTGACGACCTGGCCGAGCTTCTGAAGCTCGAGCAGGACATCGATCTTGTGATCCCTCGGGGCGGGGAAGAACTCATCCGCTTTGTGTCCAGCAATTCCCGGATTCCGGTCATCCAGCACTACAAGGGCGTCTGCCACATTTTCGTTGACCGTTCCGCCGACATCGATCGCGCGATTCCCCTCTGCCTGGCGGCAAAGACCAGCGCGCCCGCAACCTGCAACGCGGCCGAATGCGTGCTGGTCCACAAGGACGTCGCCCCGGCGTTTTTGCCGCGCTTGGCCGCCGCTTTGGACAGCGCCGGTGTTGAAATCCGCGCCGATCAGAGAGCGGGTGCGTGGATGCCCGCCTCCAAGCCGGCGTCCGAGTCCGACTTCGGCCGGGAATTTCTCGATCTCGTCGTCGCGGTGCGGATCGTCGATGGTGTGGAGCAGGCGATTTCCCACATCGCCAGCTACGGCTCGCGCCACACCGAGGCAATTCTGTCAAAAGATGTTGCGACCATCGAGCTTTTCCGGGCTGGCGTGGATGCTTCCTGCGTCGTTGTGAACGCATCGACGCGCTTCAACGACGGGTTTCAGCTGGGGCTCGGCGCCGAGATCGGAATCAGCACGAGCAAGCTTCACGCGTACGGGCCGATGGGGCTGGAGGAACTAACGACCACCCGATTCGAAGTGGTAGGGGACTATCAGGCTCGCTAGCCCCGATTTCCCGGGCGCAGCAGGCGGTCGAGCGTGGCGGAGTCGGGCGGGGCGTAAGGTCTGAATTTCTCGAACGTGCCGCTCTCTTCGCTGTAGAGCAGGGCCCGGTTCTGGCCCAGGTGCTGGGCGTGGGGGGAATCGATGAGAGAGCTTGAATCGCCGCCGCTCATCTGGAAGAGCACGCGCAGATCGAACTCCTTGACTCCCCGGCGGTCGATCGCACGCTCGAGATTGGCGACGTTGTCCGACCAGGCGATGGTGTGAATGCCCAGCGTGGGACCTTCGCGCAGGATCTCCTGCAGCTGCTTGTCGGGCTTGACCACCTTGTCCTCGCCCCCCGAAAACCCGTAGTCATCTTCGGCCTTGCGCAAAGAGCGAAAGCGGTGAAGCCCGTGCACCACCAGGAAGACCTGTTCGAACTCGCCCGATTCGTTCCCGCGTCGCTTCTCAAGCTCGGCGTACAGCGCCGCCACCGCCTCATCGACGCCGCGGGCCGTGACGTGGCGAACGGTGTCGTTCAGCCGCCCAGCGGTTTCCAAGAGCGGCGTTGCGCCGTCCCATTCCGGGCTGGGCCCCTCGAGTATCGTGATTCGAGGCACGGCCCCGCCCGCAGCCGGTCCCAGCTTGGCCGCCAGCGCGAGGACGGCGCCGGTCAGTATCCCGAACGCCGCACGCTCGCTCTGGCCCACGACGAGCAGGTTCGATCCGCTCTGGGCGCGGAATGCAACCGCCGTCGGATCCTTGATGGAGACAGCATCGCCGAGCCAGACCTTGGGCGCGGTCTTCGCGGCCCGGCCTTCTCCGGCGAGCAGCGCGACCAGCGCCGCGTTGCGTTCCAGCACCGAAGGAAGATTGCCCTCGAAAATCAGGGCCGGAGGCGGCTTGCGCCGCAGGCCCGCTGCTTTCTCCCGGACCATTCTGAGCTTCTCGTCGCGGGCATCGTCGGGCAGCCACACCACCTGGAACGGACTGTTGCCCTCCAGGAGCCCGCTGGCATCGTTGTAGATCGCTTCGCCCGGGCGGGTCAGCAGCCGCGCCGCCGGGTTGTCCTCGCTGAGAATCAGGTAGGAATCCGCTTCGCTGCACTGCAGCGCGATGCGCACGGCCATCTGACCGATCGTGCTGCGGGCGAGGCTGTACGCCCCACCGATGGTCTGGCTGCCCAGCATCACGTGCATGCCGAAGGCGCGGCCCTGGCGCACGAGCCTGTCCATCAGCAGCATGGCCTCCTGGGCCATCTTGTCGTCCTCGACAAAGAACTCCTGAAATTCGTCGACCAGCAGCAGCACCCGGGGCATTGGGTCGCGGTCCGGATCGCTCGCGGTGGCCTGCCGGTATCCCGCCAGGTCCTGCACGCCAAGATCGCGGAAGATCGAGCCCCGCCGCCCAAGCTCCGCGTCGAGCCTGCGCAGGACGCTGATCCCGAATTCGCGTTCGCTCTCAACCGCGATCACGCGGGCGTGGGGGAGCTGGTTCGTTGCGTACGTCTTGAACTCGACGCCCTTTTTGAAGTCGACGAGGTAGAGCTCGATCTCGTCGGGGCTGTACCACATCGCAAGGCTGGTGATGATCGCGTGGAGCAGTGTCGATTTGCCCGAGCCGGTCCGCCCGGCGATCAGGCCGTGCTGCGCCGTGCCTTTGCCGAGGATCAGGCTCTGAATCTTGGTCGCGCCCGCGCGGCCGATCGGCGCCGCCAGATCCTTCGCGGAACTGCGGGTCCACATCTCTGCCGGTGCGGGCGCCACCGTGTCGAACGGGACCTGAACCCTTCCGGAGTCCTTCGCGAGCATCCCGATCCGGTTGATCAGGGTGTGGAAGAGGTTGTCGTCGGGCGCGGATTCGAGTTCCAGAGGCCAGCGGGCGTAGTCCTCATCGCGGGGAACGAATCGTTCGCCTTTCCAGTTGAGAACGAGCGAGCCCCGCTCGATGTCGCCCATCGGCAGCCACGCCGGAGGGCGGGCGCGGGAATCGGCCATGATCAGGGTGAAGACGCCGCACCTGGGGCCGCTGGCAACGATGGAGGCGAGCCTCTTTGCGGCGGCCTCGCCGAAGTTGGCTGGCAGGTCGGCGATGACAAGAAACCGGAACGGCTCCGCGATCTCGCCCGCCTGCTTGTTGTACTCCTGGATGCTCTCGAACTGGTTCCGCAGGTACTTCTGAATGACCTGCTCCATATGCTCGGTCAGATCCGTGAGCTTTTGCTCCAGCTGGCGGGGTTCTGTCCAGATGCGGTCGCCGACGATCAGCGGTTCAAAGTCGGCGAGCTGCATGAAGCCGGCGAAGCTCTGACCCAGCCCGATCGGATCGAACATCGTGAACCGGACTTTCCCGGGAGGAAGCTGGGTGAGCAGCCGGAGCATGGCGGCCTGAATCGCCGAAAGCGCCCGGGGTCGGGATTCGGGCGTGGTGTGGATCAGGAGCGAACCCGTGCCCCGAAGATCCAGCGTGACCGGCAGCCTCAGAGCGGTCTCGCCCGAGAGTCGCAGGGTCTCGGAGCTGGGCAGGCCGCCCGGCATCTCCGCGAGGTTCACGTTGAGCCAGCCGATGCGTACAACGTCCTGGCCGCCGGTGGCGGCGGGACGATCGAGCAGGGCCGACCATTCGGGCTGTTCCGCGGCGCTGGCGGCTCCCAGCTGGCGGGCGTCGTCGAGAAGGCGATTCCCTTCATCGAGCCACCGGGCTTTGAGGTCGGCTTCGCGCGCCACAGCGGTGCGCTCGGCTTCGGCAATTGTCTCTTCGCGTCGGCGTTCGATTTCCTGGAGTTCCGCATCTCGGCGTGCTTCGCGGAGTTTGCGCTTCTCCTCGTATTCACTTGCCGCGCGTTCGAGCTTTGTCTGACGCTTCTCGTGCGCCTTGCGGACCCGGTACTCGAGCTCGCCGCGCAGCTTGGGTTCTTTGACGCTGCGCCGCTGCTCGTACAGCTCGCGTGCTTCCAGCAGGCGTGTTTCGGCGGAACGGTTCTCTCGGCGCTTGATCGCGTTCACTTCTTCGACGACGCGGTCGCGGGTCTCATCGGCCTGCCGCTGACCGAGCTGGATCAGCGCGTGCGCCTCGGCGAGCGAGGTCGAGAGAGCATCGATGGCGGGGCGCACTTTCTTCCGCGACGAGCCCCGGACGAAGATCAACAGAACCAGCGCCAGCACCAGACCCGCCCCGATCCCGATGGCGATCTCGACAGGAACGGGCGGCCAGCGGTGGAGGCATGGAACGCCGGCCCCCAGGACGACAGCAGCAAAGATGACCAGCGCGACGCCCTCGCCGCGGAGCAGGAACGGGCGCAGCGAAAAATCCAGGTTGTGGATCCGCACGGCCAGATCCAGAGCGGACCGGTCGAGCAGTTCCGGCGTCACGGTTACGCCTTCGGGCGCGGGTGCGGGCGGGGCCTGCGGGAGCGTCAGGCTCTTCTTCGCGAGCATGTCCCGCGCCGCCTTGGCCGCAAGCTCGACCGCTTCACGCCGCGACTGCAGAGACTTGGTGGCCGTTTCATGGGCCAGCGCGGCCTTCCGCAGGGTCGATTCGCCCACGGTTTCGGCGAGCCAGGCGGCCTCTTCGGCCTGCTGCTCCGCCTTGTGCTCAAGGTCCGAAAGGCTGATCGCGAACTTGGAAAGCTCGCGATCCCTCATCTCTTCGGTTTGAGAAACCAGCTCGTCGAGCTTGCCGGAAAGAAGCTCAAGATTCGCCTTGTGCTTGCGCTCCATCTCGGCGAGTTCGAGGTCCGCCTGCTCCCGCGCTCTGGCCTGCGATGTCTTCGCGAGGTTCTCGGCTCCGGAGACGGCGGTGCGCAGTCCGGAGGCGATCTGCTGCTCCATCTCCGCGCGGTGCGCGACGAGGGGAACCAGCGATCGCAGGAGGATTCGTTCGGGCTGTAAACGCGACGGTTCGGTCATGCTCTCCGGGAGCTTAGAGGGTCTCGTGATCTTCGCACTCGCGCCGTACCTGAACCACCATCTCGTTAACGTGCTCCATCGCCTTGATCGCCGCGATCACCATCGGCTCGAGCGGAGCCATGACATCCTTCTCGAACTTCCGGCTGGCGTGGTCGTCCCAGTCGGCGCGGGCCTTCTCCCACCGGAAGCGGAGTTCCTTGAGTGCATCGACGAGGTTGGCCTGGGCGACTTTGGTGGACATGTCTCTGGGCTGCGACCCTGGCTCAACGTTTCAGGACGGTTCAGAATGCCAAAGTTCGTGATTTGCTTCATCAAGAATGCTGCGGACCACGCCGGCGGCGAGCACGGCGAGGCACCCGCGCCGGAGTCGAAGGACCGGCCCGAGTCCGGGGACCAGGCGTATCACGTCGCGGACCGTGGTGCAGACGTGACCTCCCGGCTGTTCGGGCTGATCGAGCGGTCCGATATACCAGCCGCTGTCGGTCCGGCCGTCGGCTCGGGGGGGCGTGGGTTCGGCCCGTCGCGCCATGAAAACTCCGTCGCACGCAACCGCCCGCCAGGCCAGGAAGACCAGATCGTCCTCGGCCGGGGTCGCATCGGCGCAGGAAAGCCCCGCGATCGATTCGCCGTCCGCGGCGGGCACGGTTCCCGCCCGCCAGGGAGTTTCGAGATGGGTCGGGCCGAGCTCCGCCGCGGCCTCTGGCGAGAGGATCATCGCTCTCAGGTGGGCGTACTTCTCGACGGTTGATTGCAGCACAAAGGCGTCGGGCTGCTCGGTCCATGATTCGCCGAACGCGGAAGCATCGAGCGGGCGCAGGTCCGGGGATGAGGCCTGGAGGCGGAGATACTCCTCGATGGCGATGGCCATCTTCTCCAGCCTTTCGACCGCTCGGGGCACGGTGGACTGGGCGAAGTCGGCCAGGGCGCGGCTGGAAGACTTGTACATCGAGGCTTCGCGTTCAAAGCGGGGGCCCCATTTGCGCACGGCGTCCTGGCGGGCCTGAAGTTCCTGGAGCCGGCGCTTGAGCTTCTCGAGCGCCTTCTTTTCTTCCACGACGCTCACGGGTTCCGGGGCCCGCATGTACTGCTTGCGGCTGATGTCGCTCTTGGCGCGGACGACTGCGTCCTCGGCGCGGCGCACGGCGTGCTTGTAGTACGCCGGGCGTTCCTGTTGAAGCCATTGGGTCATGCGGCCGATCTCCGCATCGACCATGGAAAAGGCGCCGCCGACCTGCTGCGAGAATTCGGTCAGCGCGGCCTTCATGTCGCGCAGCGGCTGGACGGAGGAGATGCGGGCGGATTCGGCCATGGATGACTAGCGCTGGTTGAGGTATTCCTCGATCTTCTCGGCCTTACGGATCAGGAACGGCACGTGCTGCTCGGCGAGATCGGTGAAGCGGTTGAGGGTCTTCATGGTCGCCTCGAACTGCTCGGTGAACTTGACCTGCTCCTGATCACGCCAGGTCTGGCCGAGGGTCTGAAGCCTGCCCTGCAGGGCCTGCATCTGCTGGGTGAGGTTGGTGTTGAAACGCTTGAGATCGAGCGCAAAGCGGCGGAGCTCGGCGGGGTCAACAACGGCTTTGGACATGAAATCTCACTCCGGCGGGCGGGCGGGGGACGTGCGAAGCACGATAGCAGCTTCCTTCTGTACGCCGAATGGGGAGGGATGTGTGCAACTTTGCTTCCGAGCGGGGATGCCGCCGGGCGCATCGGGGGCCGGGGCGGGGGGGCCCTTCGGACCTTGAGAACGCAAAAAGGGCCCTGAAAACAGGGCCCTTTCAAAGTGGAGCGGAGGAGAGTCGAACTCCCGACCTCATCATTGCGAACGATGCGCTCTACCAACTGAGCTACCGCCCCGATTCGGATGTGCCGGCGAGGCCCTTGGGGGGGCCGACCGGGTCGAGAGTGTAGCGCCGGACGCGGCGGATGCCAAGGCGAGCGGCCGCAGGGGGCCGGTGACTTTTGGTTTCCCGGACGGATCTGGCGGTCGGTGCGAACATGGGGGGGCCGGGTATGCTACTCTATTGAGAATGGATTCTCACAAGGAGCCCGGCGTGTGCCCGGGACGTGCGCGGGTGCCGGTTCGATCCATCTCTTTGCCTATGCGCCACTTTCTTTTCCTCATCCTCTGCCTGGTCGCGTCGTTGGGCGCATTGGCGAGCGCCGCGGCGGAGGGGCTGCACGTGGTTGTCACGTTGCCGCCGCTGAAGGGAATTGTGGAACCGCTGCTGCCGGCGGGATCGACCGTCACGGTGCTGATGCCGCCCGGCCGGAGTGAGCACAATTACGAGTTCACACCAGCGGACATGGCAAACGTGGGGGGTGCCGATCTGCTGTTCTTTGTTGGGTTGGGACTGGAGCCGCAGATCGAGAAGTTCGCGGCGGCTTCCACCGGCCGGCGGATCAATCAGAGTGTTGCGGAGGCCGCGGGAGTGTCGGCAGGCCCGGGTGAAACGGAGCACGAGCACGAACACGACGAGCACGCCGCGGCCGATGGGGACGAGCACGAGAAGGAATGCAAGCACGGGGTTGATCCGCACGTGTGGCTCGACCCGGTGCTGGTGCGGGATGCCCTGCCTGCTCTTGCCGATTCTGTGCGGCGTGCGATGGAAGCCGCGGGCATCTGGAACGCGGGGGCCAAAGAGCGGCTTGAGCAGGCTCTCGCGGCGGAAACCCGAAAGATCGATGAACTGAACGAAGAGTTCGTGGTTGGCCTCAAGCCCTTTGCGGGTGAGAAGATCGTGACGCATCACGCCGCGTTCGGGCGGCTCGCGGCGCGATACGGTCTGGTGATCGCGGAAGTGATCCGGGTCAACGAGGGCGAGGAGCCCACGCCGGGGCGTATCGCGGCGATCGTCAAGGCGGTGCGGGAGGAAAAGGTGCACGTGATCTTTGTGGAACCGCAATTCAGTGCATCGATGGCTGAGCGAGTTGCCGCCGCCGCGGGGGTGAAGGTGGGCAAGCTCGATCCGCTGGGCGATGGCGACTGGTTTTCGCTGATGAGGTCAAATCTGGCCGCCCTGATCGCTGGAATGAAGAAGTAAGGGGCAGCTGTGGCGCAGGACGCGACAAACAACGGGGTCGCCATCCGCTACCAGGGCGTTTCGTTCTCCTACGAGTCCAGTGATGTGCCGGCGCTCGACGGGGTGACGCTTGACGTCCGGAGGGGCGAGCGGCTGGGGATTCTCGGGCCGAACGGTGGCGGCAAGTCCACTCTTTTGAAACTCACGCTCGGCCTCTTGCGTGGCTATTCGGGCACCATCGAGATCGGGGGATTGGCACCGGCGGACGCCGCTCGCAGGCGGATGATCGGCTACGTCCCTCAGCGGGTGGAGGCCGAACTGGGCTTTCCGATTTCGGCTCTGCACGCGGCATCGATGGCGGCATCTGTCGGGCTTGGACCGTTCGCGAGCGGCAAGGAAGCGCGGGCTCGCGCGGAGCGGGCTCTGGGGCTCGTTGGTGCCTCGGAATTTGCCGCACGCCCGGTCGGAGAACTCTCCGGCGGTCAGTTGCAGCGAGTCATGATCGCACGCGCACTTGCGAGCGAGGCGAAGATTCTGCTCCTGGATGAGCCGACCGTGGGCATTGACCCCGCGGGGCAGCGGCAGTTTGCCGAGTTGATCCAGAGACTGCACGATGAGCTGGGGCTGACGACGATTGTGGTGAGCCACGATCTTCGAACCGTGGCGGCGACGAGCGACCGGGTGGCGTGCCTGGCGCGGACTCTGCATTATCACGATTCGCCGCAGGGCTTGACGCCGCATGTCCTGGCGGAGGTGTTCCGGCACGATGCGGCGGCGATCTTTGGGGATCTGCACGTCGATGCACACCGGGCGTCGGAGTGCGGGCATGCCCACGATCACGGGCATGTATACGGGCATGATCACGGGCACGGTCACACGCACGGCGCGGAGGGTAATTCTCGATGAAAACGATCGAGTACCTTTCCGATCCCGCGCTGCGGTCCATTTTTCTGCCCGGGGTCCTTGCGGGGCTTGCGATCGCTATTTTCGGCGGCGTATTGAGCGTCTTTGTGGTGATGAAACGGCTGGCGTTTATCGGGCAGGGGATCAGCCACGCGGCGTTCGGGGGTGTGGGAGTTGCGTACGTGCTGGGGCTTGGCGGAGCCGCGGCGGGCGGGCTTGGCGCCGGGGCTTTCGGCGCTCAGTTTGCGATCGTGTTTGCGTTCTGCCTGCTGGCGGCGCTGCAGGTTGGCCTGCTGACGGGCGGCGATGCCGGGAGGCGCAAGCGGTCGCAGGCGGATACGGCGATCGGGATCGTGCTTGTTGCTTCGATGGCGATCGGGTCGTTGCTATTGCACATGGCGGAGAAGGGCGGCAGGGGTGCCACGGTTTCCTGGGAAAGCCTGCTTTTCGGGTCGATCGTCGGTGTGGGCGTCGCGGACGCCTGGGCTTGCGGGTTCATCGGGACGGTGATCTTGGCGGTGCTGTTTGTTCTGCGCCGGCCCATGACTTTCTGGGCGTTTGATGAGGCCGCCGCCGCGGCGTATGGGGTGCGGGCGGGGCTGATGCGCGTGGCGCTGCTGATCCTGCTCGCGCTGGCCACGGTGACGGCGATGAAGCTGGCGGGTGTTGTGCTGGCGACGGCGATGCTCGTGCTGCCCGCGGCCACGGCCGTGCAGTTCAGCCGGACGGCGGCGGGGGCGTTTGTGTGGAGTGTTCTCTTCGCGGTCGTGTCGGTGGCGCTTGGAATTGTGATGAGCTTCGAGCTTGACTGGCCCACGGGCGCGAGTATCGTGCTCGTGCTGTCGGCTTTGTTTGGCGCGGGGTGGATCAAGGCGCGTGTGGCGGGATAACCGCGGCCGGCACGATTCAGGAGAGCGGCATGAAAGCGGAAAACCTTCTTGCGGAACTGAACCGTTTGAGGAAGGACATCGGGGAGGACAAGAGCGACATTGAGTGGCTCGCGGTGCATCACGCTTTCTGCTTTCTCAGCTACAAGATGGGCGAGTTCCAGAAGTACGTTGAGGAACAGGAAAAGGCCGGCGCCTTCGCGGAATACGAGGGCTAGTGGCTCTGCGAACCTGAGCCGGGAGGGGTAATAACCCGGTGAAGGCGGCCCCCTGGAGGACGCCAAATAAAATTTGTTGCATCCGAACGGAGTTTCGGCGATAATCGTTGTATTGGAGGCTTCGCTTCCGGAACGGATGCCAACGGCACACCGGCGGGAGCGGGTTCCGACGACCGGATTCCTTGATTGTCAAGGGTTTTCCGGGCGATGTGCCGCGGGTGACGGCCCGCGGAGGGAAAGAGCGGCGGCGTGCTGTACAGCACGCGACGGCTGCAAGGGCTTTCTCAGAAGGAGGTGATCCAGTGATCGAATCATGTACGCAGGGGCTGCGCTGCTAAGCGCGGACTCGACGGAGTCGCGCGATGCGCGGCCCTACTCCTACGTAAAACAGAACGTAGCGCCGGCGGCCCCGAAAGGGCCGCCGGTTGTTTTTTTGGGGGCCGTCGGGACCGGCGGTTCAACGTTTGCGTCGTGCGGCGAAGAGTCCGGCGGCGATGAGGAGGCCGGTGGTTGAAGTTGCGGGGACGTCGGCGGTCCAGACTTGGAGATCGATGCCCCTGAATGCCGTGGGATCGGAGAAGCCAAAGTGCTGGTAGTCGCCCGGATCGAAATTGCCCGGCATAGAGGGTGACGCGGAGAGCGTGCGGTGGTAGAGGCCGGTGCCACCGGGCATCGCGGTCGAGCCGACGGTCGGTCCGGTTATGTTGCCGTATCCGACCGAGCGAAGGTGCGAATCGACCGCCCAGTTTGCGCCGTCGAAGACCTCGAAGATGCAGGCGATGCCGATGGGGCCGAGCGACGAGACGGTGACGGGTGCGGCCAATTTCCAGTAGGGCGTGTTGGGAGTTGATCCGGTCAGGTAGTGGAGGTTGCCGTTGCTCGGGTTCACGCCGACCGTGGCCGGATCGTGCGAGAGAACGGTCTGCTCGGAAAGAGGCTGCTGAAGACGGGGCTGCCGGCGGACTGGAAACCTCCGTAGATGCGGATCCGGAGTCGGTAGTTCCCAGCGGCGATCGGGCTCGTGCCGAAGAGGCTGAAGGCGGCGTCGACGCCGGTGATAGTGAGCGAAGGGGTGGCGGGTGAGAGGTAGAGCGCCTGGCCCACCCATTCGGAATTGAACGTTGCGACGGCGCCGGGCTTGTTGGCGCCGGCCAGTGTGTGCCGGCTGTTTTCGTAGGCATTGAAGTCGGCGAGAGCGCCGACGGTCATCGAACACAAGGCGGCGGCAGAGAGACAGTGCGAGAGGTGAATCATGACAAACTTCCTTTGTTTACAGGCCGCTCGAAGACGATTGCCCTCTGCTGGCGAGTGAAGCGGACGGAGGAACGGACTGTGGCACGGGTCAGGCGTCTCGGCGGCGGCGCGAGCCGGTGCAAACCAGAGCGAGGCCGAGCAGGCAATCAGCGCCGGGAGACGGGACCGATTCAACGGTGAAATCCAGCCCGGTGGAATCTCCGTAGTACGTCCCGTTCGGGCCGAAGCCGACGGCCGCGTCGAGGGTGTCGCCGGCGGTGAGTGACATGAGCATCATGCCGCTGGAGACGACTGTCTGATAGCCGATCACGTTCGCGCCAAAGAGGCTGACGCCGTTGTGCAGAAGGACGGCATTCGATGTGGTTGGGCCGACGAAATCCGCGCCGATGAAACTGGCCTGGAACGAGTAGAGGCCCGTGACAGGCGCGGTGAAACGGACGACGGAGTACTCATTGCTCGCGCCGGGATGAAGGACGAGTTGTCCGGGGTTGTAGATCGCCGTGCCGTAATGAATCGAGGATGCTGTGGCGTTGTGGAGAACGCCTGGCAGTGAGAACCCCGGACTCGCGGACCAGTAGTCGAATCCGTACGAACTGGTTCCGTTCGCCCCGTGGAGGATAAACGGAGCGCCCAGCGAGTTGAACTGGCCGAAAGACCACACTCCGTTGGAGTTGTTCGTGGGCGAAAAGTCCGCGGCGGCGGAATAGAACGCGGCCTGTGCGCTCCGGCCCGCTGCGATGGAGCCGAGCAGGATCGGGACGAAGAGCAGAGTCATTGATTGCATCGAGTTCTCTCCAATTGACGGCCGGTCGTTTCTCGGTCCGACTTGGACCGAGGCGGAATTCGATCGGCGGCTGGTGTTCGGGGCTGGATGGGTACAAGCAGGCGCAAAGAGTCTGAGACAAGAACGGGAGCCGGGACCGGCGGCCCCACACCAATCCCGCCGCGAACCGGACACCCGTTCCCCCCCGGACCCCATGGGGAGCAGAGAACGAAGACCTGACGGGCCCAAACGAGTGCGAGCAGCCACTTCCGGCTTGGAAGCCGGGTCAGGATTTGTTAAGATTTCAACAAGGGACGGACGGGGATGGCGCCGGCCCTTTGGCAAACTCCGACGGAGTCTGCGGATCAGGGGGATCAAACTTGCGCTGAATCGCGAATTTTCGCGGGAGAATCACTGTGGCTTTGGGGGTCACGCCCATCACGACGACGCTTCTCCTTGACCAGCTCAAGGAGGATGGCAACGAGTCGGCCTGGCGGCAGATTGACGAGCGTTTTCGCGGCGTGGTGCTGGGCGCCGCACGCAAGATCGGGCTCAACGAGTCGGACGCCGCGGATGTGGCTCAGGAAACGCTTGTCCAGACGCTGCGCGACTACCGAGCGGGCAAGTACGACCGTTCGCGCGGGAGGTTGAGCTCCTGGATCATTGGGATTGCTCACCACCGGATCACCGATGTGTTGCGCCGCCATGAGCGGACAAAGGGGCAGGCCGGAGAGACGACGCTTCGCGAACTGCCGGCGGTTGAGGACGTGACGACCGCGTGGTCTGCGGCGCTGCGTGACGATGTTTTCAGGCAGGCGTGGGAGCGGGTCCACTCCGAGACGAATCTGAGCCCGGGGAATCTCCGCGCGTTCGAGCTGGTGGTTCTCAGAAGCGTGCCCGCCGAGGCCGCGGCGGCGGAGTGCGGCATCACGGTCGATCAGGTGTATGTGGCGAAGAACCGGGTGTCGGCGAAGCTGAAGGAAATCGTGGAACGGCTGACGCTGGCGTACGAGGACGGATTATGAGCGGGGACCGGGGTGCATGTCCTTCGGCGGCGGAGCTCGAGTTGCATGCGGCGGGGGGTGGAACGGATCCGGGGGTTCGTGAGCATTTAGAGCGATGCGATTCGTGCCGCAAGCAGGTCGCGGACGCCCGGTTTGAATTGGACTTTGCGGCGGCGCTCAGGGTCAAGCCGGCGCGGTGCGAATATCCAGACGGCCTGCCCGACCTGCCCGGCTACGAGATCGTGCGGGAGGTTTCGCGGGGTGGCCAGGGGGTTGTGTACGAGGCGATCCAGACTCGGACGCGGCGGCGGGTGGCCCTGAAGGTGTTACGCCAGGACCACGGCATCTCGCGAACGCAGAGGGCGCGGTTTGAACGGGAGATCGAGATCGCGGCGGCGCTCACGCACCCGGGGATCGTCGCGGTGTACGACAGCATCGCCATGCAGGGCGGCCGGCACGCGCTCGTGCTTGAGTATGTGGAGGGCTGTGCGCTCGACAGGAGAATTGAGTCGGCCGGCGAGAACGTATCGCGTCATCGCGAGGCGGCCGAGCTGATCGCGAAGGTGTGCGATGCGATTCACTATGCGCACCAGCGCGGCGTGATTCACAGAGACTTGAAGCCGTCGAACATCCTGGTGGACGGCGCGGGGAAGCCGAGAATTCTGGACTTTGGCGTGGCGTGCTGGTTTGGCGCGACCGCGGGGGATGCGGCGAAGATCACGCTGACCGGCGAATTTGCGGGGACGCTGGCGTATGCGGCGCCGGAGCAGGTGTCGGGTGTGGTGGGAGCTCCGGACCTTCGGAGCGATCTGTATGCGCTGGGGGTCATGCTGTATCAGTTGTGCTTCGGGAGCCTGCCGTATGAGGTGAACGGTCCGCTCGACTCGGTGATCCGGAACATTGTGGGCTGCGCTCCGACCCGGACGCGGGTGGGGCTCGGGTCCGGCGTGGAGGAAGATCTCTGGGTCATCATCAACAAGTCTCTGGCGAAGGAGCCCGACCGACGCTATCAGTCGGCCGCGGCGATGGGGGCGGATTTGCGTCGGTATCTGAACGGAGAGACGGTCGAGGCGCGCCGGGACAGCCGGATATACGTGTTGCGGAAGACGATTTCACGCCATCGGTACGCGGCGGGTGCGATTGCCGCCGCGTTCCTTGGGCTGGGCGCGTTCGGCGTGACCGTGGCGATGAGCAACGCGAGGCTGTCGGAGGCGCTTCGGACAAGCACGATTGAGCGAGCGAGGGCGCTGGGTGCCGCGGGAAGCCGGCCGGAGGCGGACCTGTTGCTGTGGCCGGAGATTCTGAGGCTTGGGGGAGCGCTCGAAGATCCGGCGCGGGCGCTGTACGGCGGCACGACGAAAGAGCGGAAGATCCTCTGGGCGTTTGTGGAGATGCAGGGGGCGGCCCCGTGCCTCGCGAGCGTGGTCCCGGCGGGAGGTCGGCTGCTCAATGCTGATTGCGACAACGAAATGATCGTTTCCGTTTCGGATGAGGGCGAAGTCGCGGAATGGACGGTGCCCGACCTGCGGCTCACGAGGCGGGGCTGCGCATTCAAGGGAAACGTGCTCGACTATCTCTCTTCTGCGAAGGGGAATCGGTGTGTCCGGCGCGAACGAGGCGATCTTGTGTGCGTGGATACCCGGACGGGTGCGGAGCTTTCCAGGCGGGAGTTCTCGAATGAGCCGCGGATATCGATGAGAATCAGCCGGAACGGATCGATGCTCGTGGCATGGAGCGCTGAGCAGGGCGTGCGAGTCTTCGAATTGCCGTCCATGCGCCCGGTGTTTCATTGGCGGGGAGAAACTGTGCCCTCCACGCCCTGGCTGAGCGATGGCGGCGACCAGATTGGGATGGTGGAGAACAGCCGCGAGATAACGATTTTTCGCCTCCCCGACGGCGGACAGATCTCGAAATGGCCACTGCGATTCATGGAATTGTCCTGGACGTCCGGGCGCGGTGCGATCATTCAGAATCTGGCGGTCTCGGAAGATGGAAAACGGATAGCCTTGGGCTCGGGGCATCACCTTGTGATGGGTCCCTCGGGCGGTCGCGAAGTCTTGCGGGTGCAGAACGCCACGGGCGGAAACGCGCTCACCCCCCTGTTCGCTCCGTCGGGATCGTGGCTGCTTACCCGAGCGGGCGCTGACCCGACAGTCAAGCTCTGGCGGACCGCGGAATTGGCGCAGGCCCGCACGTATCCCGGGCACTCTGTCGAGGTCCGCGACGCGATGTTCACGCCGGATGAGCGCAACGTCGTTACAACGGACTTTGCCGGCGTGCTGAGGGTGTGGGCGGGCCCCCGGGCCGAGGCGATTCGCGACCTGCCGGACTCGAGCGTCAAGCCGCATGACATCGCGATCGATGTCTCCGGAGGCACGATCTGGGCGGCGGACAGCAGCGGGCAGCTCGGCAGATGGTCGCTTGATGGATTGTCGCCGCCCAGTTTTCTGCGGGCGGATGAGAAGACCGCGTATTCCGTGGCCTATTCGCGAGAGAGCGGGATGCTCGCCGCCGGGGGGGAAGGTGGGGCGGTTTCGCTGTTCGCTCCCGGTTCAACACGGGATCGCGTTCTGGACGTGGTGTCGTCGGAAGGTATATCAAGCGTCCGCTTCAGCCCGGACGGGCGTTCCCTGGCGGCGTGCGGTCGGCAGGGCCCGATTGTGATCTACGACACCACGAACTGGACTCTCAAGGGAAGGATCGAAACCGAAGCCGGGCGGATCGTGATGATGCGGTGGAGCCCGGATGGTGCGATGCTTGCCGTTGCGGGCGCGTCGAGGAGCGGGCTCTTCGGTTCGGATGGCGTGTGCGAAATGTACGACATGAAGAACCTCCGGCTGCTCAAACGCTGGAAGGCTCACCCGCTTGCGTGCAGGGCGGTTGAGTTCTCGCCGGATGGGCGGATGCTGGTGACCGCGGGGAACGACGGGGTGATCCGGCTTCACGACGTACGCTCGTTGGAATCAACCGGTGAGATTCACGTGACGAGCAGCGCCGTGTTCTGCGTGGCGTTTCATTCGGGCGGGAGAGTGCTGGCGGTGGGTGACCGCGCGGGACGGGTGACACTGATCGGCCTGCCGGAGGTCAAAGCGCTTGCCCACATTGACTTGGAGAGCTCGATCATGGCGATGGAATTCGCCGGAGATCAACTGGTGGCGGCGCAGCTTGACCATGCGATCAAGGTTTGCGACTTCGGGATGATCGCCCGTTGCATTCCCGGGAATATGGAATATTGGAAGTCGCGGCTCGTGCGTGAAGGGGCGGAGAAATCACAGGCTGGTCAATAAAAAACCCGGCGGAGGCCGCCGGGTTTTTGAGTGATTCAAAGGGAATGCTCAGGCGTGCTTGCCGCTGATCCGCATGCCGTAGAAGGAACGCCAGACGAAGAACATGGAGACGAAGAAGAATGCCACCGTCAGGCCGATGGTGAGGGCGGAGTGGATGGTGCCGCCCTCTTTCATGCTCACGGCCAGTTCGACCGCGAGGAGGCCGAAGAGCGTGGTGAACTTGATGACGGGGTTCATGGCGACGGAAGAAGTGTCCTTGAACGGATCGCCAACGGTGTCGCCGACGACGGTCGCGTCGTGCAGCGGCGTGCCCTTGGCGCGGAGTTCGGTCTCGACGACCTTCTTGGCGTTGTCCCAGGCGCCGCCGGCGTTGGCCATGAAGATGGCCTGGTAGAGGCCGAAGAGCGCGATGGAGACGAGATACCCGATGAAGAAGTACGACTCGTAGAAGGCGAAAGCGAGCGTGGCGAAGAACACGCCGAGGAAGATGTTGAACATCCCCTTCTGGGCGTACTGGGTGCAGATGGTGACGACCTTCTGGCTGTCTTCGACGCTGGCCTTGGTCGCGCCTTCGAGGCGGATGTTGGCCTTGATGAACTCGACGGCGCGGTAGGCGCCGGTGCTGACGGCCTGCGTCGAGGCGCCGGTGAACCAGTAGATCACGGCGCCGCCGGTGATCAGGCCGAGAAGGAACGGGGCGTGGAGAAGGGAGAGCTTGCCGAGCAGCGTCGGGTCAAGGCCGTGGGTGAGGGCGACGATGATCGAGAAGATCATGGTTGTCGCGCCCACGACCGCGGTGCCGATGAGCACGGGCTTGGCGGTCGCCTTGAAGGTGTTGCCCGCGCCGTCGTTTTCTTCCAGGCACTCCTTGGCCTTCTCGAAGTTGGGAGCAAAGCCGTAGGTCTGCTGGATCTCGCTGCTGATGTTGGGGATCGACTCGATCGTGGAGAGCTCGAAGACCGACTGGGCGTTGTCCGTGACGGGGCCGTAGCTGTCTACGGCGATGGTGACCGGGCCCATCCCGAGGAAGCCGAAGGCGACCAGGCCGAACCCGAAGACCGCGGGGGCCATCATCAGACCGGCGAGGCTGCCGTCAAGCCCGGAGATGTAGTAGGCGGCGCCCATGAGCAGGACGATCGCCATGCCGAGCCAGTAGGCGGAGAAATTGCCGGCAACAAAGCCCGACAGGATGTTGAGCGATGCGCCGCCCTCCTTCGAACTGGTGACGACCTCGCGGACGTGCGCCGAATGGGTCGAGGTGAACACCTTGACCAGTTCGGGGATGATGGCGCCGGCCGCGGTGCCGCACGTGATGATGGCGGAGAGCTTCCACCAGAGGGACGCGTCGTTATTGATGGTGGGGATGAGAAGCTTGGAAGCGATGAACGTGAGAGCGATGGAGACTGCGGAGGTGATGAACACCAGGCTGGTGAGCGGGCTCTCGTAGTTGAACTTCTCGACGTTTGCGTACTTGGCCTTGGCGATGGCCTCGTTGACGAAGTAGGAGAGGGCCGAGGCGACGACCATCAGGATGCGCATCGCGAAGAGCCAGACCAGGAGCTGGATCTGGACGTTGGCGTAGTCGGCGCCCGCGGTCTTCTCGTTGATGGCGAGCATGATGAACGTGATGAGCGCGACGCCGGTCACGCCGTAGGTCTCGAAGCCGTCGGCGGAAGGGCCGACCGAGTCGCCGGCGTTGTCGCCCACGCAGTCGGCGATCACGCCGGGGTTGCGGGCGTCGTCTTCCTTGATCTTGAAGACGATCTTCATGAGGTCCGAGCCGATGTCGGCGATCTTGGTAAAGATGCCGCCGGCGATGCGGAGCGCCGAGGCGCCCAGCGATTCACCGATGGCAAAGCCGATGAGGCATGGGCCGGAGAGTTCAGCGGGCACGTAGAGCAGGATGCCCAGCATGATGATGAGTTCGACCGAGATCAGGGCCATGCCGATCGACATTCCCGCCTTGAGGGGGATGGCGTAGCAGGGGAAGGCCCGGCCGCGGAGCGAGGCGAAGGCCGCCCGGCTGTTGGCGAAGGTGTTGACGCGGATTCCGAACCAGGCGACGCCGTAGGAGCCGGCGATGCCCACGAGGCTGAAGGCCAGGATGATCAGCACCTTGGAGAAGGGCATCCCGTACTGATCGACCCCGCCCGCATCCGGGCCGATGTGGACCAGCTTGCCGAAGTAGATTCCCACGATGGCGGCGATGAACACCCACAGGATCATCAGGAACTTGCCCTGCTGGATCATGTAGGCCTTGCAGGTGGCGTAGATGAGCTCGGAAATATCGAGCATGCTCTTGTGCACGGGCATGTTCTTGAGCTGTGCATAGATCCAGAGCCCGAAACCCATTCCCAGGATGCTCACGACGATGCCGATCATCAGCAGCTTGTGGCCGTCGATCGCGCCGTTCAGGAAGTTCACCTTGCCCACGTCGGGGAGGATGAGGTTGGCCTCGCCGCCGCCCTTGTGCGAGGCGGTGGGGGCGTTGTCCGCGGGCACTGCCGGCGCTGCGATGACCGGCATCGCCAGGAGCAGGAGCGCTACAAAAACTCCCGCGAGGCGCGCGGGAGTCTTCGACATCAGGGACTGGATCCAATGCGTGCATTTGGTGATTTGCATGTGCATCTCTTTTGTTTCCTGAGAGTCGACGGCCTTTCCGTTCTCGGAAAAGGCGGCGGAGGGGACAGACTTGCGGGCGTGTGTTCCTGTCGCCAGCTTCGGTAAACGGTGTTGTGTGTGCCGCCTAACGCCGCGGCGGACAGAATCCCACGGTGCGGGCCCGCGGCCCACGAGTGTGCCCGATGATACCGAAATCGGACTTTGCCCGCCCGGCGGCATCAAAAATGCGCAGAAAAGGCCGGAAGGGGCCGGGGCCGGAGTTACTTCTCTTCTTTGCGGGTGAAGAACTCGCCCGACTGCGCCAAGCGCCGGTTGAGGCTCTTGCGTGCCGAACGGCGACGACGCTCGCTGGGCTTCTCGTAGAACTCCTTGCGGCGGATGTCCTTGATGAGGCCCTCTTTCTCGCAGAGCTTCTTGAAGCGGCGCATCATCTGTTCAACCGTCTCGCCGCTGCGTGATTTCACCCGAATCGCCATCCGAACCTCGCTCGCTGTGAAGATTGACGACGTCCGCCGCCCGCAACCGATTGCTGGCCCGCGCCGCCGCACTTTCCCCGTTCTTGGGTCGGGATAATAGAACCCTGACCCCGTCCGGATCAAACCGCCCGGCCGGCCGTCAGTATTTGTAGAATCAAGACCTTCAGGAATACCCCTCCATGAGCAAACAGCCCCGTACCAGCCCGATTCTCGCCTTGGCCACTCTTGGCCTTTCCCTGGCCTCTCTTGCCGGCTGCCAGGTCACAACCAAGGTCGAGGGGGCCACCCAGCAGGCCGTCGCCAATTATGAGTCGGGCACCCTGACCGCCACGCTCAACGCGCCGCCGGCGGCGGTGCTGGCCGCGGCAGAGCAGACGCTCCGGGACCGCGGGTATTCGATCGAAAGCAACTCGTCCACAAAGGAGCAGGGAGCGATCGTCGCCCGGCCTCCCAATTACAACCTGCTCAAGACGACGAAGATCGCCGTCGGCCCGACGGGCGAAGGGCAGTCGGCGGTCGCAATTACGACCAACCCGTGGGATGAGAACCTCGCCCGCATCACGCTGGACGGCATGATGAAGCGGCTTGGGATGTAACACGGGCTCGACGGTTTTCCGTCAGCGCTTATCGATCGGCGTGTACGCGACGTTGTGCGGGCCGGTGTAGTCCACGTCCGGGCGGAAGAGCCGGTTGTCGGCCATCTGCTCGATCACGTGTCCAGCCCAGCCGCCGACTCGGGCGATCACGAAGACCGGCGTGAACAGGTCCAACGGCAGCCCGATCGAGTGATAGGTCGTTGCGCTGTAGAAGTCGACGTTGGGATAAATGCCCTTGGCGGCAACCGCGTTGGCCATAACGTCCTCGATGCGCTTGGACTTGGCGTAGAGGTCGGCGTTGCCCGTGTCCTCCGCGAGTTTCTTGGCCAGCACCTGCAGGTGGGTGGCGCGCGGGTCGTAGGCCTTGTACACCCGATGGCCAAAGCCCATGATCTTGTCCTTCTTCGCGAGCTTGTCGAGGACGTATTTCTCGGCGGCTTCCACCGTCGGGATCTGGTTGAGCATGACCATGACGCCCTCGTTGGCGCCGCCGTGCAATGGTCCTTTGAGGCTTCCGATCGCGGCCGTGATGGCGGAGTACATGTCGCTCTGCGTGCTCATGACGCTGCGGGCGCTGAACGTGGAATTGTTCAGCCCGTGATCCGCGTGCAGCACGAGACAGACGTCCATCGCCTTGGCCATCGTGGGGGTGGGGCGCTGGCCGTTCAGCATGTAAAGGAAGTTTTCGGCGATGCTGAGGTTCTTGTCGGGGCGAATGATCGCCTGGCCCGTGCGGTAGCGGTGGTAATACGCCAGGATCGCGGGCACCTGCGCGAGAATCGTCATCGCCTTGTCGCGGAGCGAGGCGGTGTCGTTCGCGTCGGGCGTCGCGTCCCACATGGACAGCATGGACACCATGGTCCGGATCATGTGCATCGGCTTGGCGGCCTTGGGCAGCGCGAGCAGACGCTCTTCGATCCCCTTGGGAAGTTCGTAGCGTGCCTTGAGCTGATCGCCGAACTCCTTGAGCTCCCCGGCCTTGGGCAGGCGCAGATTCCAGAGCAGGAAGACAGTCTCTTCGAACGTCGAGTGATTCGCCAGCTCGCCGATCGGGATGCCCACGTACTCCAGGATCCCCTTCTCGCCGTCGATGAACGACATCTTCGTCTGCGCCGCGACGACGCCTTCGAGACCCTTGGAATACACCGCTTTCTCAGGTTTGGACATGGAGAGAGTTCCGGAAGTCATGGCTGTTCTCGGCTGGAAAATTTCGGCAGCAAATGCCCCTGTGCGTCCGCCGGCCGGGCCGGTCGCGATCACGCGGAACGGGCCCGGACTATAGAAAGCAAGCCCCTTGAGCGGCAACGCTTCCGCACGATTCCCTCGCATCTTTTGCGTTGTTTTCGGGCCTGATCCGCCCGCCCCCGTACCATGAGACGTGCTGTTTCCCTTCGGAACCGATCGACCGCTCCGACGCCCGACTCTCGTCAATCACCTGCTGCTGCTCCTCAATTTCTTTGCCTTCTGCCTCCTGCTGGTGGGCACGGCATTCGAAGGCGAGCGCTGGCAGTGGGCGGTCGAGACGCTGGGCCTCTCCCGCAACCATCATCCCTGGTGGTCGTTCATCTCATACACCTTTGTCCACTCGGGCGGGTGGCACCTGCTCGGAAACCTGATCATCCTCTGGGTCTTCGGGCCCTGCGTTGAAGACCGCTTCGGGCGGCTGGGTTACATCGCCTTCTACTTCGCGGCCGGAGCGTTCGCGGGCCTCGCCCACATGGCCGCGGCACCGGTCCCCGTCGTGGGGGCGTCTGGGGCAATCTCGGGCGTGACGGGCGCGTTCCTCGTCCTGTTCCCACGCACCGTCATTCGCACCTTCGTCTTCTTCTTCATGATCGGCGTCTTCAACATCCCCGCGATGTGGTTCATCTGCTTCGCCATCGCACGCGATCTGATCGGCGCCGGCACGGGCGGCAGCAACATCTCCTACGCCGCTCACTTCGGCGGCTACATCTTCGGCATCTCTCTTTCCCTGCTTCTGCTGGTCACGGGCATCCTCAAGCGGGAGGACTACGACCTTTTCTTCATGATCAGGCAGGCCCGCCGCCGTCAGGAAATCACCGAAGCCTACCGCATCAGTCAGCAGCGGATCCGCGCGGAGCAGTCTGATCCTTCCGGCCGCGTGCGCGTGGTCATTCCGGACCAGCCCGAAGTCCCCGTGGAAGTCGCCCAGGCCCGCTCGGCTCTCTCGGCGGCCATCACCTCCGACGACCGCGCCTCGCTGCCCACGCTCTACGCATCGCTGCAGCACGCCGTGGACAGCGCGCGGAAGCAGCGCAGCGATGTTTCCCCGGCCCTCGAAGTCCTCTCCCGGCGCGCACAGCTCGACCTGGCGAACCGCCTATTCGAGATGGGCGAGCGTCAGCACGCCGCCCGCGCCTATCGGGGATTCCTCTCCGTTTACGAAAAAGATGCCGAGTCCGGCGTTGTCCGCGTCATGCTCGCCCTGCTCATGGTCCGCTATCTCGAGCAGGGGCAGCAGGCGGCGGCTCTGCTCGAATCCGCAATCGCCGCGCTCAAGGACAAGGATGCGGAACATACCGCCCTCGCCAGGGCTCTGCTCGAAGAGATCCGTCCCCGCTCAGCGCCCACCGCCTGAACCCGCATGCCACGCACCCGAATCAAGATCTGCGGCATCCGCGACTACGACACGGCCCTCGCCGCCGTCGAAGCAGGGGCCGATGCCATCGGGTTCATCTTCGTCCGCTCGAGCCCGCGATACATCGAACCCGAAGCGGCGGCAGAGATCATGGCCTCACTTCCGCCCTTGGTTTCCACCGTCGGCGTGTTCATGAACATGCCCATTGACGGCTTCAGCGACGTCGAAGAACTCTGCCCGACAAACTACACCCAGCTCCACGGCGATGAAGACGCAGAGCTCATCGAGGCCTGCGCCCCGGTCATCAAGGGCGTGCGCTTCGCCCCCGCATCCATCGCATCCGACCTCGCCCGCTTCGAAAAGGACGACAACGTCGAGGCCATCCTGATCGACGGCCCGACCCCCGGCGAGGGAGTCCCGTTCCAGTGGTCGGACCTGACGCCCCATCTCGACAACATCGCAAAGCCCGTCTTTCTCGCCGGCGGACTCAACCCCGCCAATGTCGGCGACGCGATCCGGATCCTCGCTCCCTACGCCGTTGATGTTTCCAGCGGCGTCGAGCGTGAACGCGGCGTCAAGGATCCCGAACTGATCGCCGCATTCTGCGAGGCGGTGCGCCGTGCCGACGCTGAGTCCGAGGCCTGACTCTCGCGGCCGGGCGCCGGATCCGGACGGGATCCGTTCTCGCCGCGCCGCGCGTTCTTCCTACACTCGCTCTCCATGGCAAAGCGAGTTCAGCAGGGCGGCCAACGCCGCATCCCCGACCACACCGTGCGCGTTGCGCTGACGCAGATGGCCTGTGTCGAAGCCGTCAAACCAAACCGCGCCCGCCAGATGGCGCTGATCGAACAGGCGGCCAGGAAGGGCGCCCGGATCATCTGCACGCAGGAACTCTTCACCAGCCAGTACTTCTGTCAGGTGGAAGACCACCGCTTCTTCGATCTCGCCGAGCCCATCCCCGGCCCCAGCACCGACGCGATGTGCAAGCTCGCAAAGAAGCACAAGGTCGTGATCATCGGCAGCCTCTTCGAACGCCGCGCCCGCGGCCTCTATCACAACACCGCCAGCATCATCGACGCCGACGGCTCGCTGCTCGGCATCTACCGCAAGATGCACATCCCCGACGACCCGCTCTATTACGAGAAGTTCTACTTCACGCCCGGCGATACCGGCTTCAAGGCGTGGCAGACAAAGTACGCGAAAGTGGGGGTCCTGGTCTGCTGGGATCAGTGGTACCCCGAAGGCGCTCGTCTCACCGCGCTACAGGGTGCGGAAATCCTCTTCTATCCCACCGCGATCGGCTGGCATCCCAAGGAGAAAGCCCAGTACGGCAAAGCCCAGCACGATTCGTGGGAACTCATCCAGCGCTCGCACGCCGTCGCCAACGGCTGCTACGTCTGCGCTCCCAACCGCATCGGACGCGAGTTTGTCAAAGGCGCCGACGGCAAGCCGGTGAGCGACGACGGCATCCAGTTCTGGGGCCAGTCCTTCATCGCGCAGCCCAACGGCGAAGTCATCAAACGCGCCAGCGTCGACAGAGAAGAAATCATCCTCGCCGATTGCGACCTGGGCAAAGTCGAGTTCGCACGCACACACTGGCCGTTCCTTCGCGACCGGCGGATCGATGCATACGGCGACCTGACCAAGCGCTTTATCGGGTAGATCCTGAGCTGGGGGGCAGCCGGCCGATCCCTTCAGGTGTTTTCTCCGTATCCCTGTCCTCTGTGGTGAATCTTCTCATGATCAAACCGAAAGTGCTGAGCGGCACACCTCTCTCCCACGGTTTTTCTTTTCCGGCTGAATGGGAAAAACAGCGCGCCACATGGTTCTCCTGGCCGCGCCCGGAAGGAATCTCATTCCCGGCGAAGTATGAAACCGTCCCCGCCAATATCGCACTCTTCATCCGCGAGATCGCGCCGCGCCAGACCGTTCACATCAACGTCCCCAACGAAAACTACGAGCGCATCGCACGCGAGCAGCTCATCGCCGGTGGCGTGCCGCGTCGGTTCTTTGGCCCCCTGACAGAACTTGATGAGAAACCGAGCCGCACGTCGCGCATCCAGTTCCACTACATGAAGACCAACGAAAGTTGGTGCCGCGACCACGGCCCGGCGTTCTTGGTGCGGCAGAGATCCGCTGCGGAAAGGCGGGCCACCAAAGGCAAGAAGGAATTCGCCATCGTCGACTGGGGATTCAACGCCTGGGGTGGCAAGTACCCTCCCTTTGACAGCGACGACGCCGTCCCCACCCGGATCGCCGAAGAACTCGCCGCGGCAAAGACGCCCGGTTTCGCCGGCATCTTCTACCCGAAGTACAAGGGCGTGCCGGTGATCATGGAAGGAGGCGCCATCGAAGTGAACGGCAAAGGCACGCTGCTCACCACCGAGTCGTGCCTTCTCCACAGGAACCGCAATCCCAACCTCACCAAGTCCCAGATCGAAAAATATCTCAGGGACTACTACGGCCAGTCCCACATCTGCTGGCTGGGAGACGGAATCGTCGGCGACGACACCGACGGCCACATCGATGACCTCGCCCGGTTCCTCGATCCGCGCACGATCGTCGTAGCCCTCGAGACCGACCGCACGGACGGCAACTTCAAGATCCTGCGCGAGAACTACAAGCGAGCCCAGGAGCTCCGGGACCAGGACGGACGCCCGTTCAACATCGTCGAAATCCCGATGCCCGGCAGGCTCGAACACCTCGGCCAGCGGCTCCCCGCGACTTACCTCAACTTCCTCTTCATCAACGGCGCGGTGCTCGTCCCCACCTTCCGCCACAAGAACGATCGCCTCGCCCTTGCGATCCTGCAGAAGCACCTGCCGCGGCACAAAGTGGTGGGAGTCGACAGCGTCGAACTCATCTGGGGCCTTGGCTCCATCCACTGTCTTTCTCAGCAGCAACCCGCATGACCATCCGAAAGCAGCCATCGGATTTTCGTGTCGAGGAACTGCTCGCTCCCGAAACGCTCGCGTCCATTGGCGAACGTCCCGGGGGGAATCACGTCCACGCCATGTACGCGCTCAACAAGACATCGCTGACGACACCCGCCGCCGTCAATGAGTTCTGCCGTTCCGTGAAGGCCCGCCCCGATCACGCGAGCTACGCGGGCCTCAAGGACAAGCACGCCCAGACGGTCCAGCACATCACCGTCAAGCTCAGAAACCCTTCCGAGGCCCCGCGCCAGACCGAAGGCAAACAGTGGAGCGCACAGCTCATCGGCTTCATCGATCACCCGATCGCCGCCGCGGACATCACCGGCAACCGCTTCGCCATCACCGTGCGCGACCTGAAGCGCGCCGAAAGCGAAGAAATGGACCGCCGCGCCGCGCTGCTTTCTCTTTCTTCTCTCGGCGCCCCGGCACCCCGTCAACTTCCACACACTCTTCTCTTTACAAACTATTTCGGGGCCCAGCGTTTCGGCTCCGCGCGCCATGGCGCCGGCTGGATCGCCAAATCGCTCATTACCGGCGATTTCGAAACCGCCCTCAAGCTCGCGATCGGCACCCCCGCCCGCAAGGACACGGGCAAGACGCGCGACTTCACCCGCATCCTCGCCTCACGCTGGGGCGATTGGAAAGGCATCATCAAGGATCTTCCCCGCCTGCCCGAAGCCCGCGCGATCGAAGTCCTCGCCCGCGGGAATGGTGGGGGTGGTGGGGGTGGTGATTTCAAAGATGCCTTTGCCGCGCTCCCTTACTTTCTGCAATCACTCTTTATCGAGGCCTACCAGTCCCATCTCTGGAACCGCTGCGCCCACGCCCTCACACGGGCGGCATCGCAAGCCCGCGCCCACGGGCGGGGGAGAGAGGGCGCAGGCGGTGGGTCGCATCCCTCCCCGCCGCTCCTTTTTCCCACTCCCGACGAATTCGGCGAAATGCTCTTCGCGCCGGCCGGCATCATCAGCGGTCCTCTGCGCACACTCGAACTCCCGCTCCTCGCGCGAAACTCCGAACTCCTCGAGCCCTGGAAACAGACTTACGAACAGGTCCTCGCCGCCGAAGGCATCACCCTCGCCGATCTCCGCGTCAAAGGCCTGAAGCGTCCCTTCTTCGGCGAAGCGCTCCGCCCGCTCTTCGTCGAAGCACGCGCGTTCTCGCTCTCGGCCCCGGAGCCCGATGAACTCTCAAAGTCGGGCATGCGAAAGCGCACCGCGACCTTCGACCTCCCGCGGGGCAGCTACGCAACCGTTGTCATGCGCGCGCTGGGCCAGTAGGGACTACTTCCCCGCCGCCTTCGCGGCTTCGTCATACACCCCGCCCAGCGTCCGCGGCTTCAGAACATCCGCCCGCTGATACTCCGCATACTCCTCGAACGGCCGCTTCAGGAAGTCTTCACGGCTCTGGCCCGCTTTCACCGCCGCCGCGGCCTGCGCCCGCAGCGCGATCAGCATCTGCCGCTGCCGCTGCGCCATCTCCCGGTCGCCGACCGCTCCGTGGCCCGGGACGACGATCATCTGCTGCTCCCCGCAAAGCTCGAGAATCCTCTCGCAGCCCTTCACCCATCCGGCCGTGTCCGATCCGCCCGGCAGATCGATCACCGGCCAGACCTTGTTGAACAGCAGATCTCCGCCGTGCATCACCTTCTCGGCAGGAATCACGATGATCAGGTCGTTGTCCGTGTGCCCGTTCCCCACGTGCGTCAGCTCGATCGCCACGCCTCCGATCGTCAGTTTCTCCGAGTCGCCCAATCCATTCGCCGGCGTCCACGAGTCTTTCGTCAGTCCCGCGCCGTCCAGCGCCGCGATGTCCTTGAGCACCGCGTCCTTCGCCGGTTTCTCGCTTTTGCCGACCTGCGCCGCGGCACCCTTCGCGCCGCCCATCAGCCGCTCACCCTGGCTCGCGATCCGCGCGAGCGCATTCTCGTGCGCCATCACCGTGCAGTCCTTCGTGAACGAGCAGTTGCCCCCGGTGTGATCGCCGTGATGATGCGTATTGATGAGCGTCTTCACCGGCTTGCCGCTCACTTGTTCCGCCTCGCGCCGCAGCGTGTTGCCGAACCCCGCGTTCTTGGCATCGATCACGATCGCCTCACGATCTCCCGCAACAACGAGCACGTTCCCGCCCTCGCCAATCGCCACCCAGCAGCGGGGCGACAGCTGAGTCCATTCAAACCAGGTTGCGTCGGCTTCCCGGCCGAACCGGGCCGCCCGTGCCCGCCCCACGCAGCACGCAAGCGCCGCACCCGCCGAAAGCCCGAGAAAATTGCGCCTGGAAACGCCCTCGTTCATGCCTTGCATGCCATGCTCCTCGGAAATCGAACGCGCCTTTTCCCCCCGCGGAACGGTCGATGTTCGGTCTTCCCCAGCCTATCATCCTCCCCTCGCCGCATGGGGCAACCCGCGGCAGGCACATTCACAAAGTCTTGCACTTTCAGCCTCAGCGCTCGCAAGGCCGGTCTCTCGGACTCTCTTGGGCCTTGCCCGACAGGAATCAAGCAATGAAAGCAATCGACATGCGTCCCGGTATGGGCTTCAAGATGGACGGCAAGATGTGCGTCGTCGTCGGCACCGAGCACCGCACCCCCGGCAACCTCCGCGCCTTCGTTCAGCTGACCTACCGCGAGATCCTCGCCGGCAAGACGCTCGACAAGCGCATGCAGCCCTCCGAAGACATCGAGATCCTCGATCTCGACCGGCGCGAAATGGAATACCTCTACTCTGATTCGCAGGGCGCCACCTTCATGGACACCGAATCGTTCGAGCAGTACCAGCTCAACGAAAACGTCCTCGGCAACACGCTCAAGTTCATCCGCCCCAACAGCAAGTGCACCGTCATGCTCTTCGACGGCAACCCGATCACCGTCGAGCTCCCCCCCTCGGTCGAGCTCACGATCACCGACTGCCCGCCCGAAGTGAAGGGCGCCACCGTCACCAACCAGACCAAGGACGCCGAGACCGAAACCGGCCTCAAGGTCAAGGTCCCCGCTTTCATCAAGCAGGGCGAGACCATCCGCGTCTCCACCGAGGACGGCGCGTACCAGTCCCGAGCCTGATCGAAATTTCACCCCCGGCTCATCCGCCCCCGGCTTCCTGCCGGGGGTTTTTCTTTGACCGGCACTTCTGCCGCGATAGGCTCTGCACGGGGTTCTCCATGAAACGACTCCGAAAACTCCTGAAGTACGCCGTCCCCGGCCTCTTTCTCGCCGCCCTCTGCGCGGGCATCGCCCTCTTCTTGTATCTTCGCTCCGGCAGCGGCAGGCTCGAGACCTGGCTCGGCAAGCAGCTCGTCGGGATCGCTTCTTCCTACATCGAGCCCACGATCGAATTCAAGCGCGTCCGGTACACCTACCCCGGCACCGTCGTCTTCACCGACGTCACCTTCACCGCCCGCGACAAGACCAGGGTCGTCTCGCTCGATCGCATGACCGTGACGCTCGCGGAAATCCCCGCCATTGGAGCGCCCCTGAAGATAGAGCGCATCGAGCTCGAAAAACCCCTCATCAACCTCATCGCGACTCCCGAGGGCGGGTTCAAGGGCCTCGTCCCCTTCGTCCGCAACGTGCCGGGCAAGGAATCGGCCCAGGTTTCGTCCGAGTTCAAGCTCTCCAACGTTCTGAGGCTCCGCAAGCTCATCCTCAAGAACGGCACCATCCACTACGAGGCCGGCGCCAAACAGCCCGTCATGGTCCTCGACGGCATCTCCACCGACATGGATATCAAGCCGGCGCCCTCCAAGGTCACCGAAGGCCTGTACGCGCTCGCGGTCAATGCCGGGAAAGCCCCGGGCGTCGAGGTCAAGGTCAAAGGCCTCGTCAATGTCGATACATATGTCGCCGAAGTGCAGGACGCGACGCTCGATGTTGTGCTCGACGAAAAGACCATGGAAGGTCTGCCCCCGCAGCTCCAGACCACACTCCGTGCCGCCGAAGCGCGGGGCAAGCTCGGCATGCAATTCCGCGGCACGGTGCCCACCCTCAACTGGCGCTCCAGCGAAATCCAGGGCCAGATCACCATCGCCGATTTCAATGTTGCCGCCGGTCGCTTCAAATTCCCAATCGACCACGGCATTGTTCCCATGCAAGTCGCCGGCGGCAGCGCCAACCTCAGCCCCATCAAGATCGATCTGCTCGCTGGCCAGCTCCACTCCAACATCGCCGTCAATCTCTCCGACCCGTCCATGCCCATGCGAGGCGACTGGCAGGCCGTCAATCTCAACCTCGAAAAGCTCATGCGCGCCCAGCAGGATGTGAACGCGCCCCCCGGGTTTCAGGGCAGTTTCAACAGCACCGGCAACTTCGCCATGAGCGCCGGCGCCGGCACGCCACAGGCCATACTCGCAACCAGTTCCGGTGGCGGCAACGTCACCGTCCGCGACGGCCGACTCTTTGTCGTGCCCGGCCTGATGGACGCAATGAACCTCGCCACCGGCCACAAGGTCAACGCGCTCGACGACGCCACCAAGCACAGCCTCGATGGGGATTTTCTCATCACGGGCCAAGGGCTCGAAGTCACCCAGTCCCATATCGTGGCCGGCGCTCTCGACGCCCGCGCCACCGGCCTGATCGGCTGGGATCTCTCTCTCAACATGCAGGCCACGGCCAACCCAATCGCCGCCGTGACGCAGCCCTTCGGCGCCGTCGGCCGCTTCATCGGAAACATGACCAAGGAAGTCATCCAGTACCAGATCAAGGGCAACGTCGGAAGCCCCGAGGTTTCCGTGCGGCCCTTCGGCATCGGAGGCAAGTGAGGTGCGATCCGCTCTGAACGCTCCGCGATTCATTCTCCTCGGCCTCAGGGGCAGCGGCAAATCCACGCTCGGCCGCCTTCTCGCACAGTCGCTGCGGATTTCGCACATCGACCTGGACGATCTCACAGCCGCTCAGCTCCGCCAGCCCTCCGCCGGCGACGCGATCCGCAATCTCGGGCTGCCGGCATTTCGCGCGGGCGAGATCGCGGCGCTCCAAACGCCATCCGCCCGCGATGCCGGCGTGCTTTCCCTCGGCGGGGGCACGCCCGTCGCGCCCGAGGCGCGTGAGATCCTCGCCGGCTTCGCCGCCTCGGGTTCGGTCATCGTCTACCTTCGCGCTGCGCCCGAGACGCTCCGCCAGCGGCTCGCCCAAACGGATCTGGCCACCCGCCCCAGCCTCACCGGGGCTCATCCTCTCGCCGAGATCGACGCGATCTTCGCCGAGCGCGATCCGATCTTTGTCGCTGTCGCGACCGAAACCATCGACGTCGATCGCCAGTCACAGCAGCAGACGCTCCAGGCCCTGCTCGCACTCTCCAAGGCGTGAACTAAAGGCCTTTGAACGCCTCGATCGCTCGCGTGCGGGCTTTCACGCGGTCCACCAGCGGCTCGGGGTAGTCAAGACGCGACCGCAGCAGCCCCGGCAACTGCGACGGATCATGGATCGCCGGCCCTTCGACGTCGCGCAGCTCCGGCACATACTCGCGGATGTAATCGCCCGCCGCATCAAACTTCTCGCTCTGGCTGTACGTGTTGAAGATCCGGAAATAGGGTGCGGCGTCGGTTCCCGTCGAGGCGGACCACTGCCAGCCACCGTTGTTGCTGGCGAGAAATCCGTCCACAAGGTTCTGCATGAACCACTTTTCTCCCAGCCGCCAGTCAAGGAAGTAGTCCTTGGTGAAATACATCGCCGTGATCATCCGCACCCGATTGTGCATCCACCCTTCTCGCAGCAGTTGACGCATACCCGCATCGACGATCGGCACACCCGTGCGCCCCGCCTTCCACGCAGCCAGCCGCTCCGGCGATTCATCCCACACGATCCGCTCGGTCTTTGTCTGAAACGCCCGGTTCATGCACACACGCGGAAAGCCCGCCATCACGTGCACGTAAAACTCGCGCCACAACACCTCGCTCATCCAGCAGACCGGCCCCTCCGATCCGGCCTCGATCGGATTGCCTCTCAGTTTCGGATTGGCGGCGAGATTGGCTTCGATCGCCGCCGCGATGCACTGGCGGTGCGAAAGAGACCCCGCGGCCAGGTACGGGCTCAGCCGGCTCGTCCCCGGATCGCCAGGAAAATCGCGGCGTTCCTTATACGGCAGGATCGAACGCGCCGCGAATTTCTGGAGGCGGGCAAGCGCTTCGTCCTCTCCGCCCGGCCAGAGCGCAGGATCAACCTTGGACACAAAGCCCGGAATCGTTTCAGGCACATCGGAGGCCTTGACGCCCGTCTCCGCCTGCGCCGCCGGCGTCCCCAAGGGTGCGATCCCGCCGACCGATTCCCACCGCTTGTAGAAAGCCTTCTTAAACGGTGTGTACACAGTAAAGAACCGCCCCTCACCGGTGCGCAGTTCTCCCGGCTCGATGCACGTCTGATCCGTATGACCGGTCACCCGCATCCCACGCTCGCGCCCGCGCGAGATCGTCGCCGCGTCGCGGCGCTGCTCGTTCACTTCATATTCCTTGTTGAAGTGAACCGCCTCGCAGCGGTGCTCAGTGGCGAGATCGATCACCACGCCCGGCACATCCTCCGGTTTCGCCCGGTGAGCAATCAGCAGCGGAATGTTCAGCTTCGCCAGGTCTTTCCGGAGCACGCGCAGACTGCGGAGAATCAGTTCAATCCGCACCGGCGCCACATCGTGCGCCCGCCACTCCCCGGGCGAAATCACAAACAGCGCAACAACCCCCGCCCCGCTCCGCCCGCCCGCGCTGGCGCACGCTTCCCACAGCGCCCGGTTATCCCGGACCCGAAGATCACTCCGAAACCAGACAAGGGCCCGGCGTCCTGACATACATCGGCTCCACCCCGCCCCAATGCCTTGGCACACACCAGGCGCGAGAGACATCGTTGCCGCCCGGCCTTTGGATGCAAGAGTGATTCCGGATCAGCGACCCCCGGGTTTCGAAGTCCTTGGAAAGGAAAAGCTTGCGTTCTGCGGAACAAGCCCGCCCGGTAGAAGGCCGGGGCCTTTCAGGTGGACTTCCTTTTTCCGGCGTCCCCGCGGTTCACTATCCTCCCGCCGCGGAGGAGTGCCGTGTCGCTGGCTCAGCAAAATCAGGACATCCGCCAGGCGGAAGCGCCGACTTCTGCGCCCCGGTCGCCACGCGCCGCATCCAGCCTGCGCAAGGACCTCCGCCGCCTTCTCTCGCCCACGCCCGCCCGGCCTCGCCCGCGCTCAAAGAGACCCGCCGGCGACCCGTCTCTGTGGATGCAGGCCCAGGACGGCCTCGACGCGATCCGGGGCTGGTTCGCCCGGCGCGGCTGGCAACCCTGGGCCTTCCAGGAAAAGTCCTGGCAGGAGTTCCGCAAAGGGAGCAACGGACTCATCCAGGTTCCCACCGGCGCGGGAAAGACCTACGCCTCCTACCTCGGCCCGCTCTCGGAACTCATCGACGAGATCCGATCCGGCAACCCGCCCGCTCCTTCAGTGCGGGTTCTTTACATCACACCGCTCCGTGCCGTCTCACGCGATATTGAGCTGGCTCTCCGCGCGCCGGTAGACGAGATGGGGCTTTCCATCCTTGTGGAGTCTCGCTCGGGGGACACCCCGCAATCGGTCCGAGCCCGCCAGAAAGAGCGGCTGCCTCACATCCTCATCACAACGCCCGAGAGTCTTTCTCTCCTGCTCACCCGTGAAAACGCCCCCGAGCTTTTCTCCGGCCTCTCCGCGGTCCTGGTCGACGAGTGGCACGACCTGCTTACAAGCAAACGCGGGAGCCAGGTCGAGCTCGCCCTGGCGCGGCTCCGCGCATTCTCCCCCGACCTGCGCACGTGGGGCCTCTCCGCCACGCTCCCCAATCTCGACCAGGCCGCTCGCCTGCTCGTCGGCACCCGCGCCCAACCGCCCGCCATCGTCCAGTCCGACATCTCCCGCGAAGTGAACATCGAATCGCTCTTCCCCGCCCCCGGCCAGAGGCTCCCCTGGGCCGGCTTCATGGGCCTCGCGATGCTCCCCCGCGTGCTCGAGACCATCGACATCCGCGTCTCCACGCTCCTCTTCACCAACACCCGCGCCCAGTCCGAGCTCTGGTTCCAGGCCATCCTCCACGCCCGCCCCGAGTGGGCCCCCTTCATGGCCCTCCATCACGGCTCCATCGACCGCAAAGAACGCGAAAAAACCGAGGCCGGCCTGAAAGACGGCTCCATCCGCCTCGCCGTCGCCACCAGCTCGCTCGACCTGGGCGTTGATTTCTCCCCCGTCGAGCGCGTCCTGCAGATCGGCTCGGTCAAAGGGATCTCGCGGCTGGTGCAGCGGGCGGGGCGCGCCTCGCACCGCCCGGGGGCCGCGTGCTCGATCACCTGCGTGCCGACGCACGCGCTGGAGCTGATCGAACTCGACGCGGCCAAGCGCGCCGTGGCGCAGGGCCTGGTGGAGGCGCGGCTTGCCGCGGCCAAGCCGCTGGACGTACTGGCGCAGCACATGGTGACCTGTGCGCTCGGGGGCGGCTTCACGCCCGATGCGTTCTTTGAAGAGGTGCGCGACGCGACTTCGTACCGCGACCTTTCGCGCGAGGAGTTTGACTGGGCGCTCGATCTTGTCTGTCGCGGCGGTGAATCGCTCAAAGCCTATCCGCAGTATCACAAAGTTCACCTGGTCGAAGGCCGAGCGTGCGTGCCCGACCGGCGGATCGCCCACCTGCACAGGCTCAACGTGGGCACGATCGTGGGGGAGGCCGTCGTTGATATCTGCTTTGTGGGGGGGCGCCGGATCGGCTCGATCGAGGAACACTTTGTTTCCTTCCTGCGCCCGGGGGACAAGCTCTTCTTTGCCGGCAAGTCGCTGGTCTTTGCTGGGCTCCGCGAAGGGGTGGCGTACGTGCGCCGGGGATCGGGAAAGACGTCGCGCACGCCCCACTGGGCGGGCACCAAGCTGCCGATCTCCGAATCGCTCGCCGAGTCGGTGCGTCAGACGCTCGAACTCGCCGCGTCGGGGCGGCTCGATTCGCCCGAGCTTGCCGAGGCGGGCGGGCTGATCCGCGCCCAGGCCTCGATGTCGATCATCCCGCGGGCCGACGAACTTCTGGTGGAATGCTGCCCGACGCGAGAAGGGCATCACCTCTTTGTTTTCCCGTTCGACGGTCGGCTGGTGCACGCCGGGCTCGCGGCGCTGTGCGCCCTGCGGCTTTCGCGGGCGTCTCCCGCGACGTTCACGCTGGCGGTCAACGACTACGGCTTTGAGCTCCTCTCTCCGGCCCCGATCGATCCCGCACCGCTGCTCGAGCCGGGGTTCTTCACGACCGAACAGCTGGCGCAGGACACGGCCGAGAGCATCAATATGGCCGAACTGGCCCGGCTGCGGTTCCGCGAAGTGGCACGCGTCAGCGGGCTCATCACCCAGACCTACCCGGGCGCCAAAAAAACCGGGCGACAGACCCATGTCAACGCCGGCCTGCTTTACGACGTCCTCAGCGAGTTTGAGCCCGGGAACATGCTGCTCGCCCAGTCGCGGCGCGAGGTTCTCGAGCGCCAGTTCGAAGAAACACGTCTCTTCCGGGCCCTGACGCGGTTATCTTCGTGCGCCGTGCGGCTGGTCAGGCCCGAATCTCCCACGCCGCTGGCGCTGCCGCTGATCGTTGAACGCACGGCGGGCCAGATGTCCAACGAGTCGCTCATCGCACGCATTCAACGCATGCAGCAGCAGTGGGAGGGCGCCTGATTGAACTTGCACCGCGTGCCGCTCATGATCGATGGTTCAACGGTGTGGCTCCTTGCAGGGCGCGCGGTGCTGCTGGAGCAGACCCGGACGCTTCTTGTCGCCGATATGCACCTGGGGCGTGAGCACGCCTGGTACCGCTCGGGCCTGCCGATCGGGGGTGGCGCCGCGGAACAAAGCCTGGATGATGCGCTCGGGCGGCTGCGGGCCCTCATCGAGAGCGAGCGTCCGGAGCGACTGCTCGTACTCGGCGACCTGCTCCATGCCCCTTGCGGGCTCACGGCGGAGATGATCGAACGGGTGGGGGTATGGCGACGGGCCAATCGGCTTTGTGTTCAGCTGGTCCCGGGCAATCACGACCGGGCGCTCGACGCCGTGGTCGGCCCGTGGAATCTGGAGGTGCTCGGGCCCTCCGTTGTGGAAGGTTCGTTTGTGTTTACGCACGGAGACGCCGACGCGGAGTTTCCCGGGGCCGTCGCGGTTTTTCGCGGGCATACGCACCCGATGGTGACGATCGCGGGCCGGGGCGACGGGGTGCGGCTTCCGTGTTTTCACAGGAGCGGGCGCACGATCACGCTCCCGGCTTTCAGCGGCAGGATGTCGGGCCATGCGGTTCGTCCGGGCCCGGGAGACAGTGTGTACGCGATCGCGCAGGATGCGCTCATCGATGTTTCGCGGCAGGCGGGTGCCGGGGCGGTGCCCGACCGGCGTACGGCGGCGGCTTCGCGCGATTAGGCCGGGGAGCCGGGCGAGGCGGCCGACTGGGCACGCCGGAGCACCCGCTTTACAAACTCCAGATGCGCACCGACGCGCAGGTCGGCCACAGCGCGGTCCGCGATGACCGCGACGCCCTCGCGGCGTTCGACGAGGTATGTGACCCGGCGCGTGAAGAGCCCGAGGAGAAACTGCGCTCCGTAGGCCCGGATCGCTTCCTTCTTTTCGTCGGCCAAAAGCGTAAAGCCGAGGCTGTACTTTTCTTTGAAGCGGTGCTTGGACTGCGAGCTCTGGGCGCTGATGCCCACAACCCGCACCCCGGCCGCGGCCAGTTCGGCCGTCCAGTCGCGGAACATGCACGCCTGCGAGGTGCAGACGGGCGTGAAGTCCGCGGGGTAGAAGTAGAGCACGACCGGCCCGGCCTCCAGGAGAGAAGAAAGCGTGACGGTGTGGCCGGCATCATCGGGCAGCGCAAAGTCCGGGGCTCTCTCACCGATGTTCAGCATGCCGGAGCGTACGGGCGCGGTACAGTCCCCGCCATGTCATCCGTTTCGCTGCGGCTTCAACCCTTCGGCACGACCATCTTCGCCGAGATGACGGCGCTGGCCCTCCAGCACAACGCGGTCAATCTCGCCCAGGGTTTTCCCGACTTCGACGGGCCCGAGCCCGCCAAGGAGGCCGCCAAGCGTGCGATCGATGCGGGACACTCGCAGTACGCTCGGATGTTCGGGGTTCCCCGGCTCAACGCGGCCGTCGCGGGCGCCTTTTCCCGGCGCTTCGAGCCTTCGTTCGGCGTCGAGCCCGACGCGCACGTCACCATCACGAGCGGCTGCACTGAGGCCCTCCCCTCCACATTCCTCGGCCTCATCAATCCGGGCGACGAGGTGATCCTCTTTGAGCCGTTTTACGACTCGTACCGCGCGTGCGTCGCGCTCGCCGGGGCTGTTCCCCGCTTTGTGACTCTGCGTCCGGACGGATCGGGCCGCTTTGGGTTTGTGGAGTCCGAGCTGCGCAGCGCCTTTGGCACCCGCACACGCGCCATCCTCCTCAACACGCCGCACAACCCGACCGGAAAGGTCTTTACGCGCGCGGAGCTGGAGCTGATCGCGGCTCTCTGCCGGCAGCACAACACGCTCGCCATCACCGACGAGGTGTACGAGCACCTGACCTACGAGCCCTCGCTGCCGCACATTTCTCTGGCGACGCTGCCGGGCATGTGGGAGCGCACCGTGACGCTCTCGTCTCTGGGCAAGTCGTTCAGCCTCACCGGCTGGAAGATCGGCTGGGCGATCGCGCCGGCCAACCTCACGGCGGGCGTGCGCGCGGCGCACCAGTTTCTGACGTTCGCAACGGCGACGCCCCTCCAGCACGGGGCGGCGGCCGTCATCGAGAACCCCGGGCCGATCGTGGAGGACTACAAGCGGCTCTTCCGGCGCAACCGCGACATCCTCGCGGGCGTCCTGGGAGAGCTTGGTTTCCGCACGTTTCCTTCCGACGGGACCTACTTCATCATGGCCGACCACACCGCCGTGAGCCGGAGGCTGGGCGCGGCCGATGACCGCGCGTTCTGCCAGAAAATGATCGAGCGCTGCGGCGTTGCCGCCATTCCGCCCAGCGTGTTCTACGAAAATCGCGAGCACGGCCGCGACTTCGTGCGCTTTGCCTACTGCAAGAAAGCGGAGACGATCGACGAATCCGTGCGCAGGCTCCGGGCGCTGGCGAAGTAGCGGCTCAGGGCGACCCTTTGGCCCCGGCGGCGGCGGCCATCCCCATCACACCCAGCACGAAGACCATCCAGACGATCCCGATCAGCAGCGTGATCAGGTGCAGCACGACCGCGACGATGGCGCAGATCTTTCCCGCCTGCGTGGTGGACCGGCCCGAAGCATCCATCACTCCCCGGTCCATCTTGGCAAGATCGGCGTTGGCCATGACCCACGCGATGATGCCCAGGATCCAGCCGCCGCAGCCGAAGACCAGGCCGACAATCCCGAGCGCCAGGATGATCCCTGCGCGATGGGGCTGCTGCGGGCCTGCGGGCGGGGCTTGTATCGGACTGCCGGGCTGGATCTGGTCCTGCATGGCGCCCAGCATACCAGCAGCCCGCCTACTTTCGCGCCGATGGATCCCTCCGACATACTTTCCCGGGTTTTGCAGAAAGTTCAGTCCGCGGCCGACCCTCGCCTGTCGCTGCGCCCGTTTCTCGGCGCGCTGGATGCACCGACGCACCTGCTGGCCTTCGGCAAGGCCTCGCTCGAGATGGCCGACGAGTTTCTTCGCGTGAAAGGGCCGCTGCCCGGCGTGGTGGTGTGTGTGCCCGACCGGCTCGATGCCCTGGCGCCGGATCGCGCCGCCGCCTTCGGCGCCGCGGGCATCGCGCTCCTTCCAGCCGATCACCCGCTGGCCACGGAGCGGAATCTCGAGGCCGCGGCGGCCGTGCGGGACCTGGTCGCCTCGCTCGCTCCGGCCGATCACTTGCTCGTGCTGATCTCCGGCGGCGGCAGCGCACACCTGACCCTGCCGACGCCGGGAGTCACGCTCGCCGATCTGCGCGAGGTAACGCTCGCGATCCAGCGCGCGGGCCTCTCGATCGCGCAGCTCAACGCGGTGCGCAAGCACTGCGAGCAGCTCAAGGGCGGCAGGCTGGCGGCGATGTGCCCGGCCGAGCGCATCACCTGCCTGGTGCTCTCCGATGTGCTGGGCGATCCGCCGGATGTCATCTCCTCCGGTCCGTTCGCGCCCGACCCTTCGACGTACGCCGACGGCCTCGCTGTCCCGCACGCCGCCGGCGCGCCCAACCAGCGGATACTCGATCACCTTCAGCAGGGCGCCCGCTCGCAGCACATCGAAACTCCCAAGCCCGGCAGCCCCGTTTTCGCCAGGGTGCGTTCGACCGTGATCGCCGGGAACAGCGACATCGTCGCCGCCGCCGCGGGGGTGGTGAGCGCCGAGGGCTTCGCGCTCGCGCCGGTGCGCACGCTTGTGCACGGCGAGGCACGCGAGCTCGCGCTGCGATGGGCCCCGGACATCCGGGCGGCGGCGGGCGGGACGGCCTTCATCTTCGGGGGCGAGTGGACCGTCAACGCGTCCGGCTCGACCGGCAGCGGGGGGCCAAGCCAGGAACTCGCTCTCGCGCTCGCCTGCGAACTCGCCGGCACGCCCTTTCACGCACTGTGCTACTCAACCGACGGCATCGACGGGCCGACCGACGCCGCCGGAGCGATCGTCACGGGGCGCACGCTCGCGGATGTGGAGGCCCGCGGCATGATTGTCCGCGACTTTCTTTCCAATCACGACAGCCACACGCTCCTCGACCGGCTGGGCGCACTCATCCGGACCGGCCCCACCGGGACCAATCTCAATCACATCGCCGTCGTGCTCTGCGGCGCGTAGACCCCGTCAGCGCTTTCGGCCGCGTGCGCCGGCAAGGCCCGCGAGCGTGATGAGCGCGACGGCCCCGGGAGAGGGGATGATGGTGAGAAACGCCGGCGCATTCAGACCCGCCGGCAGCGTGTTGGCAAAGACGCCGACAAAGGCGCCCGTCACCGCGTCGTACTTGAGCACCTGGTTCGAGCCCGCCGACGTGGCGTAGAGGAAACCGTCGTTGCCGAAGACCATGCCGATAGGTGTTGAGAGGCCGCCCGAACCGGTGGACATCCACGCGCCGAGGCTGGCGCCGGTGGTGCCGTTGAACCTGCGGATCTGGTTTGCGGTTTCGCTGGCGACGTAGAACGTGCCCCCGAACCACTCGAACTGCCGGGGCCGCCCGACGCTCGAGATAAAGTTCCCCAGGAACGCGCCGGTCGCGCCGTTGTACTTGATGATGCGGTTGTTGTTGTAGCTCGGGACGTACAGGTTCCCGTCCGGGCCGAACATCATGCCGTTGTCGGCGCCGCTGAGGCTGCCGCTGCCGGCGGTGACAAAGTCGGAGATGTAGGCGCCGGTCGCGCCGTTGTACTTGCGGACCTTGTTGCCGTTGAAACTGGAAATGTAGAGATTGCCGGCCTTGTCCCATGTCATGCCGGTGGGGGAGTTCATCCCCGCATCGCTGATGAACGTGTCGAGGTACGCGCCCGTGCCGGCGTGAAACCGGACGATGCGGTTGTCCTTCTCGCTCGTGACGTAGAGCTTCCCGTCCGGCCCCATGCGGGCGCTGAGCGGGCCGGAAAGATTGGCGGCGGCATCGAGCGTTCCGAGCAGGTTGCCGCTCATGTCGTAGCGGAAGACCCGGTCGTTGTTGTACCCGCAGACCAGCATCTCGGCTCCCAGGGCGCCCGAAGCGCCGGGGCCGGCGAAAATGCCGGCGAAAAGGCATGTGACAAGGACGGTGCTCAGAGAACGCATGCGCATACCGGGTCTCTCCGTGCAGACGGTTCGTGTGCTTGGGCGGGTCCGGCGCCGCGGCCGGGCGCGTCGATGGGATCAAGTTTCACGCGCCCGTGCCCGCGCCGCTTGCATGCCCCTGCCCACTTGCGCGCCCGGTGCAATTGCCGAGTCCGACTGTGGTTACCAAAGGCGAGCTCCCCGGAAAATCGCGACCCGCGCAAAGAATTGGCGAAACCTTGCCTGTCGGTTGTCCAAAAACGTTCCGGGCTGATCGCGCCCCGGATACCGTTGGTGCATTTCGGACCTCTCGCGTTATAGGACTTTGATCGTCAACCCTCTTTCTGACGCGCAGGAGGAGGGGATTCTGATACACTGGCCCGGTCTTGACAGTCTGTCCGGTTTGTGATGGGGAGTGGGCGTCCGGGTATTCTTCCGGGCGGTTTGAACGAGTGAAAAAGGGAACGCGGCAGTTCGCCGCGCGGGAGGCATCCTCCAGAAAGGTCGGCGTCATGGCCCAGACTCGCAAAGCAAATCCCGGTTTCACCCTTATCGAACTGCTCATCGTCATCGCCATCATCGCGCTCCTGATCTCGATCCTGCTCCCCTCGCTGGGCGCGGCGAGAAAGACGGCTCGCAACGTGATTTGCCAATCCAACCTCCGTCAGATGGTTGTCACGACGAACACCTACGCGGACGCGAACAAAGAGTGGCTGCCCGGTTCACCGACGACAAGCGGGTGGGATGCGACAGGTCGCGCGATTGTGGTCTCCGGCCAGGTCAAGACGACCGTGAATCCATTTTTCAACGGCATCGCGGTGCAGAGTTGGGATTTCATGGGTCCGCTGATTTCTTTCGCGGGAATTCGGTTGCCAGGCGATGGGATCATCGCAAAGGACGGCGCCGATGAAGTTCGCGGACAGAGGTGGGTGGCATACGGAAAGGTGAGTTCGTACCAGTGTCCCGAGAACAACTTTGAGGCCTTTGCTTTCCCCGAAGGAAATGGGGGCGCCGATCTCAGCAAGTTCCCGAATTGTCGAATGACTTCGTACAACATGTCCACGGGCTTTACCGCCACTGAGGACGTCGCGCCGCTGGGCATCGGCGTGTTCAAGACGGACGAACGCCGCGGATACCAGCCGAAGATTTCGCGTATTGGACCGCCGAGCCGAAAGGGCGCTTTCCACGACGGTCACCGTTACGCAACGGCGAGCGACTCCGCCAGTTCGAAGGGGCCGGACTTTGATCCTTCCATCAGTCCGAACTATGGCGGGGCATTTGCCGATGCCGGTCCATGGATCAACGACAGCAAGTCCCTCGCGCGGGGTGCGGCACCCGGCGAGTTCGTGTCGGCACCTTGGTCACCCGGTAAGGTCGATGCTCGCTTCTGGGCCTTCCGACATGGCCTGAAGTCGATGCCGCCCGTTGCGGGAGCTGTGACGGGTCGCAGCGGCGTGCAATGCCTTGGCAATATCGCATTCTTCGACGGTCACTGTGAGACGATGGACGACCTCAAGGCGACCAATCCCAGCTACTGGTTGCCTGCGGGCACGATCCGGCCGGCCGGGTCCGTCCTTGGTGCGCCGACAAATCCGTGGAAAACCACCATCAAGGCGTTCCCGCAGGAGTGCGGGGACACCGCGTACCGTTCGACGGAATTCATCTTCCAGTGATGCCGCTGACGGGGCATTTGGAGTAAGCAATGGCGTCAACGCAGGAAGCGAAGTCTTCACTCCTTTCGGATATGGACGCGCCGCCGCAGGAGAAGAAGGCGAGATCCGTGGATTCCGATTCATCGGGTCGCACGCGGTTGATCGCCACCATCGCTTTTTTAGCCGTTTCGCTTGCTGTCCTGGGATATGTAGCCTTTAGCTCGATTTCCAGCTATCGCAACGACCCCCGACGCCTGGCACGATTCAGCGTTGTAAAGGACAGCGAGACCGGTGAAGTCATCAAGGAGTTTCCTCTCCCCGACGAGGGGTATCCCGCCGTCAATCCCAAGACGGGCAAGCGTACGATCTACCCTGCGGAAGCCTGCTACTGGACAAAAGAGGGCAAAGCCAAGCTGGATCCGACATACGTCATCCTGAATGCGTGGTTCGGCAAGAAAGATGTCACCCGCTGCCCGGACTGCGGGAGAACCGTCACCAAGTCGAACCCGATGCCTCCCGATGCACTGATGCAAAAGGCATGGGACGATGCGAATCGCAAGTAAGCGGATGGAGTTCCGGCTCGGGTGAGAAGCGTTGCCCCGGCCCACCGGGGATCGAAATCCGCAACAACGACTTTCACCGCCCGCACCCGCGGGCGTTTTCATTCCAAGAATCTCCCATGCCCAGCCCCAACCTCTCACGCGTTGTTTCTCTTCTCAAGGAACGCGAGCCCGCGCAGGTTCAGGAGCTCGTGAACTGGCTCAAGATTCCCAGCATCAGCACCGACCCGCAGTACCGCCAGGCCTGTCGCGAGGCGGCGAAGTGGGCGTCGGACCATCTGGCGGCGAGCGGGTTTTCGTCGGGCCTGCGAGAGACGGGCTCCGCGCAGAACGCTGGGCATCCGATCGTGCTGGCGCACACCCCCGGCGCTCCCGACTACAAGGGGCCGCACGTTCTTTTCTACGGGCATTACGACGTGCAGCCGGCCGATCCGCTCGAGCTTTGGAACAGCCCTCCTTTTTCGCCCAAGATCGCGGACCAGCCCACCCCCCGCATCATCGCGCGCGGCGCCGTGGACGACAAGGGGCAGGTGATGATGTTCCTTTCCGCGATGCGGGCGTGGAAGGAGATTTCGGGCCTTGCCGCCGGCGGCGTCAAAGTGACCGTGCTGCTGGAGGGTGAAGAGGAGTCGGGCTCGGTGAACCTCGATGCGTTCATCGACGCCAACAAGGCCGAGCTCGGCAACTGCACCGTCTGCGTCATCAGCGATACGGGCATGCTGGATCGGGGCAAGCCGGCCATCACTTACGGGGTCCGCGGGCTGGCGTACACCGAGATCATCCTGCACGGCGCGAACCAGGACCTGCATTCGGGCATGTGGGGCGGCAAGTCTCCCAACCCCATCAGCGAGCTGGTCAAGGTGCTGGCCCAGCTCTGGGACAAGGACCGGCGCGTGACCATCCCGGGCTTTTACGACAAGGTCCGCCCGATCGCGCAGTCCGAGCGCGAGGAGTGGAACCGGCTGGGGATCGATCCGGCGGAAGCGCTCAAAAAGATCGGGTTCCCGCCCGAGGCCAACGTGGGCGAAGCGGGATTCTCGTTCACCGAGCGCGAGTGGGCCCGCCCCACCGCGGAGATCAACGGCATCGTGGGAGGCTACACGGGCAAGGGCGCCAAGACCGTGATCCCCTCGCACGCGAGCGCCAAGGTTTCGTTCCGGCTGGTCGCGGACCAGGACCCGCACTGGGTCACCGAGGCGTTTTTCAGGTGGTGCAAGGAGCGCACGCCGGCGGGCTGCCGCTGGGAACTGATCGATCATCACGGGGGCAACCCGGCGACGGTCAAGACCGATTCCCGGGAACTGGCCGCGGCGGCCCGCGCGATCGAACGCGCCTGCGGAACGCGCCCGGCGCTGATCAAGTCCGGCGGGAGCATCCCGGTGGCCGGCTCGCTCAAGAGCAAGCTGGGTCTTGAGACGATCTTCATGGGCTTTGGCCTCGATGATGATCGGGTGCACTCGCCCAACGAGAAGTTTGAACTGGAATGCCTGCGGATGGGCACGCTGAGCCACGCGTACCTGATCGACGAGCTGCTCGCCATGCGATAACGCCGCACCCGGCGGCATTGCTTGATTGTCTTTGCATCCCTTTGGCCCTTTGTCAGGCCGCCTTCTTCTCTTCCTGCTCGTCGATCGGAGAGACAAGCTCGACTTCGCCGAGCTGGGCGGCTTCCTGCATGGCGCGGATGCGGGCGTGATACTGCTGCTGGAGCCGGGCGACGCTGACCTGCAGGTCATGGGCGTGCATCTGGCCGCGGATGGCGATGGAGACCATGTACAGGATGGCGAGGATCGAGGCGGCGATCATGGCCGCGACGACCAGCCAAGAGTTTCCCAGTAGATCGTCCATGAGCATGTAGTTCGTCCTCGTCCGGGGGTAACTTTGGTCCAACTACGCGAACTGTGTGCCGGACGCGATTTCATCTGCCAGCGCCCGCAGCGCGACGCACCGGAGAGCGAGCAATCCGTACAATCATCCGCGATGACCGGGCGAACACTCTGGCTGCTGCTCTTACCCCTGGCTTTGGCTGGTTTTCCGGCGTTTGGCCGGCCCGATCCGGCTCCGGTGGGGGTTCCGGTGGGGGTTCCGGTGGGGGGGGCGGGCGGTTTGCCGGTGGCTGCGGGGCCGGGTTCGGGGCAGATCGTTGAAGAGGTGAAGGTTGAAGCCGGGGAGTTTGGCACCGGCAACGTCTGCCGCGCCGGGGAATGGTGCGGCCTGAGGCTCCGCCTGACCGATTCGGCTCCGAAGCAGCGGGAGGTCTTGATCCGGGTGGTTCTGGACGATGCCGACGGAGACCGCCCGGCGTATTCGCGGGTGCTGACGCTGAACCCGGGTGTGACGCAGGATGCCTGGATCTATTTCCGGTTGCCCTTCTGGTTCAAAGGGGGCGACTCGGTCCTCGTGTTGGCGAACGAGCCGATCGCCGACAGCCGGGAGGTGACGGGGAGCAGGGCGGGGCGGCTGCTGGCGCGTCGGCAGATTTTGCCGAACGGGCGCGTGCACGAGGCGGACACTCCGATGATCGGGGTGGTGGGGCCCAACGAGATGGGGCTTCGCCAGTACTACGCCGCGGGCGGCAACGGCATGGCCACCTATCCGCTGATGGCGCACGAGCTGATCGATCCGGTCTCGGCGCTGACATCGAAGGGTTTGCCGGACCGGTGGATGGGGCTGGGCCAGTTTGAGACGATCGTGTGGGGGGAATCGCCTTCGGGGGGCGAGACGGACATCAGCAGGCTTCGCGGGGAGAGCACCAAGGCGATCCGGGAATGGGTGATGCGGGGCGGGCATCTGGTGATCGTGCTGCCTCCGACGGGGCAGGCGTGGACGAATCCGGCGACGAACGAACTGATGGATATCTTGCCGGCGGTGAACATCCGGCGCCGGGAGTCGGTGGACCTGAGCGAATACCGGGCGCTTCTGACGCGGGCGCGGGAGGGCGTGCTGCCGCGCAGCGCGGTGCTGCATTCGTTCGAGCCGCTGCCCAACGCGGCGCCGCAGGAAGCGATCAAGATTCTGAATGGACCGCAGGGGGACTGCGTGGTGGTGCGTCGGCTGGTGGGGATCGGGCAGGTGACGCTGGTGGGGTTTGATTTCTCGTCGCGGATGTTCTCGGCGGGGGGGCTTTTGGATGCGGACGTGTTCTGGCATCGCGTCTTGGGCAAGCGTGGGATATTGAATCCGGATCAGAAGGAAGTGGTTTCGCGCGGGCAGATGCTGACGGTCGATTCGCAGATTTCTTCGCAGATCGCTAAGCGCGGGACGGCGGCGACGGGCATGCTGATGGGCGTCGGCGTGTTCATTCTGTACTGGGTGCTGGCGGGGCCGCTCGGGTTCGGTGTGCTCAAGGCTCGGCGGGCGACGCGGCTGGCGTGGCTCACTTTTCTCGGGACGGCGGTGGCGTTCACGGGGATCGCGTTCGGGGCGGCGACGTGGTTTCGGCCGCGCCGATTCGAGGCGTCGCACCTTTCGATCCTGGACCACGTGTATGGGCAGAATGTGCAGCGCGTGCGATCGTGGCTGAGCCTGATGCTTCCAAAGGACGGGACGGTCGAGGTTGTTGCGCCCGACAGCGAGGGGCAGCCGGAGGCTCCGGGCGCCAAGGCGGAGTTTGGCGGGGTGCTCTCGCCGTGGGACCCTGTGGGGAGCCAGCAGCGGAGCGGGTTTCTGGATGCGCGGGAATATCAGATTGATGGGCGCAATCCGACGAGGCTGGACGTGCCGGCGCGGTCAACGGTGAAGCAGATGCAGCTGGACTGGGCTGGAAGTCCGCGGTGGGGGATGCCGCACCCGACCGGGCCTGAGGGTGTGCGGGCGGACGGGGCAAAGCTCAAGGGTGAGCTTGTTCACGATCTGCCGGGCGCGATGCATGATCTGCTGATCGTGCACGTGTGGGGTCAGCAGCCGTACGGGTCGGACATTCGCTCGCGGATCGTGAGCCGGGTGCAGTTCTGGAAATATCCGTCGGAGTGGCAGCCGGGGACTCCGCTTGATCTTGAGCTTCAGACCGGACAGGCGGCGGCGGCGGGCGCGGGCGAGCTGTACCTTTCGGGGCTGGTGCCGATGAGTTCGGGCGGCTACGGGATGGGTTCGCCGGCGGACTCCAAGCGGCTGGGAAGCATCGTCGATGTGCTGACGATGACGAGCGTTTTTTCCGAGCTTGGGATCCCGGAAGAGGCCAAGGGGAATCACGGCCAGGCCGTGAGCGTGCTGCGCCGGGATGCGACGCAGTGCATGGACCTTGCGGAGTGGTTTACGCAGCCGTGCGTGATGATCATCGGCTTTGTGGGGAATGGCTCGGCGCCGGCGGCGAAGGGGCAGCCGGGCGCGGGGTCGGAGCCGCCGGTTTCGGTGAGCATCGGGGGGAGGGCGGTGCCGGGCTCGGGGATGACGATGGTGCGATGGGTGTATCCGCTGGGGCCGATGCCGCCGGCGTTTAAGGGGGCCTCCGAGTCGTCGGACCCGAACTAGCGGCATTCGTACACTTTGCTCCGTGCGAGTCGTCATCGTCGCGGACCAACTCTTTGCCTCCCGTGAGCGTGAACTGCTCAGCCGGCTCGAGATCGGGCTGGCGGATGAGGGCGTGCGGGTGATCCAGGCTCTGCCGGCGGAGGGTGGGCTGCAGGCGAGCGCTTCGGGGCAGATGAGCGGGTTGTGCGCGCCGGTTGTGACGTTCGCCTCGACGGGACTGCCGTTCACGACGGGCTACCGGGCGAGGAAGCTGGCGGACAAGCTCGACGAGATCGACAGCGGAACCGAGGAATCGCCCGTGGACATCGTGCATGTCTTCGGGGGGTCTTTGTGGAACTTCGGGATCGCGCTGGCGGAGTCGTGCGGGGCGGCGGTGGCGCTTGAGATCTGGCGTGCGGGGCTGATCGAGCGGGCGTCGGTGCCGATCGCGTCGGTCAAGGACGTGATGATGGTGGCGCCGGATCCAGGGATCGAGCGGGCGCTTCGTCAGCGCGGGCTGCCGACGAGGCTGGCTTCTTGGGGTGTGCACGCCGCCGAGACTCTGGCTCCCAAGCTGGAGGCGGGCCGTGCGACGACGGTGATGCTGATCGGCGGCGGCAACGACCAGCGGGCGATGCGGGCGGCGCTCGAGGGCCTTGGCGCGTGCATCCGCAAGCACCCGGACACGCTCGTCTTTGCCGATGCGCTGGCGGCGCGACGCGCGGGTCTGTACGAGCTGGCGATGAAGCTGGGGATGCTCGCCAACCTTTCGCTGATCGAGGAGATGGAGTCGCGGCGGGACCTGTTGGTGCAGGGGGATGTGCTCATCCTGTGCGAAGGGCACGGAGAGCAGCGGACGATCATGCTCGACGCGATGTCGCACGCGATGGTGGTGCTGAGCGTTGAGGACCGGTTCTGCGAGGTGCTCCGCGAGGGCGTGACGGCACGTCTGATCAAGGGGCCTTCTGCCGGTTCGTGGGCCGAGGCGATCGGCGCCGTGCTGCAGGACCCCGCGGGCGCCCGGCGGCTGGGCGAGTCGGCGCGGGCTTTCATCGCCGAGCACCGGCGTGCCAGCGATCACGTCAAGGCGGTTCTCGAGGCGTATTCGTGGCTCCGTCGCGACCGGGCGGTGGCTCCCATGGTCCCCTAATCCCTCGGCTCCGGGCGGGAGTCCGATATCGGGTTGGGTCTGTGCGGCCTGTGATGCCGGTAACGGGGCAAGTGGTGGCGGTCGTAACGGTTCTGTGGCCGGATGTTCAATCTGGTTCATGCTTGAGGGGTGGGCCGGCACGGGTGATCCCGCTGCAACAGGCCGCACGATCCGGAGAGGTGAACCATGCTTCCAGCCATTGGCGCCATAGCGATGTCCGCGGGAATGGGCGCTCAGCCCGTTCCGTACCAGCCGACGCTTGATATCAACCCGAGCCCCAATGAGATCTGCCCGCTGACGAGCTCGCCCTATCTCGCGTCGCCCGACCCGTACCCGCTCGACGTGGACGATTCGCGCCGGCCGGGCTTCGGCGGGAAAGAGTGGCAGCAGCTTGATTTCTACGGAGGCGACCTGCCCCGCGCGACGATCTCGTCCTTCGCTCCGGGCCAGAACTACTACGGAGCGTCCCAGGGCGACGACAGCGTGGTCTACGTCCGCCTTTCCTCGGGCTTCATCGCGGCCATCTCCCCCTGGGAAGAGATCAGCCCGTACCAGGTCCCGATCGACAGCCTGAACGTCGCGACGCGCGACTGGATCCGCGAGTACGGGATGACCAACCAGTACATCTGGGCGGAGCTTGAGCAGGGGCGGCAGGACTGGCTGCGTGAGCGCGGCTACACCTACTCGGTGCGCACGTTCACGGGCAACGCCAATTCCGACGAGCAGGCCAACAACGGCCAGCCTGTCCGGCCGGTGACGGTGATGGAGCGTCCGACCGATCAGCCCAAGTTCAAGCAGAAGATGCAGGTGCGGGCGCCCCAGCCCTCGGCCCACGACCGCGAGATGACCGCGATCGCCCGGGAAGTGATGAAGGGCAACGCCCGGATCTCGATGCCCCCGATCGCCGACAAGGAGGCGCTGCACGCGGCCATAGCGCGGTCGCAGGGGCAGCGTCAGGACATCGCCAGGGCGGCGCAGTCTCCCAAGGCCCCGACGGAGAATGGCGATGAGCAGGCGAAGAAAGTCGCGACTCGCTGATAGCCGAAGACACCTCCGGTCCGTCCGCCCCGGCGATCCTGGCCGGGGCGGCGGGACCGGCAGGCACCGCCGGCGAATACACTCGCCGCGTTGACAGGGCGACTCCCATTTGATCCTTCGAAGATGGCCGCGCCGCGCCGGCAGACCGAGCCGGCGGGCGATGCGCCGTGGACCGTCTCGCGGCTGGCCGAGCGGATCGACGGCGCGCTCAAGGCGGGCGTGCCCGGCCCGGTTCGCGTCGTGGGCGAAGTGAGCGGGTTTCGCGACCGGACGCACTGGTACTTTGATCTCAAGGACGAAAACGCGGTTGTCAACTGCGTGATGTTCGCGTCGGCGGCCCGCAGGGTCGGTCCGGCGCCGCGCGACGGCGACCTGATCGTGGTGAAGGGCCGGCTTGAGTTCTACGCCAAGGGGGGGAAGGTCTCTTTCCTTGTCGAGACGATCGAGCGTGCCGGCGAGGGCCCGCTCGACCGGGCGTTCCGCGAACTGTGCAACACGCTCCGCGCCGAGGGCTATTTCGCGCCCGAGCGCAAAAAAGCGCTCCCTCGCTATCCACGCCGGATCGCGGTGCTCACGAGCCGATCGGGCGCGGCGCTGCAGGACGTGATCAACACGCGCACACGGCGCTGGCCCGCGGTCGGGCTCGTCGTGATCGATGTGCCGGTGCAGGGCCCGGACGCCGCGCCCGCGATCGCCTCGGCCATCGGACTGCTTTCGGCGCAGGCGGGGCGGCTGGGGATCGACGCCGCGATCCTGACCCGCGGCGGCGGAAGCAAAGAAGATCTCTGGTGCTTCAACGAACGCGTCGTTGCCGATGCGATCTTCCGCTCCCGGGTGCCCTTGGTGGCGGCGATCGGGCACGAAACCGACACGACTATTGCCGAACTTGTCGCCGATGAACGCTGCGCCACACCGACCCAGGCCGCGATGCGGCTGATCCCCGACCGGGCGGAACTGCTGCGGCAGGTCGATTCGACGCGACGCAGGGTCGCGACGGCGCTCGCGCGGTGTGCGCAGGCTTCGGAGCGGGACCTTAGCGTGGCTTTCCATCGGCTGGAGGGCGCCGGGTCGGATCGGCTCGCTCTTGCGCAGCGCCGTCTGGCGGCTCTGGAACTGCGGCTTGAACGCGTCCGGCCCCGTGCGGTGCACGCGCGGATGATCGCGCGGCTGGAGCATGCCGCAAAGCGTCTTTCGGGCGTGATGGCGGGCCGGCTCCGCGTCGATATCGCGGCGGTTGCCGATCGACTGCAGGGCGCGATGGCGGGCCGCCTGAGGGAGAAGCGGGCACGCACCGAGGCGCTCGCGAAACATCTCCGGGCCGTTTCGCCGGAAGAGGTGCTCGAGCGTGGCTTTTCGATTACATCCAAGGCGGGCGGGGGCCTGGTGCGGTCGATCCGCGATGTGCCGCCGGGTCAGAAACTGGTGACCCGCCTGGCCGACGGCTCGGTGGAGAGCGTCGCATCGGGAAACGTCGCGAAAGCGCCGCGGCGCAAGGCCGCCCCGGCGGGCCCGGGCCTCTTCGGTTCTGAGGGTGAATAATCGCGGGCGTGGCCAAGAAGCAAGACCCAACTTCGCGTGACGAATCGAACCTGAGCTTTGAGGAGGCTCTGGGCGCGGTGGAATCGATCATCGATTCCATCGAATCGGGCGAAATCGGCCTTGAGAAGTCCATGACGGAGTATGAGAGGGCGGTGAAGCTGATCGTGCGCTGCCGCGAGGTGCTGGACGGGGCGGAGGAGCGGATCGAGATGCTTACCAAGGACCTCAAGCCGGCGGGCCGTTCCGAGGGTGAATGAAGTCCGGGGCGAGGAGCGCCCCGCAGCGGACCGATACAGAGGCGGAAGGAACTGCCCGGCTTGCCCACGATCAACGACATCCTGATCGCCTCTTTCGGTATCGCGCAGGTGCTCTGGTTCTTTGCGTTTGGTGCCAGCGCGGGCTCGCTGATCAACGTGCTGGTCTACCGCCTGCCGCTGGGCTTGAGCGTTGTGACCCCGCCCAGCCGGTGCCCGTCTTGCCAGACGCAGTTGACCTGGAGAGAGAACATCCCGGTCCTGGGCTGGCTGATGCTGGGCGGACGATGCCGGTTCTGCAAGTCGCGCATTTCGCCGGAGTATCCGCTGGTCGAAGCCTTTGTCGGCGTGCTTTTCGCCGGGCTGTATGTCCTCTATTACCTCACCCCGCCCGAAGCGCGGTATCTCGGGATCGCATTCGGAAAAGTGGCGCCGGCCTGGGCTGGGCCCGGGTATGGGTTTGCCAGCCCGCTCCTGGAAACCTGGCCCACGTTCGGCCTCATCCTCCTGCTGATGGGATCGCTGGTCGCGATGACCCTGGTGGACGCAAAGACGTTCACGATTCCGCTGATCCTTACCTGGATTCCGGTCGTTGTGGCCTTCCTGGTTCACCCCGTTCACGCCCTCGTCATCGAGCGCATGCGGGGCGGCCTTTCCCATACCGCCGCGGGCTGGGTCTGGACCATCCCGACGCCGGGCCCCAACTCCTGGTACTGGGTCGGGGCGGCGGGGGGAGGCCTTCTCGGCCTGGGCTTTTCGCTGCTGCTTCTGCGTTTTGGCTTCATCACGCGGAGCTTCGCGGACTACGGAGACTGGGAAAAGTCGGCGCGGGAAGCGACCGAGGCGGGCTCAGAGCTTTCCGACCCGGAAATGTGGACGCGTTACCCCTACGCCAGGCGGGAGATGGTCAAGGAACTGGCGTTTTTGGCTTTGCCGGTGGCGCTTGCCTTTGCGGGGGGGTGGGTCGCGGACCGAGTGATCGGTGCGACTGCCGGGTGGAGCTTCGACCAGCAAACCCAGGGCATGGTCACGAGTCTGCACGTTCCGCTGTGGCTTTCAGCGCTGGCGGGATCGGTGCTCGGATACCTGGTGGGCGGGGGAATCGTGTGGGCGATCCGGGTCTTTGGCTCCCTGGGCTTTGGCAAGGAGGCGATGGGGCTCGGCGACGTTCACCTGCTGGCGGCGGTGGGGGCTTGTGTCGGCTGGATCGACGCGTTTGTCGCGTTCTTTCTGGCGGCTTTTGTCGGCGTGGCGTGGGCTCTGCTTGGTGCGGTCTTTGGGGGACTTCGCCGGCATCTGCCCTATGGCCCGCACCTGGCGGTGGCGACGCTGCTGACGCTCCTGCTCAGGCCGCTGATTCAGACGGGGCTGAGTTTCCTGCTGCATACGCCGATCGAACTTCCGTGAGCCGGAGCTATCCGACAGGTTACTCACAACCTGTCGGTTGGCGTTTATTCCCGCAGAAAGTGCCGCAGAACGGCCCAATCTGCGGGAAAACGGGGAGGATCTCCGATAATCTTGCGCCAGTATCAACACGGCGTTCCGCAGAGTGCGGACGTGCAATAGACGACAGCCCGGCGCGAACGCCGGTCGGGTCGGTTGGAACCCGGCGCGAAAAGGTAATGGATTCGAGGAGTAACGGACATGGAAGGACTTTGGAAGAAACTGGTTCTGGTGGGTGTGCTGGCCGGCGGGTTGGCGCTGGGCGGCTGCAACAACAACAAGCAGGCCGAAGCGGACGCCGCGAACGAGTCGAACGAGCTTCGCCAGAAGAATGCGCAGCTCGAGCAGTCGCTGCGTGAGCGCGACGCGACGATCGCCGAGCTTCAGAAGAACCAGGCCCAGCAGCAGCAGGTGGTGCAGCAGCCGCCGGCGAACGACTTCCAGACCGGTGGCGGCAACCGCAACGGTGGCACCGGCAACCTGGGAAGCGACATTGCCGTCGATAACATGGCCGAGGGCACCCGCATGACCGTCGCGGGCGACGTTCTCTTCGGTTCGGGCTCGGCGGACCTGAAGCAGTCGGCGAAGAAGACGCTCGACAAGGTCGCGGCCGAACTCAAGAGCAACAAGTACTCCCGCTACAGCGTGCGGGTGGACGGCTACACCGACAGCGACCCGATCAAGCGCAGCAAGTGGGCCTCGAACGAGGCTCTCTCCGAGGCTCGCGCCCGCTCGGTCGAGAAGTATCTCGAGTCCAAGGGCGTGAGCTCTTCGCGTCTGAGCGCGGTTGGGCGCGGGGCGGCAAACCCGAAGAAGACCAAGGCGGACAGCCGCCGGGTTGAGATCATCATTCTCAACAAGTAAACATTTCGAATCGTTGTCGAAAGGCCCGTCCGCTCCGGACGGGCCTTTTTTCATGCGCAGAGGGCGCGCGAGCGAAGAATGGACGGGCTCTCAGGAACGCTGCGCATCGCCGAAAACGCGGAGGTTGGCCGGGAGCACCTGCAATCTCTCGGCGCGAACCGGGACGCCCTGCCAGAGCAGTTCGGGCATTCCGACGATGTGGATCGTCCCGTCGTAGCCGTGAAAGATGCGTCCGTCCAGGTGGGGCTGATACATGGCGTCGGGGCTGTTGTCTGCGATCTTGAAGAGCGGGAAGTACTCGGCCCGCACGAAGATTGCATTCCACTTGTTGGCGCAGACGAGTTCGTACCCCCGTTCCTTTGCCAAAAGCGTGAGTGCGAGCAGCGAACAGCCCTGGTTGATTTTCGCGGTGCGTTCCTGCACGAACACCACATCGTTGGGCACGGTGGGATTGAACTCGATGACGATGACTTTCGCGGTGTGGGCCGCCAGCCCTTCCCAGATGTAGTAATCGATTCCGTCGACGTCGATGCAGAGAAGATCGATTTCCCGGGGGCAATTCTGTTCGGCGAGGATCTCGTCGAGTGTTCCCTGCCCCTTGTCGAGCTGCACGTAACGGTTGACCAGGTGCGCCTTGGGATTGTCGCGGTAGGTGTGCTGGAGTGTCTTGAACTTCTCGGCGTTGGCCTCGATCAGGTATCCGGTCCAATCCTGCTGCCGGATGAGCGAGTGGGTGTTGGAGTAGAGCACGCCGTCCCACGCGCCGAACTCGACACAGACCTTGCCGTGCTGCCCGATGACCTCGAAGATCTTGGCCAGGATTCCGTCTTCGCCGCACTGCGAAGTGACGTTGGACCGGTGATTCCAGAGCCAGGTACTGGCCGGGTTGGTCGGGCGCCGGATCATCCTGAGCTTCATAAAGACTCCTGCAGTGGATTGCACCCCGGTTGCTTTGAGCGGGCCAAAGAATAGCCGGAAGGCTCCTGGGGGCTTCTCGCATCGGGAGCAAGTCCGGAGGATCGGCGCCGCGTGGTGCGGGCAGGCCGGAAAACATGCGAGCGGAGCGAATCTGAACTTCGGCGACGAACGGATAAAAGCCCGTTGATCGCGGCGCGGGCTGGGGCCGGCGCCGGGGCAGATTTTCCAGGCAATGCAGGATGGCGAACCCGGCAACAGGCCGCACCGCTGTCTCTGCGCAAAGAAAGGACGGCGGATATGAAGCGGCATCTGGCGGTTTTTGCGGGACTCGCATTCGCGGGCGTGATCGCGCTGGCGGGCGGACAGGGCAATTCCTGCTCGGGAGACAACGCAAAGAGCGCTCCGGCAACTCCGAAACACCAGTCGCGGGAGGAGGGCAACATTCTCGAGACCGCTCTGGCGGCGGGGAAATTCAAAACGCTTTGCGCGGCGGTGCGTGCCGCGGGCCTGAGCGAGCAGCTCCGCGCGAAGGGGCCCATCACGGTCTTTGCCCCGACCGACGAAGCGTTCGCAAAGCTCGGAACCGCGACGATCGAATCGCTTCTGCTGCCGGAAAACAAGGAAAAGCTGGTTGCAATCCTGACCTATCACGTTGTGGCCGGCAAGGTGCTGTCCGGCGACGTCCGCACCATGGGCGCGACGACGCTCAACGGGCAGCGGGTCGATCTTGTTTCGGGCAAGGGGGGTATCACTGTTGACGGGGCTCAGGTCGTGATGGCGGATGTGACCGCGTCGAACGGGGTCATCCATGCGATCGATACGGTTCTGATGCCCTCAGAACAAACGGTCGTCGAAGTTGCGATGGAGAGCGCGCAGTTCAAGACGCTGTGCAAGCTGCTCAAGGCCGCGGGCCTGACCGATGCGCTGTCAGGGCCCGGCCCGTACACGGTGTTCGCACCGACCGACGAGGCCTTTGCCAAAGTTGATCGGGCAACGCTCGACAGCCTGCTGGAGCCTGAGAACAAGCAGAAGCTCAAGGACGTTCTCAAGTACCATGTGCTCAAGGCGCGGGTGTACAGCGATCAGGCGGCCAAGGCGGGTGAGGCCCATACCGCGCTGGGCAAGGAAGTCCGGCTGACCGTCCGCGACGAGTCGCTGCGGGTGAACGACGCCAAGGTTGTCAAGGCCAATATCGATGCCAAGAACGGCGTGATTCATGTCATCGATGAGGTGCTCATCCCGGAATAACCGGGCTGCCCATCGCCCGCCCGAAAGGGTCGGCGGGGGTTTTCTGCGGGGAATGGTGCCCGGCGGCTTTTGGAGGTCCGAGAGCAGGACGGGCATCCGGGAGGGGCGGTCCGTCGAATCCAGAGGTGGGGGAGCAGGCCGTCCCCTTGCGTCTATGTCTTCACTCCCGGCGATTCCATTTCGATCTTTCTGCGCGATGGAGCGTGGTCCATGTCCGGACCGGCGGGCGGGGCATCTCTATGATCGAACGCGTCGGGCGGCACGGACCGTGGCCGCGACGCGGGAGCAGTCCGAGTTCTTGGATCAGCCGCTTCTCCAACGCATTGCTTCGGGTGATAAGGCGGCGGTGCAGCAGTGCATCGAGCGATACACCGGGCTGGTATGGTCTTTGACGAGGCGGATGAGCCTGAACACGGCCGACGCGGAAGATGCGGTGCAGGAAATCTTTGTCGAGATCTGGCGGAACGCTTACCGGTTTGATCCGGCGGTGGCCTCCGAAACGACCTTTATTGCCATGATCGCGCGGCGCCGGCTCATCGACCGCAAACGAAGGGCGGCGAGGCAGAAGGATCGTGCGGCGCTCGATGAGGGCAGCGCGGGCGGCGTAACTCCGACGCAAAGTGTGGCGAGCGAACTGGGGGAGGAAGCGGCGAACGCGGCCCGTGTCCTGCAGGAGCTGAGCTCCGAACAGCAGCGGGTCCTGCGTCTCTCGCTTATCCAGGGTCTGTCGCACGAGAAGATTGCAACGGCGACAGGGATGCCCCTTGGCACCGTCAAGACGCACGCGCGGCGCGGCCTGCTCCGCATACGGCAGATGCTGACAGGTGGCGCCCGGACGCCCGCGGGCGGGGAGGCGCGGTCATGAATACGCACCTCCCGAATCTGCCTCCCGATCAGCAGGAACTGCTCAATGAGCTGCTGGCTGACCGTGCGTTGCAGGGGCTGGACCCCGCGCAGGAAGCGCAGCTGGCGGAGCTTTTCCGGCGTGCCGGCATTGAGGATGATGACAGTTTCGATCTGGCGGCGGCCGCCGCGATGCTGGCGTCGATCGGCCCCGTGGAATCGGCCCCGGCTTCTGTCTATACGCGTGCGGGGCAGGCGGCCGAGTCGTTTAGCCGCGAGATGGTGAACAGCCGCAACATGGTCGGTGCGCCGGCTCTCAGGATCACCGAGCCGGACTATGTGCCTGTGCCCCCGCGTCGGATCAGCAGCGCGTGGCTGGGCTGGATGGCGGCGGCGGCGTGTCTGGCATTTGCGGCGCTGGGCTGGATCCAGATGTTTGCCAATAGACAGAACTCGCTCGCGCCCGCGCCCTCGCTCGTGTCCCTGCGCGACAAGCTCTCGCAGACGCCCGATTCGCGACGGCTGACCTGGAAGGACTGGGACAATCCGGAGATCAAGGGAGTCACCGGAGAGGTTGTCTGGAACGAGCGGGAGCAGCGCGGATATATGACTTTCCGCGGACTGCCCGCCAACGACCCGACCAAGGAACAGTTCCAGCTCTGGATCGTGGATGCACGCGGTCTGGCGCAGCGGGTCAGCGGCGGCATCTTCAACTCCAACGGGCTCAACTCGGGCTGGCAGGGAGAAGTGCGCACCGAGGAAGCGGGCGGTGAGCTGATCGTCGAGATTTCGCCGCGTATTCACGTGGGAGAGCCGGCGCTCTTCGCGGTGACGATCGAAGGCCCGGGCGGCACGTGGGTCTCGGACATGAAGCGGCGGGTTGTGGCGGCAAGCGGCAGCTAGTGCGGAAGCTGGTGGCTTTGGGGGGCAGGTGACGTTCGGCCGGGGCTTGCCTACGCTTTGCGTCGAAATCCGGGCGATTGGCGCAGTTGGCTAGCGCGCATGCATGACACGCATGAGGTCACTGGTTCGAGCCCAGTATCGCCCACTTTTGCCCCGGCCGACGGCCGGGGCTGTCTTTTTTGGGGAGCGCAGGGGTCGCGAACGGTCTGCAAGGGCCGAATTTTGCGTGGGTCCGGCCCGGAACTGCCTCCGACGAATGCCCAATCAGTACAAACCCGACCCCGGACTGCTCCGGGGCGTTCGCGCATCTTTTCGTACACTTCGCCCCTCCGCAACTGTGCGGAATCCAAAGGAGTCCTTTGCTTGAAATTGCTCGCGAATCGTGACGTCTCTGTCCTGGCTCTGCTCGCTGTGCTCGCAGGGCTGCCGCTTTCTGCCCACGCCGATGTGACGCCGAGCGGCGTCATGATGCGGTACCCCGCAATCAGCAAGGACAAGATCGCGTTCGTGTACGCGAACGACATCTGGCTGGTCCCGCGCGAAGGGGGCGTCGCGCTCCCGCTCTCGACTCCGGCGGGCACCGAAGTATTTCCGAAGTTCAGCCCGGACGGGTCGCAGATTGCCTTCAGCGCGAACTATGACGGCGTCCAGAGTTTGTACACCCTGCCGGTCTCGGGCGGCGCCTCGAACCGCGTAACGTACTTCGGCAGCATGCCCATGCCGGTGGGCTGGACGAACCAGAACGAGCTGGTTTTCTACGCCGGCAACATTGAGGGAATGGGGCGTCAGAGCAAGCTGTATCACGTTTCACCCAATGGCGGCATGCCCACGCTCTACCCGATGCCGTACGGCACCTTTGCCTCGGTGAGCCCGGACGGGTCGCAGATCGCGTACATCCCCCACACGACCGATTTCCGCACGTGGAAGCGTTATCGCGGCGGCATGGCCACGGATATCTGGCTCTTCAATCTCAAGGACAATTCGGCGAAGCAGATCACCGACTGGGAAGGCACGGACACCTTCCCGATGTTCAATCCCGCGGGCAAGGGCGATGTGGTGTACTACACCTCCGACCAGGGGCCCGAGCACCGTCTGAACGTGTGGTCGTATGACGTGGCGAGCGGCAAGCGCACGCAACTGACCAACTTCACGGAAGATGACGTTCGATTCCCGTCGATCGGACCGGGCCCTTCGGGCAAGGGAGAGATCATCTTCCAGCTCGGCGCCGGGCTGACGGTGCTGGACCTGGCGACCAGCAAGACGCGCGAGGTGAGCGTGACGATCCCTGGGGATCGCCAGACGCCGCGCACGCGCACGTTTGATGCGGCGAAGAACCTTGGCAGCGCATCGATCTCGCCATCGGGCAAGCGCGTGGCTGTGATTGGGCGGGGTGATATCTGGACCGCCCCGGCCAAGGACGGCGCGCTCCGCAATCTGACACGCACCGACAATATCAATGAGCGCGAAGCGGCCTGGAGCCCGGACGGGCGCTGGCTGGCCTATCTCTCGGACGAATCGGGCGAGTATGAAATCTGGCTGCGTCCCTCCGATGCCAAGCCGCCGGAGAAGAAGGACGACAAGAAGGAAGACAAAAAGGCTTCCGACGCGAAGGCGGACGACAAGAAAGCGGAAGAAAAACCGGCCGAAGCCAAGCCCGCGGACGCCAAGGCCGAGGAAAAAAAGGCCGAAGACGAGAAGAAATCCAAGCCCCGGAAGCTCACGTCGCTGGGCGAAGGGCAGCGGATGAACCTGCAGTGGTCGCCCGACTCCAAGTACATCACCTTCTCCGAGAATACCGGCAAGCTCTACCTGCTCGAGGTTGAGCCTGAGCGGCTCGTGGTCATCGACACCGATCCCTGGGCAGGCGGATCGCCGACGGTTTCGTTCAGCAGCGACTCGCAGTGGATCGCGTACGACCGGGCCGATGACCAGAACAACAACTCCTGCATCTGGCTCTACAACACCAAGAGCGGCCAGAAGACCCGCGTCACAAGCCCGATGTTCTCCAGTTCCGATCCCGCGTTTGACCGCAAGGGCGATTTCCTCTACTTCAACTCCAACCGGTCCATCAACAACCCGTATTACTCCGACCTCGACACGACTTTTATCTACGCGGATACGCAGTCGCTGCACATGATCCCGCTGCGCCAGGACGTCAAGAGCCCTTACCTGCCGACCGGCGATGAAGAGACGTACAAGGAAGAAGCCAAGAAGGAAGAGCCCAAGAAAGAGGAAGGCAAGAAAGACGAAGGCAAGAAGGAAGAAGGCAAAAAGGAAGACGGCAAGAAGGACGAGGCAAAGAAGGACGAGGCAAAGAAGGATGCGGCGGCCGATGCGGACGACGGCGTGACCGGCACATGGTCCGGAACGGCCAAGGGCCCGGACGGCTCGCCCGTACCCGCGGCGGGCATCCCGATCTCGATCACGCTGAAGCTCGCCGCCGATGGCTCGGTGACCGGATCGCTGACGGGCCCGATGGGCAACGTGGCGATCACCGGCGGGCGCTACGACAAAGCCAGCGGCGAGATGACCCTCAATATCGCCACCGACTCGGGCGCGGGCACGCTCAAAGGAAAGGTCTCGGGCGGCAAGTTTGAGGGCACCTGGAGCATGGGTGAACTGGGCGGAGACTTTGCGGTCAACCGCGCCGCGGCGGCCGGAGGCAACGGAGCCAAGGACGCCAAGGCCGATGCCAAGAACGGCGACAAGTCCGCCGAAAAGACCAAGGAGGTCAAGATTGATCTGGCCGATCTTGAATCCCGCGCAATCCGCCTGCCTCTGAATCCGGGCAGGTTCGGTTCGCTGGGCGTTTCGTCGGACGACAAGCTGATTTTCGTTCGCTCGACGTTCACGACCGCCGGACAGATCCCCGGCGATATCAAGATCTTCGATCCCAAGGACGAGAAGAAGGAAGAGAAGCTCGTCACCGCTTCGGCATCAAGCTATGAACTCACGCCCGACGGCAAGCGGATGCTCGTCCGTCGCGGGAGCAGCCTGAACGTCATGGATGCCGCCGCCGGGGGCGGGAACTCGACCAGTGTTCCGACAGCCGGGATGAATGTCTCGGTGCGTCCGCGCGAGGAATGGAAGCAGATTCTTCGCGATGTGTACCGCTACGAGCGCGACTACTTCTACGACGCCGGGCTGCACGGTGTCGACTGGAAGAAGGTCCACGATCACTACGCCAAGATGGTCGACGAGGCCGTGAGCCGCGAAGACATGAACTACATCATCGGCGAGATGATCAGCGAGCTCAATATCGGCCACGCGTACGTCGGGCCGGTGTCCAGCGAAAATCCGGCGACTTCCAACGTCGGCCTTCTCGGGTGCGACTTCACGCTCGACAAGACCGACAACGGGTCTGCGTACAAGATCACGCGGATCTATACCGGCGGTCCATGGGACACGGACGCTCGCGGGCCGCTCAGCCAGCCCGGCGTGGATATCAAGGAGGGTGAGTACATCCTCGCGGTGAACGGCGTTCCGATCGATATCACGAAGGACGTGTGGGCTTCGTTCCAGGGCATGGCTGAACGGCCGACCATCCTGACGGTCGGAAAGTCGGCCGCGCCCGGCACCGACACCCGCGATGTCCTTGTCAAGCCGATCGCGAGTGATCAGGGTCTGCGCTACCGCGCCTGGATCGAGAAGAACCGGGCGTACGTCGCCGACAAGTCCAAGGGCCGCATCGGCTACATCTATGTCCCGAATACCGGCCAGGACGGGCAGAGCGATCTCTTCCGCCAGTTCGCCGGGCAGCGGGGCATGGACGCTCTGATCATCGACGAGCGGTGGAACGGAGGCGGCCAGATCCCGACGCGGTTCATCGAGCTGCTCAACCGCAGCAATATCAACTACTGGGCGCGTCGCCACGGCCGCGACTGGCCGTGGCCGCCGGATGCCAGCTTCGGCCCCAAGGTCATGCTCGCCAACGGCCTGGCGGGTTCGGGCGGCGATGCCTTCCCGGGCTATTTCAAGCGCATGGGACTTGGAAAGGTCATCGGACGGCGCACGTGGGGCGGCCTGGTCGGCATCGAGGGCTTCCGCCCGCTGATGGACGGCGGCGGAGTCACCGTGCCTTCGTTCGGTTACTACGAGCGTGATTCGGCCAACCCGGCCAACGGGCGCTGGTCAATCGAAGGGCACGGCACCGATCCGGACATTGAGGTCATCGACGATCCGTCGAAGATGGTCAACGGTCAGGGAGATCCGCAGCTTGAAGTTGCGATCAACGAACTGCTGAAGGAACTGGAGACCAAGGCCTACGTGACGCCCAAGCGTCCGCCCAGCCCGCAGCGGGCCGGGATGGGAATTCCGCCCAACGAGCGCTGATCGACCGTCTTTCATTTTCAGCAACTCGATGCCCCGGCCGCACACGGCCGGGGCTTTCTTTTGCTGCGCGATCGCCGCGTACACTTGCCACGACGCCGCTGTAGCTCAGCTGGTAGAGCAGCGCTTTTGTAAAGCGCGGGTCGCAGGTTCAAGTCCTGTCAGCGGCTTTTCCCGGTTTCTGACGCCTCCCGTGGCCGACCCCCGACCTGGTTCTCGCGGCATTTTCCGGCGGGTTGGGCCTGGCGCGAAAGAAGGCTCGGCCGTTTGCCGATCGACCTCTCCCGTCCTAACCTTCACCCCTTCCCCGGGCGAATGCCGGAGTGGCCAAACGGGGCAGACTGTAAATCTGTTGGCGAAAGCCTACGGGGGTTCGAATCCCTCTTCGCCCATTGCAGACGCCCGCGAGCAATCGCGGGCGTTCGCGTTTTGGGCCGATCGTCGACCTGCCGCCGATGAGTATGGAAGGGGAAGCGAACTCCTACAGTGACCTGCATCGGAGCGCCCAGTTCTCGCGAGTGAACCGGCATCCGCCGGGAGAGTCCATGACCGTTCTTTCATCGAGTGCCAGCGCGTCGGCCGTGATCGATCCACCTGCCGGCGCGGCCAGTGCAGAAATCGAAGCAGCGCCCGAGCACGAGCACGGACCGTTCGGAGGCTGTCCGGCGCGTATCCGCATCATCACGCTGATTACGGTGGTCTTCCCGTTCATCGCCCTCGGGCTGGTGATCGCCGCCATGTGGCGTGTGCCGTTTTCCGGGACGTACATCGCCATCATGATGGGCATGTACATCTCGACCGGGATCGGCATCGGAACGGGCTTCCACCGTCTGTTCACGCACAAGTCGTTCACGGCGGGGCCCGTCGTCCGCTTTTTCTGGGCCGCGCTCGGGTCGATGGCTATCGAGGGCGCGCTGACGACCTGGGTCGCCGAGCACCGCAAGCACCATCGCCACTCCGACGCTCCCGGCGATCCCCACTCGCCCCACGCGCATCATCCGGATCACGACGAGGGCGTGATGGGTGTGCTGTACAGCTTCTGGTACGCGCACGTCGGCTGGCTCTTTCACAATTCGCCGACCAAGCTCGAGCGATACGTCCCCGACCTGCTCGCCGACCCGGTCACCAACTTTGTGAGCCGCACCTATTGGTGGTGGGTTGCTCTGGGTCTCGTGATTCCGACCGTTCTGGGCGGCGTGATCACCGGGACTTGGACCGGGGCGCTCCTGGGATTCCTCTGGGGCGGGCCGGTCCGGACGCTCGTTGTGCACCACATCACATGGTGCATCAATTCCGTCTGCCATCTCTGGGGCACACGACCCTTCCGCACCTCGGATCACAGCCGCGATAACCCGATTTTCGGGATTCTCGCGTTCGGTGAAGGCTGGCACAACGCGCACCACGCGTTTCCCACCTCCGCTCGCCACGGGCTGGCATGGTGGAAGCTCGACATCAATTACATCGTGATCCGCGCGATGGCGCTCATGGGCATCATCCAGAACGTGCGCCTCCCCTCCCAGGAAAGCCTCGAGGCCAAGCGTCGAAGCGCGGGCGTCTGAAAAGTCCGGCGGCGGCGGTCCGACCGTGGTAGCCTTGCGCTGCAAGGCAACCACCCGGAGATTTACCGTGCCGCGAATTTCCTTTGTTTTTCTGGCCTGCCTCTGTACGTTTGCGTCCGCGGCACCAACCTTCGAGGTGCGTGTGGGTGATCAGTTCGGCACCCATCCCCTCGACGGGCGGCTGCTCCTGATGCTTTCTACGTCCGGCGACCAAGAGCCGAGGTTTCAGATTTCGGAAGGAGTGAAGTCTCAGCAGGTCTTCGGAGTTGACGCCGAGGGCATTGACTCGGGCAGGCCGGTGGTGATTCAGGGCGACGTGCTGGGCTATCCGCTCGAGAGCCTGTCGGCGGTTCCGGCCGGCGATTACTTCGTGCAGGCGCTGCTGCACAAATACGAGACTTTCAAACGCTCGGACGGTCACACGGTCAAACTTCCGATGGATCGGGGCGAGGGCCAGCATTGGAATCGCGCGCCGGGCAATCTCTACAGCACGCCGGTCAAAGTTCATGTTGATCCTGCTTCGAACACGCCGATCCGGATCACGCTGGACAAAGAGATCCCGCCGATCGCAAAGCCCAAAGACACCAGCTACGTCAAGCACATTCAGATCCAGAGCAAACTGCTTTCGGATTTCTGGGGCAGGCCGATGGAGCTCGGCGCGGTTGTTCTGCTTCCCAAGGGCTTCGACGAGCACCCGGAGGCCCGCTATCCGCTGGTGATCAACCACGGACACTTCGAGGCCACGTTCGGCGAGTTTCGCGAGGAGCCGCCGGATCCAAACTTGAAGCCCGAATACAGCGAGCGCTTCAAAATGGAGGGGTACAACCGCATCCAGCAGCAGCTCGCCCACCAGTTCTTTCTCGACTGGACCGGGCCCGATTTCCCCCGCTTTGTGATCGTCAAGATCCAGCACGCCAACCCGTTCTATGACGACTCCTACGCCGTCAACTCGGCCAACCTCGGCCCGTACGGGGATGCGATCATGACCGAACTCCTGCCCGAGATCGAGAAGCGGTTCCGCTGCATCGGTCAGGGATGGGCCCGATTCACGTACGGCGGCAGCACGGGCGGATGGGAAGCACTCGCCGTTCAGATGTTCTATCCGGACGATTTCAACGGTTGCTTCGCCGCCTGCCCCGATCCGATCGACTTCCGGGCTTACGGAACGGTCAATATCTACAAGGATCAGAACGCTTATTTCGCGCAAGGTCCCTGGGCCCGCGTGCCGCGCCCGGCGACACGCGATGGGAACGGCGTTGCAACGTGCTCGCTCGAAGAGACCAACCGGCGCGAGCTTGTGCTTGGAACCCGCGGGCGCTCCGGCGATCAGTGGGATATCTGGGAGGCGGTCTACAGCCCGGTGGGACCCGACGGTTATCCGGCCCGCATCTGGGACAAACGCACGGGAGTGATCGATCCCAGGGTTGCGGCATACTGGAAGGAAAACTACGACCTTCGGGCGATTCTTGAGCGCGACTGGCAGGTGCTCGCTCCGAAGCTGCGGGGCAAGATCCACATCTACGCGGGCACGATGGACAACTACTTTCTCAACAACGCGGTCGTTCTGATGGAGGAGTTTCTGAAGAAGACCAACCCGCCGTACGAGGGGCTCGTGGATTACGGCTGCAACGCCGAACACTGCTGGAACGGTGATCCCGCCAACCCCAACGCGATAAGCCGGCTGCGGTATCACCAGCTTTACGTTGACACGATGGTCAAGCGGATGCAGGAGACCGCGCCCAAGGGTGCGGATCTCACGAGCTGGCGATATCGGTGAAAGACCCCGCGCTTCGCCTGCCCGCGACGCGAACAATTGGGCCTTGCCCACGGACCAATCACAACCCGGAGTCGAGATCGCCCCCGGCGTGCGCATCGACGCGGCTGCCGTCGAGTTGTCGTTCACATCCAGTTCCGGGCCCGGCGGACAGAACGTCAATAAGCGTGCGACACGCTGCCAGCTTCGGATCGCGCTTCAGAACCTCCCCATTCATCCCGAGGCGGTGGGGCGATTGCGCCATATGGCGTCGCACCTCGTGACCGACGCCGGTGATCTGCTGATCGAAAGCGATCGGGAGCGTTCGCAGGAACGCAACAAGGACGAGTGCTTCCGCAAGCTGCGCGAACTGCTCATACTCGCGATGAAGCGGCCGAAGGTGCGGCGCGCGACCAAGCCCAGTCGGGGATCCAAAGAACGCCGCATCGAGGGCAAGAAACGCCGGGGCGAGATCAAGAAAAACCGCCGTGCCGACTTTGACTGATCGAGACGGCTCATGCCGTTTCAGGCCGCCCGTTCATCTTCCGGCTGCAGTCCCAGCACTTTGAGCCGCTTGTACAGCGTTGTCCGGTTGACGCCGAGCTGTTCTGCGGTCTTCTGCCTGTTCCAGTTGTTCGCTTTGAGAGCCCGGAGCAGGATCTGGCGTTCGGGCTCCTTGAGCGCCTCTTCGAGCGTCATGGGCACCCACTCCTCGTCCTGTTTCGAGAGAGCGAGGGGCTTGCTCGGCTCCTGCCCGCTGACGTGCGGCGGCAGGTCTTCCGCCCCGATCGTCGCCCGCCGGCAGAGCACCGCGGCCCGCTCGACAACGTTCCCGAGCTCGCGCACGTTGCCGGGGAAGGAGTATCTCTGGAGCAGTTCGAGCGCTTCGGGCGAAAAGCCCACGATCTGCTTGCCCAGTTCCGCCGCCTGCTTCCTGAGAAAGTGCTCCGCCAACTGAGGGATATCGCTGACGCGGTCCCGGAGCGGGGGCAGTTCGATCTTGACGACGTTGATGCGGTAGTAGAGGTCCTGCCGGAATCGGCCGTCGGCCACGAGCTGTTCGAGAGGCTGGTTGCTGGCCAGGATGACGCGGGCATCGACTTCCACCGTCTTGGTGGAACCCACGGGCTCAAATTTCCTTTCCTGCAGCACGCGGAGCAGTTTCAATTGCATGCCCGGGCTGGCGCTATTGATCTCGTCCAGAAAGAGTGTTCCCCCGTCCGCCGCCTGAAAGCGGCCGATCTTGTCCGCGTGCGCACCGGTGAAAGCGCCCTTTACGTGGCCGAAGAGCTCGCTTTCGAGTAGGGTTTCCGGGATGCTGCCGCAGGAGAGCTCCACGAACGGCCGCGCCGAACGTGGGCTGGCCTTGTGGATGGCGTGGGCGATGAGGCTTTTGCCCGTGCCCGATTCGCCGGTCATGAGGACTGTGGTCCGGCTGGGTGCGACCGCCTCGATCAGTTCGTAGATCTTCCGCATCCGGTGGTCGGCGCCGACGATGGTCTCGAGCCCGTGACGCCGGTCGAGCTGCTTGCGGAGCGTGCGGTTCTCCTGCAGCAGCGCGCGCTGGCGTAACGCCCGCTGCAGGCTGATCCGCAGCTCCGAATCCACAACAGGCTTGATGAGATAGTCGCTCGCGCCGATCCGGAGCGCTTCGACGGCGGACTCGATTGTTCCGTAGCCCGTCAGCATGATGCAGACGACGCTGAGGCGCTTCCTCGAGATTTCGCGCAGCAGATCCATGCCCCCCATGCCCGGGAGCGAGACATCAAGAAGAGCCAGCGAAAAAGGCGAGGAATCCTCCTCCTGCTCTGCTTTCTCGAGCGTCGCGAGAGCCTCGGGAGCCGAGAGGCAGGTGGCCGGTGCGAAGCCGTCACGTGACAGAAAGTCGGCGAGCGATTCCGCCACGATCGGGTCATCGTCCACGACCAGGATGCGGGGCAGATCCGCCTTGCCGTCGCCGGCTTGATTGGATTGGTTCTTCGTCATGGCGTGTCTCCGCGCCGGCTTCCCGGACCGTTGCAATGCCGACTCTGGATCCTGGATTCAAGCCCTCTTGCGTTCGGGGCTCTGGAATTCCAGCGGAAAGCGGAGCGTGAGCATCGCGCCCGGCCGCCTGTGGTCCGCGCGATCTTCACGCGGAGAAAGTTCCGCGTGCCCGCCCATGCTCTCGACCACGCTGCGGGTGAGCGCCAGGCCGATGCCGCGTCCCTCCGCCTTCGTGGAATACCCCGGGGCAAACAGCTTCGAAGAGGGAACTCCCTTCGGAATTCCCGCACCATCATCCGAGATTTCGATACACGCCCAGCCCGGGCCGCTCTTGCGCCCGGATTCACGGTGGCAATCAACAAGGATCGTTCCGGTGCCGCCCGCGCTCTCGATCGATTCGAGCGCGTTCTTGATGGCATTGAGCACCGCGGGATAGATCGATCCCGCGGGCGTGCTTCCGATGGCCGGGTCCACCCGCACCACGATGACCGCGTTGTGGTTCGACGCGGCCAGGCGCATGACGTCCGCCGCGTGCGCTACGGCCTCTGCGATGGTGACCGCGGGGCGGGAGCCATCCAGAACCGAGCCGATCGGGATGGCACGTCCCTGCATCGCCGCGTGCACCATGCCCGCCATCCGCTCCAGGGCCGTGCACGCCGTCTCGAGCTGCTTGCGGACGTTGTCAATCTCCGCGACGCCGATCTGGCTCATCGTGCCCTTGAGGGTCCTCGCGGCGAGACTGACGCAGCGCAGCGACCCGTCCAGCAGGTTGTCCAGTTCGTGCACGAGCGCCGAAAGGCGATCGACCTGGGAAGGGGCGCTGTCGGGGCGGCGGACGCTCCGCGGCAGGTCGTTCCCCGAAGGGTCGGGCTGTTCATGAAAAGGAGGGATTTTTCCCGGCGTGTTCATGAAACGCAACATCGTCCGGGGTGCGGGGGCACTCCAGAGCCTGTTGCGTTTTTGCGACAGTTTCCAAAACGCCCTTCACAGAGCGTGGCGTGGCGCTCAAACTCCGATGGCCGCCGCGTCCCTGTCCGAGAGCAGGCCGCCGTCGGACCGCTGTTTCACCGTACCGTCCCGCTTCCACGAACGCTCGCAGCGAGGCTCGCTCCGGAGATCCTGCACCGCGGTTGCTTTGGCGGCAGCGTCCACGCGGACCCGGCTGACGCCCAAAAGGTCGGCGATATCGGCCGGGCTGAATGCCGCCAGCACTCCGTCAGGGTCCGGAATCGTCAGGCCCATGTCGAGCGGGTTCTCGACGCCGAGCTCCGCCTTGGCCTTTTCCATCGCGTGCGTAGCGGCGGCCCGTGCCTCCATCACCTTGTACCAGTGCTCGTGCGACTTCACTCCGGTGGCCGGCAGAGTCTCCAGCAGGTGAACACAGGCCTCATCGCCCTTCGCGCCGACAAGCGTCCGATACGCCTCGTCGGCCGTGTGGCACAGGATCGGGGCGAGCAGGCGGCAGAGCCCGTCGGTGACCACGTACATCGTCGCCTGCGTTTCGCGCCGTCTCGCCGAGTCCTTCGCGTCGCAGTACATCCGATCCTTCACCGCCGCGAGATAGACCGCCGAGAGCGTGTCATTGCAGAAGTCGTAGAGCCTGAGGTGGGCCCCGCGGAAGTCAAACTGCTCGTACGCCTTGCGGACGTCTGTCGCGAGGGCGTCGAACTGAGAGAGCATCCACGCGTTGAGGGATTCGGGCCGGATCTTCGCGAGAAGGTCCGGTTCGTGCGTGTAGCCGCTCAGGTTACTGAGCAGGAAACGCAGCGTGTTGCGGACCTTGCGGTAGCTCTCGCCGGCGGCGTTGAAGAACTCCTTGTCGACCTTCACGTCGTTCTCGTACGCCAGCGAGCTGACCCACCAGCGAAGAACATCGACCCCGAACTGTTCAAAGAGGTCTTCCACGCTGTCGCCGCTGCTCTTGCTCAGTTTGCGGCCATCCTTATCCACCATGAACCCATGCGTCAGCACAGTCTTGAACGGCGGCAGCCCGGTGGCGCCCAGCGAGGTCAGCAGCGACACCTGGAACCATCCGCGATGCTGGTCCGAGCCTTCCAGGTACAGGTCCGCCGGATGCCCGATCTTGCGCTCACGCAGCACGGCATTCCACGACGAGCCAGATTCGAACCAGACGTCGAGGATGTCGTTGCCCTTGCGGAGCTTGTCGCGGTTTCCCGGATTGAGCGCAGCGCGCAGCTCGGGGGGAAGGTGCGGATCGTGCGTTTCGTCGTATGAAGCGAGGAGTTCAGCCGGGGTCAATTGGAACCACGCGTCCGAGCCCCTGGCCCGGACAACGGCGAGAACCGCCCGCACCATCGCGGCGGTCATGACGCTTTTGGCTTCAGATGTCAGAAAGCTCGGAATCCCAAGGCCCCAGGCCCGCTGGCGGCTGATGCACCAGTCCGGACGGGATTCGAGCATCCCACGCATCCGGTTGCGGCCCCATTCCGGAACAAACCGGACATCCTGCGCCGTGGTATCGAGCGATGCCTGGCGCAGGGTCTTTTCGGGACCCTGATTTCCAGACGCAAAGGCGCGATCGACGCCGACGAACCACTGCTCGGTGCAGCGGAAGATGACCGGGGTCTTGCTCCGCCAGTCGTGCGGGTAGCTGTGGGTAAATCGGTGGCTGAAAAAGAGATGGCCGCTGTCGCGCAGGTGGTCGGCGATCTTCTGATTCGCTTCCCAGATCGATTGGCCGCGGATCCACTGCGGCACTGTTTCGTCATATTGACCGTTGTGCGTCACCGGGCAGTAGACCGGAAGGCCCTCGCGCTGGCCGGTCTGGAAGTCTTCCGCACCGTGGCCGGGGGCCGTATGGACAAGGCCTGTGCCGTCTTCGAGCGTGACATACTCGGCGCCGAGGACCGAATGCACGGCGTCGTTCCTGGCGCCGCGTGCATCGAACGCCTTCGAACCTACGCCCTCGCCGCGGGCGAGATCAACAAACGGATGGCGGTAGCGCAGGCCGAGCAGTTTCTCGCCCTGCGTGGTCGCGAGCACCACGACTTCTTCGCTCTTTGCCGCCTTCGTGACCTTGTCGACGGCTTCCTTCGCCATGACGGTGACGTTTCCGTCGACCAGCACGAGCGCGTACTCAAAGTCCGGATTGATCGCGATCGCGAGGTTGGCGGGAAGCGTCCACGGCGTGGTCGTCCAGATCATGAAACTTGGACGCTGGCCGGGGCGCTTCCCTGGCTCGGCCCTGGTCGATTCCTGGTCATCCGGGTCGTGGGGGGGCAGGCCAAAGGCGTCGTACACCTTCTCGGGCTCGGCCGCCTCGAAATCGACATAGACCGAGAGGTCCTCGCGGTCCATGTACTCAAGCTCGGCCTCCGCCAGAGCGGTCTCGTTCGCGATCGACCAGTGCACGGGCTTGAGCGCCCGGTAGACCAGGCCGCGTTCGAGCAGATCAGCCAGCACCTCGAGCACGCCGGCCTCGTACTCCGGCTTCATCGTCAGATAGGGATTCTGATAGTCCGCCAGGGTCAGCAGACGGGTGAACTGCTGCGTGTGCAGCTTGTGGAATTTCTCGGCGTACTTCTGGCATTCGCGGCGCACCGCCATGCGGCGCTGGTCGTCGGTCAGCGTCAGAAGCTTGTCGATCTTCTTGCTCTCGACAAGTTCGCTCATCACCTTGTGCTCGATGGGCAGGCCGTGGCAGTCCCAGCCGGGCACATACGGGCAATCGAAACCCGCCATGCCCTTTGAACGCACGACCATGTCCTTGAGCACCTTGTTCATGAGGTGCCCGAGGTGGATCGAGCCGTTGGCGTAGGGGGGGCCGTCGTGGAAATTGAAGACCGGCTTGCCCTTGCGCCCCTCGCGCAGCTTTCCGTAAAGACCAATCTTCTCCCATCGCTTGATCGAAGCAGGTTCGTTCTGCACCAGGTTTGCCTTCATGGGGAAGGCGGTCTGCGGCAGATTCAGCGTGGCTCTGTAGCGGCTTTTTTCCTCGCCCCTGGCGGATTCGCCCTGGGGCTTGCCGGCGGCGGGACTCGAAGGAGTGGGGGCGTTCATGAATCAGGCTTCTTCCTGCACGCCGGTTCATGGGGCGTGCGAATCGTGTGGGAAAATAGTATGAAACGCGGCAGTCCGATCCGCGGAGCCCCGAGAAGGATGTGTTGCAGAAAGTCCCGTGCTGACCGCGCGGAAGCCTCAGGCACAGCCCTCATCGGGGCCGGCTAATTCGACGGATTGAAAGCAGTTCGGGCTTCACATTTCAATTGTTGTACGGGGAGAATTGAAAGGCAAACACGCTCGAAACGCTCCGCGCCCGCTTCCCCGCGCCCGATCTCTCAGAGAAGTTCAAAGATCGACTGCGTCCGCACCACCATGCCGCCGGTGGCGACAAGGTGAAAACTCTGGGCGTGGATCTGCTTGCCGTGACGCTGCATGTCCACGGCGCTCAGGCACCGGCCCGTCGCGTCGGTCCATTCGTAGGTGAGCGAGCCTTCGAGTTTGATGTGCTCACGCATCTCTTCCAGGGTCGCGTCATAAAGCGTTTCGGAGAGCGTTTCGGTCTGGATGCTGTGGATGTAGTTCACGCCCGCGGCCTCAAAGCTCCGCTCGTAATCGTGCTCGCTGGCGCACTGGAAAGCGTGGATGCCGCCCTCGGGAACTGAATGCTCCTGATCCCGAACCAGTTCGCACACGACGCTTGTGCCCGATTGCAGGCGGAGAACGTGCCCTCCCGGAAGAAGCCAGGCTTCCAGGTCAAGCCCGACGTGCTTGAGCACGCGCCGGTTTTTGAGGGGGAAGAGTTCTGGGTGCAGAGCCCGGTTGTAAACGGTCAGAGAAAATGCCTGGAGACCGTGGAGTTTTGGCTGGAGGTTCATTTGGGTGTTTTCGCGCTGTTCTGGAATGGGAGCCGCCCGGACTTCAAACCAATCCATCGACGCAGGCCGATCAAATCAATCAGCTCGCACTTTTGTTAAGATTCCTTCACAAAATGCACCTAGCACTAAAGAACTCGTTCCCTGTATCTTGGCGGCCGTGCCCAATCCGATACTAGATCTTGTGTGGTTGCTCGGACCCGCTTCCGAACAATTCCCGCAATGTCTTCGAGTTTAGAGCCCTTGTCAAGCCCTTTTACGCAATTCCCGGCACCTCTCGCGCAACTCCAGCGTCTGCCTGCCTCTGCGCGAATCGCTCTGCTGTCAGAGGGTCTGGCGGTCGCTTCCCCGGACGAGGCTCTTCCGCTTGGCCTTGCCCTTCTCGAAATTGCCTCGGAATGTTCGAGCCCCGGCTCATCCGGATCGCGCCTGTTTCAAATTCTCAGCGCCGTTTCCCGGTTTTTTCAGGGACAGCCTGAGCAGGCAGCGCTCGGCGCGCTGACAGAACTTGCCCGTCGGTGGCCCAAACTTCCGCCGGAAGTCCGCCAGTTGGCCGCCGCCACGGGGAGGGGGCGCTGGAATTCGGTGCTCGGTCCCTTGGCGACCAGCCAGGAGGCCGGCACCCGTCTGGCCGTCGCGGAATTGGCGGGCGGCGGTTGCGATTCGACCCTTGCCGCCGTCGCGGTTGAACTGCTCAGCGATCGGGATGAATTGGTGGCAGCAGCGTCCGAACAGGCCCTGCTCCGGCTGGCGCTTCTGGGCGCTGATCCGGAGTCCGCCTCCCTCGCGGACCATCCCACGCTCGGGGATCACGAGTGGGCGGGCAAGGCCCGTGTGGCCTGGACCGAGGCCGACCACGATCGCGTCCGATCTCAGGTTGCCTCGGCCGTTCGCCTGCTCACCGAGCACCGTCGGGATCGGGTCCTGCTCGCGGCACTCATGCTATTGGACCCGGGCCGGTCGGGCCCGGGGACCCCGCTGGGGTCATGGCTCCGAGATCGGGAGCAGTCCTCTCACTCATTCCTGCGGGGCTTCCTGAGGCGGGACGATTCTCCTCTCTCCCGCCTTCGGGCCTGGCAGTGGCTCGGAACCACTGCTGTCTCTGGAGCCGCGATCGACCGGCTGCTCAACGCCAGAGCTTTGGACGAACATGAAGCCGTTCTCGCTCAATGGCACCTTGCCGCCAACCCCGCCCGGTTGTGGCGCCTGAAACGCAACGAAGCGCCAGGCCGTCGGCTGGCCCAGTCCGAGCTCTTTCCGCCCGTCGAAATTGCAGAACGCCTGAGCGAGGAAGCCCGCCGAGGTGTGGCGGGTGTGGCGGAGTTGTCCAGGCTCCCCGCCGACAGACGAGATGCCCTTTGCGAGTCGCTCCTGGCAGACCAAAGCCGGAGAGTTCGCCACGGAGCAACCCGGGCGTGTTCAAGCCGGCTTCTGGCAGATTTCTGCTTTGATCCCGACCCGGACGTGGCACGGTCGGCGACGATCCGGTGCTCGCTCGCCGCCGTTGCCGATGCCCACGCGGCGCCGGGATCGGAGCGAATGGAACTCGAGCGGAAGCGGCTGGTTCCGCTCGCCCGCTCGCCTCACGCCGCCGTCCGCGCGATGGCCCTCCAGGATCAGGAAGAGCTCTGTGCGGCGAAGGCATACACGGCCCGTGCGCGAATCGCGTTCCGTCGGGCGGCCGCCGCCGACCAGGGGTGGGTGCTCGAGCGGCTTCGGGAACTGCTGGCGGGAAATGAAGAAGACCGGTCCCTCTCGCTCGCTCTGGCGCGCGGACTCGGGCTGCTCTCGCGATTGAAAGAGCCGCTGGTGAGCTCGGTGCGACATCTGCTCGAACGGCGCGCCGATCCGGATGTCCCCGCACGAGGATTGGCAACGGCGGTGACGGCGCTTGCCGAGATCCAAGGTGAAGAGGTCCGAGACCTGCTCGATCACGCTGCGGAATCGAACGATCCTCGGGTGCGTGCGAATGCCATCGATTCGATGGTGAGGCGGGTGCGAAACGGCGCGGAAACGGACTCGGAACCGACGCAGCGCCTGCTCATCGAGTTCAAGGAAGACCAGTGGCACCGCATCCGCGGCTCGGCGGTGCGGGGCCTCGCGGTGCTCGGCGAAAAGGGCGCGACGGATGCCGCGGCCATGGCCGGAGAGCAGGTCCTTCGGATGCTCGAAGATGCAAGGCCGATGCACCGGCTCGCCGGCGCCTGGGTCGCCGACCGCACTCTTCCTGGGCGCGACCATCGCGAACTCAAGCTCTGGCCCGCGCTCGTTGCCCGATTGAGGAGTCTTGCGGTCACGGATCTTGAGTCACGCGTACGCGCCCGTGCAAAGCTGGCCCTGGCAAGAGTGGGGGAAGAGCCGGTCGGAGTTTCGCAATGAGCCCGGAGAGTGCCATGATCTCAATAACCCTCGCGTCATCTCCGTTCCAGCTCGTGACAGAGAGCACCCAAACGGCGCCCGCTGTTTCGACCCTTCCGGGGTCCGGGTCGTGGCTCTGGCCCGCCGTCGCTCTCATTTTCATTGCCGTCGCAGGATTTTTTCTCGTCGTGAGGCGGCGTCGCGCCAGCGCCGATCCGCTTGGCTACGGGACCCGACGCCTCTGTGCGCTGCTGCGCCTTTCCCGCGGCGAGCAGCGCGTTCTGGAGTCGCTCGCCCGGGCCCACGGTGTCGCGACGCCCGGCGGACTTTTGCTGTCCCGTTCGGCAATGGAGACTTCCGCCGCCCTCCTCAGAAGCTCCGCATCCCCCGCCGAACGGGCGGCCACAGAGCGTCTGTTCGCAAAGATCAGGTAGTCGGCAGCGGCGCCGGCGCGCCCAGCGGTTTTTCGCCGCGCAGCCGCAGCGCGATATCCAGCGCAATCGCGGGGTGCATGGAAATGGTGGTGTGCGCAAAGCGGCGTGTGCCCCGGATCCAGATCGGGTGCGCGCCCTCGGGAGCGCAGTTTTCTGGGCCAACGGTGATGTCGTTGAGCGTGGCGTAGGGAATCAGTTCGAAATCATCGATCCGGTTCCACTCCGCCAGCCGAGAGAGGAAGGCCGAGCCTCTCCGCATGTCGCTCGCCGCCCTGTCGATATGGATCCTGTCCGCGAGATTGGCGCCGGTGTGCGGCGAGGCGATCGTGAAGAGCCGCCTGATATTGATCCGGGGCACGCCGGCTGAGCGAGGGCGGCTGCGGGATGCGCTGAGGCGGCCGAGGATTCCGCCCATGCTTATGCCGATGACATCAACGGCCGAAGTCTGCCCGGGGTCTGTCGGATCCACGCCGAATTCAGCGCCAATCTTCCGCGCCAGGCGGTTGACGAGCGGCTCCATGTCGCCCGCGTGCGGATACGCGAACATGCGGACGTCATCCAGCGATCCGCTTGTGAGCATCGCGACGCGGCCCGCGAGCTGCCCGCTGAACATGCCCGGAACGCGATAACCGCTGAAAACAATCACGGGCCGTTCGAGCGGCCGGGGATCCGCCCGCAGTTTTACCGCGAGCTGCACGCACTGCGCCGACGCCGCCGGGAAGTGCGGATTCTCCGGGCCCATGTTGTATTGGCACGCCGCCGCAAACGGCCAGCACAACGCCTGCGAGCCCCTCATGCGACAGCGCTGCACGAGGCGATGGACGGCGCCGCGGGGAGTGGAAGCGTGAGGGATCAGGGCGGGCACCTGCCGATCAGGTTCTCTGGACTGTGAGCGTCGCGGGGGTGGCGGAACGTTCGCCATGGATCTTTGCGGCGGCCATCTTCTCCCAGCCGCTCCCCAGCTGTCCCAGCGGATCGGGCGGCGCGATCTCGACTTTCTTTTCGCCGAGCTTGGCCTCGCCCCGTCTGACCCTGTCCTGGAATTGCAGGCATTCGGTGAGCAGCCTTCCCAGAATCTCTTCTTCGGAAACGTTGGCGACTCTTTCACCCTGCACATAAATGATGCCGCGACGATCGCCGGCGAAGACCGCGACGTCGGCCCCCTCGGCCTCGCCCGGGCCGTTGACGATGCAGCCCATGACGGCGACTTTCATCGGGACCGTGACCTTTTCCGCCAACGCCTTTCGGACATCCTGGATGAGGGTGAAGAGATCCACCTGGATGCGCCCGCATGTAGGGCACGCGATCAGATCGACACCCACTCGTTCCTTGAGTCCCAGGCAGTACAGCAGTTCGAGGCCGTCCTGTACTTCGTAAATCGGGTCGTTTGCGTACGAGATGCGGATGGTGTCGCCGATGCCGTTCAGCAGCAGGCCGCCCAGCGCGACGACCGAGCGGATGGTGCCGGTTTCCTTCGGCCCCGCGTGGGTGACGCCCAGGTGCAGCGGGTGATCAAAGCGCTTGGAGATTTCGGTGTAGGCGTCGATGACGAGCGAGCAGTCCATCGACTTGGCGCTGATGGCGATGTCGTAGAAGTCCTGTTCGTAGAAGATGTCGAGGTATTCCTCGAGCTTGGCGATCATGATCGCCAGGAGATAGCCGTGCTTGTGCTGGCTGAAGACGGCTCCGAGTTCCTTTTGACGCTTCTGCTTGTCCTTGCGCTCGATGATCGAGCCCTCGTTGACGCCGACCCGTATGGGGAGGTTGCGGGCCTTGCAGGCCTGGATGACGTCGATCACCTGCTTGCGGTCATTGATGTTGCCGGGGTTCAGGCGGATCTTGTGCACGCCGGATTCGACGGCTTCGAGGGCCCGCTGGAAATGGAAATGCACGTCGGCGACGATCGGCACGTTCACCTGCGGGATGATGTGCCTGAGCGCCTCGGTGTCCTTTTTTTCGGGGACCGCGACACGCACGATTTGGGCCCCGGCGCTCGAAAGCTTCTGGATCTCCGCGACGCACTTATCGACCTCGTGCGTGTAGCCGGAGGTCATCGTCTGCACGCTGACCGGCGCCGGCATGGTGGGGGTGCCGTCGCGGTTCGGGATACCGCCGCCGATCTTGATGAAGCCGACGCGGGAGTCTCCGATTGTGATCTGGCGGGTGGGGCGGCGTGGTTGCATGGGTGGAGAAGTTTACGTTGGCGAACGGGAAAAGATCGCGGGCCGGTCGTCAATCCCGGGGCTTTTCGAGCGCCTTGGGAGGCGCTCCGGGGCCGAGCAGCTTCTGCCAGAAGCCCACATCGACCCAGCGGCCGAGCTTCCATCCGGCATCCCGGACGATTCCGCTGGCGGCAAAGCCCAGCGATTCGTGGAGTCGAACGCTCGGCTCGTTGGGCAGCGCGATCCCCGCCACGACCGAATGAAACCCATGGCGGGCAAGCACATCAAACAGCTGCACATAAAGCGCCCGGGCCACTCCGCGTCGGCGTGCGAACTCTTCGACATACACGCCGCACTCGGGCGTCCACTGGTACGCCTCGCGGCTGCGCCACTGGTAGGCCTTGCAATAGCCGGCAAAGCGTCCGTCCACTTCCGCTACAAGAAACGGATATCTGTCCCGCGCTGTCCGCCACTGCTCCAGGAGTTCGCTTGCGCCCTGCTCGACCGTTCCGAAATGGATGGTCGTTTCACGGATGAAGTAGTTCGTGAGCGCCGCGATCGCTTCAAAGTCGGGTTCTCGTGCGGGACGGACGAGCATAAGATGCCTCCGATCAGGCGCGGGGACGGTGCGCCGAGGCGGTCAGCCCGCGCAAAAAGCCCGGCACGCGGTCGAAACCGGTCTCGCCCGGTTTCAGTCCGTCGACCTCCGGTGTGCGCCAGATCACCATGACCACGCCGGCCCCGACGAGAATGAGGGCGGTGAACGCGATACCGGCCTGAGTATCGAGTCCGGTGTGCCAGTACGACGGAGCCAGGTGCTTCACCGAGCGCGAGGCGAGGTCGCCGAAAAAGCTCGCGAGGTACGGTCCCACGGGCATAAGACCCAGCGCCACCATGTTGCAGACCGCCATAACGCGGCCGCGCAGGGCGTCATCCACCAGGAGCTGCAGCGCCGACATGGACGAATTGAACGACCACATCCAGAAAACGCCGACGAAGAACATGATGGCGCCGGCGAGCCAGACGTTGGTGGCCGCGGAGTACGCGAGGATGCTGACGCCGCCCAGGAAGACCGACATCGGGATGAAGTGGTGCTTGGGATACCAGACGGGGATGAAACGCATCCCCAGTCCGCCGGCGACCGCGCCGACTCCCAGGATGCCCGTGAGGATGCCGAAGGTTTCTTCGCGGAGGTGATAAACCTCGGTGACAAAGAGCGGAAGGAAGCGGAGGACCGGCGTGCCGAAGATGGAAAAAACAACAACGGCGAGCAGCGCCGCACGCGGTCCCCGGTTGCGGAACACAAAGCCGAAGGCGTGGCGAACGTCGGCGATGATCACGGAGAGGCTGGTCAGTTTGCCCTCACGTGCCGGCGCCGGGGCGTCGGGCGTGGTGGTGACGGCGATCATGACGCCGACATAACTCAGGGCGTTGACGAGAAAAAGCCATTCGCCGCCGAACGCGCCCAGGATCAGGCCCGCGATCGCCGGGCCGATCGCGCGGGCGGTGTTAAACGAGATGCCCTGCAGCGTGATCGCGCGAACCAGTTCGGTGCGGGGCACGAGCCGCGGGATCATGACCTGCCACGCGGGGTTATTGAACGCAACGGTCACGCCCTGCAGGAATGCCAGCGTCAGAAACGAATACAGGATGAAGTCGCCCGCGTGCTTCTCATCGCCGAAGACGCGTGCCGCAATCGGCACATGCCATCGCACCACGACAAAGAACGCCAGCGCGATGAACATCATCGCGAACTGGGTCGCCATGAGAAGCTTCTTGCGGTTCACCCGGTCGGCGACGATCCCGCCCAGGATTCCCAGAAAAAGCGTCGGGAGGAGCTGGGCGGCGCCGAGCGTCGCCAGCCACGTCGTGTCACGAGTCTTTTCCGCGACGATCCACTGCGTGCCGATGAACTCAAACCAGTTCCCGACAAACGATCCAAACGCGGCGATCCAGAAGGTGCGGAAGTGCCGGTGGCGCAGCACATGGATCAGGCTGCGCTCATCGGCCGCGTGGCCGCCCGTGTCCATCGGTGCTTCGACCGAATCGTCCGCCCGTGCTCGAGGCGAGGCATCAATGTCCGCGCCCGTCGCCACCTGGTCGGGCGTCGGCTGCGGTGTGCCCAGATCGTCGAGCGGGACCGGGGGAGTTCCGGGGGCTTTTTCGGCCCGGGGAAGATGAGTGTCAACGGCATCCATGAGCTGTCCGCCGGGAATGCGGCTAGGCGCGGCGAATCCGTTCGCGATCCCGGCCGTCGATCTTATGCATTGACCGGGTGCGACTCGGGCGGATTGGCGTACCGGCACGCCCGAACACCGAAATACGTGCTGAATTCAAACCAGAGCATGCCGACAATGAAGCCGACGCTTCCCGCGGCGAATGAAATGCCCGGGATGGCAACGCCGATGAACGCCGGAAGCCGATCGCGGCTCGCGCCCAGGATGGGCGGGAGCGCAAGTCCCAAAAAAGCGGAAATCAGCCACGCGCCGGAGGCATGCGAAGTCGCAAGAAGCGAAATGTCGGGAGTCACCCGCCAACCCCGCCTGCGTGAGTAAAACCCGACCCCGAGCCGCTCGATCGCCGTGAGCGCGAAAAAAAGGCCAAGCCAGAGCAGAAAAACCAGCAGCGAGCACAGGAGTGGCCAGGTATTTCCGAAAGCAAGCGCGGGAGTCGTAATGCCTGCGGGCCAGACTCCCGCCAGAAGCTGGGCGGCAGGATCCCTGGTGCGCAGCGTCAGGGCGACCGAGGCAAGAAGCGTGTTGACGATGAGCAGCGCCCGCGCGCCGGCTGGTGAGATGATGGCGGTGCGCAGTTGTCGCCAGGGGAAGAAAAGTCCCGCGAGGCTCACCTTTGCGTAGGCGAGCGGCAGACGCCAACGGTTCTCTCGCCAGGCTCTTTGCCAGGCCGTGCCGGTCCGGCGCTGCGGCAGAGAATCGGACAGCGGAGTGGCACACTCGGGGCACACCCGGTGGGTCCGCGAGGCCGACAAGTCGTATCCGCACTTTTCACACAGGAGCGCCGGCGCTTGCGCGCCCGCCGCCGGGATCGAAGGCTGGATTGTGCGAGTGTCCGTCACGCGTGTTCCGCTTCGCCCTTGGATGCTACATCCTGCGGAGCGTTTCGGGCGAACAGGCGGCCGGTTTCTGGTGAGTTTGCTGCGCGACAGGCCGTGAGACCCACAAGTGCCAGCCGGGACACGATCGCGGCGCCCGAGCCGAAGACGATCAGCGGCAGCATGATCGCGCCCCTCTGCGCCGCCCGCGTGGAGAGCCAGCCCGAGAATTCCGCGAGCGCACGAGATCCGGCGCTCCACGACGAAGAAGACAGCAAAAGCGTCGCAATGAACCAGGCCGTCAGCAGACTCCAGACCACCCCCGCAACCACCAGCCAGCCCACCGACGCGTGCGCCAGGATCGAGCGCATCGTGCCGCGCGGCATCGGGCCCGACCGTGCTTTCCCGTACGCTCCGAGCGCAAAGCCAATGAGCACTGTTCCGAGCATCAGCAGCGCTGTCAGCACAAGAACCTCAAGAGCGACGGTGGAGAAAATCTGAGCGATCCGCCCCCAGGTGCGCGCAAACCGGAGTTGGCGAACGGGGTCGGCTACAAAGACGCCGCTCCAGGGCGCAATGAAGGCAATTGCCGCGATCAGGCATTGAACGAAAAGAAGGGAAAACGCCCGCCTGCCGGAGGCCTCCATAAGGCGGAAGATCGCCACCGGATAAGCGATGACACCCCACGTCGTGAGCCAGTAGGAGGCGGGAGAGATGCGGAGCTGCCACGGTGTACCCGTGCGCCGTGCCGGAGCGCTCTCCGCGAGCAGAACGCCGCATTCGGGGCATCTTGCCTCCGGACCGCCAGACTCGAGAACGGTCCCGATCTCATACCCGCAGTTCTCGCAGCGGGGGGGCGGGACAGAGGGGTGAGAGGGCGTCGGGGGCATGCGCAGGGGTGTGGGCAACTCTGGGTCTCTGTTCGCACGGGACGGGGCCGAGGTTGACCATTGATTATGAGACCGTCAGGATCGGCACTTCCCATAAAGCCGGCGGGAACGACGGGCGATAAACCTTTGAGTTTCAGAAACGGAGCCCGCGATGAACGCCATCAACCGCCGCAAGTTTGAACGGTTCGCTCTGCCTCCCATGTACACGCCCATCTGCGTGCGACTGGCGGACGGAACCGGCCCGGCACTGGAAGGCCACGCGTACGACGTTTCCGAGGGCGGCATCCGGTTTGAGCTGGATTCAGCGCTTCCGGCGGGAACCGCGGTTGCCGTGCAGATCACCCTCCCGGCGGGCAACGGGCCGGCCAAGCGCGAGCTGGAAGCGTCCAGAACCGTCTGCATCTTCGGCAACGTCATCTGGGTCGACCAGAGCGAGCCCGGCCCGGTGCGTATGGCACTGGCAATCACACGCTTTGCACGGCTCGGAGATCGCGAGCGCCTTCTGGGCAAGATCACTTCCGGCCGCTTCCTGCGGGCCGCCTGATCATCCGACGCAGAGCGTTGAGGGCCCTTAGGCTTCCGCGTGAGCTTTGTTGATCGTGCACTTATCACCGTGAAGGCCGGCGACGGCGGGAATGGCCATATCGCGTTCCGGCGCGAGAAGTTCATTCCCAAGGGCGGGCCCAGCGGGGGCGACGGCGGCACCGGCGGCTCGGTCATCCTGGTCGCTGAGGACGGCCTCTCCACGCTTTTCGATTTCCGGTTCCAGCACCGCTTCGAAGCCGAGCCGGGAGGAAACGGCGGAGGCAAGCAGTGCCACGGCAAAAACGGCAAAGACCTCGAGATGAGGCTGCCCCCGGGAACTCTCGTATTCAACAACGACACGGGCGAACTGATCCACGATCTGCGTTCGGGCGAAAGACTCACCATCGCTCGCGGCGGCAAAGGCGGGTTCGGAAACGAGCACTTCAAGAGCTCAACCTACCAGACGCCCCGAGAGTCGACTCCGGGCGAAAAAGGCGAAGAACTCAATCTCCGGCTCGAGCTCAAACTGATCGCCGACGTGGGATTCCTGGGCAAACCCAACGCCGGAAAAAGCACGCTGCTGGCGGCCCTCACCCGCGCGAATCCGAAGATCGCAGACTATCCCTTCACGACGCTCAGCCCCCAGCTGGGTATCGCCGAGGTCGATGCGCACCGCCGGGTCGTGCTTGCCGACATTCCCGGCCTGATCGAGGGAGCGGCCGACGGGGCCGGGCTCGGCCTCGAGTTTCTCCGCCACGTCGAGCGCACCCGGGTGCTCGTCCATCTGCTCGACATACTGCCGTCGGACGATAGCGATCCGGTCGAGAACTACCGCATTATCCGTGAAGAACTGCGCAAGCACTCTCAGGCGCTCTACGACAAGCGAGAACTGGTCGTCATCAACAAGATCGATCTGATTCCGGACAAGTCCGAACGCGATAAGGCGATCAAGAAAATTTGCCGCGAACTCGAGCTCCGGCTGGACCGCGACGTGATCGCCATCTCCGGCGCGACCCGGACCAACCTCAACCAGCTCCTCGAGCGGCTCTGGAAAGAACTCAATCCGGCCGATCAGGTCGAGGGCTGGAAGTCGACCGCGCCGGTGTGACCAGAGCCAGCCATTCCAGGTTGCCCGCTCCCGCGGCTTTCGATTTTCCCTTGCTCCCACCCCGTATGGGCGACTCCGTCACTGCGCTCACCGTAAATCCCAGTGATTCGATCTCCCGCACGACGCGATCGGTTATTTCTTTCGCCTGAGGCGGAGAGAGCACGCCGGCCCCTCGGCGGTCCTCCTGTTCATAGTGCGGCTTGATCAGGGTGATGATGCGTCCGGTTGCCGAGAGCCACGGGGCCGCCGCCGGCAGAAGGTGCTTCTGCCTGGTCCAGCCCAGGTCCGCAACCAGCAGCTCGACCGCACGATGGGGCTTTGCGTGCAGGGCGTTGGTCCGCTCGAGCAGGGTCACCCGCGGGTCGTTCCGGAGTTTCCAGGCGAACTCGCCGTACGCGGTGTCCACCGCAACGACCGAGGCGGCTCCGCTTTGCAGCAGGCAGTCGGTAAATCCGCCTGTGGAGCAGCCAAAGTCGGCGCAAGCCAAGCCTCGCACGTCGACTCCAAACTCACGCAACGCGTGAAAGAGCTTGAGCCCGCCGCGGCTGACAAAGGGACATTCCACGCCCGATTGTTGCAAGCAAAGACCCGACGTTCACATGATCGAAGGAACGCCGACGATCGCGATGCCAAGCTCGTCCGCCAGATCGATCACACGCTCTTTCTCGAGCATGATCACATCGCCCGCCGCGATCGCCAGGCATCCGGCGCCCGCCGCGGCCAGCTTTTCGATCGTGGTCGCCCCGATCGTCGGAACGTCGCTTCGGCGATCGTGACCCGCGCGGGCTCCCTTGCACAGCGTCCAGCCGCGGGCGCGGCAGAGTCGGGCAACCCGCTCGATCATCCGGTCGGTGCCTTCCACGGCCTCAACGGCGATGACGTCGCGTTCGCGAATCGCGATCGACTGGCCGATGTCAAAGCGGAGCAGTTCGGACATCATGGGCCAGACAAAGTCGATGTCCGCACGCTGTTCAGCCGTCGGCTGCGTCCGCGTCATGACGCCAACGTGAGAAAGCTCGTTGGGGATGGGCAGCGTTGAATCGAGCAGCGAAACGCCAAATCGATGAAGTTCGTCCGCGACCGCCCGAAGAACCATGTGCGACCGCTTGTCGTGGCGGAGCTGGTTCAGCCAGATGCGGATCGTCCGGAAGTCCGGTATGTTGCGCACAACCCGCCAGGGGTCGTGCATCAGCTTGCCCTTGTCGACCCGTCCCACCATGATGGCATGGCGGACCCCCCAATCGCGCAAAATCCGCCCCCACGTGCCAAGCCGCAGGACGCCGACCTCAGCAAAGGTTTCGCAAAGACGCGGCAGTTGGGGGTCGTACTGGTTGGCAAGGCCAAGCCCGTGCACCCGGTGCCCCTGGGCCCGAAGCCCTTGAGCGATTTTGATCGGCAACAGGCCGCTCCCAGCGATCAATCCGATCCCCGTCGGTGGCGGCGGGGGGTCGGGGAGAATCGTCAGGGAACTGGCAGTAATCGCTACGGTCATCAAAAAACCCAAAGGGCAGACTTCATTCTTCGTCCGACCAATCAGCCGGCCGTGAATCCCCCCGAAAATCCCCGCTCCAGCGCGAAAGTTAAGAAACACTTTACATGCGTCGGACCGGACAATCAAATCCGTCGCAAAAGAAGTATTTTGTTCGGGTGTCTATCCACGCTGGTCGGCCCGCCCGTCCGAGCCGATAGGAAAGAAATGGACCTGACCGAAGGGCCCGTCCGTTCTAGCCAGCCTCCGGTGCGCCAGCGACGCCCGTTCCTGCAGGTGCTTTTCCGCTGCGCGAACCTTTACGCCCGCGTCTATCGAAACGCCGCCGGCGACGCGTACGAGGCACGTTGTCCCAAGTGCGGCAGGCAGGCGCGTTTCAGGGTTGGTGAGGGCGGGACCGACGCACGCGTCTTCGAGGTTAACTGCGGCTGACCGGGGAATGGTCCGCAAATGCGCACCATCGGGCGCAGGTCGCAAGGAAGCGTGCGCGTTCGATCGGTTTGTCGATCACATCGTTGCATCCGCACTCGATCGCGGCACGCCGCTGTTCGGTGAGGACGTTGGCGGTGAGCGCGAGGATCGGCCGCGTGTACCCGGCGGCGCGCAGTCGCCGGGTTGACTCATAGCCGTCCTGGATCGGCATCTGCATATCCATGAGCACGATATCGAACGGCCGCCCCAGACGCTGCTCTTCAAGGCAGTGCTTCACTGCCTGGTCGCCGTTGGAGACCGCCTCGACATGGGCGCCCGCGTTCCGGAGCAGGTGCACGATCAGCCTCTGATTGTCGGGCCCGTCTTCTGCAAGAAGGATGCGGGCTGGAATCGTGATCCCGGCCGTGCGCTCCGGGCGTTTGTTTCCCTGCGAGGAATCGGCGGGAGAGGGCGTGCGGCAGGCCAGCCGGAGCGTGAAGACCGAACCTTGACCTTCCGAAGACTCCGCGGTGATGTCACCGCCGAGCATGCGGGCGAGCTTCCTGCTGATCGCCAGGCCAAGGCCAGAGCCGCCGAACCGCCGGGTGGTCGTCGCATCGGCCTGCGAGAACGCATGAAAGAGATTCTGCAACCGGTCGGACCTGATCCCGATTCCCGTGTCCTCGACCCGCATCACAAGCTGGCCGGCCTCTCCCGGATTTTGCGCCTGCTCGTACCGGAGATGGATGCGCACGCTGCCGGTATCGGTGAACTTGATCGCGTTGCCGATCAGGTTCATCGCGATCTGACGCAGCCTGGTCGGATCCGTCACGATATTGGGCGGAAGGGATTCATCGAACGTGCACTCGAGGGCAATCCCCTTCTCCGCCGCCCGGCTCGCCAGCAGGTCCGCGACATCGTGCACGATCGTCGCGGCGGCGCAGGGGATTCTCTCGACCGACAGCCTCCCCGCCTCGACCTTGCTCAGATCGAGGATGTCGTTGATCACCGAGAGCAGGTGCTCCCCGTTCCGGCGGATTGCGTGCACAAAGTCCGCAACGGGCCCCGCATCTTCGTGCTCGGAAAGAAGGTCCGCAAAGCCCAGTATGGCGGTCATGGGCGTGCGGATCTCGTGGCTCATGTTCGCCAGGAAATCCGTCTTGGCGCGGTTGGCGCTGTCGGCACGCCGACGCAGTTCGTTGGCGGCGATCGCGTCGATCTCGGCCTGCCTGCGGAGTCGCTCGGATTCGGCGCTCGTGGCTGCCAGTTCTTCGTTCCGGCGGGCCAGTTCGTTGCCGCGGGCGACCAGCGAGTCGCGGGCGGCGGCAAGTTCCGTCAGCGCGGCGCTGATTCTCTCGTCCGAGCGCCGACGCTCCATCGCGATTCCGCAGAGCTTGGCGGCCTCGGACACCAGCTGGATCTCTCTCTCATGAGGCGCCCGCGGCTCGGGGGCGTACACGGCGAGCGTGCCCAAGACCCGCCCGTCCGCGGAGAGGATCGGCTCCGACCAGCACGAGCGCAGGCCCAGAGATTTTGTGGGCTCGGCAACGACAGCCCAGCTCGGGTCGTTCCAGATGTCCGTCGAGATGACTCGAGTCCGGAAATGTGCCGCAGTGCCGCACGAGCCAACGTCCGGACCCGTCGGCATGCCGTCCACGAGCTTGCAGTATTCGGCCGGCAGGCTCGGGCTGGCCGCGTGACGGAGCACCATCCGTCCCTCGTGCGTTTCGGTGGTCAGGATCATCGCCCGGCACGAGGGATTCAACGACTCGATGGCGAGCGCGACGCGGCAGAGGATCTGCGGGAGCTCCGCCGAACCCGAGAGCATTTCCAGGATCTCGATCCGGTGGAGCTGCCAGTGCTCAAGATGCACGTGGTCCGAGACATCCCGGCTCGTCCAGACGATGTGCCGCACGAGCCCCGACGCATCCAGCACGGGGCGGCCCCGAAGGTCGAGCCAGAGATAGGTGCCGTCCTTGCGGCGTGCACGGAATCGCGTGCTCGCAAGGTGCCCGCCGATGCACTGCTCCTGGGCCGCGAGGATTTTCTGATGGTCTTCCGGATGGACTCGATTTCGCCAATCGTCCCGTGCAAAGTCTTCGGCTGTCCACCCGAGAGCCTCGAAAGCCGACGGGCTGATATACAGCGCGGCTCCGGCCGCATTTGCGAGCGAGACGATGTCGCTCGACCATTCCGCGATAAGCCGGAACGAGTGCTCCCTCTCGTGCCGCTCGGTGACATCATGGATCGTCCCCACCAGACGGCCGGACTCCGCTTCCTGCGCTCCGTGCATGAAGACCCGCACGGCCCGTCCGCACGGAGTCAGGACCGTGAACTCATGGTGAAACGCCTCCCCCAGCGCGATGCTCCTCCCGAAGGATGCACGCAAAAGCGCAGCGTCCGCCGCCCCCAGAAGCGAGCAATACCGATCGAGCGTCGGGTCGATGGGTTGATCGGTGCCGTGGATGCGGCGGGCGGTTTCGCTCCACGTGAATCTCTCGGTGGCAGGGTCGAATGACCAGCTCGCAAGGGAGGGAGCCGCGAAGAGGCTGAAAGGGTCGGCGCTGGCCGGCACGAGCGAGGCGAAGCTCTGCAGCTTGATCAGGTCCGTGATCGAGAAGACGCGCGATTTGCGGTCCATGACAAAGAGGCAGGCCGCTCCGCCGGCGAGCGGGACGCCCAGATAAGAACGGCATCCCAGCCGCTGGGCACGAGGATCAGCATGGCCGGCGGCCGTGTTCTCGAGATTGGGCTCATAAACAGGCTCTGCCGTTGCGAGGACGCGGGCGCAGAGCGTTGAGGTGGCTTCGTTGATTTGGATGGGGCCGCCCAGGGAGAACTGGGTGTGGAGCATGCCATCCCGGAGTTGCGAAAACCCTCCGACTGGCGCATCCAGGGACGCGCACATTCTTTCGATCAGCGCGGCTGGCACCGTCTGCGGCTGGTCCGCTTCCGCTGGCTGAGATGTACCCGGCTGTGGATGAACCATCGGCCACTCACCCAAATGCGTCGACTGCGACGATCGGGGGACCGTCAGGCGGTCTGCCTCCGAATGCGCAGAATCCGCCGAAAGCAGTATCGGCCCCGGGTGCCCGGGCGCTTGAAAGCCAGCGGTCAGGATGGTTTATGGAGTGCCGACAGAATCGCGTTTACGAGATCCGGAGGCATTCTCCCCAGATGGGGATTGGCCTTTGGACAGCAGGCGTCCTGGGCCAGCTTCACCGTGGTTCGGTAGGTTTCGACATAGACGCGGCAGGCTGAGCACTCGGCCAGATGCTGCTCAAACCTGGTGCGAATATCGGCGGGAAGCTCGCTTTCCAGATACGCCATGAGAAAATCGCTGCAATCGCGGCAGTTGATCGAGCCACCGGCCTTGATCCGGGTGATGAGGTCGTTGAAATCGCGTGGCACGCCGCCGGACACTGAGTTGCTCCTGTCTCATTCGCGCAGGGTTGAATCAAGCAGTTCACGCAGAGCCTGCCGGGCGCGGTGCAGCCGGATCTTGATCGCGGCTTCCGTGGTTTCCAGCAACTCGGCGGCCTGCGCCGTATCCAGACCTTCGATGTCTCTCAGGACGAGGACGATTCGGTAGTGATCGGGAAGTTTGGCGATCGCATCCCGAATTTGTGTGCGGACTTCCGATAGCTCTTCGGGTCCTGCCGCCTGCTTCCAAGGATGGGGCAGGTGCGAGGGCCGTCCATCGGAGTGGAAGGTGGGCAGCAGGCCCTCCAGAGAGACCTCGTCCTGCCTCCGCTTCTTGCGGAGCCGCATCAGGCTGGCGTTCACGGTGATCCGGTGGAGCCAGGTCGCGATTTGTGATCCGCCTTCAAACTTGCCGATGGCGCGGAAGGCGGAAACGAACGCGTCCTGGACCGCATCTTGAGCCTCATTCTCATCAACGAGAATGCGCCGGGCCACGGCAAGCATCCGGCCGCCCATCTCCCGCACGACAAATTCAAAGGCGGCGGGTTCGCCGGCCTTGAGTCTGCCGAGCAGTTCGGACTCATCGTCCGGGGGCGTGTTGTCACCCGGCAGAGCCGCTTGGGGCAGATCGGGAATTGCGGGTGTCTGTGCCACGGCACGGATCACAAGCTGGCGTCCGGGCGATCGCGCTACTTGCCGCCCTCGGGGGCGTCTTTGGTCGCAGGTGCGCTCGCCGGGGCCGAATCCTTTGCCTTCTGCTTCTCGATCAGAGACTTCACGTCCGCGGGAGGCTCGAAACAGCTGGGGGGAACATCGCCGTTGATCTCGGCGTTCTGGACCTCGGTGATGATCTCGCTGCCCATCACCTTGACCTTCACCTTGTAGGGCACCCTGATCCCTCCGACTTCTTTGTAGTCGGAGAGGGTGGTCTCGCTGTCGATCTCGCCCATCTGGCTCGGCATCTTCGTGCGCAGGCCGACGAGCAGACCCGACTGCTGGTCGTAGAGGCGCTTTTCGGAAATGCCGTTCTTATCGATCATTTCAACAACGTAGACGGCGGCGCCGCCCACGGTGTCGCTGCCGATCGTCTTCAGCGATTTGTAATCCTCGAGATAATCGATCTCCGCATTGAACTTGGCGGACCGGGCGTAGATGTCCGCTTCCTTGCCCGAAAGCAGCCGGGGGCCGGTCATCACGCTGGTTTCCCAGGCGTACTCGCCGTCGAAGCCCTGTGCGACCTTGCCGATCCCGCCGATTTCGGTCTCGGTGAACATGTACGCGGGGGGGGCTTGATAGACCTTCGTCGTTCCCTTGACACCGGCTGCGGGCACCTCGATCGTGGAAGAACTGGATCGGCTCTTGACCTGCTTGAGCTTTTCGCGCCCGCCGATCGCCTCGATGTGCTTCTCAATGAGGGTCTTGGCGTCGGGCAGCGACTCCTGTGGCGCCGCGGCCGGTGCCGGATCCGTCGCCGCCAGCACTCCGGGGGCAACAAAGAGCAGAAGTGTCGATGCGGCAAACGCGATGCGGTTCGATTTCATTCTTTTCCCTTCCGTTCGGGGAGCCGGCCTGGCTCCCGAGGACAATCCTTGGCGCTCACATTACTTGCCAGCCCGGGCTCCGGACTGGGACTGGATCCATCGGATGGCGGCGTTCAGCACGGGGTCGCCCTCAGCGAGCAGCAGTTCACGCGACAAGGCGATCGGCTCATCGGGCACCACGCCTGTCGCCTCGAGAGTCGTTCCCTTCGCGCTGACATAATTCGCGAAGGCATACTGCAGTCTGTCGCCGTTGGGGAGTTTCTCGACGGTCGAGGGGAGGGCGGCCCCCGGGGTGTGCGTGCCGAAAACCCGGGCGCGCCCGATGTCCTGCATGCCGCCGGCGAAGATCTCCGAGGTTGAGGCGGACATCTCATCGACGAGAATCGCCAAGGGCCCCATGAACGGTTTGGAGCGGGGATTCAGCACGAAGTTGAAGCTGGAGTCCCTGGTTGTCATGGTGCCCAGGCGCTGATTGGGCTTGTCCACGAACCAGCCCCCGAACCCCATCGCGAGCGCGCCGATTCCACCGATGTTCCCGCGCAGATCCAGGATGAAGCCGCGGCAATCGTCGCACGATTCAAGCGCCTTCTGCAGGGCGGGCATGAGCTTGGGGGGATCGAACCAGATCGAGAAATAGAAGTATCCGATCATCTCCGGCAACTTCTTATCCTCGATTTCGAGGTAGAGGGTCGGGAGGTTGCCGAACGTCACGGGAGTGCCCGCCGGCCCGATTCGATCGAGCGTGACGGCCACCTGTTTGTCGTTGCCGTCGAGGAAAACGGCCTCCATTGGCTTGCTTTCCCCGCCACCGACGATCGATCGGAGCGCCGCTGATTCCAGCATGCCCTTGTCCTGTTTCCCGGCAAAGCTCGCGTCCATCTTGGCGAGCACCTTGGTAACGTCGCGTGAGTCCACCTTCAGGAGCGTCCAGCCCGGAATGACGCCGGCCTTCGCCGCCGGTGAACCGGGACGGACTCTTGTGACGACGGCCTTTCCGTCGATCGCCCGCACCTGGAATCCCGGATCGCCGGACCAGTCGCCCGAGCCGCTTTCGGGGCGCGCCGAATCGTCGGGAGACAGATCTGAATAGACGTCTCCCGGGATGATTCCAAAGTGCGACTGATGAAGGCTGTCGATCAGTTCCTTGGAAGCGGATCGAGCCTCGCCCATCGTGGTCGCGGTCTCAACCTTCGGTCTCAACCTGGCGTGCTCGGCGTCCCAGGCCGGGCCAACCTTTGCCGGATCGAAGTGACGTTCCTTGATCTTGGAATAGACAATATCGAACGACTCGACATTGGCCTGCTTCTGCTCGGCGGTCAGGGCGGGGGGCTTGGGCTGCGAAGCGCAGCCTCCCAGGAGTAGAAGAAAGACGCCGAACTGAAGAAACCGGGCGACTGTTGTCTTGGCCTGCAAAGTGGGTACTCCGGTGCCGCGTGCGCGGCCTTGTACCAGAGTACGGGGGCAGGGTTTCAGTCAGTCAGCCGAATCAGCCCGCCGGGAATCCGCGGCAGCGGGGGATCAGGATTTTCTCGATCCGGCTGGCACCGTCGGGTGATTTTTCGATGATCTCGTTCATGTAGGCCGTGATCTCGCGGTTCATCGTTTCAAGGCCGGCTTCCTTCAGCTGGGCGTGCTGAGCCCGCCGGAAGATGTAGGAGATGCCCTCCTTGATCTCGGCGTTTCGCGCCTGGAGGACTTCCTGGACCTTGGCCTCGTCGCGTTTCTTGACCTTAATAAACACCGCCGCGTCCCAGATCCACGCCTGACCTTGGGACATGTTCTGGAACTTGTCCTCGACAAGGGGCAGCTCGACCAGGGCGTCGAGTTTGGCCTCTTCTTCGCCGTGGAGCTCGCCGGCCTTGGCTTCGACGGGCTTGCGCATGGTCGACCCGACCACAAAGAACACGGCGGCGGCCTCGACGATCATGAGGACCGCGACGATCGCAATCGTCTTGATCGGGAGCCCGCCCTTGGCCGGGGCCTTCTCGTCAGTCTTGGCTGGTTTATCGTCCTTGCTGTCGGCCATACACCCTCCGCGCCCGATCCATGGGCTTCGAACAGAGGCTGTTTCGGCCGGTTGGAGACAGGACTCAACCCCGCCTGCCAAGGCGGGGGCCGACGGCTGTACGGAGTGCCGTTTGTGCCTGATTCCGCACCGGAATCCGGGGTTTTCGGACCTGTATCAGGCCGCCCGGCGAAGGGGTTTTTCCGGGCGTTCTGTGCCGAGCATCAGGTTGGTCATTTCGCGCACGTCCTGCGAGGGCGCTCCGCCGCGGATGGCGGCCAGGGCGAAAATGAGCGCTTCGGTCTCCATCGTGTGGACGGCCTGGTGCCGCCGTTCGTGATCGCAGACCCAGCGGGCGACGGAGCTGAAGGTCAGCAGAGAAACGGCTGAGACGAAAGCGATTCCGGCGATGAGTGTTTCCAATCGCTCCCAGAGACCAAACCCGGTGGTGCAGTAGAGGACGAGCAGCGCGACGGGCAGAACCAAAAGCCCGGCACTCATGCTGGAAAGCCTGCCCAGCAGCTCGACCCGGCGGCGGAAGACGCGCTCCTCGGCCTGCTCCAGGCGCCGGGCGATTTCGGGCGGCTCGGCTCCGCGGGCGAGCATGTCGGCGCCGCGCCGGAAGAGCTGCCAGCGGCAGCGGTCGGCGACGCGGCGCATACCGCGCGAGTCGTTCTTCTCCGAGAGTTCGGCCAGCTCCGCGAGGCGCGTGATCATTTCGGATCGCGGCATGCGACCGACGAGCAGGGTGTGCGCCAGGCGGTCCATCCGAAGCGCGCGGGCCGCGAAGAGCGCGGCAAGAGAAACGCTCAGCGATGATCCGAGCAGCACGAGCGGAGAAGAGGCGAGAGTTTCCCAGAGCCCCGTGGAAGACAGGAACGTTTGCGCGAGGTGCATAGCTGGGTTTACTCCGGGTTGTGCATCAGCGGCCGAGCGAAAGAAGCTGCTGGAAAAGGTCGTCGGTCGTGCGGATGACGCGGGTCGAGGCCGAGTAACCGGTCTGAGCGAGGATCAGCCCGAGGAACTCGGCGCCCAGGTCTACGTTGGAGAGTTCGAGCGCTCCGCCCACGAGTTTGCCCGTGCCGAGTTCGAGGGGCGTGGCGATCCCGGCGTTTCCGCTGTTGGGACCGACGCGGAACAGGTTGCTCCCGACATCGACGAGGCCTTCGGGGTTGGAAAACTTGGCGAGGACAACCTGCCCCAGCGTGCGGGTAAGCCCGTTGGTGAACGCGCCGGTAATCGTGCCGTCGTCGGTGACCGCGAACGACTGGAGCGTCCCGATCGGGGCGCCGTCCACCTGCTGGGCCTGGAGGGACGACTTCGCGTTGGTGTCGGCGAACGCGGTCACGCCCCCCTGGCCGCTGCTGAGCGAGACGTTGAAATTGAGCGGCGTGATTGCGCCGGTTCCGCTGCGGTTCACCGAGATCGCGAGGGGTGTGGTCGTCGTGAGCACGCCTGCGGTGTTGAAGCTGACGGTCCCGTTGCCCAGGTCGATCGAAGCGTTGGGGTAGGAGTTGCCTGCTTCGGCGTAATAGCGCCAGTTCGACCCCGTCCCTCCGGGGGTCGACTCGAGCGTGAAGCCGATGCTGATATTGACCGGCGAGCCAAGCGAGTCGTACGCGACAAAGCTGGTGCGGACGCTCTCGCCGTCGGCGGTCGCCGCCTTTGAGGTGTTGAACAGGCTGGACTTGACCTGTGTACCGGCGGCGTCGTAGAGCTGAAGATTCGACGAGTTGAGCGTGATGTCGTTCATCGTGCCCGTGTTTCCGACGATCGACATCACGCCCGTGCCGCTGAGCGTGATGCCCGTTGTCGCTCCGTCCGGGTTGGTCTGACCGGGGACGATTCCGTAGGAGTTCTGCAGGAAGTTCATGAGATCCTGCATCGTGGTGGTACCGGTGATCGTCAGCGATTCGTCGGGCACGTTGCGTGCGTTGACGCCGGCGACGCCTTTTTGCGCGCCGGAAAGTTTGATGGTCTGCCCGACGGAGAAAAGCGGTGTTGCGCCGCCGCTTATCGAGGGATCTGCGATGGAAGTGAGGAGGGTCGAAGCGCCCGCGGCGGCGCCGCCGGTGGTGAGGAAGCCGTTGGTGGCGTCTCCCTGCACAGTGACCGATGCCCCGTGGGTCGGAAGAGCGCCCTTGGCGTTGAGATTCCCCGACAGGCTCGACAACGTGGTCGATTCGGCAATGGTCATCGCGCCGATGGGAATGGAGATGGGGCGGATGCCTGACTTGTCGACGTTGAACCGCGAATCGATCCCGTAACCCATAAGGCGTTCGCCCGTGGGTGTGACAAGCTGGTTGGCGCTGTTGGGGCGGAAGGAACCGGCGCGGGTGTAGACCTGTTCTCCGTTGGCTCCCTGCACAACGAAGAAGCCCTCGCCCTCGATCGCCATGTCGCGTGAATCGCCCGTCGCGTTGATCGCGCCGTTGCCGAAATTGCGCTGCGTTCCCGACGCCTGCACACCCAGCCCGATCTGCCCGGGGTTGGTGCCGCCGTTATTGGCTCCCGGCGCGCTGCCGATGCTGAACGTGCGATCGAACATCGAGCTGAACTGGAGTCTGTTGGATTTGTAGGCGGTGGTGTTGACGTTGGAGATGTTGTTGCCGATCACGTCGATGAGGCGTGAATTGGCGTTGAGGCCCGAGAGCCCGGTGAACAGCGCGGTGGTCGAGGCCATAGATGCGTTTCCTTGCCGGCGCCGGGCGCACTCCGCGCCGGACCCGGTTCAAGTCTTCTTTGAATCAGGCGAGGGCTCCGCCCACGCACGCGCCACCAGAGCGGTGGCGCCGGCCGCCGGGCTCAGGCGGCGCTCTGCTGCGATCCTTCCAGGATCTTCGCGATCGACGGGTGCACTCCGGCGCCCGGCATGGAGAGTGTTGCGGGTTTGCCCTTCCTGGTGTCGCCCGCGTTGATCACCGCGTCGATCCCCGACGCGACCTGCGTGTTTGCAATATCCACCTGCTCGGTGACCTGCCGGACGCCGACATTGACTTTGAGCGCCATCCCGTCGAGCATGATCAGAGCGTTCTGAGCTCCGGAGGCCTCGGCACGATCCATCGCCACGCCAAGACGGGCCATCTGCTCTGAGCTCAGGTTCACGCCGGCTTCGGGGCGCACGCTCACTCCGCGTGCCGAACCGAGAGAGCCGGTCTTTTCCATCGCCAGGAGGTCCGCGAAGCTCTGCCCCTCGATCTGGCCTTTGGGAAGGCCGGATCCCAGCGCGCGTTCAATCCCCGGCGGAAGGATGGCGCTGGTGAGCGCTTTGAAAATTGTTGGAATCGCCATGATCAAAGGAGTCCCAGGAGTTTCTTCTCATCGTCCGTGAGCGAGGAGGGATCGATGATCCCGTCCATGTTTTTCATCGAGAGCTGCTGTCCGGTGTTCAGGTTGAGGAAGATTCCGTCGTCGGTCTTCGACACCGAGACCACCTTGCCGATCACCCGCGAGTTGTCCGTCGAAACGCCGCCGACCACTTTTCCGATCACGGTCGAGGCCGAGGAGAACTGGTTGTCCGATACCAGCGCACCGAGTTTGTCCGACAGGTCGATGCTCGACTGGATGTTTCGGATGGTCGAGAGCTGCTGGAGCAGGGCGTTGGTGTCGCTGGGAGAGAGCGGATCCTGATTGCTCAGTTCCGAGATGATGACTTTGGTGAAGTCCTCGCTGGTGAGCGAACTGAAGCCCGAGGCCTTGGATGAGGCCTTCGTGGAGGTCTGGGAGGTGTTCAGGATGTCCGCGGTGGTGGTCATAGGGGTACCTCGACGGAACGGATCAGCAAGGAGCGTGCCGGGAGTCCTTTGAGCGTGCGGAGGGACGCCGGTCGCCGGGGGCGCAATTCATGCCAGCGCATCAAGTTCAAGGCGGGCGTTGCCCAGCAGAGTCCGTCCGTCCATGCGGATCTCGATCCGAGGGGCAGCCCCGGCGGGCTCCTGCTCGGCCGCAAGGGTCGTCACCAGGCGTTGCGGTGTGTGAGGGTTGGAGCCCTGATTGCCCTGCCCCGAGGAATTCCATTGCCCGGAACCGCCGGGATTCTGCTGCTGACTCGAAAAAGAACTGTCCTGCAGCTTCGAGGCGGTGGTCGGCTCGTTCACGCTCTGATTGACCGTGTTGGGGACGAGGACCTCGATCTTGTCGGCGCGCAGTCCTCGCGATTCGAGCGCGGAGCGAAGGGCATCGGTGTTCCCGGCCAGCAGGTCGGCCGTGGCCTGGTTGGTGGCTTCAAACCGCGCGGAAACCGTTCCCTGGTCAAATGCGAGGGAAACCTTCAGCTTTCCGAGCGTCTCGGGAGTCAGCCAGAGCGTGATCTGAGGGCGTTGCTGATTGAGCGCCGGTCCTAGCGCACGCCCCAGCGACTTGGCGACGGCGTCGGCCTCGCTCTGCGTCATAGCCGGTTCGCTTTGCGATGTTGGGGCCGCGGTCAGCTTGAGCTGGACCGGGCGGTCCTCACGGCCGTACCGCACGGTCTGCGCGCCCTGAGTCCCGACGCTCGGCCCGGTTGTGGGAGAAGAACCGCTGACAGGCTGAGTGCCTGTATCGCCTCCCGTTGCCGTTGTCACCGGCGTGTAGGGAGCGGGGGCTCCGTGCGTGGCGACGGCGGTCATGGTCGCCTGCTTGGAAGACCCGGCGCCGGTTGAATCGGCGGGAGAGGTTGTTGAGGTTCCGCCGGGAGATGACCCACTCTGCGGATGATCGGCTGTCTCCTTACCGGCATTCGCTACGGCGTTCTGGTTGGCTGTTGCGCCGCTTGTGGGAGAGGCGGAACCATCAGTATCCGTCGCCTTTTCCGGCGTCTGCGGCTGGGGGATCAAACGGAGCGGGTCGGTCGGGCCGCTCGCGACTCGAGCGGCCGGAGCCGAACCTTCATGCGATCCGCGCGAATTGATTTCCGCATCGGCCTCGGCCGTCTGGACAGAGTTGATGGGGAGGGCGGCATTCGCCGGCGTGTCGATCGGGCGAATATCCGCTTCGCCGGGCGATGCGCATGGGTCGGAGTGTTCTGGCTTGAATCCGCCGGTTGTGGACCGGTTGTCATCGGTCACGACACGGTCTTCATCGCCCGCCTCGGCCTGCTGGGCCGGTGTGGTCGCGTCCTCGCGGTCGCGTCGGATCTCACGCACGTCGGTCGACCTGCGATCACGGGCACCGATTTTCGCATCCGGGGCGCTTGCCGGGAAGGAGTTTTCGCTGAAAAGGCCCGCTGGATTGCGTTTATCGGCGGCGGATTCGAGCACGTCGGAGAAGATGGCGCCCCCGTCGTTTGGCGCGGCAGCGGTGTTTGTTGCGCTCATGAGCGCAACAAGGGCATTCTGACGCGCGGCTTTGGCCTGCGTTTGACCGGCGGTGAGAGCTTGTGCGGAACTCATTTGGTGGCAACCTCCGGACCGCGGAATGCCATTCCGCGCGTCCGGAGTCGTTCCAGCAAGTCCGCTGCCAGCTTGGGGTCGTCCTGGATGAACTCGGCCATGATCTTGCCGCGGGCGCGGCTGTCCATGGCGTTCAGATAACCCACTACCAGGTCGGTTCCGGTGGAAACCGGCGAGGCCGACCCGGTCGGGGCCGGGGTCATTGCGAGCATTTCTTTCAGGGCCTTCTTGGCCTGATCGGCCTTGAGATCCTGAAGAGTTGCGAGCGTTTTCTTGAACTGCGCCGAACTCTCCTGTTCGAGCACCCGCTTGCGCATGGCATCGAAGGCGGTCTGATCATCGGTCAACCGTTGGCGTTCGCGGGCGATGCGCTGTTCATCGCCCGCGAGTGTTGCACGCAGAAGTTCAACCTGTTTTTCCAGGCTGGCGAGCTGCTGGCGGCGGACTTCCTCGCCCTGCTGGCTCAGTTCCAGCCGATCTGCAGCGGTGATGGGGGGGCGTTGAGACCGGGCCGCATCCTGTATTTTCTTTTCCTCTTCAGATTTCTTTGCCGCGACGTCGGCGGCCTGTTTGGCCGATTCTGCGATGGTGGGGGCGAAAAGCTCGCGGAGCTGCTGCATCCGCTCTTTGTTGAGGCGGCCGCTCGTTTTGAGCCAGCCGACGAAGCCGCCCAGGGCCAGAAGATTGGCGACCGCGAGAATCGAGATGATCGTCCAGACCCGCTTCAAACTTCCTGCTCCTGACGAGCCGCGAAGCCCATCACTCCGATTTCATCAAGGGCCCCGGCTTCCCGTGCGGCCTGCTCGGCCTTCCAAGCCTCATATCGGCGCTCTTTGAGGTTTTCGACCGCTTTGCGGCGGGTGGTGGCCTCGAGAAGGTCCCGGCGGGCAACCTCGAGCTTTCGGTGCAGGGCCGCCAGCTGGTAGACCGCCTGCTGGGCCTTGGCGGTGAAATGCAGGGACATGTTGGCCTGCATGCGGACGTTCGAGGGACGGAGTGAACTGCCCGGCGAGAGAGCTGCGCGAAGGTCGGCCTTCTCGGTCGAGATGGCATGCTGGAACCCGCGGAGGCGGTCCTCGAGCGCGAGCCGAAGGCGCTCGAGTTCACCCAGGGCGAGCTGTTTCTGGCGCTCGATGGCGAGGCGCTGGGTGAGGACGGCTTCGAGCTGGAAACGGAACTTTGGCATGCATCAGAATTTCATGCGGCGCGGCCCCTCGCGCGGGCGAGGCGGACCGAAGCTGCGGAGCTTTGTTCGGCGAGCTTGAGGAGAGAAGCGCGGGCCTGGTCGAATGTCGATGCCTCCGAGGTCGCCTGTCGAAGCATCTCGTTGATCTGGGCGTTCATCTCGATCGCGACATCCGCTTCGGGATTGGAGCCCCTGGCGTACGCGCCGATCTGGACCAGATCCTCTACATCGCGATACACCGCGAGCAGACGCATGATGCGGCGGCGGGCCTGTTGATGCTCGCTGTCGGTGACGTCGTCGGCCACGCGGCTGACCGAATCAAGCACGTCGATGGCGGGGAAATGAGCGCGCTGGGCGAGTTTGCGCGAGAGCACGACGTGGCCGTCCAGGATTCCGCGGGCGGCATCTGAGATCGGCTCGGTCATGTCGTCACCCTCGACGAGAATCGTGTAGAGGCCCGTGATTGACCCGCCGGACTGCAGCGACCCCGCGCGTTCGAGCAGGCCGGCCAGGGCTGCAAAGACGCTCGGCGTATAGCCCTTGGTTGCCGGGGGCTCTCCGACGGAAAGCCCGATCTGACGCTGGGCGTGGGCGAAGCGGGTGATCGAGTCCATCATCAGCAGAACGTCTTTTCCAAGGTCGCGGAAGAATTCGGCGATGGAGCACGCGAGCCGGGCGGCACGCAGCCGGAGGAGCGGAGCTTCGTCGCCGGTAGCGACGACCACAACACTTCGGGCAAGTCCCTCAGGCCCGAGCGCGTGCTCGATGAAGTCACGGACTTCGCGGCCGCGCTCGCCGATGAGGGCGATGACATTGATGTCTGCCGCCGTGCGCCGGGCGATCGAGCCCAGCAGCGTGCTCTTGCCCACGCCGGGCCCGGCGAAGATTCCCAGGCGCTGCCCTCTGCCCAGTGTGGTCATTGCATCGAGCGAGCGGACACCCGTGGCGAGAGGGGTCTGAATCCGCTTGCGCCGCATGGGCGAAACAGGATCGGGATTGAGCGCGACAGGGTGCGTGTCGAGGATGCGGGGCCCGCCATCGATCGGGCGTCCGATCCCGTCGAGCACGCGGCCGAGCATCTGCCTTCCGACGTTGACCGTGGGGGAGGACTGCTCGGCGAATACACGGTCTCCGGGACGGATTCCTCCCGTCTGCCCCAGGAGCATGATCACCGCGTGTTCCCTGGTAAAGCCGACGACTTCGCCGGGGATGATGTTCTGATCTCCGTGCCCGCTGTGGATCGAGACGATGGACCCGACGGGCGCGGGAAAACTCTCAACAAGCACCGACATGCCGCGCAGAGCGGCGACGCTGCCGACGACCAGAAGTGGCTGCGTCCTGCGGACTGTCGAGATGGCATTGGCGAGAGTGGTCAAGGCTGAGAATCTGGGGCGGCAGAGCTGGAGGGGGGAGGTGATACGGGCGGATCTCTGGGCGGAACGACGGCCTGCACGATGCGGGCCAGCTGGACATCAAGGCGTGCGTCGATCTCGCCGCCCGCGGAACGGACGATGCACGAGCCACGGGTGATTGCGGGATCGGTGTCAATATCGATGTGGCGTGCACCGGTGCAGCGCGCGAGCAGACCGGGGAGTGCGCGATCGATCGTCTCGCGGTCTTCTGGATTGATCCTGAGGCGCACAGTCGATGGCTGGGTGACCATGGCCAGCGCGGCGGTGGCCTGATCAACCACGGTTTCGGGGCGGAATTCGACTTCTTTCTTGAGGACGGCGGTGGCGATCTGTGCCGCCAGGCGGAGCACTTCGGTCCTGGCCTCGAGGAGCAGCGCGTCCCGGGCCGAATCGAAGGACGCGAGCGATTCGTTCCAGCCTTTGAGCAGGGTGTCGAGTTCCTGCTTGTGCGCCTGGAGCGATTCGTTACGTCCCTGCTCGCGGCCTTGAGCGAGCCCCTGGCGCAAGCCCTCTTCACGGCCCGCGGCGAGCCCTTCCTCGCGGGCGGTGGCGATGAGCCGGTCGCGCTCGGCACGCGCTTCGTCGAGCATCCGGTGCACTTCGCGCTGGGTGCTCTCCCGGAGGATTGCTCCTTCGCGGACGAGGTCTCCCAGGCGATAGACGATCGCATCTGCGAGCGGGGTCGAGCGTTCTGTCTGACGGATGAGGGCCATGCAACGCTCGTACGAAAAGTGATCAGACGATCAGTTCTGCATCTCCGCCGCGTCCCTGGATGACCACCTCTCCGGCCTCTTCAAGCCGGCGTACGACGTCGACGATGCGCTGCTGGGCCGCCTCCACGTCGCTGACCTTGACGGGGCCCATGAACTGGATGTCCTCGCGGATGAGTGCGGCGGCGCGCTCGGACATGTTCTTGAAGATCTTGTCCTGCAGGTCCTGGCTGGCGGTCTTGAGGGCGAGGGCCAGCTCGTCGTTCTCGACTTCCTTGAGTACGGCCTGGATGCCCTTGTCGTTGACCATCTTGATGTCTTCGAACACGAACATGAGGCGGCGGATCTGCTCGACGAGGTCGGGGTCTTCGCTCTCGAGACCTTCCAGGATGGCCTTTTCGGTAGCGCGGTCGGCGAGGTTCAGGATTTCGGAGACGGTCGGCACCCCGCCCGCCTTTTCCATGCTCTGGACGAGCATGTTGGCGAGCCGGCTCTCGAGGCCTTTCTCGACCTCGCGGATCACCTCGGGGTTGGTCTGCTCCATGTTGGCGATGCGCTTGATGACCTCGATCTGCTTCTGGAGGGGAAGTCCGCCGAGGATTTCTGCGGCCTTGTGGTGCGGGAGGTGGCAGACGATCAGCGCGATGGTCTGCGGATGTTCGTCCTGGATAAACGTCAGCAGGTTTTCGCTCTCGGCCCGCTGAAGAAAGCTGAAGGGAGTTTTCTGAACCTGCGTCTGGATCTGGGAGAGGACACGCTCGGCCTGCTTGGGGTCGAGCGAGTTCTGCAGAACGCTCTTGGCGTAGTCGAGGTTGCCCTCGTGGACGTACTGGCTCGCGATGGAAACGTTATAGAACTCGTCAATCACCGCGTTCTGCAGCTTGGGCGGGACTCGACCAAGGCTGGCAAGCTCGCGCGTCACTTCTTCGACCGTTTCGGCGGGCATCGCCTTCAGCACCGTCGCCGCGTGGGCGGGGCCGATGGCGAGCAGAAGAATCGCGGCCTTTGTCACGCCCTCGACGTCTTCGATGCTCTCGGGGAGTTTTTCGTGCGGCTTGCGGGGCATGGTGTACCTGGCGGCGGTTCAGGGTTCGCTTGAGATCCAGCGGTTGAGGAGCTTGGCGGCGTTGTCCGGCGAGCCCTTCACGAACTCGTTGACCTGATCGAGCACCTTGCCCGCCCTCATGTCGTTGTCGTCGACCTCGATGCCGACCATCGGCGCGTCGCTCTCATCCGCTTCTCCGATCAGGTCGTTGCGGGTGGCGAGCGAGGGAGGAACGCCGACAATCTCCTCGGCGGAAGGCAATTCGGCACGCCCGCCCGCGCGCTTGGCCATGATCAGCATCATGCCCATCGCGGCAAGGGCCAGCCCGCCGAGAGCGGCGGTCTCGATCATGCCGGCGCTCAGGTTGAGCGGCAGACCCGTGGAAGAGGCGACTCCGCCGGGCCCGGAAGAGCCGGAGGCTCCCGTGACGGTTGCAACAGCGTCGAACGGGATCATCGAGACGCTGACTTGCGCCGCAAGAATCTTGTTGAGTTCTTCGACCGAGACGCCGGGGTTGGCCGCCGCGACCATCGCCTTGACGTGCGGGAGCAGGCTGTCGATGATCCGCGGCTTAATGTCCTTGTCGAACTTGGCGGCAAGTTCCTCATCCGTCGGCGCTTTGGGCTCGGCGGGTGTGGTGCCGCCGGCCGCGGCGGGCGCCGCCATCTGGCTCGCGACAAAGGCCCGCGGAACGTTCACGGAGATCGCGACGGCGGTGGGGCGGCCTTTGTTGTCGACGATGAGATCCTGCACGCGCCCCGGAAACGTGGCGAATTCGCTCTCTTCATCCTGCGTCGAATTGCCGCCGGTGCTCGACGAGGTCGCGTTCACATCCATGCCGACGTTGGAACGGATTCCGGCCTCGCCTCCGGAGGATGGGTTGGTCTGCGTCTGCTTATTGCCCTTTTCCCGTTTGATGAGAGAGATCGTGCCGCTGTCCTTGGGCAGGTACTCCTCACGCGTCCGGTTCAGGCGGGAGTTGTCGATCTGTGTTGTGACCGCGACCATGACGTCGGGGATGTAGCGGAGGAAGTCGGAGATTTTCTCTCTCGTCGAATTTTCCCAGCGAGTGACGTCTTCCAGGTAGGTGGACGCGGCCTGGTCATCGAGGGCGGTCGCGCGACGCTGGCGGCGCATGTTGCCGTCGATCACTCGGACATTCTCGATCGTGAGGCCGGCCTTGCTGCTCGCGATCAGCGCGGCGACCGCGTCTACGGTGGCCTGGTCAAGCCCCGCCTTCCCGTTCGCAAAGACCGTCGCGACTGCCGTGGGACGGCGGCTTCCTGCACCGAGGCCCTGGCGGTCCGGGGCGTCGATGATCACCGCGGCCCGGGCGATCCCGTTAAAGCGGGAGATGATTGCCGCAAGCTCATTCTGCAGCGCCATGTTGTACAGCTGCTCGTTCTGCTGGCGGGTGCTGTACCAGGTCTGCTTTTCCAGCATGCCTTGAAAGAGCAGCGTTGCGTCCTGCGGCAGATTCCCGGATTGCGCATACGCGGAGAAAAGCTCGCCCTGCCGGGCGGCCGCAACGTACGGGTGCGTGCCCCGCATCTCCACGGTGACGCCCTGACCCCGGAGCCACGCGGCGGCCTTTGCCTGCTCCACGTCGGGCTGCTTGGGAAGGAACTCAACCAGGTCCTGCTTGCTGGAAGTAGACCAGACCAGCATGAGCGACATGACGGCGATGACGCAGACCAGCGCAACCAGCAGCTTGTGCGTGGAGGTGAGGCGGCCCAGATACTTCTGGATCGAGGAAAGAACTGTCCGGAGCTGGTCCACCTGCCGCGGCCTCCTGCCAGATCGCGGAGCATCCTGCGCCGCGGCGAACGATCGCCGGGAATCCGGCGGACCGTTCGCGCTCTGTCATTCGGCCTTCGCCAACGTGGCGCTTGAAAAGCGCGGCGCAGCAACGGCGCTCGGGCGGGAAGGAATTGCGCTGCCGGAAGAACTTGCGCGTCGGCGACGGATCAGACGCGGGTCTGCTTGAGCTCGTCGTAAGCTTCCATTACGCGGTTGCGAACAGACTGCAGCATGCGGAAGGCCGAATCGGCCTGCTGGGTGGCGAGGATGACGCCTTCGAGATCGTCGCGCTTCCCCGTGGCGATATCTTCCATCGCACGGTTCGCCTGCTGCTGCATTTCGTCGACCTTCTTGATGTTGTCGATCAGGGCGTCCTTGAACGAACCAGCGCCCTGCTGGGCCCCGGCAGCGCCCTGCTGGAACGCCGGGCGGACGGGCTGAGAACCGGAGATGAAGCCGAGCGGGTCCGCCATGAATCGTCACTCTTGAAAGCCGGGCGCTTGACTCCCTTCTTGCGCCCGATCGAAGCTCCGTGTATCCGACTCCGTCGATTGAGAACCTACCGCAAACGGCGGGCCGAAAAAAGCTAGGCCAGCAGACGGAGGGCCTGGGCGATCATCTGCTTGGTCGTTTCCGCCGCCACCACGTTGGCCTCATACGCCCGGGAGGCTTCCATCGCGTTGAGCTGCTCGATCACGGGATTAATGTTTGGTTCGGGGACGTAGCCCTGCTTGTCGCCCTTCTTGATTGCGTACGGGTTTGTCGGGTCCCAGCGATAGTTGAACTCACCCTTGTCCAGCTCGATCTGGGCAACGTGCACGCCCAGCGCCTTACCTTCGGCTGTTGAGGCGCTGGGGTCGCCGGGGGCAAAGATCACGTGTCGGGCGCGGTACGGGTTGACGTTCCCCTTGTCGTCCAGGATGGTGGAGCGGTTCGCGATATTGGCTGCGATGGCGGCCATCCGGGCCCGCTGGGCCGTCATGCCGCTCGTCGAAATGTCGAGAGATCCGTACATGGCTTAGTTCGCTCCGGTCAGGGGCGCTGGGTGATGGCGGCCTTGAGGATGTCGAATCGGGTTCGGAGGAAGTCGACGTTCATGCGGTAAAAAGCCGCGTTCTCAACCGAATCCTGCATGAGTCGCTCGAGGTCGCGGTTGTTCTTGTCCTGGAACAGGATCGATCCGTGCGGTGTTTCCGGAGTGAGCGAGACCTTGCCCGAGGAATCCACCCGGACTTCGGACGTGTTGTCGAAGGGCAGCGGACCGGTCTCGCCCCCGGTTGCACGCCGGCGCTTGTCAACAGCCTTGGCCAGTTCCTGCCGGAAATCCGCTACGGAGACGTCCCGCTGTATGAAATTGGGCGTGGAGACATTGGCGATGTTGTTGGCGATGAGCTTCTGGCGCTCGCCGGCGAAGCGCAGCGCGGCGGCGAGCGTTGGGATCGCACCCGAATTGGTCAGATCATCCAACATGGCAAGACAGACGCAATCCCGAGGCCAGCGGGCCGATCAGAGCGACGCCTCGACCAGGCGCAATTCCTTCCACTTCTTGAGCTTGAGCCCCAGCGTGCGGACGCCGATGCCCAGTGCGCTGGCGGTCCTCTGCCGGTGGCCGTTGAACTTGTGAAGCGCTTCGATAATCGCTTCCCTCTCCAGCTCTTCGAGCGTTCGAATGACCGAGGAGAGTGCGGCGCTCGGCTTGCCTTCGACCTGCACGGAGGCGCCCGGGCTGGGCGGCTGACCGACAGCCGCCGCGTTGATGCCCGTGAGCGGTGTGGCGCGGATCGGCGTTGCGTTCAGCCAGGACTGGAGCGATTCGGGTCCGACAGTGACCGGGTCGGAGCTGTCGCACCGGCCCAGGAGAACAACGGCACGCTCGCAGATGTTTTGCAGTTCGCGAACATTGCCCGGCCAGCCGTATCCCTGGAGCAGCCGCACGGCTTCGGGGCTGAGCTTGAGCCCGGCCCGTCCTTCCCGCTTGCTGACCATCGCGAGGAAGTGGTTCGCGAGCGCACCGACGTCGGGAAGACGCTCGGCAAGTGACGGAACGTGCACGGGAAGGACATTCAGCCGGAAGAAAAGATCCTGGCGGAATTCGCCGGCGGCAACCGCCTGCGTCATGTCCCGGTTGCTGGTGGCGATGACGCGGACATCGATGCCGATCGAGAGGCTGCTTCCCACACGCTCAAAGGTGCGTTCCTGCAGGACGCGGAGCAGCTTGGCCTGAATGCGGGGAGAAACTTCCGAAACTTCATCCAGCAGGAGCGTGCCCCCGTCGGCGAGTTCGAAGCGGCCTTTGCGGAGCTTCTCGGCCCCGGTGAAGGCGCCCCGTTCGTGGCCGAACAGTTCGCTCTCCAGCAGGCTCTCGGAAAGTGCCGCGCAGTTCACCGCCAGGAAGGGGCCGTTCTTGCGGGGCGACATCTCGTGGATGGCGCGAGCAACAACTTCCTTGCCCGACCCGGAAGGCCCGGTCACGAGGATTGTGCCTTGAGAAGACGCGATCGCGCGGATTTGATCCCGCAGCTTCCGCATGGGTTCGGAGTCGCCCACGAGGCGGGAAACTCCGTGCAGTCCGGGGCCGGCGCCGCGATCGGAGTGATCGACCGGAGGGGCGCCCTCGGCCAGTCCCGCCGCCGCCCGCAGCAGCTTGTTCTCCCGCAGCACGCGGCCGTGTTCCGCGGCACGCTTGACGGTGATGACGAGTTCGTCGCCCTCGAAGGGCTTGGTGAGATAGTCGAACGCGCCCTGCTTGATCGCGGAAACGGCGGTCTCGATCGTGCCGAACGCGGTCATCAGCACGACCGGAAGGTCGTCGTCGATCTGCCGGATTCTCTCCAGCAGTTCCAGCCCCGTCATGCCGGGCATCTTGAGATCGGTCACAACGACTTCGGGTCGCCGTGACGCGATCTGCTGCAGGGCGTTCTGAGCGTCGGGCGCGGACGAGACGGCAAAGCCGGCACGTTCCAGGGTCCCGCTCACGCTCTCACGCATCAATTCCTTGTCATCCACTACGAGCACACTGCGCATGCGCACGACTCCGCCGTTGGCGCCCGTCGCATGTTCTTTCACGCGGCCCCGGATAGCCTCCGATCCGGACCGGCCGCGACTGCGACGAGCGGCAATTTCTGCTCGATGTCACCCATCGGCTGTCCGGTCGATTTGACACGAGAACTTTCTGCGCGATCTGCTCTCTGGGGGGCAGACACGACTGCGCTGGCGGGGAAGAGCAATTCGACTGTCGCGCCCGGCGTGCCGGAGTTGTTGGCCGCCACAACATGCCCGCCGTGCGCATCCATGATCCGGTGAACGATGGCCAAACCCAGCCCCGTGCCGGCTTTGCGGGTCGTAAAGAACGGATTGAACATGCGGCGCAGAACCTCCTCGCTGAGGCCTGAGCCGGTATCGCTGATGGTCAGCCCGAAGAGTTTCCGCCGGTTTCCCCGGGAATCGGCCGAACTGGTCCGCCGGGCGCCGACGGTGAGCCGACGCACGGGTGCTCCCGTCTCGACCATGGCTTCGATGGCGTTCCGGACGAGATTGGTGAGAGCCTGAAGGACCAGCGACGAATCGATCTGAAGTTCAGTCCCGGCGCACGGGCCTTCGCGGTCCTGTCGGACGACCGTGACCGATTCCCATCCGTTTACGCCGTCGTGGCGGCAGGACTCGATCGCACGATCGAACAGGTCGCAAAGGGGCGTGGGCTCCGCTTGGATCTGGAATTCCCGCGAGAATGTGAGAACGTCGCCCACGACAGCATTGAGCCCTTTGGCCGATGCCAGGATCTTTTCAGCGATCCGCTGCTGCTCGGGCATCGCGGAGAGGTCTTCCTTGAGCATGCGTGCGAAGAGCGAGATTGAACCCAGGGGATTGCGAACCTCGTGGGCGATGCCCGCCGCCATTTCGCCGAGTGCCGCGAGGCGTTTGCTCCGGCCGAGCTGCTCGTTGGCTTCGCTGAGTTCCCGCGTCAGACGGGCAACCTCGGCACGCAGCTGTTCGTGCGTGGCTTGCAGGCGCCCCGTGACGGCGTTGAACGCCGACATGAGCTCGGCAAGATCCGAAGCGGTCATTGCGGCCGCGGGGGCGGCTGCGGGCAGAGTCGTGCTGGGGGATGGTGTCGGTTGCATATGCCTCGAGCTCCGCCGAGGGGCGAACTGAAAAGGATGAAATCAGGCGACCCGGTCCTGGTAGTCGGGACCGACCGGTCCCCGATCACCCCCGTACGCGCGGGCGGCGGCTCTGGAAGTTGTCATTCCCGCGAGCTGGCGGGCGAGTTCGTCTCGCCGCTCGACCATCCGGATGCTGTGTTCACGGTCGGTACGGGAAATCAGGTTTGCCAGATCCGCGATGAGCTTCTTCTGACGCAGGATGTCGGCCCGGCATGGGTCGGATTCGGGGAGAGAGGCCAGCGATTCATCCACGCAGGCAGAAATGGAAATGGCGCGATTGAGCAGCACCGACCGCTGCTCCAGCACCGCGACGAGCTGCTCGGTCTCGTTCTCTTCCAGGACCCGGGCCTGGACGAGCGACAGCTCGGCCACCTTGCGGATGAGTTCGTGCTGTTCGGAGAGAATTCGGAGGATCTGTTCGCCCGCTGCGTTCGTTGCCATGACTGCCTCCTGACGGCGTCCTGCAACTGTTCTTCGTCATTCCGGGCTTTCGTGGTCCAACGTCTGCGACTGGGCGAGTTTTTCGGTCGAATCCAGCCAGCGTTCCCAGTCCTGCTTGCTCATGGGCAGGTTGGGATCATTCCAGACCTCCGGGGGAAGGCTCTTAAAGAACCGTTTGGCGCGCTCGTTGGCGGTGAGGGCGGCTTTTACATCCCCGCGCTGCAGGTTCGCATTGACGATCTGCGTCATGGCGACAAGCGAGGCGGGGTCGGCCGGGAAGTGGTCGCGGGCGGCTGTGTAGGCCCGAATGGCGCCGTCGAAATCACGGAGCGCATACGCACAATCCCCGAGGTAAAAGAACGCATTGCGGAGATAGGTCTGTTCGACGACCGTTCGCTTGTCCTTCGGCTTGGCTTCGAGCGACTTGCGAACCTGCTCGAATCCCAGAGCGGCCTGCTGGAGCCGCTCGTCGCGGGTGCGTTCGAGGTTCTGTCGTTCCTCTTCCGGCATGCCGGACGCCATCATCTTTTCTATCTTTGCAGCGGAAAGCCTGTAGCTGTCCGCCAGGCGGAAGCGGGCCAGGTCGAGCGAGGGGGCGCTCGGGTAGCGGCGGAGCAGTTCATCGATCGTTTCGATCGCGCGCTCGGGGTCGCGATTGCGGTAGAACATCGTGCCGAGTTCGGCGAGAGCGTCTCGGAACTCGGTCGAGTCCACACCGACGATGGTGCCGCTCACCACGGCGCGGAGCAGTTGTTCCGCCTTGGCCACCTGGTCCGGGGAACCCATGGCCAGGTACGTCTGCGCCAGGGGGACATAGCTGGCATCGGCGAAAGGGCCGCTGCCGGGCTGTCCGGGAGTGCCCGCGCGATTGGCGATCAGGTCCTCGTAGGTCTGGGCGGCGAGCTGGAGGTCGCCCCGCGCCTGGTGGCACTTGGCCAGCCGGAAGCGGGCCTCTGCCATGCGGGGGTCACTCGGGAACTCGTCCGCAAACTGAGTGAAGAGTGAGACGGCGCGGTCCTGATCGCCGGCGCGATCGAAGCAGTCGGCCGCGATCCAGAGCGAATCTCCGTAGGCGGGGCCGTTCTGGCCGGCGACGGCGCTCGCGTGCGTGCGGAAGGCATTGGCGGCCGCCAGGTAAAGATCGCGGGCACGTTTTTTCGTGGTCGGGTCCAGATCGGCGATGCTGACGTTTGTGTTTCCGCCGGTTGCTTCGGCGACGGCCTCTTCGGCGAGCTTGCGATTCGACTCGCCCAGCCCGAGCTGCACGTCCGCCGGCGAACGCCCGACCGGAAAGAGAGAATCAGCGAGCGAAGCGTACCGGAGCGCTGTCTGCGCATCTCCGGCTTCGAGCCGCGTGCGGAATCGCGCGATCATGCTCGCGGCGGCCATGGACGGATTGACCGGGCTTGAGATGGATGTGTCTTTGAGGGAGTCGGCGAGCTTGCCGTAAGCATCGAGAGCGGCCTCGGACTCATCCAGCGATGCGGCGCTCTCGGCGAGCCCGAGCAGCGCCTCCCGCCGGAACCGCTTGCTGCCGGGAGATTCGAGCACCCGCTGGTAAAGATCCTTCGCCGTCTGGAATTCGCTGCGGCTCTCGGCGACGCGGGCAAGGGCGAGGCGCACGCGGCTGGTGATCGGCTCGCGTTCCTGCGATGCTTCCTCGGCGCGGCGAAGCCACTTTTCCGCTTCGGCGAATGCGCCGTCTTCGAGGTAGGCACGCCCGAGCAGGTAAAGCACTTCGCAGCGGTCTTCCGAGCGGCGTTCGTCGATGCGGGGCAGTTGCTGCAGCATCCCCCGGATCGCCTCTTCGCGGAACCCGCCGATCAGCCGGAGCTCAGCCTGGCGCGTCATGGCCCAGACCCGGTCCGAATCGCTGAGGGTGGGCTCGGAGAGCATCCACGCGATGAGGTCGGTCACAGTTGCCTGGTCTGGTTCGGGTTTCGAGAGAATCCGTGTGACAAGCTGACGCACCAGCTTGATGCGACGGTCCTGCTCCCCGCTCGGCAGGCTGTCGATCCGGCGTTTGGCCTCTTCGAGGCGGTCCAGCGCCAACAGGCTCATGATGAACCGGTCCGTGTCCGCAGGTTCAAGGCGCTGCTTGAGTTCCTCCGCGTGGACAAAGCTCTTGATCACGTTCTCGTAGTTCTCGGCGTTCGCGAGCTTGCGCTCCGCCGCGGCCTCGTAGATACAGCGTGCGACCAGCAGGTAGTAGCGCTTTTCGTCGCCCGGAGAGACTTTCCCCTTCTCGATCTGCGGCCAGACATCGCGGTTGAGAGTCGTCAGCGCTTCCTCGAACTTCTCCGCTTCGACAAGCTTGTTTGCTTCCGTCATCACCGGGGCGATGCTGGAACTCGGTCTCGCCATCAACACCGCGCCGATCCCGGCAACAAGCAGGATGCCCGAAAGCACAAGCGTCGGCAGTTGCCACGCATCGCGCCACGTGGGCGGAGCTTCGCCCGGCGGGGTCGGGTTTGGGGTTGTTTCCTTGCTTTCGCTCACCGAGTCTTGCTCACAGCTTCGCCGGTGCCGAAACCACAACAGCGGCGTTCGGAAACACCCTTCGCGGAATCGGCAACTTCTGCTCTATCGGGCCTCGGCCGGGGCCGCCTTCAGCCGAGCACTGCCGAGCACCGCAAGCGACGCGATCCGCCTAAAGAAAGGATTGCAAGCGCGGCGGCGAACCGGAAAGCCCTCAGGTTATCGGCGGTGTTCGTACCTGCCCCGCTCCCTGCCCCCTCCGGGAAGTAGAACGATGACCTCGACCTCGCGGTGAACCGCGGGGAAGACCCCCTCGATCTGACGCCCTACGACTTCGACGCCGCGATCGGTCCGGCTCGCTTCGAAATGCGTGAGCGCAAAGTCGCCCTTTTCAAACCCGTAGCCGTCTCCCTCATCCTGATAGAGAGTGCCGGACGCGTGCCCCGACCGGTCGAGAGCGACTACAAGCGTCAGCGGCTCCATCGGCTTTTCGCCGTCAAACTGCATCACCGGCCCGAGCGGAATGATCGAGCCGCGCCGCAGGAACAGTTCCGGCAGCGAGGGGTCGGGCTTCTGGCTTGAGATTCCCGCCGGATCGAGCGGCTCGAACCGGGCCCAGGCTTCATCTCCGCGCGGCAGGCGGGCCGCCGCGGCGCGACGGCCGGGCTCCCAGACATCGCAGCGGACGAACAGGGCGGAGCCAAGCAGGAAAGCGTCATCAACGCTGCGGAGCGAAGGATCGGTTCCGTCGTCGAAGAAAACCGGCCGCGCGACCGGCAATCCCGACATGTGCGACTCGCGGAACGCCGTGTAGAGATACGGCAGAAGCCGGGATCGCCTCTCGAGCGCCGCCCGGCAGGTCGCTTCGCACTCAGGACCAAAGCTCCACGGTTCGTGATCGACGCTGTCTTTCACGCTGTGTGCCCGGGCGAAAGGCAGCAGAGTTCCGATGCCCATCCAGCGCGCGAAGAGCTCCGCATCGGCGTTGTCGGCAAAGCCACCGATGTCGGGCCCCACGAAAGGCTGGCCGCTCAGGCCCATGTTCAGCACCATCGGGATCGACCACCGCAGGTGACGCCAGTTACTCTTGTTATCCCCCGTCCATGTGGCGGCGTATCGATGTCCGCCCAGAAAGTTCGAGCGCGTCAGGATGAACGGGCGCTTCTCCGGGTTGGCAGCCTGGATGCCCGCTCTGCTCGCACGCACCATCTGCATGCCGTAGATGTTGCGATAGCGAAGATGGCGCCCCGGGCCTCCCAGTTCCGGATCAGCATCGTGCACATTCGACTCGGGCATCTGCTTGTTCGGGACATCGAACACAGCGGGTTCGTTCATGTCATTCCACACGCCGTCGATTCCCTGGGCCATGTAGTCGCGGTAGAGCGAAGCCCACCATTCGCGCGTGAACCGACGGGTGAAATCCGGGAATGAGCAGGGCCCCGGCCAGACTTTTCCGACGAAGTCGTGGCCGAACCGGTTTTTGACAAAGTGATCTCCCCGCTTCCCATCGCGGTAGGCGGGGTAGTTGTCGTCGGTCATGAGCCCCGGATCGATCATCCAGACGCTCTTGAAGCCGATCGCGTGCAGGTGATCGTTCAGCCCGCGCGGATCGGGGAACCGCTCCGTGTCGAAGGTGAAGCACCGGAAGCCGAACATGTAGTCGATGTCCATCCACAGGACGCCGCACGGCATGCGGCGGGCGCGGAATTCCGATGCGATCTGGCGCACTCTCGCGTCGGTCTCGTAGCTCCAACGGCACTGCTGAAACTGGAGGGCCCAGCGGGGCGGCATGGGCATCCGCCCGGTCATCTGCGCGAGCTTTTTGAGGACCGCCGCGGCGCTTTCCCCCTCGATGATCACGGCGCCCGGGCTCTGCGTATCGGCGGTGGTGTACTGCGCGGCGAGGAAGATCCCGTGACGCAGATCGACGACGGCGCGGTGCGTTGTTTCGTAGATCACGCCAAAGGCGGAGCCGTTCTTGCGGACCGCGAGCACCCAGGGGTGTGCCTGGTACAAAGACGGCATGCTCTCTTCATATCCGAAGCAATCGGTGGTCCAGATGTTCCTGCGTGTACCGTTGCGGTTGAGCCTTCCGGGCTGTTCGCCGGTGCCGTAAAGGCTTGTTCCGGGCTCGACGGCGATGTGCATCGCGTTCCAGCCCGAACCCTGCGCAAAGCGGAGAGGAACCGAACCTCTGGGTGCGGGTCCCGACTCCACGGGCTGCCGGGTATACGCGGGGAACGGAGGGGAAGGAATGTGAGCAAAACGCGGATCCCGAAGGCGGATCGCACCATTATCAAGCGCGATGGCAACGCCGGCCTGCCAGCCGGTCATATCCAGGAAAGATGGCGGGCGGATCGGGACGTAATCTGGAATAGGACGGTGGCTCATACTCAAAACCGCGATATTGTGACGGGATTTCCGATTTCAGACGTCCAGAGTAGGAGCCGGCGGTCCCGGCAGAAGCCGGGCGGCCGATCCAACCGGAGTCCACGGGCGGCCGCTCGCAAGAACTCGCGGGCCAATCCCAACAAGGCTCCTGCCACGTGCCCCGGAGGTCCCCCCTTGACTAACACTGCTACATTCAGGATCGGCGTGCTTTGCCTCGCGTTGCTGGTCGGCGCGTTCCTGCCCGGATGCATCATCGTGTCAAACGATTACAACGACCGCCCGCAGTTCAGCGACACCCGGACTCTCCGGGCTCCGTTCGCCCAGGGGCAGGCGCTCGACCTGACCACACGCAACGGGAGCGTCGAGATTTCGACAAGCCCGGGCTCTGAGGCCGTGATCACGGCGACTGTTCGCGGACGCACTCAGGAAAGAGTGGACGAGGCGAAGGTGGTCGCTTCCAATTCGCCGGAAGGGCTAAGGCTTGAAGTGGCATGGCCCGACGGAAGGGCGCAGTCCGGAGATGGATGTGCATTCCGGATTCAGCTCCCTGCGCCCGGGCGGGTGATCGCCCGCACTTCGAACGGCCGCCTCACACTCCAGGGCGCGTCGGGGCAGGCCGATCTTGATACGTCCAACGGCTCGATCCGGGTCTACGACCACGCGGGATCGTTGCACGCGGAAACATCGAATGGATCGATCGAGGCCCGGAGGGTCTCCGGCGATGTGGATGCGAACACGAGCAACGCAGCGATCGATCTGGTCGAAGTGGGGGGGCGGGCCTTCGCCACCACCTCGAACGGTCATATCACGATCCAGCTGTCTGACAGTTCGCCCGGCCCCATTCAGGCGCGATCGTCCAATGGGGGGATCGAACTTGACCTGGGCAGGTCCTTCGCGGGCGAACTTCGCCTCTCGACCTCCAACGGGCGGATCCGCTTCGATACACCGGTGACGGTCCGTGATTTCAATTCCGATCGTTCCGCAACGCTCCAGTTCGGAGCGCCGGGCACCGGCTCGTCTTCGACCGCAGCCACTTCCAACGGTTCGATACGGGTCCTTTCACACACTTCCGCAAGGGAACCCGCCGGTTCGGTCCACGCCGGCAACTGAGAAATGCGAGGCTGGGAATGAGATTCGCGATCTTGGCATTCACACTGGCCGGCTCTTTCGCCTTTGCGGGTGATCGTGTCGAAGAAACGCGGCATCACAGGCTTCCGGCCCACGCCAATCTTCCCCTCTCCGTTCAGACGAACAATGGCGACATCGAGATCGTCCGGACCGACACATCCGAAATTGTCATAACCGCGGTCGCCCACGCCAGGAACAAGGACCGGCTGGCGCAGATCAAGTTTTCGGCTGTGTGCGAGCCGGGCTCGGGCACCGACATCCATGTCGATCTGCCGCCTCCCGAAAAGGACCAGGACGATGGCTGCTCTTTCCGCGTAGAGATGCCGATGGCGGTGAATGTCACCGCCACGACAAGCAACGGCGGGATTACCTGCTACGGAATGTCGGGACAGGGGGAATTCACCACCGCGAACGGCGCGATCGCGATCGAGGCGCACGATGGTCCGGTCCGCGCATCCACTTCCAACGGCCCTGTGACCGCGAAGCTCGCCAACGCCCCCACAAAGATCCGGACATCCAACGGCCCGGTCACTTTTACTCTCAAGGACGGCGCGTCGGCCCCGTTCGACATCCAGACCTCCAACGCGGGTGTCCACATCACACTCCCCGACTCGTTCTCCGGGATCGTTGATGCGGCCACTTCCAACGGCACGCTCTCCATTCCGCCGTCGGCGAAGGTATCGACTCCGTCTTCGAAGCCCGGGGCTTCAAAGCAGGCCGGCACATTCTCGCTCGGTAACGCGACCGACAAGTCGACCGTGCGGACGAGCAACGGTCCTGTGGAAATCGCCGTGGGTTCGACGGCGGCGGAGAACGCCGCCCGTCCCCAGCATTGACCGGGTGTCCGACCGGCCGCCGCGCAGGCCTTGCGCAAGGCCGGCGGAACCGGCGCTTCGTCGCGCAGAGACGACGCGGAAAACTCTCGGCCTCGCCCGCCGCTGACCGATCCCTCCTCCCGACGCAGGAGGCGTCGTGCCCTTCGCGCGGGCGTCGCGCGATTCGAGGAAGGCCAGGATGGCCGACGAGCAGCCGCAAATTCCGCCCGCACAGCCCTCTCCATCCCCCGCATCGACGGCAGCAGCCGCCGCCGACGGGTCTTCTGTTGCCCCGCCCGCAGGCGATGCGAGCGAACAGCCGCAGGCTCAGCCGGTCGAACTTCCCGCCTTTACCGGAGGGGGCGGCACCGGCGAGCCCGCCGCGATTGAACTTCTCTCGGATGTGACGCTGCAGGTCAAGATCGAGCTCGGACGCACCCGGATGCTTGTCGAAGACGTCCTCCGTCTTGCCGACGGAGCGGTGGTGGAACTCGACAAACTGGCCGGTGACCCTGTCGATGTCTATGTGAACGAGCGGCATGTCGCACGCGGCGAAGTGCTCGTTCTCAACGACAATTTCTGCGTGCGTATCAACGAGATTCTCGAGTCTCCCGTCGACGGCAAGCAAGTCGCCAAGAAGGCGGGATAGCGGCAATTCCGGCGTGCGGAGCACGCCGTAACGGACAGGAAGTCCTCCTCGTGACCAAAGGCCGGACCATCGCCCTATGTACACTGGCGCTGATCACGGCCACGGCGCAGGCACGCACGCTTCCGGCCGACAGTCGTCAGTCGCTGCTTGTGCCGGCCGAGATCCGTTCTGCGACGGCCGAAACACCGGAGATCGAAAGCAGGCGTCTTGGAAAAGGCGGCTCTGGTTCGGCTGGCCAGCAGGAGCGGGCGAAAAAGGAAAGTGGATCGGTCTCGGGTGGTTTCGCGGGGCTTGTGGGGCCGCTCGCCGCCGTCCTCACGCTGATCGCGATGCTCGCGGGGCTGGTCGTGCTGGTGGCGCGGGCTAAGGGCGGGCTGGCTTCTTCCCTGCACGCTGGCGGCAAGGCTCCCGCGGGAATTCTCGAGGTTCTGGGGCGGTATCCCCTGGGGGGCGGGCTCACCCTCGTGCTGCTCAAGCTTGATCGTCGCATTCTTCTGCTGAGCCAATCCCGGACCGGCCGGTTTGGTGGTCTCTCCCTGACTCCGATCTGCGAACTCGATTCGGCCGACGATGTCGCCTCGGTGCTTTCCAAGGTCCGTGACGCCGATTCCAACTCACTCGCGAGCCGGTTTGCGTCGGTTTTCCGTTCGCTCGATCGGGAGGCCGCCGAGGCAGTCGCCAAGGTTCCGTCCGCTCCGGCCGAAGCCGCGCCGCGACGTCCCCATCCCGCGGCCCGTCCGGCCCAGATGACGGGCGCCGCCGCGGCGCAGTCCATCCGCCGCCGCCTTGATGCACTCCGCGCCGACGGGATTTCCGAGCGGGAAGGGGGGCGAGTGGCGTGAGAGTTGTCGCGTGCCTTCTTTTCGCGCTCGTGCTCTCCGCCAACGCCTCTGGCCAGGTGTACGGACCGCCCGCGGTCGATGCGGTTCCGGCAGTTGCCTCCGGCCAGGCCGACGCGGCGGCACGCCAGCTCGCACGGATGATTCCGGATTCCGCTGCGGCCGGTTCGTTGAATCCGCTGGCGGTCCTTGAGTCGGCGGGTCGGGCCCTCCCCGGAGGTCAGTCGGAATCCGCGGGTTCGGCCCTGTCGACGCCCGTGACGATCCTCCTGCTCCTCACGATCATCTCACTTGCGCCGGCGATCGTCCTGATGACGACCTGCTTCCCGCGCATTCTGATCGTGCTGGGGCTGCTCAAGCAGGCGATCGGGGCCCAGGGAATTCCGCCGCCCCAGATCATCACCGCGCTGGGGATCTTCCTGACGCTGATCGTCATGGCTCCGACGTATGACCGTGTGTACAAGGAAGCAATCGGGCCATGGTCGCGGGGCGAGATCCGGGACATGGACGTGCTCTGGGCCAAAACACGCCAGCCTGTCCGTGACTTCATGTTCGAGCAGATCGAATCCGCCGGCAACTGGAACTCGCTGTACATGATCATGGAGTACCGCGGCATCGACACGAGCGAGCCCGAAAAGCTCACCCGCGCCGACGCGGACATGGTCTCGCTGATCCCGGCCTTCATGATCAGCGAGCTTAAGTCGGCGTTTCTGCTCGGCTTTCGGATCTACCTGCCCTTCCTCGTGATCGACATGGTGATCAGCAGCATGCTCATCTCCATGAGCATGATGATGCTGCCCCCGGTCCTGATCAGCCTCCCGTTCAAGCTGCTCCTGTTCGTCATGGTGGACGGCTGGCAGCTTGTTGTGGGCGGGCTGCTTCGCAGCTTCGGGTCCGCCGGGCTCGCGGGGGTCGGGTCATGATCGACGAATCCATGCTCGACATGGTGCGTCATTGCCTTGTGATCACTCTCAAGATCGCCGCGCCGATGCTCGCCGCGGGAATCGTGATCGGGCTGCTCATCAGCCTCATTCAGGCGGTCACTTCGATCCAGGATCAGACTCTCTCGCTCGTTCCCAAGATCGTGGTCATGGTGATCGTTTCCGCGGTGCTGCTTCCTTGGATTCTCAGCAGGCTCTGCGAGTACGCGGTGGAGATTTTCTCTCTCGGCACGTAGGCGATGTCGGAAATCATCACTTCCAACCTCGTCCCATTCATGCTGGTCGCGTTCCGGCTGGCGGGGCTGTTTCTCGCGACCCCGCTTCTTTCCAGCGTGATGATCCCGATGCGTCTTCGTCCATTTATCGTGCTCGGGCTTGCGGCGGCGGTCTACCCGCTCACGCCGGCATGGCATCCGCCCGAGACCGCGTCGCTGGTTCAGCTCGTGCCGCTGGTCGTAGGTGAAGCACTCATCGGATTTGTCATCGGGATGATCGCGTCGCTGCCGATGCTCGCGGCCGATTCGTGCGGCATCATCATCGGCCAGCAGATGGGATTCGGGCTCGCCAAGGTCTACAACCCCGAATACGACGCGGAAGTGGATGTGCTGGGTCAGATGCTCTTCTTTGTCGTCTTTGGAGCTTTCCTCGCGTGCGGGGGCCTGGAGCACGTCTTCCGCGCACTCGTGAGCACGTTTCAGCGCGTCGGTCCGGGGGGACTGTCGATATCGCAGGCCCCGGCGCAGGTGCTGGTCGGCGTCGCGACCTCCGGCCTCGAACTGGCAATGCGTCTTTCGCTGCCCGTCGTGGCCACCATCCTCCTGCTCGTCGTCGTCTTTGCGGTGATTTCCAAGACGATGCCGGCCATCAACATCATGAGTGTTGGCTTCACCGTCAAAGTGCTCGCAGGAATCGCCGTGCTGACGCTCGCTCTCCCCTCGATCGCCGCCGTCGCGGGCGATGAAACAACCGAAGCGCTGCGATCGGTGGACGCCTGGGTGGGTTCGCTCGGACCGGCGAAAGGAGATCGCTGATCATGGCGGAGGAACTTGGTGAAAGGACCGAGGACCCGACAAGCAGACGCTTCTCCGAAGCGCGCGAGCGTGGTCAGGTCGCCAAAAGCCAGGATCTCTCTTCCGCGATCGACTGGGCGGGCGTGCTCATCATGCTCCTTCTGCTCGGGAGCCTGCTGGTCAAGTCCATGGGTTCGGTGATGCGCCGGGCACTGGAAGACGCCTCGTCCCCCGACTCTCTCTCGCTGTCGTCGATGACGGGAACGCTGCTCTATTCCGCGGGCCAGAGCGCGGTCGCCGTTCTTCCGTTCTTTGCGGTTTTCGTGCTGGTTTCCGTGGTGGCGCACTTTGCTCAGTACGGGGCGCTCTTCACCGGCCAGCCGCTCCAGCCCAATCTCGACCGGCTCAATCCAATCAGCGGGTTCGGGCGGATCTTTTCGGCCAAGGGCGCGGTACGCACCGTACTGAGCCTGCTGAAAGTCCTGCTGGTGATCGTGATTTCTTACGCGGTTCTCGCCCCCGAGCTTCCGCAGATCCTGCAACTTCCTCAGCTCCCGCTCCTGGGGGGCCTTTACCGCACGTGGACCATGATGCTCTCGCTGGCCGCGTGGCTGATCGCGGTCCTGCTGGTGCTCGGAGTTGCCGACTACCTCTTCCAGCGATGGACGCTCAAGCAGGACCTCCGCATGACCAAGCAGGAGGTCAAGGAAGAGCGCAAGAGCATGGACGGAGATCCGCAGATCAAGGGCCGGCGTCTTCAGATGATGCGTTCTATCGCGATGCAGAAAGTCAACCAGGCGGTGCCCACAGCTGACGTCATCGTGACCAACCCGACCCACTTTTCCGTGGCTGTGCGCTACGCCCAGGACGAAATGTCCGCCCCCCGGGTCGTGGCCAAGGGGACCGACTTCATGGCGATGCGCATCCGCCAGATCGCGATGATCAACAACGTGCCCATCGTGGAGCGCCCGGCACTCGCCCGCGCTCTTTATTACTCGATCGAAGTCGGACACGAGATCCCCCAGGAGCACTATCAGGCAGTCGCGGAAATTCTTGCGTACGTCTATCGCCTCGAGGGCCGCGCCGCCTGAGCGTCAGATTCGCCTCGCCCTGAACCATGGCCAAAGCACCGCCCAAGCCCAGAAAGCCAGCCCCGGCAGCCGTCGCGCCGATTGCTCCAAGCGCGGTTTCCACACTGCCCCAGTGGCTTCAGCGGCTGCACAAGTACCGCGGCATGATTGTGCCCGTTGCCTTCGTGCTGCTCCTGGCGGTCCTGCTCGTGCCGGTACCGCCGGCGGCGATGGACGTGCTCATCTGCTTCAACATCAGCCTTGCCGTGATCGTGCTCATCACCACGATCTCCATGAACCATCCGCTCGATTTCAGCGTCTTCCCCTCTCTGCTGCTCGCCACGACGCTCTTCCGCCTCGTTCTCAACATCGCGTCCACCCGGCTGATTCTCACCGCCGACGCCCAGACGCCCGAACAGGCCGCCACCGTCGCCGGGCACGTGATCATGGCCTTCGGCGAATTCGTCGCCGGCGACCAGCTCTTTGTCGGCGTGGTGATCTTCCTGATCCTCGTCATCGTCCAGTGGGTCGTCATCACGAAGGGCGCAACGCGCATCTCGGAAGTGGCGGCGCGTTTCACCCTCGATGCGATGCCCGGCAAGCAGATGGCGATCGATTCGGACCTCAACGCCGGCATCATCGATGAGCAGGAGGCCCGCAGGCGCCGGGAGAGAATCTCCCAGGAGGCGGATTTCTTCGGCGCGATGGACGGTGCCTCGAAATTCGTGCGCGGCGATGCGATCGCGGGAATCATCATCACCGTCGTCAATGTCTGCGGCGGCTTTGCCGTCGGTATGCTCATGCGGGGATGGGACGCTCAGCAGACGCTGAAGGTTTTCACAAAGCTCACAATCGGCGACGGCCTGACCAGCCAGATCCCGTCGTTCGTGATCGCGATCGCTTCGGCCCTGATCGTCACCCGCTCGGGCAGCAAGGAGGATCTCGGCGATCAGCTCACCACGCAGGTGATGGGACAGCCCCGCGGCCTGATTATCACGGCGGTCTTCCTCGTTGCACTCAGCTTTACCCCGCTTCCCACGATCCCGCTTCTGGCAACGGCGGCCGGCCTGGCCGGGCTGGCCTTCGCCATGACCCGCGCGACACGCGCCAAAGAGGTCGCGCAGGCCGAAGCTTCCCGCAAAGCCGAAGCCCCTCCTCCGCCGCCGGTGGAGCATCTCCTTAAAGTGGATACGCTGGAAATCGAGGTCGGTTACGGTCTCGTCTCGCTCGTGGACACAGCGCAGGGGGGGGACCTGCTCGAACGCATCTCGGCCACCCGGCGCCAGCTCGCCGCGGAGTTCGGGCTGGTCATGCCTCCGGTTCGAATCCGGGACAACATGACGCTCCAGCCGACCGAATACCGCATCAAGATCCGGAACAACCCCGTCGCGATCGGCCAGACGCGCCCGGGCAAGCTGCTGGCCATGGATTCCGGCATCGTGAGCGGACCTGTTCCGGGCGAACCCACCAAGGAGCCTGCCTTTGGGCTCGATGCCTGGTGGATCGACCCCGCGCTCCGTGCCCGCGCCGAGACCATGAACTACACCGTGGTCGAGCCGACCGCGGTGCTCGCGACCCACCTGACCGAAGTGGTGAAGCGCCATGCCGACGAACTGCTCACCCGCGAAGAGGTGGGGAACCTTCTCGAGCAGCTCAAGGAAAAGGCCCCCAAACTCGTCGAGGAAGTGGTGCCGGCGGTTCTCAAGCCCATCGAGCTGCAGAAAATTCTTCAGAACCTCCTCCGCGAGCGCGTACCGATCCGCGATCTCGAAGCGATCCTCGAAACCCTCGCGGAGTGGGCCCCCAAGTCCAAGGACCCCGAGGTGCTCACGGAGTACGTTCGCAACACGCTCCGGCGCACGATCTGTTCTCAGTACGCAACCTCACGCGAACCGGGAAAGCTCCGGCTGGTCTGCGTTACCCTCGATCCAAGCCTCGAAGACATCATCAACGGGTACATCGATCGCGCCCCAGGCGGCACAACCGTCAGCATGCCTGCGCGGGTGGCGAACCAGATCGCCGAACACGTCGCCCGCTCACTCCAGCTCGCCACGAGCGCCGGGAATCACCCCGTCGTCATCGCCTCGCCCCAGGTCCGAGCCGTCGTCCGCCAGATACTGGAGCCGCACATCACCGGCGTCGCCGTGCTCGGGTACAACGAGCTGATCCCCTCGGTCGAAGTCGAAAGCGTGGCGCTCGTCATGCCTCCCGATGCGCTCTCGCAGGTTGCCGCCGCCGCCTGACTTCAACATTCGCGCACGCACCGGCCGATAGTCTGGTATCATGCTCCGCCCGGGCAGGCCGCCCGGGAATCTCCCGATCGACACCGCTGGCATGGAGGCCTCGGACGTTCGGCGAGTCTGGGTGTTCTGGCCACGGACGGCGTACATGCAGCTCAAGACATTCCGCGGCAATTCCATGGCCGAAGCGCTCGCCGAAGTCAAAAAAGACCTCGGCAGCGATGCGGTGATTCTTCACGCCCGCACCATCCGGGTGGGCGGCGTGGTCGGCATCGGCGCAAAGAGCCAGTTCGAGATCACCGCGTCATCCGACGCGCCTTCCAGTGCGCTCAAGCAGCCCCGCATCGCTCCGACGCACTCCGCGCGCAATCCGCTGCCCGCCGCCGAGCCCGCCCGGCCGACAGCATTCGAGCCGCAGTCTTTTTCGAACGCCACCGCCTCGGCCATTGCACAGCCCGCTCCATCCGCAGCCGCCGTCACCGTCCCGCAGCCCGTCGAAGTTGCCGCACCTCCCCCGAGGCCTGATGTCAGGCCCGCCTCGCGGCTCGCGACGCGTGCCACTCTCCGCCCCACCTCGGAGTGGGCGGCCCGCTCGGTGGAAGAAGAACTGGCCTCGATTAAAAAACTTGTCTCGCAACTCGTTCAGGAGCAGCGACTCGCTGCCGTCCGAGTTTCCTCGCACGCCGGGATCGGCATGTCCGACCCGCTCTCGACCGCGCTCATGCAGCTCACCGATCGCCAGGTTTCCGCACAGCTCGCCGCCGAGCTGATCGGAGAGGTGCGAGATCTGCTCGAGCCCGCGGAGCTCAACGACGACAACGTCGTGCGTTCCACGCTGCTCCAGCGCATCGCCGCCCGGATCACCGTGACCGGCGGTCTGACCACGCCCAGCGCCCCACTGGTCATCGCCGTCGTCGGTCCCACGGGCGTCGGCAAGACCACCACAATCGCCAAGATCGCGGCCACTTACAAGCTCCGTCACAGCAAGCGTGTCGGTCTTATTACCTGCGACACCTACAGGATCGCCGCGGTCGATCAGCTGCGCACCTACGCCAACATCATCGGCCTGCCCCTCAAAGTTGCCCTCACGCCGATGGAAGTAACTTCCGCGCGTGCCCAGCTTTCTGATTGCGAGGTCGTGCTGGTCGACACTCCGGGCCGCGCGCCCTCCGACCAGCGCAGGCTGGACGAACTCCGCCGGTTTGTCGATGCCTCCGGCGCTACCGAGACGCACCTGGCGCTCGCCGCGTGCGCCTCGGAAGGCGTGGCCCGCAACGCCGCCAAAGCATTCGCGCAGCTCGGGCCCGACCGCGTCCTGCTCACCAAAATCGACGAAACCGACACACTCGGCCCCGCATTCAACGTGCTCTGCGAACTGAAGCTGCCCCTGGCATGCCTGACGACCGGCCAGGAAGTTCCCGACGATTTTCAGGCCGCCACGCCCGAGCGCTTCGCTCGCTGGCTGCTCGAACTTCCAACGGAATGGGCCGCGGCAACGCACCAGGCTCGAGCCGGCGCATGACCTCCGCTCCAATCGGTCCAACTTCAGGCCCCGGACCGGGGCTGGATCAGGCCGCCCGGCTGCGCGAGCTCTTCCGTCGGCATCCCGCGGAGGCCCGCGATGCGGGGCAGCCCAAAACGCCCATCCTGGCAATCACCTCCGGCAAGGGCGGGGTCGGGAAAACCAATATCGCCGTGAATCTCGCGGCCGTTCTCGCTCAGGACTATCGCGTCACGCTCGTCGACGCCGACCTCGGCATGGCGAACGCGGACATCCTGTGCGGCGTTTCGCCCACCCGGCGCCTCCAGCACGCCATGCCGATGAGCGACGGAACCGTGCACGGTCGCATGGGGGCTCACACATGCGCCGGCGCCGATCTCTCCTCGATCGGAATCCCGACTCCCTACGGCTTTACGCTCGTTCCCGGGGCCGTGGGGGTCTCCAGGATGGCCGATCTTGGGCCGGCCGAACAGACGCAGCTCATCAGGGGCCTCTCTCACCTCGAGGCAAGGAGCCAGGTCGTGCTTCTCGATACCGGGGCGGGAATTTCCTCCGGCGTGCGCCGGTTTCTCGCGGTCGCCGATGCGGTGCTGGTCGTTGCAACTCCAGAGCCCACCTCCATCGCCGACGCATACGCCCTGATCAAGTGTCTCTCCCAGACAGACACGTGCGGCCGGGCCGCCGGTTCGCGCCTCTGCCTCGTCGTGAATCAGGCGCGGTCCAGGGAAGACGCCGAGCGGGTGCACGGCCGGATAGCGAGAGTCTGCCGCGAGTTCCTTTCGCTCGACCTGCCGTTCCTGGGCTGGGTGCCGCGCGACGCGCAGGTGCAGGAATCCGTGATGTCTCAGGGGCCGGTGACAAAGCTGGCGCCCCGGGCGCCGGCCTCTCAGGCGATCGTGGAGCTCTCCAAGTCATTGTCCCGCAAGTATTTGATCGCGAATGAACCCGCGGGTAAGCCGGTGCCGGGCGTGGGGGGGCCAAAGTTCGGGATGCTCCGCCGGCTGCTCTCAGGCCGATAGAAGAATCGTGCTCGGCTCTGTGTGTGCGAAGGCCGAAGTTCGTAAGTTGTTTTTCGCGCTGAACTTGCGCTTTGTGTTGTCATCATGAGTTCGGAGATTCGGATCGTGAAGGACGCGACACGACTCATTGCGACCATCCTGGCCTTTGCCGCGTTCGCAATCTCTTGTGTTGCAGGTGTCCTGGCCCACAACTCCTCGAATGTGGTGCTCTATCGCTCGCTCACCGCGATGGTGCTCTGCTATTTCGTAGGCCTTGGAATCGGCCTTGTTGCTCAGGTGGTCGTCCGCCAGCACGCCGAGCAATACGCCCGGGAGAATCCGATTCCCGAAATCCATCCCTCGGGCAAAGAGGCTTCCGAACCCGCGCCCGGCGCCTCAAACGTCTCCACCCAGATTGCCCAGTCCGCACAACCGGGACAGAGCGCTAAGAAGGCGGCGTAAATTTGGGCTCTGCCACTTGCAGAGCGCGCTCAGCTCTGTATACTCCGCATCACGCCGGGCAAGGACCGCCCGGCGTTTGGGAGTCTCCGGAGCGTTTGCTCCGCGACTCGGGCGGCAGGAGCTTTGCTCCCGTCGTCACGACAATCTGTTGATGGTCAAGGAGCGACCATGTCAGTGATGAAATCCACGTTGAGAACCGGGACGCGCGGGCGCTTTCAGGCCCGACACGCCGAGCCGTCCAATCTTCCGACGCCATTCGACAAACTCGACATCAACGAGGTGTGGAAGCGGTACCGCAAGGAGCCCAACGAGCCCATGCGGAATTTCCTCATGGAGAAGTTTCTCCACCTCGTGCGTTACAACGCCGACCGCATCCATTCTCGTCTTCCCGACGAGGTCGATGTCGAAGACCTCATGTCCGCAGGCCTCTTCGGCCTGATGGACGCGATCGACTCCTTCGATCTTGACCGCAAGGTGAAATTCGAAACCTTCAGCGCCAACCGCATCCGCGGCGCCATACTCGACGAGCTCCGCTCGATGGACTGGGTGCCCCGGCTCGTGCGTCACCGCACCGCAAAGTTCGACCAGGCCCGGCAGCAGATCGAGATGGAACTCGGTCGTCCGGCGACCGATCACGAAGTCGGCGCCCGGCTCGGAATCCAGGGCGAGGAGTTCGACAAGGTCAAGCGCGACAGCAGCGCCGTCGGCACCCGCTCGCTCAACCAGCGGGCGTTTCAGTCCGACGGTGGACGCGACGTTCGCGAGATCGACGTTGTCAAGGACGATTCCCAGGTCAACCCGCTCGGCGATCTGCAGCGCCGCGACCTCAAGGAACTCATCACCAAGGGCCTCAGCCGCGCCGAACGCCTGATCGTCATCCTGTACTACTACGAGGGCATGACGATGAAGGAAATCGGCTCCACGCTCGATCTTTCCGAGTCGCGCGTCAGCCAGATGCACAGCTCCATCCTCGCCCGTCTCAAGGCCCAGTTGCAGCACCGCCTCAAAGAGATCGAGGAAGACTAAAACGCATTCTCACGCTCCTCCCGCACGCCCGCTTCCCGGGCGTGCTTTTATTTGCGGATGTCACCGGCACCGGCCACTCCCGCAGCGCTCGCGCTCGGCTCAAACTTGGAGCCGCGAAATTCTCACCTCGATCGTGCGGTTGCGGAGCTTGCTCGGGCGCCGGGTGTGCGGCTGCTGCGCGCGAGCCGCTGGATCCAGTCCGAGCCCGTGGGTCTCGACGGAGCCGCCGAGCCCGCGCAGGGCATGTACCTAAACGGCGCCTGCACGCTCGAAACCACCCTGCCGCCGGAGGCTCTGCTCGAACTCTGCCTCGAGATCGAGCGCGCGCACGGCCGAGATCGACTGAAGGAAGGCCGCTACGGGGCGCGGACGCTCGACCTCGATGTTCTGCTTTACGGCGACCGCTCGATCCAACTGCCCAATTTGGTCATCCCGCACCCCCGCATGCTCACCCGCGCGTTCGTGCTCGAGCCGCTCTGCGAGATCGCGGGACAATGGACGATCCCGTCCACAAAGCGGACGGTCCAGAGTCATTGGGAAGAACTGAAGGGTCAGACGTAGACCGAGGCAAGCTTGCCGCCACGCGAACGCGTCGCGAGCATGTACCGCTGCAGGTTCCGCCCGGGACAGGCGGTCTGGCCGAGTTCCTGGTGCGTGTAGACGCGATTGGCAGGGATCTTGTGCCGCTGCATGAGCGACGCGACGAAAGCATCCAGGGCCGCGGTCTGCTGCGGCGTCGGCGTCTGCTGCTCGAAGTTGCCCATGCACATCACGCCGATGTTGTGCTCGTTCTTGTCCTTCACGTGCGCGCCCTGATAAACCAGCGGGCGAGCCTCCCAGACCCGTCCCTGCGGGTCGATGACGTAGTGGTACCCGATGTCCGCCCAGCCCTCCCGGAGGTGGCTCTGGCGCACCGAGTTCAGCCGCACGATCGCGTCGCGCTGCGTCCGGATTCCCTGAGAAGGAATCGCGTCGTGATGAACCGTGATCCGGTTTACGCCGTTCATCGGGTTCGCCAGCGACCGGATGACCCCGGCGCTCGTCCACGTTGAACGGGGGATGACGTTTGGCGGCAGCCCATAACTGACAGAACTCGGAGTTGGCGCCTGGCCGGTCGGCGCGGGCTTGGATCCCGAAGGAGGAGTCGGCAGGGCCGAATACGGCGTATTCGCCTGGTCGGGCCAGACGGGAGTTGCGGCATCCGTTCCGGCATCGCCCGTTGCGGAAGGCCCAGACTGGCAGCCCGCGAGCAGCAGCGTCGCGCCCGCCGCGGCGCCGCCCGCAAGGATCTCCCTCCGGGAAAGAACCCAGCCACCCGCCGGGAAGTTCGTATCTCGATTCAAGGTCATTCCAGGCCCTCTCCGGGGTCGACAATTGCGCAGGTGATCGTAACACTTCCTTTTCGGTAGAAGTTCACCGGCGACCCCATTTTCCGGCCAAAGTTGCGTGAGGTTTTTGGCCGAGGTCCGCTGACCCCGCAATCCACTCTCGAAAGCTCCCACCCATGGCTCCAGAGTCCCTCCCACAAAGTCCCGTCCAATCCACCCCGGGTGGCTGGTTCGGCAGGGGAACCCTCGGCGGCATTCGGATCGACTGGGACCTGGTTTCGCTCTGGGGGCTCAAGATCGGCTTCGTGGTTCTCCTGCTCATCGGATCCTGGCTCTTGTCCGGCTGGATCCGCGGGGCCCTGAAAAGGGGTACCCATCGGGCCCACCTGGATCCAACACTCAGCGCGTTCCTGGCGAACCTGGCCAAATGGGCCATCCTCACCTTCGCCGTCATCACCTGCCTTGAGGTCTTCAACATCCAGCCCGCGAGCTTCGCGGCGGTTCTGGCCGCGCTGGGGCTTGCGATCGGTCTGGCCTTTCAGGGCACCCTCGCCAACATCGCTTCGGGCATCCTGCTGCTTATCTTCCGGCCGTTCAAGGTGGGCGATAGCGTCGTCATCGCGGGCCAGGCCGGCACGGTGAACGAGATCGACCTTTTCACCACCGCGCTCGACACGGCGGACGGCCGGCGCGTGATCGTCCCCAACGCCCAGATCGCCGGCGCCGTCATCGACAACCAGAGCCACCACCCGCGCCGCCGCGCCGAGGTGCTGCTGAACGTGGTCTCGAGCGCGCCAACAGAGACCGTTCGCCAGGTGCTCGTCACCGCCACGCGCGAAGCGATTGCTTCCGCCGGCGGCCTCGAGATCCCGCCTCCCGAAGTGGTCATGAACGATTTCGGGCGAGCAAGCGTGCAGTGGGCCGTGCGCGTCTGGGCTCCGCGCGAGAAGCTCGGCGCCGTGCGCACGCAACTGCTCGAAACCACCAAGCGAGAGCTTGACGCCGCCGGCGTGCGGCTCTCCCCGCGATAATCGCGGCTTTTCCGCCTAGTTTCTGTTCACCGACCGCAGCCACCGCGTCCAGATCGCGAGCACGAGCAGCATGTACAACCGCTGCGAGTGATCTCGCCGACGATCCATGTGATCGGCGATCATTTTGGCGACAAACGCGCGATTGATCCTGATCCCAAGCACATCTTCCGGAAACGGGTCCGCCGAGTTGAGCGTGTCGAGCAGCAGTTGCTTCATGCCGCCGTAGTCGGTGCGGAACCACTCGCCGATCGGGATGGAAAAGCCCATCTTCGGGCGGTTGACGATTTCGTCGGGAAGGTACTTGCGTGCGACCGCTTTGAGCAGGCCTTTGCGTTCGCCATCGGGCATGAGCACCTCGGGCCGGACGCGGATCATGCGATCCACGAGTTCTCTTGCGAGGAACGGCGCGCGAACTTCGAGCGAGACGGACATGGAAGCGGTGTCGATCTTTCGGAGGAGATCGTCGGGGAGGTAATCAAATAAATCCTTCGCGAGCGCCGATGCGACGAATTCAGGCCTGGTTCTATTTCTCGTCTGCTGCCACATGCCAGCGCGTTTGAAAAGAAAGTCGACGTCATCACTGAGGAGATCGCTGAACATGGAACGAGGGAAGATCGCCAGCAGTTCGTCGTAGCTCCCTTCAGACAACGCGACAATCAGCCGTGCGAACTGGCGTTTTCGCCGAATCGGATCCGCGAGCGACCTCGTGCATAGACGCGGTCCCGCATTTCTTATCACCGCGGGCAGGTATCTCGAGGCGGCAAGCACTGGAAGGACGCGATGGCGTTCGTACCCGAGGAAAAGCTCGTCTCCACCGTCTCCGCCCAGTGCCACCCGAACCGCGCCGCGTGCCGCGCGGCTGACCCAAAGCGCTGGCAAAAGCGAGCTATCTCCAAACGGGAGGCCCAGCTGATTGATCGCGGTTACGAGGTCTTCAGCTGGTGACGGTGCGCACTCAAGAACGTAATGGCGAATTCCCAGTGCCTGAGCCGTCGTCGCGGCGGCCTGCGATTCATCAAACTCAGGTACGGGCATCCGGACAGTGAACGCTTCCATATCAGGCGCCGCCTTGGAGGCATACAGCGCGACTAATGCCGAATCGATGCCGCCGGATAGGAATATCCCGATGGGAACATCCGCCTCCAGACGCGATTGGACGGCAGCCGACAGAAGAGAATCAACCTCAGCCGGGTCGATGGAGGTATCACGCCGAGATTCCCCCCGCCATTTCGCGAGTTGCTCTCGAAGCCTCAACTCCGATTCGTCCCACTTTCCAAAGAAACGCTCGTACCCCGGCTGCACCGATTTCATTGACCGCTGGGGAGGCTCGCTATTCCATCCGAACGCGATCCAGCCTGTCAGCACGAATTTGGAAACATGGTCCAGGCTGCCCCGCACATATCCGCACGCCGACCGGATTCGGCAGAGCCCTGTGATCGAACTTGCAAACCGAACGCTCCCGGCCTGATCATCGAAGTAGAGCGGCTTCTCACCGAAGCGATCTCGCCCCATCACCATCGTCGCAGTCGATGCATCCCAGATGGTGGCAGCAAACATCCCATCCAGCTTCGCGAAAAGCTCGTTCCCCCATTCCCTCCATCCGTGTATCAGCACCTCGGTATCGCTGTGATCCGTCACAAACTCATGCCCCGCCGCCTGCAGCTCGCGCCGCAGTTCGCGGTGGTTGTAGATGCACCCGTTGAACACCACCGCGACGCGCCCGTTCCGCGGCTTCTCCGGAAACGGCCCGCGCTCGCTCACCATCGGCTGCCGCCCGCCCGCAAGATCGATCACCGCCATGCGCCGATGCACGAACGCCACGTCCACGACCGTTCCGTCCGGCCTCATCGCCCGATCGCGAAATCGCCCCTGCCCGTCGGGTCCCCGATGCTTGATCGATTCATCCAGCACATCGAGCCAGGCTTCCGGAATCGCCACATCAGGCGGCGGGGGGGGCGAGCCCGGCGGATGAACCTTCAGAATGCCGGCGATGCCGCACATGAACGCAGGGTAGCGAATCGAGGGGGCGAAACGTCACGCCCCGGTCGACTGGCCGGCAAGATACTTCGCATGGCGCCGGCGTTCTTCGAGCATCATCCAGATGGTGTGCAGCACTCGGGAAAACCCGATGCCCAGCACCCCGCCGATCGCCGTCGCCCATCCGGCGCCGATGCTCGTCTCATCGATCAGGTAATGCTGGGTCACCAGCCAGATGATGTACAGCATCGGGCTCAGAATCGCCCGCTGCATCTGCACGAGGCCCGCGTCGTGGAGGAAGCTCATGCCCCGGTAGGCCGGGTTGTGGCTCACCAGCTTGCGGAACGGCCCGTGATTGGCCAGGTAATGCAGGCAGAAGTAGATCGAGAAATCAAAAACGACGTCCAGGAGGAACGTGATGGCCGCGATCGCCTTCCCGTTCTCGATGAACTTGGTCGAGTGAATGAAGTGCACGCAGACAGACACCGGGATCAGCGCCAGGAGTCCCGCGGCGATAATGTTGATGTTCACGTTCACAATCCGGCGCGCGTACCAGTGCGCGACCGCCCGGACGATCGGGTTCTTGATCGGATGCTGCTCCTCCGCCGGCGGCGGAGTGATGTCTGGCGGAGCACTCTTCATGCCACGTCTCATGGTACGACGCGCAGGGCGGCGGGCCAATCCACGCCGGAAACGAACTCCGACCGGCAAAGGTTTGTGTCACCTCTGCGAAAGCCGCTTGCGTGCCGTCCGCACGGCGGCGGCAGAAATATCAAACCCGATCGCGCTCCGCCCCAGCCTCGTCGCGGCCACCAGCGTCGTCCCGCTGCCGCAGCAGGGATCCAGCACCATGCCCCCGGGCGGACAGCAGGCTTCGACAAGAAGTTCGAGCAGGGCCAGCGGCTTCTGGGTCGGATAGCCCGTGCGCTCCGCGGCCATGTTGTTCAGTGAAGGGATGTCGAGCACATCCGTCGCCTTCTTGGTCTGCCCCTGCATCCGCCGGCTCGTCGCGGGCACGCGGGGCGGCTTGAAGTAGTACTTCTTCGGGTCGATGCAGTAGTAAAGGATGTCGTCGTGCTTGCGCGCAAAGGAGCGTGGGGAGGAGCCGCCGAGGCCGTAGGACCAGATGAGGTGATTGACGAAGCGGTCCGCGCCGAGCAATTCATCCAGTAAATGGCGGACGTGGTGCGACGTGCGGTAATCGACGTGCAGGAGGATGTTGGCGGTGGGCTTGAGGGCCGGAAGAGTCGCGGCGAGTCGCTCGCGGAGCCATTCGATGTACTTGGCGGTGGTGGGCCAGGAGTCCTGGTATTTGGCGGCGTGGCCGCGGGTGCCGGACTTGGCTTTGCCGGTGTTGAAGGGTGGGTCGGCGTAGAGGAGGTCAACGCTTGAACGGTCAATATCCGACGCGCTTGCCAGCCAGTCTGAATGACGCACGGTCAAAATCATTCGGCAGAACTCACGGCCCCTTTGGCTCTTTGCGGCGAGCGAACCAGCAGCACGCCCGCCACGACTGAAACGACCGAATTGGCGGTTAGGAACCAACTGCCGCGGCTGAAATTCAAACTGGTGGAATCAACGAATCCATCGGCAATGAATTTTGCCAGGCCAAAGCGGCTGTCTGTGACGGATGGATCAAATGCTCGAGTATTTGCAATTGCGAGTGCCCACATCTGATCGACCTCTTCGACGGATTTCGTCTCCTCCCCGAAAGCCCTTCGCAGGGGAACATCGACGTAGGACCATCCGAGGACGCGGTAGTGGCCCGCAATAAGTGCAGCCCCATAAGCGAAGTATCCGCTTAGACCGCCCCAAAACAGCAGGAAGATTCCAAACAGCTCGCGCATTGTGCCAGTTTACTCAGCCGCGACCCGCCTGCGTACCTTCCCCATCCATGCCCCGCACCAAACTCCCGATCCTCACCCGCGCCAACGCTGACAAGCACGACCTCTACGAACGCGCCGTCCAGTGCTCCGAGGCCGAGATCGAGTTCGTCGACAAGGCCTACAGGAAAATTCGCGGCAAGCCGGCTCGCGTGCTCCGCGAGGATTTCTGCGGCACCGCCGCCACCGCCTGCGAGTGGGTCCGTCTTCGCAAGGACAACCGCGCCATCGGCGTCGATCTCGACGGTCCCACACTCGCCAATGGCCGTAAGCGGCACGTCGCCAAGCTCTCCGAAGAGCAGCAGTCGCGTCTGACGCTCCAGCAGCGCAACGTCCTGGACCCCGCCGGTCCGGGCATGGGCGTGGACGTTGTCCTCGCCATGAACTTCAGCTACTGGATCTTCACCACCCGGGAAGACATGCTGAAGTACTTCCGCGCCGTGCGAAAGTCCCTCGGCGCCAAGGGCATCTTCTTCCTCGATCACTACGGCGGCGCTGATTCCTACCTCGAAATCAAGGAACGCCGCCGCATCGGCGGGCCCCGCCGGGGCTTCACCTACGTCTGGGATCAGTCCTTCTACAACCCGCTTACGAACGAGAAGATCAACCGGATTCACTTTGAGTTTCACAAGGGGCCGCCCTGGCGCAACGCCTTTGTCTACCGATGGCGTCTCTGGTCCCTCGTCGAGGTCCGCGAACTCCTTGCGGAGGCCGGTTTCTCCAAGGTCACTGTCTACTGGGAAGGCGACGACGGAAAGGGCGGGGGGGACGGCAACTTCAGGATCACCACCCGGGGCGAAGCCTGCCGTTGTTACATCGCGTACATCTCGGCAGAGAAATAGGCCGCTAAAGTCCCGGGACGATGCAGCAGATCCTGCACAACATCGGGGCCGACAAGGACGGCGATCTCACCGGCAAGATCGGTGAATTTCTCATGCGCGTCGTCTCGGTCTTCGATGCGCAACTCGAGTCAGACCTGGCTCCCGTTGCCGTGCTGGTCAAGCACGTCGAGTCCTACCGCGGAAAGATGCTGCGGCCCACGCTCGTCGGCCTGTGCGGGCTCGCGGTGCGGCCGGATGTCCCGCTCACACGCGAGCACGCCGTCGTCGGCGCCGTCTGCGAGATGGTCCACATGGCCACGCTCGTGCACGACGATGTGCTCGACGAGGCCGATACCCGACGCAAGGGGCTCACCGTCAACAAGCTTCGCGGCAATGAGCCGGCGGTCATCCTGGGAGATCTCCTCATCGCCGCCGCCTACCACCTCTGCTCGCAGCTGCAGGATCAGCGTGCCGCGCTGGCCGTGGGCCACGCGAGCATGGTGATGTGCGCGGGCGAGCTGCTCCAATTGCACCACCGCGAGGATTTCGCGCTCGACGAGCGTACCTACTTTGAGATCGTCGATCGCAAGACCGCGGCGCTCATCGCGACCTCGTGCGAACTCGGGGCGGCACGGAGCGGCGCGAGCAAGGAGATCTCCGATCGGCTCGCCCAGTACGGCCGCAAGCTCGGCGTCGCCTTCCAGATCCAGGACGATGTCCTCGACCTTACCGGCGAAGAGCGGGTGGTGGGCAAGACCCTCGGCAAAGACCTCGAAAAGGGCAAACTCACCCTGCCCCTCATCCATCACCTCGCGAGCGTCTCGGGCAAGGATCGCGGCAAGTCTCTTTTGCTCCTCGAAGAAGCGAGCGAAGGGCACGCCAATTCGGCCGATGCCGCTTCAACGCTCCGTCGGTCGGTCGTCGAAACCGGTTCACTCGATTACGCCAAATCCGTCGCCCTGCGACTCGTCAGCGAAGCCAAGGCGGAAATCGCAGCTATCGCACCCTCCGCCGCGAAGAGCGGCCTGCTCGCCGCCGCCGACGCGGTCGTGAACCGCAACCTGTAAAACGAAAACGCCGGCCACGGGGCCGGCGTCGGAGGGTGGCAAAGAGCCCGCTCAATCGCACAGCAGGTTGTCGTAGGCAACGACAAACAACGAGAAGTCTGCATCGTCCGTCACGCCGTCTCCGTTGAGATCGCTCCGGGCGTCGAGAAGCTCGTTGTAGGACGCGACAAAGTACGTGAAATCGGTGTCGTCAACGAGGTTGTCGCCGTCAAAGTCGGCGGCGCAGGTCACTGCCACTTCAAGGGAAAGCTGCGGGGCGTAGCCGAGCACTGCCGCGGCATTTTCACGGGTGTAGATGCGCGGATACGTGACGCCGCCGGTGCCGCCGCCCGGGCCGCCGCTCGTGGGTTCGAGCGTGGTGACGAGCAGGCGAATCCGTCCGTCGTTGAGCGCGTTCTGGAGGTAGACGTAGTTCGCGGATGAGACGCCGCTCAGCGTGAACCGGACTTCGGTGCCCTGCGGCACGAGCGTGCCGGGGGTCAATTCGCCGGACTCGCCGTAAAGCCTGGCGACCGCCATCGGGCTGCCGGGGAGCTTCTCACGCACCTGGCGGGACATATCGGTGCCCGCCTGGTAGTTATCGAGCAGCACGGGGTAGACGTTTCGGGCAGCCTGCGCCGGGGGAACGGTGGGAGTGCCTCCGAAGGGGGAGCTCTCCACAAAGGTGGCGGCCGAGAAACCGTTGCGATAACCCGCGGGCCAGATTTCGATCGGCTTGCTCGGGTCCGCATCCGCAACATACTGCGGATCGCTCGTTGCGTAGCTCGAAGCGAGCGGGTCCGGGGTGGGGTCGTAGTAGAAGGAGATATCGTTTTCAACGTACACGCTCAAGGTCGCGCTGAGGATCTTGTAACTCAGACGCCCTTTGCCGGCGGGCACATCGTCGCCCGTGTCGAAGCCGATCAGCAATTCGCCGTCGCGGTCATCGAACCCGGGCTGATTGATTGCGGCGAACAGCGAGGCGCGCGTTTCAGCGCCCGCAGCAAAGTTAAACGGGTACATCCACCGGTCGAGCGCGGGCTGCTCATAGGAATGGCTGAAAACCTGCCCGGATGCATTTGAACCCGCCAAAATGGACATGAAGGTCAGCAATGAGGCCCGGTTGAGCGTGTTGGACATGGGAACTCCTCGAACGGAAAACGCACTGAAAGAGGGCTAAGATGGTTTCGGTGAAATGGAAATTCCTGCTGTCTGACAAGAAATAATGACGAGCCAGACTTGAAAAGCAAGAGAATTCCGTAAAATATTGAGACTCAGTCTCAATACTGATCCCGGAAAAACGCGTGCACAGCACCTCCCGTCAAACGCACACCCGAACCCGTTGTTGCCCCATCCGCAGGCTCCTGGGTGATCGAGCCTTCACGCTCGTGGAGCTTCTGGTGGTCATCGCGATCGTGGCGCTTCTCATTTCGCTTGCGGTCCCGTCCTTGGCCCGGGCCAGGGTCATGGCCAGGCAGACCCGTGAGATGAACGCGGGGCGTCAACTGATGGTTGCGTTTACGTGCTACGCGGGGGACAACAAGGGGGCTGTTCTCCAGGGATATCCCTCGGCGGATCAGGTAGGCGGCTCCATGGTGGTGGTGGACGATCGCGGCAAGCGGATCGTCGGGCCCGAAGCCCAGCGCTATCCCTGGCGGATCGTCCCTTATCTGGGGAACAACTTCAGCGCTCTTTACGACGATGCGAAGGTCCTTGCATCGCTGAAGGAGCGAGAATCGGCGTACTCACAGATCGGAGAAAGCTGGGGGTACGTGGGCAGCCTGTTCCCGTCGCTGGGGATGAATGTGGCCTTTGTCGGAGGGAGTGACAAGCACTACGCCAACGACAAGCTGATTTTGAAGAGCTTCGGCAAGTTCTACGTGACGCGGATCGACGATGCGCTCCGGCCCTCCAAGCTCATGACCTTCGTGTCGGCGCGGGTGAATCCCGGAGATCTGGAAGCCGCGTCGGGCGCGAGCGCCGCGTCCTCCCTGCTGGGGCAGGACCGCTTCGAGGGCTATTTCATGGTCGAGTCGCCGTGGATGACGGCTCGCGCCTGGCAGACGGCGTACGACGAGCGTGCAGATTCGGCGAAGAAGAATTCGGGGTATGTGGCCTGCCGCTTTGCAAAGAAGGCGGTCGCAAGCTCGCTGGATGGGCACACCGAAGCGCTCGGCTGGAACGAGCTCAACGACATGACGCGCTGGGCCAACGGCGCAACCGATGCCTCGTGGTACCTCGGTAAGAAGTGATCAGACCCGGGGCAGCGCATACCCTCCGCCCTGATGAGCGCGGCACAAACGACATCGTTTCTCGAAGAAATGCGCTGGCGCGGGCAGCTGCACCAGTGCACGGACGAAGCGGCTCTCGAGCGGCATCTGGCCGGGGGCGTTCGCCGCGCGTACGCCGGATTTGACCCCACCGCGGACTCACTGACGATCGGCAATCTTGTCACGATCATGGCGCTGGCCCATTTTCAGCGGGCTGGGCACGCCCCGGTGGCGGTGATGGGGGGAGGGACGGGCCTGATCGGCGACCCTTCGGGAAAGAGTGCCGAACGCCAGCTCATGACGGCGGAGACGGTGGCGGCGAACGTGTCGAAGATCGAGAAGATCTTCGATCGCATCCTGGATTTCAGCGGCTCGTCCGGTCGCCCGAAGGCCGCGATGGTGAACAACATCGACTGGCTGGGCAAGCTCGGCTATCTCGAGGCGCTGCGCGATATCGGCAAGCACTTCTCGGTCAACATGATGATCCAGAAGGACTCGGTGCGCGACCGCCTCCACAACCGCGACCAGGGCATCAGCTACACCGAGTTCAGCTACATGATCCTGCAGAGCTACGACTTTGTGCATCTGTTCCGGGAGCGGGGCGTGACGCTTCAGCTGGGCGGCAGTGACCAGTGGGGCAACATCGTCGGCGGCTGCGATCTCATCCGTCGCATGAACCCGCAGGGAGCCAACGAGAGCTGGGGCGTGACGTGGCCGCTCGTGACCAAAGCGGACGGGGGCAAATTCGGAAAGACCGAATCCGGGGCGATCTGGCTGACGAGGGAACGCACCAGTCCCTACGCGTACTACCAGTTCTGGCTGAATGCCGCCGATGCGGACGTGGTGAGGTTCCTGAAGACTTTCACCTTCTTGTCCAGGGAAGAAATCGAAGCTCTCGAGCACAAGGCCAAGGTCGAGCCCGGCGCGCGCGAAGCCCAGCGGGCGCTTGCACGCGAGGCGACGAAGATTCTGCACGGCGAAAGCGAGATGCACCAGGCCGAAGCCGCCGGCAAAGCGCTCTTTTCCGGCGATATCGCCGGGCTTTCGGCGGCGCTGCTCGATGAGGTTTTCGCGAGCGCCCCGACGACACAACTCGCCCGGACCCGGCTCGAGGGCGAGGGCGTTGCGCTGCTCGATCTGCTCGTGGAGGTGCAGGCAGTCGCATCGAAGCGCGAAGCGAAGGAATTCCTGGGCAACGGGTCCGTGACGGTGAACGGACAGAAGGCGGGGCCCGATCAGAAGCTCCGCACGGGCGACCTGCTGCACGGTTCGGTCATTGCCATCCGGCGCGGCAAGAAGAACTGGCATGTGACGCGCTGGGCGTAATGAGCCGAGTTCGGGTCGATCTTCCGCTGAAATCGCAACATTCAGGTGCCGAGACCCCCGACGGGCGCGCACGCCAGAGTGCTTTCCAATTTTCTTTGATCGTCGCATGGATTCATGGACGGGGTGTCATGAATCGCGACTCCGTATCTGGTATAAGTTTGGGCCTTGCGAATCCACCCCTCGGCGGGTCAGGGAGAAGCCAACTTGTCTGGATCGGTAACGCACTTTGAGGTGTACGGCGACAATCCCGACCGGCTCGCAGTTTTCTATCAGAGAGTCTTGGGTTGGGAAACAGAGCGAATGCCCGGGGTGGCGTACTGGCGCGCGAGAGTTCCATCAGAAGCGGCTCAGCCGCTGGTCAGTGGCGGCATCGCGTACCGGGCGGTGCCGGGTTTCAACGGCTGGCTGATGTATGCGCAGGTCGCGTCGGTTGATCACACCGCCGCCTTGATCACGGAACTGGGCGGCGCGGTGGTTCGACCGAAAACCGCGGTGCCGCGCACCGCGTGGGTGACCATCGTTTCTGATCCGGAAAAGAACATCTTCGGTATCTGGGAGCCGGATCCGAACGCCTTCCCGATGCCCGAGCCCGACTGAAGAAACATCGGGGCAAGTCGCTCCCCAAACTCACCCAACGCGACGCCGACAGGAGCTCTGAATGTATTTCACGGACAATTCGATCCTCCCTGAGAACATGGCACCGCTGATCATCACGGCGGCCCCGTACGGACCGGCGTGGCTTCCGGGTGACGCGGCGGATATTCCCGTCACGTGGGATGAGCAGGTGCAGGCGGCGGTGGACTGCTACAAGGCCGGCGCGACGATGCTGCATTTCCACGTCCGCAACCCGGCCACCGGCATGGGTTCCACGGATTTTGAACAGTACAACTACTTGCTGAAGCGCGTCAAAGAAGCCGTGCCGGAGATGATCATTCAGGTGGGTGGTTCAATCTCGTTCGCTCCGCACACCGCCGATGCCAAGGCCAAGTGGCTCGATTACGACACGCGCCACATGCTGACGGAGCTTGACCCCAAGCCCGAATTTGTGACGATTTCAACGGGCACGACGTTATGGGATATTGCCTCGATGTTCTCTCCGGAGGACGTCAAGGGCACGCACATGGACGACCCGAAGGTCCTTGCCGCCTGGTCGGGCATGGTGGTGGATTCCACGCCCGCGTTCTACCTCGAGCATCTCAAGCGGCTCGCAAAGAACAAAATCCAGCCCTATTTCGTGCCGGCGCACGTCCACCAGTGGGAGATCATCGAGCGACTGATTCGCGCGGGCGTGTACATGGGTCCGCTTAACATGGCGCTCTGCGGCTACGGCGGCGGCACGCTCAGCCGCAATCCATTCGATTGGATGCACTTCCTGCAGCGGGTGCCGCAGGGCTCGGTGAACACGTTCTGGAGCAGCATGCGCGGACTGATCTCGATCTCCGCGATGGCCATCGTCATGGGGCAGCATGTGCGCGTCGGCAACGAGGACAACCTGTGGGGCGCTGATCGAAAGCGCAAGACGACGGTCGAGCAGATCCAGGGTGTGGTCCGCGTGGCCCAGGCGTTCGGGCGGCGCGTTGCTACCGCCGCGGAAGCTCGCAAGATCTGCAAAGTCGGCGTCTGGTACAACAGCGTCGAGGAAACGCTGCAGAATAACGGCATGCCTCCGAATCCTTCGGATCACAATCCGGGATTCCTCGTGTGGCCGACGGACGGTAAGAAGACGCTGCCTGTGGTCGCGGGCGACTCGCACCCGGTGGCCGCGTGCATGATCGCGCCGGAGCCGGTGCGTGCGGCGCAGGCGAAACTCATGGCAAAGAAATGAGTGAATGCTGAAGCGGGCAAATCCCGCCCCGGGGATCGTCCGGGGCGGGAGATCGCCCGAGACCGGCTCGATGTGTCCGCATGCCGCGAACTGCCCTTTCACGGCAGCGGCTGTTGTTTGGTTGAGAAGTGACTGTGCCCAGATCAAGGGAGTCCGATCATGAACTCTTCAAGCTCTGCTGCTTCCGACGGCCCTTGGGACTCGGCCCTGGAACTGCTTCGAATCTGGGATCCGGCCTGGGCCGAGGCGTGCCGGCGCATGAGCGTGAACCCGTGGGGAGGGGAAGTACTGCCTCGCAAGCTGGTGGAACTCATATCGATTGGCATTCACGCGGCGTGCACGAATCAGAATCCCGAGGGTACAAGGCGCCACATACGTGCCGCGCTTCGGGAGGGGGCGACGAGGGGGGAGATCCTGCATGTCCTCAAGTGTGCCGCGGTCATGTCCATCCATTCCTGCAGCCTCGGAGCGCCGATCCTGCTGGAGGAAGCAAGGCTTGCCGGAAAGCAGGCAATACCGAAGCCAGGTGTGCCGACGCCAGCCTGCGACCAGATGAAAGCGATCGGGCAATGGAACAGCGCATGGGACCCGTTTTTTCAGCTCGATCCGGAGTGGACGGATCAGTTCATGGCGACGGGCGCGGGGATTTACGCGGGCGGGGTTCTGCCGCCCAAGGAGATGGAACTGCTGAGCATTGCGTTCGACGCCTCGTTTACGCACATGTATGCGCCGGGGACCCGTCGGCACATACAGAACGCGCTAAAGGCCGGGGCTTCGATGGAAGAGATCATGGAAGTCCTGAAAATCTGCGTTGCGCACGGTGTGCAGGCCTGCAACCTGGCTGTGCCGATACTTGAGGACGAGCTGCGGTCAAGGGAAGCGGGCGCCCCGGACTGATACGTCCGTGAGCCATTGTTTTCGAACAGGTTCGGAGAGTCACGAATGAGCGATGCGCACCGGGAGAACCGGACTTGGAAGCAGAAAGTCGCGCACGAGTTCCTGGAGTACTGGATCACGTTCGCCTATCTGGCCTGCCTGTTTGTGGTGTTCGCCTGGCATCGCCGGTTCATCCTGGATGAGGCCAACATTCCCGTGAATGATTACTGGACGCCGCTGATCGAAGCGGCGGTCCTGGCGAAGGTCGTGCTCATCATCGATCTCTTTGGCACGGCGCATCGATTCGAGTCCAAGCCGCTGATCCTGACCACGCTGTACAAGACGGGCCTGTTTGCCGTCGGCATCCTGATTTTCAATGTGCTGGAAGCAACGGTTCGTGGTCTGATCCAGCACCATCACCTGATGCACGGTCTTCACGAGTTCACCCGGATGAACCGATTCGAGCTCTGCGCGCGGATGCTGGAGAAATGCTTCTCGCTCATTCCGTTCTTCGCGTTCCGCGAAGTATCCCGTGTCCTGGGCGAAGGAACTCTCACCATGCTGTTCTTCACAAGCCGGCGACCGAAGCTGGTTGAACTCAGGCCCGAGGAGCAAGCTGCAAAGTCGGAGCTGGATCGGCCTGGCAATGGAGGAATCTAGCGGCTGGACACCATCCGGCGGATCGTTTCCGGATTCTCCGGCTGACCGGTGCGTGTGCTGAGCAGTGCGGCCTGAGCGGTCGCGAGCAGCCCGAGCATGTCGACCGGCGCCGGCGCGGGGATGTGAGGATCGAGCAGTCGCTCGATTTCTTCTGAAAGCACTTCGACGGCGTGCGGCGGACTTTTGACGGTGCGACGGTGGCGCGCCTCGTCGAGCTTTTCGCCCTTGGGGTTGATCATTTCGAAGCCGTCGTCATAGATGCGGAGGCGCCCCGCCGGTCCCAGCAGCGTGACGACGCGATTCCAGCGGCCGGCGTGATCGCTCGCCACGATCGTGGCGGAGCGTCCGTCGGGGAATCGCAGCATCGCGGTGAGATCGCCGCAGAGACCGCGCAGGGAATCTCCGGGCACCGTGTAGACGCTCTGGCCCTGAGCGGGAGAAACGAAAGAAGCGTCGACAGTTTCCGGTGGCCCCATGTGCGCGAACACGACATCGAGCGCCGAAAGCATCTGGGCTCCGAGGGAACCCTGCTCCGGAGAGTTGTAGACCTCGAGCGAGAGAGTTCGGATATGCCCGAACTGTTCGATCGCATCGAGCGCCTGTCGGTAGCGATTGCCGTTGCGGATGTGACCGAGCAGCCGGATGGCCTCCGGAACAGAGGGCTCGGTTTCCTCCGCGGCAAAGTCCTGGAACGCGAGAGCGCTGGCCGGCACCGGCTCCAGCGACGCGATCCGCAGCCCGCGCGCCCGCGCGGCCTCGATCACACGCTCATCGGCGGGCGTTCTTTCCAATCCGAAGTCGCCCGGATCGAAGAGCAGCACGATGGCCGCCTTGCTTTCGGCCAGAACCGAACGCAGGTCGTCGCAGGGCTCCGAGGAGAGTTGCCTGGCGAGGGCGGTTGATTCGCCCCGGACGGGTGAACCCACGGCCTCGAGCCGGAGCCCGGCGGCCTCGATCACGCTGTGGGCGAGCGAAAGCTGATCCGGTCGGAGCCAGACGACGGCGGTCTTCTTCGGTGCTTCCTTGCGCGAAGTGGACACCGGACAGATCGTACACAAATTCACGGGCGAACGGCGTGGAACCGCCCGGGGACAATGCCCGATAGAATGGGGCAGACGCGGCAGGCGGCCGCGGGGTCGGGACGGTCCTGACCCTGAGGAAAGTCCGAGCACGACAGGACACGCTGGTGGGTAACGCCCACCCGCCCGGAAGGCGGCGGAAAACCGCCATCCTCCCCGGGTGAGGGAAAGTGCCACAGAGAACAGACCGCCGATGGCCCGCCGAAAGGCGGGATCAGGCAAGGGTGAAAAGGTGCGGCAAGAGCGCACCGCCCGGCCCGTGAGGGTCGGGGCATGGCAAACCCCAGCGCGTGCAAGGTCAAGCAGCATCCGCCCCGGTCGCAAGATCGGGGGTGTCCGGTCCGGGCATTTCGGGTGCGGGTAGACCGCTTGAGCCCCGTGGCAACACGGGGCCCAGAGAAATGGCTGCCGCCGAGGCCACGTGTCGGTGCTCGCAAGGGCGTCGGCAAACCGGCCCCGGAACAGAACTCGGCTTATCGCCGCGTTGGATCGATCGCGGGCCCCGCAAGGGGCCCGCGGCCCTTTTGTGGGGGTTCAGTCCGTCCTGATGAAGCTCACCTCTTCGCAGGCGAGATACCGATCGGTCTCGGGCGACAGCTTCGAGCCGGTCCGGCGGAAGCCGTTTTTCTTCAGCACGCTGAGGGAGGCGGCGTTGCTCGCCGCGGCCCGCGCGTGGATCGGGCGAACCGGGACCTCGCTCAGGAGCAGGCTTAGCGCCCGCGTCGCAATCCCGCGGCCCCAGTGGGTGCGGGCGATGGAATAGCCAACGCAGAGCAGGCCTTCCATGGGAAAACAACCGATCGACCCGCAGACGGTCTGGTCAACGAGCACAACCTTTGAGGCCATTCCGGGAATTCCGGAAGTGGAATCGGAATAAAACTTTGTCCAGATTGCATCAAACGCGGCCCGGCTCCGCGGCTTCACCATCGCCATCGCGCACGCCTCGGGATCGCATTGAAAAGCGAAAAGCAGATCAAGATCCGCGGGCCGCACGTCGCGGAGGGTGATGCGGTCGGGCGCCGAAAATGAAGCGTGTGGGGACATGGGAAAGGCTGGTCGGACTAGCGTCTCGCAACGGCGTACGCGACCCAGTTCTCGTCGAGCGGATTGTCCGCGCTCACCGGTTTAAGGTGAAGGCGCCCGGCGGAATCGATGGCGTCACCCAGGCGATCGTGCACTTCGATCTTTCGGAAGCCGGCCTCGCAGAGCGCATCTTGCAGTTCGGGCATCGACCAGAGACGCCAGTGGTACACGAAAGCGTCGGGGTAGTGTGCGTCCGCCTTGCCGCGGGCGGAGGGTCCGGACCAAACCCGGAACGAAAGCGTGTCGAGCACCAGCCCGCTCGCCTGATCCGCGGCGCGCTGTTCGAAGGTGTATTCGACCAGTTCGCCATTCCATGGTCTTTGCTCTGGAGCCCGCAGGAGCTGGACGATCTTGCCCGGCGTGAACGCGTCACGCCCGCCGTACATGTCGCCGACGAAAATTCCGCCCGGCAGAAGGGACCGGTGGACGTTCCGAAGGTACCGGAGCAGGGCGGGCCGGTCGTGCTGATAGCCAAGCGGAAAGTTGGTGGCGGCGATGATGTGTGCGCGCGCGCGGGCCGCCTTTGCATCGATCACAAGCGGCGTTACTCTGGATGCTCGCGCGGCCCGCACGAGCACGCCCGGATCAAGATCGACGGCAACGGAGCGCCGCGAGCGGTGCGAGGCCGCCCACGCACGCGCGAGCGCACCGCTCCCGCAGAAATCCTCGCGCAGGACCAGCGGCTTTCCGCCGTGTGCGGCGACGAGAAAGGGGATCAGCCGGGAGGGCTCCGTCACGCACAACTCGTACAGATCGAGCGTGTCGAAAGCCGGCACGGGTGCCGCCCTGAATTGCCTGGTTCGCCGAGTTTTCTTTCTCACGCCATCCGCACCCACTTGATAAGCGTCGCGAGATTCGGCGGCTTGCCGTACATGAGGACGCCGATACGGAAGATCTTGGCGGCGGCGTAGCACAGGAACGCGACGGTTGCCAGACCGACGAGGATGCTGACCGGAATCTGCCATGCGGGGATCGGCTCGCTGCCGCTGATCCGGAGGACCATGACGAACGGGTTGATCATGGGGACAAACGAGCAGACCTGGGCGAACATCGAATTCGGGTTGCGCAGGATCGGCATCCAGAGCATCATCGGGATGATGAGGATCATCATCACGGGGCCCATGAGCGATTGAGCCTCGTTGATGTCGTTCACGGCCGAGCCGATCGAAGCCATGAGACAGGCGATGATCATGTACGCGATGAAGAAGAAGACGAAGAGATAGACCAGGTTCTGCCATGCCAGAAGATGGGCGTAGGCAAAGAAGATCATCGCCGTCACACCCACGCTCGAGTAGAGGCCGAGGATCAGAAGGCCGACCGCTCCCTTGCCCAGGATCTTCCCGAGCATGAGCTGCATCGGGCTGACGGCCGAGAGCACCACCTCCATGACGCGGCTGGATTTCTCTTCGATCGTGCTTGTGAGAAGGTATTGCCCGGCGCTGAAAGTGCTGATCCAGAGCAGGAACATGAACGCTCCGGGAATCATCAGCTTCGCGACTTCGTTGGAGGAGCGATCGCCCTCCTTCGTGACCGCCTTCTCATCCGCCTTGGGCCATTCGGTGAGGCCCCGGATCTTGACCGGGTCTTCCCCCGCGTCCGCGAGGCGGGAGTCCACGATCGCGCGGGCGGTTTCGTTGCGGATGTCTCCCTGCACCTCAACATCGAGGCGTGGCGCGGTGAGCAGCTGATACGGCTTGAAATCCGGCTTTCCTTCGCTGTTGAGTTCCTTTGTCCGCAGCGTGTTTTCCGGAATCACCAGCAGGGCGAGGCGCGCACTGCCCCCGTCGCCCGCCTGCTCCCGGCCCGTGGCTTTCAGGATTTCCTTCCTTGCCTCGTCGACGGGCGTATCGGGCGGGAGAACAACCACCGACAGGCTTGTCTCGGGGATGAGCGAGCTGGCCGCGGCCATCGGGCTCGCATCCGCCTGTTCCTTGATCTTCGCGGCGGACTTCTCGTCCATGCCTATCGCCTTGGTGCCTTCCTCCATCGTCTGGCGGATTTTCTTTTCCTTGCGGGCTTTGATCTTTTCGGCGCTGAAAGCGTCCTTGATCCTCGGGGCGACCAGGCCGCTCTGGTCGATGATCGCGATGTGCCCGTAAACGGTCGGCGCCTTCTTGTTCATCAGGAGCGGCATCAGGACGATCATCATCGTCATGATGAAGGGGGGGAAGAGCATGCCGAAAATGAAGCCCTTCGTGGCGACGGTTGCCAGAAATTCCTTGACCGCGACAGTAAAGACCTTACCCACGGGCAACCTCCTGCACCGGCTTGGCGCTGGCCCTCAGTTCCTTCCTGACCGACTCTGAATCCCCGCCGACCAGCTCGATGAAAATATCCTCCAGGCTCGGCCGCTTGAGTTCCACCTTGCGGACGCCGGCCATGGCGGTCGCTCCCTGCATGAGGGTTGCGACATTCGCGTTTTCGCCGAGCCGAAGATCGACGAACTGCTCGGACCGGACCGCTTCGCGCACTCCGGGCAGTGTTTCCCACGCGAGGTCGATATCCGCCGGATTGGTCGGCTCCACAACCACGGTCTTGGGGTCGTAGGTGCTCCAGAGCTGCTTCATGGGCATGTCGAGCACTTTGACTCCGCCGCGGATCATGAAGATGCTGTCGCACAGCTGCTCGGCTTCGTTCATCGCGTGCGTCGAAAAGATGATCGTGCGCCCCGCATCATTCTGCTCGCGGATAAGGTCGCGCATGAGGCGCCGGTTTTCGGGGTCCAGGCCGCTGAACACCTCGTCGAGGATCAGAAGTTCCGGCTCGTTGATGACGGCCGCGATGAACTGCACTTTCTGCTGCATTCCCTTGGAGAGCTCTTCGCACTTTTTCCTGTATGTATCCGCGAGCCCGACACGGACCAGCCACTCCTTTGTCCGCCGTTCGGCTTCCGCCGCATCAAGCCCCTTCAGGCGGGCCATGTACTTGAGGAACGCCCCGACCTTCATCTTGCGGTAGACGCCGCGCTCTTCGGGGAGGTAGCCGATGCGGTCCTTGCTCTCAACGGCGGAGGCCTTGCCCAGCACGGAGAGCTCGCCCGAATCCGGGAAGATGATCGACATGATCATCCGGATCGTGGTGCTCTTGCCGGCGCCGTTGGGGCCGATGAAGCCGTAGAGCGCGCCCTGCGGCACGGTCAGGTCCAGGTTCTGGACCGCAAGCTTCGGGCCGAATGACTTATTCAGCCCGCGGATCTCGATTGCATTGGTCAACTGTTTTCCTCCGCTTGCCTGGATCTTTTCCCACCCGATCATTGGCAAGATCCTGCCTCATCTTTCGCAGGGCGGGTATCGTTCGCCATGCCCGCAACGTCCGGTCCAGGTTCGGTTGTCCGGTTTGCCCTTCTTTCCGGGCTGTCGGTCGAGGTTCTGGAAAAGCTCGAAGCGATCCGGCGTGAGCACGACGACCTCGACCGGACGCTTCAGGACCCGGAAGTTCTCGCCGACCACAAGAAAGTCCGCGTGCTTTCCGTCAAGAAATCCGCTCTGGCTCCGGTTGCACGCGCGGTGGCCGAGTTCGAGAAGCTGGCGCGGGAAGTTGAGGATCTCAAAGAGGTTGCATCGGGGAGCGACCGCGAGCTGGCCTCCATGGCAAAGTCGGAATTGTCCGAGGTTTCCGATCGGGCCAGGTCGATTATCCGAAGCGCTATCCGGGATCTTGTCAACGCCGAGGATGCCAAGGTCGGTGCCGTGATTCTCGAAATCCGGGGCGGCACCGGGGGCGACGAGGCCGCGCTTTGGTGCCGCGACCTGCTGGAGATGTATACCAAGTACGCGACACGCAAAGGTTGGAAATTCGAACTGCTCGACTTTGTGCCCGAGACCGACGCCGGCGGCATCCGTTCGGCGGTCGCAAACGTCCGGGGTGATGGCGTCTGGAGCGAGCTTGCCTTTGAGGCCGGCGTGCACAGCGTTAAGCGTGTCCCGGCAACCGAAGCCGCGGGCCGGATCCATACAAGCACCGCGACCGTCGCCGTGCTGCCCGAGCCGGAGGAGATCGACGTCAAAATCGACTGGGCGAACGAAGTCGAGGAATTTGCCACCCGGGCACAGGGGCCCGGCGGCCAGAACGTCAACAAGGTGGAGACTGCCTGGCAGATTCACCACAAGCCAAGCGGCATCATCATCAAGATGATGGAGGCCAAGAGCCAGCAGCAGAATCGCGACAGGGCGCGACGACTTCTGTTGACGCGCCTGTACGAATTCGAACGACAGAAACAGCACGCCCAGCGCTCCGAAGCCCGCAAGTCCCAGATCCGCGGCGGCGACCGCAGCGAGAAGATCCGCACCTACCGCTGGAAGGAAGGAATCGTCGCGGATGAGCGATTGCCGGGCGAGTATCAGCTGCGGGACATCATGTCGGGTGATCTGTCCAGGCTTATGCACGACCTGCTCGAACAGGAGACCGCGAAGCGCATCGCGGAGCTGTGATCACCCGCTGCGACATTGCGGTGGTGGGGGCGGGCGCCGCCGGGCTCTTTGCTTCGATCTGGGCCGCTCGTACAGATCCGGTACAGATCGGTGCGGTCCCGGGCCGGGGATCGCGCCGTATTCTCGCTCTGGACGGCGCGCAGAAAGTCGGAGCAAAGATCCTGGTCGCGGGGGGCGGCCGCTGCAACGTCACGCACCATGCCGTGGATGAATCCGCCTATGCGGGCAGCAGCCGCAACTCGATCCGCAAGGTGCTCGGACGGTTCGGTGTGGACCAGACGGTGCAATTTTTCCGGGAGCAGGGAGTCGAACTCAAACGCGAGGAAACGGGAAAGCTGTTTCCGACGACTGACGACGGGCACACGATCCTGACGGCGCTGCTGCGGGCGGTTGAATCGTCGGGAGCGGCCGTGCAGTCGTCGTGCCGGGTTCATTCGATCGCCAGAGAAAATGACGGTTTCGTGGTCGTGCACGAGCACGGAAATTTGCGAGCCCGGCGCGTCATACTGGCAACTGGAGGAAAGAGCCTCCCCAAGACCGGCTCGGACGGTGCCGGTTACGAGTTCGCCAGGTCGCTCGGGCACACCCTGACGCCGCGCATTTTTCCGGCGCTTGTTCCTCTCACCCTGCCCAAGGGGCATTGGTTGCTGGAACTGAGCGGTGTGACACTCCCCGCGATGCTCGAGCTGCGAACAGGCGCCGGCAAGCGACTGCAGTCTTTCACCAATTCGACGCTGATCACGCACTTTGGGCTGAGCGGTCCGAGCGTGCTCGACATGAGCCGCTACTACACCGCCGCAAAGCTTGATCATCCGCGCGATCCGCCCCGGCTCGTGATGAACTGGATCCCGGGCGAGACCGTCGAGTCGATGGACACCTTTCTCGCCGCCCAGGGGCGGCGCGCAGGCACGACGCTGAGACGATCGCTCGAGGGCAAATTGCCCGAGCGGGTTTTGATCGCGCTGGCCACCAGCGTTGGGCTGGATGTCAACGCATCCCTTGCGATCATGCCCAAGGAGAAGCGCAGGACGATGGCGGCGGCGATGACCGAATTGGAACTGCCGGTCACGGGCGATCGGGGCTACCTCTTCGCCGAAGTCACCGCAGGGGGCGTTCCCCTTTCCGAAGTCCGGCTCGAATCGATGGAAAGCCGCGTCTGTCCGGGGCTGCATCTCTGCGGCGAAATCTGCGATGTGGACGGCCGGATCGGCGGGTTCAATTTCCAATGGGCCTGGGCGAGCGGGTTTGTGGCGGGTACCGGTGCCGCCGCGGGGTTTGCCTCCCTCCGCGACGGTGACCGCTGAAAGTGCGGGGCTCTGCCAAAGAAGGGGCCGCCGGTCGAAGCGGCCCGCGGCGGAGCGAAAGTACACTCCCCGCGTGACACTCCTTTGCGTTCCCATTCTGGTTCGGGATTTCGATTCGGCGCTCGCTCTGGCTCATGAGGCCAAGGCCGCCGGCGCGGGCATGATCGAATTCCGTGTCGATGAGTTCTTTGACCCGGCGGCGGCCGAGGCCGATCCGTCCCGGCAAGAGCGCGACATCTCGCGGCTCGTCAGCCGCAGCCCTCTGCCGTGCATTCTCACCTGCCGCTCCGCAAGCGAAGGCGGTGGCTACGAGGGGGACGAGAACGAACGGGCTTCGCTGTATGAACAGATCGCGACCCGCGGCGCTGCGGACCGCTTGCCGCCCAGATACATCGACGTCGAGTTTGCGGCGTTCACCATGACCTCCGTAATGCGCAAATCGATCGAGCACGCGATCGATTTTCCGGATCGAAAGCGGTCCGAGGCGCCGGGGCTGATTCTCTCCGCCCACGACTTCGAAGCTCGCCCCGCCGATCTCGTGCGGAAGCTGCTGGCGATGCGAGCCGAGCCCGCGGCCAACGTGCTCAAGATCGCGTACCGGGCTCGCTCCCTGCGCGACAATCTCGAACTCTTCGAGATCCTCTCGCAGGCGGATCGACCGATGATCGCCCTCGGGATGGGGGAGTTCGGGCTCATAAGCCGGATCCTCGCCCCCAAATTCGGTGCCTTCCTCACTTTCGCCAGCCTCCGCCCGGAGAGTGTGACCGCGCCCGGTCAGCCCACCGTGCAAGAACTGTTGGACCTTTATCGATTCCGATCGATCCGGCCCACCACGCGGGTGTACGGAGTCGTCGGATGGCCCGTCGGGCACAGCCTGTCCCCGCTCGTGCACAACGCGGCATTTGCCCGGACAGGGTTTGACGGGGTGTATCTCCCGCTGCCGATACCGGCGCCGGAGGCAGACAACGGGAGGGATCGGGCCGAAGGAAGCTATGCAAGCTTCAAGGCCACGCTGGGCGCGCTGATCGATGACCCGCGCCTGGATTTCTCGGGCGCGAGCGTCACGCTCCCGCACAAGGAGAATCTTGTGCGATTCGCCATGGAGCGTCTCAAGTCCGAGCCCGGCGTCTGGTCGATCGACGCGACCTCGCTGCGAACAGGCTCTGCCAATTCGCTGCTCATCGAGCGGGTGGGAGTGGCGGGGAATACCAGGCTCTCCCGCGCCCGCATCTTCAATACCGACGTGCGGGCGGCCGTTGAGCCGCTCAGCGCCGCCCTTGGCGGGTTGGCCGGAAAGCGGGTAGCCGTGGCGGGTGCTGGGGGCGTTGCGCGGGGTATCGCGTGGGGCCTTGCGTCGGCGGGCGCGGCGGTAACCGTTTTCAATCGCGACGTTGCGCGTGCCGCAAAGCTCGTGAGCGAGATTTCCCCGCAGTTCCAGGGTTCGGGGTCCTTGCGGGCTTCGCCCCTGGAGGCGTTCTCCATGCGCGAATCCTTCCACGCGCTCGTGAACTGCACCCCTCTGGGAATGGCAGGAGGACCGGACGAGGCAGGATCGGCATTTCCGCTGGGGGAGGATGCAAACTCCGGAAACTTGCCGCCCGGGCCAGTCGTATTGGACACCGTGTACAACCCGGTCCAAACACCGCTCGTTCGAGAGGCCCGCCGCCGAGGCTTGCGGGTGATCGACGGAGTCACGATGTTCGCGGGGCAGGCGGCCGCGCAATCCAGTGCCTGGACCGGTGCGGAAATCCCGATTGATTTTGTGGAAGGTCTCGTAAGGTCAAAGCTCGAGGGGGGAATTTCGGAGAAATAAGCCGGCCCGTCATGCGTTCTGTGCATGACTCTGAAAGCTCGGCCCGAGATTCGGTCGCTCCGGGGTGAAAGGTGGAAGGGAGGAGTCATGCTGCATGCTCCGATCTTGTATCCGAAGTCGTACGCGGTATTTCTCGTCCTTGCGGCCCTTGACGTGATCTGCACGTGGTTCGTGCTCGCGATGGGGGGCAGAGAGCTCAACGCGGTCGCGGACATGCTGCTCCAGCAGTGGGACATTCACGGCCTGCTCATGCTCAAGGTCGGCGTCGTGGCGATGGTGCTGATGATCGCCGAGTTCATCGGTCGCAGGCGCCCGGGCGCCGGTGAGCGCCTGATGTTCGCCGCCGTCGCGATGAACATGTTCCCGGTGGCGGTGGGGGCCGGTCAGATCATCCGTTTTCTGACCGCGGCGCCGTGAGAGCTACCAGGGCCCGCCGACCCCGCTCGATCGCAGAAGCGTCTTGAAGGACTCGCCGAATACAAAGTTGTGATCGGGGAACTTTTCGCCGCTCATGTTGTTGTCGAGATGGCTGAACATCAGATCGATCGCGCCGACCTGGGCAGCGCGGACCTTCTCGCCGCTGCTTTCGTGATCGATGAGTTCGATGGTGCAGGAAGTTGCCGCACCGATCCGGTCCATCTGGAGAATCGTGGCGGTGTATCGCAGCGTCTGTCCGGGGAACGCGTCGCGCGACAGTTCGAACCTTCCAACCTTCGCGAGGATGACTTTCTCTCGAAACTCTTCCGCGTGGCCGACGAGGATGCCGGCCGTCTGTGCGCAGCCCTCGACAATCAGGCTGGCCGGCATCACCGGGATCGCGGGGCCGGTCGCCGTGGCGGGGAAATGATCGTGGAGATGATCTTCGGCGAGGCTGACGTGCTTCACGGCCACCAGCTTCTGCCGGGGCTGCAATTCCACCACGCGATCGATCCACATCCAGCGCATGGGATCGTCTTGTTACTTGGAAGCGAGCTTCCGCTCGACAAAGGTCACGAGCGCATCGACGGTGAACACTTCGGCGACTTTCGAGATCTGAGGGTCGGACTCAAACTTCGAGAAGTCCGCGTGCGGGAGCCGGGCCTTGAGCGCCGTGATCCCCTTGGGAGTGACCTTCCCGTCCTTGACATACTCCGGATCCTGCGCCACGTTCTCGGGGAAGAGTTCGCCCTGCGCGATCTTGAAGCCGAACTGCTGCTCGAGCTTGAACACGATATCCAGAAAATCGATGGACTCTGCGCCGAGATCCGTCGTGAGCCTCGACTGAGGTTTCACATCCTCCTCGTCGACGGCGAGAGCATCGACAAGCACGTCCCTGATTTTCGAAAAGATCTCATCTCGTGTCATGCGCAGTTTCCGATCCGACCGGTCGCCGCCCTCACGACGCACCTCTCAGAGGCTGTCCGGCGTGAAGCGGGCGACAGGCGTGCAAAGCCGGCGATAATAGCAATCGGCGGCCTGCGGTTTCCTAGCGCCGGATGGGACGGAGCGCAAATCGTCCCGAGACGGCAACTTTCGGCCCTTCGCCGGTGCTTCCGGGCGAGACTTCCGGGCGCACGAGCAGGGCCTCGCCCTTGAATTCGATCACGCCCTCGGCCTGCCTCTTGTGCAAATCGACCTCCACCCGCAGGCTGCTGCCCGGGCGGACGAAGGCGCCGTACTTGAGCGCCCGCACCTGTCCCAGCACGAGCGGGCCTTCGTCCGGACCAGCCAGTTCGCGAGCGGCCTGGACCATCGCTTCAAGCATCATGACGCCGGGCAGCACCGGGTAACCCGGAAAGTGATCGAGCAGGTATTCCTCGGCGTTCGACACGTGCTTGAGCGTGACAATGCGCGTTTGGGAACGCTCCAGGATGGTGTCGACAAGCCGGAAGTGCATGATCAGAGAATATTCCGCCGGCACCGGCGGGGTTGCAGACGCCGGCCGGCCTCCTATTTTTCCCCGTTGCCGACGCGACACGACGACGCCATCTGCATCCGCGTCTGGGACTGGTCCGAAACCAGCCAGACCGTATCGCTTTTCTGCCGGGAGATCGGCATCGTCCGCGGGCTCGCCAAAGGCGCGAAGCGTGATGATGCGAGATTTTCGGGAGGCTTTGAACTGCTCACCCGCGGCCAGGCCGGGGTCATCGTCAAATCCGGCGATGCGATGGCAACGCTGACCTCGTGGGACCTGGCGGAGGTCTATCCCGCGGCCAGAGCAAGTCTTCCGGCTTTCTACTGCGCGATGGGGATGCTGGATGTCGTGCAGGCGCTCATCCGCGATCACGACCCTCATTCCTCCCTCTACGACGCGCTCGTCGCGTCCCTGCGCCGGATCGATGGGCTCGCAGACAGCGCCGCGGCGCTTGTCCAGATGCTCTGGAGTTCGCTCGAAGAATGCGGCTATCGCCCGGAACTCGAGCGCGACGTCCGCACGGGCGAACCCCTCGGAGAAGCCCCTCAACTTGTGTTCGACGCCAGGCTCGGCGGCTTTTCGAGCCGGCGGGGGGAGCCGGGCGACGACGCCTGGCGTGCCCGGTCCACCACGCTGGAAACGCTTCGCACGATCGCTCAGGAAGGGGCCCCGGGGTTGACGGTTGAGGCCAGCGTCCGTGCGGGAAAGCTGCTCGGGGCGTACGTCCGAGAATTATCCGGAGGTCGTCTCAACGCTGTCCATTCCGCCTGGGAAGCCGTCCTTCGTGCCGCCAGTTGATCCTCTGAGTGAAGAAGCAGGGCCTGTGCGGTCGATTCGTCGGGATCGGGGACCGCGGAGGGGCGGCTCCCGTGAAACCGCGCAATCGCAGAAAAGCCATGGACCACGAACTGATCGAGGAAATCCTGAGCTGCTCTTCGTTGCCGTCCCTTCCGGCGGTGGCGCTGCGCGTCGTCGAACTGACGACCGACACCAACGTAAGCCTGCCGGAACTGGCCAAGACGATCCAGAACGATCAGGGACTCTCTTCCAAGGTCCTGCGGACTGTCAATTCATCCTTTTACGGGCTTCCGACGCGCTGCGCGAGCATCAATAAGGCGCTGGTGCTGCTCGGCCTGGGCCCGGTGAAAGCTCTGGCCCTCAGTTTCTCGCTCATCGGTTCGATCGGGAACCAGGAAGACGGATTCGATTATGAGTCCTACTGGCGTCGCGGGCTTTACACCGGCGTGGCCGGCAAGATCATCGCCGACCACTTGAAACTTCCCACGGCGGACGAGGCGTTCCTCGCGGGCCTGCTGCAGGACATCGGCATGGTCGCCATGCACCGTGCGCTTGGTTTCCGCTACGCCGAAGTGGTCGACTCCACATCCGGTGAACACCGCAACCTGGTCAAGGCCGAGCTCTCCGCGCTGGAGGTTCAGCATCCCGAGATCGGCGCCATGCTCGCTCAGCGGTGGAAATTCCCCGATGAACTGATCATGCCCGTGCGCTACCACGAGCGCCCGACCGCCGCTCCGCAGGGGCATCATGAGCTCGTGCGCCTTGTCGGGCTCGGAAATCTCGCGCACGATGCGCTCACCGACGCCGACCCCGGGCCGGCCCTCAAGCGGCTCTATCAGCGTGCGGATCAGTGGTTCAACATCAAATCCGACGACATGCACACCCTCATGCGGAAGATCGCCGAGGGCGCCAAAGACATGTCCGCCCTGCTGCGGCTTGAGACCGGCGACCACGCCGATCCGGAAGCCATCGTACGTGCCGCCGAAAAGCAGATGATGGACATGACCACTGCCGGTGCCTCTCCCAGCAACGCGCAGACCCTCGACAATCTCCTCGTCGATTCCAAGCAGTTCGATCCGCTCACCGGCGCCGTCGGCCGCGCCGGGTTCGACACGGCCATCCGCAAGGGTTTCGAACTGTGTGCCACGAGCGGCGAGCCGCTCACGCTGCTGCAGATCGGCATCGACGGACTGCAGCAGACCGCGGGCAAGATCGGCACTTCCGCGGGCGACGACACGGTCAATGCCTGCATTGTTCTGCTCCGCAAGCACTTCGCCTCGCTCGGCGGCGTCGTCTGCACGCTCGGCGGAGATCTTTTCGCCGTCGTTCTCTACGGCATCAATGCCAAGGCCGCCGAAAAGGCCGCCGAAGAGTTCCGATTCTCCTTTGATAAAGCCGTGCTGAACTGGCCCCTGGGAGGCGGCGTGATCAAGACCGCCGCGGGCCTTGCGTCCCACGACCCCAAGGGCGGCGTTTCATACCCCGATGTGCAGAAGCTCATAGTCGCTTCGATCACCGCGCTCAAGGCAGCGCGCTCGGGCGTCGCCGGTGTCGTCGGCGCTGCAGCACAGAAGGCCGCCGCTTAGGCCGGTTTCTCTGCTTCCGAGGGCGTCAGCAGGCCGACCGTGGCCGGCGTCAACGGGAAGGACTCGGCCACCGAACGCAGTTCGTCCAGCGTGACACGGCCCATCCGGTCGACCTCCTCTTCCAGAGAGTCGTAGCGTCCCAGGGCGGACCAGAGCCGCCCAAGCCTTTGCATACGGTCCGCGGGCTTTTCTCCGCCCACGGTTGCGCCGGTCCGGACCTTGTTCACAATGCGCTCGAGGTCTTCTGGCCTCAGGCTCGCCGACAGGCCCGCGATTTCGCGATTGATCACGCGGTGGATCTCGTCGAGCCGGCCCGGCTCGCCCGAGGCAAAGACGTAGTAGTCACCCGCTCCCTCGTGCGCATCAAACCCGGCCTGCGCATCTTCCGCCAGCCCGGATTCGACCAGCGCCCAGTGCAGGCGGCTGTTGTCCGGAGCACCAAGCACATGGGCGAGCATGGCGGCGGCATATCGGCGCTCGTCGTCCATGGCCGGCGCCGGAGCCATTCCCAGCAGATATCCGCGCGCGACTTTGGCGTCCGTCAGCCTGAGCTCAACCGGCGATGCGTTGTATCGAGGAGCGGGCGCTTCACGGCCGGCGGGGGCAGTCGGCTTCCAGCCCCCGCAGAGCGATTCGATCTGGTCGCAGGCACGTTCAAAGTCGAGATTTCCCGCGAGCGAAACGGTCGTGTTGTCGGCGGAATAACGCGATTCAAAGTAGGTCCGCATCTGCTCGCTTGTCAGATCGCCGACGGTCTGCGCTGTCCCGAGCACCCGATGCCCCAGGGGATGCGGGGAGTAATGCCGGTCCGTGACCGCTTCGAACAGAACCCAGAACGGGTTGTCCTTGTACATCGCGATCTCTTCAAGGATCACGCCTTTTTCGGTGTCAAAGTCCTTCTGCCGAAGAGCCGGCCTCATCATCCTGGCCAGCAGTTCGATCGCACGTGCGTTGTGCTCCGGAAGAGCCGACGCATAGAAGCATGTCACTTCGCTCGAGGTGTAGGCGTTGTTCCGGGCGCCGATCTCGTCAAACGCGCGGTTCAATTCTTCGGCGGAAATGTCCTGGGTTCCCTTGAACATCATGTGCTCAAGGAAATGGCTGACCCCCATGACCTCGGGGCGCTCGTCCCGCGCGCCGGTCTTGACGAAGAACCCGGCGGCCGATGTCGACGCGACCGGATCGACCTCGGCGACAATTGTGAGACCGTTGCGAAGCTTCCTCTGCTTGAACTCGATCGGCATGCCACGAGTCTAACCCGCCGCCTACGCCACGTCCTCCAGGCCCCGAATGGCTCGCGTCAGGCCGCGGCAGACATCCTCCGGCTTTTCGGCCCCGCAGACCGCGGCGCTCACCGCGATTCCGCGGCAGCCCAGGGCTGCGAGCGTGGCGGCGTTCGCCTGTGTGATCCCGCTGATCGCCAGATGGGGCACTCTGGAAGTCGTTTCGTCCGCGAGATACGCGGACAAAAGCTCCGGCCCGCTCAGGCTGGGCTTTACCTTCGTCGTGGACGGGAACATCGGCCCAAGCCCGCAGAGGTCGGCCCCTTCCTGAACTGCTTTGCGAGCCTCTTCAATCGTCGAGCAGGAGACACCTATTCGAAGCCCGCTGCCGGCGATCCGCCGCACATCCGCCACGGATGTATCCGTCTGCCCGATGTGGACTCCGTCCGCTCCCGAAAGCAGGGCGATGTCCGCGCGGTCGTTCACGACGACCGCCGCAGCGCTCTTTTGCGCAAATTCCACCAGCGTCTGCGCTCGTCCCAAGAGCTCCCGGTCGCTCAGGCCCTTCTCACGCAGCTGGATGCAGTCGGCTCCTCCCTCGAGCGCGCGCCGCGCAACCTCGGTCCAGCGGTGATGCACGCACAGGGATTCGCTGATGAGTACGCACAGGGACCATTGCGGCCCTCTTCCTCCTGCCAGCGCCAACTCCAGCCTGCGGCTTGCGTCGTAACCGCGGTACCGGATTCGTTCAATGGCCGCGGCGGCCACATCCCCGCCGCGGCTGGAGCCCAGCGTCTTCGCGGACTCCTCCAGCACGCGCAGGGATTCACTCAGCCTCGACGCGGCGGCCGCCGCCATCCCCGCCTCGGTTTCTCTTCCGGGCGTCGCGGCGGGTGCCGGGGCTTTTGTTCCGACATCCCCGGGCGTGTCCCGCCATGCGAGCAACGTGGCCCGATCGACCGGGAACTGGTTCATCGCGATCGTCAGCTCATGCCGGAGCGATTTGAGTTCCCGCGAAAGCTCCGCGTTGTTCAGCCGAAGGCGCGCAAGATCTTCCAGCACGCGCAGCGCTTCGCGCGCGCGGTTGAAATTGGCGTCGATGAGCCTGTAGATCGCGGCCATGGGCCCTGAGCCTAGCCGTTTTTCCGGCCGGGAGCGGACGCGATGCCTGCTACCGTCCCTCACGGATGTCCGACCAGAGCCCGTTCGGGGGCGCCCCATCCTCGGCCAATTCCTCCCGCCCGGCACTTCCCGGCGGCTCGGTGGTGGTTCGCCCGACACAGGACGAGCTTCTGGACGCGATCGCGTCCGACCTCTACATGCACGCCGCCGCATGCGTTCGTGAGTTTGGGGATTTCCATCTTGCACTCTCGGTCTGGCCCGAGGCCGAAGCTCTTTACCTGAGACTGCTCTACGACCCGCGGTTCCGCGATCTCCCCTGGAAACGCACGCATCTGTGGCTGGTAGAGGAGAATTTTTCTCAGAATCGATTTGAAGTGCTCGAGGAGGCGATCGTGCTGCAATCAGACATTCCCCAGCAGCAGGTGCACCGTCCGGCGCAAACGCAGGACTATCAGGCCGAACTGCAGGAAAGTCTGGGCTGGAGGGAAAAGGGGCACGACCGCCTCGACTTTGCGCTGCTCCCGCTCCTGGAACGGGGTCAGACGCACGGATCGAGGTCGGCCGGTCCCGCCGCGGCGCTTGTTGAAACGCGTCCTGGACAGGTGCTCATGACCCGCCGGCTGCTCGAAGCGACGCGGTTTATTGCGATTGCGGCGTTGGGCAGCGGGTCGGTGGAGGGAGTGCGAGAGATTGTGACGCGTGGAACGCGCCGGAGTGGGGCGGGGTCCGATCGCCTCTTTGCGGACGAGATTTCACCCCTGGGTGGAGAACTCCGCTGGTACGTGGACCAGAGCGCCTGCCGGAGCGAAACCGGCCGAGAGGGCGAGGGCTGAATTTGGCGAACTTTTCGATCGAGCCCAACCCGCTTGTTCCGGTCAAAGTCCGCTACGAGCACGAGCATGTTCTGGTTGTCGAAAAGCCGGCTCGGCTTGTGACAATCCCCGGAAAGGGGCACGACAGGAATTCTTTGCTCAACGGTCTCTTTGCGTTGCGGGGAAACGAACTTCAGAATCTGGGGAAAGGCCGCGACTTTGGCGTGCTGCATCGCCTGGACCGCGAAACCAGCGGGCTTCTGCTCGTGGCGACCAGCGCAGGCGCTTATGACGGTCTGAGAGCGCAGTTCGAAGAGCGCAAGGTTCGAAAATTCTACATCGCGATCGCAGCGGACTCTCCGCGCCAGGATTCCGGCGTGATCCGGCGCCCGATCGCCGAATACCGCGCATCTCACGCTCACAAGGAGATGAAACTTGCAAAGATCTCCCCATCAGGAAATCCCGCGGTCACGGCCTACCGCGTGATCTCCCGATCGGCCGCGGCGAGTCTGCTTGAGTGCCGGGCGGTCACGGGGAAGCTGCACCAGCTCCGTGTGCATCTGCAGTCGATCGGATGCCCGATTTTCGGAGACGATGTGTACGCCCCGCCCGCGGTGGCCGCCGCGGCGCCCCGGCTGATGCTCCACGCCCATCGCCTCGCGTTTCAACATCCGCTCACGGGGGAACAGGTGGATGTCTCCTGGCCGCTTCCGCGGGAGATGCGCAGCGTCGCCAAAAGGCTCAACCTGGATCTGGCTGATCTCGACGCCGCTTCCAAAAAAACCGGCTCTTAACCTTCGACGGCTTCCATGAAGAGGACCGCGATGCCGTCGGCCTGCAGCATCCCTCCGGGAGTGAGCCGCCACCGGTCGGGAGCGACCTCCAGAAGCTCATCCGCCGCCAGTTTTTCGCAGAGCCGGAAAAGTCGTTCCCTTGCGCCCGGGAAAAGCTCCTGCGCTTCGGTGGTGATCGCGGCACTCTCAATGCCTCTCGTCAACCGGAGTCCGGTCCACATTCTCTCCCGCAAGAGTCGCGCGGGATCGGGAGCCTCCACATCAACGGCGGGCGGCAAACCATCGGGCGAATCACGCAGGTAATCGTCCAGACGCGGCGCGTTCTTCCATCGCCATCCGCCGATGTGCCCTGATGCGGAAGGACCCGCGGCCAGCCATTGGCCCTGCTCCCAGTACACAAGATTGTGTCGCGCTTCGGATCCGGGCCTGGCGTAGTTGCTCACCTCATACCGCACGAGGCCCGCATCTTCCAGAACGGTCCTTGTCCGCTCGTACATCTCGATTTCGAGATCTTCGTCCGCCGGAACAAATTCGCCCCGCTTCATTCGTGCCGTCATTGCCGTGTTTGGTTCGTAGGTGAGGTTGTAACAGGAGAGGTGCTCGGTCCCGAGCGCAAGGGCGGCGTGCAGATCGCGCATCCAGTCCTCAAGCGTCGCGCCGGGCACTCCAAAGATCAGATCGATCGAAAGGCGGTGGATCCCGGCGTTCCGTGCCAGATCGAGCGCCCTGGGAACCGATTCAGGATTGTGAAGCCGTTCAAGCGTTTTCAGGCTGGACCTGTCGAATGACTGGGCTCCCATGCTGATCCTGTCCACGCCGCCCCACCGAAGTGCCTGAAGAAGCGGGGCGGTTACGGACTCGGGATTGCATTCGACCGTGAATTCACCCTTGCCGGCCCGGATCTGAGACAGATCGAAACTCTGTTCAAGAGCCCGGAGCAGGTCTTCCCAATGCCTGACCTCAAGAAGCGAAGGTGTGCCTCCCCCGACGAAAATCGTTTCGAGGGGGGCTCCCTGAGCGGCGGGAGCAAGCCGGTGTAACTCCTGAATCAGACGTTGGGTGAACGATTCCTGCCTGTTCTGGGTGTCCACAAGGCTGTAGAAGTCGCAATAGTGACATTTGTGCGAACAGAACGGAACATGGATGTAGAGCGACCGAACAGGACTGGAGAAGGCCAGGGCGCCCGGGGTGCGCAATGGATGCGCCCAACCCGAGTTTCGGTCGGCCCGTTGCTGCGGCAATGGAATTCGAGTATCGTCAGGCAAGACGGCTGTGGGAGGGTGGGAGAGGTTTGAGGATTCGGGGCGTGTATTTTCGATCGGAAGGACCATCGATCGCGAACCCCGAAGGCCAGGCGAGTTCGGCGAAAGGATAGCGAGTCGTGGAATCCTCCCTTGTACTCATTGGCCGCGATGGCACCCAGCGGGAAATACCGCTGAAGAAGGCCCGCTTTGTCGTGGGTAGACAGGCCGATGCTCAGATCCGGCTGCCCGATCCGGGCGTTTCCCGTCAGCACTGCGAGATTCAGCTGGATGCCGCCCGGCCGACCATTAAGGACTTGGGCTCGAGCAACGGGACTTACGTCAATCGCAGGCGCGTTAGCCAGACCGAGCTCTCGGCGGGCGACGTTCTGAGCATCGGGCCGTTCGTGTTTGTCTTCCGGGTCGACGGCGAACCTTCAAATATCGACACCGAAGAAGTGCTGGAGGATGCGGTTGAAGTGGGGGCGCCGGCCAAGGCTCCCGCCGCCAACGGCAACGCCGGGGCCGCACCCGTCGCGGGCAGAGAGCCCCCCACGCGGATTCCGGATCCCGACGACAGCGACGAGTTCGATTTCGATTTTCTGGACGAGAAAGACCAGCCGAAGCTCTGAACGATTGTCGGAGCTTGCCCCGGTAAGGCCAAGTTCAGGCCGCCGACGCGCCCGGCTTTTGCTGCGAAGACTGCGAACCGCTGCTCGAAGCCGGAACCCGGATATTGGTTGCACAGTTCTTGCAGCGGACGGTCTTGCCGCGCGCATTCTCAGGCACGGCCAGCACTTTGCGACACGTGAGATTGGGGCACATGATCCGCACTGTCTGGACTGCCATGGGAAATGCTCCGCGTCTGGGGACCTCTGACCATCGCGAGCATCGGCGGAAGATCGGGGCGGCTTCAGCGCGAGGCCTGCCGTTCGGGGAGTCGGGGCGGTCTGTAGGGAGTGAATCGACTGCGCCTTTGCCTACCGTCTCCAGCCTCATGGAGCCCTGGCATGTCCGAGAACCACTCCGAGACCCATCCTGTTTGCAGCGCCGTTGTCGGCCTTCAGTGGGGCGATGAGGGCAAGGGCAAGGTCGTCGACCTGCTCGCAGCCACTCACGACGTTGTCGCGCGATACAACGGCGGTGCCAACGCAGGGCACAGCGTTGTCGTGCAGGGGCAGCGGTTTTCGCTGCACCTCATTCCTTCGGGCATCCTGTACCCGAGCAAACTGGCCGTCATCGGCAACGGCGTGGTGCTCGATCCCGACAAGCTCGGCCAGGAACTGGACGGGCTCCGCGCCCGCGGCGTCGATACCTCCGGGCTCATTGTCTCGGATCGTGCGCACGTTGTGATGCCCTACCACAAGGCAGAGGATGCCGCACGCGAAGACTCTCTCAAGTCCGCGCGCGAAGAAGCGCAGGCCGGTTCGGTCTCGGAGATCGGCACGACGCGGCGTGGCATCGGCCCTGCTTATGCCGAAAAGGTTCAGCGTGCGGGGGCGGTTCGCGTGGGCGATCTTCTCCGGCCCGAGTCGCTGAAGGAGAAAATCGGCGTGGCGGTTGCCACTCGCCGCACCTCGGGATTGAAACTGGACCCGGCCACGCTGGACGAGGCGAAGCTTCTCGAGTGGGCGATCGGCGCGGGCGAACTCATCCGGCCGATGGTGCAGGACACGGCCTATCTCCTGAACAATCTTGTTCGCGCGGGAAAGCGCATCCTGTTCGAATCCGCCAACGGCACGCTCCTTGATGTGGATCATGGCACCTATCCGTTCGTCACGGGTTCGTCCTGCGCGATCGCGGGGATCGGGACCGGCACGGGGGTGCCGGTGCAGCGCGTCGGGCGCGTGGTGGGAGTCATGAAGGCGTATTCGACGCGCGTCGGCGCCGGGCCTCTGCCGACCGAACTTGCTGGTCCGGGCGAGGCCGGCGCGATCGGCGATCGGATCCGTAACCGCGGTCGCGAGTTCGGCACAACCACCGGGCGGCCCCGTCGCGTCGGTTGGCTCGATCTGGTCGCGGTGCGCTATTCGGTGATGGTCAACGGGATTACCTCGATCGCGCTCACAATGCTCGACGTCCTGGCCGGGATGGAAACTGTCCGGGTATGCACGGGCTACCGGGTGGGCGGCAAGGTCACGGACCGGTTCCTTCCGGACGCCGTGTCGCTCGGCCGGGCCGAGCCGGTCTATGAGAACCTGCCGGGATTTGCGGATGAAATAGGCGCCGCCCGGATTCGCCGCGAACTTCCGGACAGGGCTCGCGCGTATGTCGAGTTCATCGAGAGCCGGGTCGGAGTTCCCGTCGAGATCGTGAGCGTCGGCCCCGATCGAGAGCAGACGATCACTTCCTGAATCCCCTGCTATCTTCCGTGCACCCCGTGACGCCACCAAACGCCTCAAGTTCAGCCGCATCCGATATCCGGCCCTCGTCCTTTGCGAACGATCCGGAGGTGGCGCGGCGTGTCGCCGACATGCAGGCCCGTTACCCGAGCGCCGATCCGCTCACGCTCCTTCCCGATGTGGACCCCCGGCGCATACCGCGCCACATCGCGATCATCATGGACGGGAACGGGCGCTGGGCCAAGCAGCGCGGCTTTCCCCGTATCTTCGGCCACAGGAACGGAGCCCGGGCCCTGCGCGAAACAGTGGAGGAGGCCGGCCGGCTCGGCGTCGAGGCGGTGACTTTTTACTCCTTCAGCCTTGAGAACTGGCGCCGGCCCCCCGAAGAGGTCCAGGCGCTCATGCTCCTTTGCGTCGCTTATTGCGAGGGTGAGCGGGAAGCGCTGCTTCGAGACAACGTCCGGTTCCGGTGGATCGGAAGACGTGAAGGTCTGCCCGCCGAAGTAATCGAGGCTCTCGATTCGGTCGTTGCCGCGACCGCTCGCTGCACAGGCCCGACTTTGTGCGTCGCCGTGAATTACGGAGGCCGCGCCGAGATCGCGGACGCCGCGAAAGCAATTGCAACGGCCGTCGCGGAAGGCCGCCTCCAGCCTTCCCAGATCGGCGAAGACACAATCGCCTCGCGTTTATACGCGCCGGACCTGCCGGATCCGGATCTGCTCATCCGCTCCGCCGGCGAAAGGCGTATCAGCAATTTCCTTCTCTGGCAGATCAGCTACGCCGAGATCCACGTGACCGATGTGCTCTGGCCCGACTTTGATGCGAGCTGTCTCCACGCGGCCATACGGGACTTTGCCGCGCGTTCCAGAAGATTCGGCGGCCTGGACGAATCCGACAGCGCCGGAGGGTTCACGGGTGCGTGATCGCCTGCTCCTAGGGCCGGTGCTGATCGCTCTCCTGGTGGGGCTGCTGTGGCTCGACGGCAAGCTGGACGACGTGGCCTGTCCGCAGTGGCTCACAAATATCGGCTACCGCCAGACGACGCTGCCCCCCGGGCTCATTCTCTTTCCCGTCATGCTCGGGCTGTCGATCATGGCGGCGCGAGAACTGACGGACATCCTGCACGACAAAGCGATCGACGCTTCGAAGCGGATCACGACTCTGGCGGCGTTCTTTGGCCTTTGTGTTTCGTGCTTTATACCGCGGAATCTGGGGCCGGTACTGCTGCCGCCCGAGGCGATGCAGACATGGGACGCCGCGACCGGCGGGCTGATCGTGAGTTCGTCGGCCATTCTCGTTTTCATCGTGGCGCTCCGCTTTTACTCCCGGCACAAGAACACCGAGGGAGTCATTGCTGCCGCCGGCGGGGCCATGCTCGCCTTTGTGTACCTCGGCCTGATGTTCGGGTTTGTGCTTGCGATCCGGCGTGAGCATCCGGTATGGACGCTGGCCTGGGTTATTCTGATTGTGAAGGCGTGCGACATCGGCGCCTACTTCACCGGCAAGGCGATCGGGCGTCACAAGCTGATTCTCTGGCTGAGCCCGGGCAAGACTTGGGAGGGGCTGTTTGGGGGCGTCGCATTCTCAATGGCGGTCGGGGCGGCGGGTGCGAGGCTGCTCTCGCTGGGAACCAGCCCGACAAATGAGCTGGTGGTGGGGGCTCTGACGGGGATGTTGTTCGGGCTCCTCGGTCAAGCCGGAGACCTCACCATGAGCCTGCTCAAGCGGGACGCGGGGATAAAAGATTCCGGGAAGACGCTCCCCGGCTTTGGCGGGGTGCTGGACGTGCTGGATTCCCCCCTTCTGGTTGCGCCGTTTGCCTACTGGTGGCTCCGCATGATGCTTCCCGGAAAGGTGTAGGCGACCGTGAGCGGGGAGAGCGCATACACTGGTGGTGTCGGCGGAGTGCCCATGAACGTCACGCAGAAGCTCCTGAGCGTTTTTAAGGTTGATAAGCAGTACCGCGGGCTCCGCTCCCGGCTGAGCGCGGCGGAAAAGTTCCTCGCCGAACAGAACAAGCAGATCGAGCAGATCGACGCCAAAAAAGCGTCCCTCGATGCGCAGTTGCGCCAGTTGCAGGCGGCGGGCGCAAACTTCGAGGGCGAGATGAAGCGTCTGGATGCCCGAATGGCCTCCATCCGCGAGCAGATGGATTCTGCTCAGACCAACAAGGAATACAAGGCCTTTCTCACCGAGGTCAACACGATCAAGGCCGAGAGGGATCGCCAGGAAACTTCCGCCCTGGAACAGATGTCCAAGGCCGAAGAAATCAGGCGTCAGCTCGACGAGCTTCAGAAGAGCCGGACCGAGCGTGAGCGCGTCCAGGCCGTGGCGACCAGCGAGCGCGACCAGCGTGCCGCGGAGATCAACGACAAGCTCACAGACCTGAAAGGACAGCGCGAGTCGCTCGCAAAGGACCTCCCCAAGGACGCCCTTCAGGTCTTCGAGCGGCTGATTCAGACCCGCGGCGATGAGGCGATGGCGCACATCGAAGAGGTCGACCGCAAGCGCCACGAATATCACTGCGGAGCCTGCATGATGGCCCTGCCGATCGAGGCGGTCAACGGTCTGCTCGTTTCGGGAAAGCTGACCAAGTGCGCCTCGTGCCAGTGCATCCTCTACATCGAGGAAGAACTGGCCAAGTCGATGAAAGAACCGGCCGGCAAGCGTTGATCAGAGACTAATCGAAGAGATCGCCGGCGCCCTTCCAGGGCACGCCAAGGTGGTCGCACGCGGCCTTGGTGAGCTGCCGGCCCCGACGCGTTCTCGCAAGAAATCCGATCTGGAGCAGAAACGGTTCGACGACGTCTTCGAGCGTGCCGCCGTCTTCGTTCATGGTTGCCGCCACTGCCTCGAGTCCCACCGGGCCTCCCGAGTAAGTCCCGGCGATGATGCGGAGGTATGAACGGTCCAGTTCATCCAGGCCCAGGTCGTCCACGCCCTCGAGCTTGAGAGCGTCGGCCACCGTGCGCGGGCGGATCACGCCGTCGCCCTTGACGGTGGCATAGTCGCGGATGCGGCGCAGCAGGCGGTTGGCGATGCGCGGAGTGCCCCGAGATCGGGCCGCGATCAATTCCAGGCATGCCGGGCTCTCCACCCGCACGCCCAGGAGCGAACTGCTCCGGTTGAGAATCCGCACCAGCTCGGCAGCGCCGTAGTAGCGCAGGTGATGGGTGATTCCGAAGCGCGATCGCAGCGGGGCCGAAATCAGGCCGGCGCGCGTGGTAGCCGCGACGAGCGTGAACGGCTTGCAGCGGATCTGCACCGTTCGCGCCGACAAACCGCTGTCGACCGGAACGTCGATGCGATAGTCCTCCATCGCCGGATACACAAACTCTTCCACCGAGGCGGGAAGCCGGTGCACCTCATCAATGAACAGCACGTCGCCCTCGCGCAGGCTGGTCAGCGCTGCGACCAGATCTGTTCCTTTGCTCAGCACCGGGCCGCTGGTCACATGAATCCCGCCGCCCATCTCGTTGGCGATCAGGTGCGCGAGCGTGGTTTTTCCAAGCCCCGGGGGGCCGTGGAAAAGGCAGTGCTCGCAGGGTTCTTTTCGCTGGCGCGCGGCGCCGATGGCGACCCGCAGCCGCTCGATCAGGTCTTCCTGACCGACATACTGCTCGATGGTTTCGGGCCGGAGCGCCCAGTTGCGCTGCTCGTCGCGGCCGTCCGACGCCGCCCCCGCCGAGATTAGACGATCCGTCGCCATGGGGAGAAGGTAGCAGGACGGCCCGGAGGCGTCCCGTATTGCTCGCCATTCACGGCGCGATCGTGGGGGGGAGGAGTCCCGCAGGGCTAATCCAGGGGAAGTCCTTTGGATTTCCAGAGCCGCATGAGCTGATCGAGCGAGGTGGGTTCGACCCGCACGCCGCCGGGGAGATCGGCGAAGATTAGATCCCCGTTCTCGCGCAGCGTCGCTACCTGTGAGGCCGCGCCGTCCCCGGTCTTGGTCGTGATGCGGTAGATCTTGGGCTTGTCCGCGGGCTGCTCGACGGACTCCCGGCGGATCTCGATCAGATCACTCTCCGACGAATAGATCTGGAATCCGAAGTCGGCGGTCAGACGAGAATTGACCAGCATGCGCTGCAGCAGAAACGCCTCGACTCTGGAGAGATAGGCGATCTCAGGCACGATCAGCTTGTTGCTCTTCTCGTCCTTCCGCACCGTGATCTGGTTTCCCGTGCGGCTCCCGAGCTCCTGGCTCGTGCGGTCGGACTTGCCCTGGCGCACCCGCGTGCTGAGAGTCCAAGTTTCCTCCTTGCGGTCGAGTGTCTGAAAAAAGATGCCCGTTGAGTCCGTGAGGATGTCGCCGGTTTCTCCCAGGATTCCGCGGAAATCGACCTGTACCAGGATGCCCTCGTCCAGGTCCGCACCCTTGAACGACTTGGGATCTCGCGCAGGATCGATCTGGCCCCGCTTGCCGATCGACGTGCGGATGCGCCGATATCCGATCTCTTTCGCATCCGCATCAGCCCCGGTGCTCGAGGGGATGTACATCCGCCACCACGTTTCCTTCGCCTGCTGGGCGGCCGAAACCAGGGCCGGTCCGTCGAGACCCTTCAGGAACTTGTCGCCCGCATCGAGCAGCGCCCGCTTGGCGCTCTCCACGCTCCCGGCATCCGCAAACTGCGCAGTCGCGATCATCGCCTCGATCTCGGGCTTCACCTTCTCATAATCGCCCTCGGCACAGCTCACCTCGAACACACCAAACCGTCCCGGCGCGAGCTTGATGAAGGTCACGCCGAACACCAGCCGCGGCCGGCCCGCGGTCTTTGGATCATCCGACTTTGGCCCGAGCACATAGAAGCGCTCCGCGGGGAGCGAACCGATGACGAGGTTCTGCGACCTCTCAAGCAGCTGCGCGCCCGTCGGACCGATGTCTCCCACCCCGATCGCCTCGGCACCCAGTTGAGAGCGGAGATTGGCGTCCGCGACCTGCTGAATCGTCAATTTGAGATCGCTGCTCTCAAGGATGCGGGCTCCGGACATCCACTTGTTGTCCGCGCCGGTGACCTTGAGTGCCGACTGGTTGGCAATCGCCGTCGATGTGGCGTTCGCCCCGTTGGGCAGGTAGAGGGAGAGGCCCATGCTGTCAACGCGCAGCGGCTTCTCGTTGAACCGAACCGCGCCCGCCGTCGGCGCGGCGGCTTTCGTCGGGGTGGCGGCAGGGGCCGGTTTCGTCGCCTTGGGAGCCTGGGACAGGGCTCTTCCGCAAAAACACAGAGCCGCCAATGCGGCCGCGAGGATCCATCCTCGGAAAAGCTTCATAAATCACTCCTGATCGCCTGCAGTCTTGGGTTCGGGATGAATGCTCCCCAAGGCTACATCGGCAAAACCGGCCGAAACAGTGCCATCCGCCACCCGAAAGCCCGTCCGGCGCAATGTTCCAGTGCTTCGCCCCGGGGGAGTTTCGTCAGACCGAGGGGGAAGTTCCATCAAACTGGGTCAAGACACCCGTTGACCCGCTCCGGGGGTGGGCTATCCTTCCCGGCTACGCACCAGCCGGATCATCTGCCGCGGGAGCTGCGAGTCTTCGCCACTCCCCGGGATTCCTGCCCGCGTGGTGTGTCCGAGATTGTGCATCACCCTGATCTTTGAAACGGAGCGATTCCTCGATGACCGGCGGCAAGATTCGAATTCGGATGGAGGCCTACGACCATATCGCCCTCGATGCTTCCGCCAAGGAAATCGTCGAGCACGCCAAGCGCACCAACGCGAAGGTTGCCGGCCCCGTGCCGCTGCCGACCCGCATCGAGCGCTACACCGTTCTGCGTTCGCCCTTCATCAATAAGAAGAGCCGCGAGCAGTTCGAGATCCGCACGCACAAGCGCATCATCGACATCATCGAGCCCAACGCCCGCACGGTCGAAGCTCTCAACCGACTTGTTGTTCCCGCCGGCGTGTTCATCAAGATCAAGGCATGATTTTCACGGGGCCTGTTTTCAGGCCCTTTTTCGTTGGTTCAAGGTCGAGTTCGAAAATCGCGGCGTGATGCTCCCCTATGGAGGAGCCTCTCAAACAAAGCCGCCAGCAAGGAAAGGTCTCCATGGCACTCTCACTTCTCGGTCGCAAAGTCGGCATGACCCGCGTTTTCAACGACGCCGGCGTCAACGTTCCCGTCACGGTTCTGCAGCTCGGGCCGTGCGTCGTGACCCAGGTTCGCACTCCCGACAAGGACGGCTACTCCGCTGTTCAGATCGGCTTTGAGGAAATCAAGCCGCGCCGTTCGACGATCCCCGTCATCGGCCACGACGCCAAGGCCGGCGTGGGCCCGCAGCGCGTTCACCGTGAATTCCGTATCGAAGCCAAGGACGCGGCCAATTACACCCCCGGCCAGCAGCTCACCGTGAAGGACCTCGCGGGCAACCTGTTCGTGGACGTGGTCGGCACCAGCAAAGGCAAAGGCTTCCAGGGCACGATGAAGCGCTGGAACTTCAAGGGTCAGTACGCCTCGCACGGTACCGAACGCAAGCACCGCTCGCCCGGTTCGATCGGCTCTCTCTGCTCCAACCGCGGCTTCGGCGGCGGCCTGGCCAAGGGCAAGAAGATGGCTGGTCACATGGGCGCCGTTCGGGTCACCTGCCGGTCGCTCGATGTCGTCCGGATCGATGAAAACAACAATTTGATGCTTGTGAAAGGCTCGGTTCCGGGCGCCAACACGGGCATTATCGAAGTCCGCCCGGCGGTCCGGCTCTATCGCGGCAAGGCCAAGAAGGTCGCCGAAGCGAAGAAGTAAGCCGATTCGGGCTCGGGAAGGGTCTTTGGGCTTGTCCCGGGGTCGGGATGGGGCAATAATCACGACCCCGAACAGAGCAGCCGTTGCTGCCCACGCGGGGAAGTGTTCGAAAGTCGCCGCCGGTCTCTCCAAGGCAGAGGTCGGCGTGCTCGGAAGGTCGGGAGGTGCAACGCACCCGACGAAACCGCCGAGCGACGACAAATGAAGGGCTTTGGGGTTTTTCCCCGCGGGGTTCGCAGCCCCAAGCCCGGACGGCCGAGTCGATTCCGAGCCGACCCCACTCACGAAAGTGAGCTCCCTTGGAGGGAAATGGAGGCGGACGGATAGGCGAGTAAGTGCCGGCAGCCGCGATGCTCGGTCGAGCACGCGGAACCGGTGAGGCGTCAGGACGAGAAAAGACAGATGGATGTCACCGTCTACAACATGCAGGGTCAGTCGGTCGGAAAACTGACCATCGACGAGAAAGCTCTCGGCGGAGAAATCAACGCAGGCCTGATCAAACAGGCCTACGTGCGATATCACTCCAATCTCCGGCAGGGCTCCGCCCGCACGAAGAACCGCCACGAAGTCGAGGGTTCGACCCGGAAGCTTTACAAGCAGAAGGGCACCGGCAACGCCCGTCACGGCGACAAGAAGGCCAACATCTTCAAGGGTGGCGGCCACGGCCACTCAAAGAAGAAGACCCGCGAGGACTTCCGCCTCGATATGCCAAAGAAGATGCGGCGCAAGGCCAACCGCAACGCGCTGCTCGCCAAGCTCATCGACAACGAGGTCAAGGTCGTCGACTCCATCAACATGAAGGAGCCCAGGACCAAGGACTTCACCGCCTTCCTCGAGGCCATCAAGGTTGATTCTTCGGCTCTTGTCGCTCTCGGTGGCAAGCCTTCGGACAGCCTCAACGCCCGCCTTTCCGCCCGCAACATCGACGGCGTTTCGCTGGTGCATCCCACCGACATCAACGCCTTCAACCTTCTCAATCACCGCTACCTCGTCATCGCCAAGGGCGAGCTCGAGTCGTGGCTCTCCGGACCCTGGTCGCAGACCGGCAAGGACGCCAAGCTGGAGCCCAAGGGTGCCGCCGCCGCTGAGCCCAAGCCCTCCAAGCCCGCCAAGAAGACGAAGGAGGCCAAGTAATGCCAGCCAACGTCGCACCTCACCACGTCATCAGGAAGCCCCTCGTCACCGAGAAGGGCACCTTCGCGATGAACGAACTCACCAAGTACACCTTCCTTGTCGATGCCCGCGCGACCAAGACTGAAATCAAGGACGCCGTGCAGTCGCTCTACAAGGTCGATGTCGTCGGCGTGAACACCGTGACGAGCAAGGGCAAGTTCAAGGCCACCCGTTTCGGAGTCCGCGTCGAGCCCACCACCAAGAAAGCCATCGTGACCCTCAAGCAGGGCCAGACGATCGAACTCTTCTGATCCCGACCGCGAGAGGAATCATCCATGCCCATCCGCATCTACAACAAGACCAGCGCCGGACGACGCTTCGCCTCGGTCAACATGCACGCCGAGGTCACCAAGAAGAACCCCGAGAAGTCGCTGCTCGCTCCCATCAAGAAGTCGGGCGGCCGCAACAACCAGGGTGTAATCACGTCCCGCGGTATCGGTGGCGGCGCCAAGAAGAACTACCGCCTGATCGATTTCAAGCGCAAGGACCGGCACAACATCGACGGCAAGATCATCGGCGTCGAGTACGACCCCAACCGCTCCTGCCACATCGCCCTCGTTCAGTACAGCGACGGCGTCAAGCGCTACATCCCCGCTCCGGGCGGAATCAAAGACGGCCAGGTCATCCAGACCTCGATTGATGCGGCGATCGAGCCCTCGATCGGCAACGCGATGCCCCTCGCCTTCATACCGACCGGCCTCGAAGTCCACTGCGTCGAACTGATTCCCGGTCGCGGCGCCCAGATGTGCCGCAGCGCCGGCACGTTCGCGCGTCTGTCGAACAAAGAAGGCGCGTACGCCACGCTCGTTCTGCCCTCGGGCGAAGTCCGTCGCGTGCCCCTCACCTGCATGGCGACCATCGGCGCGATCGGCAACCCCGACCATCGCCTGCGTCGCCTGGGCAAAGCGGGTCTGACACGCCTTCTGGGCCGTCGCCCGATCACCCGCGGTATCGCCAAGAGCCACCATGCCCACCCACTGGGCGGTGGCTCTGGTCGTTCCAAGGGCAACCGTCCCCCGTGCGGCCCGACCGGCGTCCTTGCCAAGGGCGGTCCGACGCGCAACAAGAAGAAGCACTCCACCAAGCTCATCATCCGCCGCCGCGTCAGCACGCGTTACGGCCAGCTCAAGTAATTCAGAGATACAGAACACGCTACCTGAGGAAACGAGAACATGGGTCGCAGCCTGAAAAAAGGTCCGTACGTCGACGAGAAGATCTACCGCAAGGTCGAGAATCTCAACGCCAACCGGAAGAAAGAGCCCATCAAGACCTGGGCCCGCCGCTGCACGATCGTCCCGGAGTTCGTCGGCCACACCTTCAAGGTGCACAACGGCCGCATCTTCATGGACGTCTTCGTGACCGAGGACATGGTCGGCCACAAGCTCGGCGAGTTCAGCAACACCCGCACGTTCCGCGGCCATACGAACAAGAAGGAAGGCGTCGAGGGTGGCGATGCCGGGGCTCCGTCCAAGGGCTGATGCCGATCTCGACTGACAGGATCGCTCGGAGGTTTTTCACGTGAGAATCAGAGCCGACAAAATCAAGAAACTCGCCGGGACCCGCAAGGTCACCCGCGATCAGCTCGCCCAGGCCATCGAACGCGACGGCCTCAAGGGCGAGACCGCTCGCTCGGCCATCAACAACTGGCTGCGCGGGCGCAACCACCCCCGCGCTCGCAAGGGCGATATCGACCGCATCGCCGGCGCACTGGGTGTGGCCAGCAAGGACATCGCCAAGTTCACCAGCGAAGTCCGCTTCCACCGCGGCTCCCCCCGCAAGGCCGACCTCCTGGTCGACCTCGTCCGCGGCAAGCCCGTCGACGAAGCCCTCAACCTGCTCACCTTCAGCACCAAGCGCGCCGCGCTCAACGTCAAGAAGTGCCTCGCCGCGGCCATCGCGGACGCGGAGCAGAACGAGGCCGACGTGACCAACCTCATCGTTTCCGAAGCCCGCATCGACGATGCCCCCCGCATCAAGCGTTTCAATCAGAAGGACCGCGGCCGGGCTCACCAGATTCTCAAGCGGCTCACGCACATCACCGTCAGCGTTCAGGAGCGCGCGTAAGCGCATCACCCATGGGACAAAAGACCCACCCATTCGGCCTCCGTCTCGGTGTCACCGAAGCTCACAAGAGCCGCTGGTATGCCCCCAAGGCCCTCTACGGCGAACTCCTGGTCGAAGACCAGAAGATCCGCAACTACCTGGATAAGCGCCTCAACCGCAAGCCCCCGTACGCCGCGGTCAGCGATATCCACATCGAACGCACCCGCGAAGAACTCAAGGTCATCATCAAGACCGCCCGCCCGGGCCTGGTCATCGGCCCCAAGGGCGCCGAAGTCGAGCGCATGACCGAAGAGCTTCAGTACATGACCGGCCGCAAGGTCGCGATCTCGATCCTCGAGATCCGCAATCCCGACCTCGAAGCCAAGCTCATCGCCGAGGCCGTTGCCGAGCAGCTCGTCAAGCGAGCATCGTTCCGCCGCGTCGTCAAGATGCGCTGCGATGCCGCGATGCAGGCCGGCGCCAAGGGCGTCCGCATTCAGATTTCCGGCCGCCTCGGCGGCGCCGAACTCAGCCGCGTCATGGCGATGCGTCTGGGTTCGCTTCCTCTCTCCACGCTCCAGGCCCACATCGACTACGGCACCGCCGAGGCGATGACGACCTACGGCGTGATCGGTGTGAAGTGCTGGGTCTACAAGGGCATGTACACGACGGAGCGCACGGAGGAAGAATCCGATGCCGCCGGCGGTCGCGCCCGCGCCCGCGGCCGTCGCTGATCCGTTCTGGTTTTTCGTTTTTCGCTTTTCGATTCTCGCTTTTCGGTTTGGAGTCTCCCTCATGGCCTTGATGCCCAAAAGAGTGAAGTACCGCAAGGAGCAGCGTCGCATCCGCGACCGCAAGGCGACCAAGGGCAACTACGTCGCGTACGGCGACTACGGCCTCCAGTCGCTCGACGGCGCGTGGCTCCCCGGCAACGTGATCGAGGCCGGACGCGTGGCGGCACAGCACTTCCTCAAGCGCGAGGGCAAGCTGTTCATCCGCGTCTTCCCGGACAAGCCGATCAGCAAGAAGCCGCTGGAAACCCGAATGGGTACCGGCAAGGCCGAAGTGGAATACTGGGCGGCCCGCATCAAGCCCGGCACGGTCCTCTTCGAGATCGCCGGCGTTCCCGAAGCGACCGCCAAGCTCGCGTTCGTCCGCGTCGCGATGAAGATGCCCGTCAAGACCCGCTTTGTCGGTCGCCGTATCCGCGTGTAAGCAAGGAAGATTCTGGAGAAAGTCATGAAGTCCGAGACCCTCGATGTGAAGAAATTCCAGGATCAGCAGCTCAAGGACGAGCTCGCCAGCCTTCAGAAGAAGCTGTTCGACCTGCGCTCGCAGACCGTGACCGAAAAGGTCAAGGACACGAGCCAGTTCAAGAAGACCCGGCGCAACATCGCCCGCATCAACACCGAACTCCGCGCCCGCCAGCAGCGTGCGTCCGCAAAGAAGTAAACAGGCCGTACTCGAGCAGAATCGACCGGAAAAGACACCATGCCCAGCTCCACAGCCAAGACCGCGAAAGCAGCCAAGCCCGCCGCGAGCACCTCCGAACAGGCCCAGCCCAAGGGCACCAAGATCGGCGTGGTCGAGTCGGACAAGCGCGACAAGACGCGCAAGGTCGTCATCTCGTACCAGTCGATGCACCCCAAGTACGGCAAGTACATCCGCCAGCGCACCGTGCTGCACATCCACGACGAGAAGAACGAGAGCCGGCTCGGCGATGTCGTCGAGGTGGCCCAGTGCCGCCCCATGAGCAAGACCAAGTTCTGGCGGCTCGTCCGCATCGTCGAACGCCGCAGCGCCGCGGCCACCGCACTCGCCAGCGCCAAGGAGATCGTCTGATCAAGGCCGCGCCCCTCCGCACCGGGCGCACCGCACGTCAGGACTAGAACCATGCTTCAGCAAGAAACACGATGCGAAGTCGCGGACAACTCGGGCGCCAAAATCGCCTACGTCATCCGCGTGTACGGCGGCTCGACCGCCAGCGGAGCCTTCACCCGGCGCACCGCCAACGTCGGCGACCGCGTTTTCGTCTCGATCAAGCGTGCACTCGCCGGATCGGACGTCAAGGAAGGCGACAAGTCCAAGGCCGTCGTCGTCCGCACAACCAAGCCGACCCGTCGCGCCGACGGCTCGTACGTCAAGTTTGATTCCAACGCCGTGGTCCTCATCCAGGACGACGGCAACCCCAAGGGAACGCGCATCTTCGGGCCCGTCGCCCGCGAGCTGCGCGAGAAGAACTACATGAAGATCGTTTCGCTCGCCACGGAGGTGGTCTGACATGCCAGCGCACATCCGCAAAGGTGACACCGTTTTCGTACGCTCCGGTTCCGCCAAGGGCCAGACCGGCGAAGTCGTCCGTGTCGATGTCAAGCACAGCCGCGTGTACGTGAAGGGCATCAACCTCCGCGTCAAGCACATGCGCCCCACCCAGCAGGCTCCGCAGGGCTCCATCGTCCAGCGCGAAGCCCCCATCCACATCTCCAACGTCAGCCCCGTCGTGGACGGCAAGCCGACTCGCGTCCGCTTCGTCACAAAGTCCGACGGCACCAAGGTGCGAGTCGCGGCCAAGGGCGGGTCGGAGCTCTCCGTGCTGCACAAGGGCGGCCGTACCAAGACCAAGAAGCCTCACTGATCACGAGAAGAACCATGTCCAGCGATCAAGACAAACAGCAAAAGCAGGGCAAGCCCCAGGGGAAACCCGCCGGCTCCAAGCCCCAGGGCAAGGACGGCGGCGCCAAGAAGGGCAAGCACGACGACGCCCCGGCCGATACCGGCCCCAAGACGCCGCCCCGCCTCAAGGTGAAGTTCGAGCAGGAAATCCGCTCGAAGGTCGCCGAGAAGTTCGGCATCAAGAACCCCATGGCGATGCCCAAGCTCGAGAAGATCGTGCTGAACGTCAACATGGGACGTCACCTCGAAGGCACCAAGATCCCGCCGCACATCAAGACGCAGATCCTGGACACGCTCAACAAGGTCACCGGACAGCGGCCCGTCGTCGTCAAGGCCAAGAAGAGCGTCGCGAACTTCAAGCTCCGCGCCGGCTACGAGTCGTCCGTGATGGTCACCATCCGGCGCGACCGCATGTGGCACTTCCTCGACCGCTTCATCAACCTCGCCACGCCCCGTATCAAGGACTTCCGCGGCCTGTCGGACACGGCCTTCGACCGCCAGGGCAACTACGCCACCGGCGTCACCGAGCAGGGCGTCTTCCCCGAAATCAACATGGCCGAGGCCCAGTTCACCCACGGCATGAACATCAACGTCTGCTTCGCCCGCTCCAACCGCGAACGCAGCCGTTTCGTCCTCGAACAGCTCGGCATGCCCTTCAAGAAGCCGGAGGCTAAGTAATGACGACCAAGGCACAGATGGCCAAGACCCGTCGTACCCCCAAGTTCAGCACCCGCACCGTGCGGCGCTGCGAACTCACCGGACGCGCCCGCGGCGTCTACCGCAAGTTCCGCATCTCACGAATCATGCTCCGCAAACTCGCCCTGGAAGGAAAGATCCCGGGCATGCGCAAGGCCAGCTGGTAAGAAAGAGGTATTCACGATGTCCATCGGCGACCCCATCGCGGACATGCTCACCCGGATCCGCAACGCGGTCCACACCAAGGCCAAGGCCGTCACTTGCCTCAACAGCAAGGTCTGCCGCGGTATCGCCAACGTCCTCAAGGACGAGGGTTATATCGAAGGCTTCGATGTGATCGACGACGGCCGGCAGGGCCAGATCAAAATCCGCCTCAAGTACACGGCGGGCGGCGAGCCCCTCCTGCACTCTCTCGAGCGCATGAGCAAGCCCGGCCGTCGGATGTACCGCGGCGTAGACGTGCTCCCCAAGCCCATGCAGGGCCTGGGCATCGCAATCGTCTCCACCAGCAAGGGCGTGCTCAGCGACCGCATGGCCCGCGAGCAGCGTATCGGCGGCGAGCTTCTCTGCACGATCGAGTAACCCCCCCCCAAGAGCACCATCGGCGGAAGCCGGAACAACCTTCCGAGAGCAACACGCCAAGGAGTCAGATCCATGTCCCGTATCGGTAAGAAACCCATCGAAGTCCCCGCCGGAATCAAGGTTTCGGTCAGCGGCAACACGATCGAACTCCAGGGCGCCAAGGGCAAGGACAAGGTCACCTTCCACCCCAAGGTGAAGGTCTCCTGGGCCGAGAGCGAGAAGGCCATCAAGGTCACGCTCGCCGACGGCGTCTCCACCGATGATGCCGATGCCAAGGCGCAGTGGGGCACCACCCGCGCCCTGATCCGCAACATGATCGACGGCGTCTCCAAGGGTTACGAGAAGACGATGCAGGTCGTCGGTACCGGCTGGAGCGCCGCTGTCACGGGCAAGAACCTCAAGCTGACCGTCGGATTCGCCAACTCGATCATCATGCCGATCCCCGAAGGCCTCACGGTCGTCGTGGAAAAGCAGGTCGGCGAACTGACCCCCATCAAGGTCTCCGGCATTTCCCGCCAGCTCGTCGGCCAGTTCGCCTCGGCCATGCGGGCCAAGCGCAAGCCCGAGCCCTACAACGGCAAGGGCATCAAGTACGCCGAAGAAACCATCAAGCGCAAGCAGGGCAAGCAGTTCGGCGCCTGATCCGCACCACGAAAACACACCAAGCACACAAAGAGCCAGCCATGAACAAGCAAGTCAACAAGCAGATCCGCCGGGCCCGCCGGCGCATCGGCATCCGCAAGCGGATCTCCGGCACGGCCACGCACCCGCGCCTCAGCATCTACAAGTCCCTGAACCACATGTACGCCCAGATCATCGACGATCTCTCCGGGCGCACCCTCGCCGCCGCCTCGACGACCGACAAGTCCCTCAAGGCGGACAAGACCGGCAACGCCAAGGCCGCCGAGGCCGTCGGCACGCTCCTGGCCGAGCGGGCCAAGGGCAAGGGCGTCACCACCGTCGTCTTCGACCGCTCCGGTTTCCGTTACCACGGTCGCGTCAAGGCTCTCGCCGACGCCGCCCGTAAGGCCGGCCTCAAGTTCTGATTCGTCCCCTCCTGGAATGCTGACAGCTCATCGCTGAGAACCGATTTAGGACCCCACCCATGCCCGAGATCCTTGACGAAGCAAGTTCAATCGAGTCCACGACCGTCGGCGTGTTCCGCACGTCGGCCACGGTGAAGGGCGGCCGTCGCTTCAGCTTCGGAGCGCTCGTGGTCGTCGGCGACCGCAAGGGCCGCGTCGGCTTTGGCTACGGCAAGAGCAACGAAGTGCCCCAGGCCGTCGAGAAGGCGCAGAAGTACGCCAAGCGCGCCATGTCCGAGGTGCCGATGGCCGGCCGCACGCTGCCGCACCAGGTCGAGGGTTCGTTCGGCGCCTCCAAGGTCCGCCTGATCCCCGCCTCTCCCGGAACCGGCGTCGTCGCAGGCTCGACCATCCGCGCCATCCTCGAAATGGCCGGCATCACCGACTGCCTCACAAAGTGCTACGGCAATACCAACTCGTTCAACATCGTCAAGGCCTGCTTCGACGGCATCGAGAAGCTCCGCAAGCGCGAGCAGGTTGCCGAGGCACGCGGCGTCAAGATCGATACCACCGAAATTGAAAAGAAGATCGAGAAGGGCAAGGCCTTCGCCCCGACCTCCAAGGGCGAAAAGATGAAGGGCCCCGTCAACACCATCGGCCAGGATCGTCGCGGCGGACGCGGCGGGTCGGGCGGCGGACGCGGCGGACGCGGCGGCCCGCGCGGCGGCGCAGGTCGCGATGCCGGTCGCGAGACCCCGGCCCCGGCCGCTCCCGAGGGTGGCGACGCCAGCACCAACGCCTGATCCAACTGAATCAGTTTTTTCCAAAGGGTTTCTCCCATGATGATCCACGACATCACAGCCAAGGCCGGACGCTACAAGAAGCGCAAGCGCGTCGGACGCGGCGAAGGCTCGGGCCACGGCAAGCAGTCGGGCCGCGGCCAGAAGGGCGCAAGCTCGCGCTCGGGCCACGCCTCCAAGCGCTCCTTCGAAGGTGGTCAGATGCCGTACTTCCGGCGCCTGGCCAAGTTCGGCTTCACCAACGCCGCCTTCCGCACGCACTTCTGGATCGTCAACCTGCGCGAGATCGTCGCTCACCCGGCATTCGCCAAGGGTGGCACGGTCAACCTCAAGTCGCTCCAGGATGCCGGTCTCGTCCGCGACGACAGCCGCGACCTCAAGATCCTCGGCGCCGTCGGCGAGGAAGGCCTGAAGGTCAAGCTCAACGTCGAGGCCGCCCGCGTCTCCGACAAGGCCGTGCAGCTCATCACCCAGGCCGGCGGCAGCGTCAAGCAGTCCGGCACCCGGCGTGACAAGGTCCGCGGCGTCGACCTCACCAGCGAGGACCGCACGCCCAAGAACCTCACCAAGAAGCTCAAGCGCACCAGCAAGCCCAAGAAGGTTGTTGATGACGAGGGCGAGGAAGAGGCCAAGGACGCGAAGCCGGCGAAGAAGCCCGCCGAGTGAGCCTGCGATTCCGTGCATCCATATTCCCGACCCCGCGATTCAACCCGCGGGGTCGTTTCTTTCCCGATCAGCCGCCAGTTTCGCGGAATACACTTGGCCTCACCTCCTGACCGGACCTGACCCACACATGTTTTCGACCATCAAGAACGTGCTTTCGATCCGGGATCTTCGAAACAAGATCCTGTTCACTTTCGCCATGCTCCTGGTCTTCCGTATCGGGCACTGGATCCCCCTGCCCGGCACCAACCAGGAAGCCCTGGCCAAGATGGTGAAGAACGCGACCGAGAGCAGCTCCGCCCTCGGACGCGTCGCCGACTTTGTCTCGATGTTCTCCGGCGGCTCGCTCTCGCACTCGACGATCTTCGGCCTAGGCGTGATGCCCTACATCACGGCGGGCATCATCTTCCAGCTCATCGCCACGGTCATGCCCAGCCTGAAGAAACTCCAGGAAGAAGGCCCGACCGGACGCCAGAAGATCATGGAATGGACGCGCTACGTCACCGTGGCGCTCTGCATCATCCAGGGCGCGGGCTGGATCAGCTACATCCGCGCCCAGGATCTCATCCAGCCTCAGTACGCGGCCAACGGTCTCTGGTGGGTCATGGCGATCGCCACGCTCACCGCAGGCACAATCTTCCTCATGTGGATCGGTGAACAGATCGACAGGTTCGGCATCGGCAACGGTGTCTCCATGATCATCATGGCGGGCATCCTCGCCGCCATGCCCCGCGCCATCCAGGACGCGCAGGCCAACTTCGATCCCACCAACGCCGACAAGATGGGCTACATGGGACTCATCATGCTCTGCCTGGGCTTCCTCGTCGTCGTGGGCGGATCCGTGCTCATGACCCTCGCCCAGCGCCGCATCCCCGTCCAGCAGGCAAAGCACACCCGCGGCCGGCGCGTCTTCGGCGGCCAAAAGAGCTATCTCCCGCTCCGTATCAACCACGGCGGCGTGATGCCCATCATCTTCGCCAGCTCGCTGATGATGTTCCCCAGCGTCTTCTTCACCTGGTCGCACGAGTTCGTGCGGGCCCAGGTCGCCAAGTCCGGGCAGGAACCCGGCTTCTTCTCCGGGCTCACGCAGTTCCTCTCGATCAACTTCACGCAGGGCGAGTATCTGTACGTCCTGCTCTATATCGCGATGGTCTACTTCTTCAGCTATTTCTGGATCACCGTCCAGTTCAATCCGCAGGACATGAGCAAGCAGCTCAAAGAGCACGGCTCGTTCATCCCCGGCCTCCGCCCCGGCCCTCGCACCGCCGAATACCTCGAGACCGTGATCGTCCGCGTCACTTACGTCGGCGCCGCCTTCCTCTCGGTCATCGCCATTCTGCCCGTGGTCGTCAACAGAGCATTCGGCGTTCCCCAGACCGTCACCCAGTTCCTGGGCGGCACGGGCCTGCTCATCGTCGTTTCCGTCTGCATGGACTTCCTCCAGAAGGTCGAGGCCCAGCTGCTGATGCGCAATTACGCCGGATTCCTCTCCGAGGGCGAAGAGGGCGGACCAAAGTTCCACGGACCGCGCGGCTGATCCACACCACCGAGTAAGCTCGACCGGGAGATTCATGGGCAAGCAGGACGACAAGTTCACGTTCGAAGCAGAGGTCACCGAGGCGCTCCCAAACGCCATGTTCAAGGTCCGCCTGCCCAACGAGCAGAAGACCGAAGTGCTCGCGTATGTATCCGGCAAGATGCGCATGAACTACATCCGCATCCTCCCCGGCGACAAGGTGACGGTCGAGATGAGCCCTTACGACCTTTCCAAGGCCCGCATCACCTTCCGCCACTGAACCCGCCCGCAGTAACTCTTCATGGCCGCTGACGCTCAAGCCCAGTCGCCCCTGCGCAGCCGGCTTGAGCCGCACCTCTCCCGTATCGCGGTCATCCTCTGGATCGTCCTGCTCGCCGCCGCAGTCGGCCGCGGCCTCTTTCTCCACGGCCAGCTCCGCCACACCGGCGAAGGCTTCATGATCTTTCTCCAGGCGGGCGAACACTGGCGCGCCGGCGAGAATCTCTATCAGCCCGGCGACAGCCTCCGCGCGTTCCGCAACAGCCCGCTCGTGGGCGCTGCCTTCGGACCCCTGAGCGCCCTCCCCGGCAACGTCGCCAGCGCCCTCCTCCGGCTGATCAGCTTCTCATCGGTAGTGATCGGATTGTGGCTGCTCGTCTCCACGTTTATCGCGCCCAGGTTTCGCACACTCGCTCGCCCCTGGATCTTCCTGCTCGCAATCGTGCTCTGCATGCAGCCCCTCGGAGATGCTCAGACCAACGGCCTGAGCGCGGGGCTCATCGCGATGGGGGCCGCCCTGGTCGCCCGCGGCAGATTCTGGCCCGCCGCGTTCGCGCTCGTGCTTGCCGTCCACGTCAAGGCCTATCCCGTCGCGCTGCTGATGCTCTTCGTGGCGCTCTTCCCGCGCCGCATGATCCTCCCCGTCATCGTCGCCGGCCTTGCCACATTCCTCGCGACCTTTCTCTTTCAGAAATTCGAGTACGTCCAGACGCAGTGGGGGGACTGGATCCGCTACGGCCTGAACAACCGCCAGGGACCCGGCGGCCAGAATGTTTTCCGCGACATCCGAACCCTGCTTCAGGTCCTGGGCATCCCGTGCTCTCCGCAGGCCTACCTCATTCTGGAAGCCGCGACCGGTCTGCTGCTCTGCGTCTACGTGCTCTGGCTCCGTCCGAGAGTCACGTCTTCGCGTCTGCTCGTGACCACCTACACCCTCGCGGTTGCATGGATGACGGTCCTTGGACCGGCTACAGAATCGCAGACCTATATCCATCTCGCTCCCGCCTGCGCCCTCGTTGTCTGGCTCACCTGGAGCTCGCCCGACCGCCTGCCCGACGGCCTCTTCGCCCTGTCAGGCTGGACTCTCATCGCAATCACGCAGGTAGCGCTCTGGTTCCCCCGCGGAAGCAGCACGCACCAGCTGGGCCTGCACGCCGCCGGCGCCCTGCTGGTCGCCGCCGCTACGATTCTCTGGTCGCTGAGAAATTCGCCCCAGGAACAGCTCGCGTGACGACTCAAGTTCTCTATTCCCGGCCCGAAACAACGGCGCTCCCGCAGACGCCCGCTGTCTCCGTGGTCGTTCCAACCTTCCGGGAAGCCGCCAACATTCCCGAACTGGTCGAGCGGATCGAGCGGGCGGCTCCCAACGCCGAAATCATCATCGTGGACGACAACAGCAACGACGGCACCGAAACGGTCGTCGACGCCCTTGGCCGGGCCAGTGTCCGCCTCATCGTCCGGAAAACCGAGCGAGGCCTCTCATCGGCCGTCATCGCCGGCTGCAAGGCCGCCCGGGGGCCCATTACCGTCGTCATGGATGCCGACCTCAGCCACCCGCCCGAGGCCATCCCCGACATGCTGGCTCAGTTTGAACGAGGCGCCGACTTTGTACTCGGATCGCGCTACATCGAAGGCGGCACCACCGACTCCGAGTGGACGTTCTTTCGCCGGATCAACAGCCTCTCGGCAACTCTGATGGCGCGCCCTTTGACCAGCCTCTCCGACCCGATGTCGGGTTTCTTTGCCATGCGTTCGGCCGACTTTCGGGCGACCCGCGACCTCAACCCGATCGGCTACAAGATCGCCCTGGAAATGCTGGTCAAAGGGCCCTTCCGTGCCCCCCGGGAGGTCCCCATCCACTTCGCCGACCGCAAGCGGGGGGAGAGCAAGCTCAGCCTGAAAGAGCAGGCCCGGTACATCCGGCACCTGCTCCGACTCTACCGGTTTAAATTCCTCGGGTCGGGCAAAGGTTCGGGCACCCCTTCCGCCTGACTTTCCCGGGCGGCCTGCCTAGTATTTCGGCCCGGTCCGGCTCGCCCGAACCGAGCATGAACAAGGTGTGCCATGAAGGTCAAAGCAAGCGTTCGTCGCATCTGCAATCAGTGCCAGGTTGTCCGCCGCAAGGGTAAGGTGCGGGTGATCTGCAAGGCCGATCCCAAGCACAAGCAGGTGCAGGGCTGATCCCGTATTCAGGAATCGATTTTCAATTGCTCGTGAAGCTAGGAGCGTGAACCAGTGCCTCGTATCGCCGGCATCGACGTGCCAGACAACAAGAAGATTCTCTTCGCCCTCCAGTACATCCACGGGATCGGGCCCCACTTTGCCAAGCAGATCCTGACCGAAGCCGGCGTCAACCCCGACGCTCGCGCTCGCGAAGTTCCCGAAACGCAGCTGGCGCAGATCAACGCCATCATCGACGCTTCGTACCTTGTCGAGGGTGCTCTCCGCCGCCAGGTGCAGCAGAACATCCAGCGTCTCAAGGACATCAGGAGCTACCGCGGCGAGCGCCACCGCAAGGGCCTTCCGGTCCGCGGCCAGCGCACCCAGTCCAACGCTCGCACCCGCAAGGGCAAGAAGAAGACCGTCGCCGGCAAGAAGGGCGTCAAGGCCAAGGCCTAATCGAGTTCACTTTCTAGCACAGCGGGGACGACACTTCGTGTCGGATGATCCGCGGAGGATTGCATGTCGAAGAAGGGTAAAGTCAGGAAGAACGTCGTTCGCGGCATCGCCCACATCAAGGCGACGCAGAACAACACGCTCATCACCATCACCGACGCCAACGGCGAGACCGTGGCGTGGGATTCGGCCGGCACCATCGGCTTCAAGGGCGCCCGCAAGAGCACCCCCTTCGCCGCGACCCGCGCCGCCGAAACCTGCGGCCAGAAGGTCCGCAAGATGGGAATGAGCGAAGTCGAGATCCGCATCCGCGGCTCCGGCGCCGGCCGCGAGTCGGCCGTCAACGGCCTGGTCTCCACCGGCCTCCGCGTCTCGGCCATCGAGGACCACACGCCGGTTCCGCACAACGGCTGCCGTCCCGCCAAGCGCCGCCGCGTCTAATGCACTTTCGCGTTCCTTGCTCGAAAGAGCACGGAACGATTTCTCGAAATCGTGTCGCTCCCCTCGGGCAGAAGAGGCGTTGTGAAGCGCGGCAGCTTCCTCCGTTCCTCGTGAATCGATGGGCCAGCGACAGGTCAGTTCCGGAATTTCGGGCCTCAGGGTCCGGCGTTCCTTGTCCCTGCCGCCCGTTCGGAGTCATTCAACATGCGTTTTCGCTGGCGTGGCCTTGAACTTCCCACCCGTATCGCCGCCGACTCTCGCTTCAACAGCAGCGTCTACGGCCGCTTTGTGATCGAGCCCTTCGAGCGCGGCTTCGGCACGACCATCGGCAACAGCCTCCGCCGGGTGCTGCTCAGCAGCCTCGAGGGCGCCGCCGTCACTCAGATCAAGGTCAAGGGCGCTCCCCACGAATTCTCCAGTCTTCCCGGCGTGATGGAAGACGCGACCGACATCGTGCTCAACGTCAAGAACCTGGTCGTCAAGCTCGAGGGCGACGAGTCCAGGACGATGCGTCTCGCGGCCCGCGGCCCCGGCGAGATCACCGCCGACATGATCGAGGCCGACACCGCGGTCACCATCGTCAACAAGGAACTCGTCCTCGCGACTCTCACCGACAAGATCGACTTCGAAATGGAACTCACCGTCGGCCGCGGCCGCGGCTACGTTCCCGCCAGCGAGCAGATCGCGGCCCAGGAAGAGGATCAGGAAATCGGCGTCATCCCGGTGGACGCGATCTACAGCCCCGTGCAGCGCGTCCGCTACAAGGTGGAAGACGCCCGTGTCGGTCAGCGCACCGACTACGACAAGCTCACGCTCGAGATCTGGACCAACGGCACAGTCACGCCCGAAATGGCGATGGTCGAAGCCGCCAAGATCCTCCGCAAGCACCTCAACCCGTTCGTTCAGTATTTCGAACTCGGCCCGGAGACGGTGAGCGAGGAAGCCGCCGCCGCCGCGAGCGTCGACGAGGAACTGATCCGCAAGCTGAACATGGGCGTCAACGAGCTCGAGCTCTCCGTCCGTGCCAGCAACTGTCTGGAGTCGGCCCGCATCGAGAACGTCGCCCAGCTGGTCACTCAGACCGACGGCACGCTGCTCAAGCTCCGCTCCTTCGGCCGCACCAGCCTCCGCGAGGTCAAGCGCAAGCTCCAGGACATCGGCCTGGACCTGGGCATGACCCTTCCCGAGGGCTTTGTGGTCAAGCAGCCCGAGATCCCGGCCTGATCCTCCAAAGGCCCTTCCCGGGGGAAGGGTTGGGGAGGGGTTTGTTTTCTGATCTCAATCTCAGGGCGGGCTGAAAAGCCCGCCCTTTGCTTCCGAATGGCGGTCGAGCCGCCGGAATGGAGTTTTCCGGCTCTCTCGCCTAGTATTTCGGCCCTGCACACGCCGGCATTCGGCCGTCGGTTCAGGACCTGTCTGGAGTTTGCGTCATGCGCCACCGTCGCGCCGGATCCCGTCTGACCCGCACCGCTTCGCATCGCGACGCGATGCTGCGCAACCTTGCCGCTTCGCTCTTTGAGCACGGCCAGATTACGACCACCATCCCCAAGGCCAAGGCCGTTCAGCCCTTCGTCGAGAAGATCATCACGGCCGCCAAGAAGGGCAGCCTCGCGGCCCGCCGCCGCGTGATCTCGACGCTCGGCCACGACCGCCTCGCCTTCGAGTGGCTCTACCTGGCCAAGGACGCCTCCGAAGCCGAAAAGGATCACGTCAAGAACATGCGTGAGTTCCGCGAGGGCTTCTTCGATCTTCCCAAGTCGGAAGAGATCGAGCGCAACCGCTACGGCGAACTGCGCAAGGCCCCCAAGCTTGTCAAGCACATCTTCGAGCGCGTCGCGCCCCGCTTTGCCGATCGTCCGGGTGGATACACCCGCATCGTCAAGCTCGGCCGCCATCGCATCGGTGACGCCGCCGAACTCTGCGTCCTGCAGTTCGTCGGGAACGAAGAGGGCCCCGAGATCGGCGGCAAGCCCAGCACCCGCCGGCGCATCGCCGACAAGCGCACCGCCTTCGCCGCCAAGGTCCGCAAGACCGAGGCCAAGGCCTGATCTTCGCCCGCGGCAGGCCCCGCTGGTTCTGAAACTCGAGAGAGATCAAATCGGAGATTCACGCGGCCCGCGGAAACGCGGGCCGTGTTCTTTCCCGAACGCGAACTCGCGCCGCCGGATCGGCCCGCGCGCCCGCTACACTTGCCCGATGCTCGAGCTGATCGAATCGCTGGAAAAAACAGGCCTTTCCGAGCTCTCGGCGGTGTCGACCCCCGACGCCCTGGAAGCATGGCGGTTGTCCTATCTCGCCGGCAGCGGCAAGCTCAAAGCGGCCATGGCCGGATTCAAGGACGTTCCGCGCGAGCAAAAGCCCGCCGTCGGCGCCCGAATGAACCAGGTCAAGGCCGCGCTCGAAGCCGCCTTCGAGGAGAAGAAAGCCGTCATCTCCGCCGGGGCCGCTGCTCACGCCGAGCGGATCGATGTCACCGAACCCGGATTCATCAGCAGCCAGTCCTTCGGCCGCGCGCACATCATCACCCGCGTCATCGAAGAGCTTTGCGAAGTCTTCGGACGCATGGGCTTCGCCGTCGCCGAGGGGCCGGAACTCGAGGACGACGAGCACAATTTCATCAAGCTCAACATCCCCGCCGGGCATCCCGCGCGCGATCCCATCGACAACTTCTACGTCGACAGCCCGCTCACCAACGCCCGCCCCCGGATGATCCGTTCTCAGACATCCACCGTGCAGATCCGCGTGATGGAAGCCGCGGTCAAAGAAGGCGGCGGCAGGCTCGCCAGGCCCATCAAAATCGTCTCGCCCGGGCGCGTCTATCGCCCCGACACGGTCGATGCCACCCACTCGTTCATGTTCCACCAGATCGAAGGCCTCTACCTCGATCGCAACGTCTCGATGGTGGACCTCAAGACAACGCTCCTGCAGTTCGCCCGCGCGTACTTCGGCGAGGATGCGGAAGTACGCCTCCGCCCCTCTTTCTTCCCCTTCACAGAGCCCTCCGCGGAACTCGACATGAAGATTCGCCTCCGCCCCGACCAGCCGGCCCGCTGGATCGAGCTCGGCGGCTGCGGCATGGTCGATCCGGCCGTTCTTGAGCTGTGCGGCATCGATCCCGAGGAGTGGGGCGGGTTCGCCTTCGGCTTCGGAATCGAACGCATCGCCATGGGCCGCTACGGCATCCCCGATATCCGGCTGCTCTTTGAGAACGACCTCCGCTTCCTGCGTCAGGTCTGATCCAGCTCGGATGAGCGGCTTTTCACGCGTTCTTCGCAAGCTCTCCCGCGCCGCCAGCTCCGCTTCTGATAGGCTGTATCCAGGCGCGGCATTTCCGCTTTGACCCCCGCGCCGAGGGAGACAGCAATGAAGACGAGTATGGGCGTGGCGCTCTGCGCCGTGGCGGGCTTGAGCACTTTTGCTTCGGCCGGATACAACGCAGCCTGGGACTGGACGGGCAATTCCAGAACGCTGTACTTCGACTTTGCCGGCGGCGCCTACGACGTGGACAATGTCATCGTGCGCGGCGGCCTCCAGCCCGTCACGCTCAAGGATTCCTTCGAACAGGCCATCGGCATCTGGAACAACTCTCAGGCCAACAACAACTGCAAGTGGGATCTGCGAATCGGTGCCGCGGTTGGCGGCGCCCCGCAGATCATCGTGAAGCTCGGCGCCAAGGCCAACGGCAATCAGCCCGTCGATGAGAACGGTGTGCCCCGCTTCAAGCAGCCGCCCAGCATCGAGTCCAAGTTCGAAGACCCCGCATGGCCCGAAGCCGGACCCGGCGCCGGCCCGGGGCCGTACGACGGCCTGGCCTTCTTCCAGCGCTTCATGAACGGCAATATCGCCAACGGCGGGCAGATCGTCTTCAGCCCCCTCGCGGACTGGGGCCTGGCCGGAGCTCTGGCCTACGACCCCGTCATCGCGTCGCTGCACGAGATCGGACACACGATGCGGCTCTTGGACCAGATCGGGCTCACGATCGGTCCAAGCCCGTACCTCGGAACGATCATGGCCGCTTCGATGAAAGCCGGTGTGCACGATGCCAACGCGGACATCAACTCGATGTACAACCCCTCCGCGGGCGATATCGCGGATATCCAGATGTCCTGCACCGATTGCAGCATCCCCGCGCCGGGCACTTCCCTCGTCCTCGCCGGCGCGTGCCTGATCGGCTCCCGCCGCCGGCGCGCCGCCTGACCCCGATGTAAACGATTCCGGACGCGCAAACCCCGCCGAAAAGCGGGGTTTTTCGCTCGCCCACGCCCCCCGGGCCAAGACGCGGCCCGGCCCGTCCGATTACACTTTGACCCCTCATCCGGGTCGCTGTCCTGCGCCCTGATCTCGGAAAAAACCATGGCCGACGATCGCTACCAGACCATTCTTCTCTTCGGCGCCCCCGGCGCCGGCAAGGGCACACAGGGCAAAATCCTGGCCACCATCCCCGGCTTCTTCCACATGTCGACCGGCGAGATGTTCCGCAACATCGACATCTCTTCCGACATCGGCAAGATCTTCTACTCCTATTCCTCCCGCGGCGAGCTCGTGCCCGACGACGTCGTCATCCGCCTCTGGTCCCAGACCATCCACGCCTACACGACGCTCTCCATCTACAAGCCGCGTGCGGACCTGCTCATCCTCGACGGGCTGCCCCGCAACGTCGCCCAGGCGCGCCTGATGCACAAGTACATCAACGTGCTCCGGATCGTCCACCTCAAGTGCGAAGACAAGGAAGAGATGATCAAGCGGCTCTCCCGCCGGGCGCTCAAGGAGAACCGGCCCGACGATGCGCGCGAAGATGTCATCCGCCGCCGCTGGGAGGTGTACGAGCGCGAGACCTTCCCCGTGCTCGAGTTCTATCCCAAGCATCTCGTCACCGAGGTCAACGCCGTCGGCGCTCCTGCGAACGTGCTCTGCAAAGTTCTCGAGGCCGTCGCGCCCGTGCAGGATTCCCATTTCCGCAATCCGCTCGACGGCGCGGCCCGCTGAAGACCCGATCTCTTTGTCCATTCCCGCCGTACTCTCAGTGCGTGCGCCGGGCCTTCACCCTCATCGAGCTCCTGGTCGTCATCGCCATAATCGCGGTGCTCATCGGCATTCTGCTCCCGGGCCTGGCACAGGCACGGCTCACCGGCCGCTCTCTTTCCTGCCTCTCCAAACTCCGTCAGATAGGAGTGGGGGTCACGCTCTATTTCAACGACTTCCGCGACACGCTCCCGCAGGCCAAGGGGGCGATACCCGGCGGCGGAACCTCCGTCATAGGCGCCCTCTTCGCCGGCACCAACGGAACCCTGCCCTTCTACGGCATCAACACCACCGGCGCGGACCAGCGCCCGCTGAACAAGTACGTCGTCTCCGACACCCTGAAGCCCGCCGCCGGGGGCGTGCGCATGGAGCTCGATGCGTTCCGCTCGCCGGTCGACCGCGGCGCCCGCAATACCGGCGTGCCCATTCCCGCCTTCGCATCCACCGATTCCTACTACAACCTCGTCGGCGCGAGCTACACCCTCAACGACCACACGCTCGAGGGCGATGATCACCCAACGCTCGTCCCACGCACCGATACCGGCGACGGAGGCCCCATGCCCTTCGTCGCCAACACGTCCAAAACCTGGATGATCGCCACCCACCCGATCTACAACTTCCAGCAGGGCGCCGACCGCGGCAGCATCTGGTATCACCCCTCACACATCGAAGCCAACATGCTCTTTGTCGATATGCACGCCGCCATGCGCATCCGCATTCCCCCAGGCGTCCAGAACACCACCGCCGACTACACCTTCCTGCCCGGCGGGTGAAACTCCGCTCACTTATTGGGCGGCAGCTTGCTGTCGTTGGGCTTCGTGGTCGCGGGGCTTGTCTGGGCACGGCTCGCGCTGATCGTCACCGCCTGCGACAGGTTCGTCGGCACGCCCGGCTGCATCACCCAGCCCCAGAACGCCGGATATCCATATCCCATGACCGTCGTCGGCGGAAACGCCTGCAGCGCCACCGGGATCATGTCGTGCGCGTATGAGATCGAACCGAAATACGGCCAAGGCATGTTCAGGTCCATCATCGCCGTGGCCGTATAGCGGAACCGGTCATAATCCATCGGCACCCAGTTGAATGTCTTCTTCCCCTCGTCGTACAGGCAGAGCTCGACCCAGCACCGCAGCCTTTGATAAGGCATCCAGTCGATTACGCGGTTTCCATCTTCCGAAGCGTTGTAACCCTGGTAGCCCCACACCAGCCGCGCCGGAAGCCCCGCCTCCCGCATCACCGCGACCAGCACGGTCCCCATGTCCGTCACGCCGACCTGCCGCGTCTGCAGCGCCAGCGGCGCCCCGAGCAGGTTCAGCCCCAAAAACGCAGCTCGCGGCGTTCCCCACGATGTGTCCGCCTTTCCGGGGATCAGCGCCTCGTGCACAACCTTGAACATCAGGTACTTCGCCAGCTTCACCGGCGTCAGCGCCCGCGGATTGCTCCTGGTCCACGCGGCGACCGCCTGCCGGATCGGCCGCATGTCGTACATTTTCATCTCGAACGTCACGGGATCGATCCCGCAGTCGATGAACATCTGCGGCTGAAAACACGCCGCCGCCTCTTCCGGCCAGGGCCCGGACGGCCACCCGACCTTGCTCGCGTTCGCATCGTCAAAGACCGTCCGGTACGAGGTGCTGCGAATATTTACTTGGAGCTGGATCGCGCGGGTCCGCGTCCCCGGTTTTTCGTACGTCCATTTGCCCAGCATCACGTCCGACGGATACAGCTCCCCCGTCGCCATCCGCCGGATCAGCACCGGGTGCGGATCGTCCGGCGTCGTCTCTTTCGCGAACGGCCCGCTGATCATGTCGTGCCCTTCAAACCGCAGCCAGCTCATCGTCGAGTTGGTTTCGGGGATCGAATTGCCCGTCAGCCCCACGATCGGCCACACGATCGTCACCGAGTCGAAAATGAACGGCAATGAATTCTGCGATGGGACCGCCGGATCGATCGTCCCGCCGCTCGCCAGGTCCAGAATGACCTGCAGGCTCCATTCCTTCGGCTGCGTCTTCTCGACATACGGCCCTTCGGTCACCTTGGGCCATTCCACCTTGAAGTTCGGATCCTGGGCCGGCGCGGGCTGCATCGCCGGCGTCTGCCCGGTCTGAGCTGCCGGCTGCTGCGCCGGCGCAGGCTGCGCCGGCGGCGATGGAGAGGGCGGATTCATCGGCGGCGGGTTGCTGTGCTGCCCCCGCGCCACGCCCGAGAGCAGGATCAACCCCGCCACGCCGCTCCGCAACGCCATCTTCGGTCGCATCGAATTTCTCCAAGCCTTCACGAGCCGCCCTTCGCATCGGCGCATCGCGCCGCCGCTCTCGTTCATTGTACCGCTTTTCCGATATCCTCCCTCTATGACGAGCCACTCCCCCCGCGCGTTCACCCTGATCGAACTGCTCATCACCATCGCCATCATGGCGATGCTCATCGGGATCCTCCTCCCCGCCCTCGCCGCCGCCCGAAAAACCGCCCGCGCCGCCGTCTGCCTGAGCTCCCAGCGTCAGACCGCCATCGGGATGCACGCCTACGCCGGCGATAACAAGGAAATCGTCATTCCTTCCTACAACATGTCCGACACCACCGGCTCTAAGCCCTGCGACGGCTGGGCGCCCATCCTCGACCGCGACGGCTACATCCCCGGTGCCGTCCAGACCAAGGCCACCGCTTTTTACTGCCCGGAGACCGTCGATGTCGAGGGCATGGCCACCGGCCAGACCGGCACCGATCCCCTCCTCCCCAAGGGCTGGATGGACTGGCCCAACATGCGAACCGGTTCGAAGAACTTCCCCGTCCTGATCCCCGAACGCGGCTTCAACCGCATCATCCGCGTCTCCTACTGGATCAACGCCGACAACCCTATCGGCACCTCCAAGGTCTTCACCCCCGACACCTACTTCACCTCCTCCGTCGGCTACGGCCCGTCTCCCGCTCCCCAGAACGGCTACATGACCTACACCAGATTCGCCGCCCTCCGCCGCCCGTCTTCCCTCATCGCCACCGCCGACGGCGTCTACGCCGGTCGCCAGTCCGACAACAAAGTCGGCTCCACCAACTGCCGCATCGGCTACCGGCACACCGGCGCCGGCGGCGGCTCCGCCAACGTCGCCTTCGCCGACGGCCACGCCTCCGTCGTCTCCGCCCGCGATTTCCCCCGCGGCTACAACGGCAAAGCCAACATCGACGCCATCCGCGCCGAAAACTCCTTCAGCCGCCCGACCGTCTACGCCGACCCCGAAGCCGCCTACGAGATCGCCAACAAATAAAAAGGGCGCCCGCTTCCGGACGCCCCGCTTCATTCGCCTCGAGCCGCCCTCTCGGCGGCATGATCTCACCCGCACATCGAATAGAAGAACTTCGCTTCCGTTACCTTGCCGTTCTTGACGGTGTACAGCGCCGTCTCCTGCATATTCCAGCGCTGACCCGCCATCGGGCCGCCCTTGAACGTGCAATCCAGGCTCATCGGCAGGATGAACTGATCACCGTTCACCACCGGCTTGCCGATGGTGCGACCGTGGATCTCGATGCTGTTGTGGAACTGCTCCGCCTTTTCGAGCAGCGTGGCCTTGCCCTCGCAGATGCGGTCGCATCCCGGGCCGCCCGCCACTTCGACGTGCCGCACGTTGTCCGCGTACAGCTCGCGGATCGCGTCCAGGTTCTTCCCGGCGCCGATCAGCTCGGCCATCCGCTTTCCGGTCTTCTCAGTGGCCTGATGCTCGGCCGACATCGGGGGCATTTCGAACGCAGGTTTCTTTTCCGTTGCCGTCGTGCTCATGGTGCATTGCTCCTGAAAACAAGTTCCTTACCGCCGGCGGCGACATGCCGCAAGCAAACCCCAGCCGCCCAACCCAAGTGCGCCCGTCGTCCCCGGCGCCGGAACTCCCCACACCTCAATCATTGCATTGCCCTTGGTCGTATACGACACCTTTCCGGCCGTATTCATCGTCTCCACATATGAGAATCCGCTCACAACTAACCTGAACCGGGTGATCGTGTACGGGAAGAAATCGATCGTGGAGCCCACCGGCCCCGGGAAGCTCGGGATCACCTGCCCGCCGCCAAATCCCGTCGGGTAGTTGATCCCCACCGTCCCCCACACAAACCACAGCCCGTTCGGCGCCGTCGTCGGCACGCCGTCGGACATGATCGACGCGCACGCCGCAAAGTTCGGATCGCTCGAATTCACATCCCCGCTCCAAGCCCCGACCGTTGTCACCGGGATATCCCAGCGGATCGTCGGCGTCAGCGCCACGAACCCGCTCGGCGTGTTCGGTTTCATCGCCACCGAAAACGTCGTCGGCGCCGTCGCCGGAGGCGTAATGAAATTCACAAAGGTGTCCAGCACCAGCGGCCGCGCACTCAGCAGCACATCCCCACGCGCCGCTACGCACACACACACCGCGCCCACGCACGCAATCGTCTTCATCTCTCTCTCCTCTCATGGCCCATCAAACTTCAATCACCCAAAGCCCGCGGCGGAACTCGCAAGCCTCGGCCCACTCCCCAGCCCCAACCCAGCCCCAACTCCCAACCCCACCCCAGCCTACCCAACACCCCACCCCCTCAACAACCCCCTTTTCCCTTCCCCCATTTGGCACTTTCCCTCTTTCTCGCCCCCCCCGCATTTGGCCCTTCGCCAATCTGCCCTTTGCCCATTTCTCCCCTCTCCGTGCCCCTGTGGCAAACGCCTTTCCCCTCTCCGAATTTGGCCCTTTGGCGATTTGGCCCTTTGGCCATTTCTCCTACCCTCCCCTCATGACCACCGCCTCCCAATCGACCAGAATCGAAAAAGACACCATGGGCGAGATGCAAGTCCCGCACGACGCCCTCTACGGCGCCTCCACCCAGCGCGCCGTCCTCAATTTCCCCGTCAGCGGCCGCCCCGTTCCCGAAGAGGTCATAAAGGCCTACGCCGTCCTCAAGGCCGCCTGTGCCGCCGTCAATCACAAGCTCGGCCGCATGCACGAGCACCGCACCAAGGCCATCATCGAAGCCTGCAACGAAATCCACGATGGCCTGCCCCGCTTCGGCGGCCTCGCGAAACACTTCCCCATCGACATCTACCAGACCGGCAGCGGCACCTCGACCAACATGAACGTCAACGAGGTCATCGCCAACCTCATCTGCCTCCAGAAGCACAAGCCCATCGGCTCTTCCAAAGACCTCAAATACATCGACAACGAGGGCGGCGTCCACCCCAACGACCACGTCAACGCCGGCCAGTCCTCCAACGACACCTTCCCAACCGCGATGCACCTCGCCGCGGCAATCGCCATCCACACCCGCCTTCTCCCCTCCATCAAGGCAATGGCCACCGACCTCGAGTCCAAAGCCGCAGCCTGGGACAAGATCGTCAAGATCGGCCGCACCCACCTCGCGGACGCCACGCCCATCCGCCTCGGCCAGGAATTCAGCGGCTTTGCTTCTCAGCTCCGCCACGCCGAAGAACGCCTGCATCGCGCCCTCCACGCACTCTCCGAACTCCCCATCGGCGGCACAGCCGTCGGCACCGGCATCAACGCCCACGAAAAGTTCGGCTCCATGGTCGCCGCCGAACTCACAGCGCGCGTGGGCATCCACTTCCGCGAAGCCGCCAATCACTTCGAGGCCCAAGCCGCCAAAGACGCCATCGTCGAAACCAGCGGCATCCTCAAAACCATCGCCGTCAGCCTCAGCAAAGTCGCCAACGACATCCGCTGGCTCGGCTCCGGCCCCCGCTGCGGCATAGGCGAACTCGTCCTCCCCGCCGTCCAGCCCGGCTCCAGCATCATGCCCGGCAAGGTCAACCCCGTCATCGCCGAAAGCCTCATCATGGTCTGCTGCACAGTCGTCGGCAACGACGCCGCAGTCACCTTGGGAGGTTTTGGGGGGGTGGGCTCACTCCTCGACCTCAACGTCGCCATGCCCATGATGATCCATCACCTGCTCGACAGCATCAACCTGACCAGCCGCGCCTGCGACATGTTCACCGAGAACCTCTTGAAAGGCCTCAAGCCCGACGAAGACCGCTGCAAGAGCCTGATCGAAGGCTCACTCGCGATGTGCACCAGCCTCGTCCCGGTGATCGGCTACGACAAGTCCGCCGCGCTCGCGAAGGATGCGTTTAAGCAGGGCAAGACGGTGCGGCAGCTCGCCCACGAACAAGTGGTGGGGCAGAAGGATGTTTCTGGTAAGCTGATCACGAAGAAGCACATTGACGAATACTTGAACCCGTGGTCGATGACGTTGCCGGGAGGGGAAGGGAGTGCGGGAGGCTGATGTATTCCCACAGTGCCAAGTGCCTTCTGGTATTCTCCAATCCGTAGTCGATGACGCTGCGCGAAAAGAAGAAGGAAAATACTGCCTTTCCAGGTCCGATGCACAATAATTGAAAGAAGTAGCGGCGATGGCGCGATCCGATCAAGCACTCAGAACATTGGGGTATGTCCGGTTCGGCGATGCCACTCGCAAGACAGCAACAAAGTTTGATGCGATCTTACAGACGCTAACGGTCAACAAAGACTACGAATTTACTACGGAAGCAGGTGTGGTATGGGGCCGTTTTGTGCCCGGCAGCAGTGGTGCCGTAAGATTGCAAAGGCCGGTTGTTCGCGCGCACGCTGGCGACACGCAGCGTCTCCGAATTGATGCGCTTCAAGCGATATTTCAAGAGGGAATTTACGGACAACATGTAGACAGAAGTGGTCGTATGCTTTCATTTGATCAAGCAATGAAGTATGTGGCTGCAGCAAAGAAATCAAAACGCTTCGACAAAGCGGCGTGGTACGATGTGTCCGGCGCACTGAGCTTGGCTCATCCAAGCATCTTGAGTCAGCTCGTTCATGACAAGATATTGCCCTTGCTGTTCAAATGGAATCGCAAAGCCGTCTTGCATGCATTCGCCGTCGATAACGATTTGGAACGGAGGTTCGGCCAAATCCGAAGCATTCGAGTTGCGAGCGAATATGACATACTTGTTTTTGCAAGTGGCAATCCATCAGGTCTCCCGGAAGTGCCGGAGAGTCTGACAGCTTGGCAGTCGACGGCGCCAACTGGGTTTTTTGCCGGGTTGTTAGATTGGGCTTCTCTTCTTACATTCCCATATATTAACGCGTACAGCTGCGGATGGCTTGGAATCTGTTTTTCGTATGTGGCGGATGAGATGGATAAGTATAAGCCAGGCATTTACCCGCAAACGCAGCTGTCTTTGAAGCGATCTCATGCGTTTTTCGGAACCCAGCAGTCAGCCAAGAAAATAGCCAATGGAATGCTGCACATTTCATTTGATTCGCTGCATTCTAAATATTGTTGGACAAAGGACAGGTCGCATTCCGAAAGCTTGATACTGTGGATTGCAGAACGTTCTGCTATCCTGCTAGGCGGGCTTTCGAACTTAACAACATATGAGCGGGCGAGCCTTGGTCCCGGGGTTGATTTTGTTCTGGCCCAAGAGCAGATGTGGACTATTGATCGCATACTCCGTCGCACAATTCAAATTCAGTCCGCTGAAGCTGGCTGGTCGACGCGTACGCATCTTTTTGAGATAGCCGACATGTGGTCTGAGTTAATGAAACAATGGAAAGGAAACCATGAGGGCGAATGGTTTCGCAGTCTTTTTCGGCCGAAAACTTCTGCAAGACATGTAATTGAATGTCTTCGTCTTTTGCCCCAGCCGTGGAGAGCACGATTCTCAGAGGTCGCAAACGAGATTTACGCGGAATTGGAAAATTGTATCAAACAGTCGGTGTGGTCGACAAAAATGAAGAGCGCAGCGGGAGTGTTGCTGCCGGACGGCAAAGGTGCCACTAAGATTGATGCTTGGGAAGAATTTATTCCATCTGTGATACGTGATTTGCGCAATACGCATCATGGATACTCGCCCGATCCAAAGAAAGCTCCAAAGCCTCGAAGCCGGATGATATTAACCACCGGTGATTTGCCAGAGAGTACTTCATTCCTGCCGTCTTTATGGCTTTTAGCGTTTCTGTCCGATCCAGCTAAGTTTCTTGGGTGGAAACCTGAGTGAGCAGGGATCAAAAACGGAACGATCGGAGTGTTCGCAGTTAACGCGAGATGCGGCTGTGATCTGTTGGTCAAAGACGTCCGTAGGCTTTTAGAAGTCGAAACGTATCTCTTCCGTCCAACAACATATATTGCCGCGGATTTGAAGGTTGTACGGCGAAAGCGCGAAGTGTTTCACGTACCCTTAATCCGATATCATGACAGTGCTGTACCACAAGTATTTGGGCTGACGTTGTCGCAAGGCGGGCGATTTGATCGCTTCTTTTCCCACACATATCGAGCGTCATTTCCGCAAAACGTGCTGGCCCTTTGAACATGAAAGCCGCACTCTTTCGGGCGCCTGCGATAGAAAGTGAAGTGGTGTAGTGATCAGCCTGTTCGCCTCCCCAATCCTTTGCGGTTTCGTCGCTGAGGATAGCGGCAAGGCGTAGCTTGACTTGCTCTTCAGATAAGTCCTTCATCGCAGAAGCCCAATCGGCACAAGTCGCACGATCAATTGTCTTGATTAACTCGAACTGGTCGATGTCTTCAGGAAAAATTTCGAATTGTTCGAAACCTGACCAAGAGAGTTTCGCCGCGAGCTCATCACCGTTCCGCTCTCGGTGATGGAAACTAGGCGCTCCCATGATCAGCGGGTGAATCGTTACACGTGTGTCTGACACTTCTCGGAGTTGACCGACGATTGAGACAGTTGTCTCGATGTTCTGCTCGAGTCTTCCGGTATCGCTTACCAGGTGGTCGGGGTCAAAGCTCAGCCAATATTCGCGCGTCGGGTCGAAGGGGGCACTGATTCTATTTAGGGCGCGCTTACAAGACTTGTCGTACACATCGGGCGTTCCCAAAAGGTTTTCCGTGCTGCAAAAGAGCTGCCCGACTTGTGGATCCGAAGCCAGGGATCCAAGAGCTGGAACGCCTTGCGCCTTACAGGCGTCAAGCACCAATTCAACGAGCAAGTGATCATTTTGCACGTCATACGGCCAAATGGTGCTGGGGTGTTTCCTCTTATTGAATTCCGCCGCAAACGAAGTCCCAAATACTGAAAGGCATTTACGATGGTTGATGAACCCCGGATCGATATGGTGATACGGAGTCAGAATGCGCGTCGCAGCCTCCTTCGGATCACGAAGGGGGTTATCGGCAGCCTCGGATGGATCCGATGTCATTCGGTAAGTGTAACAACGGCCTAGCAGGGCGTTAAAGTACCGCGATTGATGCCTACAGAATGATCCGCCTCTGGTTCGCGACCGGCGGGTGGCACTGACCTTCCGGCAATCCCCCAACCCCAGAATTCACCCCACGCGTCGTGCCACTGACCTCGGCTTTGAGAGGTCAGTGTGTCTTTGGTCTCCGGTCTTTCCGCCTTTCGTCCGATCCCAAAGGCCCACTGACCTTGCCAAGCCAAGGTCAGTGGCACGAAACAGGAGCTTCCCATCTTCCTGTATCTTGTCCGCGTGGCCCTTCCTCTCGACAAACCAAAGCCTCATCGGAAGAAACTCCACAGAAGAGAACACGGAACCCGTTTCATCACGTTCTCCTGCTTCCGTCGTCTTCCTCTCCTCGGCAAAGCCGGCGCACGCAACATCTTCGTCGAAAGCCTCTATGAAGCCCGTGAGCAGTTCGGGTTCGCCCTCTACGCCTGGGTCATCATGCCCGAGCACGTGCACATCCTCATGCACACGCGATCCAAGGCCCCGATGGCCACCATCCTCAAGTCGATCAAGCTCAAGACCTCGATCCGAATCCTTACTCGCTGGAAAGAACTCCGCGCACCGATCCTCCTCAAGATCCTCGGCCCGACCGGATCGCCGCGATTCTGGCAGCCCGGGGGAGGCTTCGACCGCAACGTCCGCGACAACGACGAGTTCATGCGCGAGCTTCGATACGTCCACCGCAACCCCGTCAAGCGCGGCCTCGTCGAGAAACCCGAGTGGTGGGAGTGGTCCAGTTGCCGCTGGTGGATGGGAATCCGCGGACCGGGCATTCGCCCCTGCGACCCGCCGCCACTTTTCCCCGACGAACTCGCCGCGCTGATGGCATCGAATTCGTACATGTGAGCCGAGGCATCGATCGCACTGACCCTGCCAAGCCAAGGTCAGTGCCACGAGGTCGATGCCACCTGCCGAGTTTTCAATGGCGGTTGATGACGCGACCTGGACAATGATATCGGTTCCAAACCAGTCTGCGGTCGATTTGAAGGTCGACGATGTGTATGTCCAAACCGTCTCCCTCAACGAAAATGCCTCGACCCGTGAGCACGTCGCTTTATACGGCGCTGCTTATGTCAGTTTTCAGGCTCGCGGGCTGCGCCGATCTGCCGGTGCAGCCGGCGAGCGTTGTTAACGCCGCGCCCCGCACAGACAGCGTTCGCGTTTGCCTCCTCATTGACCCCCGTTGGGAACTTCCGGGCTGGGGCACCTGCGTTCCGATCGGAAACGGCGTGATTGCCACAAGTCTGCACCTTGTTCAGACGCCAGTGTCTTCATTGTCCATAGACGGACAAACGGTTCCCGTCGAGGTCGTTGCCGCGGGAGGAGTTTGGCATTCGAAGAACTTGGATGGGGCAATCGCTCACGGCGATGACTGGGGTGACGTTTCGAAAGATTGGCTGAAGTTCAAAGTCGGCAAATACGCGGGTGGGGGCGGCCAAAGCTTTGAACCCGCACCCGGCTCCATGATCGACTTCGATCGCCCGCTTCATATTGGCGAACCAATCTATCTGATCGGCTTTGCTAGTTACGACCTGGAATTGGAAGACATCAAGCACCGCGGGCCCTCCGTCATCGCTGGTCGCGTCACTCAAGCCCCCAAGAACTGGAACGGGCGAATAGCGGCCGTCGCGGTCGAGCCTCCGCTCACGCACGATCAATACGGAGGCCTCAGCGGCGGAGCCGCGGTCGTCTATGACCAGGAAACAAATCAATGGGTAGTCGTCGGGCTTTTCCGAGGGAACCGAGAACGTCGCAATCGATTCGGACCGTTCGAATGGACCGAGTGGAATCTCACGCAAGTCGTCCGCCCGCCGATGCACCCGTGAACGGCTGGTGGCACTGACCTTCCCTCCTTCCACGGCGGGTGGCATTGACCTTGCCCTCCCGCCCGACGTTCGAATTTCGAAAGACGTACCGTGCCACAGCCCTCGGTCGCTCCGAGGTCAGTGCGTCTTTCGCCTTCTCCGCCCCCGATCCAAACCCCCTGACCTCGCCAACCCAAGGCATCACTTTGCTATCTTCACGACGCGGACCAAACGGTTCGCCCTCCCGGAGAAAACAGCTTGGGATTCAACCTGCAATCAGCCATGGTCTTCAAGGCCATGGGCTCTCGCCTGGCGCTTTTCAAAGTCCTCGGAACGCGAAAAGCACTTTTCGCATCCGTTGACACCATCCAACCACGATGTACTCCCCCATGTCGCACCAACGCGAGCCTGGGTCGAGCGATCCTGCGAGTAATCGGGGCCAAATATTAAAATGGCGGGTGGCACTGACCTTCCGGCAATCCCTCAACCCCGGAATCCACCCCACGCGTCGTGGCGCGATGGGTATGAAGGCCTGCTGCTCCTGCCGGGGAACGATCCCGGTGGGACATAGCACTCCCATCAAGGAGGCGGGTGGCACTGACCTTCCTCTTTCCCCCTCGCTTTGAATCCACCCCACGCGTCGTGCCACTGACCTCGGTTCCTCCGAGGTCAGTGTGTCTTTCGCCTTCTCCGCTAACGATCCAAACCCACTGACCTTGCCAAGCCAAGGTCAGTGGCACAATTCGATATCTTCTCCTCGTGCAAAGCCGTCCTCCCATTCGCAAGCGACTCCACCGCCGCGCGGGCGGAATTCGGTTCATCACCTTCTCCAATTACCGCCGCCTCCCTCTCCTCGGCAAGCCCGGCGCACGGAACGTCTTTGTCGATTGCCTCTACGAAGCCCGCGAGGAATTCGGCTTCGCTCTCTATGCGTGGGTCATCATGCCCGAGCACGTCCACATCCTCATGCACACCCGATCGAAAGCTCCGATGGCCACCATCCTCAAGTCGATCAAACTCAAAACCTCGATCCGAATCCTCACGCGCTGGAAAGAACTCCGCGCCCCGATCCTGCACCAGATTCTCGGCCCGAGCGGTGCCCCGCGATTCTGGCAGCCCCGACGCGAATGAGGGATGGGGGCGATCGAAGCGTCTGGGCTGAGGTTGTTGAGTGCAATACGCGATGGGGTTGCGTCAATGCGCTGTCACAAAGCAATTTGAATGAATATGAACTAATGTCAGTCACACGCGGCGGCGAGAACCGCCCATGACAGTGTCGCAACACCGGCTCGTGCCCAGTAGGCACATGACGTGTTGCGTCCTCGTGGCTGGTATTTGGAGGTTTCTATGCAGAAGTGGCTGAAGCAGCCGACGACGAAATGTCCGAAGGATAGCGTGCGCGGCATCATTGCTTTGTATCTGCGGCACGATCGCGTGGCTGAGCGGATGTGCGGCGTGGGAAATTCCCACGCCATGGGGGCCCGCAAAGATCACTCCCGTCACTCCCACGCCCACGAAATCCGCGCCCAAGCCGGGAACGGGGACGCCGCTGCCGAACCCTCTTCCTCCGCACAATACGATTGAGGTGTGGGACACCGATGGGGACGGAATCTGGGACATTGGTTACGATCCGCTCACGGGCGAACATTTCTACATTACCAGAATCCCCAAGCCGGGCGGTGGAGGAACTCCGGTGGATCAGCGACATGCCATGAACATGAACAGTTTGGGCGATGAGGGACCTGTGGATTCGGATCCCCCTGAACCCGAGCCCGAAGAGGATGAATACGTGTACGTCATTGACGGCTGCGTACTGGACGTTTCTGCTCTCGCCTGGAATGCCGATACCGGCGAGGAATTCATACAAAATCACGGACTCGATATCGGGAACGGGACACAATCCACACTCGGCAATCTTGCCGTGTGCCACTCGTTTGATACGGATGGCGAAGCGGATCTGACGTTGTTTTGGTCATCCGATCATGCCGTCGTGCGACCGACGGACTTTGATTTGTGCTACAAAATCAACGATCTTCCGAATACTTCGTCGACAGGACCAGATGGAATGCAAATCCGAGTCCGTGGGGAGTGGCATGACGTTGCACGCTGGGTGGTTGCGATGGGAACGAACGAATTTTCAATCCCGGTAGACGGGGTCACATGGACGATGACCGCCGTTGCAGGGGGCACCGCGATCGATGTTAAGATCAACGGTGTTTATGCTCAAACTGTGTCACTCAACTAGGAATTGCTGATCGATGAAACGGTGGCGTCAAGCGATCTTCATCGTCATCTCGTTGAGCATCGCGGGTTGCGCAGGCCGAACGGCGCAACCCGCGATCGGCGTTCATCCGACACCGGGCGCCGAGAGTGTCCGGGTCTGCCTGCTGAAGGATCCGCGATCAGATCTCCCGGGCTGGGCCTCGGGCATTCCTACCGGAACTGAGGAAATTGTCACCTGCCTCCACGTCGTTCGCACACCTGTGTCATCGCTTTCTATCGACGACCAAACTGTGTTCGTGGAAGTTGTCGCCGCCGGGGGCCAGTGGCATTCAACAAATGCCGACGGAACCGTCGCGAGCGGTGATGACTGGGCAGACATTGCAAGCGACTGGCTGAAGCTCAAAGTGCCCGGTGGGCGGTTTCCGGCCCCGGCGCAGAACGTCATTGATTTCGATCGCCCTCTTCGCGCGGGGGAAACAATCGTCCTTATCGGCTTTCCGTTCAACGCTTCGAAAGCCATCAGTGAGAGTCCGAACAAGCCGACGATCGTTGCCGGACGAGTGGCCAAGTCGCCGTCGGACTGGAACGATCGAATCATCGCTGTCGAACTCGACGTTCCTCCCGATCACGACCACTTCGGCGGAATGAGCGGCGGGGCTGCCGCGGTTTACGACTCGCGAGCAAAGCAATGGGTCGTGGTGGGGATCGTCCGCGGTGCCAGCGAACGCCGATACGGTTTCGGTCCGTTCGAGTGGAGTGTCGAATCGCTCGTGCAAATTGTTCGACCGCCGCCGCGGCCCTGAGTTGATCGGCGGGTGGCCCTGATCTTGTCCCCTCGCAATCGCGCTCGCCGGGTGGCCGTGACCTCCCGGCATCCCCCAACCCCAGAATCCACCCCACGCATCGTGCCACTGACCTCGGCTTTGAGAGGTCAGTGTGTCTTTCCGCCTTTCTCCGACCCAAAGGCCCACTGACCTTGCCAAGCCAAGGTCAGTGGCACGACGGCGGTGCCACCCGCCGGCGTCCTCGCCGAAGCAAACCAACTACTCGACAAGCTCGGCACGCCCGCGAATCCCGATGCAGTGAATGCCTTGCTCCGGCCGTACACCCAAGACGATGCACGTTGCGACGACGATCCGCACATCCAGTGCCTCTGCCACCTCTGGCTCACCGCCACCCACGCCTTGGAACACCGCCAGCCGATGTGGTGCATCAAGTGAGCTGATGGCGGCTGGAACCGTCCTGCCCCACCGGCCCTCCAAAACAAAACTTCTCCCCTCCCCCAATCGACATGGCGTCTCAACAAACCCCATGTATCTTTGAAGAGGCACCCTCGCGCCCATCCCCGCACTCGTTCCAATCCCACCAACGGAGCGACCATGAAAATCACCGCCGCCCTCCTGCTCATCGCGGCAAGCGCTCCGCTCTGTGCCTCCTCCCGTGCTGCCGTCCTCGCAGGCTGGACCTTTGAGTCATCGCAGCCCGCCGGCCCCGGCCCCTACGCGCCGGACTTCGGGCTCGTCAGTCCGAGCCTGGGTGCAGCACGACTCGTCCACGCGAACCCCGCCGCGGCGTACAGCTCCCCTTCGGGCAACGGTTCGGCGCACTCGTTCAGTTCCGATCACTGGACCGTGGGCGACTATTACGAGTTCACGACCAGCACCATCGGCTATCGATACATCACGTTCTACTGGGATCAAGCCTCCAGCAGCCGCGGCCCGCGCGACTTCAGCGTGCAGTACAGCGCCGACGGCGTCACCTTCTTCCCCGCATGGCCCTATCAGGTGCAGGCGGATTCACCCCCGCTCCCCCGCTGGAATCCCGTCACGGCCTCGGGCCTCTACAGCTACGAACTCTCGGGTTCCGTCGCGGCGCTCGAGAACAAAAGCAAGGTCTATTTCAGACTCGTTCTGGATTCGTCCACCTCAGTCAGCGGCGGCATCATCACCGACTCCAGCGAAACCCGCGTCGACAACGTCATGATCATCGCCTGGGGCGTCGTCCCCTCGCCCGGCGGGCTGGCGCTCGTCAGCCTCGCCGCCACAACACCAACCCGCCGCCGCCGCGACCCCGCGGCATAAGTGGGGGAGGCCATCCGCCAACACCCCGAACTCACCCCGGGCGGCGTGCCACCGGCCGGGCTGGTGATTTCTTCGCTTCGCCATGGACATGACTGCAGAATCGCTCCAAGAACTTGGATCAGTGTAATCGTTCGGGGCGGCTGGTGGCGCTGACCTTCCGGTATCCCCCAACCCCCGAACCTGCCCCCGTGTCGTGCAACTGACCTTGAGGGTTCTGCCAAGCTCAGAGTGTCTTTCTGCCTTTGGTTCTTACGAATCAAGATCCACTGACCTTGCCAAGCCAAGGTCAGTGGCGCGATTTGATATCTTATTCTCCTGTAACTCCGTTCATATACGGCGGATTGCAGTGATCCACACTTGGATTCAAACCTCAGGAGTGCGTGATGGGCACATGGCTTTGGTCGATTCATTTGAAAACCGCAGACGCAACGGCGGTGCGTGCCGCGGCGGCGAAGGTGGCGGATCAATGCGGCGGGCCGATGGCTGTTGCTGACCCGGAGGCTGGTTGGGTCAGCGTCTATCCGCAGACCGACCTCATCGGCGACAGTCTGAACATCACGCGGATGATGGCGGAAGCAACCGGCGTCGAACACGTCCTGACGCTCGTCGTGGAAGACAGCGATGTGTTCAAATACTGGTATTTCCACAACGGCGAGTTGGCCGACGCGTTCAATTCCTGCCCGGACTACTACGGCGAAATGGACGAAGACGACCTCAACGCCAGGGGAAACCCGCAGGCCTTCCGCGGATTGCTCGATGATGCCGGCCAGCGGCGATTGGGCGAACTGGTTGCACAGCGGATGATCAACGGGCAGATCGTTGTCTCGGGTGCCGAACGCACGGACGACGACGATGACGCCGATGATTTCGAAGAAGTTGAGAGCGAGTTCGACTTTGAAGACGTTCGAATGGAGCGCATCGCCGAAGTGTTCGACATCCGCGGTGCCGGAAAATCATTTGAAGAGTTCGGCCCGTCGTAAGGCAGGTGGCGCTGACCTTCCACGCGCCGTGGCGATGACCTTGGTTCCTCCCCGGTCCGTGTCCTTGCGCCTTTCTCCGATCCAACCCCAGTGCCCTTGCCCACCCGTTTCTCGCGGCGCCAATCAAGCCCAGGATTCCCTGCCACTCACCGCCGCCTTCTGCCCGCCACCACCAGCAACCCGCCAAGCCAAGCCGTCGAAGGCGTCGGCAGCGGCGTAAGCGTCAGATCGAACGAGTACGACGAGGTCGAATCAACCAGCGGCGTGTTGAACGGCGGGATTGTGTCGTAGATCAGCTTGGATTGGCAGGTAATGAAGTACTGCCCGGGGCTGAGCAGGCCGCTCGCCCCACCGAAGCCCGACGCTCCCGAGCCATAATTGACTCCGATGCAGCGGTTCACAAACGTCACCTGCGCCGACGTCGTTCCCGGGAACAAGGAGTAATTCGTGTGCACGTCAAACTGGTACAAAGTCGGCGCGGTCACCGTAAAGAAGATCTGAATAAACGACTCGGACTGGCCCTGCAGCTCCCACACGTCTCCCTGCTTGATGTGGACCGCGGAGGAGCCCGAGCCCGAGATCTTGTTTGAAGTGGCTGAATAGGTCAGCGTCGTGTCGGCGGTGACTGAGCCGGTCCCCGCGTACGTATCCGCGTACAGGTGCTGGTTCAACGACGCCGGGTCGGTCCATGAGTACACAAAGCGATCTTCGTCGGGGAAGATCGTCGTGATGGCGTACGCGCCGGCGTACACCGAATCGAGCGTGTAGAAGGCACCATCCGCCGGCCGCAAACCGACTCCGACCGCCGCGCCAAGTGAAACGATGAGCCCGCTGAATCGGATCGGACGCATGCTCTTTTCCTCCTATTCGGCACCTTCCGCGGCAAATCGCCTCGAACTGGTCCAACGCTCCTCCACCTCGCCACCACCGATTGGCGGAACAATCGTCGTGGCGTCCCATCATCCCTTCGAAGGAGCATGCGTTCCGTGCGCGAAAATCTTTCATCAGAATTCGCGTCCGGCGTAGATTTCTTCTAGCGGCGGCGGCCGTGACCTCCCGGCCTCCCCACCCCAAGCGCCGTGGCACCGACTTTGGTTCCCCCAACGTCAGTGTGCCTTTCTCCACCCATCCACCATCCCTGTCGCGCCAGCGACACAACCCAGCTTCTCGGCAAGCCCGCCATCCAAAAGATGCCCCCGCTCACTGCAAGATCCACCCTCCTCCCCCGCACTCTCGGTTGAGACGCTCTGGCTCAAGCCTTCCAACGGGCTTGCAAAGCCAGCGCACCCCGGCCGCACCGTTCAGTCACGGAGAGGATCGCAATGAACACCGCAATTCTGGGAGCGCTCGTCGGCACCACCACATTTGTCGCCGCCTCGCAAGCGTCGCTCACCGCCTACGGCGACTTCGACCGCGTGAGCACCGCGTCAACCGCGGCCGCGACACGGTCGCTCGCCGCGGAATCCAAATGGCTCGCCGCCGCCGCAACTTGGGGGCCCATCAACGTCGTCGACTTTGAGTCCGCCACCGTTGGTGTGAATGCAACCATGCACACGATCGCGCCGGGCGTGCGCATGAGCGTTCAGGGAAACATCCATCCCGACAACCTCGTCGTGCTCAGCGGGGCCAACTCGTACGGCCCTACCAACGGATTCAACACGACCGCGGGCGGCAGCCGCCACATGCAATACGAGGACGGCGACGGGGGCATGTGGGACCCAATCGTTGTTTTCAACTTTGACCACGCCGTCACCGCATTTTCCTGCTTTATCACCGGCGAAGGTTGTGGCGCCACTGTGACCGCCCCCTTCACGCAGCTTTTCACGGGCAACAGCATCCAGTGGGATATGGGTCTAGGCGACGGTGGCACACCGTACTGGCCCGCCACCTACCAGCCAAACGTTCGCTTCATCGGCTTCACCAACCTTTCGGCGCCGACCAAATCGGTCTCGATCCATCTTCCCGCCGGCTCATCCTACCCGTGGCGAGGCAACTTCTCGTTTGATGATGTCCGCTGGGTCGAAGATGTTCCCGCGCCGTCCACATTCGTCACGCTCGCCGCCCCGCTCGCCTGGAATCTGCGTCGACACCGGAAGTGACCGGCGGGGGGTACCGCACTCATCCGTCCCCTCGATTTGAAAATGAACCAGCCGTCCCAATCGTGATTGAGAGCCCCAGGAGACTGCAATCAGGAGCTTCCGATCTATCACGGTAACGTGCCGATCCCGCTTTTGCCTCTCCTTCACCTTCTCTTCAGCTTGTGCGGCGATCCTCCGGAGTGGCCAAGAAATCGCAACCACCAGCCCGGAAAATCCGCTACGCGGTCGTCGGGCTCGGGCACATCGCGCAGGCCGCGGTGCTGCCGGCCTTCGCTCACGCGGGAAATTCCGAACTGGTCGCGCTCGTCACCGGCGATGCAAAGAAGCTCAACGAGCTCGGCAAGCGCTACAAAGTCTCCGCGCTCTACGGCTACGAAGATCTCGCGCGGTGCATCGAGCGCGAACGGATCGATGCCGTCTACGTGGCCACGCCCAACTCCGAGCACCTCCCGATCGTCGAGCGGGCGGCCGGCGCCGGAGCCCACGTCCTCTGCGAGAAGCCGCTGGCCGTCACCGCGCGCGAGTGCCGCGCCATGATCCACGCCTGCGACCAGGCCGGCGTGCTGCTCATGACCGCCTACCGCCTGCACTTTGACCCAGCAAACCTGAAAGCGCTCGAAGTCGCGCGTTCCGGAAAAATCGGCGAGCCGCGACACTTCATCTCATCATTCAGCTACCAGATCAAGGACCAGTCCAACATCCGTCTCCAGGCCGAGCTCGGCGGCGGCCCTCTGCACGACATCGGCATCTACTGCGTCAACGCCGCCCGGTCGCTCTTCCAGGCCGATCCCATCGAGGTGCAGGCGTGGACCGCCGCCTCCGGCGACAAGCGCTTCGCCGAGGTCGAAGAAACCGTAACAGCCATGCTCCGGTTCCCCGAAGGCCGCCTGGCTACGTTCATGTGCAGCTTCGGCCTTGCCACCACCAGCTGGTTCGAACTGCTCGGCACCAAAGGCGCCGTCTGCCTCGACGCCGCCTACGAGTACACCGATCCCACCGAAGTCACCGTCACCGTCAACGAAAAAGCCCGAACCAGCACCATCGCGAAACGCGACCAGTTCGCCTCCGAACTTGTCTACTTCTCCGACTGCGTGCGGAAGGGACAGCAGCCCGAGCCCTCCGGCCGGGAGGGGCTGGCCGACGTCCGTGTGATACATGCGCTGCTCCAATCGATCGCGCGAAACCGCCCGCTCCGCCTCGCGCCCGCCCGCGCCGTGCGCCACCCTTCGCCCCGCCAGGAAATCCGGCGTGCTCCCGTCCGACGCGAGCCGCGGCTGATCCACGCACGCTCAGCATCCCAATAGCCTGGGGGAAAAATCCGGATCCTGCTGCCGACCTTGGTTCTTCCAAGGCACGCCCCCAGGATCTTGTCGCCGCTCACGCCGTGCGACCGCTCGCGGCCTTGAGCGAGTCGCGTAGACCCGCTCGCACCCACCGCACCGCGCCGTCTCACCGCCTTGAGCCTGCCCGCCTCACCGCTCGCGACGTTCCATCAATTGCTCCAGCCGCTCGAGCCGCGCCTTGAGCGCCGCATTCTCGACGCGCAGCGACTCGATCTGCGCATCCTTTTCCGCGCGCAGGTCGCGCAGCGCCTCGACCATCAGCGCCGTCGTGCTCCGCTCCGTGACCATCCGCATGCCGTCGCGATCACGCGTCACCCAGTCCGGAAAGACGCGTTCCACCTCGTCCGCCATCAGCCCGATCTGCATCCCCGGCAAAGCACGCCCGTTCTTGATCTCCGCTTCGTTGTAGAAGTACTGGTAGCCCCGGAGAGTCAGCAGCCGATCCAGCGTCCCCCGGAGCGGCGAAACATCGTGCTTGGTGCGCGGATCCGAGATCGCCGCCCACGAGCCGCCCCCGGGCTTGCTCGCCAGGCCGTCGGACCGGAATCCAAACGTCGGATTCCACACGCCGCCGGGGATCGTCCCGATCGTAAAGAAGTCCGCCGATGGCCCAGAACTGTTGTCGTCGCCGATGATGAGCCGGAGATCGGTCGAGTTCGACGCGCCGGTCGTGACATTCACCCGCGTAAGGGCAACCAGATCCGTGTTCTCCGCCGTGCTGAGCGTGTTCCCGACGGTGCCGAACACGAGCGAGTTGGACGCCCCGGCTCCCGTTTGAATCTGCACCGAACCGTTCACAGCCAACGCCTGTTCCGGATTGTTCACTCCGATTCCCACGCGCCCGTTCGACTGCAAAATCATCGTGGTCGTGTTGCCGCCGGCGGTCGAACCGCTGCCAATCAGAAGTTTGCCAACGCCCTCCGGGTTTGTAGATCCAGTCGAAATCAAGTGCCAGTACGTGCCACCCGCGGATGCGTTGCGCAGATTGAGCCAGGTGCCGATTGTGCTGGCCGACTCGAGTTGTGCCGCGACATTGTCGCTGGCCGAAGCGACATGCAGCCGAAAAAGCGGGCTCGAAACACCGATTCCCGCATTTCCGTCGCCGTAACGAATACCGCCGGTCGCCGGCACCCACGGAGAAAACGCACTCGCTACATTGTCCGGAATTCCGGCGATTCCCTCCCACGGCGCGCCCGCGGAAAACAGCGAGTACTGCGATTGCGTCGCCACCATCGCCGCCGGAACCTGACCAATCCGCGTGCGCGGCAGAATCGGAACAAACGTGCCGCTCCCCGACGGCGTCGCCACCGCCACGTCCAGGTACCGATCCGGCACACTCACAAACGTGCTCGCGTCCACAGGGATCTGAACGCTGAAGATGCCACCGATCACCGCGATATTGCTCTGCGTCGCCGTCGGCGTGACGGGATTTCCGCCGGTCTCACTGTCGTAGATCGTGAAACGCATGTCGGCCGTCCCCGAGTACGGCGCGCCAGCGTTGTTCAGGCGACCTTGATAGGAAAACGCGCTCCCGCTGCCCCGCGCCCGCAAAAGCACGTACGACGGCGTGAGGTACCCCGCGCCGAGGTCCCTCACTGGAAGCGGCGCGACAGCACCAAGATTCTTGGGGTCAATGGGGGGTGTCGAAGTGCCACCATAAAAGGTGCGCCCGTTCACATACGGCGGCGTGGGGCCGACCTGAACCGGAAACGGATATGTGGCCACGGGCGTAACAACCGAAGCGCCAACAAAGAACGAGCCCGTCACGGCGACCGGATTGGAAAGAACGTACTCGTTTAGTGCGCCCGAGCTGGTGCTCTGAACCGTGATGCTCTGCTGCCAGAGCAACGTGGCATTCACCGGGTTCCCCGAACCGTTGTCCTGCCAGACAAAAACCCGCGCCGGAGTTCCGTTGGGCACGAAATTCCAAGCAACGGAAATTGAACTGATGAGGTCGGCGCCTCCGACGGCGTCGTACCGATGAATCACGAGGTTTTCGCCGCCCACCGGACCGATCGAGTTGTTCGCCGGGGCATTGTCATATTGATACGTGCTGGGGGCCGAGCGATCTTGAAACGCAGCCTGCTCCCCAGCCGGTATCGCCCGAACCAGCGGAGCCGTCTCCGCCGCGCGGACAGCCGGGAGCATAAGGAAAAACAAACTTCCGATGAACACCAAACGCGTCATACACATTCTCCGCGGCGGGAACTGATTTGATACACCGAGCTTACCAGAGACCCCCGTTCCGACGGCGCGGTTCTCCGAGTTGCCGCACAAAATCAATGACGTCACTGTCCTTGCCAACCCGAGGGCAGAACCCCCAATTCGATGCCCAACCCCGTGCCAGCACTCGCTGCTTTGAGTAAGTGGTGTCCCCGGCCTCTGGCCCCCGTAGCCCCGATCCCTCCAAAAAGATAGCAAATTTCCCAAAAACCTTCTTTGGAGTACGGGCTTTGTATGGTACACTGCCCAACATGATTGCCACCCCCTCCCCCGGCCAGCACCTCTCCGACATGAATCCCCACCTCCGCCCCATCGAGGCCCACAAGCCTGCCGACCCACCCCAGCCGGACGGCCGCGCCCCAAACCCCCAACACCCCAAAACAACACGCCCCAGACACCCACTCCCCCGGCAATCAAGTCTCGATGCGCCCGATCAGCGCCAGGATCGAAGAAGAAATCCTGCTCGCTCTTGCCAACCCGCTCGCCTCGCTCATGGACATCGCGAGCGACTTCGAAATCTCCCTCGAATCCCTCGCCCTCTGGATGCTCCGACCCGACATCGCCGCCCGCATGGAGGCCATCGCTTCCGCCTCCATCACCCGCGCCGTCTTTGTCGCAAAGTCATTCCTGCCCGCCGCCGCCCGCTCCGCCGGCCGCATCATGGCCCTCCATCAGGTCGATCACGGCGACGATCCAAAGGACCTCGGCCGCGAGATCAGCAACGACCGCCGCTCCGACAAAACCGCCCTGGACGCCGCCAGCCTGCTCCTGAAAATCAGCAGACTGCTCGACCTTCCAAAGCCCGCCCCGCGCCCCGCCCCAGGCGCCATTCCGCCCGCGTCACTCACTCCGCAACGCGAATAACCGCTCCGCTCCCTCTCTCTGACAACAAAAGATCCGCGCCGGCACGGCCCGCCCCGGGGCCGCCAACCGTCGCATCTCGCGCTGCAATCAGCCGAACCGCTCTCGCTTTCGAGCCGCCCGCCAACGCGCAATTCACATTCAACTGCAATTCGACCCGTGAACTCACCGCAGCTTCTCACTCGGTATCGTCTCGGGCCTCGGCACCTGCCCCGGCGATCTCAATTCCAGCCAGTTCGTAGACGATGCCGACTTTGTGCTTTTCGTCGATCAATACAACATCCCTTCGTGCAGCAGCCCATCCATGCCCGCATCCTGCTCCGCAGACCTGAATTCCGACGGCTTCGTCGACGATTCCGACTTCGCCCTCTTCGCCCTCTTCGCCCTCGCCTACAACCGGCTTTTCTGCCCATAACGGGCAACTCCGTTGCAGCAGAGCGCCAGTGTCGCGGAAGCAATCCCGTTCGAACGCCCCGCGCCAGCTCTACTCCACTCCGGCCCTGTCCAAAAGATCCCGCTGCGCCGGCGAGGGCTCGCGATCCCCAAGCGCCTGCTTCAGAGTGTGCCCCAGCATCTCCGTGCTGCGCGTCGGCTTCCCCGGATGAGCCAGGCATCGTTCCAACACCGGCTGCACAAGCGCGATCGCTTCGTCGCCGCGACCACTCTCAATCAGCACGACACCCAGATTCACGACGCAAGCCTTGGTCGTGGGGGCGTCATCCCCAAGAACGGCCTTCATAAAGGGAAGTGCCGAACGGAGTATCTCCTCGCAGGCCTTGAGATCACGGGCACGGAATGCAATTGCGCCCTCCACGCCGCGTGCGCGAAGCGTGTATGGGTGGGCCGCTCCGAGCCGGTCCTCGAGGGCGTTGGCGGCGTGGCAGGCAAGCCGTCGCGCGGCCTCCGGGTTCTTTTCCTGAAGTTCGAGCGCGGCCAGGCTCTGTTCGGCAAGTGGGGCCCGGTCGATCTCGGCCTTGGGGTTCGAAGCCCTCGCGATAACGTCAATCAGAATCGGTCGCGCTTCGACCGTTCGATTCTGCTGCACGAGGGCGGCCGCCAAGTTCGCACGCACTTCAAGCGTCCGATCATCCAGAGGCCCAAAGGCCTGCTCGTGCTCCCTTACCGCCCGCTCGAGAAGCCCGAGGGCTTCGGACGATCTTCCGACCAGGTGCATTGCGATGCCGATCCACCCACGTGCCGCGATCGAGTCGGGGTGATGGGGCCCCAAAGCTTCTTCGCGCCAAGCAAGCGCCAACTGGGCCATCTCGAGCGCTTCTTCATACCTTTCGATCGAGCGATATCCCGAAAAGCACCAGCTGGCGATGTAGGCGCAGAATTCGGTGTCGTTCATGCGTTGCGAACGAAGTTCGTCAGCAGTCTTGTCGAGCAGATCGGAGAGGCCGACGACGTTTGTTGCTTCACGGCTCATCGTGCGTTCAAGAATCTGGTTCGTCAGTCGCACAAGCCCCCTCGACCGTTCGTAGTCAGACGCCCTGAGCATGACCGAGCGCACCGCGATTCCCGTGCTGACCGCGAGCGCCAGAAGCACGAGTGCCGTCGTCGCGAAGGCCGCTCTGTGGCGCCGCACCAGTTTGCGGGTCCGGTAGCTCAGCGTCAGCGGCCCCGCCCGCAGCGGAAGCCCCGCAAGATAGTTGCGGATGTCTTCTGCCAACTGGGCGGCCGACTGGTACCGCTCCGTCCGGTCCTTGCGGATCGCCTTCAGCGGGATCCACTCCAGTTCATCGCGCAGCGTGCGCATCAGGTCCGCGGGACGCGTCTTGCGCTGATCGGCCGACGCCTGGGCCGAATCCGGCCGCACCGACAGCACCGCGCTCGGACGCGGCGGCTCGGACTCCCGGATGATCTTGCGGATGTCCGGGGCCGTGCCGGCGCGCAGCGAATCGGAATCAAACGGCAATGCGCCCGTCAGCAACTGATACAAAATGATCCCAAGGCTGTACACGTCCGACCGGATGTCGATGTTCTGCATCCCCGGGTCTGTCTGCTCCGGGCTCATGTACTCCAGCGTGCCGATCCAAACGCCCAGTTCTGTGAACGCCGGGTTCACGCCCGGCAGCGGCTGCAGCATCTTCGCCACGCCAAAGTCGATGATCTTGGGCAGCGGCGTCGATTCGTTCTGAACCGTCACGAGAATGTTGCCCGGCTTGAGGTCGCGGTGGATGATGCCCTTGGTGTGAGCGTGGGCAATCGCGTCGCAGACCCGGGCAAAAAGCTCCAGCCGCTCGCGGATGCCCATGCGCTCGCGGTCGCAGTGCACCGTGATGGGCACACCCGGGATGTACTCCATCGCGAAGAACGGCAGTCCCTCCCGGCTCGTGCCCGCGTCGTAGATCTTGGCAATCGCCGGATGATCCAGGAACGCGAGCGCCTGGCGCTCGGCCTCGAATCGATGCAGGATCTGCCTGCAATCCATCCCCGCCTTCAGCACCTTGAGGGCGACGCGCCGGCGGATCGGCTCGGTCTGCTCGGCGAGGTACACGACGCCAAAGCCGCCCTCGCCAACCCGAGAGATGATCTGGTATCCCGGGAACGAGTCCCGCGGCAGATCGTGATGAGCATGAGAAGCCGAGATTCGCTCCGGCGCGGTCGCCCCGTTGCCCGATCGCGCATCAAGCGTCTCCGCATCGGCAAGCGGCCCGTGCATGGGCCCGGAGGCGCCCGTGGTGTGTTCGCCGCCCGATTGGGAGTGCGCAGGACCATGCGACAATGGATTACTCATAGATACATCCCGTCCCCGCCCGGCGGCACAATTGCGCCGGGGAAGAACCGTTTGGTTCTTCAACGCAGCATAGCGGGAATGATCTGGGGCTTAAGAGGACGGTCTTTGCGGTTACCGGCTGACGTACACCGTGCGATAGACATCCTCAGCGCCCTTGGCGCTGTACCGGAGCTGCCAGACCGTGCCCGGGGAGACGTAGCACGGATCAAACGTCGCGTAGCCCTTGCTGTCGGACATCTTGGAATCGAACGGGCGCCACGGGAACTTGTCAGAGTCCAGCGAGCGTTTGTCCACTTTGCAAAGCACGGACGGCACCGGCTTGCCGTTCTTGTCCTGGAGCAGGACGCGGGTCTTCAGCACATTGGTATAGCCGTTTGCCAGCGGAGTGATCTCGCCGGATCCCTCTCGGTGCCGGATCTGCCAGAACTTTCCCGACTCCCACTTGCCCGACTTGCAGTTGTAGATTTCAGGGGTAAGGGTGTACGTGGCGCAGTTTGCCAGGGGCTGGAAAGGGACGTCTTCCAGCACGCTCAGCCCGAGGAACGTCGCGACTCCGGCAACCGCCATCGTGCTCAGCATGTTGCGCCGGCTGAAGGCAAAGTTCGGTGTAGAGGTGAGATTCATGTTCTGCTCCTTGGTCGCCGCCCGTGCGGCAAGTCTGCTTCCACCCTCAGAAGCGGAGAAGGAGCCCCCGGGGTGCAGAAAATGAGTGAAAGAAACCCCCGGCCTCCTGAATGGGCCCTGGGCGCGCCCGGGGGCCCGGACGATCAGCGTAAGTGCTTTCCCAGAAAGAGATTACGACATTGCGACTGTGCTGCACCCCTCCCGGTCACTGCTCCCAATCGCAGAGAACTTCGAGAGCGCCGTCCACAACGAGCTTTTTGCGACCCGCCCCACGCGACGCTGCAGTTGCAGACGCATTTGCCGCCTCATCGACACTTCGTGCCGCATCTACTACACACGCTGATAAACGACGGCATCGTGGATGATTCCCACTTTGTGAACCTTGCCGCGGCGACTGACGCGCTCCTGTGTCCGTGGGCGGGGACGTGGGAGCGTGCCGGTGTTGTCGGGGAGGAGGAGGTGCTGCGCGGGGGCGGCGTGAGCCCGTTTTCAGCTTGCTCTTGCTTCCTCAGACGTATCATGGCCGATGCCGGACATCATCACGTTTCTGACGTATCGCAACCAGGCCGAAGAAGCGGCTCGCTTCTATACCTCTGTGTTCCCGGATTCACGGATCACGCGGATCACGCACTACCCGGACCTCGGGCCGAGCTTTCCGATCAAGGCCGGGACGGTGATGACGGTGGAGTTCACGCTGAGCGGCCGGCGGTTTACAGCGCTCAACGGCGGGCCGCAGTTTTCGTTTACGCAGGGGATCTCGATCGCGGCGATCTGTGAGAATCAGCAGCAGGTGGATGAATACTGGAACAAGTTTGTCGCCGCCGGAGGCAAACCGGTGGCGTGCGGATGGATCACGGATCACTTCGGGGTGTCGTGGCAGATCGACCCGAAGGTGCTGATTGATCTGATCGGCGATGCGGACCGGGCGAGGGCGGCGAAGGCGATGCAGGCGATGATGACGATGGTGAAGATTGATGGGGACGAGATCAGGCGGGCGGTGGGGGGTTGAGAGGGCCGGAGTTCGCCGCCTGCCGCCGGGCGCAAAGGGGGAGGCCTAGCGATGGCGCTGTACGACACGATCGGAAATAACTACGCCTCGTTCCGGCGGCCGGACCCGCGCATTGCGGAGGCGATTGACCGTGCGCTGGGAGATGCGGTTTCGGTGGCGAACATCGGGGCTGGCGCGGGTTCGTACGAGCCTGTTTCGAAGAAGGTTATTGCGGTGGAGCCGTCGGAAGTGATGATCCGGCAGCGGTCGCGGTCTGCCGCCGCGTGTTTGCTGGGAAGTGCCGATGCGATTCCGCTCGAGGACGGGAGTGTGGATGCGGCGATGGCGATTCTGACGATTCACCATTGGCCGGACCTGGCGCGTGGTCTTCGGGAGCTTGCCCGGGTGTCGCGGCGGCGGGTCGTAATTCTGACATGGGTTCCGCCGCGTGACGGGGCTATCGAAATGGAGGCGCCGGGCGTGCGCGCGGATGGGTTGATCCCGGCGGACCCGGAACCATTCTGGCTGACGCGGGATTATTTCCCTGAGATACTTGCGCACGACCGAACGATTTTTCCGGCGAGCGCGGACCTGGCCGCGCTGCTTGAACAGACGATCGGGCGGGTTCGGGCGAGCGTGCTTGCCATCCCGCACGATTGCGTCGATGGGATGCTGTGCGCGTACTGGCGACGGCCGGAGCTGTATCTGGTCCCGGAGCGTCGCGCGGCGATGTCGAGCTTTGCGCGCATCAGTGCGGAGCGTGGCGTCGCGAAACTCCGGGCCGACATCGATGATGGCGCCTGGACATTGCGCAACCGGGATCTGCTGGATCTGGATGCGCTCGACTGCGGCTACCGGATTGTTGTTTGTGAGAAAACGCTCATTTGATCTGACGGGGAAGGCGGTCTGTCGGGTGAGCGCTCGAGAAGAACCGGCGTAAGGTTTGTCGATATCGCGGAGCGCGGGTGGGAGGATTCTGATCTGTCCGCAGTGGTCCAGTTGGTTGAGGTCAAGCCATGAGCACGAGCACTATCCGACTTCACCGTGTTCTGCGGGCTCCCGCGGAGCGTGTCTATCGAGCGTTTCTGGACGGGGCGGCGCGGGTGAAGTGGCTGCCGCCGTATGGGTATACCGCGACGCTTCACGAATCGGACGAACGTCCGGGCGGGAAGTACCGCATGTCGTTTACGAACTTCACGACGGGTCAGAGCCATAGCTTTGGCGGTGTGTACACGGAGCTGCTGCCGCACGAGCGGATCTGTTATTCGGATCGCTTTGATGATCCGAATCTGCCGGGCGAGATGCGGGTGACGATCACGTTCCGGAAGGTGATGTGCGGCACGGAGCTCAACATTGTGCAGGAGGGCGTTCCGGCGGTCATTCCGACGGAGATGTGCTACCTGGGATGGCAGGAGTCTCTGGCGCAGCTGGCCAAGCTTGTGGAGCCGGATATCGGCGCAGGGTCGTGAGCGGGCGACGGCGGTGAGGGCCGGATTGATCGTCCGGGCCCGCGGTGCGCTGGCCAGTCACCTGGCGGACTTTACAATCGGGGCGAAAAGGTCGCGCAGGGTGCAGTGGGCTTCGACGGCGTGGCGCAGGGGCAGATCGAGCGACATGCTGTACTGGTTTCGGCGCCCCTGACGCTGGCGGGTCAGTACCCCGGCGAGTTCGAGATCAAAGACGATTTTCTGGACTGCCCGCTCGGTGATACCGATCCGGTCGGCGACATCGCGGAGGCGTGCGGCGGGGTCCTGCAGCAGGCAGACGAGCACGTGGGAGTGATTGGTGAGGAAGGTCCAGCCGGGCTGCGTGGGGCCGGGCGGGGTCTTTGGTCGCGCGGGGGTTGACGCGGGGCGCAACGGGGCTAAAGTACGAAGCCTTGTTCGTGTATTTCGTTTCGGCATTTTAAACTCGCTAATCAGGAAGCGTAGGTTGGCCCGGGGGCCCTTTCGCGGGGACTTTGCGCGGCTTTCCTGGGCGCTTGCGCCACGGAGTGAAGGACATGCATCTTGCTGGTCAGGTCGCGCCGGCTCTTCCGGGGGTGGGGTTGGGGGCCGTGCTGGGGGCGAGCCCGCCGGTGCTTTTTTTCTTCCTGGGGATGCTGGCGAGCGTGGTGCGGAGTTCGCTGCGCGTGCCCAGGCCGGTGACCAAGCTGCTTTCGCTGTACCTGCTCTGGGCGATCGGATTTCAGGGCGGGGTGAAGCTGGTGCACGGCGGGCTGACGCCCGACGCGGTTGCGGCGATCGGGATCGCGGTGGGGCTGGCGTGCGCGATGCCTGTTGCGGTGTTTTTCGTGCTTCGGCGATGGGTTGCGGCGGCGGATGCCGCGGCGGTGGCGGCGAGCTACGGATCGATCTCGGCCGTGACGTTTGTGACGGCGTGCACGGTGCTGACGTCGCGGGGCGAGTCGTACGGCGGGCACATGGTGGCGTGCATGGCGCTGATGGAGAGCCCGGCGATCGTGATCGCGGTTCTGCTGCTGAACTGGTGTTCCCGCGATGAGCGGGAGCGGCCGACGGCGTGGGGCAGGCTGATGCACGAGGCGATGCTGAACGGCCCGGTGTTTCTGCTGCTTGGCTCGATGGCGGTGGGGATGATCACGGGCGAGAAGGGGTACCAGGCGTTCAAGCCGCTCTGCACTGACTTGTTCAGCGGGGTGCTGGTGTTTTTCCTTCTGGATCTTGGGCTGATCGCGGCGCGGCGGCTGGGGGATCTGCGTGCCGCGGGCGTGAGGCTGGTGGTGTTCGGTCTGGTGATGCCTCTGGTCGGGGCCTCGGTGGCGCTGGGCGCCGCAAAGCTCGCGGGCTTGCCGAAGGGGGATGCGGTGCTGCTGATGGTGCTCGGGGCATCGGCGAGCTACATCGCTGTTCCGGCGGCGGTGCGGCTGGTGATTCCAAGGGCGAATCCGGGGATTTACATCCCGCTGGCGCTGGCGGTGACGTTTCCGTTCAATGTGGGCGTGGGCATTCCGCTCTACATATTCGCCGCCGGGAGAGTGCTGGGGCAGGGATGATGGGGCGTGCCGGGCGGCGGGGGCGTTGTTCAATCACAGATGAGTTCGTTGTAGGCCGCGAGGAAGATAACGAAGTCGCCGTCGTCGACGAAGTGATCGGTGTTGAAGTCTGCGGGGCAGCCGGGGTACATGGCGGTGTCGGCGCAGTCGAGGATGTTGTACTGCCCGAGGAATATCACGAAATCGGCGTCGTCGACGAGGAGGTCCATGTTGAGGTCGGAGGGGCACGGGGGCGAATAGAAGTTGTTGACGATGCGGGCCTGTGCGCTGTTTATCGTGTATCCGGGCGGGAGGTCAAAGACCGGGCGATCGGTCGGGAACTTGAGCGTGTGTATGAAGTCGGTGTTGGCGCTGGCGTTGCCGCTGAAGGCGTAGTACATGGACGTCGAAGCGCTCGATTGGAGCTGGACCTCGAGAGGGAAGGGTGTGTTGGTGGGGAGGAAGATGGGCGGAGCCGAGATTACTCCCGAGCCCGAGAAACCGGTGAGAACTCCGGTTTCGCCGCCGGTGATGTTGAGGCCCTGATACTGGATGGACTTTGTGCCGCCGCCGGATGTGCCGTTGACGCGGAAGACAATCTGGACTGAGACGATGGCGGTGGCGTCTGACGAGGAGGAGCCCCCCGACATGGATCCGGTGAAGACCAGACGGAGCGGGGCCGCGATGCCGTTGCCGGGGCCGGTGAGGACGAAATCGTCGAAGATCATGGTTGCGAACGAACTGGCGCCGAGCGACCAGTTGAATGCGCCGTTGCCGGGAAAGGTCTTGATGAACTGCGAGTAGTTGGAAGTGCCGAGGTAGCCGGGTCCGGCGCCGGAAGTGGCGCGGAGGTGGACGCTGACCTGGTAGTCGGGAGGTGCGATGTCGTAGCGGACCTCACCCTGACCCGGAACATTGAGCTTGTCGTAGGAGTCGGTCGCGGTGACGAAGCTGCCGGCGCGATGGAAATAGGCGCCGTTGAAGCGAAGCTGCAGGCCAGCGGAGCAGACTGCTGAAAGACCCGCCGCTGCCAAAGTGGACCAGAGTGCGGATGTGCCCATCGTGTTGACCCTCCGGGATTCCAAGTTATCACGGGGGAGTGAGGGAGCAAGTGAAAAGTGGCTGGGGCTCGTTACACTGCAAAGCTGGGGCTCCGGAGAGGCTGGAGCGGGGTGGCCGGAGCGCGGCGGGGTTGGGAGCCGAGCGCCCTTGGAACCGTTGGCGTGGGTGGGAACGAATGGATGCCTTATGCCGATCACGGGACGAGCATTGCGGGTCGTTGTTTTTGCGTGTGTCTGTGCGCTTGCGGCGTCGGGGCCGGCCGGTGCGGAGCCGGAGCCGCAGCGGTCGCGCACGTTTGCCGAAGTGATCGGGCAGAAGTTCAAGGAGTGGGACAAGAGCCGCGACGGGGTGCTTTCGCCTGCTGAAGCGGACGCTCTCATCGCCAGCCCGGCGGTGCGCGGTGAGGAAGCGGCGGCGCTGGCGGCGATCCGCAACGTGGTGCGTTCAACGACCTTTGATATTCAGCGGATCGACATGCCCTATCTCAAGCAGGCGCTCGGGGCGCACCAGGAGGCGGCTTCCAAGGCCGGGAAGCGCATCGAGGATGTGACGCTTCCGAGGTGGCCGAACTTTGAGCGTGCCTACCAGATTGCGCTGGCGCGGATTGCTGCGGCGTCGAAGGAATTGTGGGTGGGGGGCAAGCCGGCGCTGGAGCTGATACGCGCTGGCGAGTTTGGGGATTACTACTTTGTGGCGATGGCGGGATGGATGGCGGCGTTCAAGCCCGAGCGGCTGATGGAGATCCTGACCACGCTGCCGAACGGGAAGTTCAAGGTCGATTTCGGGCCGCGCCAGGTGATCGAGGTGACGCCGCTCACGGAGGGGGAGATCGCGAGGGCGTCGACTTCCGGGGCGGAGGGGCAGTGGATGGCGTTGCTGGAAAAGGGGCGTTACGCGCTTTACGTCCAGCAGTTTCCGCAGCAGAACAAGGAGAACGTGCCCGACCAGCCGGGGCGGAACGCGAAGCTGGAGAACGCGATCAGGCTTCTCTCCGGGCACGACAGCATGACGCAGTCGCTGCGGGTGACCAATCCGAGCACGCGCAGGGATCGTCCGGCCGGCGAAGTCGGCAACATGCCGGATCGCACCGTTCTGGAGCAATTGCGGAATCCGTTTGCGAACCGGATGATGGTGGGGGCACTGACGGCGGATGTGGGGGGGCCGCCGTATCAGATGATGGGCTCCTCCATATATCCGAGCACGCCCTTGCCCGAGGGGATGCCGCCTTTTCACCCGTACGCGGTGCTGAGCGCGGGGTTGGACGGGGTTGTTGTGTGGGACCCGAGCGGGAGAGACTTTGATCCGGCTCCGGGCTCGCAGCACATCATGCCCGATCTGTGGAAGCCGGGCGGCGTTGGACCGGCGCACGCGATGCGGGGCGGCATCATCAAGCTGCCTTTGAGCGAGTTTGCGCGGATCTTCCACTCGATGGAGATCGAGATGGTCGCGACGGCGAACGCGCCGGGCGAGCAGCGGGTGACGCCGAAGTCGCCGGCCGCGCCTGTTTCGCCGACGCCGCCCGCCAATCGGGGTAAGTAGCGGGCGGGGCTGGGCGGAGTGTCAGGGGCAGAGCAGGTCGTTGTATGCGGAGACGAAGAGCACGAAGTCGGAATCATCGACGATTCCATCGTGATTGAAATCGGATGGGCAGCCCGCGGGCATGGTCGGGTCGGCGCATTCGAGAAGGTTGTAGGCCGTGACGAAAAGGACGAAGTCGGAATCGTCGACGAGCTGATCGCCATTGAGGTCGCAGGGGCAGGAGTTGGCGATTTCGATCGTGAGCGTGGGGCGGGTGCCTGCATCGGTGTTTTCGTGTGTGGCAAACCGCTTGCTGCTCTGCGTGGTGTCTTCGTTGCCTCGCAGGATCCAGCCGTAGTTTGCGGCGGGATTGTCGAGCATGTACTGGATGTCGGCGATGAGCTTTGTGGAGCTCCAGGTGAAGGTGCCGGCGCCGCCGACAATTGTGCTGGCGGAAGGGGCTGCGATGAAATCGCCGCCGGGAGTGGCCCAGAACGAGCCCGGGGAGAAGCGGTGCAGCCAGGTCGCGTCGTTTGGTGCGGCGGGTGCGCCGCCACCCTGGCCGGAACCTGCGATTGATGTTGATTCACCCCAGGAGCTGGTAAGCCGGTGGAGATTGCAGGTTTGCGGGTCGGCGTTGTTGCCGTTCTGAGAGAGTGAGAGCAGAGCGCCGGTGATGGTGCTGCCAGATGGGACGCTACCGGCGATATCGAAGCGGAAGACGCATCGGCGGATGGTGGCGGGGAAGGATGAGTTGACGCCAGCGAACATCGCCGAGCCTGAACCGTTGGAGAGTGAGCCGGTGTCGGATTGGTAGAGCGTGTTGTCGGAAACGGCGACGATGGTGATGGACGTGGCGAAGGCGTGCGACGTGCCCAGGGCGAGCGTGGCGAGCAGTAGCGAGTTACGGGCGGCTTTCATTTTGACCTCATGCTGTTGGAGAGGGGGAGAAGCGATCAAGCGGAACGCCGCCGGCGGGCGAGGGGGATGCACGCGAGCAGAGCGACCGTCGCGGGCGCGGGCACGGTCAGGCCGACGGCATCGACCCCGAAGTTGAACGCGTTGACGTTGTCGGTTTCGGCGAAGCGGAGGCGGATGGTCTGGCCGGCGCGGGAGGCGATGAGGGCGGAGATATCGAAGGCGAAGTCGGTGTATCCGGAAACCGGTGGCGAGCCCGACGGAGTGAGGAATAAGTTCTGGAGGATGTCGGCGGGTGCGATGGAGAACGGATCGGCGCCGGCGGCGAGGATGTCGACGCGGGCCTGCTGGTTTAGGGCGGGGGTGGCCCAGTCGAGCGAGGATGGCGTGAAGAAGGCGGTGGCGGTGTTGTTGATGAAGAGTGAGAAGCGGAGGGTGGAAACGCCGACGTTTGAAGGAATGACGATGTCCTGATAGAGGACGTGAGATCCGCCGGCGGTTGAATCGGTCATGGCCGCGGCGAGGCCGGAGCGGGGCGAGGGAACGGTGAAGTTGTTGACCGGCGAGGTTGTGCCGGACTGGAGCAGGAAGGAGCCGTCGCTCCCGATCTGGTCGGCGCGAACCCAGCCGGAGAATCCTGATTCGAAGCTGCCGTTGTTTACGAGGTCCTGGGCGAGGGCGCTCGATGAGCCGGTAAGTAGCGATGCGGCGAGGATGTGCTTGGCGTATTTCATTTGTGTGGATCCGGGGCGCGGAGGCTTGTGATTACGGGTTGGTGACGAGAGCGGGGCGGCGGCTGATCTTGTAGATCGCGTTGTCGGTATTGGAGACGACGTAGAGGTTGCCATCGGGACCCTGGACGATGTCGGGCGTGATGCCGAATCCGGTGCCGATCTGGAGGGTCTCGCTTTCGGTGCCTTCGAATTTCTGCGTGCGGAAGAGGTTGTCCGCGACGTGGTCAGCGAGGCGTGGATCGGCGGAGGTATCGACGTGGAGGCGGTCGGGGGTGAGACGGAGGCGGTAGAGGCTGCCTCCGTTGGCACCGACCTGCTGGTTGCTGCGTGCGGAGCCGATCCAGAGCGTGCCCGCATACTCGGAGCCGAGGGCGTTGCCGGTGACAAATGCGGTGCCGGCGGGGCCGATCTCGTATCGCCAGGAGAACTCGGGATCCACATAGACCGCGCCCGGGAGCATGAACATCCGGGACATGGCGGTGGCGGTGGTGTAGGCGACACGCGTGGGCGGGTAGCGGTTCTGCTGGAGGGCGCTACCGAACTGCGTGGTTTCGATGGATTTGAAATCGGCGAAGCGTGCGGAGGGCCCGGCGAACTGGATCCAGCCGCCGTTCATGCCGGGGACGATGCGGTTGAGTTCGCTGTAGGCGTCGTCGGCGTTTTCGGTGTCCCAGAGGAAGCCGGAGGCGGGGTCGAAGGCCATGCCGAAGCCGTTGCGATGGCCGTAGGAGAAGATCTTCTGAATATTTGCGCCGACTTCGCCGCCGATGGCGGCGCCTGCCGCGAAGAAGGGGTTGTCGGCGGGTGAAGAGCCGTCCTGATTGAGGCGGAGAATGACGCCGGAGAGGTGGGCGTTGTCGGGAGCGGGCCCGCCGAAGGTGTCGTCGACAAAGGGGGCGGTGAGGAACGGACCGTTGGAGAGATTCTGGAGCCAGCCGCGGCGGCCCTGATCGCCCATGAAGATGTAGAGCTTGCCGTCGGGTCCGAAGCGGATGACGCCGCCGTTGTGATTTGCGGCGGGATTACCGGCGTTGTTGGTGCCGGGATGGCCGGGCACGGCGACGTTGTCGGTCTGGAGGGAACGCATACGGATGATGTTGGCATCCTGCGTGAAGGTGGAGCCGTTCCAGATGAAGCGATCGACGCGGTTGCCCAGGAGCGGGGTTTCGAGGGTAACGGAGGAGTCGGCGCCGGTGCTGCTTTCGGTCCAGCGGATGTAGGCGAAGGGAGTGCGGGGGAAGTCGGGGTGGAGTGCGATGCTCAGGAGTCCGCGTTCGGAGGCGGAGTTGACGGCAAGGTCCAGGACCGGGGTGGGATGGAGAACGCCTCCGGTGATGCGCTTGATCTGGCCCGAGGCTTTTTCCAGCACGAGGAAGTCGTTTGCGCCAAGAAAGACGATTCCGATGGGCTGGGTCAGGCCGGTGTTGATGACAGTCGTGACCAGCAGGTTGGCGTCCAGCATTGTGGCGGGAGTTGTGTCGGCCGCGGCGAGCGGCGTGAGAAGGCCCAGGAGCGCGGCTGCAATGGATCTGCGGGTTGTACGGGCTGAGGTATTCATGAAATGCTCCGAGGCGGGGATGCGGCGCATCGGGCGCGCGGCCGGGGGGACGCGACGGACAAGCGAGTGCGTTTGAATTCGCGCCGATCGGATCAAGATGTTCCGTGCCGCCGAGTGAATTGCAATTTCTGCGGGAGTGCGCGCGAGGAAAGCGGGAATGTGGGCGGTGACCACGTCGGGAGCGGGCGGCGCGCAGTGTGCCTCTGAAATTGGAAGGTGCAAATAAAACCCGGAGTGGGAAGCGATTTCTGCGCGTTCATTGGAGGGGATCAGGGCCGGTCGGCATCGGGGCCGAAGCGATCGAGCACTTGGCTTCGCACGGTTTCTATGGCGGTGAGCAGATCGGGCTCGCCGCGGATGCAGGGCGGACAGTCTGGATCGCATCGCAGGGCGCTTCGGAGAATGGAACGCGCCGGATAGATCTGGAACGAGAGAAGGGAGGAGAGGTCGTAGCCGTCCACGTTCTGAAGGGAAGGAACTGTGAGAGGCAGCGGAGAGGAGCGGGGGCAGCAGTCGAGATCGGGAACAGTCCAGGGGTGTTTGGGGGTAACGAGACCGGTTTCGAAGTCGCGGCGGATGGCGACGCCGCCCTTCCACCATCTTTCATACACCATCTGAACCGCGCGGGCCTGGCAGTCGGCATCGACCACTTCGAGGTCCTCAAGGGCGATGCTGAGTTCGCGGGTGACGGCGAGATCGAAGGGCTCATCGGAGCGGAGCGCGCGTCCGGCGACGATGGCCGCGATGATGTGGGACGTCGCGTCGTCCCAGGTGAAGGCGGAGTTCTGCTCGGAAACACCGGGGATGGTTTGTTGTCCGAACCATGTGCCGATCTCGTGCCAGGTGGCGGCGATGACGGCAAGGCGCTGCCCGAGCACGATCGACGCTTCTGCGACCAGGTGTTCGCGCTGAGCGGGAGAGAGGCGGGACCACCAGTCGGGTTCGTGCAATTCGATCTCGTAGCGGGCGTCGCTCAGAGTGAAGGAAAAGCCGGGCGTGGAACCGCCGGACCCGAAGGACTGGAGGGCCTGACGGGAGCGGTTGCAAAGAAAGCGAGTCCAATCGATGGAATCGCGGATGTGGGAAAGGTCTATGAAGCCTGCGCGGCAGGTATACATGATGCCGCGGCTGGTCTCGGCGGGCTGGCCGAGTTTGTCCCACCAGGCTTCATAACGGTGCTGGCCCAAGTTGTTCGGGTCGGCGGTTGCGTAGAGCGTGAAGACTCCGGGAAAGGGGATGGAGCCGAGTCGATCGCGGGGGGGCTGTCCGGTTGTTGAAGCGCAGCTCAGGAGCGCGAAGTGTGCGGAGAGCAGGAGGCATGCGGGTGCCCACGTTCGTCGCATGTCTGTGTGATTGGGCGCACAGATGAAGCTGTTGTGGCGACGCTGATAAGGGCGGGCTCAGGGGTCGGGGGGGGGCGGACCTTTCGCGGCGCGGGGAGGGGTTGGCGTGGGCTATTGAATGGAATGAGCGTGGCGCTGGTAGTTCTCGGTCCTTTGCAATCTGTCCTTTGCAATACGAAGGGCTTTGGGTTATCATGATCCACTCACCGGGAGGAAAGTCTGAAATGCGTAATGGAATGATGCGTGTTGTTGCCGGGGCTCTTGCTGCCGGCGCGATGATGTCCTTGACTGCGACGGCGACCCCGCCGCTGACGATTGTGTTTAAGAACAGCTCCGGGCTGGCGGACAATCAGGTGTACATCGGCTTCCTGGGGAGCTCTGAAATCGCCGCCACGAATGTTCAGACGGGCGCGCCGATTCAGCAGACTGCGTTCGGGGACACGCACTGGTACACGCTTGATCAGCTGCCGCAGGGGATCAGCCTGACCTCGTTTAGCGGACGGGTCTACATCGGGTACGGAGAGCCCTGGGTCTTTTTGAACGCCGGGTACGAGCCTTCGCCCTCCTCGAACGTTGATCCGAACTACCTGAAGCGCTGGGACAAAGTGGAATTCACGTATCGCGGCAACCAAGCGGACGTGGCGGACGTGACGTCGATTGATTACTACGGCATCCGGACGGGTGTGAAGGTTTTCAAGAATGGAACGTCCGGAACGCTTGTCAAGGAACTGAAGGATGCGACGACGCAGCAGGCGCTGGACGCGCTTGCGACTCTGACGACGCCGGCCAACGCGGCGGTGGTTCTGAACGGGAGCGATTTTGTCCGGATACTCGGGCCGAGTGTTCTGCCGGATTCGCCGCCGTCACCGTATCCGACCTTCCAGGCGTATCTGTCATTTCTGCAGAGCACGTACCAGCCGGCGCACGGGGGCAAGATCGCACGGATCGAGGGCCACTTCGCGGGCACGAGCGATCCGATCACTCCTGAAAAGCAGGCTCAGAATTATGGATTTGATGCGATCCTGAGCCCGTCGCTGGACCTGACGCTGTCGGGGAGCGGCGATCTGATCGGGAGCCACGATATCCACATCACGGCGGCGGAGTTGAACAAGCCGACGGGGATCTACGGGGCGAATCCGGCGTTTCAGATCGATCAGGGCGATCCGATCAAGGCCCCCAATGACATTTACGGGTGGATACTGGGCGACCTGCTGGCGGGGTTCAATATCGGCGCGATCGGCAGCACGGTCGTGGTGAATGGCACCGAGGTTGGCGAGATCAAGAGCCAGCAGTGGTTCACGCTGACGGAGATGTTTACGGCGCTGCAGCCGTCGCACCCGGGGTTCTACAACGCGTGGGCGAATGCCATGGCGCCGATTTCCGATGCTTACAACTTCGCGTATTCGGACCGGTTTGCTCCGGTGGTGGCGCCGCTTGATCCCGCGAAGGTGGACACCATGGAGATTGACATTGGTGATGCTGCCGCACCGAGCAACTGTCCGTGCGACCTGAATCACGATGGGGTGGTGGATGACTCGGACTTTGTGATCTTTGTCGGGGCGTACAACCTGCTGGACTGCACGGATCCGACCATGCCGGCGGGGTGTCCTTCGGACTTTAACGGCGATCACCTGGTGGACGACGCGGACTTTGTGATCTTCGTTCCGGCTTACAACGATTACGTCTGTCCGTAGGTCTGAGCGGAACTTTCCATAGCCGGGGTACTGTTCGGAGCCGGTCGTGGGCGGCACCGGGAGGTAGCGGTATGCGCGGATTGGCGATCGGGAGGCGTTTTGCGCTCGGGGTGGTTGTTGGTTTGGGCGCCGGAATCGGCGGAGCTGCGCTGCTTGGGCTTGGGCCGCCGGACGGGATCTATGTCGCGGACGGCGACCGGGTTATTTTTTACACACCGCGGGTGACGGACCCCTGGAAGGTCATCGGCGTGGCTTCCACGGTGGAAGACGGGAAGACGTACCTGTTTCGCGTGTACGAGAACGGCGCTGTGGATTACCTGACACCGCTGGCGGGCCCGCGTACTTCGCTCGGAGTGGCGAACTGGACGCCGATCGCGATCGATCCGAAGTTATCGCGGTTGTCGCGGCAGTAGTGCCCGGCGTTCAATCGGAGATCTCGCCGGCGGGCATATCCCGGTCGGGGACGTGAGCGTTGCTGCGCGCCCGGCGGATCATGTCGGCGACGAAGAGGGCGACGGCTATCCAGACGATGCCGAAGGCGATGGCACGCTCGCGGCCGAATCGCTCGCCGAGGAGGATGGCGGAGACAAACTGGATGGACGGGTTGAGGAACTGCAGGAAGCCGAGGGTGACGAGCGGGACGCGTCTTGCCGCGGCGATGTACCAGAGCATGGGCACGGTGGTGACGACGCCGGCGAGTGCAAGCGTCAGCAGGAGTCGCGGCGTGTTGAAGGTGGCGTCGGGGCGGGAGTGGGCCCAGAGCAGGTAGAGCAGGCTTGCGGGAGCGAGGACGGCTGTCTCGATGAGCACGCCGGTCATGGGAGTGACGGGGGCTTTTTTTCTGAGCAGTCCGTAGACGGCAAAGCAGAGGGAGAGGACGATGGTGATCCATGGGAGGCCGCCGGTGACGATTGTGAGGTAGGTGAGGCCGGCGGCGGCGATGGTCGCGGCGGCGATTTGTGTGCGGTTCATCCTTTCGCCGAGAAAGAGCAGGCCGAGCAGGACGGTGACCAGGGGGTTGATGAAAAAACCGAGGCTGGACTGGAGGACGCGATCGGTGGCGACGGCGTAGATGTAGACGCCCCAGTTGACGGCGATCAGGGCGGTGGAGCCGAGGAGCCAGGGCCAGATCGAGAGCCTGGAACAGGTGGCCTTTACATCGGGCCATTGGCGCAGAGCGGTGATCAGAATGACGAGCAGGGCGACCGACCAGACGACTCGGTGGGCGAGTGTGACCAGCGGCGGGACGCCGGCGAGCTGATGAAAGTAGAAGGGGGACAAGCCCCACCAGATGTAGGCCGCGAGGCTGCAGGTCAGGCCTGTGTTAAAGTTCCCATGGTCGTGCCGGGTGGATGAGTGGTGAGCGTGCGTGTGACGGAGCACGTGCGATCGTACGGGTCGACGGGAGAGGACAGGCGGAAGACTGGGGCTGGACGACGCGTTGGAGCGAATTATGGTTTGCCGGGCGGCCCGCTGCTCTGATCTGAGGTCTTCTCCAGCGGCGCGGCAAGGGACTGGATTGGTGCCGGCGGCAAGAAGGGCGCAACTTCCGTGAGGTGCATCGACGGGTCTTGAGAGACCAGATCCCGGAGGTGTTTCGTGTGCCCGGCGCCAACCAGGATGAGCACCCGGTCGCCGGGCTGGGCGATTCGCTGCAGGTTTTCGAACATGTTCAGGTTGCGGAGGTACCAGTTGGTCAGGAGAGCTGCCGCGGGCCGGTTGTCCGGTGTGTCAAACTTGAGGAGCCAGATGTAGAGGCTGTGCATCTGTTCGATCACGGTGGGACTGTTGAGAATGGCGAGATGTTCGGAGACGGTGTACTTTGCGGAGATCTCTGCGGTCTTTTTTCCGATGTCGATGGTCCTGGCCTGAAACTCGGCGAGGAGATCGGTTCGCCCGCTTGCTTTGGCGCTCTCCATGAGCGGCTGGAAGTCCATATCCGAAGGCTGGTCGAACGCATAGATTCGGTCCAGCTTCAGTTCCGCGGCGATGCGTGCGCCGAGCTGGTCGCGCTCGCTTTTGGAATCGCGGCGTTTCCCCGCCCGGTACTGCGCGTAGAGATCATCGAGCTTTGCCTGGTCCTTTGCGGGGTACTCGACGACGACCTTTGTGGGCCTGAATTTCGCGAGTCGCGCCGCGGTGTCGCTCACCTGGGCCTGGAACTTCTCGCCGAGAACGTCGTGCTTGACGGATTTCACCAGGTCCATGTCGGCGCTGAAATGGAATGTGCCGACGATGAGAATTTCTGTGGGCGGCGGCGCGGGGCGGGGTTCCTGGAGAAGGGCGGCGGCGAGAAATGCGAGCATGGCTACGAACATTGCGGGACTCCTTTCGAGGTACCGCTTGCTCGGGATTTGAAAAGCGAGCTTTCGCGCGCGGGCATCGGGCGCGGGCGATGCGGTCGAAAAAGCGGCTGTTTTAATGCGAAAAACGCGGCACTTGCAGCCGATTGCCTCTTTTCACTCACGACGCAGACCGTTTCAGGAAAACACGAAATGGCGGATGTTGTGAAGTTTGCCGGTCAATTCCCGGCGGAAGTCCGGGTGAGCGATTGAGATCAGCGCTTCGCCGCGCTGGCGGAGGGTGCGGCCGTGGAGGTTGACGGCACCGTATTCGGTGACGACCCACTGGACGTGGCCGCGCGTGGTGACGACGCCGGCGCCCGGGGCGAGTTCCGCGGTGATGCGTGAGATCGAGTTGTCCTTTGCGGTGGAAGGGAGCGCGATGATGGGCTTGCCACCGTGGGAGAGCGCGGCGCCGCGGATAAAGTCCATCTGGCCCCCGATCCCGGAATAGATGCGGTGGCCGATGGAGTCGGCGCAGACCTGTCCGGAGAGGTCGACCTCCAGGGCGCTGTTGATCGCGGTGACGCGCGGGTTTTTCCGGATGAGCGAGGTGTCGTTGGTGCGGTCGCAGCCGTGAAATTCGACGAGGTTGTTGTCGTTGACGAAGTCGAAGAGTCGCTGGGTTCCGCTGACGAAGCTGGTGACGGTGCGTCCGGGGTGGACAGTTTTCCGGGAGTTGGTGATGACGCCGCCCTGGATGAGATCGATGAGGCCGTCGGAGAACATCTCGGTGTGAACACCCAGGTCGTGCTTGTTTGCCAGGCGCGCGAGGACGGCGTCGGGGATGGCGCCGATGCCCATCTGGAGAGTGGCGCCGTCGTCTACAAGCTCCGCGATGAGCTCGCCGATCCGGGCTTCGACGGGCCCGATGGAGGGAGCGTGCCCGGCCGCCAGAGGCCGATCGGTGTGGAAGGCAAAGTCGATTCGGGAGGCGGGTACCGAGGTGTGTCCGTGCGTCCGTGGCGCTCTCGCGTTGATCTCGGCGATGATGAGCGGGGCGGAGTCGACAGCTGCGCGTGCGGCATCGATGGAGGTGCCGAGCGTGTGGGCGCCGTGGCGGTCGGCCGGGGAGAGCTGCACGATTGCAGCGTCCAGCGGGATGACTTTGCGGGTGAAGAGAGCCGGGATGTCGGAGAGGAACACGGGGATGAATTCGGCGCGGCCTTCCTGGATGGCCGGGCGTGCCGCGGATCCTGCGAAAAAGGAGACGGAGGTGAGACGGCCGGCGCAGGCCGCGGCGACGTGGGCGCTGGTGCCTTCTGTGTGCAGGTGGTAAAGCCGAACGTCTTCAAGATCGGTGCGTCCGGCGAGAGCTTCGAGGAGCGGCAGGGGCGTTGCGGCGCTGCCATGAACGAAGACGTTCATGCCGCTCTTGATGTGGGAGACGGCATCTGCGGCGGAGGGGACTGTTGGCATGAGGCGTCCGGGAGGCGGCGGGAGGGGTTAGAGGTTGCCGCGACGTTCCTGTTCGAGTTCGAGTGCTTCGAAGAGAGCCTTGAAGTTACCCTTGCCGAAGGACTGGCTGCCGCGGCGGCAGATGATCTCGAAGAACAGAGTGGGGCGGTCCTGGAGGGGCTTGGTGAAGAGCTGAAGGAGGTAGCCTTCGTCGTCGGCGTCGACGAGGATGCCCAGGTCCCGGATCTTCTTGTGATCTTCCTTGACGGCCTCGTGCCCGTGCTGTTTGAGCATGGCGTTGACACGGTCCCAGACCTTGTCGTAATACGCGTCGGGCAGGGTGAGGAAATCGACGCCGCGGCTGCGGAGAGCGGCGATGGAATGGAGTTCGTCGTCGGTGCGGAGCGCCAGGTGCTGGACGCCGGGAGTGTTGCAATGCCAGTCGAGGTACTCCTGGACCTGGCTCTTTTTCTTGCCGGCGGCCGGCTCGTTGATCGGCATCTTGATGAGGTTGTTGCCGCTCGACATCACCTTTGACATGAGCGCGGAGTACTCGGTGGAGATGTCGGCGTCGTCGAAGTGCTTGAACATCTTGAATTCGAGCACGTTCTCGTACCACTTGACCCAGTAGTTCATTTTGCCGAGTTCGACGTTTCCGACGAGATGGTCCACGTACTTGAGGCCGCAGGGGTGTTTGCGGTTGTATTCATTGATGGCGAGGATGGAGCTGCCCACGCCACCCTGGGGGCCGCAGGCGGTGCCGTCGGCGGCGCAGGCACCGTCGATGCGTTTGAATCGGGGCATAAAGAGGCCGCCCTGCTTGAGGCGGGTGAGGTCGTATTCGCCGGTGCGGCTGACGAAGGTGTGGCAGACGCGGCCGTAGGTGCGGATGCCGGCCATGGTCACGGTGCCGCGATCGTCCTTGTAAACCCGGGGCTCGTAGGCGCTTTGCGCGCCGTTGCGGATCGCCCGCTCATAGGCGGCCTCGGCGTCGAAGACGGTGAAGGCGACATCCTTCACGCCGTCGCCGTACATGGCCAGTTCCATCGATGCGTGGTGTTCTGAGCCGAGCGGGCTGCTGAGGATGAAGCGGATGTTGCCCTGGGTGAGGAGATAGTGGGCCGCATCGCGGTTGCCGGTGGTGAGATCGCAGACCTGTTCGATCTGAAAGCCGAAGCAGTGAGCGTAGAAAAAGGCGGCCTGCTTGGCGTTGCCGACGTAAAACTGGACGTGGTCGACATCGATGAGCTGGAGCGGGTCGGACAGCTTGGCGGGCTTGATGGAAGGAGAGAGGGTCGTCATGGCTTTCCTCCGGTGGAACGGCTGAGGGCGGGTGGGCCGGACCTTGCGGGCCTGGCCTGCTCCTCTCGATGCGGGGCAGGATGGGCCGTCAACGCGGAATCATATGAGAGGAAAACGCCCTTTGGTCGCCCGTGGCGGGGGGTGCCGGCCCCACGAAAAAACAAGGCCCTGCGAGCAGGGCCTTGCCGTAAGAACCGGATTGTCCCGGGGGAATTACTTGGGAGCCTGCTGGGTGTGGTGCTTCTTGTGCTTGCTCTTGTGCTTCTTGTGCTTCTTGTTGGTCGAGGTGTCGGACTGCTTGGTGCCCTGGTGCGAGGGCGTCGTCGTGCTTGCCGGGGCGGCAAGAGAGAACGAGGTCAGTGCGATGATGGGAAGAGCGAACGCGGCTTTCTTGAAGAGACGGGAATTCATGGCATCCTCCTGAACAGTGCCGGCAAGGCCTCCTGCCGCACGCGAATGGGGCGCCGGGTCACATGACGCGGCGCGGACGTTCGATGAGCCGGCGAAAAGCGCCGGTGATTTATCGAATGATGAACGCATTTGGGGCCAGAATCATTGCCGAAAGTGCAAAATTGAATTGCGGCGGGGCGGGTTGACCCCCGGAACGGGTGGGCGGATAGCCGAGGGCAGGTCTGAATACGATGGCACCGTGCGCGAGGTCATTGAAACAAAGCTTGGTGCCCGGTATCGGGTGGTCAGGGAGCTCGAGCCCGGAGTGAGTGCGAGGCGTCTGCTGCTCAAGCACATCGAACTGCACACGATGCACACAGCGCACGTGCCGCTGCGAGAATCCGAGGCGGAGGGGTTTGGGACGGCGGCGAAAGCGCTTCTAGGAGTTCGGATTTCGCATATTGCCCCGGTGGAAGATCTGGTGGTTCAGGATGACGGAGTTCCGGCGATTGTGACGCCGTATTACGGGCATGCGCTCGGGCTTGTCACGCTCGAGCAGCTCGGGGCCTCGAGAGGCGGGAAGCTGACGCCGCAGGAGATCGAGGCGGCGGGCGATCACATCCTGCATGCAATGGACGATGCGCACGGGGGCCGGCTGTACAACGGACCACTCTCGGCGAGGCAGGTTCTGATCGACCGGCAGGGCCGGGTGCAGCTTGAGCATTTTGGGCTTGGGAGGATGCTCGAGCGGGGAGTGGAGGGGGCGCGGATCGCGACGGAAGGAGAGTTGAGAGAAGAGGTGCGCAGCGTGCTGGAGCTGCTCTTTCGCTGCCTGACGGGGCTGGATCCGCGAACGATCGGAGTGTCCGCGGGGCAGGTGGTGAGCAGTCTGGATCCGCTGCTCGACGAGTGGCTTGCGAAGGGGCTTCGGGAATCGGACGGCTTTGAGAGTGCGGCTGCGGCGCGAGCGGCGATGCCGGAAAACCTGCGGGTCGTGAAGCCGCGGGATGGAGCATTGGCGAGTGCGATGCGGCGGATCATGGGAATCGCCGGGCTGTAAATAAAAAGGGCTCCCGGCAGGCCGGGAGCCCTTGACGATACGTGCTGGGGATTACTTCTTGGCCTTGCCGCCACGGTCGGCCTCGACGACGGCTTCCTGCAGGCTTCGGGGCATGGGGCGGTATTCGAGGAATTCCATGGTCGCGCTGGCGCGGCCCTGGGACATGCCGCGGAGGCTGGTGGTGTAGCCGAAGAGCTGATCGAGGGGGATTTCGGCGGTGACGAGCTTCACCACGCCGCGGTCATCGGTGTCGATGATCATGCCGCGGCGGGAGGAGATATCGCCGGTGACGTTGCCGAGGTAGTCGTTGGGGACGGTGACGACGACCTTCATGATCGGCTCGAGGAGGACCGGGCCGGCCTTCTCGGTGGCTTCCATGACGGCGAGGCGACCGGCCTGTTCGAAGGCGACCTGCGACGAGTCGACGGCGTGGCTCGAACCATCGACGATGGTGGCCTTGACGTTGATCATCGGGTAGCCGAACTTGACGCCGGTGATGCAGGTCTGGCGGATGCCGTACTCGACGGAGGGGATGTACTCCTTGGGGATGGCGCCGCCGACGACTTCGTTGACAACGGCGATGTTGTCGGTGAAATCGAGCTCCTCGGCCGCGGCCTGCTCGGCCGTGAAGGGTTCGAGGTTGATTGTGCAGTCGCCGTACTGACCGCGACCGCCGGTCTGCTTGACGAACTTGCCGCGGACCCACTCGGCCTTCTTGGTGATGGCCTCGCGGTAGGAGACCTTGGGCTTGCCGACGGCGACGTTGATCTTCATGTCGCGGACGAGCTTGTTCTTGATGATTTCGAGGTGGAGTTCGCCCATGCCGGCGATGATCGTTTCGCCGGTTTCCTCGTTGTAGTTGGAGCGGAAGGACGGGTCTTCGCGACGGATGACACCGAGGGCTTCGGACAGCTTGCGCTTGTCTTCGGTGGTCTTGGGCTCGATCGACATGGCGATGACGGGCTCGGGGAAGAACATGCGTTCGAGCATGATCGGATCGTCGGCGTCGCAGAGCGTGTCGCCGGTGTACGAGTCCTTGATGCCGACGACGGCGACGATGTTGCCGGCCGTGACTTCTTCGAGCGGGATGCGGTTCTGGGCGTGCATCTCGAAGATGCGGCTGGCGTTTTCCTTCTTGCCGTTGCCGGGGTTGAGAAGGCGCGTGCCCTTGGTGAGCGTGCCGGAGTAGACGCGGATGTAGGTGAGGTCGCCGTGGGTGTCGCTGACGACTTTGAAGACCAGCGCCGAGAAGGGAGCCTTGGGATCGTGGGGGCGGGACATCTTGACGTTCTTGTCGCGCGGGTCGGTGCCTTCGACGTCGGGCTTCTCGGTGGGCGACGGGAGATAGTCGACGACGGCGTCGAGCAGACGCTGCACGCCGATGTTGCGGAGCGCGGCGCCGCAGAGCACGGGGTAGACCTTGCGTTCAACCACGCCCTTACGGACGGCCTTGCGGATCTCTTCCTGCGTCGGGGTCTGACCTTCGAGGTACTTGTGCATCAGGTCGTCGTCGAGTTCGGCGGCCTTTTCGATCAGTTCGTGGCGCCACTTTTCGGCGTATTCCTTCAGATCTTCGGGGATTGCCTTCTCGGTGACCTTGTCGCCCTTGTCGCCTTCGAAGTAGTACGCGCGCTCCTCGACCAGATCGATGATGCCCTGGAACTCGTTGCCGGATCCGATCGGGCACTGCAGGGGCAGCGCGTTGGCGCCCAGGCGGGTCTTGATGGTTTCGTAGGAGAAATCGAATGACGCGCCGAGCTTGTCCATCTTGTTGATGAAGCAAAGACGGGGAACGCGGTAGCGATCGGCCTGACGCCAGACGGTTTCCGACTGGGCTTCCACGCCTTCCTTGCCGTCGAACACGGCGACCGCGCCGTCGAGCACGCGGAGCGAACGCTCGACTTCGATCGTGAAGTCGACGTGGCCGGGGGTATCGATCAGGTTGAGCTTGTACTCTTTGCCGCTGCGGGTCCAGGGGCAGGTGGTGGCGGCGGACTGGATGGTGATGCCGCGCTCCTGCTCTTCCTGCAGGAAGTCCATGGTCGCGGTGCCTTCGTGCACTTCGCCCATCTTGTAGTTCTTGCCTGTGTAGAACAGGATGCGCTCGGAGACGGTGGTTTTACCGGCGTCGATGTGGGCGCAGATTCCGAAGTTTCTGATATGAGACAGGTCGGCGGCCATTGGTCTTCCTTCGTGCTTCGATGCCCGGCCCGGAAATTCGGGTCCGATGGCGGGACTGGATCTTGGTCTCCGGTCTTGCGTTGGACCGGGGAACAGCTTGAATTGAACTTGAACGGGATCGGGTTGCCTCGCGGCCGTTTGCTAGGCGGTGCGAGTGGGGAGGCGAGGGGTAGTCATCACCCCGCGATGTCTTCATCCTCTTCCATCTGGAATCACCCGATCGATCGGGAAAGAAACGTCCCGGAGAGCCCGGCCATTCCTGCCCTTTTTGCGAGCGGAATAATAGACGGGCGATCGGGCGAATCAAGCCTGCAGCGAGGTTCTGTCAGCGACCTGTCAGGGTTTGGGAGGGTGCTGTGCCAGCGTCCTGAGTCGCTCGAGTTCGCCCGCTGCGAGCCTTCGCAGGGGATCCAGCCGCATGTTTTCGTCGAGAGTCAGGGCCCGCTCGGCCCAGAGCCGGGCTGCCGCCGGGTCGCCGATTTCGGCTGCGAGCAATGCCGATCGCTGAGCGTGGATGGGGTTGGTGGGGTCCAGTGCGGCAGCCTGAGAGGAAGCATCGAGAGCCTGGCGCAGCAGAGCGGGCTGTCTGCCGAACTCGTAAACGCCTCGCCTTGCGGACGCCAGCCAGGCGTACGACGCCGCTTTTCGGCTGGGGATCGATGTCGATTCTTCGGCGAGCATCAGGCCCTGCTGGAAGTGATCGCCCGCCGGCAGGCCGAGTTCCAGATCGATGGCGCCGAGGCGAAGGGCGAGATTCGAAGCCGCTTGGCGGGTTTCGTAGCTCGTGGGGTCGAGAGCGATGGCGCGCAGCAATTCCCGGTAGGCTTCATCGCCCCGCGCAAGGCGGGCTTCAAGGACCGCGCGGCCGAGGGATGCGGGGTCGGGCTTTACGGGCTTGGAAAGCACCGACTCGAGTCCTTTAGCGATTTCCTGCTTGGCCCGAACGTCGGCTGCGTCGACGCGTTGAACCTGTGAGGCGAGGGTTGAAACGTCTTCAAGACGCGATGCCGCGGCGCGGAGCGATTCCTCCCACGGCTGCACCTTGCCCAGGAACAGACTTGCGGCGATGCCCAGCATCGAGAGCGCCATGCCGGGAAGAGTGAGCGGCCAGGTGAAGCGTGTCGGTGCGGGGATTGGGGGAAGGGATGCGGCGGCGAGGCCGAGAAGAGCGAAATAAAGTGCCGAGGATGCGGGGATCACCGGGGAGACTTCGATCATCGCGTGAAAGCCCAGCGCGGCAGCGGCTGCGGCCGATGCAATCGCGATCGTGCGCGGTTCGGCGATGCAGGTGCGCCAGGCCAGAATCGCGCCCAGAGCGAGGGCAACGATGCGGGCGAACCCGCTGCCCGGCGTGGCGAGCGGGGCTTCGACAATCGAACCGGCGAGCACGATGCAGGCGATCAAGAACAGCGCCGTGCGGATGTGAGGTCTGAGCGATGTTTTGGAGGGTGTTGATTGCAGCGCGGCGAGGCCGGCACCGGCGGAGCCCAGGAGAACGAGCCAGAGCACGGACCAGAGGACGCCTCCGACTCCGAGCGTGGCGGCGAATTCAAAGATGATGCAGTGGGGGCTGGAGATTTCTTCGGGGCTTAGAGGGTTCTTTGCGAGCAAGTAGGCATCGCGGAATCCCGCCGGTCCGACTCCCCGAAGCGGGTTCTGGCCGAAGATTCTGGCCGCCGCCTCGAGGTATTGAGAACGGAAGAGGAGGGAGAGTTCTCCGACGCGGGTGCCGATCAGGCCCCGAGCACAGACGGCCGCGAGGGCGGCGAACGGGATTGAGAGAAGCAGGAGGGCACCGCGCCACGGACGCCCCGCAGAAGCTGTCGGTCCGAGGAGTGCAATGGTGATCGCGATCGCGGCGGCGGCATAACCGCCCTTGCTGCCGGCGAGCACGACGCAGGCGCCCGCAATGAGACTTCCGAGACCCGCTACGGATCGCCGTGCCGCGCCGGGCTCGCGCAGCATTGCGATGAAGATGCCCAGGAAGGCGGCGCCGAACGTGGCGACGACATTGGAGAGGCCGAACCAGCCGGTTGCGCTGGTGTCGCGCAGCCGCCGTTCGAAGGTGCGGGCGGCGAAAGAGTCGGGAGCCCAGCCGTGGGAGGCGAGTATGCTGATGCGATCGGCATCGAAGTCGGCGATGGTCTGCGGCAGGTCGATCAAGACTTGAGCGGCGCACTTGATGAAGAGAAGGGCCGCGAATCCCGTGGCGATTGCGAGCGCAACCCGGCGGACGGACGGCAGTCGGCCGGCGTAGGAGAGCATGAGGCCGGCGGAGAGTGCCGCGGTCCAGGCGAGGCCTGTCGAAAAATTCTCGCGGACAGCGAGCGGAGAGCGGAAGCTGTGCCAGATGAGCGCGAGGATGCCGGCGGCGAGCAGAAAGCACTCCACCAGGCGGGCGCGGCCGACGAGCGGGGCCGCCAAAGTCATGGTTGCGCCGGAGAGAGTGAGCAGGAAGCAATCGATGGCGAGCGTGCCGGTGGGGCCGATCCCGACGACCTCGGACCACATCATCATGGGGTCCAGGTCCCACGCGGGGAAAGCGATCAGAGGCACGGTTGCTTTGAAGACCGAAAGCCCCACGACGAGCGCTGCTCCCAGCACGGAGAGTGTCTCGAGCACCTGACGCTGAGCCGAGCGCTTGGCATCGATCTGTGCTTGTTCGGCATCCATCATGTGGGCGCGTTTTCTCGGCGGCCGGAAAGGTTGTGGTCGGAGCCGCTCCAGAATTCGAACACTGCAAGCACGGCGAGAAGGGTTGCGACTGCGGCACCTATGGCGAGTGCGGCGGGGGCGGAAGACTCGGCCAGGGCCAAGCCCGCGAGTCCGGTGAAGACGGTCATACCCCAGAGAAAGTAGACGGATTGGGCGCGTGTCAGGCCGCGCCGGGTGAGGCGGTGTGAGACGTGGTTGGTATCACCCAGAAATGGAGACTTCCGCTGCCAGAGGCGCATGGAAGTTACGACAACCAGGTCGTACAAAGGAATTGCGAGCACAACCAGGGGCATGAATACCGCGTGCCAGCCGGAACTTTGCGAAGTGCCCGGGTCGTAGTAGGTGATGCGAACGGTCACGAAGGCGAGCAGGTAGCCGAGCACGAGGCTGCCCCCGTCGCCCATGAACAGCTTTGCGCCGGAACGGCGTGGGGCATTGAACAAAAGAAATCCCAGGCACGCTCCGATGAGAAGCGCGAGGGTGCCGGCGAGCAGCCATTGATGTTTTTGAATGGTGATGGCGAGCATCGCTGAGGCGGCGATGGCGGCGATTCCGGCGCTCAATCCGTCCATGTTGTCTAGGAAGTTCATGGCGTTGGTCACGGCCAGGAACCATGCGGTGGTGAGCAGGATGCTGAGCCATGCTCCGCCGGTGGGGGCGTCGAGAAATGTGAAGAGGCGTGTGTCGGTGAAGAGCGGCGCCGCGAGCGCCGGCGCGACCATAAGAATGAGCTTGGGGAGGGCGCGGAGGGGGCGACGGTCGTCGATGAGCCCCATGATGTGCAGGGTGGATATGCCTCCGAGGAGCACAAGCGCGAGAGACATCTTGGCCCGGATGTAAGCGACCTGGGGTGCTGCCGCGGGAGGAAGGAGGTCGGGCGTCCAGAGGGCGAGCGCGATGCAGGCGACGAGAGGAAGCGTGATCGCCCAGTAGATGGCGATGCCGCCGGTGTTGGGCACGCGCCGGGGTGGATCTTTGATCTGCCCCGCGACACCCGGAGAGTCGAAGGTCCGGAGCCGATGACCAAGATGAACGAGCATTGCACAGAGCGGCGCCGAGAGCAGCGCCGCGAGCGGGATCAGTAACAGGCAGAGCCCGGTCATGCCGGAGAGTCTAGTGATTCACGCTCGCGGGGCGCGGGCAGAAGGCGGGTGAGCAGAACGAGCGTGAGCGCGATCTGTCCCGCGATGGCGATCCAGAGGACTCTGATCGGCCAGGGACCGAGTCCGTCGGCGAGGGTTTCGCCGGTTTGCGTGCCGCGGCCGACGTACGCGTAGTTCCAGCCAAAGAACGCGTCGAGCACGAATGCTGCGAGCACGTACACGTACATCACCCGGGAGACAAACCAGAGGTCCCGCGTGTTTGGACGGATCTGCCAGATCCAAAGCGCATAGATCGAAGTAAAAACGATGAGGCAGTGGGTGAGCCAGAAACCCCAGAACTGAGGCCACTTGTCCGGGCTGGCGGGGCCGGGGCCCGAGAGCGGCTTGATGAAAGCCTGCGTGCAGAAGGCAAGCCCGCAGAAAAGAACGATGTGAGTCATCCGGCGATTGCGAGTGAGCAGTGCGAGCGGGGCGATGAAGGAGAGGATGTCGCAGACGTGCAGCGGGAGTGAGCGGCTGATGTCAAGGTTGCCCGGCAGCAGCCACCAGACCCCGTAGGCGGAACTTATGGCGAGAAAGATGCCGCCGAGCGCGATTTCGGCGCGCCGGCGGACGGGGTCGCTCCGGGAAGCGAGCGAGGAGCAGATAAGCCCTGTGCACACGGAGAAGAGGACGAGGACGATCGCGTGGCTGACTGTGAACGGGGAGAACCGCTCGGGCCAGATCGCGGAGTCCTGAGGGCCCTGTTTCACGCGGAGGAAGCCTCGTGGCGCAATTGGCCGCAGGCGGCGGCGATGTCGCGGCCCCGGCTGGCGCGGATGTGAGCGTTCAGGTTCTTTGCTCTGAGAATTTTCTGGAATTCGAGCACGTCGGTGTTGCGGGGACGCTGGAACTCGGTGCCGCTCACTTCGTTGTAGCGGATGAGGTTGATGTTGGCGCGGATGGAGCGGGCGATCTCGGCGAGTTCCTCGGCGTGCCCGGGCCGATCATTGACATCGCGGAGCAGTGTGTATTCGAGGGTTACTTCGCGGCCGGTTTTCTCGAACCACTTCTGGCAGGCTTTGAGCAAATCGTCGATCGTGGTGTACTCCGCCCATGGGATGAGCTTGCGCCGGATGAAGTCGTTGGGGGCGTGGAGTGAGAGAGCGAGTGTCACGGGGAGGTCGAACTCTTCCGCGAGCCGGGTGATCGCCTGGGGCAGGCCGACGGTGGAGATCGTCACTTTGCGGGCGGAAATGCCGAGCCCCCAGAGAGCGGTGATGATGCGGATGGCCGCCGTTACGTTTTTGAAATTGCTGAGCGGTTCGCCCATTCCCATGAAAACGACGTTGCTGACCCGGCCGACGCCCGGGAGGCGTCCGAGCCGCCAGACCTGTTCAACGATGCGGCCCGCGGAAAGGTTGGCATCCAGCCCTCCCATGCCCGAAGCGCAGAAGCGGCAACCCACCGGACAGCCGACCTGGCTTGAGATGCACGCTGTCTTGCGCTCTTCTGTGGGGATCATGACGCACTCGGTCTGCCGGGTCGGGTCGCCCTCCGCAGAGGAGCCCAGGATCGGGAGTGAGAGCGCGGAGTCGGGCGCGGCGCCGAAGTCTCTCCATTGAATGAGGAGCTTCTGGGTGCCGTCTGTGGCGAGTTGGTGACGCAGGACATCGCCGGATTCAAAGGTCATTTCGGACGTCAGTATTTCGCGATCCCGCTTGGCGAGGTTGGACATTTGGGCCGGGTCGATGACGCCCTTTTCGTAAACCCAGTCGATGATCTGCTTCGCACGGAATGGCGCCATTCCCCGGGACTCGCACCAGGGGGCGAGGGACTCGGGCGAAAACTCGAAGAAGTGGCTTGGGGGATGGCGGAGCACGCGGGAGATTATGAGCCCGGCGACGAGGGAGCGGACGGTTCCAGCCCGGGCGGGTGGCGAGCCGATATTTCCGCCCATGCTCGCCAGCGTCCTGATTCCGACCTTTGCCCGGTCCGACAAGCTCTCCCGCTGCCTGGAATGCCTGGCATCCCAGACGATGGACCCGGCCAATTTTGAGGTGATTGTCGGTTTCGACGGGCCCGACGCGGCCGCGGAAAGCAGTGCGCGGGAGACGTGGACCCGAGCGGGCGGCAAGAGTGTCATCGAGCTCATGCAGTGCCCGCGTGAGGGGCTGCAGCTTGTTCGCAACCGCATGCTCGCCAGAGCCCGCGGGCGCTACATGATCAGCATCAACGACGATATCCGGCCGGTCCCGAACTTTGTGCTTGCGCACGTGGCGGCGCACGAGAAGCGCGATGGGGCGAATCCGGCGGTGGTGGTGGGGTCTTCGCCGTTCTGCAGGCGGGAGAACGAATCCCTGCTCGACCGGTTGACCCGCAAGACGTCGATGATTTTCTTTTATGATGTCATGGACGCCGCGGCTCCGGACCCTGGTCGGGACTGGGGCTATCGCCACTGTTTCGGTCTGAATTTTTCGGCGCGGGTCGACCTTGTGCGGGAAGTCGGGGGATTTCATGCGGGCGAGCGGCTGTATGGATACGAAGACATCGAGCTCGGTTACAAACTCGCGCAGCGATTCAAGACGCCGATTCTCTACCGGCCGGACGCGCGGGCGGAGCACGAGCACTTCTACCAGCCGCAAGATCTGATCAGGCGGGAGCAGAATCTCGGCGTTGCGGCGTGGCACTTTGCGAAGGCCAACCCTGCGTTCGCTCACGCCTGCTTCGGTCGCGACATCACTCATCCGGACGAGATCGCGTACTCGCGTGCGTTTGTTTCGCACGAGTGCGGCGTCGCGGAGCGGCTCAGGGAGTCGTTCCTGGAACTGGGAAAGATCCCGGCGTCGGTTGTGGACGGCCCCCACGAACCGATTCTGCTCAAGCTGCACCTCCAGCAGTTCGTGCTGCTGAAGCGGTGGACCTGGCACAACGCGTTCCTGCAGGCTGCGGATGCTTCTCCGGCGGCGCTTGCGGCCTGAACACGATCGGTTCAGGCGGGGCGTGCACTCACGGTGAGAGGAACCGAGCCGTATGCCTCGCGGGTGATGACCGGTGCACCGACGCGGATGCGTGAGTTTTCGAGGTCGACGCCGCGGGACTTGCCCAGCCTTTTCAGCGAGGCGGGAAGTCCGAATTCGACGTCTTCATTGAAGACTTCACGCTGCTCTAATTCGCCTCCGTAGCGATTGAGCAGCGCCCTGCAGAGTTCGGCGACGAGGTCTTCGGGGGCGGAGGCGCCCGCCGTGACCATTACGGTTTCATTTCCTTTGAACCAGTTCCAGTCGATCTCGCTGACGTCGTCGATCAGGCGCGCGGGGGTGCCGACGTTCTGGGAAATCTCGGTCAGACGGACGGAATTGGAAGAATTCTTGGAGCCGATGACCAGAACGATGTCGCACTCTGGCGCGATCTGTCGTACCGCGTGCTGCCGGTTGGTGGTCGCGTAACAGATGTCGCTGCTGGGAGGTTCCTTGATCTGCGGGAAGCGTTCTTTGAGGGCCCGGATGATGACGCCGGCATCGTCTGTTGAGAGCGTGGTCTGGGTCAGGTAGACCAGCCGGGATTCATCCCTGACCTCAAGAGAACGAACCTGTTCGACGCTCTCGACCACGGTGACCGCATCGGGCGCTTCGCCCCGCGTTCCGACAACTTCCTGGTGGTTTGCGTGGCCGACCAGCAGGATCTGGAACCCCTGACGGGCGTATCGGATGCACTCGGAATGCACCTTGGTGACCAGTGGACAGGTTGCGTCGATCGCCTGCAGGCGTCTGCTCCGGGCGAGCTCACGGACCTGGGGCGAGACGCCGTGGGCGGAGAAAACGACGATGCTTCCCTCGGGAACATCCTCGAGAGCCTCGACGAAGGCGACACCCTTGCGCTGAAAGCGGCCCACGACGTGCCGGTTGTGCACGATTTCGTGGAAGACGTACACCTTTTCGTCGGGGAGGAGCGAGATCGTCTGGCTGACAACATCCACGGCCATCTGAACGCCGGCGCAAAAACCTCTCGGGTTCGCGAGTATGAGTTTCATTCCGCTGCGGCTTGCGTTGCCTGCCTGAACTGTTACGGGCGTTGTCGTCTTGGCCAAGGCTGATCGGGTCCTGTGGAGCTGTACGGTGTACCGGGGTGGTTCGTTCGGGGCGCCGGCGAAAGATGGTAGCTTGTCGATCATGTCAGACGTCTCCGGTCACCCGCTCGCCGACTCGGCCTTGCTCACGCTCGAACTGCCGGCCCTGGCGGGGGACAGCGAACAGGAGAACTTCACGGTCTTGAGCCCGCTGCTCGCCCGGGATCTGCGCCCCCATTTCGCCGCGGTGTACGACTACTGCCGCCTGATCGACGACCTGGCGGATAACCAGGGAGTGGGTGAAGCGGCACGGATGCGGGCGCTGGCGCTGCTGGGACTGGCGAGAAACGAACTGCGGCTGGCGTTCGCGGGGGCTTCGAAGCACCCGGTCTTTGTGCGGCTGTCACGGACAGTGATCGAGAAGCAGCTGCCGATCGCGCCGTTTGAGGATCTTCTCGGCGCGTTCGAGCAGGATCAGCGTGTGATGCGGTACGAGACGTACGAGCGGCTGCTCGACTACTGCACGCGGAGCGCCAATCCGGTGGGGCGGATTGTCCTCATGCTGGACGGATACTCGCCCGAACTTTCGCCCGAGCTTTTTCTCCTCTCCGACAGGATCTGCACCGCGCTGCAGCTGACGAATTTCTGGCAGGATGTCCGGCGCGACCTTCTTGAGCGCGACCGCATCTATCTGCCGCGTGTGGATTTCGGGCACGGGGAGGAAGAGCTGCGGTCGTGGATGAACCGGGGGAACGATCCCGAGGCACGCGTGGAGTACATTCTCTCCCTCCGCAAGCTGGTGGAGCGGACGGACCTCTTGTTTGCTGAGGGGGAGGAGCTTGTGCGCCGGCTGGATCGGCGGCTGGGTCCGGTTGTTTATCTGTTCCATCGCGGCGGGCGGGAGACGCTTCGGCTGATCCTCCGCACGGGCTGCACGACGCTCTGGCAGCGACCCGCTCTCTCGAAATTTCAGAAGCTCGATCTCATCGCGCGAGCCTTTGTGCTTCGTTCGATCGGCCGGTGGCGCCGGGAGCGGAGTGAACCGCGCTGAAGCGAAGGCCGACGGCCCGATGATTTTGGACGAACGCACTGGTACCCTACGCCATGGCTCGCGCAGCACAGACCATCCCGGAACGGATGAACCGGACGACGACGGCGCCCGGGCCGGTGCGGCGGTCGATTGAAGTTTGCCGCGAGATCACCGCGAAGCGGGCGGGGTCGTTCCATCGCGCGATCACTCTCACGCCGCCGGACCGGCGCGGAGAGATGTACGCGCTCTACGCGTGGTCGCGACTGGCGGACGACATCGCCGACGAATCTCCGGACGCCGAGGCAATTCGATCCGGACTCGAAAAGTTTTCAAAGGCGACGAAAGAGGCCTTTCACAATTGCCCCGCGGGTGACGACACGACGATCTGGCCGGCCGTCACGTGGACGTTCCGTGTCTGCGAGATCAGGCAGCAGTGGTGTGAAGATCTCATCGAGGGAATGAGACGGGAGGCCGGGGAAGTGTCGATTACGACCGCGGAGCAGTTCGATGACTACTGCTACCGGGTGGCGGGGACGGTCGGGCTGATGTGCATCAGCGTCTGGGGATTGCGAGGCGGGGTTCGGTTTGAGGACGTGGTGCCCCTGTCCAAGGCCAGGGGGCGTGCGCTGCAGACGATCAACGTGCTCCGGGACTTTGCGCAGGACTTTGACCGGAATCCCCGCCGGGTCTATTTCCCCTCCGAAATTCTGAGTAAGTGCGGGCTTGTGGCGGAAGGATTGCGGCAGTGGCGTGATCCGATGCGCTGTGACACGGCGGTGCGTGAGCTCTGCGCCCGCGCGAGAAAAAACCTTGATGACTCGGCCCCGCTCGCGGATCTTGTCGATCCGGCGTGCTTTGCGGTGCTGGACGGGCTGACGCGCGTGTACACGGCGCTCCTCCACAGGATCGAGGCACGGCCCGCCCTGGTCGTGGCCGGTTCGCCGGTTCGGCTGTCGACCGCGCACAAGGCGTGGATTGCCGCGACCGCGTATGCGAAGGGGTGTGCGCTCCGGATCGGCGCTGCGGCGCGAAGGAAGCCCCGAAAGGCTTCGAAGTGAGAGACTTTGGCGACGCGACGTTCAAAACATGCGAGGCGGGTTCTGGTTCTGGGAGGAGGCATCGCGGGGATTGCCGCCGCGCTCGATCTTTCGCAGCGGGGCATCGCTGTGACCCTGGTCGAATCCCGCGAACGCCTCGGGGGGAGGGCTTCGTCCTTCTTTGACGCCAAGTCCGGCCTTTGGCTTGACAACTGCCAGCACGTCACGCTCGGTTGCTGCTCGGCATATCTGGGCCTGCTCTCGCGGCTGGGAGTTGAGCGGGCGATCCGCTGGGACGATGAGCAGTACTGGGTGGAAGCCGGCGGGCGCACGACGGTGCTGCGGCCCGGCCGCCTGCCCGCCCCGATGCACGGGCTGCCGTCTTTTCTCAGGGCCCGGTTTCTCACGGTCGCGGAGAAAGCTCGAATCGCGGGCGCTCTGGCGCAAATGGGTCTGCTCCGCCGGTTCGATCACGAAGCCCAGACCTTCGGCCAGCTCCTGGATGATCTTGGTCAGCGCGACTCGGAGCGGCGGAAGTTCTGGGATCCGATCATCATCAGCGCCTGCAATCTTCATCCGGATCGCGTTTCCGCTCTCCCCGCGATCCAGGTCTTTCAGGATGCCTTCCTGGCAGGGGCCCGTGCATCGCGTATGGGTGTCTTGATGGTTCCCCTCGGGAGCATCTACGAGCGGGCGCGTGAAGCGATTCGTAACGCCGGGGGGCGCCTGATCCTGGGTGAATCTGTCGCGCGATTCGGTGCGCGGGTGGCGACTCTCGCGAGCGGGCAGACGCTCGACGCGGACGCGGTCATCTGTGCACTCCCGTTCGAGAAGGCCTTTTTGTGCGCGGAGGACGAGCTGAAACGGCGCGACGAGCGGTTCGCGGGTCTCGCTCGGATGAAACACAGCCCGATCCTGGGCGTGCACCTTTTCTTCGACCGTCCCGTGATGCGCCTGCCGCACTCCGTGCTGGTGGGCCGAGAAACGCAGTGGCTTTTCCGGAAAGACCCGGAAGGGAAAGTGATTCACGCGGTCGTGAGCGCTGCCGACGGATGGATGCCTCTTGAACCCGAAGAAATCACGCGGCGGGTATTGGGCGATCTGCTTGCGTGCTTTCCCCAAGCGGCCTCGGCCGAACTGCGGCTCTCGCGACCGGTCAAGGAACGTCGCGCCAGCTTTGCGTACACCCCCGGGTTCGAAGCGCTCCGTCCCGCGTCGGTTTCGGAAGAGGCTGATACGCCGGTCCTCGCGGGCGACTACACCAGCACGGGCTGGCCGGCGACTATGGAGGGGGCCGCACGCAGCGGCTGCTCCGCCGCCGCGTTGTTCAGGCGCCCGGAGAGGGCGCTCGTCTAATCGGCTTCCGCGAATTGGGCTGCGAGGAGGCGTAACAGAGTCATTGTTGCCGAAGTGTGCGCGAGCGCTTTTGGATACATGAACGAATGAATCGTGCCCAGCATTCGCACCGCTGTGACGGGCACCCCGGCGGCCTGGAGCTTTTTCGCGTATTGCTCGCCTTCGTCGCGGACCGGGTCGTATTCGGCGGTCACGACGAGCGCAGGGGGTAATCCGGTGAGTTGGCCCGGCGGCGTCAGGAGGGGAGAGACCATCGGATCGAGCGGACTGGCAACCCCTCCCAGGTAGTGCTCCAAAAACCACTCCATGTCGGCGCGGGTCAGGAACGGGCCGTCTCGAAACTCTTCGACCGAGCGCGATGAAAGCGTTGCGTCCGTATTCGGACAAAGCAGGATCTGCTTGCGGAGGCGCGGCCCCGATCGTTCGCGGCACATCTGCGCGAGGACGGCGGCCATGTTGGCCCCGGCGCTGTCGCCGCCCACGGAGAGATCGCGGATGACGAGCGCACTCGCGTTTTCTGCAATCCACTTCGACGCGGCGTAGGACTCCTCCAGGGCGTACGGAAAGCGCACCTCGGGGGACCGGGTGTACTCGACGAAGAAAAGCACGACTTGCGCGTGGTGCACGATGTCGCGGATCAGCCGATCGTGGGTCGTGCGATCGCCCAGCACCCAACCGCCGCCATGAAGGTAAACCAGCCCCGGGAGGGGCCGGGTCTGTCCGGGAGGGCGGACGATCCGGATGAAGATCTCGGCACCGGGCTTTCCAGAATGAGGAATCGTCCGATCTTCGATGTCCGCAGGATGGCGAGCTCCGGTCGCCTCTGCCGCGCTCATGCCGGCGCGTGAATTTTCGATCGTCAGATCCTGCATCTTCGGGAACGTGCCGAAGAGCTGAAGAAACTCTCTGGTCGCGGGATCGGTTATCACGGTTTGAGTGTACCTGTGGAGGCTCGCGGCACCTCTGAGCATTATCGGAATCAGAATCGTGCGAGCTCCTCTGGGCGGGCGGCGTGCTTCTGCCGATAGCGCCCAGCATGGATCTCGGAAGCCCCGCCTCGCTTTTTTCCGGCCTGCTGATCGGACTGATCGGCACCGCGATGTTCATCTACGGCAAGAAGCAGGAGCGCCCGATGGCACTGCTCACGGGGATCGCGCTGTGCGCCTTCCCGATGTTCATCGCGTCGGTCGCGGTGCTCTGGCTTGTGACCGCGGGATGCCTGGGCGGGCTGTATGTTGTTTCGCGAAATGCCTAGCGCTTGGCGCGCCGGCTCCAGGGAATCATCAGGCACGTTGCGGCGATCGCGGTTACGAGCGAACCGGGCCCGGGCACATCTTCGGCTATCACGAACTCGAGCTTGTACGCCGTGGGGGCGGGGCTCGACTGATCGACCCAGAACGTGTAAAGCTGCTCGCCCAAAGGGCCTTTGAACCCGATTGCTTCGGCGGCGCTTCCAAGTGATGGCAACAGATCCCGGCCGACGTCGCTGCCGAAAAAAGAGGCGTAGCCGAGCAGATTGCGGAAGTCGGCGCTCTCTGCTGGTTCTGTGAACGTGCTGCCCGCCTGAAGGCTGAGGAACGTGGCCTCGCTGCCGTCGGACTGCCGAAGAAAGATCGACTCGAGAAAACAGCCCGCCGGGATTGTGAGTGTGAAATAGTCCTTGTCCCGGCGGTCAACGCTCGCGGTAATGAAGTTCGAGCCCAGAGACGTCGCCAAAAGTGACGGAAGCGAGGGGTTCGACGAAAGGTCACCGGATGCGACCTCGTCGTAATCGAGATACGCCCCGAGCGCCGGGAACGCCGTCATTGCGATCAGGATGGGAAATGCTGTGCGCACGACCGAGGCACTCCGCGGGGCAGCCTGGCACGCATCGGGCGCCGCACCTCAAACATGCCTCACGAATAGAAAGCTGCCAGACAGAATCCGGCCGTTTTGCCTGTCCCTGGCTCTGAACGAATCTCAAGCCTTTCCGGTCACCGGACTTGCGTTCGCCCGGTTCCCGTACATTTTTTCGTGAAAATAGCGGTATTCGCCGTTTTTAATCCGCCGCCACCAGTCCGGATTCTTGACGTACCAGTCGACGGTGCTCACCAGGGCATCGGGCCATTGGGAACGCGTCGCGGTCCATCCCAGTTCATTTTGTATTTTGGAAGAGTCGATCGCGTAGCGGCGGTCATGGCCGAGACGGTCCTCGACGTGGCGGATGAATTCGGGTCCTTTTCCCAGAATCGTCAGCAGCGCGTGGGTGAGTTCGAGATTGGAGCGCTCGTTATCGGCGCCGATGTTGTAAACACTGCCTGCTCTGCCGCGCTCGAGCACTGCCAGCAGCGCTTCGCAGTGATCCTCCACGTGGATCCAGTCGCGGACGTTGAGGCCGTCGCCGTAAAGAGGGACTTTCTTTCCTTCCACGAGGTTGGTGACAAAAAGCGGGATCACCTTTTCCGGAAACTGATGAGGCCCGAAGTTGTTTGAGCACCGGGTGATCGAGGTGTTCAGCCCGAAGGTGTGGTGTGCCGCGCGCACAAGCATGTCGCTCGCGGCCTTGCTCGCGGCGTACGGGCTGTTGGGGCGGATCGCCGACTCTTCCGTGAATCGCATGTCGGCCTTGTCAAGAGGCAGACTTCCGTACACCTCATCCGTGCTCACGTGCAAAAACCGGTCGACTTTGCAGGCAACGGCCGCGTCCAGCAGTGTTTGCGTTCCGAGCACGTTTGTGCGGATGAAGGGGCTGGTATCAAGGATCGACCGGTCCACGTGCGACTCGGCGGCGAAATGAACGACCGCATCCACGTCATGCATCAGTTCCCGCATCCGGGCGGCCTCGCAGATATCGGCACGGACAAATGAGTAGCGGGGATGATCTTCCACATCGCGCAGGTTTTCGAGATTGCCCGAGTACGACAGGACGTCGACATTCGTGACGGTCACATCCGGGCGCGCGTTGAGTACGAAGCGGACGAAGTTCGATCCGATGAATCCGCAGCCGCCGGTGACGAGCACTCGCGAGAACATGCACCGATTGTACGGGCGATTTACGCGGGCCCCGCCCCGGCCAGTTCCTGTATGGTCGCGGCGAGGCGTTCCCGCCAGTCGGCCTGCGGGCCCAGCACCGCCTCGGTTGCTGAGATGTCCAGCACGCTGAACGCGGGCCGCCGGGCGGGCCGAGGAAAATCGGCCGTCGCGCACGGAGAGACTTTGCACGGAGCGCCGGTCAGATGCACGATTTCGGAGGCGAATTCAAACCAGGAGCACTCTCCGGCATCGGTCACGTGCCAGATTCCGCGGCGGCCGCGGTCGAGCAACTCCAGAGAGGCAGCCGCGAGCGCCCGGGCGCAGGTGGGGCGACCCCGCTGGTCGTGCACGACGCGGATTTCGGGGCGGGTCTGCGCCGCGGCCGCGATCGTCCGGACGAAGTTCCGGGCCCAGGGGGCGTAGAGCCAGCTTGTCCGCACGATCAGGTGCTCGCACCCCGAAGCACCGATGAGCCTTTCTCCCGCCAGCTTGCTCCGGCCGTACGCATTGACGGGAGAGCAGTGCTCGGGTGGATCGATGGGGGGGTAGGGATTCTGGCCCGATCCATCGAAGACGTAGTCCGTGCTGAAGTGCAGGAGCGGAACGTGCGCGGACCGGCAGGCGCGTGCGAGCATCCCGACGCCCGTTGCATTGACCGCCGTGGCGGCGGACTCGTCCTGCTCCGCCCCATCCACATCGGTGAAAGCGCAGCAGTTGATGACGGCCCCGGGCGGGATCGAAACCGCCCGCGCAATCGACGATTCATCGCGCAGGTCAAACTCGGGCGGCGACATCGACCTGAATGGGCGGTGCTCGCGTGTCAGTGCTTCTGCGAACGCCCGCCCGAGCATGCCGTCGGCGCCCAAAAGCAGCAACGGCTTGTTCGTGCTCGTGCTCATCGGGACTGCGGCGCCCAGGGGAACCATGCCGGCGAATCGAAAGCCCGGCGTTCCTCGTCGGGCGCGGCGGCGTCGTACGCGTGCGTGACGTAATAGAGCAGGCTTGCGGATTCATTTCCGACGGTCGCTGCGCCATGCCAGAGTGGTGGGGGAATCACGACGAGCGCGGGCCGGTGCTCGCCGATGACGGCCATCCATGCGCGATCATCCTCTCGATGCACGCCGACTTTGATCTGCCCGCGCACGCAGATCCAGAAATCCGTCTGCTTCTTGTGTCTGTGCCACGCCTTGACCACGCCCGGATACTGCAGCGAGATGTTGAGCTGGCCGGCGGCACTCATCACTCCCTGCAGCTGATTCATGATCGACCAGCCGCGATCGTCCGCGAAGATCGCGATCGGGAGCAGGAGCGGCTCTCGGCGCTCCCTGGCCGCATCGAGGGCTTCTGCGGGTGTGCCTGTGAATGTCGGGATCGATTCGACCTTTGGCATGCGATGAGATCCGCGTGTATCAGACCGGGTGCTCGGTTGTTCTTCCGGCGGCCGGGTTGACCGTCCGTTTGTTTGCCCCGCCCTCAGCAACGAGTTTGTTGGCCCTGAAGAGACTCTGAAAGGTACCCGCATCCGTCCACCAGCCTTCGAGCACCTCGTGGGTCAGGGTTCCCGCCCGAAGGTACGCGTTGTTCACGTCGGTGATCTCAAGCTCGCCGCGCCCTGAAGGTTTCAGCGTGGCGCAGATATCGAACACGGTCTGGTCGTAGAAGTAGATGCCAGTCACCGCCAGATCGCTGGGCGGGTTCGCCGGCTTTTCGATGATCTCGACAATCCTGCCCCCTTCGAGCTTCGCGACGCCGAAACGCTGGGGATCGGACACCTTTTTGAGAAGGATCTTCGCGCCCGTTCGTTGCTCACGATAGTTGTTCGCGGCGGCCTGGATGTTGCCCTCGATGATGTTGTCGCCGAGGATGACGCAGATGGGTTCCCCGTCGGCGAATTCCTGGGCGAGCTTGAGGGCATCGGCGATGCCACCGCTTCCTTCCTGGTAGGCGTATTCAAGGTGGCGGATGCCCAGGTGCTTGCCGTTTTTCAGCAGGCGCAGAAAGTCGCCGGCGTGCTCGCCGCCCGTGACGATCAGAACATCATCGATGCCCGCATTGAGCAGACACCTGATCGGGTAGTGCACCATCGGCTGGTCGTAGATGGGCAGCAGGTGCTTGTTCGTGACCAGCGTGAGCGGGGCGAGGCGGGACCCGGTGCCCCCGGCAAGAATGACGCCTTTCATGTGAACTCCCTGCGTTGCGTGGCCCGGACAACCAAGGGTAGTCGCTGCCTCAATCACGAATCGAATACAGTCGGCTCTGATGCAGGTACGAACCGGGCTCGACATGATGCGGGCGATGGCGGCGGAGACGCCGCTCCGGCCGCTGGATGCGCCTGTTTATTTCGTGATGCGCGACCCGCGACGCATCGCGGCCTTTTCCCCGCTCTTCGCGGGAGCGATGCCGCCCCCGGCCTCGGTATTTTGGAACAGGTGGGACGGCGAGACAGCCTGGGTTATCAATACATACATCCAACTCCGTCGCCGGGGCGTGGACGCCCGGCTCTCGACCCGGTTTGTCCCGCGCGCGATCTGTGTTGCAACGTACGACGATCTCCGCCGCGGGGGCATGCCCTGGCGCAGCTATGTGCTCGGCTGCCGGATGGATCGTGCCCGTCCCACGTTGTGCGAGGAGGTGATCGTCCAGAACCGGGCTCGCTGCGAGAGGCCGACCGATCACTTCATTGCGCACTGGCCTCAACTGTCGCTCCGGCCCCGCGATGATGACCGCGGCACGCTCCTGGAGAACATGGTCTTTCACGGAGAGATGGACAACATCGATCCGGCCTTTCGCTCGGAGCAGTTCCACCACGCCTTGCGTGAGCTGGGCGTCCGCTTTGTCGTTCACGGGCTTCGCGACAATCGCGTTGGCGTTTCCGGCCGCGACTGGTCACGCACGGACGCCCTGCTTGCGGTGCGCGGCGGCAACGATTTCTTCCGGAGCGTGAAACCCGCGATCAAACTCGTCAACGCCTGGCAGGCCGGATGCCCGGCGATCGTCGGCCCGGAGGCCGGTTACCGTGAGCAGCGAGCTTCTGAACTGGACTATTTCGAGGTCCGCACCGCGGCGGAAGCTCTCGCGGCCGTTCGCAGGCTCAAAGACGACCCCGCGCTGTTTCGCGCTATGGCGGAAAACGGGCGTCGCCGGGCTCTTGAGCACACGCCGGACGCTATCGCGAGCAGGTGGCGTGAGATGCTCGATGGCGTTCTGCGGGGCAACTACACCCGCTGGTGCCGCACGCCGCGGGCAATCCGCCTTGTAACCGGCTCCGGCAAACACGTGCTGCGAACCATCCAGCACAAGATCGAACGCGAGCGGTTCTGGAAGGCAATCGGAGGCCGGGGCTACCGGGCCGCAACATCGCATCGCCTGTGATGCCGCTCACTCTTTGGCCTGATCCGCGAACGCCACGATCGAGCGGTACCCGTCGCTGCGATACGCCCGCACTCCCAGGAAATAGTCGTCTTTGCTGATCGGGAGCGTGACGCTTGTCACATTGCCCACATCCCGGGCGTGGGTCCACATTGGTGACGTGGTGTCACGCCACACGATCTCGTATCCATCGGCATCCGGGCTCGCATCCCAGCGGATTGTCGATTCGTTCTCGAGTTTCGCCGTGATGACGCGTGCACGCGCCGGAGTCTGGGGCGAGTTCGCGAGGCAGATGAGGCTTTTGGCGTTGAGCCGGGCGACATTCGCGAGGTAGTCGGCATCCACCCATCGCACAACATCGCCCGTCTCCCGGGCCTGTCCGCCGCCGATCTGCGGCGGGCCGCTGACATTCTGATGCTGGCGGGAGTACGTCTCGTTGCTCGCTGTGAAGCGGACAGCCGGGAATCCGGCCTGGTTGAACATGGAGTGATCGCCTCCCCGCAGAAAGCGATCGGGGCGAAAGACGAGCCTGGGCTGCACCGTCACGCCCTCCCATGCGGCCACATCGGCCACAAAGCGGGCCAGCTGGCGCGAAGGCGAGTCCGACTCTGCTGAGAGCGCACGAATCTTTGACCATGTTTCCTGACTGCCGTCGCGGGGCAGACCTTCGGAAAAGACGCGCACATAGCCCGGCTGCGCCGGGAATCCATCCGCGGGCGGCGCCGAAGGATCGCCGACAATGTCGTTATTCAGAACTCCGACGATGTTGTCGTTGCGGGTCCGGGCGGCATCCGCGTGGTACTTCGCACCGACAAGTCCCTGCTCCTCGCCGATCGTGCAGAGAAAAACGACCGTCGCCCGCAGGCTCTGGTTTGCAAGAGCCCTCGCACAGCCAATTACGACCGCGCAGCCTGAGGCGTCATCGTTCGCCCCGGGCGCATCTCCCACCGGGTCCATCACGTTCGCGTTCATGCTGTCGAGATGTGCCACGACATAGATCCGGCGAGCTGCCGCGGCGGGGTCGCTTCCCGGGAGTACCGCCACTACGTTCGCAACCCGGGCGGGAGCCTTGATCCGCGGCCCGGCCGGCGCCTCAAACTCCTCCAGCGAAGCCTCCAGACGGGGGCCCGCGACTCGGAACTGTTCGAGCACCCATCGCCTTGCCGCCCCGATTCCGCGCGTCTGGGATTCGGCCTCCGAGAGCGTGTGCCTGGTTCCAAAGTCGGCCAGCCGCTGGACTACGGCGATGGTTTCGTCGGGTCGGATCGCGGCACCCGCCGAGGCGTCGGGCCTGGGGAGAATGGCGGGCTTCACCAGCGCAAGCGTCGGGTCTTCCCAGCGGCCCGTGGCGGGCTGGCCTTGCGCAAACGCCATGAAACACCCCAGCCACGCGCAAACTCCGATCGCGGCTGTCGCTATGAAAACACGCGATCGGCTTTCGGAGGGGGGCTGTTTCATGGCCTCACAGCCTACAGAAACCTTGGGAGCGCGCGTAGAATCCTCGTCCGGCGCGTGCGGCTGGCCTTTGGGGCCTGTCCGGGTGCCGACTTTGGGTCTCGATCCCGACGCCCGTCCGGCGACTTCGCCGGAAGGGTTTGTCCGAGCAGAAGTTGAAAGGGCTTTCATGGCTGCCGAGTTGATGTTGCCGGAGATGGGTCTGGAGCCGATGGGTGGCGGGTCGGCCCGCGAGATTCAGTTCCGCGAAGCGCTGCGCGAAGCGATGAGCGAGGAAATGCGCAAGGACGACCGCATCTTCCTCATGGGCGAAGAAGTTGCCCAGTACAACGGCGCGTACAAGGTCAGCCAGGGCATGCTCGATGAGTTCGGCCCCAAGCGCATCATCGACGCCCCGATTTCGGAAAACGGCTTTGCGGGTCTTGCCGTTGGCGCCGCGATGTACGGCCTCCGCCCGATTATCGAATTCATGAGCTGGTCTTTCAGCCTCGTCGCGGCCGACCAGATCCTCAACAACGTCCCCAAGATGCTTTACATGTCCGGTGGGCAGTGGGGCTGCCCGGTTGTCTTCCGCGGCAACGACGGCGCGGGCGGCCAGCTCGGCTCGACCCACTCCTGGTGCGTGGAAGGCCTGTACAGCAACGTGCCCGGTGTGAAGATCGTTATTCCGAGTAACGCCTACGAAGCCAAGGGGCTTCTCAAGACTTCCATTCGGGACGAGGATCCGGTGTTCTTCCTCGAGTCCGAGCGCATGCTCGGCGACAAGGGCCATGTGCCCGAGCGCGAGTACACGATCCCGTTCGGCAAGGCCGCGCTCCGCCGCCAGGGCAATGACTGCACGGTCGTTTCCTTCGGCCGGCCGGTGAACTTCTGCATCGATGCTGCGGACGAGCTCAAAAAGGAAGGCATCCATGTCGACGTGCTCGACATGCGGACCATCCGCCCGCTGGATATCGACTCGATCCTCGACAGCGTCAAGAAAACCGGCCGCATCGTGGTGGTAGACCAGTGCTGGCCGTTCGCGAGCGTGGCGAGCGAAGTCGTGACCCAGGTCTGCGAGCGTGGGTTCGATTACCTGGATCACCAGCCGCTGCGAGTGAACACCGAGGATGTGCCGACGCCGTACGCGAAGAACCTGGAGGCGCTGTATCTGCCGCACAAGGGAAAGATCATGGCGGCAGTGAAGGCCAGCCTGGGGAGGCTGTAAAGCACGCCGCTGTTCTCTCGTTCCACGCCTCGGTAGCGACTGTCCGAATTTGAGCTTTGCTGATTCGAGCTTTGAGGTTTCCTATGCCCATTCGCATTGAAATGCCCCGTCTTTCCGACACGATGCAGGCCGGTACGGTCGTCAAGTGGAACGTCAAGGAGGGCCAGAAGATCAAGTCCGGCGACGCGCTCGCGGACATTGAGACCGACAAGGCGACGATGGAGCTTCAGTCCTTCGAGGACGGCACCGTCGCCGTGATCCCGGTTCCCGAAGGCCAGAACGTCCCGATCGGCACTGTCATTCTCGTGCTTGCGGGCACGGGGGAGGACGTCTCGTCGGTGAAGTCGCAGTTTGCGGCGGGTGGTTCGCCTGCCGCGGCTCCGGCCGCGAAGGCGGCGGCCGCTTCCGGTGGCTCGTCGGCGTCGGGTTCGTCTTCCGGCGGTTCGGTCGCGGTGCTCGATGCTCCGCCTTCGAACGGCCATGCCAATCATGGCGGACGTATCTTCGCGAGCCCCCTGGCCAGGAAGATCGCCGCGGAATCCAATGTTGATCTTGGTTCGCTGCAGGGCTCAGGCCCCGCGGGGCGCATCATCCGCAAGGACGTCGAGGCCGCGATCAGCTCCGGCGCGACGAGCGCTGCCGGCCGCGTCGCGTCGAGCGCCGGCTCGGCCCGTGACCTCGCGACCCGCGTCGAGCAGCCCGCCAAGCCTGCTCGCAATCTGCCCGCGGCGCTGCCCTCGGTCGGCGCGACCCTCACGCCCCGCACGATCCAGCTCTCCAACATGCGCAAGACCATCGCCAAGCGATTGGTCGAGAGCAAGACCACCATCCCGCACTACCAGGTCAGCGTCGAGGTCGACATGGACGCCCTCGTCGCCCTGCGCACCCAGCTCAACGAGCAGCTCGGCACGCAGGGCGTCAAGCTCAGCGTCAACGACTTCCTCGTCCGCGCCTGCGCCCTGGCGATGCACCAGCATCCGTACGTGAACGCCAAGTGGGTCGGCACGCCCGGCAACGAGACCATCGAGTTCCTCGGCGAGGTCAACGTCGGCGTCGCGATCGCCTTGCCCGTGGCCGAGGACGGCAGCGGCGGCGGCCTCGTCGTCGCCACGCTCCGTAACGCCGATGTGCTCGGCCTGCGTCAGATCAGCGCCGAGACGAAGCGTTTGGCCGACAAGGCCCGCAACAAGGGCTTGTCCCTCGAGGACATGTCCGACTCGACGTTCACGATCAGCAACCTAGGCATGTTCGGCGTCGACAACTTCACGGCGATCATCAACCCGCCAAACGTTGCCATCCTCGCCGCCGGCGGCGCGATCCAGAAGCCTGTCGTCAAGAACAACCAAATCGTCCCCGGCCATGTGATGAACATGACCATGAGCAGCGACCACCGCGTCATCGACGGCGCGATGGCGGCTCAGTACCTCGCGACGGTCAAGGGCTTGCTGGAGAAGCCGGCGACGCTGTTGGTGTGATTGGATGACGGGCACTCTCATCAATTTGGCGGCGTTGGCCATGTTTCTGCTGGTCGGAACTTGGGCCGGAGTTCGCGCTCGACGATGGTCTCGATTGGTGTTTGTCGCCATTTGCCTTGCCGCGCTGACGCAGGCTTGGGGATTCTGGTTCGAAAATCGGATGTGGCAGGCGGACTTTGAGTCGCTCGCTAGCGAAACTTCAGCGACACCTCGGGTCGTTGACGATCTCGAACCTTGGCAGGTTGTGATGAGCAAGCCGCCTCAAGTCGGCCGTTATCGTTGGACTTCACGCACTTTTGTCATTCCGCATCTCGCGGCCGGAGTGTGGTCCCTTGTCGGTTACGCGTCTGGGAGGGTCTTTCGAAAGTACAAGCAGTCCAAGCAACACACTGCGTCTTGAGCGCTACGAGGGTGCTCAGAACCCGCCCGCCACCATCCACTCGCTCGGCTTGCACTCCATCGCTCCCGCGATCGCCAGCAGCGACTCCAAACTCGGCAGGTGCGTGCCGCGTTCGATCGAGCTGAGCTGGCTCACGCTCACGCCGCTGGCGTCGGAGAGTTCCTTCAGCGTCCACGCCTTCTCGGTGCGGGCCAGGCGGATGTGCTTGCCCAGCTCGGCCCGCAGCCGGTCCTGCGGCCTCTGGCCCAGCCCGAGCGTCACCGTCGCCTGAGACAGCACCCTTCGCAGCTCCGCCAGCGAGAACGGCTTGGCCAGATAGTCAAACACATCGCGTTTGAACGTCTCCCGCATCGAGTCCATCGACGGGTAGCCGGTCACGACGACCACCGCCAGCTTGCTCCAGCGTTTGCGGATCTCTTCCAGCACCGTCTCACCCGACTCACGCCCCATCTTGATGTCGAGAAGGACAAGGTCCGGCAGCCGCTGTTCGCACGCGCCGAAAAACTCCGCGGAATTTGTGCACACCCGCACATCGTGCCCGTCGGCTTCCAGCACGGAGCGGATGTACTGGCGGAAGTCCTCGTCATCATCAAGGCAGACGATCGACAGCCGGGGTTGGACCGAGCCGCTCGCCTGCGAAGTTTGTTCGGCGGGTGTCATTTCTGTTCCGCAGAGTACCCGGAAGATTCCACGGGTGTTGCGACCGGCGCGGCCTTTGGCGTTTGAGGCATGAGAATCTCAAATTCGGCCCCTGCGGGCGATTTCCCCTGCCCCGAGACGTTCCGGGCCAAGAGCACCCCGCCGTGCTCTCGGATGATGCCATCGGCGACCGCGAGACCCAGGCCAGTGCCCCGACTGTCCAGTCTTGTGCTGGCGAAGGGCTCAAAGAGCCTGGGGAGAATCGTCGGGCTGATGCCCGGACCTGTATCCCGGATCCGCAGGCTTACCCATCGCTGCGAATCCTTTTCTGTTTCTTCCGCCTCGATCGTGATCCGCCCGTCGCGCATGCCCGTCATCGCGTCCGCCGCGTTGCGGATGAGGTTGACCAGCACCTGCGTCATCCGGTCCGCATCGCAGACGGTTTTGAGCCCAGCCGGAACGCGATTGTCCAGCACCGGCATCCGTATGGACCGGTCCAGCCGCACCAGCGTCGCGGCCTCTTCGACGAGCCCGGCGACCGCAGTCTCGCGGGAGCGGGGGGGACGCACGCGCGCAAAGTCGAGCAGGCTCTCGCTGAGCCGCTCCAGCCTCTCCACCACGCGCAGCATGAGGGCCGCCCGGGAAGGTTCGATCGGGCGGGAGGGATCCTGCGCAATCTGTTCGACACTCCCTTTGATGACCGCGAGCGGTGTGTTGAGCTCATGGGCAATCCCGGCCGACATCATGCCCAGGCTCGCGAGCCTGTCCGCATCCGCCAGGTTGCGCTGAGCGGCTTCGAGCAGGTAGTTCTTCTTCTTCAGATCGCCCGCCGCCGCTTCGAGCTGGGCCAGCGCCTGGTTGAGCGCTGTCTGGTTGCTGCGGAGCGCACGCACCGAGTCGTTCCGCGACCGCATGATCTCGCCCAGTTCGTCTCCCGGGATATGGATTTCCGAAACCATTTCGCGGTCGCCCCCGAGGTTGTCCTGCACCGCCTTATCCGCATCGAGTATGCGCCGGATCGGGTCGTAGACCGACTGAGGCAGCACAAACACCTCGAGCGCCAGCGCAACGAGCGCATACACCAGCAGCAGCGCGATCAGCGTGTACAGGTAAAGCCAGCCGACCGCGCTCCGGGCCTCCGGGCTCGTCGCCGACAGCACCACGTACCGCCCCTCCTCCTCGCCCGGTGGCGTGACGAACGCCACGGCCGAAGCCTCCCACGGAGCCGAGAGCTCGACCGCCACTCCGGGAGAAACGCTTGTGCGCACGGCGATATCTCGGGGGATATCAAGCTGTGAAGCGGAGCCCTGCTTCACCCGCACGTGCGGGTGCGACTGCAGGAACTCGCTGAGCCTCTGGCGTTGCTCCGGATCTCGCGATGAGAAGAGCGGCGTCAGCGACGTCAGGAGATCGACCGAAGCCCGCGAATCCGCCCGGTCGACAATCCCGGCAATCGCCGGGCGGAGCGCAATCAGCAGGATGAATGTCAGGGCGAGCGAAAAAAACGTATGGAGAAAGAACAGCTTCTTGCGGATCCGCATGCCCGCCAGAAGCCCCCGCCCGCTCTGGGCCCGCGGGACGATTTTCGCGATGATCCGTCGCGGACGCACGACTCCGGAACGCGATACGGGATTGGAACCACGTGATTCGGACATGCGTGCCCCGCGATTCTATGTGGCGGCTAAAGTGGCCCCTTGCCCCCGCCAAACCAGCCCAAATCCTCTCCACCCGACGGGCGAGATCCCGTCCGCGAGCGGGTTGTCCGCATGATCGCGTCCCAAGTGCGACGCTACCCGGATCTTGTCCCCGATCCCGAGCTAGATGGGGGTAACGACCGCGACTCGGCCTTCTCGCACGCCATTCTCGATGCCGTCCTGCGGCGATGGATCACGCTCGAGTTCCTTCTCGAACTTGGCATGCGTTCCCCCATCCGGGGAGTGGAGGCGGATGTTCGAGCGATCCTGCTCGTCGGCGCGGCGCAGCTACTTTTCCTTGACCGCGTTCCGCCACACGCCGCCATTGATCAGAGCGTGCGGGAGGCGAAGGCGAGGGTGCGGGAGGGGGCGGGCGGGCTGGTGAATGCGGTGCTGCGGCGTGTCGCGGAACTGAGAGGTGATCGCATCGATCGCCCGCCAGACTGGACGGCCCGGAGCGACATTCTGGTCCGGGAAGATGGGGGGGCGGTGGCCTTGAGCCGGGCGGTATTTCCCGAGGAGCAGACCCGTCGGCTGGCGGTACAAACAGGCCTGCCGCGTGGCGTGGTTGAGCGATGGGTGACGTCTCACGGGTTTGACCGGGCGGCGGGGCTGGCGCTCAAGACGATCGCGCCCGCGCCCACCATTCTCAATGTGGAGGCGGCTCCCGAGATCTCGGAAAGGCTGCGAACGGAAAAGCTGGCGGTGCCGCACTCGTCCGGGGCGGCGCTCGTGTGGCGGTCGGACCGGGCTCATCTCAAACGCTTGCTCGATGCGACGGGAGTCTGGGTGCAGGACCCTTCTTCCGCTCACGTCGTCCGTTTCATTGCCGGTCACGTGGAGCCGTCAGCGGTTCGATCGGTGGTGGATCTTTGCGCCGGACAGGGCACCAAGACGCGTCAACTGCTCCGCGCTTTTCCGAAGGCACAGATCACGGCGGCGGACGTTGATCCTCGGCGGCTCGACATCCTCTCCAGGACGTTTGCCGGTCATTCCAGAGTGAAGATCATGGATGCCCGGGTGTTGGCCGCCGGTTTTCCGGGCGCCAATCTGGTGCTCCTGGACGTGCCGTGCTCCAATTCCGGCGTTCTTGCCCGACGCGTCGAAGCCCGCCACCGATTGAACGGGCGCAGCGTGGGAGAACTGGTAGAGCTTCAGCTCCGGATCGCCGCGGCGGGCGCCGCACTGCTGGCACCCGGAGGATGGCTGGCCTATTCCACGTGCAGCATCGAGCCGGAGGAAGACCAGCAGCAGAGAGAGTCGATTACGCGCCTGCACGGGCTTGGTTTCGTCGCTGAGAACCTGATTCTTCCGGAGGGCGGGCCGGGCATGGACGCTTCCCTTGCCCGGGACGGGTCCTATGCGGCGCTGTTTCGAAGGCTTCCCCCCGGTTGATCGGTGCCGGCGGGTGGGGGAGCGGCGTACACTCCGGCCCGTTGGAAACGGGTCAGGCCCTGCGAGCGCTGCATGAATCTTCTGGACATACTCAGCATCGATTGCATCCGTGCGCCGCTCGCCGCAAGCGACAAACTCGGCGTCATCAACGAACTGGTGGATGTTCTGGCCTCTACCGGGCGTGTGAAGGACCCGGCGGCGCTCAAAGAAGCGGTGTGGACCCGAGAACAGACGCGTACGACGGGAATCGGGCACGGCTTGGCCATCCCGCACGGGAAGTGCGCGGGGATGTCGGGCCTTGCGATGGCTATCGGAAAGCCGGCTCAGCCGATGGACTTTGATTCGATCGATCGCCAGCCGGTGCGTCTGGTCGTGCTGCTGGCGAGCCCGCCCGACCGCACAAGCGACCACATTCAGGCACTGGCGCAAGTGAGCCGCCTCATGATGATGGAGCAGTTCCGTCAGCGTGTGTACGAGGCGAAATCGGCCCAGGAGATCTTCGATCTCCTCCGCTCGCAGCAGCAGGCACCCGTACCCGGACGCGCGTAATGCCCGACGCTTTTTCCGTACTCCCGGAAATCGAGAAGGCACTCCGGTCGTATGTGCAGGGCCTTCAGGCCGGCACCAATCTCCGTGAGGCAATCTCCTATTCGCTTCTTTCGGGAGGCAAAAGGCTCCGGCCCGTGCTCGCGTGGCATGCCTGCGTGGCCGCCGGGGGCGATCCGGACAACGTTCTGCCGGTTTGCGTTGCGCTCGAGCTTGTGCATTGCTTCAGCCTGGTGCACGATGATCTTCCGGCGATGGATGATGACGATCTTCGTCGCGGGATCCCCACTCTTCACAAGCACGCGGGGGAGGCGATGGCCATTCTCGCGGGCGACGCGATGATGACGCTCGCCTTTGAACCGCTCACGGGGCCCGCCTTCCGCGGTCATGCTGATCTCTCGGTTCGTCTGGTCCGCGAACTGGTTCTTGCCACGACGGGGATGATCGACGGGCAGGTCTACGACACCATCCCGAACACGGTGCCGGGGGCGACGCCGATCGAGCGTGTCAAGACCATCCACACGCACAAGACCGGAGCATTGATTCGCGCTGCCTGTGTAATGGGAGGCCTCAGCGCCGAGATCTCGCGGGGGGGGCCGCTGGCTCCGGATGAGGTCAACTCGCTGGGAAACTACGGGTCCGCGATCGGGCTGATGTTCCAGATCGTCGACGACCTGATTGACGTCGAGCAGCCCGCCGCCCTTGCCGGTAAGCGCACTGGCAAAGACGCCCAGGCGGGCAAACTCACCTACCCGGTGGCTTATGGAAGTGCCGACCGCTGCCGGGAAGAGGTCGCGGGGCTGCTCTCCCAGGCCACGGCGAGCGTGAGCCGTTTCGGAGCGTCGGGGACGGCGCTCCGAGAACTCGCGAGTTTCCTCGCGACCCGCGTCCGTTAGGGCTAAATCAGCGAACTCATATGGCGGCAATCGCTTATGACACACCGGCAAGCGGGGGCTTGCTACTGTTCACGGGGACTTGGTATCGGCCGTTTGGGCGCATGGACGCCCGAATCGAATGGGCCGGCACGGAAGCTTGACTGGACGGCGCACAATGGCGGAACGCGGGAGCAAGGGAAAGATCGTGGGAGCATCCAAGGGCGCTTTTCCGCTGCTCGAGAAGATCCTCGGGCCGGCCGATCTGCGAAAGCTGCCGGTCGAGCAACTGCCGGCGCTTGCGGCTGAAATCCGGCGTGCCATCCATGATCAGGTTTCCAAGGTGGGCGGGCACCTGGCCCCGAATCTGGGTGTGGTCGAGCTGACCGTTGCGCTCCACTATGTCTTTGACTTTTCCCAGGATCGGCTGCTGTTTGATGTGGGGCATCAGTGCTATCCGCACAAGCTGCTCACCGGGCGCCTTGGCATGCTTTCCAATCTCAGGACACGCGAGGGCATGTCGGGCTTTCCGGAACCGGCGGAATCACCGTACGACCTGTTCCGGGTCGGTCACGCCGGCACGGGCATCTCAACCGCCGTCGGCATGGCGCGGGGTGACACGCTCAACAAAGAAGGCTTTGATCCGCAGACCAATCCGGACGGACGCCGTGTGGTCACGCTCATCGGCGATGCCTCGATCGTGAACGGCGTCGCCATGGAAGGTCTCAACGGGGCGGGAGTGCTGAAGCGACAGTTCCTGGTCGTTCTGAACGATAACGGCATGAGCATCAGCCATCCGCAAGGTGCGCTGGCTCACTACTTTGACCGCTTCCGCCTGAGCCAGTCTTATGGCCAGTTCAAGAAGCAGGCGAAGGAAACGCTGAAGAAGCTCCCGGGCGGGAGCGTCTTGAAAGAGGCGTATCACGCCGCCGGCGAGGCCGCCAAGAGCTGGTTCCACACCGACAAGATCGAGGGAGGCTGGTTCGAGCACTTCGGGCTGATGACCATCGGTCCGATCGATGGGCACGACATCCCGACGCTGGTGAGTTTCCTGCGTGAAGCCAGGGATTGCGACCGCCCGATGGTTTTGCACGTGAAGACCGTCAAGGGCAAGGGCTACGAGTTCGCCGAGAAGGACTCGAGCCGGTTCCATTCGCCGGGGGCGTTCAAGGTTGTGAATCCCGACGGCGAGAATGTCGGCGAATTGCAGCAGGAAGGCTGCCGCGTCGAGATCAAGAGCGAAGGTCGGAGCTTTACCGCGGCGATCGGCGACATCATGCTCGAGCAGATGGAGCGGGATCCGCGGATCGTTGCGGCGACTGCGGCGATGCCGGATGGCACCGGCCTTACGCGGGCGCTGACAAAGTATCCGGATCGCGCCTTTGACACGGGCATCTGCGAAAGCCACGCCTTCGACATGATGGCCGGGCTCGCCAAGACCGGTTGGAAGCCGTTCTTCGCGGTCTACTCGACTTTCCTCCAGAGAGCGTTCGATCAGGCCTTCCAGGAGGCCGCGCTGCAGGGGCTGCCCGTACGGCTGCTCCTGGATCGCGCCGGGCTGGTGGGGGGCGACGGAGCGGTCCATCACGGGTTCTGCGACGTGGCGCTGCTTCGGACGCTTCCGGGCGCCGTGCTGACCGCCGCGATCGATGAGCCCTCGTTGCGGGCCGCGGTTGAATTCCTGCGGACGTGCGAAAAGAGCGTTTCTGCCGTTCGTTATCCGCGGGATGTCGTGAGCGAGCGGTTTTCGTCAAGGCCCTGCCCGCCGTTTGAGCTTGGCAAGGCGCGATGCCTCACCCCCGAATTTGCCGGCGCGGATGCCGACATGGATGTGGCCGTGCTCGCCTTTGGCACTCCCGCGATCAATGCCTGCGAGGCGGCGGAACAATTGAACGGCGTGCTCCGGGTTGGAGTCTGGGACGCCCGGTTCGCCAAGCCGGTCGATGTCTCTCTCGTCACTTCGCTGGTTGAACGCGGCATCCCGATTCTCACCATCGAAGATCACAGCATCGTCGGCGGGTTCGGCTCGGCTGTGCTGGAGGCGGCCCACGAGGCGGGGTTATCGCAGGCGGTGATCGTCCGCCACGGGCTTCCCGACCGGTGGGTTCTGCAGGATTCCCGGGCCAGGCAGCTTGCCGAGGTGGAACTGGATACACCCGGCATCGTGCGGCTCGTCGCCGCGGTTGCGAACGGCTCCGCGAGCGAAGGTCGCGACGAATCCCGGATGCGAGTTCGCGTCACCCCGCGTGCGACGCAGCACAAGCCCGCGAGGCGCTGAACGCAGTTGCTCCGGCTTTGCTAAAGTGCCCGCATGGCGCGGCGCGTGTTTGTCATTGTCAATCGCGAAAAGCCCGAAGCGCAGCAGGCGGTCGACAAGGTCACCGGGCTTGTGGAGCGTCACGGGGTGCTCGCCGGAGTTGCGGATTCGGGCGATGGTGATCTCCCTCCCGCGGCGGCGGACTCGGAGCTTTTCGTGATCCTGGGTGGTGATGGCACGCTGCTGGGCCAACTCCGGCGGCTGGTGCCCCTCCGCAAGCCGATTCTGGGCGTGAACTTCGGCAAACTCGGTTTCATGGCGGAGTTCGACATGCCGGCGCTCGTCCGTGGCGCGAGCGAGATTTTCGGCGAGACCGCACTGCACGTTCACGAGTCCCCGCTGCTTCGGGTGCGTGTGTTCGGACCGGATGGTCGCAAGGGGTTTGAATCCATCGCGGCGAATGACTGTGTGCTGACCGCCGGGCCGCCCTACCGGATGATCCGCATGGCTCTCTCGATCGACGGCAACGTGGGGCCCACGGTGAGCGGCGACGGGCTGATCGTGAGCACTTCCACCGGCTCGACGGCTTACAACCTCTCCGCGGGGGGGCCGATCGTTTCTCCCGAACTGGATGCTCTTGCCATCACGCCGATTGCGGCCCATTCGTTGAGCTTCCGCCCGATCGTGGTCCCATTGAGCAGCCGAGTGCAGATCGGGGTGACCCGCGTCAATGCCGACGGCGGGCACGGGACGACTCTGGTTGTGGATGGGCAGGTGCTGACCAAGATCGGAGAAGATGACGGCATCGAGATCACCCGGCACGACCGGCGGGCGATCTTTGTACGCAATCCGCAAACATCCTACTGGTCGACACTTATCACCAAACTCCGGTGGGCTGAGGCTCCGCGTCTTCGGACGCTGTCGTAACCGTCACGATGAAAATCCGAGTGATTGCCCGCCGGCCGCCGGGGCCCGGCTTGGAAATCTTTTTGAAAAAAGGTCAAGGGGAGCCTTGACGGTCTACGACAAACGTAGTAACTTCCTACGACATCGGTAGTAGAAGGGCGGCGATCGGTCGCGAGCTTCGGAGAGGCGTGTATGGCAAAGAAGCCCATAGAACTAGGAGAGGCCGAACTGGCGGTCATGCGGGCCCTCTGGGATCACGGGGCCCAGACCGTCCGCGAGGTCATGAACAGGCTTCACGAGCGGGGCAAAAACGTCGCGTACACCACCGTGCTGACTTTTCTGACGCGGCTGGAGCAAAAAGGGGTTGTCGCGAGCGACAAGCGGGATCAGGCATATGTGTACAAAGCCCGGATTTCCCGCCAGAGCGTGACCATCTCGCGCATCAGGTCGCTCGTCGACCAGTTGTACGACGGCGCCGCCGCTCCGATGCTGGCCCAGCTCATCGAGAATGAACGCTTCACCCCGGACGAGATCTCCCAGTTGCGAAAGCTGATTGACGACCTGGACCCCAAACACCCGTCGAAGGGGGAGTAACCCGACATGGATGCGGTTTCTCAAACGCTGCAGGCGCTCTGGATAGGCGGGCTGGCTGCAACCCCGCTCGTGCTTGTCATCGGGCTGGTGTGCAGGGTCCGGATGCTCAGGCCCTCCACCCGTCACTTGCTCTGGTGTGCCGCTCTGGCCTCGCTCGCGGCGCCGGCGCTGGGGTGGTGGCTTTGGCGTCCGGACTGGTTCCGGTCTGAATCGGTGCTGGCCGCCGCAGACCGGGCGCTTGGACGCGCCGGGCCTTCGGCCTCAGGAAATGTCGCAGCGGACGTCGGCCCCAGGATGGCGTACGTGGGCCCGCTCCTGCTGCCGATGGCAGCCAGCCCGGTCAACCTGCACGATCGGGCGGCTGTCCCGACTCTGCTCCCAAGCACGGGCCCGAACGCTGAAGCCCGAAGGCTTGCGTACGAACTCCCTTTGCCTCTGCCGGCGACCTATGCGGACGCAAAGTCCGGAGCAGGCGGGACTCCCATGGCGGCCTTGGGAAATCCGGGAGCCGATCGGGGGCGGGCGGGCGGCTTACTCGCAGGCGGTGTTTCGGGTCGGATTCGGGAACCGGTCATGGCTGCGGTCGGAAGGCACGAATCTCCGAAGGTGCTTGCGCCCGCGGAGCCGGCGCAACAGGGCTTGAAGACAGAATCCTTGCCGGCGAAGACTGAGACTGCCGACGCTTTCCTAACTGTCGGTGCTGTCGGGCAGTTCCTTCGCGGGATGGTCGGGAGCCTCGTCGGGTTACGGGACTGGCTGGCGGCCCTTCCTCCACTGCCCGCCGCGATCTGGCTGGGCGGGACCCTATTGCTGGTGGGAGCAAGCCTTGTACGTACGGTCCTTGCAGCCAGAGCGTTGCGCGATGCGCACCCGGCGGGCAGGGAGATCAAGGTGATGGTGGTGCGAACGAGCCGGTGGGTGGGGCTGCGTCGCCCGCCGGAGACATTTGTGGTTCATCGCGCCATATCGCCTCTGATCTGGTGCGGGCTCAAAGCAAAGCTTGTTCTGCCTAGGGAACTCTGGGATTCATTGGATGATGAGTCGAGGCGTGCGGTGCTTGTGCACGAGCTTGCGCACCTCAAGAGGCTGGATCATGTCTGGTGCTGGATCGAGATGCTGATCGGTGCCTTGTACTGGTGGCATCCGCTCGCGTGGTGGGCCCGTTTACGCCTTCGGGATGAGGCGGAAGCGAGCTGCGACGCGTGGGTAACGAGCACCCTGCCCAACAGCAGGCGTGCGTACGCGACCGCCCTGGTCGCGACCAAGTCGTTCGTGAGTATGCGTGGATGGGGAGCTCAACCTTCGCTGGGAATCATGTCCGGATCGGCCACGAAGATGGCCAGGAGAATCACGATGGTGATGACGCAAAAGCCCGCACCCAAGATGTCGTTTGCAGGCGCCTGTATGGCCGCTTCGGTGGTCGTCCTCGGCGCGTTTGTCATGCCGGGCGTGGCTTGCCCGCCCGAAGAAGCGTCCGCGAACAAGGCGGCCAAGGCCGAGATGGTCAAGGCAAAGGCGGCCAAAAACCGCAGCACGCCGGAGGCCGAGTTTCTGGGGGAGGCGCCCGCGCTCGAGGCGATGAAGCGGAACGGCGTGGTTGTCGTGCCGGCCACTCCCTCGGCCGCGGGAGTACCCGCTGCGCCCGTGGCTCCGGTGGCGCCGGTGGCTCCCAGGGTGCGTGTGAACATCAGCGGTGATGGTCAGTGCGACGCGTCGCGGGCACATGTCCTGAGCGCGGAGGATGCCAAGGCCGGCAAGGTTGCCCGGGTTTACCGGCTTCCCAAAGGCAAGCTCGATGCTTTCTGGGGCCTGATGAGCAGGAGCGACGTGCCGGTCTTTGTAGAACGCCGGAGTGGCGACCTGATCGTGATCTACGCTCGCGAGCAGGATCATCCCTCGATCGGTGCGTTCATTACGATCATCAATCCCGGCGGCAGCGGTGGTCAAACCCCCGTCGCGGTGCAGGGAAGAGCGGCGGCCAGGGGAGGGTCTGTCACGCCTTCGCTCAATGCTTACCGAAATTCGCTGCGAGCGCTCGAAGCCGAGCAAGCGGCCCTTGAGCGTAACGCAGAGCGGATGCGGACGTCGGCCGAGACGCTGCAGTCGCACCATGAGCAACTCGAGGAGGCAACCCAGCGGCTCAAGGAGCAGGCCGCGGAATTGAAAGAGCAGCAGGCCAAGCGCCTGGTCGAAGGTGCCGCGGCACAAATGAAGGCCCGCAGCGATGAGGCCCGAGTCCGCGGCAGGGGAGCGGAAAACCAGATCCGTCAGATCGAGCGGCAGATTGAGCAGATCGAGCGTCGCGCCGATGAACTCCGCGAGAAGATCTCTCAGGCGGAAGACAGTGATGATTCCGAGGGCGCTCTTGCCATGCTCGAGGAGCAGGGTGAAGCGGTCGAGATCGACGCGGACGGGCCTGCGCAGGTCATCCTGGAAATGGAGCCGGAAGAAGTGATTGGCGCTCCCGAGGGCGACGAAGAGTTCGTCGGCGCTCCGGACACCGGCGACGATGCGATGGCTGAACCCGACGAAGTGGGCGAAGAGATGGGTGCGACCGACGAGGATCTCGAATCCCCCATGATGAAAGGGCAGTCCGCGGGCGAGCCCAACGACGACGATGCGGATGATGAAGAGGAAGAGGCCGCGGCACCCGGCACCCCGGTGCCGGCTGTTCCGCCCGCCCCGGCATCCACGGCCCCGGCTCCCGCACCCGTTGCGACGCCGACCCCCGCCTCGCCGGCCGCCGCACCAAGCCCGGCCCCGGCTGCGGCCCCGGCTGCTTCTCCGACGCCCGCGGCGGCACCCGCCCCGGCACCTGCTCCCACACCAACTCCGGCGACTTCGGTGGCGCACGTGAGCCGCACCGCCTGAATCGTTCGAAGCCCTGCTTTGCTGAGCGCAGCTGAGAGCCCCCGTTCTTGACGGGGGACAGAGTGTCCACGCAACAACCGGAGCGGGGTCGGAAGATCCAGCTCCGGATTCAGAGATTGCCTGATTGCTGGAGAACGGAATTCAAGTTCCGGCGCGATCGGTGCGCCCGGGAGGCGGCTATGGCTTTCAATCAAACGGTCTGGATTCTTGGACTGCAGTTGGCCTTGTTGACAGGATCCGCTTCGCTGGCCGGGCCGGTGGAAGAGAAGTCATACCGGGCCGGGATTGGCCTTGCAAACAAGGGGCTGAACGAGCTGGCGGCAGAAGAGCTGCGATCGTTCCTGAAGGCCGCTCCCGAATCGCCCCACGCGGTCAGCGCCCGGTACACACTCGCGGTTTGCCTTGTGCGGCTCGGAAAACACGAGGAGGCCGCGAAAGAACTCGATCGGGTTGTCGGAGTTGAAGGATTCGAGTTCGCCGGTGATGCGCTCTTTCTTCGAGCTCAATGCTCCGCTACTCTCGGCGATGATGCTGGTGCCGAGGCCGCGCTCAAGCGGCTCCTGCACGATCAGCCGGCCTTCAGCCAGGCGGACAGGGCCGTCGTGCTCTACGGCGAGGTTTTGTACCGCCAGGGAAAATATGGACCGGCCAAGACCCTTCTCTCCCCGTTTGGGCGCAAGTGGCCCCAAAGTCCGGACCGCGACAGGGCCGAATTGTTTCTGGCTCTGTGCGAATTGGGTGCGGGCGAAGCTCAGGCAAGCGGGCGCCGGTTTGAGGGACTCCTCGCCGGAGCGCCCCAGGGCCCATACGCCGGTCACGCGGCGCTCGGTGCGGCCGATTGCCAGCAGCGGTTGCAGAATCCAGAGGGCGCGGCCAAGTTTTACGAACTCGCAATCGCTCGCGGTGACGCAAAGGTCAAGGCCGACGCGACGCTTGCCTTGGCGCGACTTGAACGATCGCGCGGGAACGGCGAAAAAGCCGCGAAGCTTCTGGCAGACGCCGCATCGTTCACGCAGGGTGAGATGGAGCGGGGAGAAGTCGAGCTGGAGCGGGGCAAACTACTTTACGACTCGGGCAAGATCGGCGATGCCGAGAGCGTCTTCCAGCCTCTGGCAGGGAGAGTTGCAGGAGCCGAGTTGTGGCTTGCACGGTGCGCCTCCAGGGCGGGCAGGTATGACCAGGCGATCGTGCAGCTCGATGCGTTAACCCTGGCAGGCGGGCCCCAATTCTCCGATGCTCTGTACGAACGGGCGGTTGTACTGGTGCAGGCCGGTCGTGACAAAGAGGCGGCCGGAGCCTTTGAACTGTGGGAGCAGCGGTTCCCGTCCGGGGCAATGCGAGCAGATGCGGTGGCCGCCCGTGCGGCGTGTCTCTACCGGCTTCAGCAGTACGCAGAGAGCAAAGAACTGTGCGAGCGGTTCCTAGGTGAGTATTCGGGGCACGAGCGTGCGGCGTCGGTGCGTCTGCTGCTTGCAGAGAATCTGTTTCTTTCCGGCGCCTACAGCGACGCTCAGTCGGCCTTTGCCGCGTTCGTAAAGGAATATCCGCAGGACCCCGGTGTGTGGCGGGCCCGGGTGCGCCGCGGGCTTTGCCTGATCAAACTGGATCGGGGGGAAGCGGGAAAGAAACTGCTGAACAAGGCGCTCGTCGAAGGTGGACAGGCGCTCGAGCCCGGACTCCGCCGGGTGGCCGCGATGACCCTGGCCGACAGCGCGATCAATGAAAGGGATTGGGCAACTGGAGAAAAGCTGCTGAGGCCGTTCGTCCCGGAAAGCGGAAACGATGGCGATCTGCTTCTGCGCTACGGAATCTGCCTGGCGAGGCAAGGCAAGAACGCGGAGGCGATTGCCGCTCTTGATCGGGCCTGTGCCGCCGGGGGGAGCGTGCTGATGCGGTCCAGACTTGAGCGTGGCCAGGCGCTCGCCGCCGCGGGGCGTACGCGGGAAGCGAGAGAGGATCTGGAAGCGGTGGTGGGTGCGGAGGCCAAATCGGAGTTGGGCGTGCAGGCCCGCCGTAGCCTGGCTTCGATTGCTTCGAGCGAAGGCAGAGTTTCTGAAGCGGCCGGACTTCTTGCCGATGCGGCGGATTCGGGGGTGCCCGGCGCGCAGGAAATACTTCTCGAGCAGGTCGCGGCGTGGCTGGGCGCGGGTGAGTTTGCAAAGGCGGAGGCCGGTGCCACGCGCTATCTGGAGGCCGGCGGCAAACAGGTTGCGGAAGCAAAGGTCCGGCGTGCCATCGCGATCAATCGGCAGGGCCGATCGGATGAAGCGATCCGTCAGCTGGAATCGGTCGCGGGTGAGACGGGGGGTATGGCTGCGGAGTTGGCCGCGGCCGCCCGTTACGAGCTCGCGTATGCACTGCGGCTTTCGGGCCAGACCAGCCGTGCCGTTGCCGCGTACGAATCGATGCTTCGCGAAAACAGCGGATCCGAACTGGAGGCGCACGCCGGTCTCGAACTCGCGCAGATCAGGATGGCTGAGGGTGATTTCGAGAGGGCGATCGGCCTTCTCGATCGGGCGAAGCAAGTCGCGAGCCGCATGCCCGAGCGTGCCGCTGGTCCGGTCAATGAGCGCGAGTTGTATCTTCGCGGATCGTGCCTGTTCCGGATGGGGCGGATGAAGGAATCGGCGGGCGTGCTCGATGAATTTGTATCTCGGTTTCCGCAGAGCGGGATGCTCTCGAGCGCGCTTGTTTTGCAGGGCGATATCCGGCTTGCCAACGGGAACGCGGCCGAGGCTTCGAGATGCTTCGAGCGAGTGCTTGCCGGCCAGGCCGGGGCGGATGTCGTGGCGATCGCGCTCTTAAAGCTCGGAGATGCAAAGGCCGCCCTTAAAGACTGGCAGGGCGCGGAGAAGGCGTACTCCGACTATCTCGCTGCGAACAGCACTTCAGAATTCTGGTTCCAGGCGTCGTTCGGGCTCGGATGGGCGCTCGAGAATCAGGCGAAGTATGACGATGCGCTGAAGTGCTACGCCGATGTCGTGGCCCGGCACGAGGGTGTCACCGCCGCCCGGTCGCAGTTTCAGATCGGCGAGTGTTTGTACGCACGGAAAAAGCTGCCCGAAGCGCTCGCGGCCTTTGCGAAGGTGGACGTTCTGTACGCGTATCCGGAGTGGAGCGCGGCGGCTATCTACGAATCGAGCAGGTGCCTTGATGAGCTCGGCAAAGCCGGCGAGGCGGAAGCGCAGCGACAGGACCTCTTGAAGCGATTCCCCGACTCGGCGTGGGCACGGATGGCCGGGGAGCAGCGGGCGGCACCGCGTCCGACGCTAGGGAGTGCGGACCGGCTTCCGGAAGGCAATCACGGCGGGCGGGAGTGAAGAGTAATTCCACCAGGAGCAGCCAATGAACTTGATGAGCGAGAGTTTTGCAGTATTGGGTCAGCAGACGCAGCCGGGTCTCGTTTCGACCGTGCTTGAGATGGTTCTCAAGGGCGGCTGGAGCATGGTGCCTCTTGGCGTTTGCTCGCTTGTAGCGCTTGCGCTGGTGGTCGAAAGATGGATACTGACCCGGCCGGGACGCATCGCGCCGCCCCCATTCATGGCTTCGATCGCGGCGCTCCGGGCGAGTCCGTCGCGGCTGCTTGCGGCATGTGATGCGGACAAGAGCCCTGTGGCGTGCGTCATCGCCGAAGGAGTGCGGGCACGCGACGGGTCCCCGGACGAGATCGAAAAGAGGCTGGCGGAGGCGGGGCAACGTCAGGTACTGAAGCTGCGCCATCGAATGAGGCTGATTTCGGTGCTGCCCCAGGTCGCCACCATGCTGGGGCTGCTGGGAACGGTGGTCGGGATGATCCGCACGTTTACGGTCGTTGCCGCCTCCGCGGAATCGCTGGGAAAAACCGAGAAGCTCGCGCAGGGCATCTATGAGGCCTGGACCGCGACGGCCGCCGGATTGATCATCGCGATTCCGACTCTGCTTGCGTACCACATCCTGATGGGCAGGATCGACGCTGCGGCGGCGGCTTTGGACGCGGCGGCGACGCAGTGGCTGCGACCGAGCGGCGTTGAAGCGCCTTCGACCCGAGAAAGTGTTGAGGGCGAGCTCGCGCTTGCGGAGGGATAAATCATGCTCATCCGGAATGCCGAAGCTCGGGATGATTCCCACATCGACTTTGTACCGATGGTCGATGTGCTTTTCAACCTGCTCATCTTTTTCCTGATCGCGACCAGCATGGCTCAGACCGAGCGGGAAATGCGCATCGCGTTGCCGCATGCGGCGGCGTCCGGCCCGATCTCGATAGCGATGCGGGAGATCATCATCAACGTCGATTCGGAAGGGAAGGCGATAGTGGGGGGAAAAGTGATGGATGCCGGGGTACTTGCCGAGACGCTCCGCAGCGCGGTCGCGGCAAATCCCTCGCAGAAGGTGAGCGTTCGCGGGGACCGCACGACGGCGTATGCAAATGTCGCCCGAGTGCTGGATGTGTGCAAGGGCGCGGGCGTACAGCAGCCATATCTCGAAACTGTGCCTCTTCGTTGAGGAGGGTGGGATGACGCGGATGGTTCTCAAGCCCGGCGGTAAGGTGGCGGTCACGATCGCGCTCATTCTGTGCGCCGTGATCACAACGGCCCTTGTGTTCTGGCTGCCGTGGTCCCGTTCGTGGTGGACGGATGGGCGGTCGATCCGGGTTCGAACCAGCGAGATCATCCCGCGGCGGATCCTCTGGCAGCCGGCCGTTCCGGTGCGTCCGCAAGCGGGAGCCGAGGAATACGAACCGCGGTTGAGCACCGATGGAACGATGATGCTGCTGGTGCGGGGCCGAGCCGGGGGTAACGCGGATCTCTACGAATCCGTGCTGTCGAACGGAGCGTGGACCGAGCCTCGCGGGATCGATGAGATCAACACAAACTCCGACGAACTCGGACCAGAGCTTTCTTCGGATGGAAAAACGCTCTATTTCTACTCCGACAGGCCGGGCGGGCTTGGCGGGTATGACATCTGGATGTCGAAGCGGGAGGGTGAGAAGTGGGGCACTCCCGTTAATCCCGGCGCGGCGGTGAATAGCCCGGCCAATGAATACGGCCCGGCGGCAGCACCGGATGGTCAGACGCTCTACTTCGCCTCCAACCGATCGAGGCCCGGCGAAACCGAAGATCGTGGCGTGGAATGGGCCGCGACCCTGCGGGAACGCCGGCACCGGCACGATTACGACCTCTACGCCGCGGAGATCCGCGGCCAGGAGATTCTGCCGGCGCGCGCTGTCGCGGAACTCAACACGCCGTTTGACGAGGGTGCCCCCGCATTGAGCGCAGCGGGTGACTTTGTGTACTTTGCTTCGGATCGACCCGGGGGCTTCGGCGGGTTGGATGTGTACCGCGCGAGGCTGCGCGCCGGAAAGTTCGATGCTCCGGAAAATCTCGGGCGGGCGGTAAACTCCGATCGGAACGACTTGGACCCGGCGCTGAGCCTGGACGGTTTTCGGCTGTATTTCAGTTCGGATCGCGCGAGCACTCCGGAGGCACGCGTCTTTGCACTCTGGCAATGCGGCTCACGCGAGGTGTTCGAAGATGTGGAGCGCGTGTCGCACGCCGGGGCGGCACGGGAACTCTGGGACAGATTGTGGCCGTGGCTCATCGCGCTGCTGATCGGGCTCGCTTCGGCGGCGCTGCTCTGGCGACTCTGGACCGACGAATTGTGGCGGCGACGCCTCGGGAGACTCAGCCTCCTGGCTCAGTGTCTTCTCATTTCCATGCTCGTGCACGGTCTGATCGTGTCGGGCCTGGCGGTCTGGAAGGTCGGGAGCGGCATCGCGGATGTTCTGAAAGATCCCGGCGGCACGCAGGTGATACTGAGTTCCGCCGGGGCGGGCGGTGAATTGGTTTCCCAGCTTGAAAGCACCGGCAGCGGGATAGCCGTGCCAGCCCTTTTGGCAACCACATCGGTGCCGGAACTTCCACCGATCCAAACGACATCGACCGCGAGTTCGGTCGATGCGCCGCTGCCCGCGGCGAATCTGGACGTCACCCCGGCCGTCCAGTTGCCAAGCAGCTCCCGACAGGACGAGCTGACGAATGTTCGTGTCGTTCGGCCTGAATCGGCGCTTCCAACGCAAGCCGCGCTGCCTCAGATCGCCCGTGAAGACAGGGCTGAGAGCAAGTTCTCGGTGCAACCGGGGACCACGCCTCATATTGAAGCCGCTCCGGTAGTGGTTGAGTTGCGTGCACCCGCGTCGAATCTGGATGCTCCGGCGACGTCGACCGGTGCCGCGCCGATGGAGATTCAGCCCGGGCGATCGGCCGCGCGGGAGTCTGAACCGGCTCGTCGTGCGAGCCTCGAAGTGCGTGCCGTAGGTGGTGAGCGGCTCCCAGCCAGTTCTCCGGCTGCTGTCTCGAATCCGGAGGAGTCTGCCAGAGTCGACTTGAGCAAGCTGCCTTCGAGCGGTCCGGGGCTTGCGATGACTGAGACCAAGTCTGCCGCGCCGACCGAGTTGGGCCTGCCGCCGGTCGGAACAGGTGCTGCCGCTTTGGCGCGAAATGAATCCTCGGACCTTTCGCCTCGAATGGATGGACGTCTTGAGGTGCCGAATGAGGCCGCCCGACCGCTTTCCAAGGCGCTTCAAGAATTGCCACCCACGACAGCGGACGGAGCGGCCACATCGCTCCCCCAACTCACGCCTGGTTCGCAAGCAAATCCGGAGAAGCGTCTCTCCGCCGCCGATACCGCAGTGCCCGGCTTCTCAGGGGTGGCTCTGGAAACCGTGGGGCGAGTGCGTTCAAACGATGGAAATCTGAAGGCCGGTCTCGAAGGCGCGAAAAGCACCGAGCAGGCGGCCCTGATGGCCTTTAAGCCCGGCTCGGCACCGGAAGCACGCAGCGCCGCCTCGGGAAGCGCGGCGGTCGCCGCCGCGCCCCTCGGGATCCAAACGGGCGGGTCCGAAATCCGCATCCCCGCGACTCCGATCGAACCGGTCGAGTCGTTCGCGCAGCGGGCGCCGGAAGTCCGCTCGGAAACGCTGGAAAAAATGGGAGGGAACGCTCAGACGGAGCGTGCGGTCGGTCGGGCGCTCGAGTGGTTTGCGCGGCACCAGTCCGCGGATGGGAAGTGGTCGGGCGAATCCTTCGACGATGGCTGCGGTCGCTGCGGAGCGGCGGCCGAGATACATGCGGATGCGGCGCTCACAGGCCTGGTCCTGCTCTGCTATCTGGGATCCGGGCACACGCATCAACTCGAGGGGCCGTACAAGGAACGCGTGCAGAAGGGGCTTGAATGGCTGATCGCGAGGCAGAGTGCCAACGGTGATCTGCGACGCGGGGAGACGATGTACGGCCAGACGATTGCCGCCGTCGCTCTGTGCGAGGCTTTGGCAATGACGCGAGATCCAGCTCTTGCTGACCCCGCGCGCCTCGCCGTGCAGTTCGTGCTGCAGACCGCGGCCAAGCCGCGCGATCGCCGAGCGGCCGATGAAGATACTTCGGTGCTTGGGTGGCTCGTCATGACCGTGGAAAGCGCTCGCCGCGCCGGCATCGCCGTCCCCCGCGATGTGTTCGCAGCCGCGGACCGTTTCCTGGATTCGGTGGAGACGAACGGCAGATATGCGTACGCACGGGGTGCGGCACCCAGCCCGGAAATGACCGCGGAAGCGCTCTTTGTGCGGCAGATTGTCGGGCACGAGCGGAGCGAACCCCGGATGTCTGCCTCGGCCGAATTCGTTCTCGCCACAAAGCCCAGGTGGGAGAACGGAGCTCCGACCTATCACTGGTATTACGCGACTCTCTCGCTCTTCCAGCAGCAGGGCCAGTCATGGAATGCCTGGAACGAAGCGCTGATGCCGCAACTGGTTGGCCATCAGAGGACCGATGGTCCCGCAGCGGGAAGCTGGGATCCGCAGGACGAATGGTCGCGGCTGGGAGGGCGTGTGTATCAGACCGCCATATGCACGCTGAGCCTGGAGGTTTACTACCGCTACAAACCGCGGTGAAATCGATGCCGGTACAGTTGCGGGATGTCACTGCTCAAGCGCCGGGCCGCCGCCCGAAAGTACAGGCCCGCGAAGATCCGGCTGCTGCTGGTGCCCTTGTGCCCCCCAGATCGCCAGGCGAAGCCAAACGGGTGGGCGGGTGGGATAGTCCAATGGCACGATCCTGGCGGCGCGTACGCAGCCGGAGCGGGGTCAAAAACGGTTCGGGATGGGCGGCGGGGAACTTCGGCTCATCGGTAGAGCGTCGGGGTCACCTAAGGCCACAGCAAGCGAAGAACGGGGATTTGGAGCGCGAACAAGGCCGAACAGCAGTTGTTCGGCCTTGTTTTCTGTAGCAAAGACGCCCCGCCGAAAGGCGGTGCGTCCGTGGGAAGATTTGAAACTGATTAGCCCGCAAGTCAGCGAATCGCTGCCCGAGGAGCCTTTTCTGACAATCCTCACGAGCTACGAAGGCCACCAGACCCTAACAACAACGCCACAAAGTTGTGGAAGCCCCTTCATCGAAAAGCGGGTTCTGCAGACCACGGCAAAAGAAAGCCGTCTGTAGCCTATTTGAATGGTGCCGGCGAGCCCGTCGGGTCAGGGGTGGCTCATTTCAGTGCGCAGGAAAGCAATGATCTGCAGCCTAACAGCCCGCTAAATGGCCAAAGTTTATGTTCGCTCTTGTATTTACCTGCCGCGGTGAGGACAATGGATTCCTCACGCGTGTTTCCAAAGAGAAAGCAACGCGTCTTGGAATCGCGGAATGTCCGGGCCCGGTCGGGCTCAATGCCTTTGGAACCGCGAGCATTTGGCTAAAGAGAGGGTGGAGATGAGAACTATTTCTTCGATAGGCGTGGCGGTGATTGCGCTCACAAGCGTCCAAGCGAGCGCGGCGTTTCTCGGTACGGCGCAGAGCTTTGGCGTCCTCGCCGGCTCGACAGTAACCAACACCGGGCTCACCTCCGTCAGCGGCAACGTCGGTGTTTGGCCCGGAACCGCGATCACGGGGTTCCCGCCGGGCGTCGTCACCAATGGCACCTTCCACGCGAGCGATGCGGTCGCTCAGACTGCTCAAGCTGATGCGCTCAGCGCGTTCAACGCGCTTGCATCCATGGCGCCAACAACGGTGCTTACCGGTACCGATCTAGGTGGGCTGACTCTCACCCCCGGGGTTTACTTCTTCGCCAGTTCCGCTTTTCTCACCGGCACGCTGCGGCTTGACGCGCAGGGCAACCCAAACGCGCTCTTTGTATTCCAGATGGGCTCCACGCTCATTTCTGCGAGCAATTCGTCGGTTCTCACCATCAACGCCGCCGATGACTGCAATGTGTATTGGCAGGTCGGCAGCTCCGCGACCTTGGGAACCGATTCGGCATTCCAAGGCAACATCCTCGCCAACGCCAGTATCACAATGAATACTCGGGCATCTCTCATCGGTGGCCGCGCCCTGGCTCTCAATGGGGCTGTGACACTCGACTCCAACATCATCGAAGCGGGATGCCTCGACATCCCCGCCCCCGGTGGAATTGCCGCGGGCTTCATGGCCTTGGCAGTAACGGGGTTCGGCGGGCGCCGGCGAAGGGCCTGATTGGACACCATGGGGAAGGCCGCGGTCAAAAAGAAGACCCCGTCTCGCGACGGGGTCCAGATTGCGAAGTGTGGACTAAGCGAGTTGCGGTGACTTGCCAGCCGGTGGTTTGGGAGCAGCGCTTTGGGCCCTTGGCCTGCGACGATCGACTGATTCGTGTTTTACAGTCGGCATCTTCGCCCCTTGCAATCGCTGCGGTGGAGCTGCAACGCGCTTTCGGGCAGTGGCGGCATGGTCTCCGTCTTTTTCAATGAGGATGAAACGACGGCCGGCATCTCGAGCCGCAAGTGCCGTCGTGCCGGACCCGGCGAACGGGTCCAAGACGATGCCCCCCGGCGGGCAGTAAGCTTCGATCAGGGGCGTCAGGCTCTCAACCGGCTTTTGCGTCGGATGGCGCACAACTTACGTATCGCGCTAGGGCCAAACAGGCGGGCAAAGGACTCAAAGTGCGTTCCAAATACGGGAATTACAGCAACTCCGTGGCGATCTAAATCGATTTTACATACTTGCGTCGCGGATCGGAACGATCCGAGCGCTATGTGGAAATTCCTGAAAAACGTCGGTTCGAACCTGACTCTGCGGGATCGTCGGCTTCAGTGGGCTCCTCGCGGGGCGTGGAAACTGCTTGTGGATGAAGAGGTTCCAGAGCGGGTCGAGATCGGGGCGGAAACCCTGAGCGCAAAAGAAAAGCCCGAAACCCGGGCTGATCGAATCAAACGGAGAGGGGGGGATTCGAACCCCCGATACAGACCTAAATCCGTATAACGGTTTAGCAAACCGCCGCCTTCAGCCTCTCGGCCACCTCTCCGGCGTGGGGCAAGGATAGCAGCTTCCAAGGGCAGTCAACGGCCGGTGGGGGAGCAGGCGACCGGCCCGCGACCAAAAAAAACCGATGGCCCCGGCGCGGCGGAGTCATCAGCGCGCGGGGCCATCGCTTTGGGGGGGCATCTGAAATTCAGGGGGGAGGCGGCAGCGTTCAGTCGGAGCCTTCGGGCTCGGCGCTGCGCTTTTCCAGCAGGCTGCGTAAATAGTCATTCTCCCGACGCGTCGCCTCGAGATCGAACACGAGGTACTTGACGCTCAGGCGCAGATAGTCCAGCGACTCCTGAAGGTCGCCGATGGTCTGACGCATCTTGTCGTGGCGGGCGGCGGCTTCGCCGGCAAGGGCTTCAAGAGGGGCGCGATCCGTCTCGGGAAGCTCGCTGATCTGCGCCATGAGTTCGCCGAGCTTCTTCTGGAAGTCCTGTTCGTTCATGTCTCTCTCTCCATTAGTCAGACGGGCTGTTGGCCGGTCTGCTGGAAAGAGATGCAAAGCCTTTGCCGGAAGCACCCGTGCATCGTGCCAATCGCGCCGGTCTCAGAAAAACCGCGTACCAACGGCTCCAGAAGGCCCGATCGCGTTCTCGGTCTGCCGGGGGCCGCGCGGGCGGCGGACGGGGTGTGCGGGATGTTGCGTCGGCTCAACGGTTGATGTCGATCCGACGCACAGCAGCCTGTGCTTCGGCGCCGGACTGGGCGAGGACCTGGGCAAATGCAGCCGGATCCTGCTTCTTCAGTTCCTTCAGCGTCTTCCTGGCATGGTTGTCAAGGTTCTGTCTGAACCGTTGGAAAAGCGTTTCCAGTTCGTGCCGGTTGTAACGGCTGAGCGGGTCGCGCATGCCCGATTGCATCACGGCCCAGTCCAGGAGCGATGCCCCTGTCGCCGTGAACTTGTACAGGGCGAGGGTCGCGGCAGCCCTTTTGGCGAGTGTCGTGAAGGGGTCGGAGGCCTGGTCGGGAATCCGGAGGAAAGTCTCATCCGTGGCCGCCTTGGCTTCCCGGTCGAGGATCGTGTTGTTGGAGGACATCGTGTCGCTTCCGTGCAGGGGAGAAGGGGAAGAAAAAGTGTCTGTCGCTTCGAGAATCGATGCAAAGGCTGTCGAAATCGTCTTGGAGCCCGCCTTGTCAAACCGGATCGTCAGCCGCTGGCAGCGAACACCCTCGTGCTGCACAGAAACCGCCGCCGTCACAACGCCGACTCCCCACTGGGGACAGCCCGCGTGACGCACTTTGCTGCCGACGGTCCATTCGCGGACAAGCTGGGGCATTTCCATAAAATCCGGGGCTCTGCCGCTCCTGGCGCGGACATTGCCCGAAAAGTCCGCGCGGGACAAGCCGCGGGACGGGAGCAAGCCTAAACTTTCCTGACTGCGGCCGAACGGCGGCAACGCCTGCTTTGCCCGGAATGCACGGTTGGTGCACCGGGGACGAGCAGCGAACGCATGCGTCGTTCGATTCGCTCGTGTCAGTATAGGTGATCCGGGAAATCAACACAAGGGAAATCCGACCGGGATGCGGAAAGCCGTCCGGCATCGGAAATCCGCCAAGATGGGACCGTGACGAGCATGATTGAAGCCCTCAAGAGCGACGGTATTGTGAACAAGGTCGGCGGGCGTTTCAAGCTTTGTGCGCTCATCCAGCGCCGGCTGGGCCAGCTTATGGAGGGCTCTCGTCCGCTCGTGGAGCGCAACGGACGGACCGACCTTGAGGTCGTGATCGACGAGATCATGTCCGACAAGATCACGCTTGATTTCGAAAATTCGCCGCTGGTGGAGACCAAGGAAGTCACCGGTCACACGAGCGAAGCACTTCTCTAATTAAACAACCGGCACTCCGGCGGAGATTCTCCTGGCAAAGAAGAGCTCCAAGCCCCGTGACGTCGCGCCCGAATCGCGCCCAGGCGGCACCGAGTCGCTCCGCGACATCGTCGACGGCCGGCACATCCTCGTCGGCGTGACCGGCGGTATCGCGGCGTACAAGTGCTGCACGATCGTGAGCAGGCTTGCGCAGGCCGGGGCCAGGGTGACGGTCGCCATGACCGAATCCGCAACCCGATTTGTGACTCCACTCACGTTCCAGGCTCTGAGCGCTCAGCCGGTCTACACCTCGGCGTGGGACCATATCGAATCTCACGACCCGCAGCACGTCTCGCTGGCGCGAGGGGCCGATCTCGCCCTGGTCGCCCCGGCCACGATGGACTGTCTCGCCAAGCTTGCAACGGGCCGCACCGACGATGTGGTCACGCTCATCTTGTCCGCGATCGACCGGACCCGGACTCCCGTGCTCCTGGCCCCGTCGATGAACGATGCGATGTGGTCGCAGCCGAGCACGCAGCGGAACGTCCGGCAACTGGTCGAAGATGGTTTTTTCATCGTGGGCCCCGGCCAGGGATGGCAGGCCTGCCGCACCGTGGGCATGGGCAGGATGTGCGAGCCGGAGGAGATTCTCGACGCGGCCCAGGCCCTGCTGAAGAGGCCCCGGAAAGAGCGCCGATAGGCTTTTCGTGTTGACGGGGGAAGAACGCGGACGAATGATTTTCGGATCGTTTCGGAGAGGTGACAGAGCGGTTGAACGTACCGGTTTCGAAAACCGGCAGAGGGAGTAATCCCTCTCGGGAGTTCGAATCTCCCCCTCTCCGCTTCAAGGCAGGGAGGCTCGCCCCGCGGGCCTCCTTCTTTTTTTCTAAAACCTGTCGATCGCGTCCTTCGGCACCCACGCGGTCCTTCCGTCCGCCAGACGCACCCGAGTCCACCCCGATCGATCTTCACTGACTTCTACTTCAAGCCCCGGGCGCAGGGGTTCCTGGAAGGCGGCGTCGTAGAGGTCCGCCGGGCCCGTTCTGGCGACCACCTCTGCCCGCACCACGACGGCGTTCTTTCCCGCTTCCGTTGTGCATTCCCGCGCGATCATCGGTGCCGCTGCCGCGGCGCCCAAAGCCAGCAGGCTCGCGGGCAACCACAGAGACATTCTCCGGAACTTCACAAGACGCAAAAAGGCGAACGCAAACGCGCCCACATAGCACGCGCAAACCACAATGAGGAGCAGACGCGGAGGCAGAAATTCCTGTGATCGTGCCGCGACCCGAGAGAGAAAGCTCCCGATCGTCCGGACGGATCCGGCAAGACCGCCTTCTCGCTTGAGCCCCTGGGAGTCGGCCGCCGCCGGCGAGAGTGCCTCTGTGCCCGCGGCACGCCGGGCGGCGGCGAGGCCGTTCCGGGCGGCCGAATCCGCAGGGGAGATTTCAAGGGCGCGCCGATACGCGGCGATGGCGTGCGGCACATCTCCCGCAAGCAGGCTGGCGTTTGCGATATTTGTTTCCAGACCGGCATTCTCAATCCGTCCGCTCGAGGCGGCGGCACGCCAGGCCGCCGCGGCGTGCCGGAAGAGTGATCGGCCTGCCTCGGGATCCGACTTCGCCTTCTCCAAGCCCGTGCGGAACAGTTCATTACCCGAGTCAAAGAACTGTTTCGCGGCCGTATCGCCCGACGGCGCTGGGGGGCTTTGTGCGCCGCTGTCGGCGAATACCGGCATGGCTACAAAGGTGAAGCAGGCGAACAGGCAGATCGCGAGCAGGCGCTGCAGGGGATTTGCGTGGGGCATGGTCATGCGCGGGACAACCTGTCGAGCAGGAGTGAGAGATCGGCCTTGAGGGGATGCGGCTGCTCTGCGGACGGTCGCTGTGCTGCCGCTTCGAGATCCGCGAGCACGCGGGCTGCCAGGGCGGCGGTTTCGGGAGTCAGTGCCGCCCTTGAAGCATCGCAGGAAGCGACGGCGGGAGAAGAGACTCCGACAAAGGGCGAGAGTGCGCCACGCGCGACCGAAAGAAGGTCGTGGGCAGACCGGGCGTGCCCGAGCTCCTGCCGTGCTTTCGCGATTGCGGCTTTTCTTGCGGCTTTCTCCGGATCCTGCTTCTTGCGACTTTGAAGGACGATCATCGTTCCGGCGAGCAGCAGGGGTGGGGCGCCGAAGAGCACAATGCCGCCCGGCGCTTTTGCAAATGCCAGTAGGCTGATGCGCTGGTTTGTCAGGAGATCGGGCGATTCACTGTTCGCGGACAAGCCTGGGGAAGCGGAGGTGAGCTTGGCTGCAGGCGCGGCCGAAACCGCGTCATTGCGGAGGGCGTCTGCCGCCGTCACTTCGCGTGATGCCCGCACTTTGATGGGGATCGGCTTGGACTGTGCGACGGCGTACTTCCCCGTGGCGGTATCGAAATAAGGCAGACGTATCGGGGGGATCTCGGTGACCGAAGCGGACTTTGGCCGGATAGTGGTGGTGTAAGTAACTTCTGAGGAACTCGCGCCGGGTGTGTTCGCCTTTTCCCATCCCTCCGGCCCGGGCTTGAAAGATGCGGCCATCTCCGATTGCGCTTCAAGATCCGGCGGTTTGATCGAGTCGAGCGGCTCGGGTCCGCCGATCGTCACCCGGAGCGGGACAGGATCGCCGACATTGGCCTGTTCGTTGCCCGATTTGGCTTCGATGGAATAGACCCCGACCAGACCGCCGAAGTCGGCGGGCTTGCCTTCGGTCGGGAGGGGTTTGATATCCAGAGTCACCGCGTTGCTGGTAATGACAGATCGCCTCGTCTGGGCCGCATTCCCGAATGGCCAGTCAAAGGGAGATCTCGCACGCTGCCCGACAACTTCTTCCACGACGACACGGTACGGACCGATCTCGATCTTGCCGGCAACCTTGGGAGTCACGACCATGTCGAGGACAAAGACCGTGACTGAGCGATCTCCCTGCGTGATCTGCGTCTGCGTGACAACGGCCTCGCCGTTCAGAAACGGAAGGACGTGATAGGGGTCGCCGGGCATGTTGGGCCGGGCCCTCGCCGATTGCGGACGCGGATCGATTGCCCCGACGTCATAGCGGGAACCTCCGTCGGGCCCGGTAAAGGTGGCGCTGTTCGCTCGGCCCGAGACCTCCCAAAGCAGCCTGAATCGCAGAGGCTCTCCCACGTATCCGGAAGACTTGGAGGGTTCGAGCGTGAGCTTGAAATTGGGGTTGTCCGCTCCGGTTGTGACACGGAATCGTGCCGCCGGCACGGAGACGGACTTGCCCGCCACGTCAAATGAAAACGCGGGAACATCCACCATTCCGGTCTTCAGCGGTGTGATTCTCCACTGCATGACATAGCGGAGCACATTTGTTTCGGTTGTCTTGCCGTTGATCGACATGATGGAGCGGCTCGATTGATCCTGCCCGCCCAGGAATGCCGCCGTGTAGAGGTCGGAGGGTGGCAGCGTGGGCGGAGTCGCGGCGGAGACACCATCCAGCGCGATCTGGTAGACGATTGAATCGCCGAGATCGATCGATTCGGCCGAAATGGCGACCTGCGGTTCCACGCTCTGTCGAGCGAGGCCGACGGCCGGCGCCCATGCCATGCCAAAAATCGCGAGGAATATCCGCACCAGCCGGACCGCTCCACAATCCCATTTGCGCGTTCGATTGGGGGTCACCAGTCTTTCTCCACAGGTTGCGGTTTGCCACGCATCGCACGGAGGACCTGCTGCCGTGCTTCGCGCTGGGCGCGTTCGCGATCAAGAAGTTGTGAGGCCGTCTGATCCAGCGGCGGTGATTCTTCCTTTGGTTTGCCCGCCTTGGCCTGTTCCTTTCCAGTTTCTTTTTTGTTCGCCTCCTCCTTTGCGGCCTGCTCCCGGGCCTTGTCGGCCTTGGCCTGCTCTTCTTTGGCGGCCTGGTCCAGCAGTTCTGCCGACTTGCGTTGATGTTCTTCCGCCTTCTTGGGGTCTTGCCGATCGAGCGCTTCAGACGCCTGCTGCTGCTGCTGCTCGGCCTCCTTCAACTTCTCCTGCAGATCAGAATCCGCTTGCTGCTTCTGTTGTTCACGCTTTGTTTGCTCGGAAACCTCCTGCTGCTGAGCCCGAGATTCCTGCGTTGATTCCTTCTTTTTCTCGGGATCAGGCTGCGCGGCGGCCTGATTCGACTTGTCGGCCGCCCGGGACTGCTTCTGAGCCAGGTCTTTCAAGTCGTCGGCATTCTTTTGATGCTGCTGGGCCTGCTTGTTCTGGTCTGTTTGATCGGATGTGTCCTGCTTCGAATCCGACTTGTCGCCGGAGTTCTTCCCATCGCCCGACTTCTGCTGGTTCTGCTGCTTCTGGTCCTGCTGCTGCCTTTGTTGCTGTTGCTCATTCAACAACCGCCGGGCGATTTCCACGTTCCGAGCAGCTTGCTCATCGGCGGGATTCACATCCAGAGCCGCCCGGAACGCCTTTTCCGCGCCTTTCAGTTTTTCAATCGATTGCGCAGGGTTCTGCGCCTGCTGAGGATCCGGACGAACTGTTGCCTGCTTCAAAAGGGACTGGCCGAGGTTGAATCTGGAGCGCGCCGCGAGTTCGGGGTCGCTGGTGTTCATGTCGGCGGCGCGGAAGGCTTCGGCCGCCTGGTCGTACTTGCCGGACAGATACATCTGGCGTCCCTGGTTGTACAGATCCTGAGGCTTTGGCGGAGCCGGCGGGTTTGCGGTCTGCGCGGCTTCCGGGGAGGTTGGCTGGGCGCGAGCCGCCGGGCTGAGGAGGCAGGAGAACAGGATTGCCGCGGCGGCAGGCGTGAGTCGCACTTTGAGCCTTGTCGGGCCGGAACGCTCGGAGATCATCGGCTCGAGTCCAAGGCACGCCAGAGCGACCGCAAGAAAGAAGGGGAAGAGCTCACGATACTGAACGGCCGCTGTCGCCTGGGTCTCCCGCTGATCCGCGTTGCTGATGAGATCGTGATACACCTGATCAAGGTCAATGGTTCCCGTACCAACGTTCAGAAACACGCCTCCCCCGGTCCCCCCGGACGGAGAAGCCGCGGCGGCGATTGCCCGCAACGTCGAGCCGTCCATCTTGCTGCGGATTTTGGCCCCATCGTGTTCTAAGTAGTTCGACCCGGCTTTCTCGTCCGCCGGTACCAGCGCGCCTTCCAGTTCACTCCCGATACCGATGGCGATGATCCGGACTCCCAGATCCGCGGCGGTCTTTGCCGCCTCCGCCGGAAAACTCCCCTGGTCTTCGCCGTCGGTGATGAGGATGATGTCCCGATAGCGCCCGTCGCCGGGTTCCATGACATCCGAGAGCGTCTTGCGGATCGCATCGCCGATGAGGGTCCCGCCCCGCGGCACGGAGGCCGGCGAGAGGTCGTCCAGCTCCATGCGGAAATAGCCGTAATCCAGAGTCAGCGGACACTTGACAACGGGCACGCCGGCAAAGGCAACCAGGCCCACCCGATCACCCTTGAGCGTGTTTACCAGGTCGTTTATCCACAGCTTCGCCCGCGCAAGCCTGCTGGGCACGAGGTCCCGCGAGAGCATGCTGCGTGACACGTCAACAAGGAAGACCAGATCGCGTCCGCGGATCGTCACGGATTCTTCAATCGGATCCGACTGCGGCCTGGCGATCGCAACCACAAGCGAGCTGAGCCCGAGGCAGATGAGGCAGAGTTTCAGCACCCCGCGGGAGGTCGAAGGGCGTGTGGGTTCGGGCGTCGCCCCCTCGAACACACGAACGCCGCGCATTCTGCGGAGAAATCCCATCCACAAGAGCGGACCGATGAGCGGAAGGAGCGCAAGAAGCAGGAGCACCGAAGGGTTCTCGAATCGCCACGAAGCGGCGCCGAGCACAAGTGTGAAGTCTCCCTGGTTCATGCGATCCTCCTCAACGCCGTGTTGGAGAGGAGAAGTTCGACCGCAACAAGCGCGAGCGACGCGATCGCAAGGGGAACAAAGAGCTCGAGCTTGCGGGAATGATCCTGGGTCTGGATATGGCTCTTTTCCAGGCGGTCGATATCCGCATACGCATCCTCAAGAGATCGGGGGTTGGCGGCCGGAAAATACGAGCCGCCGGTTTCTGCGGCGAGGTCTTTAAGCAGGCGCTCATCAACCTCGCTTCCCTGTGCGACGCGACGCCTGCCCAGCGGAGTATTGACCGTCACAAATCGCTCGCCCGCCCCGATGCCGATCGTGTAAATCCGTATTCCCCATTCCTTCGCGAGCTTGGCCGCGTCGTACGGGGAGATGTCTCCGGCGTTATTTTCGCCGTCGGTCATCAGCACAATGACCTTGGACTTGATCTGAAAATCGGGCTTTCGGCCCGGTTCAACCTTCTGTCGCGACACTTCCTCTTCCGCCCGCTTCAGCCGGGCCGCGGCCAACGCCAGCGCGTCTCCGATCGCGGTGCCGCCCTCGGCTCTATTCTCGATCGGCACGAGCCGGCGGGCGGCGTCAACCAGGGGCCGGTGAGAGCGCGCAAGAGGCGAGATCGTGTCGGCGTAACGGGCAAAGGCGATCAGCCCGATCATGTCGCCCTCGCGACCCTTGAGCTGCTTCCCATTCCCCTCGACGAATTCCGTGAGAGCCCGCACGGCGACGTCGTGCTTCGACTCGCCGCCTTCCGAGCCGTCGATCGTTTCCTTCATGCTGCCGGAGCGGTCGTAAACGATTTCGATCGCGAGCCCTTCGGTCGATGTGCTCTTCCAGCCCTGGGACGCCTGGGGCCGTGCGAGCGCGCCGACCAGCAGGGCGATCGCCGCCAGGCGAAGGACGGCCGGAAGCCAGCGTACGGCCAGCCGCCAAGTCGTGCGCTGGACTCCAAGGACCTGCGCAACGGGCAGTGTGGCGGTCTGATTCGAACAGATCCGCCTGCCAACCCACGCAATGACCGGCAACGCGATCAGGCAAAGCAGCGCGAATGGATAAGCAAGGTTCACTCTGCTTTCCCTCCGCCCTGCTGAACAAACCGGCCTACTTGCCCGAGCCGCTCGAGGGCATCGGCAGCGACAGCGGCATATTCGCCGGCCGTTGGGTTCTCAGGAGCGAACCGCAGCCGATCCAGCGTTTTCAGCACTCTGCCGATCCCGGCAACGATGTCTTCAGAAAGATGCGGCGACAGGACTCGCTGGGCATCTTCCGCAGTGCACGTACTTGCGGCCTCGATTCGTGTCGCAAGAGCTCGCCGGAATGCGCCCGCCAGCTCGTGCAGCTGGGCTTTCGCCCTTTCGGCATCCTGTCCGGCCGCCAGGGTGCGGAGCCTTGCGAGTTCCGCAGACCACGGGTCCGAGTTCTGCCGGCGCCTTCTCCATGCAACGAAGACAAGCACGACCACGCCGGCGGCGAACACGCACGCCACGATCCACCCGATTCGTCTTTGCGGAGTTCCCGGTTCGAAATACTCATCCCGGATGGTGCCGGTATCAAGTTCGGCCGCCTTCGCTCCCGGCGCGTCGGCGGCGGGGGGAAGAAGAGACGACACCTCGATCGTCATCGGCGACGTTCGTGCGACGCCGCTCTCATTTCCCACTATTTTGTGCCACGCGATCTGGAGCGGCGGGACCGTGTACTTCCCGGGAAGAAATGGATCAAGCCGGTAATGGCGCACATACAGGGTCTGGTCGCCCCGCACTCCGACAGGAGCCTCATCCGTTTCGGACGCCACCGCGAACTCGCCCAGCCGCGATCCCGAGGCCGGCATCTCAATACGAACATCGCGAGGAGCCGTCACCCGAAGGTCCATCGATAGAGACGAGGCGACATTGATCTTCGCACGATTCAATTCCAGCACAACCGCAACGGGCCCGGCAGAAACCTGCTGCGACTGCGCCGATTCGGTCGGCTTATCCCCGCCGGGCGGCACGCTCGCGCCCGCAAGACCGGGCAGAAGAAGCAGGATGAAGACAAGCCGACGCACGACTATCGCCGCCTTTCGCGAAGATGGAAGTACTTCACCAGATCCGCGAGAAACGGGCGTTCCGTGGCGAGGACAACACGGTCGGTCTCGGTGCGCGCAAAGACCGCGGCGAGGTCCGAATCGCGCCGACGCGCCGCATTCTCAAAATCCGCCCGCACTTTTCGCGAAGCGGTGTCGAGCATCACCCGGGTGCCTGTCTCGGGGTCTCTGGCGGGGACCAGCCCGACGTTTGGCAGTGTTCTGTCACGCGGATCCGTGATGTGAAGCGCGATGACTTCCTGCTTACGGGAGAGCATCCGCAGAGCGGTCTCGAATGAGCCGGGCACCGACAGGAAATCGGAAAGCACGAAAAGAGTCCCGCGACGGGGCAGCACATGCCCGAGGTGCAGCAGGGCGGCCCCGATGTCGGTGCCTCGCGACCTTGGCGTGAAATTCAGCAGTTCGCGCAGCAGACGCAGAGAGTGGCCCCGTCCCTTGCTTGGGGGCACAAGCAGTTCGACCCTGTCCGTGAAAATGCAGAGCCCGACGCGGTCGTTGTTCGAGCCCGCCGCCAGGGCGAGCACCGCCGCCGTTTCGACGGCGATGGTGTTTTTCAACCGGGCGCCTTCCACCGAACCGAAGGCGACGGAAGCGGACAGGTCGACCGCCAGGAAAACCGTGAGTTCGCGTTCTTCTACGAAGCGCTTGATGAACGGCTTGCCCGCGCGAGCGGTGACGTTCCAGTCAATCGCCCGAATATCGTCCCCGGGCTCATACTCGCGAACATCGGCGAACTCAATGCCCCGCCCCTTAAAGGCGGTGTGATACTGCCCCGCAAAGAGGCCGTCGACCCTTCTGCGGGTCCTGACCTGCAGGCGTCGCACTTCTCTCATGAGGTCCGGCGTAAGCATGGATGATCAGGGGATCGGAATCCGATCCAGGATTCGCTGAACGATCTGGTCTGAGTCGATATCTTCCGCCTGCGCTTCGTAGCTGGCGATGACGCGATGCCGAAGCACATCGGGCCCGACAGACTTCACGTCGGCGGGCGTCACGAAAGTGCGCCCCTGGATCAGAGCGTTGGCTTTCGCCGCGATCGCGAGGCTGATGCTGGCGCGGGGAGAAGCGCCGAATTCGATCAGGCGATCAAGATCCAGTTTGAATTCGCCGGGATGCCGGCTGGCGTGCACGATTGTGACGATGTAGTCCTTGATCCGATCGTCGAGCGTCACCCGGTCCACCAGCGCCCGGGCGCGGTCGATCTGCTCAAGTTCCACGACGGGCTCAACAGAGGTGGGGGGCTGCGTCGAAGCCATCCGATCGACGATCGCACGCTCTTCCGACCGGCTGGGATACGTGATGCGCACCTTGAGCATGAATCGGTCGACCTGCGCCTCGGGCAGCGGGTAAGTGCCTTCCTGCTCGATCGGGTTCTGCGTTGCAAGGACCAGAAACGGTCTGTCCAGCGGGTAGGTCGTATCACCGATGGTCACCCGTTTTTCCTGCATCGCTTCGAGCAGGGCGGACTGAACCTTCGCGGGCGCCCGGTTGATCTCGTCCGCGAGCACGATGTTCGCGAATATGGGCCCCTTCCGCGCCGAGAACGATCCGTCGCGGGGGTTGTAGATCAGCGTGCCGATCAGGTCCGCCGGCAGCAGGTCGGGCGTGAACTGAATGCGGGAGAACTTGGCGTGGATGGCCCGGGCGAGCGAATTCACCGCCAGCGTCTTTGCCAGGCCCGGCACACCCTCCAGGAGCACGTGGCCGCCCGTCAGCAGCCCGAGCACCAGGCGCTCCACCATCGCACGCTGGCCGATGACGACTCCCTCAACAGCGCCCAGAAGTTTCTTGATGGTCTCGGACGCGGCGTGAACGCTCGCTTCCAGGTCTCCTGTTGCCATGGACGTTTCCGTAGTAGTTCGAACCTGACTCATGGAAGGGGTTTCCGTTTCTTGCGATCGACAGGAATCAGGATGCGGACTGCAGCGCAATCCGTTGCCCGCAAGTTCAAGGGTTCAAATACACCGCGTACACGGTAACGCCTCCGACCGCGCAGGATGCGGCATTCCCAAACAAGCGTTTGGATGGCGCAGCCGACCCCCGAGCAGAGTTCCGGGTGGCGACGTGAGCAGGATGTTCCTACGAGCCCGAGGGCTGCCGGGTTCTGCGCCCGGAACTCTTTGAGGTTTCAGGACGTACGTTCCCCGGCCATTCCTCGGAGGTGAGAGCCCAGCGCTGATGATCGCACCACCGGCCATCGATTCGCAGGAATCGGAGGGCCGTCCCCTCGAACCGGAGTCCGGCCTTTTTCACGACCGCGATCGATGCGGCATTGTGGGGCTGGATGTTTGCCTCGACACGGTGAAGGCCCAGCGAGCCGAACGCATGGCCGATCGCGAGCAGCAGCGCTTCGGTCATGTACCCCCGGCGCACAAACGGCTGCCCAATCCAGTACCCGAGGTCACACCCCAGCAACGCCCCGTGCCGGATCCCGTTCAGCCCTACGTAGCCGACGAGCCGTGAATCCTCGTTGCGGCAGATCAGAAAACGCTTGCGTTCCTCGGTGTCGGATGTTCCGAAGAAGGATTTCCACCGCTCCGCCTCGGATTTCACCTGCTGGCGGGGCTCCCATCGCAGCAGGTGCTCCAAGCTCGCCTCACGCAGCTTTACCCATTCGTCCCGGTCGCTCAAGACCGGGCGGCGAAGATGCACAAGCTTGCCGGTTTCAACGGCGTGCCATGCATCTGCCGGGAAACTTGATGGACGGGTACCCATGCCCGGTTCAACGGCCGCTGCCCGGAATCCACATTCGTCAACGGCGAATCGTCACTCCCATTCGATCGTTGCAGGAGGCTTGCTCGAAATATCGTAGACGACCCGGTTGACGCCTCGCACTTCGTTGATGATGCGGCTGCTGATTGTCGCGAGCACTTCGTAGGGGAGGCGCACCCAGTCCGCGGACATGAAGTCCTGGGATTCGACGGCGCGAACTGCGACGCAGAAGTCGTACGTGCGTCCGTCGCCCATGACCCCGACGGACTGGACCGGGAGAAGCACCGCGAAGACCTGGCTTGTCTTGCGGTACAGATTTGCGGCGATGATTTCCTCGAGCACGATCTCGTCGCACTCCCGGAGCAGGTCGAGCTTCTGGCGAGAAACCTCCCCCAGAACACGGACGGCAAGGCCCGGGCCGGGGAACGGATGACGCCAGATGAGCTGTTCCGGAAGGCCGAGCACCTCGCCCAGCTTGCGTACTTCATCTTTGAAGAGGTCTCGCAGCGGCTCGACGAGTTCGAAGCCGAGCTGCTCGGGGAGGCCGCCGACGTTGTGATGCAATTTGATTCCAGCGGACTGCCCGGCGTGGCCCTGTCCGGATTCGATGACATCGGGGTACAGGGTTCCCTGCGCCAGGAAGTGCGCATCCTTGATGTCGCGCGAGGCCTGCTTGAACACCTCGATGAACCGGTGGCCGATGCGCCGGCGTTTTTCCTGCGGATCCTGAACGCCTGCAAGGTCTGAAAGGAAATCCTTTTCCGCGTCGATCACCCGCAGGTCCATATGGAAATGCCCGCGGAACGTCGAATCGACAAGTTCGCGTTCGCCTTTGCGCAGCAAACCGGTGTCGACGAAGACGCAGGTGAGCTGATCGCCGATCGCTTTCTGCAGCAGCGCCGCGGTGACCGCCGAATCGACTCCGCCCGACAGTCCGCAGACGACATGGCCGGAGCCAACCTGCTTGCGCACTCGGGCCGCCGCGGTCTCGGCAAAGTCCGCCATGCGCCAGGCGCTCTTGCAGCCGCAGATGCCAAAGAGGAAGTTCTGTATAAGCTCGGAACCGTGCGGGGTGTGCGTGACCTCGGGGTGGAACTGGAGGCCGTAAAACTTGCGATTGCGGGCGATGGCGCGGACGGCCGCGAACGGGCAGGTTGCGGTGGAGGCGAGAGTTTCGAATCCGGCGGACCCGGTTTCGAGAACCTGGTCGCCGTGCGACATCCAAACGGTCATTTTTTCGGGTGTTGAAGCAAAGAGGTCTGACCGGTCGGTCACACCCAGCGTGGCCCGGCCGAACTCGCGATGATCACCCCGGTCCACCCTGCCGCCCAGCAATTTGGCGGCCAGTTGCATGCCGTAGCAGATGCCCAGTACGGGAATCCCGAGATCAAAGATGGCGGGATCGATGGTGGGAGCGCCGGCGTCGTAAACGCTCGACGGGCCGCCGGAGAGCACGATTCCGGAAGGCTTTTTCTGAAGCAGCTGCTGAGCGGTGATCCTGGGTGAGACCAGGACAGAGTAAACGCCGGCCTCCCGCACCCGCCGGGCGATGAGCTGGGCGGTCTGGCCGCCAAAGTCGACGACATAGACAAAGTCGCCGCTGGCCGGGGGAGTTGGAAGAGTGGCCGGTTGAGAAAGGGGGTTGGTCACGTGAACTTGTCCGCCTGGTCGATAAGGGAACGGGACTTTACGGTGTCCGGAGCGAAAATCATCCCCGGGCACCGGAGTTGATACGATGGTTCCTGTGAAGATTCGATGGCCTTTCTTAGCGGTCGGGGGGGGAGTCTTGGCCGCGGGCTTCGCGGGCTGCTCTCGCACGCCGGGCTTTAACTCTCCGGATCCGAGCATGCGTGAGCGTGCGATTGTGGGCGCGGCGGAATCGACCGACCCCGGGGATTATCCCAAACTGGTCCAGAAGCTCGATGATGACGACGCCAACACACGGATGCTGGCGATACTGGTGCTCAAGCAGCGGACGGGCACGACTCGGGGGTACGACTTCGCGGCCCCGAGGGCCGAACGTGCCCCGAGTGTCAAGGAGTGGCAGCAATGGGCGGAGCAGTTCGTCGAAGTGCAGGGTCCATCCCCATCCTCCGGCTCGGGCCGATCTCTGAACCCGGAGAACCCGGGATGACGCACCCCACGCTCAAGCCCGATGCTCATATCCGTGTTGAGCTTTTGAGCAATCCGACTTACACCAGCGGCATGAAGGACCTGGTCCATGCGGTGGCCAAGCGGCTGGGTTTCGCCGAGCTCGATTGCGGCCATATTGCTCTCGCGGTCGATGAGGCGCTCTGCAACATCATGACGCACGGGTACGAGCAGCGGATGGATCAGCCGATCTGGCTCAGCCTTTGGCCGCTCGATCCGGACGGCGGCAAGCCCGGCATAAAAATCGTGATCGAAGATCGGGCCAAGCAGATCGAGCCGGAAAAGATCAGGGGGCGGGAACTTCAGGACGTCAAGCCGGGAGGGCTGGGGGTCCATGTCATCAGGGAAGTCATGGACGAAGTCGTCTACGAAAAACGGGACGGAGGAGGAATGCGGTTGACAATGATCAAGCACAGCCCCGCGCACTGCGCGGGAGGACCGGTCGTCGGCGGAAAGGGTTGTCATGGCTGAAGGACAGACCCTTCAGGTCGGCTTTGAGACGCAGGGCCAGGCCGTGGTCGTTTCGCCGCAGGGCGAAATCGGATACAGCGAAGCCACGGTATTTCGGACCTGGCTCCGCAAGGCGCACGACTCCAAGTCGCCGCGCATCGTGGTGGACCTTGCCAAGGTGGACTACATGAACACCCCCGGCGTCGCCACGCTTGTCGAATCGCTGCAGATTTCCAAGCGCAACAAGACGCGGCTGATATTGGCCGGGATGAACGAGAAGGTCTTCGCGATATTCAAGATCGCGCGCCTCGACACCGTCTTTGAAATCGCTCCAACCCTCGCGGACGCCCTGGCAAAGCAGTGAGGTAGAACGTCTTCTCGGATGCTGTTATGGTGAACGGATGAGCGATCAGGGCAACTCGAACCCCTCTGTCCGCATGCCGGAGACTCCGACGGGAGTTCTTTTTCTCGTCTCGTGGATCGGCGAACGCGTCATCGGCATGCTCGGTCATATCGGCGCGGTCCTGCTGCTCTTTGTCGACGCCGTCGGGTGGGTCGCCCGTTCTTTTTATCAGCCCAAGGTTCGCATCGGCCGTTCCGCGATTGTTTCGCAGATCATCCGCATCGGCGTGCGATCGATCGGAATCGTCAGCCTGGTTTCGGGCTGCGTGGGGCTGATTCTTGCGTTTCAGCTCGCTCCGCCGCTTGATGATTTTGGCCAGCGCGACAAGGTGGCGAACATCGTGGGTGTGGCGGTGCTTCGCGAGCTTGGCCCGCTGATCGCCGCAATCGTGCTCACGGGCTTCGCCGGAGCTTCGATCGCCGCGGAAATCGGGACGATGGTTGTCGGCGAGGAAATCGAGGCTCTTGAGGCCTGCGCGATGAACCCGGTGAAGTTTCTTGTCGTGCCCAGGGTCATTGCCTCGATACTTTCGCTGACCGCCATTTCTGTGATTGCCGACGTTGTCTCGGTCGCCGCGGCTCTGGGAATCTCGATGCTTGCGCTCGACATTCCGTATGCGGCATTTATGACGAATCTCACCGATCAGGTGAAGCTCGTCGACTTTTTGACCGGCGTCAGCAAGGGGGCGGTTTTCGGCATGTTGATCGCCATCATCGCCTGCTACAACGGCCTGAAAGTGACGGGGGGCGCGATGGGAGTGGGAATCGCGACCACCGGTACCGTGGTGCAGGCGGTCGTGGCTGTCATCATCAGCGACCTTGTTTTCACGACGATTTTCTACGCGCTGAAACTCGTCTGAAGGGCAGGAAACCCGTGTGGGCCGGCCGTACCATCCGGCCGAATGCCCGCCCCCAAATCGCCTGCAAAAAAAGATGCTCCGCGCATCGCCGTCGTCGTCAGCCGGTACAACGCGTCGGTGACCGACCTGCTGCTGCAGGGGGCGATTCGAGCCGCCCTCGCGCGAGGTCTGTCCGAGCCGCAGGTCTATCCCGTCCCCGGGGCATTCGAACTTCCTGTGGTCTGCGATGCCTGCGCGAAATCGGGGCGATTTGACGGCGTTGTTGCTCTGGGTTGCCTGATCCGCGGCGAAACGATCCATGACCGCGTCATTGCCGACAGCGTGGCGGAAGCCCTTCAGCGGTGCATGCTGAACACTGGTATTCCTGTCGCGTTCGGGCTGCTGACCGTGAATACCCCGCGGCAGGCCCGCGAGCGTGCCGGCGGATCCCACGGAAACAAGGGCCGTGAAGCGATGGATGCGCTGCTGGACACGTGCCGGGTGCTCAGGAGCGCGAGGACCGGCGTGAAAGCCGAAGTTTCCAGGAAGCTTCCCGACAAGGCCGGGCCCCGGCCTCGCCGGACGGGGAGGGCCCGCCGATGAACGAGCAGGCTCTTATTCGCAGGATGGCGTTCCTCGCCGTTTTTCAGCTCGACACGCGCAGCGAACTGACGGATGAGGAGCTGACCACGTCCGTGCTGCACGGCGATGATCCCGTGCTCGAGAACGCTTCTCCGGGACTTTCGCAGCAGCGGACCGCATGGGACCTGGCGCGGGCGGCGTTTGAGGACCGCAAGCGGTGCGACGACGTCATGAAAAATCTGGCGCCCGAGTGGCCGGCTTATCGCCAGGCGGCCGTCGACAGAGCCCTTCTGCGCCTGGCTCACTATGAGCTCTACAGCGGACGGGTTCCTGTCGCGATCGCGATCGATTCCGCCGTCGAACTTGCGAAGGAATTCAGCACCGAGAAGTCGCCGGGCTTTATCAATGCGCTGCTCGACCAGGCGGCGAAGCGGCTGGCTTCCAAGTCGGAGGCTCGGGAGGTTCCCGGTGCGGGTGCCGACTCCCAAGCCGGTGCGGCCGCGCGAAAACATGCCGGAGATGAGGCCGAACCCTGATGGGGCTGTTTTCCGCCATTACGGCCAAGATCAGGGGCGGCCTCGCCAAGACGCGGGAAGTATTCGTTGCCGGACTCAAGTCGCTGCTGCTCGGGCGAACGCTGGATGAGGCGACAATTGCCGAGATTCGACGGCGGCTGATCGAGGCCGATGTGGGCGTGAAGACAACCGACCGTTTCATCTCCCACATCGAAGAGCAGTTTCGTGCGGGCAAGATCGATAAGGGCGATCAGGTTCTCGACTATCTCAAGCACGAACTGCGCTCGATGTGGCCGCCCCAGGACCGCGAACTCAGGCGGGCGGCTATGAAGCCCACTGTGATTCTGGTGACGGGCGTGAACGGTGCGGGTAAAACGACGAGCATCAGTAAGCTGGCGAATCTGCTCAAATCGCGCGGCGATCGGGTCATGCTTGGTGCCTGCGACACGTTCCGGGCGGGAGCGGTGCGTCAGCTTGAGATCTGGGGGGAGCGTCTTGGAATTGATGTGATCAAGGGGCACCAGGGGGGTGACCCGGCGGCGGTGGCTTTCGATGCCTGCCAGGCCGCCAAGGCCCGAGGGGTCGATTTTCTGATTCTGGATACCGCGGGCCGGTTGCAGACGCAGGACCCGCTGATGCGGCAGCTGTCGAAAATCCGGTCGGTCGTGGGCAAGCAGATTCCCGGCGCGCCGCACGAAGTGATTCTCGTGCTCGATGCAACGGCCGGGCAGAACGCCCTGCGCCAGGCGGAGGAATTTTCGCGGGCGATGGGTGCGGGCGAAGGGGGCGGCGTGACGGGCCTGTTCCTCTCCAAGCTCGACGGGACCGCAAAGGGCGGGATCGTGATCGCCGTGAAGGAAGCAACCAGCATTCCCGTCAAATTTGTGGGAATCGGCGAGACCCCTGCCGATGTCCAGCCGTTTGAACCGGAAGCCTTTGTTGATGCTCTGTTTGAGAACTGATCCGATCCGCCCGTTGGGAAGATCGTGGTATTGTGTCCGGGCGGTTGAAGAGCGGCCCGATCGCTCCTGAGGAGCCCCAGCCATGTTCGCGAACATTCTTGATGCTGTCGGAAACACACCCCTGGTGCGGCTGAACAAGGTCGTCGGCCCGGATGCCGCCACGGTGCTCGTGAAGTGCGAGTACATGAACCCGACCGGTTCGATCAAGGACCGCATGGCGGTCCACATCCTCAATCAGAGCGAGAAGCAGGGGCTGATCAGGCCGGGCGCCACCATCGTCGAAAACACCAGCGGCAATACCGGCCAGGGCGTGGCGATGTGGGCCGCGGTGCGCGGGTATCGGTGCGTGTTCACCATGCCCGACAAGATGAGCCTTGAGAAGGTGAACATGCTCAAGGCCTTTGGCGCCGAGGTGGTCATCACTCCGACGGACGTGCCCGGCGATTCCCCGCAGCACTACGTCGAGACCGCCAAGCGCATCGCGCGGGAGACGCCCGGCGCCTTCTATGTGAACCAGTACCACAACCCGCTCAACATCGACGCGCACGAGCTTTCGACCGGCCCGGAAATCTGGAAGCAGACGGGCGGAAGAGTGGACGCTGTGGTGGCGGGCGCCGGGACCGGTGGCACGATCTCGGGCATCGGGCGATATTTCAAGAAGAATCACCCTCAGGTGCGCATCGTCGGTGTCGATCCGATCGGCAGCGTGCACTATCACTACTTCTACACCAGGACGATGCCGACTCCCCACGTGTACAAGGTCGAGGGTATCGGCGAAGACATCCTCTGCGACGCGATGGATTACTCGGTGGTGGACGAGTTCCATCAGACCAACGACAAGGAGGCCTTCACCATGGCACGCCGCCTGGTGCGCGAGGAGGGCCTGTTCTGCGGCGGTTCCTCGGGCTGCAACGTCCATATCGCGGTCAAGATCGCGAGGCAGCTTGGACCGGGCAAAACGGTCGTGACGGTGCTGCCCGACTCCGCGACGCGGTACACCACGAAGTTCCTGAATGATGCGTGGATGAAGGACTACGGCTTCCTGGGCAGCGATCGCGATCTGGGGCTGGTCGAGGACGTGCTGAAAGTCCGGCAGGGCCACATCATTACGGCCAGGGAGACGGATTCGGTCGAGGCGGTGATCGCGCTGCTCAAAAAGCACGGCGTCTCGCAGGTGCCGATCGTGGACGAGAAGGGCCGGCCGCATGCGATTGTGGCGGAAGTGGACATTCTCAGGGGCCTGCAGGAAGGCCACGCGCAGATGTCGTCGCCGGTCAAGTCGGTGGCGCAGCGCATCGGCGGGCTGATCTATCCGAAGGCACGAATCGAAGAGCTCTACCGTATTTTCGAAACAAATCAGGTCGCGATCGTTGTGGATAATGAGAAAATCGTCGGCGTTGTAAGCCAGATTGACGTGATCGATTTCATGAGCAAAAAAGGTCGCTGAGGAATTTCACCGCGTAGAACACGGAGAGCACACAGAAAGACGCTGAAGAAACTGAATTCAGCGATTCGATTGCCCTCGCCCCTCCTTGTTCTCTGTGTTCTCCGTGGTGAAATGTGTTTTCCGCGCTTCGTCGAGCCAAGAAACTATGTCGCAAGAACTTCATCGTTTCGGAACCAACTGCATCCACGCCGGGCAGCAGCCCGACCCGACCACCGGCGCCATCATGACGCCGGTCTACATGACCAGCACGTTTGTGCAGAAGTCACCCGGCGTCTTTAAAGATGGGTACGACTACGCCCGCAGCAAGAATCCGACGCGGCAGGCGCTCGAGGACAATCTCGCGGCGCTCGAGGCGGGCACGGTCGGATTGGCGTTTTCGAGCGGGCTTGCGGCGATGGACTGCGTGCTGCACCAGCTCCGGGCCGGTGACCACATTGTGCTCTCCGACGATGTCTACGGCGGCTCATTCCGCCAGGTGGACAAGGTCTTCCGCCACATGAACCTGTCGTACACGCGGGTCGACATGACCAGGCTGGCGGAAGTCGAGAAGGCGATGACTCCCAAAACGCGCGCCGTCTGGCTCGAAACGCCGAGCAACCCGATGCTCAAGGTCATCGATATCCCGGGCGTGCGGAAGCTCGTGGACAGCGCGAAGCCGGGCGACGTCGGCGCGGCGGACAAGACCATCGGTCCCCTCGGCATCCCGCTCGAGCGGCCGCTGCTCATCGTCGACAACACCTTCGCTTCGCCCTACCTGCAGAATCCGCTTTCGCACGGCGCGGACGTCGTGCTGCACTCCTGCACCAAGTACATCGGCGGCCACAGCGACATGGTCGCGGGCGCGATCGTGACCAGGGACCCGGCGCTGGGCGAACGACTGAAATACGTCCAGAACGCGGTGGGGGCGGTCCCGGGCGCGATGGACTGCTTCCTGATGCTCCGGAGCACCAAAACACTCCATCTCCGCATGCAGCGGCACTGCGACAACGCGATGAGGATCGCGCAGTGGCTCGAGCAGCACGTCAAGATCGAAAAGGTGATTTATCCTGGGCTTGCGAGCCATCCGCAGCACGGGCTCGCGAAGAAGCAGATGCGGAACGGGTTCGGCGGCATGATTTCCTGCGTCGTGAAGGGAGGCTTGGAACCCTCGCGCAAGGTGCTGGAGAAGACCCGGCTCTTCTCGCTTGCCGAATCGCTCGGGGGCGTGGAAAGCCTGATCGAACATCCGGCGATCATGACCCACGCGAGCGTGCCCGCACCGGCGCGGGCCCTTCTGGGCATCGCCGACGGTCTGATCCGCCTGAGCGTGGGCTGCGAAGACGTCGAAGACCTCATCTCCGATCTCGACGCAGCGCTGCGCTAGGAGAGCCCGGAGTCCGGCTCATTAGCCGATGATCGAGCGGCGCTGCTTCACGTAGTCCCAGAGCACGAAGCGATCGAGGTCGTTTCCTCCGGTGAAGAAGACGCGGCCGCCCGTGGTTTCGGCCATTTTCTGGGCGAAGCGGATGTCCTCGCTGGTCTGGGACCAGCTCGGGAGCAGGAAGATGTTGATCGTGATGCCGTCGCGGGCGCAGAGGTTGGCCTCGCGCATGGTGGCTTCCTCGGTGCGGGGATCGGGCGGGTAGAGCATGTAGAGTTCGCTGCCCTCGAAATGCGCGGTGGGAAGGCCGTCGGTAATGAGCATCACCTGGCGGTTGGGCGTGTCCTGCACAGAGAGCATCTGTCGCGCCAGCTGGAGCGAGCGCTGGATGTTGGTGAAGTGCTGAGGGATGCGAGACTCCACGACCTTGGGGTCGCTCATGTCCGCCTTGAGGCGGACGACCGGGTTGTGGATGGACACCATCTTGGGCATGAGCGAGGCGAGTTCGCTTGTGCTGCGCACCCGGGCGAACGTGTACATCTCGACGATGCTGAGGAAGTCGCCGGGGTACTCGGAACGGATGAGGCCGTCGAGCGCGAGGCCCATGCGCTTCACATGGATGTACTGGCCCCCATAGCGCATCGAGCCCGACATGTCGAGCAGCACGCACGAGGCGCAGCGCGGTGAGTTGCGGGTGCGGTGGATCTCGATATCGCCGGGTTCGAGTTTGAGCTTCGCGCCGGGCGTGCGTCCGGTGCGGATCGCGGCGTTGATGAAACTGCTCGGCGCATCCATGTTGGCGATCGAGTCGCCGAATTCGTAGGGCTTGGTGCGGGGGAGCTCGACAGCGCCCTCGCCGGTGATCGGACCGGTGTGGCGACCCGAGCGTGCGGCCTGCAGCTCGCTGAAGATTTCGGTGAGGACGCGATTCTGGAAGAGGCGGGTCGCCCGGGGCGAGAGTTTGAGCCCGCGCGAGGCCTGCTCGATCCCCTGACGCTCCATCTCCTGGCGCAGATAGTCCTCGATCTGGCGCTGCAGCGTGTTGATGTTCTCGATGTCCTCGGACTGGGCGAACTCGGCGAGTTCGTCGAGGTCGATGATGGCAAGCTGCGCGTTCTGTTTGGCCTGGCGCAGCTGCTCCAGCAGGCGGTCGATGGTCTCGAGTTCTTCCTTGAGCTCGATCGCGTGCTCGACATCGGTCGATTCACGCCCGGTGAAGTTGTACTTGCCCGAGGCCTGATCGAGCTGGTAGCGATCTCCCAGCGCGGTGAGGATGCGCATCAGGTCCTGCGCGAAAGGCGAGTTGTCGTCGCCCTGCGCTTCCCAGAGTTTTTCGAGGTCGCGGATCTGTTCCGACCGGGCGAATTTGTGGAACGCATCGCGGAATTTGCCCGGGGGCCGCGCCGCGGCAAGGGCGTCGCGGAAGTCGGCGGCGGCCGCTTTCCGTGCCGACTCGATCTCGTAGGTTTCGAGAATCCGCTTCTTACGCTCTTCGAGCATCGCGATCAGCGAATCCAGACTCGGGCCGAGCTTGGGGAAGAGCCGCGGATCGAGCTTGATGGCGTTCGCAAGCTCTTCCGGTGTGAGGTCGCGCGTCGAGCCGTAGGCCAGCATGTGCTCCATGGCGGCCGAGGCGAGATCGGGCGGTGGCGCGGTCGGAGAAGGAAAATTCCTCGGGTCGTAACCCAGGTAGGTATGGATTAGCCCGCCGAGATTGCCTGGAGGAGTGGTCACGCTGGTGCCCTCCCGCTGGCTGTCTGAAGTAAGCCAAGGCTCAGGCCTGCGATCGGAATTTGCCGGCCTGCATGGAGCAAGCGCGGCCCGGGTGCCGCTTGGATTCTGTGAGCAGGAGCATGACGGATGCTCCGATCGCAACCGCGCATGCGATCAGGCCAGCATCGAACTGGATGATGCCAATTGCCAGCAGAAAAAGCATTCCCCCGGCTAAGCCAATCGCCAGCGCGCCTTCCCGGTTGAGTCGCATGGAAATCTCCCTGCGACGAATACCCCCGGCGGTGGACTGGAGTTGCGAGTTCATGCACGAGTTTGGCCTCTTTACTCGATCTTCACATTCGCCGTTTCACGTCTCATAAGAGATCGTGCCGTGGCGCTGCGAGCGGCTGATGCGGTCGGCGGCGTAGAGGCCGCTGAGAACAAACTCGACGCAGCTTGCACGCACGGCGGCGTCGGTCGATGCGTTGACCTCGAAGGCCTTGTCCCACACCGGCGGCACGCGTTTGAGCAGCTTCTCGTAGTGCGAACTGGGAAGCATGTCGCCGACTTCGATCTTGACGCCTTTGGCGAAGATCTCGCCGATCTCTGCCAGGCCGTGTTCGCTCACGTATTCGCTGAAGACCGTCTTGATCGCTTCCGCGGCGATCGCGTCGAGCACCTGCTTTTCGGAGAGCTGATGGCTGCCCATCATGTCGAGTTCGAGCTTGCCCGCCGCGGCGGTGTGGAAGTGCGCCAGGTCGCTGATGCGGGGGACCGCGGGCTTCTCGTTCAGGCGGATCGCGCGCTGGCGGGCCGACGCGATCATGGTGCGGTACATCGCGATGCTGAGGCGGGCGGAGACTCCCGAAGCGTGATCGACGTACTTGCTTTTCCGCGCCGTCATCGCGAACTGCTCGACGATCTCTTTCATGAAGCGGGGGATGACGACGGGGTATTCGCCGCCGAGGAAATCGCCTCCCTGTTCGCGGGCGGCTTCCTGTTCCATGATGTCGATGCCCAGATCGCGCTCGAAGGGGTAGTGTGTCTGGATCGTGCTGCCGATGCGGTCCTTGAGCTGAGGGATCACTTTGCCCGAGCGGTTGTAGGTGCTGGGGTTGGCGGAGAAGAGGATGACGATGTCGAGATCGAAGCGGACTGGGTAGCCACGGATCTGGACGTCGCGCTCTTCGAGGATGTTGAAGAGGCCGACCTGAACGAGATCGTCGAGGTCCGGCAGCTCGTTCATCGCGAAGATGCCGCGGTGCATGCGGGGGATGAGGCCGAAGTGGAGGGACTCTTCGACGGACATGCTGGTGCCGCCCGCGAGTTTGCCCGGGTCGATCTCGCCGACCACGTCGGCGAACTTGGTTCCGGGCGCGAGTCTTTCGGCGTAACGGTCTTCGCGCTTCCACCAGGCGATCGGGGCGCGGTCGCCGTGATGGGCGAGGAAGGCGCGGCCGACGGCGGTGATGGGGTGGGTCGGGTCTTCGCGGACCGGGCAACCTCCCCGGAAATCGGCGGGGATGTCGAGATAAGGGACGACCGGATCGAGGAAGCGCACGAGCTGGCGCATGAGACGGCTCTTGGCCTGGCCCTTCTCTCCCAGGAAGAGCATGTCGTGGCCGGCAAGGACGGCGTTGACAACTTCCGGAATGACCGTGCTTTCGAAGCCGATGATGCCGGGAAACAGGGTGTCGCCCGATCGCAAGGCGCGGGTGAGGTTCTCCCTGAGCTCCTGCTTGACCGTGCGGCTTCGCCAGCCCGAGGCCAGCAGATCACGGACGGTGCGCAGCCCGGAGGGAGCTTCGGACGGGGGGGCGGAAGTTGTCGTTGGCTGGGTGGGGGTCATGGTAAGAACACATCGCTCCGGCACGATCGTTGGATGCGATCATTGCCGGAGCGATGCGGGATCGGAAGCACGATTTAGGTGAAAACGCGGCTATTCGACGTTCAGTTCGGAGAGGTATTTGTTCAGATCCTCCTGCGACTTGCGGAGTTTGTCGGTCAGGTCAATATTCTCAGCCCCGATCTTTTCGCCCTGAGTTTCCTGTTCGCCGAGCTTTTTCATGTACCGGGCGTAGAGATCGGTGTTGCGGTCGATGGCGCTCATGTTCTTGCGAGTGCGGTCCTGATCTTCGCTGATGCGCTTCCATTCGGCGTCCAGATCGGCCTTGCGGCGTTCGAGCGTCCGGATGTCCGACTGCTTTTTGGCGATTTCCTTGAAGGAAGCCAGCACCGCCGGGGAGGCTTTGCCCGCCTGCTGCCATGACAGAATCGTGCGGTCGTCGAGGCTGTCCAGGCCAATTGTGGACGTGCCCTCAGACTCAAGCGTAACGATGAAAGTAGCGCGCTCGCCGGGCGAGAGCTCCTTTTCGAACCGGTAGAGGTCCCCAGTCTCGCTGGCCGGCTTCAGTGCGTCGGCAAGCCTGTAGCCGGCCTGCTTGGGGTGCTCGATGATGAGCGTCCGCGGGTTCTTGTCGTTCTTGTTCCGCAGTTTGTACTCGGTACGCGAGACCGACGTCGTTCTCTGTTCAAAAACTCCCTGGACGATTCGCAGTCGGGTTATTTCCGTGCTCGCGGTTGAACTCGGAACGGCAAGAACGTCGAGATCCGTGGCATAACTGAGGAGCCGGGTATCGCCCGGTCCTATCTGCTCGATCATCGAATCGCCGGCATACACGCCATCGTCGTATACGGCGATCGGGCCCGGAAGCAGCTGCAGGTCTGTGGAGTTGGTCAACTCCAGTCCGCGCATCGGATAGCGGTTCTGGCCAGAGGCCCATCCGGGGGAGAGAATGCTGACGCGACGGGCTTTGATATCCGCTCCGATGATCGGAATCATCGCCGAACTCTGCCGCGCGACCGTGACCGGCTCTGCAACATCGTAGTGGAACACCTCGCCGGAGAGGCCTGCAGAGGCAGAGGTAATGGCCGCCGTTGCGAGATCGGGCTTGAATGCGAGAGCCGCCGATGCCGCGGGCTCATCATTGCGTTCCTGCCGGAATGAATAAGAGCGATCCCCTGCTGCAAGAGGACTTGCAGGGGCGGCCATGTTTCGCCCATCCAGACTCTGCTGGTTATTGGCGCTGCTGAGCTTGCGCGCGAGCTGGCCGATGGCGTTTTTGTCCGTGTATCCGTCCGACTGAACCGCATCCGCGTACAGACGAGGTGCCAGACCACCCACGGATGGGACTCCTACAACCGGCCGGCTGGCGAAAAGGGGTTCCTGCAGGTTCATGGTGAAACTCACGGGACGCCCTGAAACCAGCGAGAGTCGCACATCGGTCCAGTCTTCGTCCGTTGTGTTTTCGACAATGGCCCAGCCGCTCAGTCGCGACGGCTTCTCCGGCCCCATGAGCACGCGATAGGACGCTTTCCAGACCGGCGACTCGTGCGTGTAGATCACAGCCACCTCCCGTTCGCCCGTTCCGTTGAACGAGACGTCCAGAGTGCGGCTCTGTTCCTGACGCTGCTGAGCGATCGCTTCGAGCGCTTTGTTAAGTTCACCCTGAAGTTCGGCGTCGGTCAGTTCGATGCTGCGTGCCTCAAAGAGGCTGACGGAGCGAATGCCCTTGGAGGTGACCACAATCAGATAGGGTACCTGCAGTGCTTTTTGAGCGCTCCCCGCGGCCTCTTCCCGGATTTCCGTGCCGAGAATGGTTCCCACCACAGAACCCCCCGAGCCGGTCACGGTCACCGAGGCACCCCGAAGGCGGCCGAGCAGCTGACTCAGAGAAGGTTGATCGCCCAGGTTAATGCCGAACGCGGCAAGCCTTCTCGCGAGGGGCGCGTTGCTGGCATAGGAAACGCCGCGCACGCTTCCCTTGCCTGAAAGGTCGACCGCGACGAGTGACTTCAGAACGTCGTTCACCAGATCGTTGTCAAAGCGGAGCTTGAGCGCCGTATTTCCCGCCACGGTGCCGGTCCGCTCAAACGAAGCCACCCCCGAGCGGTACAGCGTAATCCGCCGCACCGGCAGCGTCGAAGCCGGGGTAGCGCCTGCGGCCTGCACCGCACGTTCGGGCATTTCCGAGGCTGTGGCAAGCGGGACAATCGAGACGCATAGACCGGCGGCGAATGAAAGTGCAAGTGCGAATCGGCGGTGGATCATCTGATATCTCCGGGGGGCTCACGCCCGCATGAAGCGCGCCGGCGCTCGCAGGGGTTCGCGGATTTCAGCCCCGCCAGGTCCGTAAACCGATCCGTATAGTCGGATCGGACCGACCACGAAGAGATCCGGACCAAGCGCACCATGCCCAGCCTCCCAGTCGTAAGTTCGAACTCCGAGTATGCGAGGCGGCCCGAGGGCGGCTTCGATCGCGAACGGTTCTCGCGCGACTTTGCCAACGCGGTTGAGGGCGAAGTCCGCTTCGGGCTGCACGATCGGCTGCTCTACGCGACCGACGCGTCCCTGTACCAGGTTGAGCCGCTCGGAGTCTTCATTCCCGCGTCCGTGGCTGATGCGGTTCGCGGCGTGCGGTACTGCCTCGAGCGTGGGGTGCCACTGCTTCCTCGCGGGGGTGGCACATCCCTCGCGGGTCAGTGCACGAACCGTGCCGTGGTTGTAGATTTCTCTGGACGGTGCACCCGGATTCTCGAAGTCAACGCCCCGGCCCGCACCTGCCGCGTCGAGCCCGGCATCACCGTGGACGATTTGAGCGACGCGTTGGCCTCCGAGGGTCTGATGTTCGCGCCCGATCCCGCCACCGCGCGCCACGCAAACATTGGCGGATGCATCGGGAACAACGCCGCCGGATCCCGATCGATCCTGTACGGCAGAACGAGCGAAAATGTGCTGGGGGTTGATGCGCTTCTCGCGGACGGCTTTGTCGCCCGGTTTGAGAAAGGGGCCGCATCCCGGCACGAGCGCGTCGGAAAGCTGACCGCACGCGTGATCGAAGTCGTGCGACGAAACGAGCGGTTTATCCGCGAGCGGTTCCCGAAGACCGTTCGCAGAAATGCCGGGTACGGCCTCGATATGGTCCTCCAGGCGCTTGATCGGAGCGGCGGCGATCCCGACGGCGTCAATCTTGCTCATCTCCTGTGCGGCAGCGAGGGCACACTCGCGGTCACACTCGGCGCGCAGCTTTTGCTCCATCCTCGCCCCAAATCCAAAGGACTCGCCACGCTCGGGTTCGATTCTCTCGACGCCGCCATCGAGAGCGTTCTTCCGATACTCAAAACTGGTCCCTCGGCCGTCGAACTTCTGGACGACACGGTCATCGATCTGGCAAAGGCCAATACGGAGTATCGCAGGTATGTCGATCTGATGCCGATGCCCCCGCACGGCGAACTGAAGGCCGTTCTGTACGTCGAGTACTACGGCCAGACACCGGAGGACGTGCGTGGAAAATTCGACGAACTCCGAAGGCTCATTCCCCGCGCTTCCATGCACGCGCACAGCGATGCGACCTCGATCGCGAACGCATGGAAGCTCCGCAAGGCCGGCGAGCCGCTCCTGCACGGCATCCCCGGCAATCGCAAGCCCATCACGTTCGTGGAGGACAATGCCGTCCCTGTTGAGCATCTCGAGGAGTTTGTGCGCCGATTCCGGGAAATCGTTACCCGGCACGGCACGCGGGCTGCTTACTGGGCCCATGCATCCGTGGGCGTTCTGCATGTACGTCCGCTGATCGATATTCACGATCCGGCCGACCGCGAGCGGATGCAGCAGATTGCGGTAGAAGTCGCCGATCTCGCGAAGAGCCTCGGCGGGGTGATGTCCGGCGAACACGGCGATGGCCGCGTGCGGGGGCCGCTGCTCGAGCGTTTCTACGGGCCGGAACTGATGAACGCGATGCGGGAGATCAAGGCGATCTTCGATCCGAAGAACCTGCTGAATCCGGGCAACATCGTCGAGCCGCGCCCGATCGCCTCGATTGCGGAGAATCTGCGGATCGAGCCGGGAGGAGTGCCGGCCCTCGTGCCGGAGGTGCAGACGTACTTTGATTTCAGCGATCAGCACGGTCTGGGCGGTGCCGTTGAGATGTGCAACGGGGCCGGAGTGTGCCGGAAAAAGAGCGGCGGAACAATGTGCCCCTCGTACATGGGCACGCTGGACGAACGCCACAGCACGCGGGGTCGCGGCAATGCGCTCCGCCTGGCGATCACCGGACAGCTCCGCCCCGGCTCACGCGACCCCGCGTGGGATGATGAACAGACCCAGCAGACGCTGGCGCTCTGCCTGAGCTGCAAGGCGTGCAAATCGGAATGCCCCAGCAATGTCGACATCGCACGGCTGAAGGCTGAGTACACGGCGCAAGGATTTCGTGCCCGGGGGGGCGCTCCGTTGCGAACAAGGCTGCTCGCTCACTTCCGACCGCTGGCCAGAATCGGATCGCTGACCGCTCCTCTGGCCAACGCCGCCAACGGCTCGCGGCTGGGGCGCTGGCTTATCAGCCGCCTGATGGGCTTTGACCCCCGGCGCACGATTCCCCCGTTTTCCCGCCCGCTGACGGCCGAGTTCGCCAAGGGAATACAACCTCCAAAGAGGAGCTCCGGGAAGGTCGTTCTCTTCGGCGACTGCTTCACGATGTACCTTGAGTCGGGCATCGGGGCGGCGGCGAAGCGCGTCCTTGAATCGCTCGGATATGAGGTCATCCTGGCCGACGTTGGCTGCTGCGGACGGACCTTTCTTTCCACCGGCATGCTGGAGGAAGCAATCGATCACGTCGATCGGGCCATCGAGAAGCTCACACCATTCGCCCTGGACGATTCGATCGGCGGGATTCTTGTCATCGAGCCGTCTTGCGCTTCAGCCATAAAGGACGACTGGATCCAGCTCAAGGTGGCGGCAAGCCGGGAAATCCGTAACAAGATCGCCCGAAAAACATGGCTCGTCGAAGAGTTTCTGGCCTCCCGTATCGCGGATCATCCGGAACTTGAACGGAGAGCAAAGGACTGTGAGCCGGGCGCGGCACGCGCCCCGGTTCTGTTCCACGGGCACTGTCACCAGAAGGCGCTCTGGGGGGCCGAATCAAGCGCGAAGGCTCTCCGCATGTTCGCGGGAGACCGCGTAAAGGTGCTGGACAGCGGCTGTTGCGGCATGGCGGGATCCTTCGGATTCGGCAGGGACAAGTTCGACCTTTCCATGCGAATTGCGGACCTCGCTCTGCTTCCGGCTGTGCGCGGCGGGCTGTCCAAGGAGCCCGAAACCGTCGTCTGTGCGTCCGGCACTTCATGCCGACATCAGATCCATGACGGCGCCGGTGTAAAGGCCCTCCACCCGATCGAACTCATCGACCGCTGGATGCACGGCGGCTGAGGCGCAAGTTCAGCCTTCCTGCGTCGAGTCGAGCACGGCCTTGGTCACCGGGTCGTAGCGGTAGACATGGCCAGGAGACTCGGCCCGGCAGCCCTTGTGAGAGCCGTCGCAGAAGGGAAACTTCTGAGAGATGCCGCAGGCGCAGATCGAAAGTACCTTCAGGTTCCCCTGCTCGTCACGGGGCCACGTGGCGGGGTCGATCCTGATCGGGTCTGTCTTTTCGTGACGTACCAGGCGGGCCATGTTCATTCTCCGTTCCTCGGATCGTAGCGGCGCGGCAGGGCTTGCCGGATGCGTTAGTATCTTGTGAAGACGCCGGTGATGGCGCACGGAGATGCAGCGCGGCTTGCAAAGCGGCTTTGATACGAACCAGACCGCGGGTTTCAGCTCCCCAGGGAACGAAACGCCGCTCCTCGCGAAGGAACTCACAGGCGACCTGCTCTGTGCCCGCTGTCATTACAACCTTCGCGGACTTTCGATTCGCGGGCGGTGTCCGGAATGCGGGATGTCCATCCGAGGCACCATCCTCGCCAAGATCGATCCTCACGCAAGCGAACTTCAGCCCATCGGCCATCCCCGCATTGTCGCTCTGGGCCTGCTCCTCTGGCCACTGGCAGCTCTCGTCGCGGCGGTCGGACTCTGGTGGCTGAGGGTCGCAGAGCTGGCCGGGCGCAACGCCGGGACGTGGCCGCCCGATCTCGTGGTGATCGCAACACTTCTTTCGGGGCTGGGCGCGTGCGTTCTGATCAGGCCGCACGCGCAGATCCCGATCGACGGAACCGTCCGTGCCGTGGTGGGGGTGCTGCTCTACCTGCCACTGACACTGGCGTTCTACGTGGTTCTGAACCGGATTGATGCGGGCGCTACTCCGACCCCTTTTTCGACCGGCGGAAGCCTGAACTTGGAACGATCCGGGATGCGGCTGCTTTGCGACCTGCTTCTGATGCTCATCATCGGGTGCCTCCGTCCCAATGCGCGAATATTCGTCCATCGTTCCATGCTTCTTCGTTCTGGGAAGGTCGATCGCCAGACCATGCTGGCGATGGTTGGTGCTCTGGCGATCATCGCAACCGGAGATCTCGTGCACATCGCCGGAGCGCAGCTTGGCGGCGGGAGCGAACAGATCGCCCAGGTCATCGGCACGGTCTTCGTCGCGGTCGGATCGATGTTCCTGACGCTCGGTCTCATCGGCACACTGGTCGATTGCGCCAGGATTGTCCCTGCCGTGCTGAGCCCGCCCATCTCGCTCGAATCGATCGCCGACGGAACACCCTCGCAGGCGTACTTCGGGTCTTCGCACTCGAGCGTACCCTGAAATGTGCTGAGCGAACAGGAAAGAGAACGGTTCGATACGTTGCTGGAAGAGGCGATCGAGGCCCTGCCGCCGGCGTTGCACCGGCTGATCGAAGAAGTCCCGGTTGTTGCCCTGGACAGACCCACCGCGCAGATGCTCCGAGACGTGGGGATCGATCCGGCCGATGAGGAAGAGGCCGTTTCACTCTGCGGCCTTCACAGCGGGGTCTCCAACACGGAAAAGTCCGTCGAACGGTCTGGCGAGATGCCCCCCGATATCCACATTTTTCGCGAGGGTGTCATCTCCCTGGCCGGAGGATGGGATCAACCCGAAGCCGACGACGTGGTATACGAAGAGATAATGATCACGCTCCTGCATGAAATCGGGCATCAATTCGGGCTGGATGAGGACGACCTCGAACGCCTTGGTTACGCCTGACCAGCCGTCCTTCGCAAATCACGCCAAAGATGATTCTCCGTCGTTCGAACAAAAGGAGTTAGGGATGATCGGTAACCGTCACGCAGTTCGCTCCGGCCGCGCGCTGGCCATTGTTCTGAGCCTGGCCTTGACCTCCGGGGCAATCGCCGCCGAGCTCGCCGCTCAGCGCATCGGAACCATCGAGATCAAGGGGAAGCCGGCAGCAAGGCCGGGCCCGATGTCTTTTCTCGGCGGCAAGCAGGGGCAGACGCTCCGCGAGCTTGTCGACGCTATCGACGCCGCCCCGGGCCGCGACGATGTTGGCGCACTGCTTATCCGGCTCAAAGATGCGACTTTGACTCGGGCTCAGACCGAAGAACTCGGCGCCGCGATCCGGCGAGTGCGGTCGGCCGGGAAGCGGGTGACGGTTTTCAGCGAAAGCTACGACACAACGGACATGCTGCTCGGCTGCTATGCGGATGAGATCATCATCCAGAAGGGAGGTCCGGTTTCGGTCCCCGGCCTGCACATGGAAGAGATGTTCCTCGCCGACACGCTGGCCTGGGCCGGCATCAAGGCCGACATGGTCCAGATCGGCGACTACAAAGGCGCGAACGAGCAGATGACAAGGGCCGCTCCGAGCAAGCCATGGAGCGAGAACATCGATCAGCTCCTGGACAGCCTGTACGACAATGAGAAGGCGACGCTGAAGGCGGGCCGGAAGCTCTCCGAAGATCAGTACCAGGCCGCGATGAAGATTGTCTGGATGGCCGATTCCGCAGACGCGGTGAAGTCCGGCATGGTTGATGCCGAACTCGATCTGCCCGACGTGACAAAGTATGTGGCGGAAAAAAGCAAGCTCGACAGCAGCAAGACGCTCAGCCTTGTCTCTCAGCGCGACGAACTGGATCTTGCCGCCAGTTCAAACCCCTTCGCACTTTTCTCGAGCATTCTGAAGCCCGCCAAGCGAACGATCACGCAAGAATCGATCGGCGTTCTGCACATCGACGGGACGATTGTCGATGGCGAGTCCAAGGCCGGATTCACGGGCGAAAAGAGCGTTGGCAGCCGGACCATCCGCAACGCGATCGAGGACATGCTCGATGAGGATCTGGTCAAGGGCGTCATTGTCCGGATCGATTCCCCCGGCGGAAGCGCGGTCGCGAGCGAAGTCATCTGGCAGGGGTTGAAGCGTCTCGCGGCAAAGAAGCCGGTCTGGATCAGCGTCGGCGATATGGCCGCGAGCGGGGGGTACTACATCGCCAGCGCCGGGCAGAAAATCTATGTCAACCCTTCCAGCATCGTCGGGAGCATCGGCGTAGTTGGCGGCAAGATGAGCCTCGCCGGTGTGTACGAGCATCTGAAAGTGCACGTCTCAAGCCGCTCCCGCGGTCCAATGGCGGGCATGTTCGATTCGGCATCGCCCTGGACTCCCGAGCAGCTCACACTCATCCGCGGGAAGATGACCGAGACCTTCGACCTGTTCAAGTCGCGCGTCGCGGAAGGCCGTCACGGCATCGATCTGTCCAAAACCGCGGGCGGCTGGGTTTTCGCGGGCCAGAAAGTCATCGATCTCAAGATGGCCGACAAGGTGGGCGGACTCCGCGATTCGCTCGAGGACATGAGCTCGCAGCTTCATCTTGAGAAGTACGACGTAGTCGATTACCCGCCGCCGCCGTCCTTCGCGGAACTTCTTGAAGACACCATCGGAGGAGTTTCGGCTCCGGGTATCAGCGCGGCGATGGGCGGCATCGGTCCCGAATTGAGCAAGCTGGGAACGATTGTTTTCGGCGACCGTGCCTGGGACCAGATATCGCGTGCCGCTCAGGGGCTGATGCTCCTGCGCACCGAGCCCGTGCTGCTCATGCACCCCGAGGTCCTGATTCTTCGGTAATACTGGGAGGTTCCGCCTTGCGATATCGCGCTGTCGGCAAAACCGGAATTCAGGTTTCGGAGATCGGCTTTGGCTGCTGGACCATGGGCGGGCCCAACTGGTCCACGGCTAACGGGCAGCCGATCGGCTGGGCCGAGATCAACGAAGAAGACATCCTCGCGGGCATCCGCGTCGGCCTGGAAGCGGGCGTCAACCATTGGGACAACGCCGACGTCTACGGCAACGGCCGGGCCGAGAGGCTCCTGGCCAAGTGCCTCAGAAAGCTCGGCGCCCGGCGCGAGACACAAGTGATCGCCACAAAGGTCGGGCACTTCAAGGGCACTGCCCCGAGCCCTTACGAAGCAGCCAATATCCGCCACCAGTGCGAGCAGTCACTCCGCAACCTTCGCACGGATTACATCGATATCTACTACTTTCACCATGGCACTTTTACTGGCCCTGACGTCGACGGGGTAGAGCATGACTATTTGAACGAGGCGGCGTCCACGATGCGGGATCTTGTTCGTGAGGGCAAAGTCCGAGCGGTCGGCCAGAGCGCCTACACGGAAGAGGATTTCGAGCGAGCGGTGCCTGTCGTCCGTCCGGACGTGCTCCAGAACAAGGCGAACATGCGCTATGACCAGTTCATCCGCCCCGGGGGGAGAGTTCCCGAGCTGATGCGAAAGTTCGGCTCCTCCTTTGTCGGGTTTGGACCCCTCGATCAGGGAATCCTGCTGGACAAGTTTGATCCCGAGAATCCGCCCAAGTTTGCGGAGGGAGACTATCGCAACAACCGCAAGGACATGCTCGCGGAATCTCTCCGCGGACTCAAGCCCAAACTCACGCAGTTGCGCACTCAGTTCGGCGATTCGACGGCGGCCCTCGCTTCGGTTGCCTGCAGGTTTGTCCTGGCGCACGAGCACGTCTGCAGCACGATTCCCGGTTTCCGCAACGCCTCTCAGGCCGCATGCAATGTCAAAGGTGCGGACGATCCGCCCCTGACCCAGGAGCAGATTCAGTTCTGCCGCTCGGTATTTGGTTAGCGATTACCTCCGGCGTCTGCCCGCCAGAAGGCCGCCAAGCCCGAAGACGAGCACCGAACCGGGAGCGGGAATCTGCACAACCGGAGGATGATTCCACTCCGGCTGCGTCGGATTGGACTGCACCGGGGCCGGCGACTGGTCCTTCGGAGTCGACGGAGCCGGCTCATCTTCGCCCGAGCCTCCTCCGCCTCCCCCGGAACCCGCCGGCTGCATTCCGTACTCGGCCATCGCAAATGCGGGGCGATCCCAGACGCCAAAGTAGTTGTTAGCGCTGCCGCCGCCTCCGCCGCCCGCCCCGCCCGAATCGGGCACCAGCGCGAGCACGACGTTGGTCAGGCCCCAGACCGGAGCATTGGCGCCCGAATCCAGGCCACGGGAGTAAAACTCCACACGGACATCGTCCGAGCCGCTCTCGGATGCGGCCGCGGTCCGCTCAAACCGATAGGCCAGGCGATACACCGTTCCCACTTTGCCGTCGGGACCGGTGAAAGTTTCGATCGCCTGGAAGCCGGGTTCAAAGTCGGACTGGCCCACGGTATCGGGGTACGCCTGCCTGGAGCCCGGCACGGTCGCAAAGTTGGTTTCGATCAGCGTGGGGCCGTCGACGATGCGCAGTCCCCACACCTGCGGCCTGGGAGCCGAGTTGCCCTTCCAGTCGCCGATCGCCAGCAGATCGAACTGGATGACGTAGTTTCCGTTCTGCGGGGCATGATCCACTGTGAGCGTCGTCGAGCCGTTGCCGATCGTGCCCAGGAAGCGGCGACCGTCGGGCGTTTCACGCACGTCGCCGTATGACCATTCGTTGCGCAGAGAGTCCTGGAAGGACGAATCGAAATCCGAGCGGTAGATCACGCGGCATTCGCCGTCGGAGGTGCCGCGCTGCAGAATGATCGTGCGGCCCGCGTTTTCCGGGTCGAGCATGCCGGCGATATCACTGCCGGCGGATGGACCGTTGTAGGGAACGCTCATCGCCAGGCGCAGGCCGCCGACCGCCACGGGAGACAGCAGCGTGTTCGACAAGTACTCGCTGTAGTTCGCGGCATTCAGGGCGTCGACGCGGTGCGTGACTTTGCCCAGGGTCGGCTGCGGAATGGTCTGCGTGCCGGCGTTGCCCGCCCGGGCTTGCCCGGCAAAGGCGAGAGAGACCGACATGAGCGCGATCATCGCGCGGGCGCCGGAGCGCCCCGATTCATTTATGACGGGTTTCATGACCCTTTTCCCCTTCGTCAGACCGGCCGGGTGTGCCCGAACAAGTGCGCACCTCCGACCGCTCTGAGAGACTCCATTCCCAATCTCAACATGCCATGCGCTCTCGACGCCGGCAAGGTTCCGCACGATGACGTCACGACAATCAAGTTGGCCGCGGCACTACAAACGGAAAAGGCCCGCTTTTCAGCGGGCCTCTGGCGGATAACTTTGCTGTAAACGCTTCCAACTCTGCAGTGTTGTCAGACCGTCTCGATTTCCTTCGTCTTTTCGGCAACGCGCTTGTCGATCTCGTCCTCAAACTTCTTGAGGAGCTTCTGGATCTCTTCCTTGAGTGTTTCGATCTCGTCCTCGGGGAAGTGCGAGCCGGCCTGCTTGGAGAGGCCGTCGGCGTGCTTGTTCGCATCGCGCCGGGTGTTGCGAATCGCGGTCTTTTGTTCCTCTCCCATCTTCTTGACCTTGGCGGTCAGCTGCTGTCGGCGTTCGGTGGAAAGCGCCGGCACCACAAGGCGGATCTGTTTGGCTTCCACCATCGGGTTGAGGCCGAGCCCCGACGCTTCGATCGCCTGCTTGATGGCTCCCACCGATCCGGCATCGAACGGCTTGATCAGAAGCTGGGAAGGTTCCGGAACGCTGATCGCCGCAAGACTCTTCAGGTCCGTCATCGAGCCGTAGTAATCCGCCTTGATGAACTCGACCATCGCCGGGCTCGCGCGGCCGGTTCGGATGCCGCGCATCTCGTTCTTGAGATACTCGACCGCCTTGGTCATCGCTTCTTCGGTCTCGAGGAGAATGGTATCTGGATCGGTCATGGTGATGGTGTCCTTGGGTGCGATGATATCGGCTAGCGAACGGTCACGAGCGTTCCGATGGATTCGCCGCGGATTACCCGCGCGATATTGCCCGGACGGTTGAAGTCGAAAACAAGCACCGGGATCTCGTGTTCCTGGCACATCGCCAGCGCCGTCATGTCCATGATCTTGAGCTTTCGGGCGAGCGCATCTGCAAACGAAAGCGTATCGAAGCGCTTGGCGGTCGGATCCTTCTTGGGGTCGGCCGTGTAAACGCCGTCCACCTTGGTGGCCTTGAGAAGAATCTCGCACTCAAGCTCGGTCGCCCGAAGCGCGGCGCACGTGTCCGTCGTGAAGAACGGATTGCCCGTTCCAGCGGCGAGAATCACGACCCGGCCCTTCTCCATGTGCCGCAGAGCGCGCCCGCGGATGAACGGCTCCGCAACCGCCCGGATCTCGATCGCCGACATCACGCGGCATTCCCTGCCCAGATCCTTCAGCTTCTCCTTGAGCGCCAGGGCGTTGATCACCGTCCCCAGCATGCCCATATGGTCGGCCGTCGCCTGATGAATATGCCCCGCCTCGGCAAGCTGGGCTCCGCGGATGATGTTGCCCCCGCCGACCACGACCGCGATCTGAGAGCCCAGAGCCGCGGCATCCCGTATTTCGCTCGCGATCGATGCGAGCTCATCGGGATTGATTCCGAATCCGCCCGGCTTGCAGAAGGACTCGCCGCTCAGCTTGAGCAACACACGCTTGTACTTTGGAGCGGGACCCGCCTGGGTACCCGACTTCTTGTTTGTGGACGGCATTTTGCGGGCAGCTTCCTTCAGGGGCATCTGGGGCTCCGGGGGTCATTGGGGCGCTCATTGAAACCGACGCAAGCCTGCCCGTCAACTTCGGGCATGGCTTTCGACGGCGCTTGCACCGTCTTTTGGGCAATTTGGGAGAAGATTCTGCGTTGAAACCCTCAGAGAAGGCAACCGGAAGCCCCCGCGTCCGAAACGGGTAGCCGCGGCGGGCAGGGACGCAACATTTCGGCGCGCAGCCAAACAGCAGCAGGATTCCCTCCGGCAAGCTTCCCCCGGAGACGCGATAATGAGTCCGATGCACCCGAAACAGGATTCATCGATGGGGGGATCCCCGGTCGCGGCAGTGCCGCCGCCCGAAGGGATGTCATCGCTGATCTTCCGGCTGGCCCGGCGGGCGCTGCTGGTCGGGCTCGTCCTTTCCATTCTGTTTCATCTGGTCGGCCTTGCAGTTTCTTCCCGCATCATGTACGGGTTGGGCGGCAAGCCCGGCCCCGTGGGAGAGCAGCCGGTTGGCCTGGCCCTCACACGCGGCCCCGAGCTGGGCGAACTGATGGCCAGTTCGATCGAAGTCGGCTTGCCATCATCGGGCGACTTGTCATCGGAGCAGAAGCGGTCGACATCCGATCAGCCTCTCGACGTGCCGCGCGATCCGACATTGTCCAACGCCGGCGGCCTGGAGGCATCCGGCGCCCTCTCGGGTGCGGGCAATGTTTCCGGCGGCGACTCGCTCGGCGAGGGCCTGGGCGCTGGTGGTGGAGGCGGAGGCGGAGCGTCGTTCTTCGGTGTTGAGGCCCAGGGCAGCCGCTTCGTCTTTGTCGTCGATATCTCCGGTTCCATGAGTGTGGGCGGAAAGATCGAGGCATTGCGGGCGCAGCTTTCCAAATCGATCCAGAACCTCGTCGAAACGTCGTACTTTGCTGTCTTCGCGTTTTCCGACCTTTCAACCCCGCTCGGCAACGCCCGGGATTGGGTGCAGGCCCTGGAAGAAAGAAAGCGCTGGGCACGAAAACAGATCACGGCACTCACGCCGCAGGGAGGAACGCAGCCGCTGGACGCTTTCCGCTCCGCCCTCAAGCTCCGCCCCCGCCCGGACGCGATCTACTTCATGACCGATGGTGAGTTTGATCCGCTCGTCGCCGACGAAGTGGCCCGCATGAACACCAGCCGGATCCCAATTCACTGCATCGCGTTTACGACGCGGGATTCCGAAGCGCTGCTCAAGAAAATGGCGAATCAGTCACGTGGTTCGTATACCTACGTCCCGGGGGTGACCCCGTGAGGATCTGGATCGCCGTTTGCGTAACTTGCTTTGGTGCCCTGCGCGTTCGCGCCGAGGAATCTTTCGCTGTCCTGCGAAGCGGTGCCAAGGTACAGCTTTCTGGTCTGAGCCCCGCGGGAGCGTGCCTCGCCGCCGAGCAGGGGCGACCAGTCAAGTGCCTCTCGCTCTCGCAGCTCAAGTCCGTCGAAGGTCCGCTGTCCCAGGACTTCCGGCCACTTGCAGACCTTTCCCAGCGATTGTGGCGCGCGCAAAGCCGTCTGAAACGCCAGGACGCCCAGGGTGCCGAGCCCCTCCTGGAAGCGCTCTGGAAGGAGACCCAGGGCTGGACCGGGCCGACCAGGGCCGAGATCGCGGCCGGGTGGCTCGCCTGTCGCAACGCGCACGACCCGTCCGCTTCGGCCGTTGCACCATGGGTGGAATGGCTCGACCACAGCGATTCGCTCGATGCTGAAAACGCGGCAAAGGTGCGGGATTCGATCCCCAATCTGGCCTCGGGCGATATCTGGATTACAAACCTGCCCCCAATATGGCTTGACTCACCCTCCGTGCGTCAACTCGCGGAGACAGGTCTTGGGGCGAGCTCCAAGCGAACGGGCCACCCGAGCGGTGCTGATCTCCTGCAGATCTATGTCGCAGCGGCCCGGCGTGACTCGGGCATGAGTTCGGACCTGGATCCCGCCAAGCTGCTGCACGACCCCGGTTGGGCAAACATCGCCGGCGAGCTGGTGCTTTCGGAATCCACCGATGCCACCGTGCGCTCCGAAGCGCGATCGCGCCTCATCGGCAGAATCAGTTCGACGACACCAGCCTGGATGCTTGCCTGGTGCAGGTTGGGACTCGGACGATCGCTGCTGATGGAAGACGATGCGGAGCAGCGACGCCTTGGAACGCTCTCGCTCCTCTGGGTCGCCTCGCGGCCCGATGCCGATCCCTGGCTTGCATCTCTTGCTTTGGGGGACGCCGCACGCGGCCTTGCCGCTCTTGGTGACTGGCAGGGCTGCCGCGCGGTGCTGGCAGATCTCGAGCAGCGATATGCGGAGTCGCCTGTTCTAGAGTCGATTGGATTTGCAACCGTCCGCCGGCAAGCTGCTCAGCACGCGCCCGTCCCACCCATTTCTGTTTCCGGTCCCACTCCGGCCCCTGCGGCCGCGGAGAATGACAAGTGATCAGACTGTTCGAAACGCTCCCCGTGGTGATTGGAGATACCGCCCCGGCAACGGCCGCCCATCGTTCCCTGCTGGAATACCTCCAGGCCGGCGGACTGATCGGATATCTGCTTCTCCTGCTCTCGGTTGTGGCGGTTGCGCTTGTGATCGCCCACCTCCTGAAAGTTCGTATTTCCGTCATGGCGCCAGTTCACGTCATCGCCGGCCTGGAAGAGCGATTGGAAAAAGGCGACACCGCAGCGGCGATCGACTTCTGCAGGTTGCCCGCGAATCGCTGCTTCCTCGCCAACACGATCGCCGGGGCCCTGGTCCGGTGCGGCCGATCCAGCTTCGGCCTGCTGGAACTGAGGACCGCTCTCGAAGAATCCGGTTCCAAAGAAGTCGAGCGCCTGGTGCGAACCACCGACGGCATAGCCATCATCGCCGCGATCGGCCCGATGCTTGGCCTGCTGGGCACAACCATCGGCATGATCGGCGCGTTCGCGACGATCGGCCAGCTGGAAGGCGCCGCCAGATCCAACGAGCTCTCTAATTTCATGTCGCTCGCCCTGGTCACAACGGCGGAAGGCCTTCTTGTCGCCATCCCTTGCACGGTCCTCTACACGATCCTGCGCAGAAGAGTCGAAAAACTCGCGATCGATGTGGGAGACATCGTCGAAAGCCTGGCCTCGCTGCTCTCCGCGCCCGCAGGGCGCAGCTCCCGCGGCCCAGCTCCGGCTCTGGAGCCGGCGTCGGTCTGAGGCAACCACATGCGATTCTCACGCAACAGACAGATGCCCGAGTGCGGATTCGACATCACGTCGATGATCGATGTGGTTCTGCTTCTGACAATTTTCTTCATGATGTCCTCCCAGTTTCACCGCATCGCCCAGCGGAATCTGGACTTGCCAAAGCAGCCCGGCGACGCAAACAACGCCGGAGCGCCCGACGCCGAAGCCGCAGTCGTCATCGACATGGAAAAGGACGGACGACTGTCGGTGGGGGGACGCAGCTACGAACTCGAACGCCTCGCCCTGCTGGTCTCCGCCGATCGCGCCAGGACCGAAAAGGCGGGGGGAATGCTCGAGGTGATTGTCCGTGCGGACCGCACGACGCCGGCCGATCGATTGTCTCTTCTCGCCGCCGCGCTCGGCGCTCAGGGCGTTGAGAGCTGGAGGCTGGCAACAACCGGCGACCGCGGCGCCTCTCCCGGCAAGGGTGTCACCAAATGAACTTCCGCGCGCCCAAAGAGCGAGGAATCACCGCGATCCCGCGATTGTCGCTCGTGGCCTTCATCGATATCGTGCTGTTCCTGCTGCTCTACCTGATGCTCGCCGGGTCGCTCGCTCCCTCCGAATCCCGCCTTTCGACCGGTCTCGAACAGCCCGCCTCCGCTTCCGCCAGCGTGCCCGAGCTTCCCCCCATCATGCTTCGCGTCGCACGCCCGGACGGCGCCCTGCGTTTCTCCATCGGCCAGAGGGCATTCGAATCAGAAAAGGCCCTTCTCGAGACGCTCTCGCAGTCTCCCCGCGGCGCCGGCGTCATCGTCAGCGCGGGCGACGGCGCAGTCGTTGGCGATGTGGCCGCGGCTCTTCAGGCGGCAAAGGACGCCGGATTCGTGCAGGTCAGCTATGCGGCAAACAGGTAAAGCCATCCTGCTCGCGATGGTCCTCGGAGCCGCTTGCCGGGGGGCGCCACCGGTCGATCGCGCACTGATCGACGACACGCTGGACGATTACCTGAAGCAGAAGTCGCTGCTCACCCTCCGCGTATTCGCATTGGAACGAAAGCTGGCGAACTCCCCCGAACGCGGCAAAGTTCTCTGGGATCTGGCGAGCACGTACGAACAACTGCTCGAGTCGTTGCCCCCCGATCAACGGGGTGCTCTTCGTGAGAAATGTCGCACACTTCTCAAAGACAATCCGCGTCCCGAGCTTGCAGCGCTCCGAATTAATCTTCTCAAGGCAGAATACCTCGCCGCGGAGCGCTCGGCAGAATTGACCCGGCTTCGCATGGGTTCCGACGACGCCGCGGGTGAAGTCATTCCGACACTCAAAAGGCTCGCTTCGGAGTTCGGCGAGATCGCAAACGCCGCCAATACCAAGGTCCGAAGTATCGAGCAGACCGATCTGGCAAGGATGGACCCCGAGTCCTCCGCGGCAAAGGAGTCCCGGGCCCAACTCCAGGAAGCACGCCGAAGCCGCTCGCTTGCGCACTACTACGCCGGCTGGAGCGACTGCTACCTGGCGCTCTTGACCGGAGAGAAGCCCTACGCGACCGACGCTCTCGTGCATTTCGGGACGCTCCTCAATGCTCAGGATCGCAAAGCGCCCACTCTCGACCGCTTGCCCCGCACGCTGCTCAACCACGAGCACGTCGCCCGGGCCTGCCTGGGCACCGCTGCTTCGTACGCAGTGCTCGGCAACGATGCGGAAGCGCTCCGCTGGCTCGATGAGTTGTCGACGGCCGAGGGTGTCCCCGATGTTGTTCGAACGCAAGTTCTCTCGCGTCGCATATCCATCCTCGGCGCCAGCGCCCGCTGGAGCGAGCTTTCCTCCTGGGTGCAGCGGGCCCGTGCGCCGCAGGGCCGCCTCGCATCTCCGCTCGAGGTGGGAGACGCCGTGCTGCTCGCCGTGACGACCTTTGAAGGCGAGGACGGTCCGGCCGTGCGAGGCAAGGAACTACGCACGGAATTGGGCCGCGTTGCACTCGCAGATCTGATCACCCGATCGCAGGTTGACTCGGTTGTCGCGCTGGCGAGGCGCTATGGAACCGGCGCGCTCGCCTCCAGCGGTTTCATTGCTCAGTACGTGCGCGGGCTTCAGGCCTTCGACTCGGCGCGCGCCGATCAGCGACGCACCGGCCAGAAGGCAACCGAGCCGACCTCGGTCGCGGCGATCGGTGATAAATACAAGGACGCCGCGAATCTTTTCCTCGCCGCCGCCCGCGCCGAAGACGCCAAGGTCTATCCGAAGGACGCCTCCCGGGCGATCCTCAATGCCGGCATGTGCTTTTTCTTTGCCGGCGAGTTTGTTCCGGCCGCGGAGCAGTTCGCGAGACTGGCCGAAGACCGCAACGACGAAGCAGTCCGCAAGGATGGCATGTGGTACGAGGTGGTTGCGCTCGATCGTGCCGCGGCCGCCGGCCGCACCGACCTGGCCGACCGACGGGAAGCGGCGGCGGCCCTGTTTGTCTCCGCCTATCCCCGGACAGAGGAAGCCGCCCGGCTTCTTCTGCGACGTGCCGGTGTCGGAAAGCTCACCGACGCCCAGGTCGTTGAAACTCTTCTTGCGGTGCCGGATTCGTCGCCTCTACGCCATGAAGCCCGCTTGCTGGCCGCCAATCTCCTTTTCAAGTTGCAGCGTGCCGCGAGCGCCGCGGACTTGGAAGCCGCCATCAGCCGATATCTCGCTGTGTCCGATCAGGTATTGCCGGTCGAGCGCGACATCGCCATCTCCGGTGAGAAGGACGTCCGCAAGGCAGCGGCCGAACGCTGCATCCAGCTCTGTCGACAGCAGCTCGAATGTGCACTCACTCTCAATCCGCCCGACCTCCAGCGCGCGGATCGCATTCTCGATGACCTGGACCGGATCTTTTCTTTGACGGGCGCATCGCCGTCTTCCATCGCGGACGAACTTGCCTTCCGCAGAGTTCAGATAGCTCTGGCGCGTTCAGATGACGCCGCGGCTGATCGGATTGTCGAGAGCCTGGCGGCGTCGCAGTCCGAATTTGCCAACGCCGCGCGCCAACTGCTGCTGCGTCGGACGGTCGAGCAATTGCGGGCCAGGCCGGGGGATCTTCAACTCGCCGCCCGCGTAGTGCGGCTGGGACGCCCAGTGCTCGAAGTTGTCGACAAGCAGTCAAATTTCGATCCGCGAACCAACGCTCTGCGCGATGAGGTCGCGGAAGCCGCGGCCACCTGCTTCCGCTCGTCGGGAGACGCCGGCATGCGGGACTACGCGATCCAGATCGACCGCGGAATGCTGGATCGCGGCGGCAGGTTCACTTCGAGCCTCCGGCGTCTTGCAGAGCTTTCGGAGATGGCAGGCGACCAGAAGACGGCGATCTTGTGCTGGCGAACGCTCATCGCCGGTCTCCATCAGGAACAGCCCGGCTGGTTCGAGGCCAACTACAACGCGATCCGACTGCAATCCCTTACTGATCGCGCCGGCGCGATCAACGCCATGAAATTGCTTGAACTTGCCCATCCGGAACTAGGTCCTCCCGCCTGGGCCGGAAAACTCAGGTCATTGCGCGATGAACTCATACCGCCCTCCAAGCAGGGGGGCACGCCATGACCTCGCGGGGCGTCCGGCAATCATCCCGTGGCCGTGCAGATCCCGTTGCGTTGTTCTTCGGGCCGACCGGCTCGGGCCCGTTTGCGCTGCTCGGTGTCGATGCGCGGCCGATGGATTCCGCCGACGTCCTCGAAGTGCTGCATCGCCGCCTCGATCAACTCGCCGGGCACCCTCAAAGCGCGACCCCCGCCGCGGAAGAGGTCCGCCTGGCTTTGCATTCTGCCGCGGCACAACTTTGCGACCCCGCGCTCCAGGAGCTGCTTCTCCAGCAGTGGGGCGGAAGCAAGGAGCGTCCGCGGGAGAGATCGGGGCCCGGCACTCCCCAAGCCCTCTTCGAACGGGAGCTGCATCTGGCCGTGGGCATGAGCGGCGGATGGAATGACCAGGCACGCCTGCGCGTCCTTGCCGCGTGCGAGGCGCGAGGGGTTGCGGTTGCGGACGCGGTGTCACTGCTGAGTCTGAGGTCCCCACCTGTAGAACCGGTACGAATTCAACCGCGGGCAAGAAGTCGCTCCACCTATCCCGCGCTCGCGGCAGAGGTGCACCTCGAAGAAGCGTACCCACAGGAATTGCACCCTGAAAAGGAATATGTACGCTGGGACATTTTCCTGCTCGCCGGTTTCGGGGCGCTCGCCCTCGTGTCCGTGATTGCGACGATCATCCTTCTGTCACCATCCAGGCCGACGCCTTCCCCCGCTCCAGCAACCCCGGCCCCCGAGCTTGGGGTGGCATCGCCCGTGCCCGTTTCAGTTCAGGAACTGCCGGCGATCCCGGCCGATCTCTCCAGCGGAGACGCGAGAGCGATCAGCCTGGAAATCGTGGGATCAACCCGAGATCTCGCCACAGACGGTGCCGCCGCCCTTCAGCGATTTTCCCGCGGATACGAGGCTTTCGGAAAATCATGGACGATGATGCAGGCCGATGAGCTGGCTGCGGTTGTGTCCGGCATCGTCGACTTTGCCTTCGCCGCCTCGCGACAGGATATCGATGTCGCAAAGGCAATCACGGCGCCGCTCGCAACGCCGATCGGCGACGCCAAGGGTTCCGTTCGCACACTCGCGATGAGCGCGGGCATCGCCTCTCGACTGCTTTCGGAGGCCGATCTGGGCCGGGCGGCGATACAGTCGATCGCATCTCTCGCGATCATCCCGGGTGCCGCCCAGGCGCTCGATGGCGCCGCGTCGTTCCGCGCGGGGATTGAGCGTGCCCTGCCCGACATTGCGGTGGCGATTGCCGGTTCCAGCAATCGCTCGCCACAGCCATGGAAGGAGTTCATCGAGGTCCGCGATGCCGTCTTTGCGGACCGAACCGAGCCGAAGGATCGTCTCACCATTGGAGCTCTCGATGCTCTGCTCCACGCTCCGGATGCCGGCGTAGCGGGTGCACCCGGTGTGCAGGTGCTGGCGGCGGCTCTGAGCTGGCAGGCGTCCGATGACCTCCGAAACGCCGTCTTCGGCTGGTTCGATGACATGGCCATCCCGGGTGAAGCCATCAGCGCCATTACTCGGGCAATGGTGGCCAGCAGCGCCCCCGGGATCGACTCCACAATGGTGCTTGCTCCCGCGTCAGGCCCCGAAGCCCGTGCCGCTGTGCGAGAACGACTCGCCCAGGTCTGGCAGGCCGGCCCCGTGCGCACGTCGGATATTTCGGAAGAGTGGAAAGCACTTGCGGCCAAGCTTCTTTCTGAACCAGCCACCGATCCAAAGGCCCAGCTTCTGCTCGCGTCCCGGCTTGCCCTGCTCACGCTCGCGGGCGAGGATATTCGCACGTCAAAGCCCGACGATGCGAAGGCCGCTCTGCGAGAACTTGTCACTCCCGCCGCGTCCAACGCGCAGACGCCGCCCCCGCCCGCCCGCGTCCCCTCACCCGGCCCGCAGTCGGGCGCGATCGACTTTGCGCAGGCCGGCAATTCCGTGCAGGCACGGCTGGAGGCACTCAAAAAGATCCAGAATTCGAGCTTGGAGACCGACAGCCTCCTCGCCCGGATGCTCGTTGTCGAATCGGCACGCGGATCTCCCGCACCCGTCCGCGATGCGGCACGCGCCGAGCTGAGAAGACGGATCGATGCCCCGGCAATTCTTCTTGCAACCATCGAGTTCTTCCGCCAGCTGCCCGAAACCCCCGAAAATGCCGACTGGGTCTCGGAGGTTGCCGGAAAGCCCGGTGCCTGGAAGAATCGGCCCAAGTGGAAGGTCTCCGGCCTTCTCGCCCTTCTGGATCGTGCGTGCGAGCGATTCCCCGCCTCGAGTAGCGAGGCTTCCATCGACGCCGCGGCGGACGCCCTCGGCCGAGCCTGGTGGCTGCGTGCGGGCGAGTCCGGAGAGCCCGGCTCTGCCGACCAGTCGATCCGCAGGTTGGAAAGTGCGCTCGATTCAACCACCCGAGCCGTCTCACGCCGCGAGCCCGGCTGGAGCCCGAGCGAAATACGCCGGCGCAAGGAAGCAAGGCTATCGATCGCCACCGCTTCACTCGAAAAGGCCGTGGTGATGCAGGCGGCCTGCGTGGAATGGACGGCCCTGCAGGCCATGATGGATCGGCCCCGGGCCGGCGAAGCAATACGCGATATCACGCGCGAATGGTCCATGCGATGCCGCACCGCGGATACCGCGGTTCTGCAGCTCCTCGAGGGCGAGCGAGCCATGCTCCAGCTGCAGGTTCTCCGGCTTTCCGCGGGAGGAAAGTCATGATCCGCCTGGCATTCTTTCTGAGCTGTGTGTGTTCGTATCTCTCTTTGGGTGCCGATCCGGCGATGCCGGCTCAGTCCGCCGGCCCACCTACCCGCGAAGCGCTCACGCTCTCCCTCGACCCCGAAGAGCAGCGCAAGCTCCTGCAGATCGATTCGAGACGGCCCCAGGAATATCTCGAACTCGCCGAAGACCTGCTCGATCGACCGGATTCTCAGCCGCGTCTTGAGCTCGCTCGAGATCTCCTGGTCCGGGCCATCGAGTACGGACGCGTGCTGCCGGAAAATCGCCGGGTCGCATCTTCCGCGGCAGCGGCCCTCGCAACCCTCTGCAGACGCCCGAGCGATCAACTCTGGCTGCGGGCGATTGCCACGGTTCTCCAGCCCGGAGACGCGCCGCTGCCGCAGGTGAGCGCAAAGCCATTGGCGAATCAGGCGGCCGAAGCCAAAGCCTCCATGGTGCTGACGCTGATCCGCGCCGGCGAAGGGACGGAAGTCACCGAACTGCTCCGGGACGATGCCGTTCGCGCAATCCTTGTACGCCACGAATCCGAACTTTCTGCGGATGGGACGCTCACCGTCACGGACATCGAAAACGAGGCGAAGAAATGGCCGTGCCCGGAGTGTTCAAATGCCGGCATCATCACTCCGCCCAAGTCCCAGCACGCCGCCGCAAAAATCTGTCCCGTCTGTGCCGGAAATCCCGGCCTCAAGTTGTCCCCTGAAAGTCTGGGAGCACAACTAAGACTGCAGCGGCGTCTGCAGTCCGATGCGCCCGAAAGCTGGGGCTCGCAGCTCGCAACCCAGACGGCGCCGCCCGCCCGCGATCCCGATCCCGCCTCGGTCGCGATCGTCTTCGGCGTGGACGCCCGCAAGTCAGTCTGGCGCGAGGGTGTGTGGATCTCACCCGCGGACGCAAAGCCAGAAAATCCCTGACGCGTTGCCTATTCCTACAGTCGTCGCTGTTTTCAGGAGACGCCCTATGGCCGAAGCATCCGCACAACCCGCCCCGGCAGCCGCCCCGACCGCCAAGCCCATGATCACCTTCGAGGATTTCGCGAAGGTCGATCTCCGCGTGGCCAAGATCGTCAAGGCCGAGTTTCACCCGTCCGCCGATCGGCTGTTCCGGCTCCAGTTGGATGATGGCAGCGGCACCCCACGCCAGATCTGCGCCGGCATCAGGGGCTACTACACCCCCGAAGAGCTCGTGGGGCAGTCGATCATCATCGTCGCGAACCTTGCCCCCCGTGTGATCCGCGGCGAAGAGTCGCGGGGCATGCTGCTCGCCGCGAGCGATGCGCCAAAGGACGCCGCGCCCGATGCGCAACGCAAAGTGGTCATTCTCATGCCGCGCAGCGATATCGCCCCCGGCGCGACCGTCTCCTGACCCGCTCTAGTGAGGACCATTCCTGGGTCCTGCGGGAGGCGTGCCCTGCGGGCCATTCTGAAAGGGCGGTTCGCCCCCACGGTCGTCGCCCGGCTGAGCCGAGGGTCGCCTGCGGGTTGAGATTTCGTCCAGCGTGCGATCGAGCATCTGCTCCCGCACATCCTTGGTTTCCTGGATTTTCGACCTCGTTTCCTTCAGCTTGCTTTCGAGCTTTGCAGCTTCGTACTCACGGACTTTGACCCGGGAGTCGTAACCCTTCCCCAGAAGCTCTCGAAGCTCGATACGTGCCTGCTTGAGGGCCGGATCATTTCCGGGGTCGCTCGACTCCCGGAGCATCCGCGTCAGCTCCGCGGACTTTTCCACGATCAGCACGTTGTTGCGAAGATCCTCTTTGCGCAGCTCGAAAAGCGCCGGGTCCCGGTCCTTTTCGTGGAACGTGTCTCGCGCCTGGTGAAGAAGCCGCGAGGCGATCATCATGAAAATCCGCGGCTCTTCCTTGCGCCAGCGTGAAAGCCGATCCGCAAACTCCGGACGAAACTCGCGAACAAACGTGATCATCTCGTCAATCTGTTCGGGCGAAGGCGACTGCGGGGGACCGCTGTCGGGGTTCCCGCTCTGCTGCCCCGGGGGCTGGCGATCCCGCCAGTTTGCGAAGAAATTGTCGGCCATGAAAGTGGCCCGCGCCTCGCGGAGCTGACGGAAAACATCCTCGGGCTTTGCACCCGATGCCAGTTCCTGCTTTGCCTCTTCCAGCTTCTTGATCGCACGGGAGAGCTGGTCGGTCTGGCGGTCGATGAACTCCTTCAACAGCCGGGGATCCCGCGCCACCATCTCCCGCATGCCCGGACCAAAGCCTGGGCCGCTGTTGTCTCCCCTGCGCGCGGGGCGCTCCGGGGGCGGCTGATCCGGGCCCGGGCCGGCGGCTGGCTGGGCCAGCGCCGCTGCTCCAAGCGCGATCGTGAGTGCCGAAATGATCGTGCGGCTGTAATTCATGATCGCTCTACACCCCCTGCTTCGACGGCTTGTCTTCCGCGGGCTCCGAGCTGAAAGTCCGGTCCGAACCCACCGTGTCCCGAAGCTTTGTCGCGTCAGAGATCGCATCGTCCAGGCTCCCACCCAGGGGTTCGTCCAGGAGCGAGACAGCCGCCAGCACGAATTCCACATCTTCCGCAGAAGCTTTCGCCACGCTCTTTGTGGGAGTGGTGGGGGAAGCGGGCGAAGACGAACGCGAAATGGCGATGTTGTAAAAAACTCCGCCCAGCGCCACCAGCCCGATGACCGCCGCCACGCGCCAGACTCGAACGAGCGAACGTGAAGCCCCGATCGTCGCGACGACCTCGGGCCGCCCGACCATCGACACCGTCGAGGCGAACACACGATCCTCCAGCGTTCTACCGGAAGCGGAATCTGTTTCTCTGGCGGAATCGGCGTCACCGCGAGCCATCCGCGCGAGCAACTCGCTCATTTCGCGGTTCTCGCCATGTTCTTCCGGAAAGGTCATGTCGCGATTGTTGTGTGTCATGCTTCAAACCGTCCTTCCCGTCCCACTCCGGACGGACGTCTCGCGTCCGCCGATTCCAAGATCGACCTCAGCTTCGCGAGCGCGCGGTGGTGCCTCGCGAGCAAGGTACCAAGAGGCTCATCCAGCGACTCGGCGAGCTGCTGAAAACTGAGTTGCCCGTGATGCCGAAGCTCGATGACTTCTCTGTCGGCTTCGGTCAACTGTCCCATCGCCCATCGGAGCCTTTCGATCTGCTCGGTATCACTTCCCTCCGAAGCACGCGCCGCACGAACCCCCTCCCGGCGATCGATCGTCTCCGGGTCTTGGGCGACGGCATGCCGCTGTCGCCGACGCAGCTCGTCCCGGATCCGGTTCGAGGCAATCCGAAAAAGCCAGGGCTCAAACTTGCCCCGTTCGACGTAGCCGCCGGCACCCAGCTTGACGGCGAGCGTCGCGAAAACGGATTGGGCAATTTCTTCCGCCACTTCGGGATTCCTCATGCGGGCCTGCGCCAGCGCGAACACTCGGCGGGCGTACAGGTCGACGATCCGGCGCCAGGCGTCCTGGTCACCCCGGGATGCGGCCACCAGAATCGGCGTCACATCGATGGCTTCCGAACCCGGTTTGGGATCGCCAGGCACGGCCTTCATCTGGAAGCTCCAACGTCGCTTCCACCCCGATATTGCCCAAACCGGCCGCAACGAGAGCGCTCCCCAGGCCGAAAACCGTTATTCTCAGCGAATGGGGAAGCTCGCATATTCCGTCCTCGCAACGTTTCCAGACGAGCCGACGGCCCGAGAGTACTCCGATTGGCTCGCGGCCGGTCACATCCAGGCCGTGCTCCGCGCCGGCGCCGTGCATGCCGAGGTTTTTCGGTCCATGCCCCCATCTTCGCTCATTCAGGTTGAAGTACGCTATCTTTTCCCGAACCAGGCCGCTTTTGATCGATACGTGGCCGAGGACGCCCCGGCCCTGCGGGCGGAAGGATTGGCCCGGTTCCCGCCGGAAAGGGGAATCCGTTTGGACCGCCGGACAGCCCTCTGCTTGCATGAATTTCCGGGGAAATAGAACGATTCGGGGAAGCCCTGCAAGGAACGCTCGTGAAGGAAGTGACGGACGAAAAGCTCTTTGATCTGTTCCGTCGGGGCGACATGGGCGCCCTGAGAAAACTTATCGAACGCTACAAAGACGACCTGCTCCGGTTCCTTTTCCGCCTGGTGGGCGACCGGGCGGCCGCCGAGGACGTCTTCCAGGAGACCTTCCTGCAGATTTATCAGTCCTCCGACACCTTTGACATCGAGCGGAGATTTCGCCCCTGGCTTTTTACGATCGCGGCGAACAAAGGCAGGGATTACCTCCGTAAGAAGCTTCGCCGGCAGGAACTTGACCTGCTGGCTCCGGTCGGTGGCGCAGACGCCTCCGACGGGTCCGGGGCCATGTTCGTCGACCTGCTGGAGGTCGACGTGGATCAGCCGGACGCCGCGATGGATCGGACGGAGCGGGACAAGCTCGTGCAGCAGGCGCTCGCCGGCCTCTCTCCGACGCTGAAGGAAATTCTCTTGCTCGCCTACTTCCAGCGCCTCAGTTACGTCCAGATCGCCGAGGAACTCGGCATCCCGCTCGGGACAGTCAAATCGCGTTTGCACGCCGCAGTAGCGGCTTTCGCCAAACGCTGGCAAGCGGTTAATAAGGGTGAGGCGGCCGGGGCGTAAGCAATCGGCTTTTTCTCGGGGTCTCTTTGTCGTTCGTTCATGCTGGGTTGTTTCGAATGAATCTGAAGTTGCACCAAGGCGATGAAGTTCCGCCTCCCGAGCCGGGGACAACACTCGGCAACGCTGACGCTCAGGCGCTCGATGCGCTGATCGATGCCGGATTGGACCCCGCCGCCGTCGACCCCGCCCTCAGGGACCGGGCAACCAAGGTCGCTTCGGTTCTGGGCCTGCTGAACGCCGATCACATCTCCTGCGAACGCGCCCTGGTCGATGTCACCATCCAACGCCTGGTGCGCCACGCCGAGCCCGTGCTCAGCTCCGACGACGCCGAAGCTCTGGATGCATGGTCTCTCGCCGACTATCGGGCCGACCAGGCGCCCGCCACGCTTCGGGAAAGGGCACGACGGCACGAAAAGCTGGCCGAGGTCGTTCGCGACTCGGAGATTACCGCCACTCCTCTTCTTGTCGAACGCACCTTTCAGGCGATCGCCGCCAGGGTCGCTTCGGATCGTGCGCAAGGCCTCCAGATGCGCCCGCAACGATCATGGCGGCTGGCAGACGCTATCTCGGTCGCCGCGATGTTGCTCATCGGCGCTTCCGTCCTCTGGCCCTCGATGGGGTACTTGGGCCGCAAGGGCAGGGAATGGTCTTGCAATTCCAACCTGGGCAGCGTCGCCTCCGCAATGGGTCTTTACGCCGGAGACCATCGCGACTCGCTGCCGATTGCGACCGCCGGCTTTGGCGGCGGCATCCCATGGTGGAACGTTTCTCCGAACAAGCCCCAATCCAATTCTGCCAACCTTTACACGCTCGCCCGGACCAAGTACTCCAGGCTCAACGAGCTCGCCTGCGCCGGAAACCCCGGAGCCGAGCGCGGCGACTGCAAGCCCGGCACGTTTGACTGGCCCAAGCTTGAGGCGATCTCGTACAGCTATCAGATCATGGCCGGACCGGTGCGTCCCAATTACCATCGCACCGCCTGCGAACCCGCCACCACCGTCATTCTCGCCGACAAGTCCCCTGTCGTTCAGCGGGCCCTGAGCGGCCTTCCGATCGACCCTCTCGAGAACTCTCCCAACCACGAGGGCATCGGCCAGTTTGTGCTCTACGCCGATGGCAGCGTCCATTGGATGACATCCCCCGAACGCCCCTCAGGCGACAATATCTGGTTGCCCCGCTCCCTCGAGGAGCTGATCCGCCAGGCCGCCAAGTTCCATCAGACCGGCCGCCTGGAGGGCTTTGAAATCCCCTCCAGTGATACGGATTCCTTCGTTGGCCCTTGACAAATTCCCCCGCAGTGGCCGGTTTCCGTCTGGCCGCCTAATATCTCGACCCGGAACATCCCGGAAAAAGAGATAGCCATGCCCAAGACCAAAAACCACAAAGGCCTGCTCAAGCGCATCCGGATCACCAAGACCGGCCTTGTGCGTCACCGTTCTGCCAACCACAAGCACTTGCGCTCGGGCAAGGGCGGCAAGCGCCTCCGCCAGCTCCGCAAGGACCCCTTCATGTCCAACCCGGAAGCGAAGCGCATTGAAAAGCTTCTTTTCCGTCGCCTGCGTGGCCGGTCGCAGTCGCGTGCGACTCTGAAGAAGAGCCCGACGCCCGCTCAGCGCAAGGCCATGCGTGCCGAGCGTGCGGCCGCTGCTGCCAAGGCCTCTGCCGCGGCAAAGGCCACTGCCAAAGCCAAGTAGCCGATCGATTTCGAGCGGCCGGATGTTCCGGCAGTTCTTCACAGTGCCCGCCGGGACGAAAAGCCGGGAGAGGATCCCCCCCGTTCGGACAAGCAGGAGTTTGAAACATGCCTCGCGTTCGTAAAGGCGCCGCCCGCGCCCAAAACCGCAAAAGACTGCTCCGGGAAGCCAAGGGCTATTTCGGAACAAACAGCAAGCACTGGTATCGCGCCCGCAACGCGGTCATCCGCGCCGGCGTCTACGCCCTGCGCGACCGTCGCTACCGCAAGCGCGACGCCCGGGCTCTGTGGATCGTCCGCATCACGGCCGCCTGCCGCATGCGGAACACGCGCTACAGCCTTTTCATGAACGGCCTGCGCATGGCCGGCATTGTGCTCAACCGCAAGATGCTGAGCGAAATCGCGATTTCCGACCCCAAGGTCTTTGACCGGCTTGTTCAGACCGCCATCAAGGCCTCCAGGGCGATCCCGGCGAAAGCCTGATCCGCTCTCCCCCTCAGGATTGACAAGCCCGGCCCCTTCGTGGGCCGGGCTTTTTTTCTGTCGGGCTGAATCGGTATCCTGCCTTCGGTACACACTCGCAAGGAGGCGGCATGGCTTCGGACTGGTGGCTCTCCACGATTTTTCATGTCAGCCCGGTGCTGGCCTGCTCCTGGATTGTCTGGGTCATTCTCTCCATCTGCCTGCATGAGCTGGGCCACGGCTGGATGGCTATCCGGTGCGGCGACAACACGCCGCGGGCGCTCGGGCACATGACCCTCAACCCGTTTGTTCATATCCCCTGGCCGTGGGCGTGGATCATGTTCGGGCTTTTCGGATTCACGTGGGGCCTGATGCCGGTCTCGCCGTATCAGTTCCGCGGACGCTACGACGATGCAAAGGTCTCGCTGGCCGGGCCCCTCGTCAACGCCCTGCTCGCGATCTTCTGCATTGTCTTGTCGATCGCATGGCTGGCCCTGAAGACTCACTTTGCACCCAACGTCGCCGGCAATGTCGCGGTTTTTCTGTGGATCGGGGTCGTCATCAATCTGGTGGGCGTGCTGTTCAATCTGATCCCGGTGCCGCCGCTCGATGGCTCGAGCATTCTCGCGAATTTCTCCGTGCGATATCGGGAGTTCATCCGGAGCGAGAACGGTCAGATGGCCTCGATGCTCGGCTTCATCCTGATCTTCACGGTTCTGGGGATGAAAATCTGGAACTGGGCATTTGAACTTTCGGACACGCTCCTGAATGCCGCGGCGCGAGTTACGGGGCAAGAGTGGCCGGGCAACCCGCTGCTCTCGATCAGCCTCTGATATTCTTCTGCGCCTGAAGTACATCATCGTCATCCCCGACGGCGGCGCGGATCTGCCGATTGCAGAACTGGGCGGCAAGACCGCCTTCGAAGCGGCGTTGACCCCGAACCTTGACGCGCTGGCTTCGCAGGGCGCCATGGGGGTTGCGAAGACGACTCCGCCGGGCTTCGAAGCCGGCTCGGATGTCTGCTCCATGTCGCTGCTCGGATACGACCCTGCTGTCTATCACACGGGACGGGCACCGCTCGAGGCGGCGTCGCTCGGCGTGCAATCGGGCCCGGCGGACTGGATCTTCCGTCTGAACCTCGTGACGACGGGGGCTGGCGTGCGCGGGCCGTACTCGGCCGATCTTGGAACGCTGATGATCGACCATTCGGCGGGGGCGATTTCGGACAGCGAGGCACGCGTTCTGGTTGCCGCGCTCGTCGAGCACTGGAAACGAGCCGAGCCGGAGGCGGCGCGGGGCGTGCAGTTGACGCCCGGCGTCAGTTACCGCAACATCCTTGTTGACGCGAGCGGGCGGTCATCGGCGAACCTTCGAACGACGCCTCCTCACGAGATTCCGGGTGAGCCGTGGGAAGCAAAGCTGCCAGCGGGCGGACCGAGCGCGGCGGTTCTTTGCCGCCTCATTCTGGCTTCGCGCGATGTGCTTCGCGATCATCCGGTCAACGCGGCCCGCCTTGCCGCCGGCAAGCGTCCGGCCACGCTGGCGTGGATCTGGGGCCAGGGCTTGAAACCGAGCATGCCGAGCTTTCGACAGCGCTTCGGCATGAAAGGGGCGATGATCACCGCGGTCGACTTGCTCGCGGGGATCGCCTCGTGCATGGGGTGGGATCGCCTTCCGGTGCCCGGGGTGACGAGTTATCACGATACCGACTACGCGGCGCAGGGACGTGCGGCCGTTGAGGCTGTTACTGCGGGCGGGTACGACATCGTCTGCTGCCACGTCGAGGCTCCCGACGAGGCCTCCCACCAGGCCGATTGGAAGACGAAAGTCGCGGCGATTGAATCGATCGACCGCCACGTGATCGGGCCTGTGGCGGAGTGCATCCGGAATCTCGAGAAGCAGGGCGAGGGCTGCCGAGCATTGGTTCTACCCGATCACTACACGCTCGTCAGCACGCGCAAGCACGACGCCACTCCCGTGCCGTTTCTCGTGGCGGGCGCGGGAGTCGGCCGAAATGGTGCAAGCGCCTTTTCGGAGATTCAGGCGGCAAAGGCCGGCCTGGTCATCGAGCGCGGGCACGACCTCATGAATTACTTTCTGGGCAAAGCAAACCAATGACTCAGCAGAGTGACGAACAGCAAGTTCCCTCCCAAGGCGATGATTCGCAGCCAAAGTCGTACGACCTTGAGCCGGTGGCACCATCGGCTCCTGCGCCTCCGGTTTCACCCCCTCCCGCGCCCGCTCCAGCCGCTCATGTTCCCCCGGTTCCGATTGTTTCGGACCCGTTCATCAAGCCGGGCTTTGGCAGCGCGCAGGTCATCGGCATCGCGGGGGCGACGGTTCTGACCATCGCCGCGGTCTTCGCGGCTGTTCAGGCGGGCAAGGCGGGCTGGTGGTCCCACGGTTTGCTCACGATGTACCTGGGCCTGCTGCACGCGGGAACGGGAGCTGCCGCCGTCGGGTTCGTCGCCTATGCGCTGGGGCGTGAGATTGGCGACATTCCTCTGGCCGCCGCCCGGATGCTCCTCGCGAATGCGCTTCTGCTGCTTGTCATAAGCGTGGGGATCCCGTGGCATCCGCTGCTTGTCTATCTCTCCGGGCTTGGGGCTTACGGGCTCGCGACCCTGATCCTCTTCAGGCTTCCAATGGCGGAATGGTCCGGAATCGTCAGCATCCACGCGATTCTCTGGTTTTTGATGTATCTCGCTGCAAAGCTGCAGGTCGCGGTTTCTTCGGTTCCCATCAAAGCCGCCGCCACCTAAGAATCGACCATGGCCATTCATCCAAAAAGGGCTTTGCCCGCTCGAGCGCTTATCGGCATGGTTCATGTGGGCGCACTTCCGGGCGCTCCCTTCGCCACACGCTCTCTTGCCGATATCGAACGCACGGCGAGGGCCGAGGCCCGGGTGCTTGTCGACTGCGGTTTCGATGCGGTGATCGTCGAGAACATGCACGACCGTCCCTATGTGCAGCCCCCGCACTCGCCGGCAACGGTCGCATCCATGACGATCCTGTGCCAGGCGGTGAAGGACGTCCTCGGCGAGCGTCCGATGGGTGTGCAGGTGCTCTCCTGCGGGGAAAAAGAGGCGATCGCCATCGCTCTTGCCACGGGCGCATCGTTCATCCGGTGCGAGAACTTCGTCTACGCGCACGTCGCGGATGAGGGGCTTCTCGAGCGGGCGGCGGCGGGCCCTCTCCTGCGCTACCGGCGCGAAATCGGGGCTCAGCACATCAGTATCATCTGCGATATCAAGAAGAAGCACGCGTCTCACTCGATCACCGGCGACATCATGCTTGCCGATGCGGCCCACACGGCCGAGTACTTCGGTGCCGATGGTGTGATCGTGACCGGCGCCTTTACCGGCGACCCGGCCGATGAAGATGACGTCGCCGAGGCTCGCGGCGCGGTTCGCATCCCGGTGTGGGTCGGCTCGGGCGTCGGCCCCGATCAGGTGGCCGGGCTCTTCCGTCACGCCGATGCGCTGATCGTGGGTTCGTACATCAAGAAAGGCGGCGTCTGGTCCGCCCCGATCGATGCCTCGCGCTGCCGGAAGATGGCCAACGCCGCCGCCGCGGCAAAGCGATCGATGCGCTGACCATGGCCACGGGCCTGATCATCCTTATATTCATGCTCGATGCGCTCACGCCTGCGCTGGCGCACGCACGCGATGCGCAGCCGTTTGTTTACGCCGGCTGGATGGCGGGAGTCGTCGCCGCGGCGGCTCTCGTGCTCACGATTTGCCGCATCCGACTCGAGCGCACCGGACGCATCAGACATCTGCTGCTTGCCGAGCGGACGCTGAGCCTCTCGCGATCCGCCGTAGTGGGTGTGCACGCATACGGCATGATCGAACTGGGCTGGTCCCTCACGGCCGCCAGACTCTCGAACGGCCTGCCCGTGGTCCGCGAATTGGTCACGGCCCTGCCCCCCATACTCGCCTTTGTGCTGATCTACTTCGCCTACACGCCCATCCAGCGCAGAGTGCGTCAGTCGCTTCTGTGGAGGCATCTGCACCAGGGATTTCCGATCGCGGCGGACCGAAGTCTCTTCCAACTGCTGCTCGAGCACATCCGGCACTCGATCCTTCTCGCGCTTGTGCCCCTGCTCATGCTGACGGTCTGGAGGCACGCGGGCGATTACGTACTTAGCTTCCATTCGTGGAAGTCCGCATCGACGCTGGAATGGGCGAAGACCATCCTGCAAATCCTCGGGATTTTTACGATTTTGGCAACCAGCCCGTGGATGCTGCGATTCGTGTGGGACACGGTGCCGCTGCAGGGGGGCGAACTCCGACGTGCTGTGGAGGATGTGTTTCGCCGCAATCAGGTCTCGACTCGCGAGGTGCTGGTCTGGCAGACTTCGAGCGGAACTCTCAATGGCGCGCTGATGGGCGTTCTCCCGCGTGCTCGTTACGTGCTTTTTACCGACGCCCTTCTTCAGATCCTGCCCACGCGTCAGGTGGAGGCCGTCGCAGCACACGAGGCCGGACACGGGCGGCTTCATCATCTTCCATGGCTCATCGGATCCACAATCGCAGCGGCATTTGCCGGCGGGATCTTGTATTCATTCGGAGCGGCATGGATCATCGATCCTGAAAGCTGGAGCGGGTCGGCGCTGGCGATCGCTGCGTCGGGCGGCGCCGCTTTGCTAACTCTGGGATTTGTCAGCCGCCGGTTTGAACTGCAGGCCGATGCGTTTGCGGCAAAGGATCTGAGCCGGTTCCCGGCACCTTTGCCGTCCCCTTCATCCGCCGAACCGGGTGAAGTTGTGCTTCCAGCTCTCCCGGCCCCGCCGAGTTCGGTCATCACGGAAGAGAGTGTGCAGGCGATGATCGAGGCCCTGCAGACCGTTGCCGATCTCAACGGCCTGCCTCCACGCCGATTCACATGGCGCCACGGGACGGTTGTGGGCAGGCAGCGACACCTGCAATCGATCATCGGGCTCCCGCTCGACCGCCTGCCGATCGATCGGACGGTGCGGATATTAAAGGCGACCATCCTGGGGGCGGCCGTTCTGGGCGCCGGCCTGATCTGCGTTTCGATCCTCCTGCCCGGATCGGACGATAAAGTCACTCATGCCCCTGAGCGCGCAGGAAAAGAAGCTCGTCGATTCGATCCGGGCCGCGGCTCCGACCCTGCTCCGCGATCTTCGCACGCACGTTGATCTGCCGACCGGTGGGGCCGCCGCACCGGCCATGGACGAGTCCATCGGGCTCCTGACCGGCAGGCTCGCCAAACTCGGGGCGCAGATCTTCATCCGCGAAGGTGATCGGCCGCCGCCTTGGCTCTTCGCGGGAGTTTCAGATATGCCCGTCCGAAAGGTTGCGGTTTGCTCACGTCCGGGGCAGGGAGCGACGCGGGTACTCCTGAGCGGGCACATCGATACGGTTCACGAGCCCGATTCGCCTTTTCGAACTCTTACTGTTGCACCCGATGGCAAAACAGCCACGGGCCCCGGCTGCGTCGACATGAAGGGCGGCCTTGTGATTGCTCTGGCGGCGCTGGAGGCCCTGGAAAGTGCGGGGATCTCCGTCTCCTGGTCTTTTATCTTTTCGACGGATGAAGAGACCGGCTCGTTCGCGGCGGATCGGTTGCTTCGCGAGCAGGCGAAAAACCATGATGTCGGGCTGGCGCTCGAGCCCGCGATGAGCGACGGGGGGCTTGTGATCGAGCGCCCCGGCAGCGGCCAGTTTTATGTCGAAGCGACCGGGATACCGGCGCACGTCGGGCGGGACTTCACACGCGGGGTCTCGGCCATCGACGCCCTCGCGCGTGCGATCCCTCCCATCTCCAATCTTGCCAAGCCCGACCAGGGACTGATCGTGAGCGTGGGGGTCGTTTCCGGCGGCACGGCGACCAACGTCGTTCCCGATTCAGCCCGGGCCTGGGGCAACCTGCGCTTTTCAACCCTGGAGCAGGGCAGCGGGGCGGTCGATGCGATCCGGGCGGCCTGCGCCGCCGCCGCGGGTAAGGCCACGGTCTCGCTGCAATCCACGCTGAACCGGCCCGCCAAGCCGGTGACGAATGCCGTCATGAGCTTGGCGATGCTCGCCCGCGCCGCGGCCGAGGATCTGGATCAGAAATTGCCCTTCGGCAAGACCGGCGGCGTCTGCGAGGGAAACAACCTGCAGGCCGAGGGGCTTCCCACGATCGACACGCTCGGCGTGCGGGGCGGTGGCCTGCACACGCCGCAGGAGTGGATCGACCTTTCCAGCCTTGTGGAGCGGTGCCAGCTGCTGGCCTTGCTCTTGTCGAGACTTTCGGAGCGATCGTTCCAAGAATAGTGCCGGCAGAGCGGACCTTGAACCGGTGCTGCAGCACGGAGGAATCATGACCCAAGTTGCCCAACCGATCTCGCCTTCCATCCCGCAGCCCGAGGGCGGTGCTGGACCCATCGGAGCCCAGCTCAAGGCCAGCCCGGCCGTCCGTGCCGCGATCGAGGCCATCGTCGCTGAGGTCCGGAGCAAGAGCGCTCAGATCACCGACGTGCGCCCCTCCAACCCTGCGCTCAAGCAGTCGTACGAAGCGCTGATGGCCCGCGCCGCGGATGCGCGCGGCCGCGCTCTTCTCTATCCGTACATCGGCTCGGGTATCGGCAACGGGGCGCTGGTCGAGCTCTCGGACGGCAGCGTCAAGTGGGACATGATCTGCGGCATCGGCGTGCACTACTTCGGGCACAGCGATGCGGACCTGATCAAGGAGAGCCTGATCGGCTCGCTCGACGATACCGTCAAGAGCGGCAACCTGCAGTCCAACATGGACGCGTACGAATTTGCCGAGACGATCGCGACCGAAGCCCGCAAGAACAGCCGCCTGCGCTACGTCTACGTGAGCACTTCGGGCGCGATGGCGAACGAGAACGGTCTTAAGGTGTGCTTCCAGAAGAACGCGCCGGCGAGCCGCGTGATCGCGTTCAAGGACTGCTTCATGGGCCGCAGCATCACCATGGCCCAGATCGGCGACACGGCGGACTACCGCCAGGGCATCCCGCTGAGCACGCTGGTGGATTACATGCCGTTCTATGACTCGATCGCCGCGGAGCGCATCGGCAAGACCAAGTACATCGACGGCGCTGTCGCGCAGCTCCAGGAATACATCACCCGCTATCCGGGGCAGCACGCCTGCTTCATTTTCGAGATGGTGCAGGGGGAGGGCGGTTTCAATGTCGGCGATCGCGATTTCTTCAAGGCGCTGATGGAGCTCTGCAAGGCCAACAAGATCGCGGTCTGGGACGACGAGGTGCAGACCTTCGGACGCACCGGTCGCATGTTCGCGTACGAGCAGTTCGATCTCGGTCAGTACGTCGACGTCTTCTGCGCGGGCAAGCTCACGCAGGCCTGCGTCACGATGTTCACCGAGGAATACAACCCCAAGCCGGGTCTCCTGAGCGGCACGTTTACGGGCGAAGGGCCCTCCTTCCGCGTCGGCAAGCGGATCATCGAGCGCCTCCGCGACGGCAACTACTTCGGCGACAGCGGCCTGCTCGCCAAGCACCAGCAGGCCTTCCGCACCGAGATGGGCAAGCTCATGGCCAAGTTCCCCGCGCACTTCCCCGGCGTTCCGGCGCTCGGCGGCGGGGGCAATCAGCTCGTCGGCGGCATTGGCGGCATGATGCGTTTCACGCCCTTTGGCGGCAAGAAGGACAAGGTCGCCGGTTTCTGCAAGACGGCCTTCGAACACGGCGTCGTGCTCTTCTACTGCGGCCACGGCCCGTACCACCTGCGCATGCTGCCCCCCATGGGCGTTATGAAGCTGGAGGATTGGCCGCGGGTGTTCGCGTGCCTCGAAAAGGCGTTTGCGTCGATCCCGGCCTAAGGCCTGAAATCGCAGTGGTTTGCGGCTCGCGGCGAACACGACGCCCGTGGGCTCTACCATGCACACCGTGCCCCAAGGAGGGCCCGGCCCAACCAAGGAGGATCCGGGCGCTTGTTCCTCATCCGTCAATCCAAACTCGGCGACGTTCCGACCCTGCTCAAGCTCGCGCAGATGGTCTACTTCATCAATCTGCCCCCCAACGAGCAGATCATCGCGGGCAAGATCGACCAGAGCACGCTGTCGTTCGGACGCGCCTCGGGCAAGGTGAAGGAAGCCAAGCCCGGCAAAGCCCGCAAGGGGCCGCAGGCCGCCTCGCAGTACGAGGGGAGCGACCTGTTCGTCTTCTCGATGGTCGATACCGACACCGGCACGGTGATCGGCACCTCGCAGGTCCGGTCGCACCAGGGCGGCCCGGGCAATCCGAACTGGGCGATGAAGATCTCCGAACGCACCTTCCGCTCCGAGCCCCTTTCCTATTCCTCGACGCACAAAGTGGGCAAGCTCTTCGGCGATGAGAGCGGGCCGACCGAAATCGGCGGCCTGATCATCCAGCCGAGCTACCGCGGCAACGCGGCCCGCCCCGGCCGGTTTCTCTCTTTCGTCCGCTTCCATTTCATCGGGATGTACCGGCGCTTCTTCGCCGATCGCATCCTCGCGGAGATGATGGCGCCGGTGAGCAGTTCCGGCGACAACGTCTTCTGGGATCACTTCGGCCGCAAGTTCATTCCGGTGAAGTACGCCGAGGCGGATCGCTTCTGCCAGCACAACCGCCGGTTCATCCCGGAGCTGCTGCCCCGCGAAGAGATTTATCTGTCGCTCTTTTCGCTCGAGGTGCAGAACGTTGTGGGCGAAGTCGCGCGCGAGACGGTGCCCGCCAGGCGTCTGCTCGAATCCATGGGCTTCCGCTACCGCGGGATGATCGATCCGTTCGATGGCGGGCCGCACCTCGATGCGCCGACCGATCAGGTCGAACTCGTGAAGAAAACCAGGTCCCTGCCGCTGGTTGCACCGAGCGCCGGGCGCCTGAACGGCCACGGTATCGTGAGCGTGCTGTCCAAGGAGGGCGAGTTCCGCGCGCTCGAAACGGACTATGCCGTCGAAAAGGGCGGCATTCGGCTCGGCGAGGAAGCGATAGGGTTGCTGGAAGCGGCGCCCGGCGCCACCGTCGCCTTCACGCCGGTTGCACCGGTTGAAAACGATGACGCCACGCCGGAGAAGCCGGCGGCCAAGACCGCCGTCAAGAACGAGGGCAAGAGTGTCGGCAAGAATGCGGGCAAGTCCGCTGCAAAGCCCACAAAGTCGGCCGGACGCGGGAAGGTCAAGGCGTGAAGCACCCTTCGCTGCAGCACGAACCGTCGGATCTCATCGCGGGCCGCTTCGAACGTCCGAGCGGCGGCACGTTCCGCTCGACCAATCCGGCCCATCCGGAAACGGTGGTGTGGGAAGGCGGCTCCGCGACGGCGCACGTTGATCGCGCCGTTGCCGCGGCACGGGGGGCACTGCCCGGCTGGTCGCGGGCTCCGATCGAGAAGCGGATTGCCGCACTCCGCCGATTCCAGAAGCTTGCGGAATCGAGGCAGGATGCGATCGCGACGATCATCCGCGACGAGACCGGCAAGGTGATGTGGGACTGCAAGGCCGAGGCCTCGTTGCTTGGCGCCAAGGTCGATATCACGCTGGATGCAAGCGATATCGGCGCGATGCGCCGCGTGGCGGGGTATGAGATCGATCTCGCGGCGACGCGCAAGGGCAAAGCGTGGTTCCGGCCGCACGGCGTGATGGCGGTGGTGGGGCCTTTCAATTTCCCGGCGCACCTCCCCAACGGCCACATCATCCCGGCGCTGGCGCTGGGCAACACGATCGTGTTTAAGCCGAGCGACAAGACGCCGGGAGTAGGCCAGATCATGGGCGAGCTCTATCAGGAAGCGCTCTCGGCGGAGGGATTTGGCGAGGGCGTCGTCAATGTCGTGCAGGGCGGCGTGGATATCGCAAAGAAACTGGTCGGCCATCGCGATCTCGACGGCATTCTCTTCACGGGCTCGTGGCCGGTTGGGCGTGCGATCATGGAGTCGAATCTGGATTTCCCCGGCCGCATTCTCGCCCTGGAAATGGGCGGCAACAACGCGGCGGTGATTCTCGACGATGCGGATCTGAAGCAGGCCGTGATCGAGTGCGTGCGCTGCGCCTTCATCACCACCGGCCAGCGCTGCACCTGCACGCGCCGCGTGATCGTTCAGAAGGGCGTTGCGGAGAAGGTGATCGGAGCTGTCTGCAAGAGCGCGAGCAATCTCATCATCGGCGACCCCGCCGCCGCGCATCCGGTGTTCATGGGGCCCCTGGTTTCCCGCGGCGCCCGCCAGGCGGTGCTGCAGGCGCAGGAGCAGTTCATCCGGGCCGGGGCGAAAGTGCTGCTGAAGGCTGAGGCGATCGATCAGCCCGCTCCGACGCCCGGGGGCCATTACATCTCCCCGGGCGTGCTGCAGGTGGACAAGTTTGTCTCCGACGACGCGCCCGGATATGCGGGGGCGGATGTCGAAGTCTTCGGACCGCTCCTGCGGATTTCGGTGGTCGATTCGCTGGATCAGGCGATCGAGCAGGCAAACGCGACGCGGTACGGGCTGGCGGCGTCCATCTTCACGAAGAGCCAGGCAGCCATCGAGCGGTTCCTCGCCGAGGCCCGGGCCGGCTGCGTGAATGTGAACGCGGGAACTGCCGGCGCCAGCAGCAAGCTCCCCTTCGGAGGTCTGGGCCACTCGGGCAACCATCGCCCGGCGGGCTCCTTCAGCCTTGATTACTGCGCGTATCCGGTGGCGGGAATGCTCGAGAATGGCAGTGCGGCGACCGTGAGCCCGGGGATGCGCGTCGAAGATGCTTGGCTTTCCTGAATTCACCGCAATCTGGCCGATTCTGGGTGAGCATGAGTAAGACCGTCCTTCCCTCCGGCCGTGTCCAGCCCCGCTTCGCGGGCATCTGCACCTTTCTCCGCGTGCCTCAGGTTGAGGACGTCGCATCGGAAAATCGGCCGATCGACTGGGCCATCTACGGCGTGCCCTCCGATGCCGGCGTGACGTTCCGGCCGGGCGCTCGCTTCGGCCCGCGCGCGGTGCGAGAGGCAAGCCAATACATCAAGCCTTACCTCATCGAGCAGGGAGTGCACCTTGCGGAGCGGCTCAGTATTGCCGATGCCGGAGACGCTCCGGTCAATCCGTATTCGTGCAGGCAGACATTGGACGGCGTAGCGGCATTCGCCTCCAAGCTCGGTGAAGCCCGGCAGACGAGACTGCTTGCCATCGGGGGCGATCACTCCATCGCTTACGCGAATCTCAAAGCCACATGGGAAAGACGGGGCAAGCCTGCCGGCGGCCTTGCGGTGATTCACTTTGATGCCCACATGGACACGGTGGACGAGGTCTGGGGCGAGAAGTGGGGCCACGCATCACCCTTCCGCCGCGCGATCGAGGACGGATTGATCGACCCCAAGTCGATGATCTCCATCGGAATCCGCGGCACGCTCAACGACCCCGCCGACCTCAATTACGCCAGGCAGCATGGCGTCACGCTCGTCAAGTTCGATGAATGGCGCAAGGGCGGGCCACAGGCTCTGGCTGCTTTTGTATCCAGGCTTGCGAAGCGAGAGACCTATATCACGTTCGACGTCGATGCCGTTGATCCGGCGTTCTGTCCCGGAACGGGTACTCCTGTCGCCGGCGGCTTCACGAGCGCGGAGGCTCTCGAAGCAGTACGATCGCTCCGAGGCATCAACCTCGTCGGAGCCGACATCGTCGAAGTCCTCCCCGATCGCGATGTTTCTGAGATCACCGCGACGTTCGCAGCGCAGCTGATGGCCGAGATTCTCGGCCTGAGCGCGTAATCAATCTATCGCCCGACCGGTACTCGTTTCCCGCGCAAGTTGAGAATCAACTCCACCTGCCCCGTCGGCATCTGAAGCCTCCGCGCGATATCGACCGGGCTCAGGCCTTCTTCGGCCATGGCGCACACGTCGCGGTGGACCGGATCGGTGAAGATCGACGGCTCGGGCGGGTTGCGGAGTTTGGCCTCGGCGATGATGGCGGGGGGCCGGGATTGGGGACGGGACTCGGCCTCGCGAAGTTCCGTGATAACCGAATCCGCCCGTTCGATGAGGCGTTCGAGGCGCTCAGCGCGGGCTTCCAGTTCGTCTATAAGTTCGCGGGTGAGGTTCGCCGCGCCGTCGCGGGCGTGTCCCGGAACTTCGCGCTTGCGGCTCAGGAGGCCCCAGGCAACGAGCACGACGCCGCAACCCAGCACGCCGCCGGCCACAAACAGCTCGCGTAGCCCGAACTCAGCCTCAGCCAATGATCTGATTGCACCCAGAAATTCCTGGCTCACGAGGACCTCCTTGTCTCTTCCGGCGGCCCTCCGAGCCGCCAGCCCCGCCCCGCTCCCCCGCCCCATTCCAACTCCCCTATCAAAGTACCATCTTTCCGTGGATTCCGCGACTCGCACAACTCTTTCTCATCATCCGACCGTCCATCGGGTCGTTTCTGCCTGGCGGACTCTGTCGGGCGGCAACGAGGTTCGCGATCAGGATCGGCGAACTCTCGTAGCATGCTCAGGAGGGGGCGATTCCTCCGCCTTGGTTCTGGCGCTTGCGGGTCCTTCGGTCGTGGTGGGGCATGTGGTGCATGACATGAGGCCGCCCGAAGAGTCGGCCCGTTGCAGCGGCACAGCCCGGGAACTGGCCGAGTCCTTGGGGTTACCGTTCTACCAGGTCTCGATCGCGGCCCGCCAGGTCGGCGGGAATTACGAGGCGACGGCCAGAAAACTGCGGTACGAAGCCCTCGCTCGGATGGCCGCTGAGCAGGGGTGTCGGTACGTAGCGACGGCCCATCATGCCGAAGATCAGTTGGAGACCCTGCTTTTGCGAATCATGCGGGGAGTAGGGCCTCAGGGGCTGGGCGGGATCCACGCCCGGCGGCGGCTGGCGGGTGGGGTGGTGCTGCTGCGGCCGATGCTGGCGGTTTCGCGTGCCGAGGGATTGGCATTGTGCCGGGCGATGGGAGTTGTTTGGTCGGAGGATACCTCGAACCTGGACACCACCCGCAGGCGTGCAGCGGTTCGTTCACGGGTTCTGCCGGCGCTTCTGGAGATCGAGCCCGGAGTGGCGGCGAAAGCTGTGGAATGCGCATCGCTGGGTCGACGCACGGCGCTGCATCTGAACAGGGAGGCAGAGCGACTAAAGGCACGTGCCGCATCTGCACAAGGGGCGGGGGTCTTTGACCGCGAGATTCTGCGGTCATCCGATGCGATCGTTCTGCTCACCCTGCTGCGGCGGCTTGGTCCGGGGGCTCCGCAGCGGGCGTTGGTCGCGGCCGCACGGTGGATCCGGTCCAGGTCGGGTGAGCGCAAAGAGTTCAAGCTCGGCGGCACAAGTCTGCTGTGCGAGCGCGGCGTCGTGCGGAGTTCTCGGGGCACGGACTCAGCGAGTAAGCCGGTGGAAAAGTGATTCGCCCACAAGCACTATGAGAAGAAGTGGGAGATGTGCGATCGACGCGAAGAACACCCGCCGAGCGGCCTCGCGTGAACGCAGCTTCCCGAACTTGAGCGAGAGCAGGACCACTCCCACGCCCGTGCACGCCGCAAAGCCGCCGTACACCCAGCCGACACGATCGGGCATCGCCCAGACGGGCATCAGCGTCGCCGGGATCAGCAGAATCGACCATGCGAGCATGTTGCGGGCGGTCCGAATGCCGGAGGGATCCTCCGCCGCCAGCACGCGGAACCCTCCGAGGGAATAGTCCGCCCGGTACATCCACGCGATCGCCATGAAGTGTGGGATCTGCCAGACGAACATGAGGACAAAGAGGGACCACCCACCCGCCTGGAGAAGCGACTGCTGCCCTTGCGTGCCCGCGGCAGCCGCCCAGCCGATCAAGGGAGGCAGTGCTCCCGGGATCGCGCCGATCAGGACGGAAACGGGCGAACGCGTCTTCATCGGGGTGTACATGGCCACGTACGTCACCATGCACGCGAAAGAAACCGCGGCGGCAAAGACATTGGCGAAGACCGTCAGAATCACAAGCCCGAGCACGCATTCGATCAGCCCGGCAACGAGTGCCACGCGGGGGGAGATGCGGCGCTGGGGCAGGGGACGGTGCGCTGTGCGCGGCATCAGCGCATCGAGGTCGCGCTCCATCCATTCGTTGAGCGTGTTGGCGCCCATCGAAGAGAGAGCCGTGCCAGCGGCGCTCGCCGCGGCCAGGATCGCCAGGGAACTCCAACTCACGCCACGCCCCTGGATCGAAAGCACGAATCCGACCAGCGACGTGATCGTCACCATCCGGGTGATTCCCGGCTTGCCTGCCTCCACGATGCTCAATAACGCGCCACGCTCCGTGTTCGAGGCGTGCGTGCGTGCGTGATTTGTGGCGGCGGCGCTCGACAACTTCCGTTCCGGAATGGGTACCCACAACAGTAAGCGGCCACATTGCTGTTTTTCCGCTATTTCCGCGGGATGCTCGGGCGATTTGCGCCTGCCGGAGCGGGCGCTACTGCTTGGCCGGCACCACCAGATCCGCCCAAACCGGGAAGTGATCGCTCGGGAATTTTCCGCCCACATTGGACGCCGGCAGCGATCTCCAGATCCCGCCTTCTTTCACGGTGATCCCCTTGGAAGGCAGCACGTAGTCCACCCGCATTTTGAACATGCTCGTGTCGGTGTTTTCCAGTCCCGGCACATCGATGTCTGCCTTGGGCGTAAATTCGCGCGACACGCGCCGGATCGAGAGCAGTTTTCCGATCGGGTTCTTGAAACTCTCCCCCTTCTTCGGATCGGCGTTGAGATCGCCCACGATCACGAAAGGGTCATCGCTCGCAAAGCCGCCGTACTTGGAATGATCGTCGACGATGTACGGATCGTTGCCGATGTAGTCCATCCAGAACCGGATCTCGTCGTGGTTGCGACGCCCGTTGCGGTCCTCCGGCCCATCAAAGACCGGGGGAGTCGGGTGCGAGCAGAAGATGTGCAGCGTGGCTCCGTTGGGAAGGCCGACCGGCACGTCCCAGTGGCTCTTGCTGCTGAGGCGCATGATCTCCTTGGCCTCTTTGGAATACCAGGACGAACCGTCCGGACGAATGGGCATCAGGTTCCCGGTGACATAGTCCCACGGAAGGCGCTGGAAAGTGCGCACGTTTTCGGTGTCGATGGTGAGCCGCTCATCAACCAGCAATGCCATCCCGTACTGGCCCGGAAATGTCCCGAAGCCGAAGCAGTCGTTTCCGAAAGCCCGCCCTCCTTTGGTCTGTTCCCCCGGCGTGCCGTCCGGAGCGGTTCCCGGAGGCGGCGGAAACGAATCGGTGGCCGTGCCGTCGTTGTCCAGATCGAGGCCGCTGAAAAGCCCGGTGTTGACCGGCGCCATGAATGCTTTGTAACGGACGGGCGTCAGCCCCGGAGCCTGGGCTTGGCTCAAATAGTTCTCCACGAACCGTGCGGCATTTTGACCGGGAGTGTCCCCCTCTTTGAAGCCGGGTGCGCCCGGCATGTCGTACGCGATCTCGTTGAGGAAAACGATGTTCGGGCCGATCCGCTGGATGATCTCGGCCAAGGCCTTCAGGCGGGGATTGTCGGGCCGGGCTACATCGTCCTCTCGAACATCCTCGATGTTGAAAGTCGCCACCCGCACGACGACGGGCGCCCCCGGCTCGGCAAGGCAGAGCAAGCAAAAGGAGAATGCAAGAAAAAGTCCGATCCGGCTTCGCATGCCCGAATATAGCGGGAGCAGCAGGGGCCCGACAGCCGCACCGACCCGGCAATCGAGCGCCCGGCAGCTGCAGTACCATCCCGCATGAACAGCATGAAATCAAGCGTGATCGCTCCGGGCATCCGCCTCCGGGCCGCTATGGATTCGGGTTGCGTCGCAATCCCCGGAGCCTTCAACGCCCTCTGTGCACGCGCTATTGCCCGTCACGGCTTTGAGGCCTGTTACGTTTCGGGGGCCGCCACGAGCGTCTCCGCCGGCGTTCCCGATGTGGGTCTGCTCACGATGGAGCATTTCTGCCGCGTGATCCGCGAGGTGAGCGACTCGAGCGGCCTGCCCGTGCTGGCGGACGCCGACACCGGCTTCGGCGAAGCCGAAATGGTGCGTAGGACGGTTATCGAATACGCGCGAGCCGGGGCCGCCGGGCTTCACATCGAAGACCAGAAATTCCCCAAACGCTGCGGACACCTGGACGGCAAAGAACTCGTTCCCGCCGATCACATGGCCGAGAAAGTGCAATGGGCGAACAAGGCGGCCGACGACATGGGCGAAGGATTTGTGGTTTGTGCCAGGACAGACGCGAAGGGGGTCGAAGGCTTCGATGCCGCCCTTCATCGGGCCGCGACGTACGTCCAGGCCGGCGCGGACATGATCTTTCCCGAGGGCCTCACGACTGAAAAGGAGTTTGCCGACTTCGCGACCGGGCTGCGGAAGAGCTGTCCAAAGGTCTACCTGCTGGCCAACATGACCGAGTTCGGCAAGACGCCGATGATCCCGCTCTCCAGGTTCGCCGCCATGGGGTACTCATGCGTCATATACCCCGTGAGCCTTCTGCGGATCGCGATGGGAGCGGTGGACCGGGCGCTTGCGGAACTGAAGCGGGGGGGTTCCGTCGAGCCGCTTTTGCCCCAGATGCAGACGCGACAGCAGCTTTACGACCTCATCGAGTACAAGCCGGGGGTCCCGTGGGAGTTTGCGGGTTAGGCTGAATCTGGCCTCGGGGCGGTCGTAACTCCTATGCTCCCCTCCCTACCACGAGGTGCCCATGTCCACTGCCGCCGAAGCCGCGTTTGCAAAGGGTCTTGAAGGTGTTGTCGCCGGTGAAACCACCATCTGCTCGATCGAGCAGGGAGGCCTTTACTACCGGGGCTACGAGATTCACGACCTCTCCAGGAACGCCACGTTCGAGGAAGTGGCGCACGTTCTGCTCGTCGGCCACAAGCCGTCCCCGTCGGAACTCGCCGCCTTCAAGGCCGAACTGGTCTCCGAACGCGCCCTCCCGGCTCCCGTGATCGACTTTCTGAAGTCTTCCGGCCCGTGGCTCAAGAGCGGCCACGCCGTGCCCATGGACGTGCTCCGCACCGCAGTTTCCATACTCGGCCATCTTGACAAGGACTGCCAGGACAATTCCGCCGCCGCCAACCTGCGCAAGGCGAAACGCCTGCTCGCCAAGACGCCCACGATCATCGGCCACATGCAGAATGTGATCGACGGCAAGCCGATTGTCGGGCAGGAGAAGGGTGGCGATCCGAGCCTCGACCACGCCGCCAACTTGCTTTACATGATGACCGGCGCCAAGGCCCCCGCCGAATATGCACGCTGTATCGACGTCTCGCTGATCCTTTACGCCGAGCACGATTTTAATGCAAGCACCTTCGCGTGCCGGGTGATCGCGGGCACTCTGAGCGATATGCACGGCGCGGTGACGGGTGGCATCGCTGCCCTCAAGGGCCCCTTGCACGGCGGGGCGAACGAAGCCGCGATGGAGATGCTCAAGGAGATCCGGACATTCATCGAGGCCGGCAAGGGCTCCGTTGAAGACTTCATGAAGAAAGCCTTCGTGGAAAAACGCAAGCTGATGGGATTCGGCCACCGCGTGTACAAGAACGGGGACCATCGCGCCCCCATCCTGGGCGGTCTCGGGCGCGAAATCGCCCGCAAGCAGGGCCCCGGTCAGCTCAAGTGGTTCGAGATCGGCGACGAAGTGCAGAAGATCATGCTCCGCGACAAGAACATCCATCCCAACGTCGATTTCCCTTGCGGGATGACGTATTTCGTCATGGGCATTCCGGTCCCCCAGTACACGCCGATCTTTGTCGCCGCACGCATGAGCGGCTGGTGCGCCCACATCATGGAGCAGCACGCAAATAACCGGATCATCCGCCCGCTCAGCATGTACACCGGCCACCCGACACGCAAGTGGAACTGACGTAGCCCCGGCGACGCGTCTATTGTTTGTGAGCGATGATTCAGCAAGGCCGAAATTGGATGGAGAAGATCCGCCTCCGGGCGTTCGCGATCATTGTCGCGACTCTAATCGCCGCCGTCGGCGTCATTGCCTGGAGCACGCTGCCCGCCTGGCCGGTGATCGGGGTGGGCGTCGCGGTGGTTATGGTCGCCATCAACCGCGTTGCGGTGCGTCTTGACCAGCCGGTCTGCCTCGGCTGCGGCGGGGCGATGCACGAAGAACCCGTCGGCGTGCACGGCAGCATCTGCCCGCGGTGCGGCTCGATCAACCAGCCCTTCGCCGGGTCCGATGATTCGCTTCAGGCCTGAAATTCGACGAAATGCGCTCACAAATAAAAACCGCCGGGTTGAGCCCGGCGGCTGGTGCGTGATGTCGGATTGCTACGTCAGACCGAAGACTCTTCGGCCATCGCCTTGTTGAACTCTTCGGCGCTCATCTCGGAAATCTTGGCCTTCTGCAGAATCGCGTCCATGGCCTTGTGCTCGCGGAGCTGCTGATAGATCGCGCCCACCTGGTTCCGTTGGATAAGTTCCTGCCGGAGCTTGTCGGGGCGGACGCCGCGCTCCTGGGCGATCTGTGCGATCCGCCCATTGAGCTCAGCCTCTTCCACACGAATCTGGAATTCGTCGGCGGCCTTGTTCAGGATGAAGAACAGTTTGAGCTCACGAACCGCAACTTCGCTGCTCGAGCTGCGGAGCTCGGCGATGTGCTCTTCGATCTTCTGCGGGTCGACGCCGCGGTACATGAGCTCCATGCGGCGGCGCTCCAGATTGCGCTGCGACTGGATCGAGGTGATGCGCTGCGGCAGGTCGATGGTCGTGTTCTTGAGCAGGTGCTGCGCAATCTGCTGGCGCATCACCGACTGCTGCTGGATCATGACCCTCTGTTCGAGCCGGCCGCGGACGATCTCGCGGAGCTGAAGGTCGTCGGTCATCCCGTTGTTCTTGACGACTTCCTCGATCTTGGCGGGAATGATGCGGTCGACGCGATCGACTGTGAATGTGATCTTGAGGTCGGCCCCGCGGATGGCCTCCACCTCGTGGTTTTCGGGACCCTTGGTCTTGATCGTCCTGCTCTCGCCCGCCTTGGGCAGACCGAACTGCTTGGCAAAGTCCTCGACCATCACGCCAAGGATCATTCCCTTGCCGTTGCGATCCGCCGTGGGGATCTGCACAACGCAGCCCTTGATGTTGTAGAACTCCTTGCCTTCCGCATCGGTCATGATGCCGTGGCCGGTCAGGTAGTCGCCCGCCTCGGGCGCTTCGCGGCTCTCGAGCTGGCCTTCGTTAATGAGAACCTTCTGGATCTCGTCGTTCACCACCTCGTCGGGCATACTCATGGTCGGCTTGCGGACCGGGATGCCGTCGAGCGACGGGAGCGCGAATTCGGGCATCACTTCCACATCGATGTCGAACGCGAGATCCTGGCCGTCCTTGATCTCAACGGCTCCCAAGGTATCACTGAACGGGTCGCCCACGACTTTCAGGTTCGCCTTGTCGATCGCGGAGCTGTAGGCCGATGCCACGAGCTGGTTCTTCGCTTCGGAGCGGAGGGCGCTGCCGAATCGCTTCTCGACCAGGGCGGCGGGGACGTGCCCGCGCCGGAAGCCCGGAAGCTGCGCTTCCGCCGAGATCGCGGCCAGAGACTCACGCAGTTTTTCGCTGACGCGCTCTTTGGGGATCCGGATAGATATGCGTTTGCGACACGGGCCCGCATCGCTGATCTGAACATGGTCGTTGCCGCCGGTTGCTTGGGGCTGGGAGGGGCGGGTTTGCGTCTGAGTCATCGGAGCTGCTCCGGAAACATGGCCCAACGCTTATCGCGCCGGCGGTTGGATCGTCGGTGGTCAGCCGCCACTCGGCGGCCGTACAAAGGTGTCCCGTTCAGGACGCCTAGTGTACGCCGATACCGGCCGGCTTCAACTTCCCTTCATATCGCGTTCGGGACCCGCAAACACGCCATTCGCGCATGTCGACGCTAGGCATAGACATCGGCGGGACCTCGATCAAGGCGGCCCTGGCAGGCCCCCAAGGGATTGTTACACAGCGAAGCGCGGAATATGCCCTTCCGACCCTGGAAGTACTGGTGGCGGCTCTGAAACAGGCTGTGCCGGCTTCCCGTGATCCGGTCGAGGCTATCGGCCTTTGCGTGCCCGGGAGGCTGAACGCCGAGGGAACGAAGGTGGAGCATTCCATCAACGTGCCGGCTCTGCAGGCCCTGCCGCTCCGGGAGATCCTGGCGGCCGGTCTGGGGGCATCGGTGGGGACGAAACTCCGCATCGAGAGCGATGCCTTCGCGTCGGCCTACGGGCATTGGGAACGGACTGGCCGACGACCCGGGCGACTCTTTGCGGTGGCCCTTGGAACCGGAGTGGGGGCCTGTGTCCTAGAAACAGGTGAGCCACTTCGATTTACGGGGGGCGGGGCGGGCCACTTTGGACAGATCGATGTGAGCCTCGACAGTCATGCTCCGGCCGGCCGGGACGGCGTCCGTGGGTCGCTGGAGGCTTATTTGGGAGCCCAGTCGCTCCGGCAACAACTCGGCGATGGATTTGCGGCGCGGTTGGGCGACTTGGACAGCGAATCCGTGCCGCTGCGTGCTTTGGCCAAGGCACTGCACACCGCGCACGCCCTTTTCCGCCCGGACCGGATCGCCCTTCTCGGGTTCATCGGCGAAAGGCTTGCTCCGGCCGCCGAGCAGGTCCGCCGGGCAATCGAACGCGATCTTCCTTCGGTTGCCCGCAAGAGTTGGACGCTGGAGTTCGCCCAAAGCCCGTTCCTGGCGGCGATCGGCGTGGGACTGCTGGCGGGAAAGAGTGATCAGGCCGGCGTCGGGCGCTGAGGCACCGCGATGCTGTCAACCGCGTAGTCCCAGGGACCGATGAGTTCCGGCCCACCGGCCTTGTCACTCCGGAAGCGAAGCGGTTTGGCTTCGGGGGCGACAGATTCGGCGGCCGACAGACCCGGCTCCGAGGCGATGCCGTCGCTGAAACCCCTGATCAGCTCCTCGATCTGGCCCGGTGTATGGCACGCGTTCACAGTGACACGGAAGTAGCGATCGGCCGGCCCGCCCGGATAAGAAATGAGCGGCGCAAGCATTCCGCGGTCCAAGAGCCGGCGATGGATGCGCTCCATGACTGCTTCATCTCCGACTACGAACGTGAAGATGGGAGCGGGCGTCGGATAGAGCTCGATCCGAAGGGCCTTGAGCCCGCGTCGGAGCTGATCGGTATTGGCGCGCAGACGTTGAAGAAGCTGCGGCTCGCGCTCGACCACGCGCAGTGCTTCACGGGCCCCCTCGATAATCGCCGGAGGAGCCGGAGTCGTGCCGCGGTAGACGCTCGCCACGTCCTGAGCGTGCTGTATGAGGTCGGATGTTCCGGCGATCACACCCCCGTAGCAGCCCAAGCCTTTGGCGAGGCTGGAAGTGATGACAACCCGGGTGTCGAGCATTTTTCCCGGGCCAGAAAGCCCGTAGTGATCCGCCACGCCCCGCCCGCTTCGCCCCAGGACGCACAGGCCGTGGCAGTCATCGATGACGAGCAAAGAGCGTCCCGTCGGCAGTGCGTCAAGCAGTGCACGTGCCGGAGCCACAGCTCCGTCGGCGGCGAATACGCCGTCGGTGAGGATGACCACGCCCTCGCGTACGTACTGCTGAGCGAGAGCTCCGGCCGCGCGAACGTCCAGGTGCGGATACGCGATGACGCGCATGCCGGCGGCGGTGACCGCGTGGGCAACGCTGCGATGGCATTTTTCGTCCGTGATGGCAACGCGGAAGTCGCGAGCCAGCGCCTGGCCGAGGGCGAGGTTGGCCGAATATCCCTCCGGGGTGACCAGGGCCTGCTGGGTCTGCAGGAAGCCGGCAAGCTCCGCCTCGAGGGCATCGTGGGAGACCGAGTCGCCGGTGGTCTCGCGCGAAGCCGTCGTGCTCAGGCCGTACCGATCGAGCCCGGCATGAACAGCCTGCAGCACTTCACGATGGTGCGCCAGACCAAGGTAATTGCACCCGCCAAAGCCGACCAGTCGTTTTCCATCGACCACAATTTCGGTCGCGGACGCACTCTCAACGGGGATGCGGGCCAACGTTTCTCTCCAGTCGCCGAACGCTCAGCATTCAATGTATCGGCCCGGGAATGCCCCGGACACGAAGTTGTAGGGACGCGGTCTGGCCCGCGAATGCCGGCGGGCGCCGGTGTTCAAATCTTGCTGGCCAGAGCCACGTCGAGCCTGCCCTTGGCAGCATGCAGAAAGGCTTCGGCGTCGCCTTTGCCCATCTTCCTGCGGTGCATCACGACGGCCACCTTGACGTTCCGGTCCGCCTTGTCCAGAAGGCCGAGGGCTTCGGGGCGGGAGAGCCCGGTCAGTGTGGAAACGATGCGTGCGGCCCGATCGCGGAGCTTGTCGTTGGTCGCTCGCAGGTCGACCATCAGATTTTCAAAGACACGCCCGGAACGGATCATCAGCACGGTCGAGATGGTGTTGAGCGCCATCTTGGTGGCCGTGCCGGCTTTCATGCGGGTCGAGCCCGTCAGAACTTCCGGACCGGTCGGGAGCACGATCAGCTTGTCCGCGCCGTCGGGCTTCCGACACGGCGAGCAGGTGAGCAGGGCCGTCAGCGGCTTGCTGGGCATTGAGGAGGCGTACCGCAGAGCGCCGAGCACGTAGGGTGTCGTGCCGCCGGCCGCGATCCCGATCACGGTGTCGATCGATGTCAAGTTCAATGCCGCCAGGTCTTCGTTCGCGCCGTGCGGGTCGTCTTCTTTTCCTTCGCTGCTCTTTCGCAGGGCAGAGTCGCCGCCGGCGATGATGCCGACGATGCGGCCCGGCTCCACCTGGAATGTCGGGGGCGCTTCCGACGCGTCGAGCACGCCCAGCCGTCCGGATGTGCCGGCGCCGAGATAGACCATGCGGCCGCCCGCGACAAAGCCCCGCTCCGCGGCGCTGATGAACTCGTCGAGGGCCGGTGCCGCTTCCTCGAGCGCCGCGAGCACGGCGCGGTCCTCCTGCTGGATGATCTGCACGCACTGGGCCACCGAGAGCGCGTGCAGGTCCATCGTGCGCGGGTTGCGCTGCTCGGTAAGCACATGCGACCGGTCGGGCGGCAACGTCATGGCGCTACGTTATGGCGGCGGTGGAGTTGGGGTTGGATATGCCCAGCACCCCGAGAGCGGCGCGGGCGGGCGAACGCCGGTCACTTCTGGCAGGGTGATCGGAACGCGATCCTGGCAAAGAGCCCCCAGGACCGCAAACTCCATCGCTTCACGGAACGCGGCAGGGACACCAAAGTCGTCCGATGCCCGAACGCTCAGGGAGCCCAGAGCGTTTGCGTGGCGTGCGATGGACGCGAAGAGGGCCTTATTGTGCACACCGCCGCCGGCAAGGACCAGATGGCCGAAGCCGCGGCAGGCTTCTGCAATCGTGCGACCAATGGCATCGCAGGCGGTAGCGGCCAAATCCGGGCCGTTCAGCGATGACGCGGTTGTTCGGAGCCAGTCCATCGACTCGTCCCCGGTTCCCAGGCTTCTGCGGCTTTCGCGAGCGGCAGACAAAGCCCGGCCGAGTTCGGATGCGGCCTCGGGGCTGATGCGCCCGCCTTGTGCGATCCGCCCGTCCCTGTCGTATTCGGCGTTGAGCTTGGCCCGGGCAATCGCGTTGAGCAACTGGTTGCAGGCGCAGATGTCAAATCCGCGGACGGATGGCACGCCCGTGTTCTTCTCGGGTTCGAACCTGACACCCGTGACGTTGGCAAACCCGCCGAGGTTGATCACACCGAAAGCCGGGCGAAGCTCCGCATGTCCGGCGAAGAGGATCGCGTCGGCAAGCGGCGTGATAGGCGCTCCCTGTCCGCCGGCGGCAAGATCGGCTCCCCGCAGATCGAACACGACGGGCGTCCCCAGCGCCTCCACGATCGGCCACGGGTTCATCAGCTGCCATGACACGGGCGGAGCATGAAAGACGGTCTGTCCATGAACACAAACAAGATCGGGGCGTTCTTCACGCGTCAGCTCCTGGACCGTGCGGGCGTGCAACAGCGCAAACTCGCGAGCCAGCGAGGCGATCTGGCTCGCCGTCATCGGCTGCTGATCGCAGAAATGGCGGAGAGGAAGCCGCAGTTCGCCCAGATCCCGGGAAACAGTTCGGACCAAGGTCGCTCGGAGAGCCAGACCGCGGCCCACGATGCGCACCAGTGCGCAGTCGAGAGCATCCAGACTGGTGCCTGTCATACAGCCGGCGACGAGACGAACCTGATCAGCCGGAGCCATCGGGGGCTCCGGCTGCGGTTTCCTGGATCAGTCGGTCATAATGCGCCGTGCTGCTCTCAAGCCCGCCGGGACGCGAGCGCAGGTTCCACAAACGCTGATGTTCTTCGCGGATCTCTTCCAGGGAACGGTGCAGGCTTGCCGCAGGCCGGCCGCCGCGTCGGGCGCTGCCGCGCTGACACAAGATCTCCGCGCAGCGAGCCGTGAAGCGAAGCTCGTCGCCGATATGTCCGGGCAAGTCGGACGGAACCCGGCCGTGCAGCCATGCCGCGGCCTGGGCGCTCTCCGTCCAGAGTCCGGCGCTACCCGGCTTCCACGGATCGTTCCAGCCGAGCGTGGAATCCTGAAGAACCGCGGAGGCGTTCTTGAGTCGCGTCGGTTTTCCGGCGGCATCGGGGCGGCCGCTGATCTGCTTCTGGATTTTGTCGATTTCGCCGACATCTTCGAGCCAGGAGGCGGTCTGGAGCGCGCAATCGCCGAAGACCTGCAGTGATTCGGCGCGGGGGTCGCCGCCGCCGGGTTCGCCGGTCCAGGCGGCGCTGAGCGCATCGGCGATGCCGTGCAGCGAGACTGGCCACTGCTGGCGATGGCCGAGGTCGCCCCAGTCGGTGATGAGCAGGCCGGTGGCGCCGTGCCGCTTGGCGGCGGCGATCGCTGCGTCGATGTTGCCGCGGCGCTCGACGGAGCGCCCGATGATGCTGCGCCAGGCGCTGGTGCCGGGGCAGACCCAGAACTCGCGTCCGCTGTGCTTGAGGGTGTGGCCCCACTTGTCGAAGTCGCTGTCGGGTTCGTACCCCCACGCGAGGGAGAGAAGGTCGGAGGGCATCATCCCGATCTTGTCGGGATGTGAGAGCGCGATGTCCGCCCAGAACATCGGCTTAAATCCGTGCCGGCGCACTTCGCTCACAACCTTGTGGACAAAGTCGAAGTAGACCGGCGCGCGCCCGCGTTCCGCGACTTCGGCGGCGCTGCGGCCCTGGCCCACATCGAAGGTCTCGTCGCAGTTGATGTTGACGAGCTTGCTCGAGAAGTGGGGGAGCAACTGGTCGAGCAGGTCTCGCACCAATTCATGCGAACGGGTGTCGAGCGGGCAGAGGCTGAACGGTCCCGGCCGGTCCCACTCCATGAATTTCCACGTTGTGTCGAGGCTGTCAACTTCCGCGAGGGGTAAGTAGCGGGGGAGCGAGAGCCATCTGGCGAGATGCCCGAAGCAGTTCTGGTTCGCCGCCAGCGTGATGCCGAGTTCGCGGCACCAGCCGTCGAGTGTTTCGTATTCCGCGCCCGTCATGGGCGAGGCGTTTTGCCAGACATCTTCGTGGCCCGCGTAGGCGAACGTATGTTCGGTGTAGAGCTGCAGGTGGTTGCACTTAAGTAGCGCGAGCGCATCGACGATCTCGCGCAGGTGCTCCATCGTCGGGACGCGATCGCGCGAGATGTCAAGCATGACGCCGCGGGTCGCGATCGCGGGTTCATCAGCGATGTCGAGCGCGGGCAGCGACGCTCCGTACTGGCGCAGCAACTGTGCGAGCGTGGCGGCGGCGTGGCGAACACCCTGAACTTCGCCCGCGATGATCGTGACGCTCGGCTTCCGGCTTTCCCGGATTTCGATGCGGTAGCCCTGCGCGGGCTTGCTCGTGCCGCGGTTTCGGTCGAGTGAAACGCGGACATCCGACTCGGGGCCATCGAAATGAATGTCGTTAAAGCCCGCGGCGCGGAGTACGGGTTCGATCACGTTGCGCAGCGGTCCGGCGTTCACCCGTAACGGACGCTGGATCCGGGCAAAGCCGCCGACTCGCTCGATGAGGCGAGGCTTGGGAAAGAGCAGGGGGCGTTCGGTCTCGAGGTGCTTGGCCGGCTGTTCAGTCAATGCTCTTCTCCGGCGGCCGCTTGCCCGCGATACAAACCACAAAGGCGATCGTCGTGCCGATCACGAGGTGCCACGGCCACGCGAGCTTGACGTTCGCGAGGCCGATCGCCGAAGCGTATCGGGTCCAGACCACGGGCTGAAGGGCCACGAGCACGAAGAAGCCGGCGACGATGGCGGCGATCGCGGAGGAGGAGTTGCCGCGACGGGTGAAGAGCGCGGTCAGGAAAACCGCGAGCAGCCCGGCGTATGCAAATGTCATGACGCTGAGCGCCAGATCGATGAGCGTCTGTCCGCTCGCCCGCTGCCAGTAGATGCAGACGACGGCGAACGCGCCGAGCACAAGCCCCCAGATCGCCACCCCGACGCGCCCGGCCGTGACGTAGTGGTGGGGAGATCGCGCGGGCCGGAGGGGCATGTAAAAGTCTTTGATCGCCGTTGCGGCCATCGCGTTGAGCGCGGAGTTCAGGCTCGAGATCCCGACCGAGAGCAGCCCGGCCATCATGAGACCGGACATGCCCGCGGGCATCTCGCGGAGAATGAAAGTCAGGAAGACCTTGCGGGAGTCGGAAGGCACGTACGACGGCGCCGCCGGCCCGAGCCTGGCGGCTTCTCCGTAGAACACATACAGCAGCAGCCCGATCAGCAGAAAGAGCGCGACGATGGGAACAGCGAGCGCGATCGCAAGGATCGCCGACTGCCCGCCCTTGATCGCGGTGCGGCAGGTCAGCATCCGCTGCGCGAGATCGTGGTCCGCGCCGTAGGAGGCGAGCCCCATGAGCGGGAACGCCAGCAGCGAAGTCCAGAGCGTAAACGCGAGCGATGGATCGGTGCGCGTGTCGAGCAGCGTGAGTTTGCTGCCCGTGCGGCTTGAGGGCGATTGAAGAACGTGGATGATTTCAGATCCGCTCAGCGGGATCTTGTGGAGCAGAAGCCAGATCGCTCCTCCCACCGCGACCAGCAGCACGATGGTCTGCACCACCTCGGTCCAGATCACGCTCGAGATTCCTCCCGCGAGCGTGTAGGAAACGGATATGAAAACGAGCGCCGCACACGCGACGATGATCTGCCACTCGGTCTGCTGCGCGCCGGAGTCGCCGAAAAGCAGCATGGAGAGGGGGATGGCGGCGATGTAGATGCGGGCGCCGCTCGCGAAGACGCGGCCGATCATGAATGTGGCGCTCGCGGCTTTCTTGGCGCCCTCTCCAAGGCGCTGGCCGAGCAGTTCGTAGATGCTCGTCACGTTGGCGCGATAGAACGCGGGGATGAACCAGACCGCGACGATCACAATGGCGATCAGGCCGCCCAGGTTGGTCGTCAGATAGGTGAGGTTGCCCTCGTAGGCGATCTGCGGAACCCCGATAAACGTGGCGACGGAGAGGGAACTCGCGATGATCGAGAGCGCGACGGCCCAGACGGGCATCCGCCGGCCGCCCAGGAAGTAGTCCCCGGTGTCCTTCTGCTCTTTGCGGGAGAAGAAAAACCCCGCCACCGCCAGCACGACCAGATAGAGGCCGAGAACGGCCCAGTCGAGCGGTTTGAGAAAGGTGGGGACGTCCGGCATGAGCCGGGAACTATCGCCCCGCCCGATCACGGGGCAAAAAAGAAAAAACTCACCAGCGAATTCCGCCCGCGGGTGAGTCATAGGAGGAGAGAGACAAGAACTTTTGAGGGCTGGCCGGGTTTCCCCGTTTCCCTCAGTAAACCCGGCTACGTGTTTCCGCCCGCAGCCGAGTCAATAGGAGGAGAGAGACAAGACAACTCAAACATGCCACCAGTTCTGAACCATGCCACCAATGTGGGAGGAATATTTTGATTTTGTTGATTTCAACGACTTAAACGTCTTGGAAGCAAAGAGTTAGGTGGTTTTGAAAAAAAGAAAGCCCCGCTTTGAGCGGGGCCGGAAGGTGCGAATATCGAGTTCCAAGTGTCCGGACGGACTGCTGGGGCATTTCTCCGGGTTATCGGGCCACGGCGCGATCGTAGAGCTTGCCGCAGAACTCCCAGTTGATCAAGTTGGGGAAGGCATTGACGTAGTCCGCCCGTTTGTTCTGGTATTTCAGGTAGTAGGCATGCTCCCAGACATCAATTCCGAGCACGGGGAGGCAGCCGGTGACCATGAGGTCCTGCTGCTTTTCGCCTTGGATGAGCAGGAGCTGCCGGGACCAAGGCTCGACGACGAGCCATCCCCAGCCGCCGCCTTCGACGCTCGTTGCGGTGGTCTTGAACTGGGCCATGAACTGCTCATAGGAGCCGAAGGCCTTGTTGATGGCGTCGGCGAGTGCTCCGCGGGGAGGGCCGCCGCCACCCTTTCCGGGAGGGGCCATCATTTGCCAGAAAAGGCTGTGGTTGATGTGGCCGGCCCCGTGGAAGGAGACCTGGTTGGCCCAGTATTTAACCAGCGAGGAGTCTCCGGCGGCGGCGCGAATGCGGGCGAGCTCTCCCAGGGCTTTATTAAGCCCGGCCACGTACGCGGCGTGGTGCTTGTCGTGGTGGATCTCCATCGTCTTGGCGTCGATGTGGGGCTCGAGCGAGTCGAAGGCGTAGGGGAGGGCCGGAAGGACGAACTGGCCGCTCGCCTCGTCGAATACCTTGAGTTCCGCGGGAGCGGTATTGCCGGGGATGACGGCGATCGGCGGGCCCTTGGCCGGTTGCGGGGCGGGCTGCTGTGCAACCGCGAGGGCGGGGATGGCGGCGGCGGCAAGCCCGATCGCGGATAACGCTTCGCGGCGGTCGACGGTACGGGGCGAGTCATTCATGATGGGGATGCTCCTTTGCGTTGGCTGCCTTTGGGCGGGTTTTCCGGAACGGCAGCGCGAGGTTGCGGCCGCTGGCGTGTTGCTTGGGTCGGAAAAATCCGCGCGGTCGATGTGATTCGGCCGCGCGGGTGAAACTCTTTCTGCGAGCTGCCCGTGACCTATTGCCCCTGGGGCTTGGACACGGCTTCCATCACGCGATCGAGGTTGAAGCTGCCGGGCTTCTGGCGGGGCGGAAACTCACGGAAGCTCTGCAGCCACTGGCCGACGTACGCGCCCGCGGGTGCGATCAGGAACATGTGATCCATGTACCAGCGCTGATAGCCCATCGCGTTCTCTTCTTCTGCGCGTTCGAAGGGATCCATGCGAAGGTTTGTGAGCAAGGGGGCTCGGAGCTCGACGAACGGCTGCTGCCAGACCTTCAGGCCCTTTGCTTCCTGCATCAGGAACGTGATCTTCCAATTTCCGAAGCGGAGTGCCGCGACGCTGCCGTCATCTGTCCAATAGATGAATTCCTTGCGGGGCCAGGGGCTCTCGCCGCGCAGGGCGGGGCCCAGGTCGTAACCGTCCAGGTGCACCTTGTACGCCCGATCCCCCATCGTGCGGCCCTTGAGCAGATCCTGCTTGACGGTCGCGTCGCCGGCGGCCGCGGCGAATGTCACGAGCATGTCTTCGTGAGCCGCGATGTCGTTCACGATCGTGCCGGGCTTGATTGTCCCCGGCCAGCGGATCATGCAGGGCACGCGGTAGCCACCCTCCCAGTTGGTGTTCTTCTCGCCGCGGAACATGGTCGAACCGCCGTCGGGCCAGGTGAACGTCTCGGCGCCGTTGTCGGTCGAGTACATCACGATGGTGTTGTCGTCGAGACCCAGGGCCTTGAGCTTGTCGAGCACCTGGCCGACCTGACCGTCGTGCTCGACCATGCCGTCCGCGTAGACACCAAGACCGGACTTTCCGTCCGAGTCGGGCTTGAGGTGGGTGAAGACGTGCATGCGCGTCGAGTTCCACCAGAGGAAGAACGGCTTCTTGGCCTTTGCCGCGCGTTCCATGAAATCCAGGGCCTTGGCGGTAACTTCGTCGTCGATGGTTTCCATGCGCTTTCGCGTGAGCGGGCCGGTGTCGGTGATCGTGCCGCCGGCGAAAGAGTGGATGACGCCGCGAGGGCCGAAGCGCTTTTTGAACTCGGGGTCCTTGGGGTAATCGGGGTTTTCGGGTTCTTCCTCGGCATTTAGGTGGTAGAGATTCCCGAAGAACTCGTCGAAGCCGTGCTCGGTGGGCAGCATTTCGTCGCGATCACCCAGATGGTTCTTGCCGAACTGTCCGGTGGTGTAACCCCTGGCCCGGAGCACCGTCGCGATCGTGGGATCTTCTTTTTTCATGCCTTCGGGCGCGCCCGGCAGGCCGACCTTTGTGAGTCCCGTGCGGATCGGCGACTGGCCGGTGATAAACGCGGCTCGGCCCGCGGTGCATGACTGTTGGCCGTACCAATCGGTGAACAGCGCACCCTCCCTGGCGATGCGGTCGATGTTGGGAGTCCGGTATCCCATCATCCCCATGTTGAACGCGCTGATGTTGAACTGCCCGATGTCGTCACCCCAGATCACAACGATGTTTGGTTGCCTGCCCTGGGCCAGCACGGAAGCCGGAGTGACGAGGACGGCGAGCATCGCAAGCAGCGCGAACGCGATCCTTTGCGTGGGCGAGCCGGGCGAACGTGATGGGGAAGGGGCCGGGGGCATCAAGCGATTCTCCTTCGTGAGTGTGGCGACATTTCCAGAGAAAATGCTCCGTGAGGCTTGGCTCTGTCGGCGGCGAAACCATCAGACAGGGCGGCCGAGCGGGCAAGAAGCACCATGGCGGCAGCCTAGCAGAACTCCGCGCAGGGCGAAGTGCGACACCGCGATGCAAACGAAACGTCGGCGAACAGAAAGCGACTGTTGTTCGTGGCGCCCGTAGCCTGAAGCGTTCGATCGAGACAAAAAGGAATACCTGCCGCCACCTTGGAGCAGCGTCTTTGTTCGCGCGGCGGCGAGACGCGATTGGAGAAAAAGCCCCGATCGAGACTCGATCTCAAGTCGTGCCGCGAGCCGGCGGGAACGAAACGGACTTTGGATGGGGCGGGCGTGCCTTGGACGTGTCCGTCGGTCAGTTTGCCTCGCCGACCTGCCACCGGAAGAACGCGACGATGCGGGCCTTGGGGCCGACCAGGTCCTTGACCTTCTTGGTCGGATCCATCACGAAGGGCTGCTCGAGGAGCGCGATCTCTTCGAAGAACTTGCGCATGCCGCCCTCGACCATCTTCTCCGCGATTTCCTTGGGCTTGCCCGATTCGATCGCCTGCTCGATGCGGAACTTGCGTTCCTTCTCGACGACCGCAGCCGGCACGTCCTGAGCGCTGACGCCCTGCGGACGCGGGACGGCGGCGACGACGTGCATGCAGATCTGCCGCAGCGTTTCGTTGCTGATGCTGCCTTCGCCCTGCACGAGCGCGGCGGTCTTGCCGTCGTGATGCACGTAAGCGCCGAAGGCGGTCTTGCCTGCTTCGCCGAGCAGCTTGTGGCCGCGGGCGTAGGAGCAGTTCTCGCCGGTGGCGATGCGGACCTCGTCGATCGCGGACTTGATGGCCGGGGTCTCGGCGGCGGCGCCGGCATTGCTCTGGGCGACGAGCTTGGCGACCTTGTTCACCATGGCCACGAACTGCTCGTTCTTTGCGGTGAAGTCGGACTCGGCGCGGACTTCGACGATGGATGCGGCCGTGTGGTCTTCATTCACGAAGATGCCGACGCGGCCTTCGCCGGCGGCGCGGTCGGTGCGGCCTTCCATCTTGCCCTTGAGCTGCTTGCGCAGGATTTCTTCGGCCTTCTCGGGGTCGCCGCCGGCTTCGGCGAGCGCCGCTTTGCAGGCCATCATGGGCAGTCCCGTCTTGTTACGGAGGGACATCACGTCTTTGCTGTTGATCTCTGCCATGGGACTCTTCCTTGCCGCGCCGGGTCTACGGCGACGGATCGATTTTCACAAGCCAGTTGGATAGGTTCCGCGGGACGACTTACTGAGCGGACGCACCTTCGGGGACTTCCTGGGAAGCCATCTCGCCGGCGCGGGTCTGAGGACGGCGGCTGCGCCGGGGCTGATCGCCGCGGCCGGGGCCCGAACCGCCATCTTCGCCGCCGGGGCCCGAATCGCCGCCGGTCATGGTTCGTGCCTGCTTGCCATCGACGACGGCCAGGCAGAGCTCGCGGACGACCACGTCGATGGACTTCATCGAGTCGTCGTTGCCCGGGATCGGAATGTCGACGAGTTCGGGGTCGCCGTCGGTATCAATCAGGGCGATGGTGGGGATTCCCAGCTTGCGGGCTTCCTTCAGCGCGGTGACCTCGTGCTTCACGTCGATCGCGACGATGGCGCCCGGGAGCTTGTCCATCTTGCGGATGCCGTCCAAGTTGCGCTTGATCTTGGCGAGTTCACGCTTGAGCTGGCTCTCCATCTTCTTGGAGTAGCTGGCGAAGTTGTCGGAGTTCTGGATGGCCTCGAGTTCTTCAAGGCGCTTGAGGCGGAGGCGGATGGTGCGGAAGTTGGTCAGCGTGCCGCCGAGCCAGCGCTCCGTCACGTAGTGCATCTTGGCGTCGCCGACGCGCTGTTCGAGAACGCTCTTGGCCTGACGCTTGGTGCCGACAAAGACCACGTCCTTGCCCGAGGCAACAGTCTTCGCGATGAACTTCTTCGCGAGCAGGAGACCCTTGACGGTTTCCTTGATGTCGATGATGTGGATGCCGTTGCGCTTGCCGTAGATGTACGCCCCCATCTTGGGGTTCCATCCGCTGGCGCGCTGGCCGAAGTGAATGCCGGCTTCAATCAGATCCTGGACGAGCGTGTTGGCCATGGGCCACCTCTTCTTCTTGCAGCGACACCGGCGAGGTACGGATCGGTCGAGACTCCGGCTACGCAGCCGGGCGTCACGTGGACCTGCCCTAGGGCGCTTCAGTGTTCGGCTCCGGCTTCTTGCCTTTGCCGTCTTTGTGTTCCGCTGGGGCGATTACATAAACCGCCCGCGCTCGGCGCCGATCCGCACCAAGCCATTAACTATAGGGTGAGCCGCACCCTATCGGCAAATGCCTCCCGTCATACCGCCTCTAAAGCCCTGATTGTTAAGGTCTTGGGCCCGGCGGCATTTTCTCCGCGGGAGTGGCTGACGGGGCGGGTGGGGCCACCTGCGCCGGTGCGGTAGAAGGGGGATTCGAAGGCCCGGGTGCCGCGGGTGCCTGAGCGGGAGGCTCAGCGGAGGGCCTTGCAGCGGTCGAATCGGCACGGTTGTGCTGCAGATCGGCGGCGGGTGTGGTGTTGGGGGGGGCATCGGCGGGCGCGATCGCCTTGCCGCCCGGCTCTTCTCCCGGCGAGGGCGGCTGCGGCTTGCCAAAGCCCTCGACCGCCGCAGAGATGGTGCTGCTCGGCGTCAGAGTCGGCGTCCACGAGTCCTGCTCCAGGGTCTCCCATCCGCCGCCGAGCGCTTTGTAGAGGCTCACCATGCTCGTCAGCGTGAGGGCGTGACTGGTCACGGCCTGGTCCTGAGCGTTGTAGAGAACGATCTGGTTATCCAGCACCGTTCGGAAATCGACGTTGCCGGTCTGATAGAGATCCTCCGCAAGCGAAACCGCGCGCGAGCTGGCGGTGACCGCGCGGTTGAGAGAACCCAAACGCTGCTGTTCGCTCACCATCTGCAGAAGCGACGATTCGACATCCTCAAACGAGCGAAGGACCGTCTGCTCGTAGATGATCATCGCCTGCTCCGTGCGCGCGTCCTGCACCTGGATATTGCTCTTGATTTTGCCCCAGTCCAGGACAGGCCAGTTGAAGCCGGGCACGATGTTCCAGTACCGGCTGCTCATGTTCCACCAGCTCCCGAACTGGTTGGACTGAAGCCCGAACGCGGCGCCGATGGAAAAACTGGGATAGAGGTCGGCCGTCGCGACGCCGATGCGGGCGGTCTGCGAAGCGAGCGAACGTTCGGCGGCCCGGATATCCGGCCGGCGCTTCAGCAGTTCCGACGGCATGCCGACGTTGACAACAGACGGTGCCGCGGGCAGTCTTCCGCGCGGGCCGAGTTCACTGGCGAATGCCCGGGGCGGCTTGCCCAGAAGCACCCCGATCCGGTTGATCGCCCGCTCGATTTCCGTGTTGATGGGGAAGATCTGCGCGATGCGGTTTTCGAGCTGCGCCTTGGCCTGCGCCACGTCCAGCTCGCCGACCAGCCCCGCGCGGAATCGGCTCTCGGTGAGCCTGAGGGAATCTTCCTGCGCTTTGACGGCGTGCTCGGTCACGTCCAGGCGTTCCTGCTGCCCGCGAAGCACGATGTAGTTGGAAGCGACCTCGGCCAGGAGCGAGACCATGACGTCCCGCCGGTTCTCGACCGTCTGCTGAATCGTCGCATCGGCGGCTTCCACGCCGCGGGCGGTCTTGCCCCAGAAATCAAGCTCCCAGGACGCATCGAAGCCGGCGGAGTACAGATCGATGCCGCCCGGAGGGTTGGGCCCTACAAAGCCGATGTTGTTGCTGCTGCGGCTGCGCGAATATGCGGCGCCGGCGCTCACGGCAGGGAACCAGTCGGCCACGATGATGCCACGCGCCGCCCTCGCCTCTTTCACGCGGGCCTGCGCGAGTTTCAGGTCCAGGTTGCCGGTAAGAGCCCGGGCGACGAGGCTGTCGAGTGTCGGGTCCTCAAACCGCTTCCACCAACTCGCCAGTTCGGCGTCGGCCGCGCTGGGCATGGATTTCACATCGGCGACCGGCTGAGACGGCACGGCGGCGAAGTCCGGGGGAGTCTCCGTCACGGGAGGGCCCTCGTAGTTCGGGCCGACTTTGCAGCCCGACAGCGCGACCGCCAGTCCAGTGGCGGCAATCAATCGGACCATCTCGCGGGGTTTGGCGCTGCGCTGGATCACTTCTTGCTCTCCGGGGAAGAGGAAACCGACGGGGGAATGTTCTTTGCTGAGTCGCTTGGAGTACTCAGAGCGGCCGGAGGTTTCTCTCCCGAGAAGTCTCCGGCGGCATCGATATACACATCCATCTGCTGACCGACAAAGACCGGCAGCGAGCCGGGATCAAAGCTGAAAAGCACCTGCAGCACGCGTGTATCAACCCGTTCGCTCGAGTCGCCGGTGAGAGATTTTTTAGGTACGACATAGGGCTCGAAGCGGACAAACGTAAGCGGGGTCTTGATATCCCGGTTGCCGCGCAGAGAGCCTTCCGCGCGTGCACCCGCCCGGACGCGCCAGGCGTCATTCTCGTCGACATCGACCCGCACATTCAGCTTTTCCACCGCGCCCATCATCATGAGAGGCGTCGCCATGGCCCCCGCCGGGGCGAACTCTCCGGGGCGGATATTCACCTGCAGAACCCGTCCGTTGATGGGGGCGCGGATGATCCGGCGTTCGATCTCGGTTTTCACCTGCTGCACGTTTGCTTCCGCGGACCGGACCTGGGCCTTGGCAACCTCCAGATCCGGCTTCCAGGCGCCGGCGAGCAGCAGCGCCAGCTGCGCGTTGGCTTCGTCCAGGCGGCCCTGCGCCGCAAGAACCGCGAACCGGCGTCGGGACATTTCTTCTTCGGACCGCGCACGGGGATCGTTGACGCGCTCCATGATCGCAAGCTGGTTCTTAAGGTCCTCGAGATTGGCCTTGGCGGCTTCGACACGGGCTTCCGCGGGGCCGATCTCCTCTTTGCGCGGCATGGCCTCAAGCTTCTTCAGGTTTTCCTGAGCCGTGCTGAACTCCGCCTCACGCACCGCAAGAAGCGATCGCTGATCCCGGGAATCGAGCGTGAAGAGCACGTCCCCGGCCTTGACCCGGTCGCCGACGACAACAGCGACTTTTTCGACAGTGCCCGCCACCGGCGTTCCGATCGCGATGTTCTGGGAGCTCGACTCGATGATTCCGGACCCCGCGACGCGCGACGCAAACGGAGAAACCGCCGGAGCGGCCACAGGGGCCGAGGGCGGCTTGGGCTGGCTGCTCTTCACGACCACGACGACCGCCAGGATCATGCCCGCGATCGCGATCAGTGGAATGAGGAAAGTGCGGATCATTAACCTGCTCCAGAGTTAGGCTTGCTGTGCGCTCATGTTCGGTCCGTAGAGTTCTTTCGCGGAGCCGACGATCTTGTCGACCTGCCCGTCGTCCATGTGGGCGATGCGATCGGCGAAATCAAAAATCCGGTTGTCGTGCGTGACCACCACCAGCGCCCGGTTCCCCGACATGGCCACGCCCCGCAGGAGCTCCATGACCTTGTGCCCGGTTTCGTGGTCCAGTGCGCTTGTCGGTTCGTCGCACACCACAAGCCGTGGGTTGTGCACGAGCGCCCGGCTGATCGCCACACGCTGCTGCTGACCGCCCGAGAGCCGGTTCGGTGTGTCGTTCACGCGGTCGCCCAGCCCGACAACGCTCAGCATCTCCTTTGCACGCTGAAGCGCCGCCTTGCGGTCGACCCCGTTCAGAAGCAGCGGCACCGAAACGTTCTCTGCGATTGTCAGCGTCGGTATGAGGTTGAACGACTGGAAAACAAAGCCGATCGTCTCTCCCCGGAACCGCGTTCGCTCCCAGGAACTGAGCGCAGAAAAATCCTTGCCGAAAACGCTGCATTCGCCCTCGTCGCGGTCGAGAACGCCCGCGATCACGCTGATCAGCGTTGTCTTGCCGCAGCCCGAGGGGCCCACCAGCATGAGAAGCTCGCCCTCGTAGACATCGAGATCGATCCCCCGCAGCGCCCGGACGGTCGAATTGCCCGTGCCGTAGTTCTTGGTGACGCCGCGGCAGTGCACCGCCGTGGCTCGGTCGGAGCTGGAGTGCGTTCGCGGGCTCTGGGCGGGAACGGTTGACATCTGGTTCATCCTTTGAACACCACCGCGGGCTCGAGGGCAACCACCTTGCGCACGCTGAGCATCGCCGCAAGCATGCAGATGATCACGACCGCGCACATCGAGACGACAAGCAATTGCCAAGTGAGCCAGAACGCCAGCTGCGTGTTCTTCATGGAAACGCCGAACAGGGTCGCCGCCCCGACGCCGATGCCGAATCCCAGCAGGCCGACCGCCAGCGCCTGCAGAAGGATCATGCGCATGAGCATCGCGTCGCTGGTGCCCATCGCCTTCAGCGTCCCGAGAAACTTGAGATTGTCGATCGTGAACGAATAAAACATGAACCCCGTGATAAGCGTGCCGACGAGGAAGCCCAGCGATACGGCGATGCCGAAATTGATCGGGATTCCGGTGTACTTGAGGAAGTAGTTCACGGTCATCATCTTGAACTGATCGGCCGTGTACGCGGAAAGACCCGTCTTCTCCGTGATGCGTCTGCAGAGGGTCTCAAGGTTCATCCCCGGCTCGGCGTTCACGAGTATGAACGAAAGCAGTTTGCGCTCGCGCGGAGCAAACGTGACCGCCCGCGAATAGGTGGTAAAAACGTTGGGCTGCGACTGGAACGTCCTCGAGCCCTTGCAGATTCCCACGACAACCGCCCGGTGATCGTTCAATTCCAGGGTGTCCCCGATCTGGATCGGGATCTTGGGCTTCCCGGGCACCGGGTTGGGACGTGCGAGCTTGTCGGTCGCGCCTTCGAGGTCGATGATGACCGAATCTGCCATGCGAAGGTCCGCGAGTTTTCCCGCCACCATCTCGCCGGGCCCGCCGATCAGCGTGGCGTCGTCAAGCCCGTACAGGTTGCAGTTCTGGAAAAGCCCGTTCTCCATGCGCGCCCGGATCATCCCCTTGTAAAGCGGCACGGCGGACGCAACACCCGGAACCCCGCGAACCTCGAAAAGCTTGGTGTCCTGCAGCGGCTTGGTGTCGTCGATGAACTGGACCTTGGGATCCATCACCCAGATCTCCGGGTAGTTCATGTCCGTGATTACGCCGAACGTACGCGAAAGGATTCCGATGAAAATCGATCCCTGCTGGGTAATAACAAGCGACGCGAGCGTGACGCCCATGACGATGCCAAAGAACTTGGCCTTGTCGTTGAAGAGCATTTTGAGCGCCAGCCAGTACACCTTGCCAACCGTTCCTTTTCTGAAAGTCCTGTCGCTGTTCCGTCGGATCGTTGACGATGCGTCAGCCCCGGAAAACGATCCCCGGCTCGAGCATCAGCACCCGACGCATGCTGAGTGCCGCCGCCAGGAGGCAGATCACGATGATTGCACCGCCGCTGATCCCGAGCAGTTGCCATGGCAGACTGAAAGCGAGCGCCGTGCCCCCGAGCACCGCGCCGAAAAGCGATGCGGCGCCGACTCCGAGCCCGTAACCGAGCACTCCCACAACTCCGGCCTGGGCAAGAACCATCCGGACGAGCTGCCGGTTGGATGTGCCCAGCGCTTTGAGCGCGCCGAAGTACTTGAGATTCTCCATCGTAAAGTTGTAAAAGGTCTGGCCGGCGACCACCGTTCCGACAATGAAACCGAGAGCCACCGCGATCCCGAAGTTGATGAGGATGCCCGTTTTCTGCAGGATGTACATGGCGGTCAGCCGCTTGAATCCCTGCTCGGTGTACGCCTTGAGACCGGTCGCCGCGTGAATGCGTTCGGCCAGCGCGCCAAGGTCGGTGCCCGGTGCGGCCTTGACGAGAATGAAACTGAGCTCCTTCCGCTCGCTGGGTGAATAGGAAACAGCCCGGGTGAAGGTGGTGTAGATCACCGGATCCCAGAAAAAGCTCGGCTGAATCTTGAACGTCCCCGCCACCACGGCCCGGTGGTCGTTGAGTTCCAGAACGTCACCCACAGAAAGCCGGGTCCGTCCCCCCAGAGCCGCCGCCAAATTCCCCGTCAGCCCCAGCTTCCCCGAGACATCCGCCTCATCCACCAGCACGGCGTCCGCAAGCCGCAGGTCCGCGCCGCTTCCTCCCGAAATCGAGGCAGGGGCTCCGATGAGCGTTTCATCATCCACGCCGATAACGATGCACCCGCACCGGCGGCCGTCGGGGAGCCGGAGCTTTGTAAAAGACTTGAACATCGGAACCGCCCAGGCGACCCCTTCGACCCCTCTCACTCGGTACAACTCCTGCTTGAGCATGGGTTTGCTGTCGGCGTGGTGCTCGAGGTCGGGGTCCACGACCCAGAGGTCCGGCGCGGGAGTATCCGAGACGAACGAATATGTCCGCTCCATCAGGCCGACGAAAACCGCGCCCTGCTGGGTGATCAGCAAAGAAGCAAATGCGACGCCGACCAGAATCCCGAGGTAGCGTGCGCGGTCGCCCATGAGCATTTTGAGCGCATACCGGATCAACCGTGCCTCCCCGGCCGCCTGGAGGCCGCTCTGCCCTCGAGCCCTTCGAAGGCGGCGAGCGAGAACTGCGTGATGTGGTCCGTGAGAAAGTCCAGATCGAACGGAAAGCCGTCCTGGCGCTCGGAGTAGAGCCGCTTGATGAGCGAGTTGCAGTGGTGGTAGTGGAGGGCCTGGCCGATGACGCTCGCCGCGCTCGCCTCGACCCGGTCGGGCTTCAGGGTGGGCGCGAGTTTGCGGACAATGGCGCAAAGCGCACCGAATTGAGGACGCACGCCCTCCTCGATGAGCAGTGTGAACGCCGGGGTGGGTTCGGTCATCTCACGCGAGATCAGGCGCCCGTGCCAGCCTGGGCGGTTTGGATCGAGCATTTTCGCGAGAAACGCCCTGATGAAAGCGCGGAGCTTTTCCTCAGGCGGGGCATCGTCCTTCAGGCCGCCATCATGCGGATAGTGCTCAAGGGAGTAGCGATGGGCGTGGCGCAGTGTTTCGAGGTACAGCGTTTCTTTATCGCGGAAGTAGTAATTCACCGCGGCGATGTTGGCGCCCGCACGCTCGCAGATTCCTCGGACGGTCGCCTCCGCAAAGCCGTGAGCGGCGAATTCCTCACCCGCGGCCTCGATCAGGCGGGCCCGGGTGTCCACGCACGCCTGGGGCTCGGACGAACGGGCGACAGGCGACTTGCCGGGGGCAGTTCGCAGGGTCGCGGCGCGGGGATGGGCGCGGTGCCTTGCCATCAAACATCCGATTCAAACAGATGTTTGACAGGGCGAGGTGGATTGTCAAGCCGCCCGGGCGGGTAAAAAAGAAGAGGCGTCGACAGTGTCGACGCCTCAGCGAACACGGGCGGCAGGAGTCGAACCTGCAACCTCCTGATCCGTAGTCAGGTGCTCTATCCAATTGAGCTACGCCCGCTCATCGGGCGGCTGTCCGCCCGCGGGGAGAAAGAATAGCACCCTCCTTGCCTCGCGGCATGTTCGTCGGCGCGGGGCACGCTTGATTCTGGCGGGTCACCGGCGAATGATTCCGACCCTGTCCGGAGTGCGTCCGGGCAACAATTTTCAGTCTCGCGCAAGGATTCCAATGGCTCATTCGCTCTCAGCTCAGAAACGCGTCCGTCAGAATGAAACCGCCCGCGCCCGTAACCGCTGGCGCCTGCGTGTGATGCGCGATGCCATCAAGGAATTCAGCGAGAAGATCCTGCACGGCTCCGCCGCTGACGCCAAGACGGCGATGACCAAGGCCGCCCAGATCATCGACCGGACCGCCGCCAAGGGAGTGATCCACAAGAATCAGGCCGCCCGTCGCAAGAGCCGCCTGGCGCAGAAGCTCAAGACCAAGGCCGCCTCGAAGTAATCACGCCCTCGGGTCCGATCCCCATAGCTTTCCGGGCCACTCTTCGCGAGTGGCTCGTTCGTTTTTGAAACACACCTCATGCCCGCCGCCGATAGGCTTGCGACGGAGGGAAGATGCCCGGCGGGCCGATGCCACGAATTCCAAGTACAGCGCACGCCGAACTCTCGCGCAGCCCGAGCTACTGGACGCTCTCGACCTCGCCGCTGCACGTGCTCGTGTTTCTCTCTCCTCTGATCGCCCTCTACGAATTCGGTTCGCTGTACTACCTGCACAACACCTCCGGCGCGATCCGAACGGTGGGTGCCAACGACCTTCTCGTGCGGTTCTTCGACCTCTTCGGCGCGACGGGGCTTCATCTGCCGGCGATCACGCTGGTGGTCGTGCTCCTGATCTGGCACATCCTGAGCAAGGATTCGTGGAAAATACGCTCCGATGTGCTCGCGGGGATGGCGCTCGAATCGTGCGTGCTGGTGCTGCCGCTCCTGGTGCTCGGCCTGGTCATGCACTCCCAGGATGAAAAGGCCCGGTTGGCCGCTCTGGCCCTGGAAAATCCGGTTGTCGATCTGCGCGATTCGAGCTGGCAGGCCAGGCTCACGCTCTCGATCGGCGCGGGTCTCTACGAAGAACTTCTGTTCCGGCTGGTCATGATCACCGGGATCCACATCTTCCTCGCCGATGTTTTTCGTGTTCCCAAGCGGACGGCGGCCGTTGTCGCCTGCCTGATTTCCGCCGTCGCATTCGCCCTCTATCACGACATTTCGATCGCGGGCCTGCGCACCGGTACGGACATCCGTCCTTTTCTTTTCCTGACGGCGGCGGGGGGCTATTTCGCCGCTCTCTTCCTTATGCGGGGCTTCGGAATCGTCGTCGCGGCACACGCGCTCTACGACATCGTGGTGCTGGTTGTGATGCCCATGCGCTCGTGAGGCGCCTATCCTCTCCGCGTCCTGGGAGGCCCTTTTTTCCCAACCGGCCCCATCGTCTAGCCTGGTCCAGGACGTCAGGTTCTCATCCTGAAAACAGGGGTTCGAATCCCCTTGGGGTCATTGGAACGCCCCGCGAGCGATCGCGGGGCGTGTTGTTTTTTGGACTATCCGTGCACTTTCCTGACCACCGCCGCGAACGCATCCATCGCCTTCTTGAGACGTGCCGCCGCTTTGGGATCCTTGAGCGTGCCATCGTCGGCAAAAGCCTCGTGCGCATTTGTCAAGGCGACCTGCTCGGGCAGCACGATGACGCCGATGTTGCCCAGGATCGATCGCAGATGCACGAGTCCGCGCAGTCCGCCCAGAGCACCGGGCGACGCGCTGATCAGCGTCGCAACTTTGCCCTGGAACCCGGCCAGCGGCGCCTCGTTGGGCACGGGTCTTGAAACCCAGTCGATGGTGTTCTTCAGCAGCGCCGTGATCGAGCTGTTGTATTCGGGGGAAGCGATGAGCAGACCCTTGTGCGAGATGAAAAGCTGCTTCAGTTTCATCGCATTTTCAGGAACGCCCTTTTCCTTCTCGAGGTCTTCGTTCATGATCGGGAGCGGATACTGCTCGAGATCCAGCAGCGTCACCTCTGCCCCGGCCTGGCGGGTCATCTCCGCCGCAATCTTGAGCAGCTTGCTGTTGTACGACCCCTTGCGGGTGCTCCCCGAAATCGCGAGCACCTTCGCTCCTCCCGCGGACGGGTCGGACGGGCTGCGCTCAAACGCCGGAATCCAGATGTTCATGCGAGACCTCCATCAGGCAAAGAAGATAGGGAGCCAGCGTCCATCCGCGATCCAATGTACAGTGCCGGCCGATGCCCCGGGCGCTGGCCAATGAGTTGATGGACGACCCGGCGCTCGAGCCTGTCAGGCTGGGCCACGCGCTCGACGGTCTTTCCCGGCTGAACAGGTTCTCGGGGGCTTTTCCGAGGATCTACCGGGAACTATGCGCCCGGCTGCCACGTCCTGCCCGGGTGCTCGATCTCGCCTGCGCGCGGGGAGACTTTGTACTGTGGGCCGCGGCTCGGGCCGCCAAGGACCGGGACGGACTCACCTTCGACGGCTGCGACTTCAACGAAAAGTCGATCCGCTTCGCGACGGATCGTGCCCTCGCAAGTGGGGCGCCTTCCAGATTCTTCGTGCGCGATGTTCTGGGTGACGATCTTCCCCCCGGATACGACGCCATCACCGCCAGCCTCTTTTTTCACCATCTCACCGATGATCAGGCCCAGGCCCTGCTCCTTGCCATGTCGCGCGCCGCTCCGCTCATTCTCGTCAACGATCTCGAGCGTTCCGCCTTCAATACCGCCGCCATTACCATCGGATCCCGCATCCTCACACGTAGCCCCATCGTGCACACCGATGCCCGCCTGAGCGCGAAGGCCGCCTTCACCCGCGGCGAAATGATGGAAATTGCCCGCCGCGCCGGACTTCACGGGTCAACGATCAAGTTCGGCGGCATCTCACGCATGATGCTGCTTTGGAGCAAATCCGGTTGAGTGAGCAAAGCTCCATTTCCACGCTTGCGGAATCATGGGACGTCATCGTTGTGGGCGCCGGACCCGCCGGATCGGCAGCCGCCTATTCGTGCGCCACGCGGGGCTTGCGCGTTCTGCTCCTCGAGAAGGCTCTGTTTCCCCGGTTCAAGGTCTGCGGCGGCTGCCTCTCCCCCGGGGCGATGGAATCCCTTTACCGCATGAATGCCATGGATCGAGTCCTGAAGCACTCGATTCCGCTCTCATCATTCCGCCTCTCCGCCGGCTCGTGCTCCGCTTCGATACCGATCTCAGGGGGCTTTGCCATTGCCCGCGAAGCGCTCGATCAGGAACTGGCGCTGCACGCCCGGGCGTCCGGAGCAACGCTGGCGTTTGGAGTTTCCGCGACCCTCGAGCGATCGGGCTCTGACGGGTGCTTGGTGCGGGTATCGGGCGAAGGTCGGGCGGCAACGCTGCGGGCCGGGTTGGCCATCTGCGCGGACGGTCTTTCGGGTTCATTCCTTCCTCAGGAAGGATGGGAGCCCGTTGTAACCCGTAATTCCCGATTCGGCGTGGCGGCGCGGCTGCCCGCGGCAAGTCTAAACGGTGCGGCGCCCGACAACTGCATATCGATGCACAGCGGCGCCGGCGGATACCTGGGAATGGTCCGGCTGGCCGACGGCTCTATTGATGCGGCCGCCGCTCTTGATCCCGCGTTCACAAAGCAGGTCGGTGGGCCGGGCGGAGCGGTGGCCTCTCTGATTCCGCATCTGCTTCCCGAGGAGCGCAGGGTGCTGGAGACGGCCGCGTGGCGCGGCACGCCGAAACTCACACGCATCAGGCGGGTCGAGGGGCCCGGCGTTTTGGTGGTTGGAGATGCGGCGGCGTATGTCGAACCATTTACGGGCGAAGGAATGACATGGGCACTTCGCCACGGGCTGCGCGTCGGGGAGTTTGCCGCGCGGATATGCGAAGGGGGCTATCAAGCAGGAGCGTGGGCGAGTGAATGGAAGCGAGCGGCGCTGCCGAGGCGGCTGGCCTGCCGCACGGTTTCACTGGGCTTGCGTTCGCCGCGGGCGGTGCGCGGGGCGATCGCTCTGTTGCGCCACTTTGCGGGAGCGCGGGCGGTCGCCCGGCGGCTGGTGGGCGGGCCCTGGGCCGGCAGTTCGCGGTTGGGGGCGTCCGCCGCATGAGCGACCACCTTCCATGCATCCTGGGGCTCGGGACCGCGACCCCCCGGGCCGATACGTCGCAGGAAGAAGCGCTCGCGCTTGCGCTCAAGTTGTCCCCCGCGGAAACAGAAGACGCCCGGCGTCAGATCGAACTCATCTACCGGCGCAGCGGCGTCGAGCGCCGGGCGACGACAGCATCGCTCTCGGTGCAGGAGTCGGGCGAGTGCGGTTTTTCCCCCGCATCGCTCCGGCAGCCGCTCGGGCCCGGCACGGCTGCCCGCATGGCCATCTATCGCCTTCGCGCGATGCCGCTCGCGGTTGAATCGTCGCGGCTGGCGCTTCTCGATTGCGCCATGGAGCCCTCGTCGATCACGCATCTTGTAACGGCGAGCTGCACCGGATTTGCGGCTCCGGGGTGGGACGTGGAGGTCGTCGATGCGTTGGGCCTGCCACGCAACATCTTGAGAACCAACGTCGGCTTCATGGGTTGCCACGGCGCCATCAATGCGATCCGCGTCGCTCGCGCATTCGCAGCGGCCGATCCCGCCGCCCGGGTGCTGGTCTGCTGCACCGAGATCTGCTCCGTGCACTTCCGGTATAAGCCCCGCCCCGATCAGGCGGTCGCCAATGCTCTCTTTGCCGACGGTTCGGCGGCGGTTGTGGTGGGGCAGCCGCGGGGAAAACCGGGACGCGGAGGGCTTGTGCTCCGCGATACGGCGTCGTGCATTCTTCCGGATTCCCAGGATCAGATGGGCTGGAGCGTGGGCGATCACGGCTTTGAGATGAGCCTGGGCATCGAGCTTCCGGCCACCATCCGCCGAAGCGCCGGCCTCTGGCTGCGTGAATGGCTGGGCGCGAACAAGCTGGAGATCGGGAGCATCCGCCGCTGGGCGGTGCACCCCGGCGGCCCCAAGATTCTGAGCGCGGTCGCCGAGGCCCTGGAGCTTCGGGGGAGTGAACTCGAAGCATCGAAAGGCGTCCTGGCCCGCCATGGAAACATGTCGAGCCCCACAGTGCTTTTCATCCTTGATGAACTGCAAAAACGCAACACGCCGGGCGGTCCCGGCGTGCTGCTGAGCTTTGGTCCGGGGATCGCCGCAGAAGCGATCCTCTTTGAAGCGCCGGATTAGTGCGGGCAGAGCAGATCGTTGTAGGCCACGACGAAGATCGAGAAGTCCGCGTCGTCGGTCAGGCCGTCGCCGTTGAGGTCGGCGCGGAAGTCCACGAGGTTGTCATAAGGGACGACGAACAGCGAGAAATCCGCGTCGTCGACCATGTCATCGCCGTTGAGGTCCGCGGGGCAGCTCGGGTCCTGCACGACGGAAAGGTCGTCGATGTAGATGATGTTGCTGCCGGCGCCGCCGCCCGACGTGCCGTTCCAGCGGCCGGGCGTGACCTTGACGCGTGAGGGATACGGGGGCACGCCGTAGGGGGGTGGGCCGTTGTTGACGAAGCAGCCGCCTTCGCAGTTCTCTGTGGCGTTGACCCAGACCTTCTGCTTGATGTCGGCCTTGTTCCAGACGACCTCGTACTTCACCCACTGGCCCGCCGTGTTGCCCTGGATGTCCCAGCGACCGTCCAGGCTGCCGTAGTTCTGATTGAAGAGCTTGATGTCGAGTCGGATTCCGCCGCCGCCGCCGTCCACCGCGGCGTTGGCCGGGATGAGGTAGTACATGGTGGCGCGGATGTTCCCGCCGTACCAGTCGATGCTGGGGTCGTAATAGGGGCGGCCGGTGACGTAGATGTTGACCGTGTCTGTCGTGATACCGATGAAGTTGTTCAGGTCGCCGGGTCCGAGCATCACGCAGCGGTCGCCGGTGCGGTGGTAGTCGGTCGAGACGTCCGAACCGGGCAGCACGTTGTACCCCAGGAGCCCGCCGAAGATCGGGTCGTCGTTTTCGAACGAGCCGTTCGTGATGGGCAGAGGCGTCTGGGCGAGAGCCGAAGCACCCGCGATCGTCAATGCTCCGAGCGCAATCCACCTTCCGATGTTCATGAAACACTCCTTGGAATACCCACCGGCGAGATCAGAAGACCGAATGAAACCGTTTACATTGTGACACACCCGGGGATTGAATGCAAGCCGGTTTGCCCTCAAAGATGCCACAATTCACACCGCCGGCAAGCGGCAAAGGTACGAACGCCTTGCGACCGGGTGTGATTTCCTGATTACAAAGCTTTTCGGACGCTGATGCCGCCCGGAAAGTCTCCCGCGCGGGGCCCTCAACCCTTGATCCCGGTCGTGGCGATGCTCTTGACCAGGGCACCCTGCGCCACGATGAAAAGGACAAGGACAGGGGCGATGACCAGCGTGCTGGCCGCCATCAGGTAGTTCCAGGGGGTCTGGCCGGCTTTGCTCTGATAAAGCTGCAGCCCGAGCGCGAGGGTGAACTGGTCCTGATTGCGGAGGAAAATCAGCGGCGCGAGGAAGTCGTTCCAGACGAAGACGAAATGGAAGAGCGCAACCACCGCGAGCGCCGGCTTGCTGAGCGGGACGATGATGCGCCAGAAGATCCCCCAGTTGGAGCAGCCGTCGATCCGGGCCGCCTCGTCGAGGTCCTTGGGAATTCCCATGAAGAACTGGCGGAGCATGAAGACGTTGAATGCGCCGGCGAAGAACGCCGGGACCCAGAGAGGCTTAAGGCTGCCTATCCAGCCGATCCATGAAAAGAGCAGGAACATCGGGCCCATGATGACCGGGAAGGGGATCATCATGGTCGCGAGCACGAGCGCGAAGAGCGCTTTCTTGCCGCGCCATTCCAGGCGTGCAAAGCCATAGGCCACGATCGCGCTCGACAGTGTCATGCCCACGACGCTGAGGCCCGCGATGATGAGCGTGTTGCGGAGGTAGACGGGGAACCGGACAACCGGGTCGTTCCACACCGCTGTGTAGTTGTCGCGGGCGTTCTGGAATATCCGCGAGGGGTCATCGGGCAGGAGCGCGAACGTTCCGCGCGATGCTTCGGTCTGCGTCTTCAGGCTTGTCGCGATCATCCAGACCAGGGGCATGAGATAGATGAACGCGATGAGCACGAGCGTCGTGTAAACGAACGCGCGTGCGAGGCCTCCCCGCCGCCTGCCGACCACCGTGCTGGAGTCTTCGCGGTTCAGGGTTCAGCTCCGGTAGTGGACGAGTTTTCGGCTGGCAAGGAACATGACGGCGGTGAGCCCGAGCGTGATGAGCAATTGCACCCAGGCCTGAGCGCTGGCGTACCCCATCTGGCCGTAGCGGAAGCCGTTGTCGTACATGTACATGGTGTAAAAGTACATCGAGCGCGGGTCGCCCCCGGGGGTGGCGGCCGAGATGATGTATGGGATCGCGAAGATCTGCAAGGCCCCGATCATCAGCGTGATCACGTTAAAAAGTATGACCGGCGAGATCATCGGCAGCACGATGCTGATGAAGCGACGGATAGGACCCATGCCGTCGAGTGCCGCGGCCTCCAGCATCTCGTCGGGCACTTCTTTGAGTGCGGCGAGATAGACGACGACCATCTGCCCGATGCTCCAGAGGCTGATCATGACGATGGAGGCCATCGCGAGGCGGCTGTCGGCCAGCCAGTTGGGGCCCGTGACTCCGGCCCAGCCCAGCACGGCCTTGATGACCTGGTTGATGAGCCCGTACTCACCATTGAGCATCCAGAGCCAGATCATCGCGCTGCCCGCCATGGGAACGAGCGTGGGTATGAAGACGGCGGCCTGGAAGAAGCCGCCCGCCTTGACGCGCTCGTTGAGCAGCCCCGCGATGGCGAGCGAAAGCGCGGTCGCGAGAGGGATGAAGAGAATCGCGAAGCGCGCCGTCCGCCACAGCACGTCGCGGAACGTGTCATCCGTGAGCATGCGCCGGTAGTTGGCTAGGCCGGTCCAGATCGGGGGCTCCAGCAGCGGGTAGTCGGTGAAGGAGTAATAAAGGCTGACCAGCATCGGCCCCAGGAGAAAGACCAGAAATCCGAAGAGCCAGGGGCTGACCCAGATCCAGCCGGTCAGATCGCGCTTGAGTTGGGCGGTGCGGGAACTCACGCGACAGATTCCGGAGGTATGCCCCGACGGTCGGCGGGCGGGAACGCGGGATGGACGAAAGACGGGAGCATGGCGGCGGACAGCATACGAATCCCGCGCGCGAGATTCCCGGCATATCCGGGAGCGTCACCGCCCAGACCGCATTTTCAGGCCCGCCCGTAGCCACGCTGCTTGCGCTGCGCTTCAACCGTGTCGAGGTACTCCTGCGACCGGCGCTCGATCATGGCAAGCTCGTCTTTGGCGGAGCGCTCGAGCGACCACATCCGCTGGAGGCCGGCATCAAGCTCGTCCTTGATCTGCGGCCAGGCACGGGTGCGGGGAACGCGGTAGGTGCGGTCGCTCTTGGCGATGGCGTCAAAGGTGAGGATGCCGCGGTTAGGGTGGTTTTCGAGGAACGCCTTGCTGCTCACGGCCAGGGGAGAGCTCTTGTAATGGGCAAGAGCCATCGCCTCCACGTTCTCCTGGCGCTGCAGGAACGCGATGAACTCCATGCAGGCTTCGGGGTGCTTCACGCCCCGCGGCACCACCATGATGTCGCAATCGATCAGGCCCACCGGGTGATTCGCGTCGTACAAGTCGGCCGTCACGGGCATGGGCACCACGCCGTAATCGAGCGACGGCCGCCCGCTGGCGTCTTTCGGACCGTGCGCGTTGATGACGTTCGCGAGCCAGGGGCCCTGAACGACCATCGCCAGCTTCCCCGTGAGAAAAGCGTTGAGCGGCGAATCGTAATTCCCGAACCCGGCCTTAAACGTCTTATTCGCCTCGACGCCGAGTTCTTCGCTGGTGCGCTGCACCCACTCGAATCCCGCCACATTCTGGGGCGAGGCCGCCAGGCAGCGGTCGTTGCCGGCGTCGTACAAAGAGCCGCCGAACGAATAGCCCCAGATCCAGCTCCACCATCCCGGCTCGGTCTGCATGAACCCCGCCCGCTCGAGCGGCGCATCGGAGCCCGGCTTTGAGCGCTTGATAAGACGCGTGTTGGCGGCGGTGAGCTCCTCGATGGTGCGTGGGGGCCGCTCTGGGTCGAGCCCCGCTTCGCGGAAGAGCTGCTTGTTGTAGTAGAGAGCGAGCACGCCGCCCGTGTTGATGACGGCCCACTGGCGTTCTTTCTTGGTGTGCGGGTCGGGGTGCATGAGCACCGGGCGGAAGCCCTGGGCGAAGCGCTCCGCCCGCACTTCACCCTTGGTATCGAGCTCATCCAGCGGAAGAATCGCGCCGGTTTCGGCGTACTGAGGGACGTTGTAATTCCACAGGCCGACCAGGTCGGGCGGATCGCCGGCCGCAATGCTGATGAGCGCCTTCTGGTCAATGCCCGCGGTGGTCAGGTAGCGGACGCGGATGCGCTTCTGGCTGCTGTTGAACGCATCGACGAGCTTCATCATGGCCCGGGCTTCGTGCCCGGTCCATTTTTCCCAGTAGTCCAGAACGATGCGCCCGTCGGCGGACTCCTTGGCCCCGCGAGGCCCGAAGGCGGCAAAGCCGATGCCTCCGGCAACGAGCGCCCCAAGCGCCGTGCGGCGCGTCATCTGACCGAGAGGAGATGGGGGTGCTTCGTCGGACATGGCACGAGCATACGGGGAGGCGGAACCTTTATGGGGCTACGAACGACTCCCGCGGGAATGGCGGGGAAACAGACCGTGAGTCCAGACGGCGAAAGCCACCCTCGGGTTCGCAATCGGACTCAACTGACGAATGAACGTGGGTCGTTCCCGACGCGAATTCGGGATGAATTCCGAGTCCTGAAAAGGATACTTGGGCAGTTGGCAGTGCGTTGCCATTCATGGATAGGGCGGCGAGTACCTGTGGCCCCAATTGATAAATGAACGGTCTGAAACAACCGACCCGTATTTGTCCGCCTTGCCGTAGTAGTCGCGACGAAGGATGTTGCGGATGCTCTGGTCGCCGAACAGAAAATTGTTCTTGCCGTCGAGCGTGAGCGGGTCGAGGGGGTCCGTGGGCCGGTATCTGGAAGGATCGTGCCGCGGCCGCTCATCGAGGTCGGTCATCCAGAACATGGCGTCGATGCGCGGCAATTCCGTCAACCGGCGGCCCGCAACCCCTCCAACGACTTTGCCCTTGAGTCTTTCGATTCCCGAGTCATTGAACATGTAATCGGAGACCCACTTCACGGGCGGGTAGAGATTGGCCACGGTGGGGGGCGGCCAGATGTAGTAGCGAAGCGAGGCCTGGTAGCCGAAGGCGATCTTGGGATCACGAACATCCGAATCCGAATTGCGGGCGGAGGGGCATGTAAAAGGCGCATTTCCGGCCTCATTCAAAAACGGCTGGAGTGCGATGACGGCGTTGATCTGGTAGTACGCATTGTCGTTGACCACAGAGGGATCGGGCGACGTGCGAAGGTCGAGCCAGGCCGGGACCTTTTGAGCATCCATGTAGCTCTGGAGAGCGATTCCGATCTGGCGCATGTTGCTCTGACAGATCACGTTTCGCGCGTACCGACGAACCTTGCTCAGGGCGGGAAGAAGGATGCCTATGAGCAGCGCGATGATCGCTATAACGATCAGTAACTCAATGAGCGTGAAAGCTGGAGGGCGTGATGAGCGTTTCGTAGTCATCGCGGCTTGTCGGTACCTGCCGGCTTCGGTGGTGCACTGCCAAATGGCGAGTTTTCCTGTGCCCAGGTTCGTTCGCCGTTGATCCGGTTCACAACTTCTTCCCAGTCCGCCGTTGCGACAAGGATTCCTGTCGGCTTGCCAGTCTTGGGGTTGATGATGCCAGACGAGGTTGACAGGGTCCCGGGCAGCGCACGGAGTTGCTTTTCAAACTCGGCGCGAGTCAATTTGATTTCGTTGTTTGTGTCTGTGAATCGTACGGTCACTGTCTGCGAGAGCCGGCTTATGTCGTAGGAGTCCCTGCTTGTAACCGAGCGCCAGAATATAAGCGCCGCCACAAGAATTGCGATGCCTGCCACGCTCCATCCGACGGCGGGCTTGGCCAGCATTTCTCGAAATGATCCCATCGTGAGTTCCTCTAAGGACGTTGATTCGCGGGTAATAGATCGAACGCGTGGCCCCAGTTATAAAAAGCCGCGGGGATGCCGAGCGGGTCCTTTGATCCGCCGTCGGAATACTGCGAGATATCGATCGTTTTGATCGAGCCGTCACCAAACAGGAAAATGTTCGTGCCTCGCGTGATCTTCTCGCCGGCGAGACCCTTGTTAGTCACAACTGTCTTGGGTTCGCGGCCGCTGATGTGCCGCGGGTATTCGTTCATCGCGTCGGTCATCCAGACGACGAATTGCGGGAAACGGATCTGATTCATCGGCCTGCCCGACATTCCGCCGAGGATGTTGGTGTAGCGAGGGTGAGCCGGATCGCTGCGGTCCACGGGTGTGGAAGGTGTCATAGGCGTCGTGCGGGAATCGTTGAAGTAGTACTCGGAGTAGTACTTGATGCCCTTGGTCTTTGCAGAAACCGGATCAAGATCTTCGCCGGCCACGTAGTAGCGGCCCGCGAGGATGAGGTATCCAAGATTTTCGTTATTGCGAACGCTGGAAAAACCTCTTGCTGCCGGGCATGTAAACGGAGCCGAGCCTTGGTTGTTGACATATTCCTGCAGAGCGATCGGCACGTTAAACTGAAAAGACGGCAGACCCGGCGGCCAGGCGGAAGTCTTCGCACGTGGGTCGTAGAACATGTCGAACCACACGGGGTTCTTTTGCGCATCCAGATACATCTGGATCGCAGCTCCGATCTGCCGCTGATTTCCAGAGCAGACCATGTTCCACGCAGTCTTCCGTGCCTGCCCCAGGCCAGGCAGCAGGATGCCGATCAGCATCGCGATGATGGCAATCACCACGAGCAATTCGATCAGTGTGAATCCGATTCGACACGTCGACCGTTCGTGAGCGGCGAAAGTCGGGTTTGCTTCCTGCATGGGCGGTTCTCCTGCGGCCCGACCGGGCCGGGGCACGAATCTATCTGGCTTGCCGCGCAACGGCAGCGGTTGAACGGGCCGGCTTTGCTTCGGACGGACCGGAATCGGCCGCCCGAGGGGCTCCCCACGTTATCTGTACGTCCAAAACGTCTCCCGGGCTCAAATTCTTCAGAAGGGATTCGGTCAGTATTCCTCCGGGAATTGGCGATCCCGAGCCCGCAATGGTGACCTGAGCGGGCTGCGAAGCGATGAAGGAGCGGCTGTCGAATCGGATGCGGATCTTGCGGCCGCGCCAGGTGCGTGTTGCTTCCACTTCACCAAATTCAGCCGGAACGACCGGATCAATCAAAAGACCCGCCTCGCCCTTGCCGGTCCAGGTGGGACGGATGCCAAGGATCCACTCGAGGCTGACACGATTGAGCCATGCGGCAGAGCCGGTGTACCACGTCCAGCCCGCGCGCCCGGGCTTGTCCGAAAGCGGGCCGTCGACGTTGCCGGGCGTGACATACGGCTCGGCGAAGTAGCTGTCGGCCTCCTGGCCGCGCGTGGGGGGCGAGATGCTCTTCCAGATGCGGGCGACGCTCTCAATGTCGCGGCGCTTGCAGGCCGTGGCGAGCGCCCAGGTGGCGGCGTGCATGTAGACGCCCCCGTTCTCGCGGCTTCCGGGGCTGTAGCGGGTTATGTAACCGATCGTCGGATCGGGGATCGTGTAGGCGGGGGAAAGCAGCAGGGGGCCGTAGGGGCTCAGAAGGTGCTTCTTGACGCTGTCCCATGCCGCGGCGGCGCGATCTTCCGGGGCGATGCCGGTGAGGATCGACCATGTCTGGGCGTTCAGATGGATCTTGCCCTCGGGGCTCCTGGAACTTCCGATCCACTCTCCGCTGTCCTTGGTGCCGTACTTATACCACTTGCCGTCCCACGCGTGCTTGTTGATGGCCTTGATGTACGCCGCCTGCTTCGAGCGATAGCGTGCGGCCGTCTTTTTGTCGCCGGCGCGATCGAGGATGGTGGCGAAGTTGGAGAGCACGTCGCAGAGGAACATGCCGACCCAGACCGATTCGCCCTTCTCGTCGATCCCCATCGCCGAGAGGCCGTCGTTCCAGTCGCAGGAGCCGATGAACGGAATGCCGCGCTTGCTGGTGCGTTTGAAGGCCCGCTGGATGGCGAGCTTGCAGTGCTCGAGGATCGGGGCTTTCTTTTTGCTGTCCACGAACGGGGCGGTCTTCTTCAGGATCGAATAGTCGCCCGTCTCGCGGATGTAGTTGCCCACGAGGAAGGGGAGCCAGAGGTAATCGTCGCTGCAGGCGGTGTGGTTGCCAAAGTCCGCGAGGGCGTGCCACCAGTGATAGACAGAGCCATCGACGAACTGGCGCTCGGCGTGGAGCATGATCTGGCGGAGCGTGCCCGCCGGGTCGAGCGGGAGCCAGACCTGGCTGTCCTGGAGCTGATCGCGGAAACCGCGGGCGCCCGACTGCTGGTAATAGCCGGTCCGACCCCACATACGCCCGCTGAGCGCCTGGTAGGGGAGCCAGTGGTTGTTGAGGAGGTCAAAGTCGGTGCGACCGGAGCGGATGGACGTCGCCGAGAGAAGCTTGTTCCAGAATTCCCCGGCGCGATTCGCGGTGTCCCAAGCGACCGATTCGTCGCTGTATTTATCGATCTGGGAAAGGCAGGTGCGGGTGTCGTCGGCGATCGTCAGCACGAAATGCAGCCGAACTGTGGCGCCCGGGGCGATGGTGAAGTCGCCGCCCAGGGAGGCGGAGGCGTCGCCGAAGCGTCCGAACCCGGCCTGGCGGAGCGCCGCGATGTCGCGAGCGAGCATGGCCTTGGGAGAAGCGGTCGTTCCGTACTTCCCAAGGAAGGTGGCCTTGTCAGCGATCGCGAGGGGACGATCGAACTGCACGCCGGCGACGCTGTGAGCCGCAACATACGGCCAGGCCACATTCCAGTGCTCGCGCTCGGTCTTGGGACGGATGTCCCACATGTTCTTGGTGGCGACAATCGCACGCCGATTGGCGGATTCGTCAAAGGCGACATCGAAGAAGAGGCGGTGGAATTCTCGTTTGACGTCCGGGGCGACGCCGCACGTCCATTCAAAGTATGAAGCAATCCGGAGGCTGCGGGGCTTGCGGGTGGTGTTGGTGAGTTCGACGCACCAGACTTCGACGGGGTCTTTGGGGTCGACGCTCAGAGTCCAGGTCGACCGGATGCCCGATCGCAGGGTGCGGAAAGTCGTGCTTCCCAGGGCGTGGGTGCAGGAATACTCATCAAATGGGCGGCGGCAGGGCGCAGGAGCCAGCGACCAGACATCCGGAGCATCCAGCGGGGCATCGCGGTCCGCGAGATAGAGGAACTTCCCGTAGCAGTCTCGGACCAGATCCATCTCCCACCGCGTGAGCACGTTGTGCTGGGCGTCGTCATACCAGGAGAATCCACCCCCGTTCTGGCTGATCACGGTGCCGAAACGGCCGTTACAGATCACATTGACCCAAGGCATCGGAGTGTCGTGGTCGGTGATGACGAACGACGAGCCGGAGGGGTGGGTGTTGTCGAAGTGGCCGAATCGGCTATGAAACATGGGGTGGAGATACCTTCGAAGGGCGTACCGGAGAGCGCCGGGCACGCGTGATGAAAGCGTTTACATATCGTGACACAGAATGGGGCATCTGTCAAGTGGGCCTTGCGGGAGAGCGGAGTTTTCCACAATTTGGACGGGTTGGGCGGTCCCAAAAAAGACCGGACCGCGGCAGATGGCCGCGGTCCGGATGGGAGACAGTTCTACCCGCCCAAGGCGGGATCCAATCAGGCGCGACGACGACGGGCCGCGACGAGGCCGCCGAGGGCCAGGAGCGAAGCGGTGCCGGTGGTGGGGACGACCGAGACGTCGTAGTACTCGATGTCGTTGACGGTGCCGTCGGAGCCCAGGAGGGGGTTGCGGTTGTGCTGCCAGCGGAAGCCAACCCAGGAGCCATCGAGGAAGCCGTTGGCGCTGTTGGTGTCGAAGGAGTTCACGACGGTCTTGCTGAAGCCCGAGGTGAGGTTGTCGAACTGGACGATGTAGGCCGCGGCGGCGCCGAGGGTGCCGGGGGCGTAGTAGGTGTAGCTCATCGAGAGGACGTCGCCCTTCTTGAAGGCGTCGGTGCCGTTGTTGTGCTCGCCGATGAGGCTGAAGTTCTGGCCAGCGCCGCCGACGAAGACGGTGCCGCTGCCGACGACGAAGATGCCGCCTTCATCGACCCAGCCGCCGCCGTGATCGTTGCCGAAGAAGAGGCCGCCTTCGGGCTGCTGGGGCCAGAGCTGACCCGAGCCATCGTTGTCGATGTTCGAGTTGAGCTTCATCTTGTACGAGATCTTGAACGACTCGTTGTTCTTGAGGGCGAGCTTGGAGACGCCGCCGTCTTCGCTGAAGTAGGCGAAGTGACGGTTGGCGTACTTCTGGGGGTAGTCGAGACCGACGGGGCCCATGTTTTCCGTGATGCGGGCATGGCCGATCTGGTTGGGGGCGATGTCGGGAGTAATGGAGGAAGCGGGGTAGTCGTTCCAGTTGCGAAGCTGGACGTTGTAGGCGTTGGCGCCGTAGATGCCGGCAGAGGCCGACGCGGCAGCGCCTGCAAGGACGGTGAGAGCCACGAGTGCACGAATCTTCATATCCAAATCTCCTCTCGCGAGAATGCTGCGGTTTCGAGTGAATCCATCAACGACGAGGGATGGTGTTCCGCACCACTGAAACCGTTTTCACCCCCGTAAGAACGCACTCACGGGGGTACTTCAAAGCTGCGCTGTAAATCCGGCATTGCCAGCAAAGTCGTTAGAAATGCGCAATCAATACGTCCGATAATCAATCGGAATCGTGCAAAAGATCGCCGCTCGAAAGGAGATTCAGGGATTCATGATGCGGAATCCGGGGCTGCTCAGCGCGCGGCGGCCGGCATCTCGAGCTTGAGTCGCTTCATGCCCGCGCGGACTGCTTCGTGCGCATGAAACCATTTCCATACGTTGCCGGTGCGCGCGTTTTCAATAGCCAGGAGGAGCGGGCCCTGGTCGATCGCGAGCGCATCGGGGGCGGCCCACGAAGCCTGGGGGCGCAGGTTGAATGCGTCGACAAAGCCGTAGCCGCCACCGGAATCAAGAGGTGCGGCAGGATCGCGCCAGGTGAGAGAGGAACCGTCGGGGCGTTTGAGATCGCGGTAGTAATGGAGAGCCCGCAGCGCGGCGTCGGGCTGGAAAAGGATGGCGCAGCCGGCGCCGTAGGGCGCGATGGTTCCATCGCCCCATTCGTCCTTGGCGCGGAACGTTGAAAAATCGAAGTCGGCGCGAGAGCCGGGGAGAGTGATCAGCGCGGGGTAAACGCCGGCGACGAGGTAGCCCTTTGGATAGTCCGAGGCTGTGAGGCCCCAGGCGTCGGGCCCGAGAGTCGGGAGCTTGCGCGGGTTTTCGATCGCCTTGAGCCGGTGGAGCGTTGTCATGCGCCGGCTGTTCTCCCACCAGTCGACGGGCGGGCGGAAGGTCACGCCGAAGTCCGACGGGTTGTCGGCGCCGAGTGCGGCGTAATCGATCCAGAGATGACTGAACGTGTTGACGAAGAGCGAGCCGGAGAAGGGGAACCAGACGACATCGCCGGTCTCCGCGGGAAGATCGGGCGGGAGAGCTTTGGCGTCGCCCGTAAATTTGTGGCTGCCGAGCTGTCGCCGGAGCTTGTAGTAAACAGCGGGGTCGATGCGGTGTTCTTCGATCGGCGCACAGACGGCAAGGAGCGTTGTGAGGCGGTGTTCGCAGCCCGAGTCGACCCAGTAGTAGGGGAGGATTTTTCCGTTGCCGGTCGTGTTGCTGGGGTCGTCGGGTTTCCATCCCAGCGAGATGAAGCCGCGTTCGTGCGCTTTGGCTTCGGGGCCGCCCTGGAAGAACTTCCAGTCGGCGTCGGCGAAGAGTTTGTCGGCGATCGTCGCGACTTCGCCGCCGAAGTAGGAGCTGGCGGTCAGCATGCCGGCGAAGAGGAGAGCGGAATCGATGGTGGAGACGGTGTGCTCGAGGCTCTTGCCTTTGTGGATTCCGGCGGTGGGTCCGTCCAGGTAATGCTGAAAGAGACCGGCCTTGCGGATCTCGGGGCGTGAGGCGAGGGTCCTGAGGACGAGCAGAGCGCGCTCGCTGGCCTGCGATTTGGTCACCCAGCCGCGTTCGGCGGCAATTGGCAACGCGGAGAGAAGGAAGCCGACTCCGGCGACGCTGATGGTGGGATCGCTGGAGCGATCGCGGGGCATTCCGTTGGCGGGATCGCCGGATTCCCAGAGGAAGCGGAAGCAGCCCTTCTGGATCTCTTCGAGGAACTGTTCGTCCTGGGCGGAAAAAGTGAACGGGGGTCGGCGCACATCGGCGGGCGAAACGATGGCGTGTGCCGCGGCTGGATCGGGCGGGAGCTCCGCGATCGCGTGGGGCAGGGCGAGGCATGAGGCGAGGAGGATGTGGCGTTTGGAGAGGGTCATTGTGCGGGAGGAAGGGTATCCGAAAAAGAAAGCGCTTTCATTTTGGGGGTATGGGGGCGGAATTCGGGGCGGATGCGGCCTGAAAACGCTGATCAGCCGATAGCATGTGATCGTGACTAGACGTGGGAAGGCAAGCGCATTCAGTAAAGGTGGGGCGTCGATCCAGGACGTTGCGCGCGAAGCGAAAGTTTCGATCGCGACGGTCAGCCGCGTTTTGAACCAGCCCGGGCTGGTGACCGCGGAGACGGCGGGGCGGGTGCGTGAGGCGATCAAGATGCTTGGCTATGTGCCCAACGCGTATGCGCAGGGGCTGAGCCGACGGGGCGGCAAGGTGCTGGGGATCGTGCTGCCGGATATTCACGGAGAGTTTTACTCCGAGCTTCTGCGGGGCGCCGACAGTGAGGCACGTCGGCTGGGCTTTCATCTGCTGGTCAGTTCGGATGCGCACGACCATGGGAGCCCGACAAGGACGGAGAATCTGGCGTTTGGCCTGATCGACGGGCTGGCGCTGATGATGACCGAGCCCAACATGGAACTCTGGCGGGAGACGCTGGACGCGGCGCTGCCGACCGTGGTGCTCGATGCGGACGTGAACGAGCCGGGAGTGGACAGCGTTGTGGTGGACAACGCGATGGGGACTGGGGAGGCTGTTGAGCATCTCCTGGCCGGGACGCAGGCGGGCCGGTGTTACTTTGTGGGCGGCCCCCGTGAGAACTTTGATACGGCCGAGCGTGCCGCGGAGTTCAGGAAACGGCTGGAGGCGGGCGGCCAGAGCGTGCGTGAGGAGCAGTTGACGTTTGGGGATTACTCGATCGACTGGGGCCGCAAATGGGCGACGGAGCGGCTGAAGGCGGGGGGCCTGAAGCAGTGCGCCGTGCTGGCGGGCAACGACGAGATCGCGCTTGGCATCATGCAGGCGGCGCAGGATGCGGGGCTTGTGGTTCCCAAGGACCTGCGGATTGTCGGCTTTGACGACACGCGGATATCGACGCTGGTGCGCCCGGCGCTTTCAACGGTGCGTGTGCCGCTCGCGGACATCGGCGCTGCGGTGGTTCGGCTGCTGGTGGATCGGGTGGGAAACAGCGAGAAGCCTGCGACGAAAGAGAAGCTGCCGACGAAGCTGATTGTGCGGGAGAGCAGCAGGGTGTGAGGGGTGCCTGGTTTCGCGGGCTAAGAGCAGAGAAAAGCGTCGTAGGCGCTGGCGAAAATCACAAAGTCCGCATCATCAACTTGGCTGTCGCCGTTGAGGTCGGAGGGACAACCCGCGGGCATGTTTGGGTCGTCGCAGACGAGTAGGTCGTAGGCGGTGGCGAAGAGGACGAAGTCGGCATCGTCCACCTGCTGATCGCAGCTCAAGTCGGAGGTGCAGGTCGAGAGCGAGGCGGGCGTGCTTGTGATCGTGCCGCAGGCGTTAGTTGCGATGACGTTGTAGCGTCCGTCATCGCCTGAGCGTGCGGAGGCGATCTGAAGCGTTGCGAGTTGAGCGCCCGAGATTGTCGAGCCGTTGCCGGTCGGTCCGTCGGTGAGCGGCGCGTAAAGGCCGCTCCCGGGAGATGTTTCCTTCTGCCACTGATAGGAGAGGACGTTGCCGCTGGCGGTCACGGACAGCGATGCACCCGCGGGGCATCCGATGGTGTTCTGCGGGGGAGTGACAATGGCGGGCTGGGATGTCCCGCTGGGCGACGCGATCAACCCCATGGTTCCAGGGGTGAGCGAGGGAGTGACTCCAAGGCCACCGATCAGTTGATCGACGCAGACCTGCGTGAAGGCTCCCGTGACCGTAGGTGCGGTGACGACAGAGAAGGCATCGTTGAGAACCGGGACGTAAGGGGTGATGAACTTTGCGGTCACACCACCCGCGATCGTGGCCTGCGTGGTCGCGGCGATGCGGCCGAACTGTGAAGTAGCAAGGCCGCCGAGTTCGAAGCGGAGAAGTGAGGCGCCTGTTTGCGTGAAGGCACCTGTGAGATTGAGCAGGCCGCCAGTGCCCAAGACGAGCTTGCCGGTGTTGCTGAGCGTGCCGCCTTGCGGCGTGGAGGGGAAGGTGGCGTTGCTGAGGATGCGTAACTCGCCTTGGACGCTGTTGAGCGCGGACCAGTTGGTGAGACTGCTTCCCGCGCCGGAGACCTGAACGGTGGTGGAAGGTGCGATGATGCGGACGATGCCGAGGGAGAGGGCTCCGCCGCCGGAGACTTTCCATGTACCGCCGGAGAGCGTGGCCGTGCCGGTGTTGAGATTGGAGACTCCACTGCTGACGCTGAGGGTTCCCTGCTGAACATCGACGGTGCCGGTGTTGGTGAAGTTGACAGCAAGTGTCGTAGTGAAGTTGCCGCTCTTGCTAAAGGTGCCTGCGTTCAGAAACTGATTGGAGCCGGTGCTCTGACCGAATGTGACCCCGCTGTTTCCGGTGCTTGCTACCGTCAGTATTCCGCCCGCTAGGATCGAGAACGTGCCGCCCGCCATTCCGAAGTGACCGTTTGTGATGCTGCCAGAGCCGGCGATTTCAAGCGTTCGGAGCAGATTCATCTGCGCGGCGATGTTCGGTCCGGTGAACGTCGCTCCCGCCGCCACCGTCGTCTTTCCGGACCCCGACATCGTCCCGCCGTTCCAGCTCATCGCGCTCGTCACGGTCACGTTGCCCGAGCCGGTCAGCGTCCCGCTTCCCCCGATCGTGAGATTCGCGACAGACAGGTTGCTGTTCCCGTAATTGAGCAAGCCGTTGGTAATGGACAGCGAGCCGGGAGGTGTAATCATGAGGCCACCATTGAATTGCACCGATGCACCGCTTGGCAGTGCTACCGAAGGAAGCGACATTGGATCGCTGAACGTGATCGCTCCGCCGTTGAACAGCACCGGGCCGGTGACGCCGAAGGTGCCGGGGGGGAAGGAGTGCGTGCCGCCATTGAAAGCAACGGTGCCAGCACCAGTCACCGTGCTGCCGGGGTTGTACGTGAAGTTGCTGCTGAAGAGCAGGGTGGCACCAGGCTTGGCGATCATGCTGCCGCTGTTACTTCCGCCGCTACTGACGTTGAGTGTTCCCTGCTGAACATCGACGGTGCCGGTGTTGGTGAAAGGGACTGCGATCGTCGTAGTAAAGTTCCCGCTCTTGGTGAGGGTTCCGGCGTTCAGGAACTGGTTTACACCGGTGCTCTGACCGAAGGTGATACCAAAGTTGCTCGTGCTCGCCACCGTAAGAGTTCCACCCGCCAGGATCGAGAGCGTGCCACCGGACATTCCGAAGTGGCCGTTTGTGATGCTGCCCGAGCCGGCGATCTCAAGCGTTCGGAGTAAGCTCATCTGGCCTACGTCATTCGGCCCGGTGAAGGTCGCTCCCGCCGCCACCGTCGTCTTTCCCGACCCCTGCATCCAGCCGCCGTTCCAGTTCATCGAGCTCGTCACGGTCACATTGCCCGAGCCGGTCAGCGTGCCGCTTCCCCCGATCGTGAGAGCCGCGACGGACAAGTTGCTGCTCCCGTAATTGAGCGTGCCGTTCGTTACGGATAGCGAGCCGGGAGGCGTAATCGTAAGGCCACCGTTGAATTGCACCGAAGCACCGCTTGGCAGCGCCACCGAAGGAAACGACATGGGGTCGCTGAAGGTGATTGCACCGCCGTTGAACAGCACCGGGCCGGAGGTGCCAAAGGTGCCAGCCGAAAAAGAGTGGGTGCCACCATTGAAAGCAACGGTGCCGGGACCGGTCACGGTGCTACCGGGGTTGTAGGTGAACCCATTGCTGAACAAAAGTGTGGCATTGGATTCGGCAATCATGCTGCCCCTGTTACTTCCGCCGCTACTGACGTTGAGTGTTCCCTGTTGAACATCTACGGTGCCGGTGTTGCTGAAGGCAACGCCGATCGTCGTGGTGAAGTTGCCGCTCTTGGTGAGGGTGCCTGCGTTCAATAACTGGTTCACACCGGTGCTCTGACCGAAGGTGATACCAAAGTTGCTCGTGCTCGCCACCGTAAGAGTTCCACCCGCCAGGATCGAGAGCGTGCCACCGGACATGCCGAAGTGGCCGTTGGTGATGCTGCCGGAGCCGGCGATCTCAACCGTTCGGAGCAGATTCATCTGAGCGGCGACGTTCGGCCCGGTGAACGTCGCTCCCGCCGCCACCGTTGTCTTCCCCGACCCGGACATCGTCCCGCCGTTCCACGTCATCGTGCCAGTCACCGTCACGTCAGCTGTACCCGAAAGCGTCCCTCCGTTGACTGTGAGATTCGCGACGGACACCGGCGTATTTGCGGAAACGGTTCCGGAATTGATGATCGCCGAGTCTGCCGCGCCGGGCGGGCCGCCGGAGGGAGACCAGTTGCCCGGCGTGGCCCAGTTACCGTCACCGGCGGAGCCGGTCCATGTATAAGTGGTCGCGAGGGAAATTCGGGAGAAGGCGATCAGTGTCGCGGTCAGCAGGATCCATCGCGTGCTTGGGAGAACCAGGTAGGCGGCACAGCTTTTCACAGCAGAAACGCAGCGCATCGACATCTCCTTCTCCGGAAAAGCCGGAAGCGTCAAGAAGAAAGCCCCGCGGCACGATCGCCGCGGGGGATTACCTTGATTCCCGCCTGTCCTCCATACAAAGTTGCGCCAGGCTTCCCGCAGGGATTTCTGTGGCTTTGTGCGAGGCAAAGCCGTCGATTTGCCTGTGCCGGTCGTGCAGGGGCGAACGCGGCTATTCCTGCTCAGAACGGCGGTTCAGGAGGAGATGAGGTCGTGTTAGGCGTTCGCGAAATGGATGAAACCGGCGTTGCCCACATTCCGAAGCAGCAAAAGCCCCTTCCGCGTCTCCGCTTCGGGGCCGAAACATGAGACCCACCCGGTTTTCATACAACGACACGTCCAATCGCCCGCACGCGAACAGGCAGATTGTTGTCTATTGCGGCCGTACAGAGCGGAATTGGGTGCGTTCAGCGAAGCGTTTGGTCTGTAACTCTCCTCCGGGATGTTTTCTCGTGGAAGCTCCGAACCAATTGTCGCCCCTATGAGGTAAACTCCCGGGGATTGGAACAGAACGCGAACCATCCGCCCGATCACGTCCGCACGGCTCCTTCTCCTGAGGGCAGCGTTACGCGTCTGGTCAACCGCATCGGGGCGGGAGAATTGGCTTCGCACGATGCCATGGTGCCGGCGGTGTATGAAGTGCTGAAGCAGATCGCGCGTCAGCGGGCGGCGGAGAGCAACTTGGGCTGGCGGCCGACTGAACTGGTGCACGAGGCGTTTTTGAAATTGTTTGGGAGGGGGCCGGTCGCCTTTGAGAGCCGGGCGCATTTTTATGGTTCGGCGGCGCGGGCGATGCAGCAGCTCTTGATCAACACGGCCAAGTCGGCGCATCACCGCTACACGGTGGATATGCCGCCGGAAGGACTGGCCGCGGCGTCGAACGAGGAGCCGCTCGACGGGGTTCCTGGGGGCGATGGCGTGCCGCGGGTGGACCGATCGGGTTCACTGGATGTATCGCTGGTGGCGTCGGCGATTGAAGAACTGGCGGAGCAGGACGGGCCGCTGGCGGAGTTGGCGCGGCTGCGGATTTTCGCGGGGTTGTCCACGATCGAGGTGGCGCGGACGCTGAATATCTCGGAACATCGTGCCGAGCGTGAGTGGACGCTGGCGAAGGCGTGGATCTCGAGGAAGGTGCGCGGTGGGTGATGGATGCGAGCCGGTGGGCCAGGCTGAAGGAAGTCCACAGTGCCGCCCTCGACGTTGAAGTCGCGAAGCGGTTTGAATACATCGATGCGGTTTGCGGGGGAGACACGGACCTTCGTGCAGAAGTTGCGGCCCTGCTGCGCGTGGAGAGCGATACGGCGCTTGAAACGCCGGCCTGGAGGGTCGCGACGGTACCGGAGGAGGGCACGGAGCCTGCGCTGCTCACGCCCGGCTCCGTGCTCGGGCAGTATGAGATCGTTCGGCTCATCGGGCGGGGCGGGATGGGCGAGGTGTACGAAGCCACACAGAAGTCGCCTTCGCGACGGGTCGCGATCAAGGTTGTTGGCTCGTGGAGTTACTCCGCACGCGCCGCGCGTCGACTCGAGAACGAGGCGGCCATGCTCGCCCGGCTCGATCATCCGAACATCGCCGGAGTCATCGAGCTTGCCTTCGCGGAAATACCTGGCGCGGGGAAGCGAGCCTATGTGGTCATGGAGTTTGTCGATGGCGTCCCGCTCACCGAGGCCGCCCGGGGTGCCCGGGTCGACGCGAAACTTGGCTTGTTCCAGCAGGTGTGCGACGCGGTCGAGCACGCGCATCAGCGCGGGGTTCTTCATCGCGATCTCAAGCCGACGAACATTCTGGTGGACGCGTCCTCTCGGGTTCGCGTCGTTGATTTCGGGATCGCGGGAGAGGTCCTCGAGTCTGGATCGGGCGGCGTAGCGTCCCTTCAAACGCGTATTACCGCCCCGGACGCCATCGTCCCCGGCACGCTGGCCTACATGAGTCCGGAGCAGGCTTCGGGTCATTCCAAAGCGGTGGATACCCGATCGGACGTCTTTGCGCTGGGGGTTGTCTTATTTGAGCTGCTCGCGGGTGAGTTGCCGCGTGATCCTCGTGCGATGTCCCTGGTCGGGCTTCTCCGATCGATCACTGAGGATGAGCCGCCCCGCCTGTCCGCACGTGAGCCTTCTTTCCGCGGCGACCTGGATCTGATCGTCCGCGCCGCGATGGCGCGTGAACCGGCGTTCCGGTATCAGTCGGCGTCGGCGCTTCGTACCGACATTGAACGATTCCGAACGCAGCAGCCGCTCGCTATCCGGCCCGCGAGCCTGCGCTACTCCCTCGCCAAGCTCATCCGGCGGAATCGCGTCACATCGGCCGCGATCGGGCTGGGGGTGATCGCTCTTTGCGCCGGCGTGATGGTCGGGGCCATCCAGTATCGCAAGGCGGTCCGGGCGGAAGCCCTTGCCAGGGAACGGCTGTCGGATTTGCGGCGCTCGTCGACCGAGCTGATCACAGATCTGTATGACAAGCTCTGGGACATGGACGGGGTAACCACGGCCCGCAAGTACCTTGCCGGAGAGGCGCTGCGCCGGCTCGAGAAGCTGCTCGCGATTGATTCCGATGACCCGGCCCTGTTGTGGGATCTTTCGACCGCGTGCATGAAACTCGCGGCGCCGGTCGGCGCCTTCGGCAGCCCGAATTCGGGCGACACCGACGGCGCGCGGCGGCTGTGCATGCGAGCGTGCGAATTGCGAGAAAGAGTCTTAGCGACGGCGCCGCGGAATCGAGAATATCGGTTCGGTACGGCGATCGCTCTCTCCAACGCTTCGGCCATGTGCGGCGACGATGAGTCGGCCCGGCTGCTCGCGCGGGCTACCCAGCTGCTTGAAGCCCTTGTGGAGGAAGACCCTTCGGACGAGGGCGCAACCGGACTTCTCTCCTATGTCTGGATCCGCGAGGGGGCACGGCGGGCGCAGTTCGGCGCGCAGCGAGGCGAGGACCCGGCGCCGGCGTTCGAGCGTGCGGAAGAGATCGCCCGGGGGCTGGCGATCAAGCATCCCGACAGCCACCGGTGCGTTGGCTCGCTGGGGATTGCGTACAGCCATCACGCGCAGTGGCTTCATGATCACGACCCGGACGCTGCGATGCGTATTTTTCGGCGCGTGCAGGATGTCCTCCGGCCCGAATATGTTCTACACCCGGAGGATTATTCGATGATGCGTCATCTCGCCTTTGCCGACGGTGCGGAGGCAGAGGCCCTCTTGCGTTCGGGGATGAGTGACGAAGCGATTGCCCTGGCGGACCGAGTCGTCGCGACGCTGCGGGACCGCCTCCAGAAGGATCCAACCGATTCGATGATCCGGATCGACCTGGCCGGCGCCCTCGAAACATCCTCCCGCGTTCGAGGACGGGACGGCCGAGCGCAGGCTGCGGAGGCCCGTGCGCTCCTGCTGCAGGACCGCACGGAAGAGAGCCTCTCGAACGGCCAGCGTCAACTGCTCACCCGGTTGGACAAACTGCTTGAGGCCACGGCGAACCCGGCGCCGGCCTCGTCGGCCGAGCCAAATTGAGGCTCTGCGCTGTGCAGTGCCGCAGAATATGACAATTCGACGCCGGTGAGTCAATGGCGTCTGCGGCGAGCGCAGAGCGCGCCGAGGCCAAGCACGGAGAGGGCACCGGGGGCGGGGACCTGCTGGATATCGATGGAGCTGGTATCGACGTTAAAGACGAGGCTGTCGTTGGCGGTGCCATCCCAGGTGAAGTTGATTACGAAGTCGGCGACGATGTGGGTGCCGTCGCCGGCGTTTGGTCCGCCGAAGCCGTCGACGTACTGGAAGTTGACATCATTCGTGCCGGGGCCGAAGGTGGCGGTGGCTCCGCTGCTGCCGACCAGTTGAAGCAGGTTGTCGCTGGCGTCGAGCAGACCGTAATCGGTCTGAGCGTTGAACATGTCGAAGGTGCCGCCCGAGGTGATGATCTGGAATTTGAAGGCGGTGTTGAGCTTGTCGTAGGCGTTGTTCCAGGGGCGGTTGAGAACACCGTCGACGACCGCGATGAGGCGCATGCCGCGGAATTCGCCTTCGCCGCCGGGTTGGTACTGGCCTCCGGTCATGCTGAAAAGTGTGGGATTGCTGGTGGAGCGATCGTTGCCGGTGCCGAAGAGCTTGATGCCGTTGGGCAGAGCGGATGTGTTGTAGTTCACCGGAACGTCGGAAGGGAGCCACTGATTGCTCTCGGTGTTGTAGTACTGGAGTTGAAGGGCGCGATAGGACCAGGTCGAGTCATCCGCAACCGCAAGCCCTGCGGTGAGGGCGGCGGCGAAAAGACCGAGCGAAGCAGCGGTACGCAACATGAAAAGCTCCTCACGTGCCCTCTGACCCCAGCCCCAGAGCTGGAAATCGGAATGGGAACTGCCGGCCGAGCCGGGACGCTTTTCAAGAGTGCCCCGATAACTTCAGAATGCCAATTAATTCGCGGAGAATCGGCGCCGAGCCTGATGGAAAGGCCCGCGAAATGCCCTTGCTCTGAAAAAATGGGTTTGAGGGGGGCTGCCAAGCCTCAAACGAATGGGTCGGTATCGAGGTGCTTCCCGTTGCTGGCGATGACTTTCTGATACCAGGCGGCCGAGTCCTTGGGCGTGCGCTTCTGGGTTGCGTAATCGACGTGCACGAGGCCGAACCGCTCCTTGTATCCCTGCGACCATTCGAAGTTGTCGAGGATCGACCAGTGGAAGTAGCCGCGGATGTCGGAGCCGGCGCGGATGGCTTCGCGGAGCTCGAGCAGATAGCGCCGGGTGAAGTCGATGCGCTGGGGATCGTGGACCTTACCGTCCATGCTGACCCAGTCGATGCCGCTCATGCCGTTCTCGGTGATGTAGACCGGGAGCTTGTAGCGTTCGGCGGTGTAGCGCGGGCCCCAATGCAGGCTCTTTGGCTCGACGGGCCAGCGGAAGGCGGTGGTGGGGTGTGTGGGGTGGCGTTCAACGACGGCCGGCTTGCCGTTCTCGCCGCGGCGGACGGGCGTGCCTTCGTAGATGTTGACGCCGATGAAGTCGATCTTCTGTGAGATCAGTTCCATGTCGCCGGGCAGGGGCTTTGGCGCGTCGGCGCCGAAGATCTGGAGGCCGTCCTGGGGGTAGTGGCCGCGGACGATTGCATCGGCGTACCAAGTGTTGTTCCACAGGTTGCGCTCGGTGATTGAGCCCATGGCTTCGATGGCGGCCTGCTGATCGTGGGTCGAGTCTGTCGCCGGGTATCGCGTGACGCAGACGGGCGCGAATCCGATGGACTGCGGGCCTTTGCATCGGGCGCGGAGCACCTGCACGCCGGTGCCGTGGCTCATCAGGGCGTGGTGGCAGGCGACGAGCAGCTCGCGTGTGGGGAGGCGGAGTCCGGGAGCGTTGTGGGCGTCGGCGTGCCCGAACTGGAGAAAGACCTGCGGCTCGTTGAGGGTCATCCAGTTTGTGACGCGGTCGCCGAGGCGATCGGCGACGGCCTGCGTGTAATCGGCGAACCACTTCACGGATTCACGGTTGAGCCAGCCGCCCTTGCGGAAGAGAGCTTCGGGGTAATCCCAGTGAAAAAGCGTGGCGAAGGGCGTGATGCCGGATGCGAGCAGTTCGTTCACAAGGCGGTCGTAGAAGTCGAGTCCTTTGGTGTTGAGAGCGCCTGCGCCCTCGGGGAAGATGCGTGTCCAAGCGATCGAGAAGCGATAGGCCTTGAGGCCGATCGACTTCATGATGGCGACGTCTTCCTTGTACCGGTTGTAGTGATCACAGGCGGTGTCGCCTGTGTGGCCCTGGTAGACGTTCTGGCGTACAGGGTTAAAGCCGGGTCCGCCCTCGGTGGGAACGGCGTGGCAGTAGGTATCCCAGATGGACGGGCCGCGGCCGTCCGTATTCCAGGCACCCTCGATCTGATAAGCGCTGCTCGCGGCGCCCCACGTGAAGTTGGCGGGAAATGACATAGGGCGGACTGTATCGTCGCGCCGCCGCGATTTCAGTTGCAGAGCAGGTCGTTGTAAGCCGCGACGAAAATCACGAAATCTGAATCATCGCACTGGCTGTCGCCGTTGAGGTCGGCATTTCGGTATGCGCCGGGAGTGAGCAGGTCGTTGTAGCTCTGCACGAAGATCGAGAAGTCGGAGTCGTCCACGAGACCGTCGTTGTTGAAATCGGCCGCGCAAGACGAGAGATTGAGGAGCGGACCGGCGAGCACTTTCTGCACAACGCCGGGCTTGATGAGTTCGGCCAGTCCCAGCGCGCCGAGGGCGACGTCGGGCATGCCGGCGGAGTCGGGAAGCCACGATTGCTGCGTGTTCGAGCGCCGGTAGAGGATGCTTGCGCCGGTCTTGAAGGTCTGGCGTGCTCCGAGGCGGTAGGCGTGGTACGCCGCGACGGCCGCCGGGACGTTCGGCGTGCCGCTCCCGTCGCCCGCGGCGAACGCCTCGAGCGAGGTAAACGTTGCGATGTCGTCGGTGTGCGAACCGAGAGAATCGGCGTTGTAGCCGCCGGGCGTTGTGCCGGCCGAGAAAACGGTGTTCCAGCGCGGTCCGTTGTCGTCGGTCCATGCGTAATTCGAGAGCCGCACGTTGCGGATCTGGGTGCGCCAGTCGGGGTTCTGCCGATAGCCGTCGACAAGAAGGAGCGAGTAGAGGTTCGTGAATGCGGACTGGAAGCTGCCGACGAAATCGGTGGTGATATCGAATCCGGCGATGAATGCGGTTTTGGCCCACAGCGGTCGATTGAGCCAGTTGGTGTACGCGGCGGCGGAAGTCGCGCCGCCGTAGTACTTCGCCTCATTGACGAAGATCAGACCTTCGTTGTAGCAGAATGACTGCGCGCTTGTGAGTGGTCCTCCGGTCTGTTTGCCCAGCAGGAAGAAGACGCCCCCCGAAGGGATCAGATAGGAATCCCAGTTCTTGACGCCGCCGATGATGGCCTTGGCCGCGGCGCGGATCTGTGGATCACCGGGATAGAAGAGTGTCGCCTTTGCCGCGGCGTGCACGATCTTCATTGTGCTCATGGTCGCGTAGCCGTCGGTCCACTTGACGAGCCCGGTGGAAGGATCGATCCAGTGCTGATAGATGCCATCGGCGGAGCGGTCCGGTTTGATGCCGTCGGGTGCCAGGCCGGCGTAGCGCGTGAGGACATTTCGCACGGCGGGAAGATTGGCCGATGTGCCGGAGAGTTCGTCGCTCATGAGGCACAGAAGAACGGTCCACGCGGCGGCGTCCGGAGTTGCGGGGTGGAATCTATTCCAGGCGGGAATCACGTCTCCGTCGATCACCCACCCGGCGGGCTCGCCATCGGGAGAAATCAGCCCTTTGCCGAAGGAGACGACCTGCGCGACCTCGTCCTGGAGCCAGTCTTCGAAGGCAAGCCGAGTGTCCGAGGAATCAGTGCAGCGCTGCACAGTGTTGCCGCTCGCGAGCAGGAGCGCGCCATCGGCGGTGGCCGCGATGGAGGATTGTGCGGAATTCGGGCCCGAGTAGACCGTGGGTGCAAAGGCCTGCGTTGCGCGTGCCTGTGCGAGCGGGGCGAACCAGGTGACGGCGCCCGTGCCGGTGGACGAGAGCATGTACAAGCCCGCGTTGGAAGAGCCGCCGTAATGATCGCTGAAAGCAAGATCACGGATGTTTCCGACCGTGCCAAGAGACGTAAAAGAGAGCGAGTTGGACGCGATGATCGAGCGCCAGATCTGGCCTCCCCACGAGCCGATGATGGCGTTGGTGCTTCGATCGATCGCGATGCCGGTTGGCGTCTGGCCGGGAGCGAGAGCGGTCGTGAAGAGGAGCGAACCCGTGATGGCGGCGCGGCCGGCCGAGTAGCAGCGGAGTTCGCTGCTCCGCCCGACGTAGAGCCGGCCCTTGTAATGCGCCATTCCCATGTGCGTAAACGTCGCATCCGGAGGCGAAAGGTCGACGCGCGCGAAGAGCGTGAGCTGATCCGATTGCGTGTCGTACCGGAGGATCGCATCCGCGGGATTGGCATCCGGCGAGGCGCTGGAGGTGTGCAGCCCGATGAACAGCAGTCGGCCCGAGTCGGAAAAGGTCATCGCGACCGGACCGTCCGTACTGGAATCGAGCGCCATCCAGGGAACGAGCGTCGTCATTCGGCTGCGGGTAAGTGTTCGCAGGAGCGTGCCGCGGGTATCCCGGATCTCGATCGAGTCGCTCGTCGGGCTTGCCGCGGCGGAATATCCGCCGAGCGGACTTGAAGCGACCGCGCTCACCGACGAGCCGACGGGAAATGAGGTTGTCCAGGAAGTGGCGACAGGTGCGGCCAAGGCGCTTGTGCCGCCGCACACCAACAGACAACCGATCTTGGATACCCGCTTCATGACGCTCTCTCTACGGCCCGGCCCGAAAGGTGTGCGATTCCACTTCGAACATACGCGAAGGAATTGACGGCGGCACGCCGATTCGCGATAATGTAAGCGATTTCACACTTGCAAAAGCGGGTATCGTTCCCAGAGGCCGCTGCGCGGATCGGTTTGCGGACCAGCGGAATCGGGAACGCTCCGGAGATTGCCATGGGTATGTCCACGTTTGCCCGTCTTGCCGCTTCTTTCCTTTTGCTGCTTGGCGCGCACGCCCGGGGGGATGATCTGTTTCGGGATGATTTCGCGGATGTCTCCAAGTGGACGCTGCAGGCGAGCGACGGCGTAGTTGCCGAGATTGTGGCGCAAGCTGATGGAGGCAAGTCCGCTCTGCGTCTTCGCTTCGACTTTCGCGCGGGGAGCGGCTTCGTGGTCGTGCGGCGGCGCGTTGGCGTGCCTCTTCCGGAGAACTACGTCCTCAACGTACAGATCCGGGGCGGCGGACCTGCAAACAACTTCGAGACCAAACTGCTCGATTCCTCTGGCGACAACGTGTGGTGGGTCAATCAGCGAGACTACGTGCCGCCGGAACGCTGGACGTGGGAGCGATTCAAACGCCGGCATTTTTCATTTGCATGGGGACCGGCCGCGGGGAAGCCGCACGAAACGCTCGGGGCGATCGAGTTTGCGATTGCGGCGAGCAGCGGCGGCGCCGGTTTCGTTGAGTTTTCCGATCTCTCCCTGCAATCGCTTCCCAAGCCGGAGGTGCGATCGGAGTCGATCTCGGTGGTGCAGGCGAACGGCACGATCCAGCGAGAAGGTCTGGAGCGCCTGTTCGAGCGGGGAGGTGCGCCGGTGACGTGGAAACCCGGGAGGGAAGAGGGCGTCGTGACATTTGATCTGGGTCGCACGCGTGAATTCGGGGGCGTTCTCGGAAACTTCGAGCCGGGAACGCAGGCGTACGAGGTGCGGGTTGAGTCGTCGCTCGACGGCGCGAGCTACGAGTCCGTTGGAAGCGCGCTGGTGGGCAATTCGGGCCGTTTCCTCCTGCCGCTGCGCGATCTGGAAGCTTCGTTCGTTCGTATTCGTACCGTCGGCGGCTCTGCGGTGACCACGCTGAAGTCGCTCGAATTCGCACCCCTGGATTTCGGCGCGACGATGAACGGAACCTTTGCGCGGATCGCCTCCGAGACGCCTCGGGGTTTGTTGCCGCGCTACCTGATTGGGGAACAGCAGTACTGGACTGTGGTGGGCGTGGCCGACGACAAGAACGAAGGTCTGCTCGGCGCCGACGGCGCGGTCGAGGTCGATAAAGAGCAGTTCAGCATCGAGCCGATCATCGTGCCGGAATCGGGCGACCCTCTCACGTGGGCCAACGCGAAGCTGACGCAGGAACTCGCGGACGGCTACTTGCCCCTGCCCTCTGTGACGCGGGATTACACGGGCCTGCGTCTGCGGATCGATGCATTCGCATTCGGCGATTCCGGCGAGAGTTCCCTCGCCGTTCGATACACCGTGACAAACACCGGGGAACAGCGCGCCAAGGGCCGCTTGCTACTCGCGGTTCGACCGCTGCAGGTGAATCCGCCGTGGCAGGATCTCAAAACGAGTGGCGGTTTCGCGCCGATCGATGCGATCGGTGTCGATGCGACGCGCGACCCGATCCTCATTATCCGCCGGGCACGCCCCGACACCGTGAAAACCGTGCAGATCATCGGGGGAATAGAACGGATCGCGTCGAGTATCTCCGACTATGGAGATGCGGCCATAAGGGTGATCCGGGGAGATGAACCAATCAAGGGAGAAAGTCCGCAGGAGAACCGGCGTGCCCTGTCCGCGGCCGCGGTTTGCCGGTACGACCTTGCGCCCGGTGAATCCAGAGAATGGGCGGCGGTGAGCCCGTTCCACGGCGCGTTCGAGCGCGCCGGTCCGCTGGGATCACTTGGGAATACGCCGATCGATCTCTCGCTTTCGAGCTTGAGGGACCGGGAAGAAGCAATGAAGAAGTGGTGGCGCGAGGAACTCAATCGCGTCACCCTGCGATTGCCCGCGGCCCGCGATCTCGAGAACACCTTTCGCACCGCGCAGGCCCACATCCTCATCAACCGCGACGGCCCCGCGATCCAGCCGGGTTCGCGCACCTACGAGCGTTCATGGATTCGCGACGGATGTCTGACCAGCAGCGCGCTGCTTGCCACGGGGCACGCGGATCGCGTGCGAGAGTTCATCGACTGGTACGCGCCCTACCAGTATCCGTCGGGCAAAGTGCCCTGCGTGGTGGACAGGCGGGGGCCCGACCCGGTTCCCGAAAACGACAGCCACGGGCAGCTGCTGTACCTGCTCCACAAGTACTACCTTTTCACGCACGACAAAGAAACGCTCGCAAAGAACTACCAGCACGTGGTGATGGCGGTCGACTACATCGATTCGCTCCGCAAGCAGCGGATGACGGGCGAGTACGCGAATGCGGATGGCCTCAAACGCGCCGAGTACGGTCTCGTGCCCGAATCGATCAGCCACGAGGGCTACAGCGCCAAGCCCATGCACAGCTACTGGGACGACTTCTTCGTGGAGAAGGGTTTGCAGGATGCCGCGGACATCGCTCGCGTGCTTGGAAGGACCGAGGACGAGGCGGAATTTCAGAAAATGGCCGACGAGTTTCGCTCCGCGGTCATCGGGTCGATCCGGCGGGCAACCGCACATCACAAGATCGACTACATCCCGGGCTGCGTGGAGCTGGGGGACTTCGATGCGACCAGCACAACGGTGGCGCTCTGGCCGTGCGGGGCGGGCGCGTGGCTCGACCACGTACAGCTCGAGCGGACTTTTGACAGGTTCTACGGATTTGCGATGGGCCGAATCGATGGGAGCGTGAAGTACAACGAGTACACGCCTTACGAATGGCGGATCGTCGGCTCGATGATCCGGCTGGGATGGCCGCAGAAGGCCTGGAAACTCATGGACTTCTACATGGCCGACCGGCGGCCGGCGGCGTGGAACCAGTGGGGCGAGATCGTGTGGCGCAAGCCGGAGACGCCGAAGTTCATTGGCGACATGCCGCACACCTGGGTGGCGAGCGATTTCCTGAACTCGGTGCGCTCGCTGTTCGTGTACGAGGACGAGAGGACAAAGTCGCTCATGATCGGCGCGGGGATCCGACCCGAGTGGCTCGCTGGAGAAGGCGTTGCGATCAGGAACTGGCCAACCGAGTTCGGAACGCTGAGTTTCACCGCGAAGCGAGAGGGCGGTCGTGTTCGACTGGAGTACGAGTTCGCGGGGGCGGGGCCGCCCGGCGGGATGACGGTTTCACCGACCATTGCCGATTCGCCCGCCGTCTTGCGCGAGTTGAAGGGCGTGGTGGAGCTCGGGAAGTAGAACGCCGAATGGCCCCGCTCGGATTCGAACCGAGAACCAAGCGATTATGAGTCGCCTGCTCTAACCGTTGAGCTACAGGGCCCGGACTCAGACGCTGAAGTGTAGAAAAGAAAAAGGGCCTGCCCTGCGGGAGGCCCTCTCATCTTTGGGAGCAATTTTGAAGTGGCCTTCTGGCGCCGGTCCATCAGCGGATAGAGAGCATTTCGCGGTAGGATGGAAGCGGCCAGAGGTCGCTGCTGATGCGGGTTTCCAGGTCGTCGACGACGTTCCGAAGGTCCAGCATGGCGGCCAGCACGTTGTCGCGAAGATGGACGGCCTTCTTGTGCTCGTCCGGGATTTCCGTCGCGATCGCCTTATCGAGACGGGCGATGCGGTTGCGGAGTTCGGTGACGAGATCGGTGAAGTCATCCAGCTCGGCCTTGAGGGCACGCGAATCGCCCTGAGCGGCCTTTGTCGCCGCGACAGCCTCGGCAATCTCGGACTGCTGGCGGATCGCCGCGGGCAGCACGAGAGTCCGGGCCATGATCGACGCGGTCTCGGCTTCGATAAGCACCTGCTTGTTGTACTTCTCGATGTAGATGTGCTCGCGGCTTTCGGTTTCGACCTTGTTCAGCACGCCGTACTTCTTGAAGAGTTCGACGTTCTTCTTGTCCGTAAGCACGGGAAGCGCATCCACCGAGTTGCGCAGGTTGGGCAGCTTGCGCTTCTTCTCGGCTTCGACATGCCAGGCGTTGTCGTAGCCGTCGCCGTTGAAGATGACGCGTTTGTGCTGCTTGACCGTCTTCTGAAGGAGGGACTTCACGGCGGCCTGGAGCTTGGCCTCGGTGGGGTTGGAGCCTATGGACTTTTCGAGCTGCGTAGCCATGTAGTCGAGGCTTTCGGCGACGATCGTGTTGAGTACCGTCGCGGGCCATGCGACCGACTGGCTGCTGCCGACGGCGCGGAATTCGAACTTGTTCCCCGTAAAGGCGAAGGGCGAGGTGCGGTTACGGTCGCCGGTGTGGCGGGGGAGCTGCGGAAGGGTGCGGGCGCCCAGGTCGAGCTTGCCGCCCTTCATGGTGCTCTTGGGCGAGCCGCTCTCGATCTGATCGATGATGTCGGAGAGCATGTCGCCCAAGAAGATGGACATGATCGCGGGCGGAGCTTCGTTGGCGCCCAGCCGGTGATCGTTGTTGGCGCTCGCGACGCTTGCGCGGAGAAGATCGCCGTGCATGTCAACGGCCCGGATAACCGCGCACAGGCAGACGAGGAACTGCATATTGGTGTGCGTGTCGTCGCGGGGGTCGAGCAGGTTGACGCCCGTGTCGGTGGACATCGACCAGTTGAGGTGCTTGCCGCTGCCGTTGATCCCGGCGAAGGGCTTTTCGTGCAGGATGCACTGGAGGCCGTGGCGGTTCGCCACCTTCTTGAGTGTCTCCATGACGATCATCTGGTGATCGCAGGCGAGGTTGGCCGTCTCGAAGATCGGCGCGAGTTCGAACTGGCCGGGAGCGACTTCGTTATGGCGGGTTTTGACCGGAACGCCGAGGCGATAGAGCTCGCGCTCGCACTCGACCATGAAGGCGATCACACGCTGCGGGATTGCGCCGAAATAGTGATCTTCAAGCTGCTGGTGCTTGGGAGGCTTGGCGCCGAACAGCGTGCGGTCGCAGGCGACCAGGTCCGGGCGGTCGAAGTAGTAGGAACGGTCGACCAGGAAGTACTCCTGCTCGGCGCCGGCCGTGCACATCACCCGTGTCACGCCCTGGTCGGTGCCGAAGATCTTCAGGATTCGCATCGCCTGTTCGGACAGAGCATCCATCGAGCGAAGGAGCGGAGTCTTGTGGTCCAGGGCCACGCCGGTCCACGAAACGAAGGCGGTGGGGATACAGAGCGTGACGCCTCCGCCGGCGCGGTTCAGGAAGACCGGGCTGGTCGGATCCCACGCCGTATAGCCGCGAGCCTCGAACGTGGCGCGGAGGCCGCCGGATGGGAAGCTCGAAGCGTCCGGCTCGCCCTGCACGAGAGCGCTACCGCTGAATTCGCTCAAGGCACCGCCGGCTCCATCAGGAACCAGGAATGCGTCGTGCTTTTCCGCGGTCGTTCCGGTGAGGGGCTGGAACCAGTGGGTGTAGTGGGTCGCGCCGTGCTCGATAGCCCAGTCTTTCATCGCCGCGGCGACCACGTCCGCCAGTTCGTGATCAAGCGGCTCGGCGTGCTTGATCGTCCTCTGCAGCCGCTTGAACACGTCTTTGGGCAGGCGCTGACGCATCACGCGTTCATTGAAAACATCCGCTCCGAAAGTCTGAGTTACGACATCGCCGGTGTTCATGCGGAGAACCTCCGGGCGCTGCCCGTTGGCCAAGTGGGGGTGATGGTGCGGATGGGAAGATTCCAGCAAAGCGTCCGTTCGAGTGGCCATGGGTGAGATTCCGTAAGCAAGCGATCATCCCCGTGCCTTTGCGGGGAAACACAAACGCCGACCAGCCCCGGCGGCCAACGCGGCCGCAGGGAAAGGATTCTCGCGCGAAAAACAGCGCCGACGTCTACTAACGGGCATGATTATTGGCGCGCGGGCGTGCGTGTGCCTCAAACACGGGCTTCGGTCAGCCCGCTGCACAATTTTCGGCAGAAATCGCCTGCAACTTGGGCGGCAGATTCGGTTGGCGACACTTCCGAAAGTCTGCGGACCAAGGCACTTCCGACGATTGCCGCATCGGCCGATGTAACAACGTGGCGAACATGTTCCGGGCTTGAAACACCAAACCCCACCGCCAGCGGCAGGTCGGTCACCCGCCGAAGTTCCCCGATACGCCCCGAAAGATCCGGCATCGCGCCGCTTTCCCCCGTAATGCCGGCGCGGGCCAGCACATACACAAATCCCGTGCACGCTCTGGCGATCTGCTGGGCGCGCTCGGGAGGTGTTGAGGGAGAGATAAGAAGCGATGCGGTGAGCCCCGCTTCTGCGGCGGCGGCACGCCAGTTCTCGGATTCTTCCAGCGGAAGATCCGGGAAGATAAACCCATCGAATCCGGCTTGAGCAAAGGCGTTGGCCACCTGTCGCGGATCGGAAGCGCTCGCCAGTTTGTGAAGAATCGAGACGCTGATCATCGCGATCAGGCCCAAACTCAACTCTCCCCTGACGGCACGGACTTCATCAAGAACTGCCCCGGGAGTGCAACCGTTCCGAATGGACTCGTGCATCGCGGCCGCGATGATCGGGCCGTCGGCAACCGGATCGGAAAAAGGAAAACCGACCTCGACGATGGAAGCTCCTGCCTTGTCGAGCGCCCGAAGTATTTCTGCCGTGGCGTTCGGCCGAGGGTGTCCGGCACAGATGAACGGCATGAGCGCTTTACGCCCCGATCCGCGGAGATCCTGAAAAATGGCTTCGACCCTTCCCATGGGCGTGGACTATACAGGCCGCGATCCCTCCGGGCGCTACACTCACGGGTGAGCATGACAGGTAAGTTGAGCCCGGCCGATGTGGACGGGGCATATGCCGCGGCACAGAAAGTGGTTGAGGTCCATCGCAAGGTGGTGGAGTTTGTCCGCCCGGGTGTGACGCTGGCGCAGATCGATCAATTGGTCGCCCGCACGCTCGAGTCGCAGGGAGCCGCTTCGTGCTTTCTGGGGTATCGTCAGTCGCTGCGGGGGCCCAAGTTTCCATCGCACGCCTGCCTGAGCGTCAATGACTGCATCGTTCATGGAACCGCGGCATCGCTTTCACGGCCGCTGGCGGCCGGGGACCTGCTCAAGGTTGACGTCGGAGTGAGTTATCGAGGCTGGATTGGCGATGCCGCCTGGACCTATTCGCTGGGGAAGCCCGACTCCCAGATCCGCAGGCTGATGGACGCGGGTAAGAGATCTCTCAGAGAAGGGATCGATCAGCTCCGTCCCGGCCGGAAACTGATGGACTGGGCAAGGACTGTCCAGAAAGTGGTGGAGCAGGAGGCAGGGTTTTTCCTGATTCAGGGCCTGGGTGGACACGGATATGGGCGAAAATTGCATGATTCGCCCTATGTTTCCAACTCTGTGCCCCTGCACCACGGGGAATGGCCGGACGGAGGGCGGCCCTGCATGCCCGGAATGCTCCTCGCATTGGAGCCCATGATCGGCGTGGGAACCGGAAGGCAGCGGTCTTCGAATGGGAACGACTGGCCCGTCTACACTGCTGATGGTTCGATGGCGAGCCATCATGAACATGATGTGCTCATCACCGAGGGTGGCCCGCGTGTCCTGACCGAAGGTCTGGACGAACTGTCGGATGAACTCCCGGTCTGACCCAGGACCCCGCAGAACTCAATGGTGCAGAAAAGACCGACCGAACGCCGAATGTGAAGAGCGAAGCAGGAAGTTCTTGACACCTGCTTTTTCGTGTGTTGGGATGTTGGAAGTCAATGCCCGCCGGCAGGCCGGCGAGGTGCACGGAGTGGAACTCATGAGGATTTCTCTGATCGGCCTAGCTCTGACTGCCGGCGTGCTCGCCGGCACTCCCGCAACGTTTGCCCAAGTGGGGGCGCCGACGCAGGTGAAAGCCTCCGACGCCGCGGCCAACAGGTTCTTCGGATACTCGACCGCGATCGACGGCGACACGATGGTCACCGGAGCTCCGCTCGCCACCGGCGGCGGCATCTCGAATAACGACGGCAACGTCTACGTCTTCCGCTGGAACGGCACGACATGGGTGCAGGAGCAGAGGATCCTGGGGCCGAGCGCGGTGACCGGATCGCAGACGGACTTCGGTCGTGCTCTTGCCATCTCCGGCAACACGATCGCGGTCGGTGCGCGTTTGGATGACACCCCGGCCGGCAACAACGCCGGTTCGGTGTACGTCTACACGCGGGTCGCGGGTGTTTGGACTCTTCAGCAGCGCCTCACCGCGAGCAACGGCGCGGCGGACGACAACTTCGGCGACGCTGTCGCTATCGATGGCGACACGATCGCGGTTGCCGCTCCCAACGCCGATCCCAGCGGCAACACCAGCCAGGGTTCGCTCTACGCGTTCACCCGGGCCGGCACGACCTGGACCGAGCAGCAGATTCTTCCCGCCATGACGGGTGCCGCGGCCGGCGACAAAGTCGGCGAGAACGGCGCTCTCTCGATCTTCAATGATTCCATTGCCGCGGGCGCGCCGGCCAAGGGCGGGAATTCCGGTCGCGTGGCGCTCTACAAGAGGCAGCTCACGTCCTGGACCGTTGACGCGGTTCTCTCAAGCCCTCTTGCGGATGCCACGGGCCAGTTCGGCTCGTCGGTTTCGCTGGTCGGCGATCGTCTCGCGGTGGGCGCGAAAAACTCTTCGCTCACGGTCGGTACCGGCGGCGCCGCGTGGGTGTTCACCCGGACGAGCGGCACATGGTCAACGGCGGGCACTCAGCTGGTCCCGACGGGACTGGCCGCCGGTGACAATCTCGGCTTCTCTATCGCGCTGGGCACCGACACGGTCCTGATCGGATCCCCCGGGCGTTCCACGAATACCGGCGCGGCCTACGCGTTCGTCTATGCGAACGGTGCCTGGACTCAGCAGGCGCAGATTCTGGCTCCCGATGCGGCAACGGGCGACTTCTTCGGCTGGGCAGTTGCGATCAGCGGCAATGTCGGCGTCTTCGGTGCGGAGGGCGACGATCTGACCAACCCGACGCTCACAGACGCCGGTTCGGTCTGGATCATCGGTCGTGACGGTTCCAACTGGCTCCACGGCGACCTGCAGGTGAACGCGGCAACTCCGGCCGTCAACGAAAACTTCGGAGTGTCAACCGATATCGACGGCAGCTACGCGGTCTTTGGGGCGATGGGCTACCAGGGAGGCGCCGGCGCCAATGAAGGCGCGGCGTACGTCTTCCAGCTCCAGGGCTCTCAGTGGACTCAGCAGCAGCGGCTCGTTCCTTCCGCCCCCTTCGCGGGCGCGAAGTTCGGACGCGGCATCTCGATCAGCGGCAACACGATCGTTGGTGGTGCTCCCAATCGCACCGTCTCGTTCGCGAATCAGGGCGCGGGATACGTCTTCGTCCGCAACGGCAGCACCTGGTCTCAGCAGGCAGTACTCATCGCTTCGGATGGTGCGGCCGGTGACAACTTCGGCGTTTCGACGGCTATCGATGGTGACACGGCCGTCGTTGGTGCGTACCTCGACGATTCGGGCGCTCTGACCGACTGTGGCGGAGCCTACATCTACACCCGCAGCGCCGGAGTGTGGACTCAGATCATGCGCATCGGCGCCTCCGATGCGGCCGCCAACGATTACTTTGGCTTCAGCGTTGCGATCAGCGGCAACAACATCGTTGTCGGTGCTTACAACAAGAACTCCGGCACGGGCGCTGCCTACGTCTTCCTCCGCGAAGGGCCCGGCTTCAAGCAGGTCGCCAAGCTCGTCGCTTCGGACGCCGCGACAGGCACGAATTTTGGCACAAGCGTGGCCATCGACAAGAACCTGATCGTGGTCGGCTGCCCCAAGACTTCGGGCGGCGGTTTCGGCAATTCAGGCGGCGCCTACGTCTTTACGAACCCGCAGGGCAACACCTGGCAGCAGGTGGCCAAGCTCAACGCTCTGGATGCTCAGCAGCTCGACAATTTCGGCAACAGCGTCGATATCAGCGGCACCAACATTGCGGTTGGCGCCAATCTCGACGACCTTTCCACCGCAACCGACGCGGGAGCGGTCTACGTCTTCACTTCGATCTCGCAGCTTCCTCAGGGACCCTGGGTCCAGGTTGCCAAGGACGTTCGCAGCGCACCCGCAACCAACGATTGGCTCGGCTACAGCGTCTCGATCTCGGGCGCCAACGTGATGGCCGGTGCGTTCAAGGCCAATCCCGGAGCAGCCGCAGGCGGTGGCCTGGGGATCTTCGGCGATGTTTCTGACTCGCTCTACAACGTGAATGCGAACATGTCGACGGGCAGCCAGGCCCAGAACCTTCAGCAGGCGATCGCAAGCGCCAGCGGCGGCCAGACCGTCGTTGGTTCCGCCGGTGCGTTCGGGCAGGCGGCCGATATCAATTTCGCCGGCAAAGCTCTGAGCGTTGTCAGTCGTTCCTCTCTGGCCCTTCCGGTCACGTCGCAGGTCGTTCTGAACGACGGGGCGACGCTTGCTGCGAACGATGGGTACGGCATGAGCCTGTACGGCCCGGTCCGTACGGCCAACGACAGCGGGCGCAGCAGTGTGGAAGCCGACTGGATCCGCACCGGCGGTGCCAGCAGCGTCGCGATCGGCAAGCATGAACTGAGCTTCGATGCCTTCGCCACGGAACTCGGCGGGCGCACAACTCTCCAGAACAAGGAGTCGGTGCTGTCATCCTCAGGCGCTCTCGCGTTCAGCGGCGTGCTCAACGACGTATTCGGCGGCACCATCAACGCCGGCGGGAACCTTGTCTTTGACGGCATCGCCAACCTGAGCGGAACGAGCATTTCCGCCGGCGGCCCGGTCTACATCAACACGATCAGCAGCCTTTCCAACGTCATGCTCGGTTCGGCCGGTGTCAACATCGCCGGCGGCGGCGCCTTCATCGGAAGCGGCAAGATCCTCGGCGCTGTGAACAGCAGCGGCAAGATCATTCCCTCCGATCCGCTTGTCATCATCGGCTCGCTCGTGAGCAACAGCGGCGCCACGATCAATCTCACGGGTTCGACTCTCAACGTGTTTGGCGCCGTGACCGACAACGGCACAACCACCGGAACAATCGGCGGCTGTCCGAACTGCATCGGCCTCCAACCCGCCCTCTACACCATCCAGAACGGGTACACGCTTGGCGAGAGCGGATCGCTCGCTCTCGGCGGCGTGATGCAGATCGGCGGCTCCTTTGACTCTTTCCTGACCGATTCTTCCCGCTTCCAGATGCTCGGCGGCACCATCCGCTTTGCCGCCGCGGGCTCGTCCAGCTTCGAGGCCATGAGCCATGACTTTGGCCCCGCCGGTGCAGCGATGCGTGGCACAGTGGACGGCAGCTTCCCCCTTATGAGCCTTGAAATCACGGCCCCGACAACACTGAATCTTATCGATGCCCGTGACAATGACCTGGCCGGCCAGTCTGCTCGTGAGGCTCTTTACCTCGATTCGCTCTATGTGGCGGCCGGTAGCCGGCTGAACACCAACGGCATCCGTGTGTATGCTCACTCGTGGCAGATCGATGGCACGATCGATAACGTCGCGAATATCGTGCACCTCGGTGGCCCGTGCGATGCCGATCTCTACATCGACGCGGTGGTGGACGACGCCGACTTCAGCATCTTCCTCTCCGCCTACAACCTGCAGGATTGTTCGGACAATTCGATGCCGCGCGGCTGCCCGGCCGATCTCAACCACGACGGCTTCGTCGATGATGCCGACTTCACCCCCTTCGTCATCGCGTACGACAAGCTCGTCTGCGACTAAGAAGAGAGTCACCCCGTTCCGCAAGGGCCCGCCGGACGCGGGCCCTTTTTCTTTTTGAAGCGGGTTGCCGCTAGGTAGTCGCGTAATAGCGGGCGACATGCCCGCCCACAATGACGGCCCTGATCGGGTCTCCGCCGAGTTCGTACGCGATCTCGCGGTAATCCTCATGGCGCAGGAGGATCAGGTCTGCACGCTTTCCCACTCCAAGCACACCCCGGTCCTTGAAGCCAAGAAGGAGCGCGGGGTTCACTGTGGCGGCCGTGATCGCTTCTTCGATGGAAAGTCCGCAAAACCGCACCGCCAGAGCGATGGCCAGCGGCATCGAAAGTGAAGGGGCCGAACCGGGGTTGGCGTTGGTTGCAACACAAACGCGTCCGCCCAGGTCGACGAGCGATCTCAAATTGGCGAACTTCATTCCCGAGGCCATTCCCGAGAAACCGTCCGGCTTGGAGCTTCCTCCCAGGTTCATCGCCGTCACAGGAAGCCCGACCCCGAACGTCTGGCTCTTGGCAAGACAATCCATTTCAGCCGATGTCGTCTGCTCCAGGTGGTCAATGCTGAGCACCCCGAGTTTGACCGCCTCGCGGACCATTCCGCGACTCGTGAATTGATCCGCGTGCACACGCACGGGATGGCCAAGATCCTGGGCGGCCTGTATCAGGCGGAGCGACCCCGCGAGTGTCCATGCACCTTCCTCGCAGAACAGATCGACCGTAATGCCGGGGAATTCCGCGTGCACGGCGGGCAAGGTCTCGTAAATCGTCTTCTCGACGAACGCCTTCTCTCCGATCTCGGGGTCGATGGCATGACCGAGAAGGGCGGTCATGAGAACGGTTCCCGGCCATGTCATGGCCGCGTTGCGGATCGCCCGCAACATCTTGATCTCGCTCTCTGCGCTGAGGCCGTAGCCGGACTTGATCTCGATGGTGGTAACGCCCTGACGCAGGATCGCGTCGAGCCGCTTTCGCAGGAGTTCTGTCAGCGTTTTCAGCGGCGTGGCCCGGACCGCCCGGACGGTGCTCATAATCCCGCCGCCGTCTTTCAGGATCTGCAGATAGCTCTCGCCGGCGAGCCTTCGTGTCCACTCGTCGATCCGATTTCCGGCCCAGCACAGGTGCGTGTGGCAATCCACAAAGCCCGGCATCAGCACATCGCCGTGCGCATCGATGATCTGCCCGCCCGGCGGCACCGTGATCCCCTCGCCGATCGCCTCGATCCGGCCCGATCGCACCAGCACGTCCGCGTTCTCTCGCACGCGAACGTGGCGCATGGCTTCACCGGTCCGCACCCCGGTATGGCCCGGTGGCGAATCCATGGTGAGTGCGCGGCAACGACGAATCAGCAGGCTCATAAGTGCCCCACGTCGGCTCCTGGCTTGGGAACCCCCTCCCGGTTCACCATCATGGTATCACGGTGAGTTCAAGGGGTACGGATACGTTGTTTGCGAAGACCGACCCCGAACAGAAAGTTCAGGAACAGGTGTGCCGCAACCCTGGCCGTCCTGTCCCCATCGTCGTGAACCGGATTGAGTTCCATGAAGTCGATGCAGGCAAGATCAAAGTGCGTGCCCAGGCGTCGAAGGTGTTCCGAAAGCATCGCCGGCATCATTCCTGCGGGGTTCGGAGCGCTTACACCCGGCGCCGCACTCATGTCGATCACGTCCAGGTCGACACTCACAAAGGAACCGGAAGTTGCGAGCCCGCCGAGCGGATCGGAGTCCGCGGGGGCGATCGTTCCGAAATGATCGAGGAACCAATCGGTATGGTCGCGGTGATTCACCAGCGGGTTGTACCCGGCGATGCGGAGGCTTGAAGCGATCTGCTCCTCCATCAGTTTTCGGAAAGCCATGCCGCTCCCGACCGTTTCCCGCACGTCCAGGTGCGCATCGAAGTAAACACCAGGAAGCGGGAGCCGCCCGCGGGCGCGAAAAACTCCCCGAACAAGCGGGTAGGTCAGATCATGCCCGCCCCCAATCCCGACCACAAGCAGGCCCGCGCGTGAGAGCGTCTCCGCCGCGTCACTCACGCGGTCATGTGTCTTGGATAATGCAGTCGCATCGTCACCCGCCACCGGCTCCACGTCACCGGCATCGAACACCCGGGGCAAATCGCATTCATTCGGCGCGCCGATGCCGTAGCAGGCGAGGGCTGCCCGGAACGCCTCCGGCCCCTTCCTGGCACCCGGTCTGCCGTTGTTGAGCCGGACACCCAGGTCGTCCGGCAAGCCGAGAATCGCGATGGCGCAGCCCGCCGCATCCTCCGTTTGAATGGACGAAGCAAAGCGCGCCGCCGGGAGGTTCGCCGGGTACGAGGCCCGTCGGCAGTGGGGGAGTGCGAGCGGCTTCATCGTGACATTTCTCCGCTCGAACTACCGCATCGGCAGGTCCACCCGCTGCTCTTTCGCGCACGTCATTGCTTCCTCATATCCCGCATCGACATGGCGGAAGACGCCCATCGCGGGGTCATTGGTCAGAACCCGTCGCAGCCGCGCGGCCGCCTCGGGCGTGCCGTCGGCAACGATGACCTGCCCGGCGTGCTGGCTGAAACCAATGCCCACGCCCCCTCCGTGATGGAAACTGACCCACGACGCCCCGCTCGCGACATTTACCATCGCGTTGAGAATGGCCCAGTCGCTGACCGCATCGGTCCCATCCTTCATCCCCTCGGTCTCACGATTGGGGCTGGCGACGCTGCCGCAGTCAAGGTGATCGCGTCCGATCACGATCGGCGCTTTAACCTTCCCTGATTTGACGAGGTCGTTGAGCAAAATGCCCGCCTTGTCGCGCTGACCGAGTCCCAGCCAGCAGATGCGAGCCGGCAAGCCCTGGAACGCGATCCGCTCCCCGGCCATCTTCAGCCAGCGATGCAGGCCCTTGTCCTTCGGGAACAGCTTCATGAGAGCCGCGTCGGCGGTGAAAATGTCCTGAGGATCTCCGGAGAGCGCCACGAAGCGGAACGGCCCGCGTCCTTCGCAGAATTGGGGGCGGATGTACGCCGGAACGAAGCCCGGGAAAGCGAACGCATCCTTGAACCCCGCGTCCAGCGCCCGCTGGCGGATGTTGTTGCCGTAGTCAAAGGTGATCGCGCCGCGCTTTTGCAGCGCCACCATGGCGCGGACATGGCGCTCCATCGTCGCCATGCTCTGCTCTTCATACTTCTTGGGGTTCCGGGCCCTGAGTTTGGACGCTTCTTCAACAGACATTCCGGCGGGCACGTAGTTGAGTACATCGTGAGCGCTTGTCTGATCGGTCAGCGCATCCGGTGTGATCTTGCGCTCGAGCAGCCGATCGAGCAGTTCGACCGCGTTGCAGCAGACTCCGATGCTCAGGGCCTTCTTCGCCCTGGCGTACTTGACGGCGCGATCGATGGCCTCATCGAGTGTCGGTGCGATTTCGTCGAGGTACTTTGTCTGAATGCGTCGGTCCAGACGTGTCTGATCGACGTCCGCGATCAGGCAGGTGCCGCCGTTCATCGTGATCGCGAGCGGCTGTGCACCGCCCATACCGCCGCACCCGGCGGTCACGCAGAGCTTGCCGGCAAGATCCGACTTGTAATGCCGCTCCCCGAGCTCGCGGAACGTTTCGTACGTTCCCTGCACGATTCCCTGAGTGCCGATGTAGATCCACGAGCCGGCCGTCATCTGGCCATACATCATGAGGCCCTTGGCGGCAAGCTCATCAAAGTGCTGCTGGGTTGCCCAGTGGGGGACAAGGTTGCTGTTGGCGATGAGCACACGCGGTGCGTCGGGGTGTGTCTCGAGCACGCCGACGGGCTTGCCGGATTGCACCAGCAGCGTCTCGTCGGGTTCGAGCCGCTTGAGAGTCGCGATGATGGCGTCAAATGCAGGCCACGAGCGCGCCGCCTGGCCGCGGCCGCCGTACACCACCAGGTCGTCCGGCCGCTCCGCCACGTCCGGGTCAAGGTTGTTCATCAGCATCCGCATCGCGGCCTCGGTCTGCCAGGTCTTGCACGTCTTCTTGCTGCCTCGCGGAGCGCGAACAACCCGCGGGCCGGAGGCCTTCGCGGCGTCGGCGAGAATCTTGGCAACTTTGTTTGTCGTTTCAGTCACTTTCGCCGGCATGCAGTTCTCCTGGGGAGCGAGTGTAGAGGATGGAAGACGGGCCTGGCCAGCCGGCCTTTCCGGCCCCTGGGAATACCCTTCCCCGTGCGTTGCAAGGACTGCGGCTATTCCCTTGCCGGCCTTTCGCTGCGGAGCCGCTGTCCGGAGTGCGGCGGGTCGGACCGCCTGGCCGAAGATGTCGCCGAAATTCATCAACTGCTCTCCCGCAAACTCCGCCAGTCGATCTGGTTGCCTCCGGCGCTCGCCACCCTGACGGTGCTCATCGGACTGAACACCCCCATCCTGACGCCGGTCATCGGCGTCTTCATGCTCATTATCGTGGGGGTACTGGCGGAGGACCTCTTGAGGCTGCAATGGATACTCAAGCCCAACCGCTCGCCACTAAAATGGCTCTTCTCGCTGCTTCTGCTTATTGCTTTCTACGCGGCCTATTTCATCGGCTCGTGCGTGGCCGTCTGGCGAATCGCGGAAATCCCGGTGGTGCGCAGCCTCTTCTGAGGGTCAGAGCTTTCCGAAACCACCGGATTCGATCATCGCCGCGATCGCTTCGATGTCATCGGTGAGCGGCCGGTCTTCCACGAGCGGCTTCACCCTCGTTCGAATGATCTTGTGTGCCGCTTCAACGCCCTTGCCGCTCCGGAGCGGGCGATGCTCCTCGAGCGCCTGCGAGGCGCAGAGGAATTCAATCGCGACAACCTTGCGAGCCAGATCGAGCGATCGCGCGGCTTTGGCCGCGCTCCTGGGCCCGAAGGAGTTGTAATCCTCCATCCCCGCGGAAGTGGGGACGTTGGCCACGCTCGCCGGAGCAGCGAGGCCGACCATCTCGTTCACGCATGCCGCGGCGGTGTATTGCGCGATCATCATCCCGCTCTGCAGTCCGGGCCCCGGCGCCAGAAAGGGTTTCAGTCGGCTCTCGGGCTCGAACGCTCCGGTCATCAGGTACACACGCCGCTCCGCGATTCCCGCGATGTGACAGAGCGCGATCGCCATCGAGTCCAGCGGAATCGCGAGCGGCATGCCGTGGAAATTGGCGCCCGAGATGATGTCCCCGCCGCGAGCCGTTGGGAAAACGAGCGGATTGTCCGTCACCGCGCCGAGTTCGTCGTATTCCAGGACCGTGTTCAGATTGCCCATCGCATGCCAGCACGCGCCCAGCACGGTGGGGGTGGCACGGAGTGAGTAGGGGTCCTGCACACGCGGATCGTTCTCCGCATGGCTAGGCAGGATGCTGCTGCCCTTGAGCAGTTCCCGCATGCGCTCGGCAACCGCCCCGGCGCTCTGATTTCGCCGGGCTTCGTACAGGCGGGCGTCCAGGAACTCGTCGGTGCCGCGGCAGGCATCGATCGACATCGCCGCCGCAATCACCGCGGCCCGAAAGAGCGTTGATGCGTCGTGCGAGATCAGGCTCCCCCAACCCGCCATCAGGTGCGTGCCGTTGATGAGCGCCAGACCTTCCTTCGCCGAAAGCACGAGCGGCTTCACACCAGCTTTACGTAACGCGGAGCCTCCCGGCATCCGCCGTCCGCCAAGCTCGGCCCGCCCTTCGCCCATCGCCACGAGCGCCACCGCCGAAAGCGGCGCGAGATCGCCCGAAGCGCCGACACTGCCCACGCTCGGCACGACCGGCGTCACGCCCTTGTTGAGCATCGCCACAATCGTCTCGCACACCATGGGCCGCACACCCGAATGCCCGCGCGAAAGCGACGCCGCCAGAAGCAGCATCATCGCCCGCACCACATCGCGAGGTAGCGCTTCACCCACGCCCGCCGCATGAGATCGGATCAGATTTCGCTGCAGCGTCGCAAGATCCGCCGCTCCGATCCGCTGCTTGCTCAGCGAGCCGAACCCGGTGTTGATCCCGTAGTGAGCCTGCCCATCGTGCAGCGCCCGTTCAACAACCGCGCGCGACTTCTTCATCGCCGCCGTCGCCTTCGGAGTCACTCGCACCCGGGCGCCCCCGCGCGCGACGCGCACCACTTCATCGATGGAAAGGCGATCCGTTGACAGTGAAATCGTCTGGGCCATAAGGGAACGAGTGTAAGCGCTCCAGCAGGCCACACGTACAAGTGAGATATATTGATCACTTCTCGTTCGCGGGATGCGGAGTGCGAAGCTCGTGAAGCAACGTTCGATTGTTCGACAAAGGTGCCTCCGAATTGGCTTCATGTTCGTGGCCGCGTCAATCTCCGCGTGCATGACGCACGAGCCAGCGCGGCCGGTGTCCCCACGGGATGTCGAGCCCGTTTCTCTTCCTTGGCCGAAGCGGGATCAATCGGAAGCCGAAACATTCGCCTCACGGATTCCCGCTGTAATTCCCGCGTTCGGCCCGCTCATAGATCCGGCGTCTTCTTCGGAAGTCGCCACGGCTCCGTCGATCACAGTGTCTGCAAAGACTGCCGTCGGAGGAGCGGTGCTGATCGACGCCGAGCCTTCGGCGTCGGTGTCCGCTGTTCACTTTTGGCGCGTCGTTACGCCCGATGCGAATTGGAGACCACTTTTCGATCCTCCCCAGACCTATGAGGCAAACGGAAAAACGTTCAGCGAGGAAAATCCTCTGTATAGGCGTGTTCGGAGCAGCCGGGAGTACGCGGCGATTTCGAGTCGGTTTCAGGAACGGTCATTGGGAACGGTTGTCTGGTTTGGAGGCATCGGCCCCAGTTGGAAGTTCGAGATGGAGTGCAGAGCGGCATTCATCACGGCCGGTTTTGCCCTCATCGGCGCGATGGAATCCGACTTGTCTCGCTATGCAAGATTCCGCATTCGTCTCGCAGATTCACCAAAGGATCCTGATGTATGGTTCGGGCGTCTGATGGCAAGTTGGAGGGAGGCGGACAGCCGTCACTGGACCGGAATCGAGTTCTATCCAAATGCAGCCGCCGCGGGAACCGCGCTCGGCTCGGATCTTTCAACCCAAGTTGTCGAAACAGCCTCGAGCGCGGACCCGGTGCTTGCCTGGCTGGAATCAAAACAACCCGTCCTCACGGAGCGTCCGCTCATCGTCGTTGGATGCAGCGGGGGGGTCCCGGCGGCTTTGGCGTTCGCGTCACAGCATGTGGACCGCCTCGCCGGGTTGATCATCGTGGGAGGATTCGAAGACTTCGAATCGCTGTTCTTCCAAACCGACCTGAACGACGGCGAATCAGTGGTCGCTTGGCGCACCGACACCCCCCTTCTCGAACAGCAACAGGATTTCACGAAGGCCTTCGCGGCCAAATGCCTGGTCGATCCCGGAAAGCTCGCTCGGGCGATTCCGACCGATCGCGTTCTCATGATCGAAGCCCGCTTTGACAGCGTGGTGCCCACCGAGCTCAGCGATCGTTTGTGGGAATCGCTCGGCCGCCCCGAGCGATGGAAGTTCTTCGGTGGCCACCGGCTGCTTTTCTGGAGGCTGTGCGCGTACGGCGACGATCTAGCGAAATGGGCTGCCGATCATGCCCGCACGCCGTGTATAGTCCGATAATATATGTTATGTTAAATACAAGCCGGTGAAGCCGCCGTCCGGCGATTCCGCCGCAGCCAGCTTGGTCGGCACCCAAACTCCCGCAGGAACGCGTTCGACAGGTGGGCTTCGCTGCAGAAACCGCACGCGGCGGCGATGCTGATCATGCGGTTGCTGGTATCCAGCACCCCGGACAACGCCCGCCGCAGCCGCAGACGCTCGAGGTAGCGATGAACGGGCAGGCCGGTGTGCCGCTTGAAGACGCGGCAGAGATGAAAAGGCGACATGTGCACCCCCGCCGCCAGGTCGCTCAGGGTGTACGAGCGCTCCGGCGCCATTGCCATTGTTCGACGCACCTGCTCCACCGCCTCCTGCTGGTATCTGGCCTGAGCAGGGGAGGGGCGCCGCCTCGGGACGGTCGAGCGAGCCTGTACATTTGCCTCGATGATTGCCCGGAAGACGCCCAAGACCGTTTCCTCGACCCGCAGGGGCTCGGCAAGATCACCTTGCAGGAGGGTGGCGTTGAGGGCGTGGATTCGAAGCAGGGGGGTTGTGGGAGAGGGGCCGTGGGCCCATGGAAAACGTGATGTGGGCTCCTGCCGACGGCCAGTTGCATGCGAGAGCATTTCGGAGAGGACTTCGGGGCGGATGTCGATCCAGTCGTTCTGCAGCCCTTGAGGAGTGAGGCTTCGTCGCCTGTAGGTCATGCCGACATTCGTGAAAAACACCGTGTTCCGGTCGGCGACAAAGGGACTTGAGCCGTCCACCCGCAGCTCGTAGGGGAGCCTGGGTAGGCCGATGGCGGGCCAGCAGTAACCGGTCCGGTCGTGCCTCCATTCCGGATCGCCCGCGGGTAAATGCAATACGCCAATCCCGACAACGGCCGACTCAAAGAGCGGCTTGGCGCGGTCGGTTGGCGTCATATCGGGCCGGCGGGCGTGAACGGAAAGCATCCGGCTTCTTTATCCGCAATGGGAGCCGCCCGGATTCGAATTCTCCCCCGCTTGCACCCTGGTTTCGGATAAACAGACGCAAATAGACAAGCCGATGCAAGGCTAACTCAGCCGTAAGCCCAGATACAGGGTTTCGGGCTTGGGGTCATCGTTGTAGCGGGGAATTTCGACAAACCCGAGCGTCCGATACAAGCGACAGGCGGCGTCCAGTTCGGGCTCTGTGTCGAGCTTCATCAGGGTGTAACCCCCCCGCTTCGCGAAACGGATGAGTTCTTCGCACAAAAGCCGTCCAACCCCCCTGCCGCGGGTCTCCGGCTTGGCATAAAGACGTTTCATCTCACAGACCCGCTCGCCGGGTCGGTCGTGCGGAGCCGGAGAGATGGGCCTCAGCGCGACGCAGCCGACCGGGTGCTCCCCGTCGAACGCGAGGAGGATGCAGCCGGCGGGTGGCGCGTACTTCCCTGGGAGTGATTGGAGTTCAGCCTCGAGATTCTGCTGAGCGAAGCTCTCGGCGCACAGGTGCGCGATGCTCTGTGAATACTCACGGAAGAGGTTGGAAGCCATCGCGACCAACGGAGAGTGCTCGGCGTGCGTGAGACGAAACTCGGTCATTCCATTACCTTGCATGTTTGTCGCGGCGACCCGTGTCATAGGGTATCAATGGCCGGCCCTTCCGCTGTCGAACGCCAGGGCGAACGACATGCTCCGAGGCGGCCGGGTCAGCGAGACGGTGGTGGTGTGAAAACGTCAGGGTTGCGGAGGCAGGTCGGTGAGGCATGGTGGTAATTCCTCAGGGCGCGATGAGCAAACCCGTGCGTTCCTGCCGCGCATTCGAAAAGCGTCCACCCCAGGCCGTCTTGCATAACGGGGGCGAGGCTTTGCATCTTTCGGCCGCGGCACTCCCCCACTGCCGGGCCACTGTGAAGTCGATGTTCTTCGATCAAAGGACAACCGCCTGCGCCGGTGCAGGCGGCTATGAACGTGAGGAATTTGCGGGAGATTCCGCTTAGGGGCAAATCAGCGTGTTGTACGCGGGCAAGAACGCCTGGAAATCGAGATCGTCGACCACGCGGTCGAAGTTGAGATCGCTCGGGCAGCCGAAGGGCATCGAGCCGTCGGCGCAGTCGAGGATGTTGTACGCGACGACGAAGATCTGGAAGTCCTGGTCGTCAACGACGCCGTCGTTGTTGAGGTCGGCGGGGCAGAAGGCGCGGGGGGTGAAGGCGAAGCGCACGCCGATGGGTCCGTAGGCGAGGCCGCTGGTCGCGTCGGCGCTGCCGTAGTTGTAGATGGCGGCGCCCGTCGCCGTCAGGTTGACGGTCGTTCCCTCGAAGAGCCCGCTGCCGGAGATCTGTCCCACGCCCCGGACCGTGACGCAGAGGTCGCCGCCCTGGTAGACATAGCCGCGATCGAAGTTGATATACCAGGCGTTGTCGCTGGGCTGACCGGCGACGCCCGACGCGGGAAACGCGTTTGCGGGAATGGTGAGCGGGCCGGAGCGAGCGAGAACCTCGTCCATGCCGATGTTTTCGGCGAACGTGTTGCTGATAGATAAGGGCGAACGCTCGGCGGCGGAGAGAGAGACATCGAAGCGCGGCACGGTGATCTCGGCGTCGGGGAAGGGCGTGGGATCCGTCGCCTGTGAGGTGGCACGGCGGAAGCTCATGCCGGTGATCGCGGAGCCAACATCGACGCTCCGCAGCTGGCTTGCCGGGATGATGAGTTGGTAGGAGTAATTTGACTGCTGCGCGGCGTACCAATCGGCGAACGAAATCCCGGTGGCGAGGTTGTTGGGGCTGATCACCGAGGGGATGTAGCCGAGCTTGACGGCGATGCCTTTGTACGTGCCGCCGAAGAACGAGCCGGCGACGGCGTCGGGGTTACTGCTGATGAGGATGCGGTTGGTGTTGGTGGTGTTCTGCACGGCGTCGAGCGTGCTGATGATGGTGGATGGACCGGTGTGGCGGATGTCGATACAGAGCGGGCCGCCCTTGTAGACGAACTGACGCTGGAACTGGGCGACCTTGCCGAAGGTGCCCTTGGTGCCGGGCGGGAGCGTGTTGGCGGCGATGGCGAGCGGGCCGTCGTGGACGACGACGCGGTCGGCGCCGATGTTGTTGGCGAAGGTGTTGCTCATGGAACCGGGGGAGACGGTCGCGCTGCTCAGAGCGATCTCGAAGTCGAGCGCGGACGTGTCCGCGTCGGGAGCGGCGGCCAGTGCGGCGGCCAGCTGGCGGAGCCAGAGCGAGTCGATCACGCTGCCGACGGGGATGTAGCGGAGTTCGTCGGCGGAGATGACCCACTGCAGGCGGTTGGACAGGCCGGCGGGGAAGCCGCCGGGCGCGGGGGCGAGTTGGTTCAGCGGGGACGAGGTGCCGGCGTCGACGCTGTAGCGGGTGATCAAGAAGAGTTTGGGGTACGGAGGATTGGTCGTCGTTGCATTAAAGCCGAGGCCAGAGCGGGACTCGAAAGCGGAACCCCATCCCAGGACCGGGGCACCGGAGGCTTCGAAGAGCGTTGATGCTCCGCCCACGCGACCGGATTGACGCTCAACGCAGTACACCGGTCCGCCGCGGTAGGAATAGGGCGCCGAGAAGGGCAACTCCAACGAGAACGGTGCGACCGGCTGTCCGGCGGAGGGAAGCAGAGCGCCGACGGGAATCGCAAGCGGGCCCGACCGCACCGTGACCGCGTCTGCGCCAACGTTGTTCGCGAACGTGTCCGAGATCATCCCCGGCGGGTTGTTGGATCGCGAGAGTTGGATGTTGAAGTCTGTGAACGAGACCGGAGCCGCGGGCCAGGCCGCGGCGGTGTCACGGAACAACCGATGCGATAGGCCGACGAACTCAGAACCCGGACCGATCGTGTCGAACTGATCAGCGCCCATCGTGCTCGTCTGCGTGATACCGAAGTTGACCGTGAGGAGATTGACGCCGTTCTCTGCCGAACTCGCGACCATCTGGTCGCCCACCGTGACCTTGGTCACGCCCTTGGCCAGGTCGGCCGGCGGCGGGGTGAAGGTGAGGCGGAGAACGACGCCCGTGTCGGGGTAGAGCAGGCCGTCCGTCGCGTCCGCGTCACCCCCATTACCGATGTCCCGAATCTCTCCCGGGAGAGGGAAAATGTCAGCGAAGTTCGTGCCCAATGCGTCGGCGTTTTGCACCCTGAAGAGGACGACCAGCGGCCCGCCTCTGTAGACATAGCCGGTGGAGAATGGGATCACCGGTCCGAACGCCTTGGGAACGGTGCCAGCTGGTCCTCCCGGGTACGCACCGGCCGCGAGTTGCAGCGGCCCGGAGCGCACCAGTACGGGCAGGGCGATGTTGTCCTCGAATGTCGCGGTCGCGGTGGCCGGAGTGCGGTTTGACGAGCCGAGCGAAATATCGAAGCGACCGATGGTCAGCGCTGCCGCGGGCCACGGCGCAAGCAGGGCGCTGTTGCGTCGGATCTGCAAACCGGTGATCACGCTGCCCGGCGGAATCGAGCCGAGTTGGCTTGGGGCGTAGATGACCTGATAGCTACCTCCGGGGATATCTCCCAGCGGAATCTGGTCGCCAGTGTTTCCAGCCGTGCTCTCGGCCGCGGGCGGGATCACCGCCGTGCTCTGGGCGTGAGCGATGGCGGCGAGGGCGCCGACGCAGAAGGCGGCGGCGTGGCGCAGCGTGGACCGACGCGGGGGCAGAATCGACGTGAGCATGGCCTCTCTCCTCTCCGGCGGGGGACGCCGCGGGCTGAGATTACCAGCTAGCGGCACCGTTGCCGCGGGAATATGCCGAAGACGACAGCAAAGAGTGATCAAAGTCCGAGAATCACGTTGCAGGTGGGACCGGGGATCAGAAACGCAACCGCCCGCGAGGGCGCGGGCGGCTGAGGGTGGCGATTTGCGTTCTTTGGAGCGTGGTGCTTGGAAGGCTCCGCCTCCGGTTGCGTGCGGAACTCCTATGGGCAGAGCAGCGCGTCGTAGGCGATCACGAAGATCTGGAAATCGGAGTCGTCCACCACGCCGTCAAAGTTGAGATCGGCGATGCAGCCTCGGGGCATGGCGAGCGCGTCGCAGTCGAGCGTGTCGTAGGCCGGGACGAAGATTTGAAAGTCTTCGTCGTTGACGACGCCGTCTTTGTTGAGATCGGCGATGCAGCGCGAGGGCGGGGTGTAGGCGAAGCGGATGATGGGCGGGGCCGCGAGCGGTCCGAGCACGGCGGCGTCGGCGTTGGTGTCATCCTTTCGCATGGTTGCGAGCAGGCTGCTGTTTGTTGCGGCGACGTCGAAGCCTGTGATGGCGTTGAGCGGCGACTCGCTGCGGATGGTGACGCACAGGTCGCCGCCGCGGTAGAAGAAGGCCTGGGGGAAGTCGATGTAGAAGTCGAACTCGTCGGCGTCGTTGGTGGGCAGGATGGGGCTGTCCTTGAAGACGCCGGCGGGGAGCGTGAGCGGGCCGGTGCGAGCGTCGATGCGGTCGGCGCCCTCGTTGTTCGCGGCGGTGGTGCTCATGGCGTTGGGCGTGTTGGTCGCGGTGCTGAGCGCGACATCAAAGCGGGGCAGCACGGTGTTGGAGGCGGGGTAGGACCCGGCGGTCTGGGTGACGCGGTTGCGGAAGGACATGCCGGTGATCTTGGCGCCGGGCGGGATGTCGTTGAGCGCCGCGGCGGAGTAGATGATCTGGTTGGTGCGCTCGCCGTCGAAGATGCGGCGGCCGGTGGTCTCGCCGCCGCTGGTGACGCCGGAGGCGATGTAACCGAGCTTGATGGCGGGGCCTGCGCTGAAGGCGCCTGAAGGCGACGTGCGATCGGCCATGGTCACGGTCTTAACCGCGGTGGAGTTGAGATCGCCGGTGAAGTTGGGCAGCGAGGCGCCGACGAGGCCGGTGGTGCGGACGGTGATACAGAGCCCGCCACCCTGGTAGACGAAGCCGCGCTGGAACTCGATCGCGGGTCCATAGGGCTGGGGGCCGCCACCGCTGCTGGGGTAGGAGTTGGCCTTGACACCCAACGCGCCGTCGCGCACCTGAACCTTGTCGGCACCCTCGTTGGTGGCGAAGGTGTTGCTCATGGTGCTCGGGGTGCGGGCGGCGGTGCTGAGCCAGACTTCATAGTCGAAGGCGGCGACGTCGCTGTCGGGCCATGACGATCCCGCGCCCGCGGCACGCCGGAGGGCGAACGAATCGATGACGGAGCCAACGGGGATGTGCCTGAGCTCGTCCTCGTGGATGAGGACCTGATACACCGCGTCGGTCGCGGTCAGGATCTGCGAGGTGAGCGAGTTGGCCTCGGTGGTGGCGCGATCGTTGGGGACGATGACCGCGGGCTCGGCATCGAAGCGGAAGATCGGAGTCGTTGTGGGAGATGTGAAGGATACGGCGGCGGCGGTTCCGGTCACCGCGGACTGCGAGAGAGAGGTCCAGGAGCGATCGGTGCGAAGGTCCTCGACCTGGCCGTGGCCGGTGGTGCGGTGGAGCATGAAGAGCGGACCGCCGCGGTACTCGTAGGGGTTCTGGAACGAGACGACGTAGGAAAAGGGCGCGGGAGGTGTGCCGATGATTCCGCCGTCGACATCGGGGAGCATCGCGAAGGCGGGAATCTGCAGGGGTCCGTTGTAGACATCGACGGCGTCGGCGCCGACGTTGCTGGCGACATCGGTCATCAATCCACCGACCGGGTGCTGTGATGTGGAGAGTTGCAGGTACCAGTTGCCAAAGTTCTTGGCAACGGTTGGCCACGCGCTGTCCTCAGGCACGGTGGTCGATTCGTCGTTGCGGAGCGAAAAGCCGGTGAGGGTGGTGCCGGGTCCGAAAGAGTCGAGTTCGCCCGGAGGAATGATGGTGCCGATGGTGCGCGGGGATTTGTCGAACGGTGTGGAGTAGGTGCCGGTGTCGCCGTCGGCGGTGGCGAACTCCTCGCCGACGAAGAGCTTGTTGGCGTTCAGGGCGCGAGCGGCGGTATCGCGGACGAAGCCGATGCGGACGACGGGCGTGCTGTTGATGCCGATGCCGTTGAGCGCGAGCTGGCCGTTGGCGAAGACGAAGCCGACGCCGGGCACCGTATGGGCATCGAGCACGGCGGAGGTGCCGCCGACCTGGCCGCTGTGACGGAGGGTGATGACGAGTCCGCCGCCGGTGTAATAGAAGGGAGTGGTGAACGTGAGGGCGGGGCCGAAGGCCTCGGCATTGGGTGCCGCGGCGGAGGCGGGGAACACACCGGCGAGCGGCGCGAAGAGGCCGTCGCGCACCTTGACGTCGGTGCCCGCGACGACGTTGTTGGCGAACGTGGTGCTCAGGCCTGATGCGAAGTTGGCGGCCTTGCCGAGGCGGATCTCGTAATCGGCGAAGGAAGCGGCGGCGGCGGGCCACGCCGCCGCGACGGAGGCGTCGAGCCGGAAGGCGATGGAGGTGATAACGCAGCCGACGGGGATCTGGTCGAGGATGCTGCGATCGAGGATGAGCTGTGAGGTTCCGGCGCCGGTGTTGAACGGCGAGTTGCTGGAACTGCCGCCGTCGGCGGTGTTGATCCCCGCGTCGGGCGCGACGCCGGTCTCGGCGGTCTGTGCCGCGGCACCTGAGGCGAACACCAGGGAACTCAAAAGAGACTTTGCGATGTGATTCCTTCGGAACTTCATGACTGATACTCGCATTAGAGAGAATTCGCACCGCACGACGGATTCGCCATGACAGTCATGGAGTCGTCGTGCCGGATTACCACGCGGAGGCGCCGCTCGAATCACGCCAGTTGATACAAACAATTTCGTGTTGCTCCCTCGTTCCCGGGCGTGTATTGCCCAGCCCGGCCTTCTTTCATGTGGAGCAGCTTCCGGGTCGGCGCGGAGAGCTCCGCGATGTGCCGCATGAGCCCGAACCGGCTCGGAGCGGCTTGTGTATGTGCGACGCCCTTCGGTTCGCAGAGCGATGCTCTGGCACCCCGGAACAAAGCATCGCAAGATCCGTTCGCCAGACACTCAACCCCGGGCACGTGGGGGTGAGAATGTGAGGCAGTGGAGGCTTCGCGGGGATCGTCTCGAATGGCGATTGTTTGGTTCGGGCTTGTACGGCAAGTGCGGAGAGGTTCGAATACCCCGGGCGAGATCGCTCCACGCGGGGTGAATGAGCGAGAAGAATCCCCCAACGGGCGCATTCGGAGAGGCTGTGTCCGTGTTTCCGGGGACACAGGGGAGCTTCCGAGGAACGTGCACTCGTTTCACAAGGATTGCCAATTCACGGCGGGGTTCTCAGGCTGGAGACGCAGAAGCCGCGATCATCTGTGCCGAAATCAGTTGCAGCGCCTGCTTCCATTCCCGCAGCGCGTTCTCATCGAGCCCGGAGCCACCGACTTCCCGCATCGAATCCACCAGAAGGTCCACAACAAGACCGTAGTGTTCCGGCCGCGCCCCATAACCGGCGTGCCGCTGGCCGAGGGCCGCCAACGCCGCCCGATTCTCCGCGGGGTTCTCAAAGTTCCGAACGACGGCGTCCAGCGATGCTGTTAGTTTTTGGGCCTGGCTCGCCGGATCGCCTCGGAACATCGCTCGAAGATGCGGAGCCGCGGCGAACAGCTTGGCGTAGAAGATGTCCGCGAGCTTCAGCTCGTGGGTTCGTACACGCTCGTATGTTGCACGCAGGCGTGCCACCAGAGCGGTGTCCAGCGGGACACGCGAAAGCGGGTCCTCAGTGTTTGCGACGGCCACCGGATGTCTCTTCACGGGCATGCGTGCGCTCCTGCGTCCCTTCCCATGAACAGACGCGAAATGCACCGGCGATTCGCGCCGGTGAATCAAGGCTTGACTGCGCTGGCCTTCTCGGCGACCGCTCTCCACCGGGTCTGTTCCTTGTCGTGCCCGGCGGCCGGTTCTCGTTCGCGGGCCTTTGCGTAATACGCCTCGAGCCGCTCCGCCGCGCCTCGCGTTTGCGGATGGACCGGTCCGAACGTGCGTTCGACGGTTGCGTAGCCCTCTTGCAGGGCCGCGAGCGCTTCGGCGTGTCTGCCAACATCATCCAGAATCGCCCCGTGCACCGACAGCGTCGGTCCCGGCGAGAGCGGGTCCTTGCTGGCCCGGGTGAGCTCGACCAGTTGCGTGCTCACGGCGAGCGCGTCCTCATCCCGATCAGAATTCCACAGGGCATCCGTCAGCAGCGTCATCGCGTTGATCGCCGCCGGGTGCGACGGGCCGACGACCCGGGTCTGTACCTCGATCGCCTCCCGCATCATCTTCTCACCCTCGGCGGTACGACCACGTGCGTACACGATGGCGCCCAGCGTGGCCAGCGTGTTCATGGTGTCGACGTTTTCACGTCCGAGCGTTGCCATGCGGCCGGCGAGGCACTCCTGCCCGATCGTCTCGGCGTCGGGCAAGTCGCCGGACTCGCGGAGCAACGACATGAGAATCGCCATGGACGTGAGGGTGGCCGGGTGGGCATCGCCGCGGCGGCGTCGGTCCGCCGCCAGCGACTCACGCAGCATCGGTTCGGCCTCCTTGAACCTTCCCTGATCCAGCAGCAGGCTGCCAAGATTCCCCAACGACCCGAGATACTCTGGATGATCCGGGCCCAGGGTCTTGCGCCGGCGGTCGAGCAGCTCACGCCAGCTCGCTTCTGCCTTGTCGAGGCGCCCCTGATCGGCGTACACAATCCCGATGTTGTTCAGCGTCCGCAGGGTCGCCGGGTCGTCGTCGCCCAGCACGCGGCGCTGGCGCGCCAAGGTATCGGTCCAGATGCGCTCGGCGTCTTCGAGCCGATTCATCCGCTGGTAGACGCCGCCGAGCGAGGCCGCTGTAGTCAGGGCGTTGCGATCGTCGGGCCCCATCACCGCGCGGCGCCGCTCGTAGGTCTCGCGCAGCTCGAGCTCAGCCTCGTCGAACCGTCCGAGACTGGAGAGGACCGACCCGAGCGTGTACCGCGTCTGCAACGTATCGGGGTGATCTGCCCCGAGCTCCTTTCGACGCACGTTGAGGGCCTCGGCAAGCAAAGGCAGCGCGTCTTTGTAGAGCCCGAGAGTCCGCTGCGTGGTCGCGAGCTGCTGCAGCAGCTGCGCCCGCAGCAGGGGCTGCTCCCCGAAACGATCACGGATCGACTGGGCGGAGCGTTGCAGCACGGTCTGGTTCAGGTGCTCGACGGCGATCGTGGTGAAGTTGAGCCTTGAAAAGGCCTCGTCCCAGGGCTTCGACGCGTCCGCACCCGACTTGACGACCATGGCTCGAATAGACTCTCGCAACTGGGTGCCCATCGCCGGTAAATCGAGCCCGCGGAGCATCGATTCCTGGAACTCGGTGACAACCGCGAGCTCGCGCTCCCGCTGCAGGGCGGCGTCGCGGGCGCGGCTGGCCGCGACTGCGAACCATGTCGAGATGATCGCGCCGGCCAGCAGCGCCGACGCCGCGATGCCGAGGGTCGCCGCCAGAGCCGGGTTCCGCCGCGCAAACTTCCGGACGCGCTCCATCGCGCCCGAGCGCCGCGCGAGCACAGGCTGGCTGTTCAGATACCGACGCAGGTCCGCCGCGAGCTCGCTCACGCCCGCGTAGCGGCGCTCGCGGTCCTTTTCCATCGCCATCGCGATGACGGCCTCGAGATCGCCCCGGGCCTCGACGTTCAGCCGGCCCGCGTGCACCACCTCGCCCTCGGCGATGACCCGCACCGCCTGCGGCACCGAGCACCGCGACAGATCGTGCGGCAGCGTGCCGGTGACCAGCTCGTACAACAGCACGCCCAGGGAGTAGACATCCGAGCGCACGTCGATGTTCGACGGATCGACGCACTGCTCGGGGCTCATGGCGTTGAGCGTTCCGATCAGTTTCTTCTCGTCGGTCGCGCTGGTGAGCGGTTTGCCGCTGGCGTCCGAGCCGCGGGCGATGCCGAAATCGATCACCTTCGCCCGCCCGTCGGGGCCGACCAGCACGTTCGCCGGCTTGAGGTCGCGATGGATGATCCCGTTCTGGTGGCCGTGCAATACGGCGTCGCAGACGGTGACGAACATCTCCAGCCGCTCCCGCAGCGAGAGGCCTCGCTTCTTGGCGTACGCGGTGATGCTGAGTGCCTCGGGCACCAGTTCCATCGCGAAGAACGGCGAGGGCGTGGCCTGCCCCAGCGGCGCGGTCCCCGCTTCGTAGATCTGGGCGATGCCCGGATGCCGCAGGCGTGCCAGCGTCTGGGTTTCCAGCCGGAACCGCGTCAACGCGTCCGGGTTGGTCATGCTCTGGTGCATCACCTTGATCGCGACGCGGCGATTGGGGTTCTCCTGCACCGCTTCATAGACCGTCGCCATGCCGCCGACACCCAGCACGCCCACGACGAGGTAGTTCCCCACCGCCTGCGGCACGGGCGCCGCGAAGGGATCGAACGCCGCGACGGCGGGCGACTCCAGAAAGTCGGTGGTCCGCTCCGCAACCTGGAGCAATCGTCGCACGCGGCGGAGCACCTCGGCGTCTTCGCCGCAGGCTTCTTGGACCATCGCCTCGCGGGCCTCGCCGTCGAGTTCCAGCGCCCGGGTGAAGATCGCATGCGCCCTGGCCATCGAGTCACCGACCACGTTCGCTCCCCGCATGCGTCTCGTTGAGCCGATCAAAGAGCCATGCCTTTGCGGCGAGCCACTGCCGGTCCACCGTTCGTTTGCCGACCTTAAGCAACTCGGCGATCTCTTCGATCGTGCAGCCGCCGAAATATCGCAACTCCACAATCCGCGCCTGCTGCTCGTCCAGCGTTGCGAGTTCTTCGAGCGCCTCGTGCAGAGCGATCACGTCGAGGTCGCGTTCGGGTGCGGCCACATCCTGCTCGCCGATGCTGACGCGGGTCACCGGTCCTCCGCGCTTCTCGGCGTTGCGGGCGCGGGCGTGGTCGATCAGGATCCGCCGCACGATCCGCGACGCGACCGAGAAGAAGTGCACCCGGTCATTCCAACTGGTGTTCCGCTGGTCGATCAGCTTGACGTACGCCTCGTGCACCAGAGCCGTGGCCTGCAGCGTGTGGTCGCGGCGTTCCTCGCTCATGTGGGCCAGGGCAAGCCGCCGCAGATCCTGGTAGATCGCGGACATGAGCGCATCAACGTCTTTGCGATCGCCCGATGCCGCGGCGTGCAACAGGAGTGTCACGTTGGCGGCTGAGTCTTCCAAATATCCCCGCCTCCTCCGCGCGACATCGTCGGTCGCGGCGGACTTGTCGAGATTATACGGAGACAAGCCGGTTCCCGGAAGCTCGGGGCCTGCGTTCCAGATGCGGTGGTTTCGGGCGAAGGTGGCCGCGGCTAGCCGTTGATCACCGCGATGCACTTGGCTGTGACCTCTGCGAGCGGCACGATCTCGCCTTTGCCGGCGTCTTTGCGCGTCTTGTACTCGACGCCTCCCTGTTCGAGCGCCTTGTCGCCGAGCGTGAGGCGGATCGGAATGCCGACCAGGTCGGCGTCCTTGAACTTGACGCCGGCGCGCTCGTCTCGGTCGTCGATAAGCACATCGACGCCCTTGCCGACCAGTTCGCACGCGATTTTCCCGGCGACCTCGTTCTGCTTGGGATCTTCGGGCTTCATCAGCGTGATAAGCACGTGATAGGGCGCGATCGGGGCGGGCCAGCAGATGCCGTTGGCGTCGTGATTCTGTTCGACGCACGCGGCCATGGTGCGGCTGACGCCGATGCCGTAGCAGCCCATGATCACGGTCTGCTTCTGCTGCTGGGCGTTGAGGATGCTGAAGCCCATGGCGTCGGAGTACTTGGTGCCGAGCTTGAAGATATGGCCGACTTCGATGCCGCGGGCGGCGACGAGCTTGGCGCCGGGCGAGCGGGGCGAGGGGTCGCCTTCCTTCGCGTTGCGGAGGTCCCCCACTTTCACCTTGGCGGCGTCGTCGAGGGTCGCGCCCACATCGCGGCGCCAGTTGAAGTGCTTTGCGTGGTGGTCCGGCTTGTCGGCGCCGGTGGCCCAGAATCCGCCCATCGAGGCGTCGCTATCGATCAGAAGCAACGTGCCGGGAACGCTTTTGACGGTGCGGGGAGAGACGTATCCGATCGCGAAGCCCGCGGCGCGAGCGGCCTTTTCATCCGCCATGGCGATCTTCTTGAATCCGGACAGGGCTTTCACTTTGCCTTCGTTGACGTCCTGGTCGCCCCGGACCGTGGCGATGATCCACTTGATGCTAGGAGATTCTCCTTCGGACACGCTGAAGACGATGGTCTTGAGCATGCGTTCGGGCTTGACTCCCATGAACTTGCCGACCTCATCGATGCCGGGCAGGTTGGGGGTGTGGACTTCGGTCCATTCCCCCGTCGGGGGTTCCTGGAGCGTGCCCTTCGGACGCTCGCCGATCTCGCACTTTTCGACGTTTGCGGCGTAGCCGCTGACGGGGCACTTGAGGATGGTGTCTTCGCCGCTGGCGCAGTTGACCATGAATTCGTGGCTGGCGCTGCCGCCGATCGGGCCGGATTCGGCTTCGACAGCGGTGAAGTCGAGTGCGCAGCGGGTGAAGATGTTGGTGTACGCGCGGTACATCGCGTCGTACGTGTCGTTGAGCCCCCCCGCTCCTTCGACGGTCATGTGGAAGGAGTAGGCGTCCTTCATGATGAACTCGCGGCAGCGGAGAAGGCCGGCGCGGGGGCGGGCCTCGTCACGGAACTTGGTCTGGATCTGGTAGAGGTTGAGGGGGAGCTGCTTGTAGCTCGTGACCGAGCCTTTCATCAGGTCGGTGATGACTTCCTCGTGGGTCGGCGCGAGCGCGTTTATGCGGCCCTTGCGGTCCTTCACGCGGAAGAGGTTGTCACCGTAGTCCTGATCGCGTTTGGTGCCGTCGAAGAGTTCAAAGGGCTCGAGGGCCGGCATGAGCATCTCGGTGGCGCCGGCGGCGTCGAGCTCTTCGCGAACGATGGTGCCGATCTTGTTGAGCACCCGGTGCGCCAGGGGCAGGTAGTCGTAGATTCCGGCGCCGACCTGGCGGATGAACCCGGCACGGTGCAGCAGGATGTGGCTGGGGGTTTCCGCGTCGTTGGGCGCTTCGCGGGTGGTCGGGATGAGCGACTTGGACCAGCGATGGCAGACGCCGGTCCGGACCGCCGAGACCACGTGCTTCTTGTTTGTTCCGTCTGAGGCCTGACTCATAGGCCCGAAGATTAGCGCGGCGCTGGGGCCTCATCAGCGAGCGTGGAAGCTCTCAGGCCGAAGCCCTGCTGGTGCTGCGCGAGGGTGACCAGCCCAGACTTTGCAGGACAGGCACCCAGCGCTCGATGCGCTGAAGCGCGTGCTCGTCCTTGCCCTCCCACCACCAGCAGAGTTCAACGGGGACGTTCATGTCGATTGCGAGATCGGCCATCTGCCGGTCGGTGAAATCGGCGAAGGGGGTTTCTACCCGGACGGCGGGCTTGCCGTGCTCGGTGCTGTCAAGGCTTGCGAGGCGGGTGACAAGCAGCGCTCTGTCCGAAGCGCGGGCGATCTTTTCGACATCGGATACGCCGGCAAACTGCACCGGCCAAACCACGACGTCGCAACCCAGCTGGGCCGCCTGATACGTCGCCGTGATGAGGTGGATGCTCTCGCTGAGCCCGGCGCCGAACGAACCGTGCGCGCCCGGTCCGCGCAGGTCGGTCTTCATATCAGCCATGTCGAGTTCATAGAGCTTGGCCTGTCTCTCAACCGCCTGCCTACGGGCCCGGTTTGTTTCATCCCCCACGGGCACGAACAGCACGATCGGTCGGGCGGCCTTCTCGTCTCCACCGGCGCTCACGATCGCCTCCCGGGCGCCCGCGCATGCCAGAAGAGATGCGACGGACCCGTCCGAAATCACCAGCGTACGTGGAAGGTTGTTGCTCGTCGTGGTTCCCATCGAGAAGCCCCACATGGGCCGGATTCGACTTTCCCGCAGAGCCGGATTCGCCGGCGACAGGAAAGACGACGCGGCCAACAGCGGATACGGGCCCTGGGCGGACAGGTTCCTGCTGGAAGCGTTTTCGGCTGTTAGGGGACCCGAGAGTAAAACTTTCGGGCATTCTCCTTGAGGGCTGCCAGGTCTTCTTTCCGTATGTACATCATGTGACCGGACTTGTAGTAGTTTTTCCGTATGTTCTTCCGCAGCTCCTTGGGCAGATCCATGTGATTGACGGTGTATTCACTGGCGAAGAAAGGCGTTGCCAGGTCGAAATAGCCGCACTCGATGGAGACTCGTAAATCCGGATTCCTCCGGATCGCGGTTGCCAGCGTTTCGCTGACATCGGGATAGCTCGAATCGGAAGGAAACTTCCAGGGGTGCACACGCCCGGTCAGGATCTCGTAGTTCACATCGGACTCGTACTTCAGCTCCTCGCGGATATACGCGTTCAGGGCGGCGGTAAATGGTCCCAGGATCACCGAATAGCTCGGGTCGTACTCGGAGGACTTGGATGTCTCGTCGCGGTCGTAGCCCTTGTAACGGCTGTCCAGCCGCCCCACAGTCCGCCCCTGATCGCGCAGGAGTTCCTTTGTGAAGGCGAAGATGGGGACCCGCAGGTCGCTGCGGAGGATGAAGTCCCGGCTCAGGCCGGTGAACTTTGAAAGTTTGTCGGCGATCGCTCCTCGCTCCGCCTCGGAAAGCTGATCGCCCTTTGCGAGGGCGAGCAGATACTCGCCCTCCGCGAATTCACGGGCCTGATCAAGCGTCTTTTCAAAGTTCTGGTCGAGCGGGGGTGCCAGTTTTTTGTGATAGAACGCGGTGGCCGTGTAGGTCGGAAGAAAGAGCCAGTAAGCCTCGTCATTGCCCTGATCGAAAGACAGCGTCTGGAAATTCAGCACCATCGAGATGAGCGTGATGCCGTTCAGGTACATTCCCAGCCGCTCCTGGAGCTCCCCGGAAAGGGCGGCGGCCCGGGTGGTGCCGTAACTCTCACCCGCAAGAAACTTCGGGGAGAGCCAGCGGTCGTTGCGGGTTGTCCAGAGGCGGATGAAATCTGCGACCGCGCGAGCGTCCTCGTTCAAGCCGTGAAATCGGCCGGCGTCTTCTCCTTCGGCCGCCCGGCTGTATCCGGTGCTGACCGGGTCGATGAAGACAAGGTCGGTCAGGTCGAGCCATGAATACTCGTTGTCCGCGAGCACGCCGGGAGGGGTTGGCGCCTGCCCCTCGTCACCAAAGACGACTCGGCGCGGGCCGATGGCACCCAGGTGCAGCCAGACCGAGCTCGAGCCCGGCCCGCCATTGAACGTGTAGGTTACCGGCCGGTTCGCGGGCTTCACCCAGACATCTCCGTTGCGCTCCAGTTTCTCATAGGCGATGTAGAAGATGCTGGCTTTGCTTTTCCCGTAATCATCGAGGAGGGGCATAAGGCCCGTCGTTGCCCTGTAGTGGATAGCCGCGCCACCAATCGTGACATCGTGTTCGGTGATGATCGGAGGTTTCTCGGCGTTCTTGTCCTCCGACTTCTTGTCTACCTTGGGCTCCTCGGCCGGCGAGCGCATCGCCGGGATCAGCAGCAGGCACAGAGTCAGAGAGAGCAGAATTCGTGTGAGCTTCATGGCCTCATGCTACCGGAATCTCGATCGTCCGGATGCGGCCCTCACGTCTCCGAGCCTGACAGTTCGACCCGGTCGAGCACCTCGTACTTCGCTCCCTCGGGGAGCAAATGGCTTTGTACCAACGCGATTGTTCGTATCTCCATGGGCTCCCGGGCAATGGCCAGCGAGGTCCGTTCGACCGTCTTACCCGCAAACCGGGCAATCGTGAGGTGCGGCAGGAAAGGCGATCGTTCTTTGCCTTTGTCCTGCGCGAGCCTCGAAGCCAGCCGTCGCTGGAGTTCTAAGAGCTGTCCGGGGGCGTCGGTTATCACCGCCAGCAGACGCGGCTGACCTCGTTCTGGAAGCATCCTGAGCTCGCGCGGCAGCAGAGAGAATGCCGTTATTCCCGCGGCGCCACGCCGGACCGATTCGGTCAGTTGTGGCAGTTCTCTTTCGTCTCTTTCTCCGAGAAACACGAGCGTGAGATGCACCGATGCGGGGTCGGGCAGCTTGAGCCCGGGAGGGAGCAAGCCTCGGGCGTGCTGGAACCACGATGCAGCCCGCTCTGGTGGCGGAAACGCGGCCACGAACAGTCGCAGACGCTTCCCCATGGGGTACTTCCCGTGCCACTAGTAGTTGGGCGTCGGAGCGCGGAAATGATCGAGATCGATCCGGCGGAAGTACTCAATGGTTTGGCGCAGGCCGTCTTCCAGCCGAACTTTGGGTTCCCAGCCCAGTTTGGCTTTGGCAAGCGTGATGTCGGGTTTGCGCTGAGTCGGATCGTCGGCGGGCAGCGGCCGGGAGATCAGCTTGGACTTGCTCCCCACCATTTGCACGACGGTTTCCGCGAGGTGCTGGATCGTCATTTCCGTCGGGTTTCCCAGGTTGACAGGACCGGAGAAATCGTCCGGGCCGTTCATGAGCGCCATCAGCCCCTCGACCAGGTCGTCGACATAGCAGAAAGAGCGTGTCTGAGATCCGTCACCGAAAATGGAAATGTCCTGTCCCGAGAGCGCCTGCCGAATGAAGTTGCTCACCACGCGACCGTCGAACGGGTGCATGCGGGGGCCGTATGTGTTAAAGATGCGTGCAACACGGATGTTGGTCTTGTTCATCCGCTGATAGTCAAAGAAAAGGGTCTCGGCCGCCCGTTTGCCTTCGTCGTAGCAGGCACGAGGGCCGATCGGGTTGACGTTGCCGCGGTAGCTTTCAGGCTGCGGGTGGATTTCGGGATCGCCGTAGACCTCACTGGTTGATGCCTGCAGGATCTTCGCGCGGCAGCGACGCGCCATGCCCAGCAGGTTGATCGCGCCCAGGACACTTGTCTTCATTGTCTTGATCGGGTTGTACTGGTAGTGACCCGGGGCCGCGGGGCAGGCAAGGTTGTAAATCTCGTCGACCTCAAGCCAGAGCGGATGGGTAATGTCGTGGCGTATCAGCTCAAAGTTCGGCTTGCCCAGCAGGTGGGCGATATTCACTTTCTGACTTGTGAAGAAATTGTCGACGCAGATGACATCGTGACCCTGCGCCACCAGACGGTCGCACAGGTGCGACCCCAGAAATCCCGCCCCGCCGGTCACGACAATCCGCCGAACTTTCATGCGCCGTTCTCCGAAACTGCACCCAGTTCATCGACCGCCCGGGAGGCGGCCTCGCAGTTCTCCGCCAGGTGGGCCGGATTCGTCGTCCCGACGATGACGCTCGAGACGCCCTCGATTCCGAGAACCCGCGCCACGGCCGCCCCCGCTCCGCCGTTCCCTCGGAGTTGCCCGCTCCCAAGTGCCTTCTTTGCCAGAATGCCGAGGCCCCGCCGCGCACATTCGGCCGCGATCGCCTCCATCTGGGTATCGCCTTCAACAAACTCGAGCATGAGAACATCGGCCCACGACATGGCCAGCCGTGCCCCCTGATGCGTCTTCACCGAAGCGCCCACCAGTCCGACCTCGCCGCGGCGTTTGGCGTTGAGGATCGCCTGGGCGCCCTGCTCAAAGCCTTCGGGAGTCTGCTCCGCGATTCCGTCTGAATGGAGCAGCACGCAGTCGATGTGTCCCGTACGAAGCCGCTCCCGGCTGCGTTCGATGCTCGCTCCGACATCGCGAAAACCAAAGGCGAAAGTCGAGCACCCACCGTCCCACTCTTCGCCCGCCTTGGTGACAACAAACCAACGCTCGCGGCGGCCCTGAAGCAGCTGGCCCAGACGTTCTTCGGATCTGCCATACGCGGGTGCGGTGTCGAGGAGGTTCAGCCCGAGTTGCTCGGCCCGGTCGAGGAGCGCTCCGGCCGCTTCGTCGTCGGGAATCACCACCGGATATTTCACACCCGAATCCCGCCCCAGCTTGACCGTGCCCAGGCCGACCACGCTCACGAGCTTGCCGCTTTTTCCGAGCGGTCGCCTGGGTACAAGTGAAGGTGCGTTCATCGCGGAGGCTGCCAAGGTGGCAAAGCGTAGTCGGGAGACGGGATCACGCCCGGCAACTGCGCCACGCCATTGCGCGGACTGCGGATCATTCCCGCGACCGATTCCGCGGCGATCGGTGCCATGACCAGTTTCGTGGGCCAGACCGCGATCACCCCGGCGCCGACCTCGCGAACAACGGGGCCGTCCGGACGTCTGCCGGCCGCGTCCTTCCCTTCGGCTCGATCGACGCGCACCGTGCCGAATCGCCAAGTGTCGGTCTTGAGCGAGGGGAAGCAAGCGTGCATTTCGGATCTGGCGGCGTCGATCTGCGCTGCCGCGTCCCGAGTCACGCCCGACTCTGCAATCTCGCCTCCCATGTACCACACTCGCTCGCCATTCGCGAAGGAAGTGGTGATTGTCAGACGCGGTTTGTCGCTTGCGGACGCGATCCAATGCCCGTAAAGGTCCTCTGTCGGGCCACGCGCGAAGACCATGTGCAGCGGCCGCCTTTGCGACCAGTCCTGTGGAGTAAGCCCGAGCATGGTCAGAAGCTGCTCATTGCCCCCTCCCGCGCACAAAACCAGTGTGCCCGTCCGGATGAGGCCGGCGGAAGTGCGAACCTCGACGCCGTTCCCTGTCGGCGTGATCGATTCCACCGACGCCCGCCCGATCGGCCCTGAATTCTGTGAAGCCAGAGCCGCAAGAGCCGACGCGGGGTCGAGCACCCATTCATCCACGCGGTAGATCTGTCCGCCGCGTCCGCTCAGGAGCGAGGGAAAAGCGTCGGCTTGCAGCGGCTGAACGTGGCTTTTCATGAGGCGGGAAGCAACCGCGCCGGTCGCCCGGGCGATAAGCCCCCCACTCGTCCAGAGAAACATCGATCGAGCAAGCACGCGCGCGGAGCGAAGGTCGGGGCCGCCCTTTCCTCCCAACGACTCATCCCAGCGGGCGGCAGCTTCTTCCGCGGCGCGGGCCGCCTCGCTCGCCTGCGCACTGAATGCGTACTTCACACCCCGGTGAAGAATTCCCTGGGAGAGGACGGTTTGCCCGTCGCCCAGCCTGGAGCTTTCGAGAACTAGGACGCCGTAGCCAAGCTGCGCCAATTTCCAGCGGCACCACAGCCCCGCAACGCCCCCGCCAATGATCGTGACGTCGGCATGAGCACAGGCGTTGGAGTTGGAAGCGGTGGAGAACTCGGTCATTGCGGCGCGGGGGGAATCGTCAAAGTCTGGCCCGGACGAAGGTCCTCGGCCCTCTTGAGAACGGCCCTATTCGCATCCAGGATCAGATCGGTGTGCTTGATCGTTCCGTAAAACTTCCGTGAGATGGCGGTGAGCGTATCCCCAGGAACGACTTTGTAAGTCGAGGCGTTAGCGCCGGTCGCGGACGGCTTTGCGGGAGGAGGAGTGGCCGTGGGGCGCCCCTGAATGTTGCTTGGGTCCTTGGGAATTCGAATGACGCGACCGGGCTTCAGTCTGGTCGGATCGACAAGCGGATTGGCGCTTGCGATCAGGTCAGCCTTTGAACGACTGCCGAAGAACTTCTGCGCCAGAGATGGGAACGTGTCGCCCTGCTCGATCGTGTAGTCGGTGAACTCGGGGGCGAGGACGCCACCCCCGCCGGACGAACGGGGCGACTTGGTATCGCTCTTTCCCTCGGCTTTAGGAGGGGCCGCCTTGGGATTTGGGGCCGCGGACGGCGCCGGGGGGTCCGGAGGGGATACCCGACTCGCCGGCAGGGAGTCGGCAGACTTGCTGTAGCTGATCGGCGGTTCGGCGGGGGTCCAGAGCCAGAAAACGATGATCCAGACCACCACAAGGCAGAGCAGTCCGGCCGCAATCTTTCCGCCGTGCTGATCCACGAGCAGTCTCCTGCCCGCCACGAGCCGCATGAGCTTCCGAACGCTTACGGGGCGGCCAATGCCGAACTGCGCACCGACGTAACGAGGCCATTGGTCGATTCGGTCGTGGGCGGAGCAGATTCATCGGCTCGCCGGCGCTTCCCGGACCAGACCAGCGGTGCCGCCACGGCGACCGAGGAGTAGGTGCCCACGATCAGGCCGGCCCCGAGGGCAAAGGCAAAGGGCCTCATGCCCTCTCCCCCGAGCACGTAGAGCGCGGCGCAGGAGAAGAGAGTCGTGCCGCCGGTGATGACGGTTCGGCTCAGGGTGTGGTTCACGGCGGTGTTGATCATGTCGTAGTCGGCTTCGGCGCTCTTTCCCTTGGTCTCACGGATGCGGTCCATGATGACGATGGTGTCGTTGAGCGAATAGCCGGCGATCGTCAGCAAGGCCGCGATCATGTTGAGGTCGATCCGGAACGGCAGCAGACCCAGCGACCGGGCGATCTTCTCGGTCGCTTCGTGCTGGTACATCACCTGGCAGACCGCGATGCAGCAGACCACAACCACGACGTCGTGGACAAGCGCGACAAGGGCCGCGATCGAGAACCGAAGGCTCTTGAACCGCAGCCAGATGTAAATCGAAATGAGCAAGAATGACATGGAAGAAGCGATGATCGCCTGCGCCCGGAAGGACTCCGCGATCGCGGCGCTAAAGAGGACGAGGCTGGCCGGATTTTGGGCCTGTGTCAGGGCGCTCGCCACCAGTTTCCACTCACGGTCCGCAACCTGATCCTGCCAGCGGGCTTCGTTATCGAAAACGCGATTCGCATCGTCGTACACAATGACCGCGGCGGACTTGACGGCCGCGGCATCGCCGTCGAGCACCACAACGCTGCGCTTCCGGTTGAGCGTGTCGGCGTATTCGGAGTTCCCGCGGGTGGCCTCGAGACGCGACTGCAGAGTCGCGAGCGGTACCGGCGGGGTGATCTGTTCGAGCAGGATGGCCACGCCGCCGATGGAATCGCCCACGTTGCGAGGAGAGGCGAGTTTCCTGCCAAGGTTCGTTCCGAGGTCGCCGGTGACGATGCGGTGCACCGGCGTCTCTGCCGCCGAGCGGCCGTCCGACCCCTTGAACTTGAGGGCGGGCTCCTGCTCCATCACATCGGAGAACTTGTTCACGAGCGCTTCGAGGACGATGTCTCCCTTTTCGAGGATTGACTTGACCGTGAATCGACGGCTCGTGACGCCGTCGGCCTCGGGATCGATCGGGAGCACTTCGGCGTTTAGAAGTTCTTTGAGCGGGCTGTCCTGCGGCGCCTCCTGCGCGATCTGTTCCACGCGCCTGAGGACCTCTTCACGCGTCATCGTGACGTATTGATTGGAACCCGGGGTCTTTTCCTTGAACTCGAGAGTGACGGCTGTTCCGCCGCGGAACTCGTTATCGAGCATGGAGGCGCCGCGATAGATGACGAGCCCGGTCCCGATCAGAATGTAGAGGATCGAAACGGAGAAGAAGACCGGCCGCAGTCGCAGCCAGTCGACATTCGGAGTCAGCGCTCTCTGCAGGCCCGGCCACGCGAGCGGAAGCATGTTGACCCGCTTCCAGCCCCATCCGAGCAGCATGCCGAAGACCAGGCGGCTGAATATCAGGGCGCAGAAAAGCGTCGAGACGACGCCGATTCCCATGGTGATCGCAAATCCGCGAATTTCCTGCGTGCCCGTGTAGGCAAGCACAACGCAGACGATCAGGTTCGTGACGTTGCCGTCGATGATCGAACTGAATGCCTTGTCGAAGCCGATTCGGACTGCCGTTTTCGTGTCGGCACCCCGCAGGATTTCCTCGCGTATGCGCTCGTAAACCAGCACGTTGGAGTCGACGGCCATGCCGAACGTGAGGATGACACCGGCGATCCCCGGCATGCTGAACGCCGCATGGTTCATCGCCAGTGCGCCCAGCACGAAGATCGAGTTCGCCACGAGCGCCAGCACCGCGATGAGACCGGCACCGAAGTAGTAGACCACCATGAAAGCGGATACGACGACCAGCGCCACCACGCCCGCCTTGAAGCCCTTCTGGAGGTTGTCGGCGCCGAGTTCAGGTCCGACCGAACTGATGCTGATCGGCGTGGGGCTGAGCTTTGCCTGCAGGGAGCCCGCGGCCAGCACCCGGATCACGTAGCGGCGTTCGTCGGCGCTGAATTCGCCGGTGATCTGGCCGTTCTTGCTGATCGCCGACTGCAGCGTGGGAGCGGTGTAGATCTCGTCGTCCAGGAGAACCGCCATGCGCTCCTTGACGTGGTCCTTGGTGAGTTCGCCCAGTAGGTTGGCGCCCGGCGCGTCCATTGTGAAAGCGATCGCCGGAAGGCCACGTTGATCGCGGTCTTCCTGAGCCTTGGCCACGCCCCAGTTTCCTTCCGCCTTCGTCAGGCGGCTGCCCTTCACGTCCCAGCAGAGGATGTAGTACTGACCCTGGTATTCGTCTCCGATGTAATTGCGTGAACGGAAGAACTCTGCAGGGCTTGCTTCCAGGAATTTCAGTTCGGCCTGTGAGTGATACCAGCCGTCAATCTGGTTGATCTTGCACCACATTGCGTCCGGCGACCGGGCGGCGCGGGGGCCCTTCTCGCGCAATTCGCGGCGGAGCTGGTCCTCATTGGCCAGACGACCCGGATCGACCGTGATGCGGAAGGAAAGAACGCCCGCACCCTGCAGCATGCGGACAAGATCCTGAGGATCATCGAAGGTCGTCCGCTTATCGGCGTACGCCTTGTACACCTGGAGCACGTGATCGAGCTGTTGAGCGGCGTCGGGATACGACTCGCGCAGTCGTGCGAGCGCGTGCTCGCGCGGGCTGGGCTGTTCCACCCGCTTACCGGACGCATCGTCGAGCTTGCGCTTACGGTCGGAGAGCATCAGCGCCTGACGCACTTCCGAGGCCGGAAGCACCGTGGCGAGCACGCCCTTCATCGACTCTTCCACCGCCATCTCGGCCTCGCCGGCCTTGTCGACCAGCGTATCGATCTCGTTCGAGGGCGCTGAAGCGGCCTTTGCTGCCGCCAGTTCCCCACGCAGCATGGTCGCCTGATCCGCCTGCTGAACCAGCTTGTCCAGGAGCGTCCTGCGCTTGTCGTTGCCTTCGCTCAGTTCGTCGATCTTCTTCGCACGCTCGGCGGCGGGCATCGCGAGCAATTCGGCCAGGCGCTCGCGGGTGACGGATGTGCGCCCGAGTGCTCGAAGCGACTCTTCGAACTTCGCCTTGAGTTCTTTCACTTCCGCGCGCGGAAGGGGCATCGAGATTTCGATGCGGTCCTTGCCCTGGCGCACCATCGAGATTTCGAGCAGGCCGTCGGGATCGACGCGTTTTTTCAGCAGGTCGATGGTGGCAGCGACGACGGCCGGTGCGTCCTCGTTGGGTCCGATCTCAAGCTGGTAAACCAGCGTGACGCCGCCCGCCAGATCCTTGCCGAGTCGCAGAGTTTCCTGGGGCGGATAAAGCTGCCAGAAGAAGAAGGCGAGGATCGCCAAGACGAAGCAGAAATTGCGATAGAGCTTGCCCATGCGGATTCCGAATTTGTGTCCGAGCCGGGCGTCAGTGCCCGGGAGCTACCCACCCTGCGAGGTTCAGCGTGCCCCGGCGTTGGCGGAGGCGAGTTTGGGTTCGACCGTCGTGTCCGATTTCGCGTCGCGTGTGTTCTTCAGGACGGCCTGCACCGCCGAACGGGCGAAGCGGATCCTGCCTTCTTCCATTTTCAGGACGATCTCATCATCCCGCAGTTCCGAAACCACGCCGATGATCCCGCCGATCATCTGCACGGTGTCGCCCTTCTTCACCGAGGAGTTGAGCTCCGCCCGCTTCTTCTTTTCCGACCGGTTTCCGTTCCAGATCACGAAAAGCATGATGCCGCACAGCGGCAGGAGAAAAACGAGCATGGAATCCATCGGACCCGATGGACGCGCCGGTGTACCCGGCGTGGCGCTCTGCAGCGCCTGACTCTCGCCGGGCGCCGGTTTGGAAGCCGTAGGGATCCCCAGGGGCACCAGAGCCTGGTTGGAATTTCCAGCGGGAGCAGTGGTGGCAGGGGCACCGGCATTAACACCGGCCTGGGCCAACACAAGGTTGTAAGCAAACTGGGTCTGCATTGAATCTCGCTCCGGACAGATGGGCCCGCGGAGGGTCCGAAAGCCCTCCGAACAGGGAATCACAAGGGTAGCCGTTCCGACGCGAATTGTCGGCCCCAAAGAGCCGGGAAAACGCTAGATCGCGACCGGGGCTTGCCCATCCGAAACCGGCGTATACGCAACTGGCCAGCGGGCCCTGAACCCCGCCCATTCATCCGAGACAATGGTGCTCCGCAGGTCGGCCATAAACCGCTGGAAATGGCGGAGATTATGGAGCGTGACGAGGATGGGGCCGAGCATTTCGTCCGCCATGAAAAGATGCCGCAGATAGGAGCGCGAGAAGTGGCCGACGCGAACTTCTGAAGCGCCGGCGCAAGCCTCGCAGTCGCAACCCGGCTCGATGGGACGCGGGTCGTCCGCGAACTGGGCGTTGCGAAGCCGGATCTGGCCGGAAGCGGTAAACGCATTCGCGTTGCGACCGTTGCGGGTGGGGAGCACGCAGTCGAACATATCGACGCCGGAGCGGACCGCCTCCAGGATGTCCCGCTCGTACCCCACCCCCATCAGGTACCGGGGTTTGTGGTCGGGCAGGAGGGGCGCCGTGAATCGCACGATCTTCGCGATGTCCTCAGGGCTCTCGCCGACCGCGACGCCGCCGATCGCGAATCCGGGACAATCCAAAGCGCAAATCCGCTCCGCGGACCAGCGGCGCCGGTCGAGGTCGGTGCCACCCTGCACGATCCCGAAGAGTGCCTGCACATCTTTCCGCTCGTGGGCACGGATGCAGCGCTCAAGCCACCGCACCGTCCTTTCGTTCGCAAGATCGAGGCGGGCGACATGGTCATACGTCTTCGGCCGGCCGCCCCCTGCCACTCCGCGGACCGAGTCGCGGCGTGCGGCCGAAGCAAGCCGAGGCTGGTTCGGAGCCTGAGCATTGGGGTCGATCGAGGGGGGGCAATCGTCGAACGCCATCATGATGTCCGGACCCAGCATGTTCTGCACGGCGATGGCCCGTTCAGGGGTGAGCCGGACCTCACTGCCATCAACGATCGATTTGAAAGTCACCCCATCATCATCGACTCGATTGAGCTCGCTCAGGCTGTACGCCTGGTAACCGCCCGAGTCCGTCAGGATGGGGCGCGGCCAATTCATGAACGAATGAACACCTCCCATTTTCTGGACAAGCTCGGGGCCGGGCCTCAGAAGCAGGTGGTAGGTGTTGTTCAGCAGAATCTCGGCCCCGGTCCTTCGGACAAGTTCCGGGGTGATCCCCTTGACGGTGCCCTTGGTTCCGACCGGCATGAACGCGGGGGTCTGAAAGCTGCCGTGCGGCGTGGTCACGACACCTCTCCTCGCTGCGCAGGAGCTGGATCGTGCCGCGATTTCAAATCGGAGCGGAGCGGGCATCGCAGATCATTGGCCGTCGCCTCAGCCTCCCATCGCCCGATCCGCGTCGCTGGAGCGGAGCCGATCGGTGTCGGCCGCCAGTATCTGCTTTTCTTTTTCGGTCAGGCTCGCGACGCCGGTAGCCCGGACCTTTCCGAGAATGCGGTCGACTTCCGCGGATTGCTCCGGACTGCCGCCCTTGAGCCAGCCCCATCCCGGCTTCGGGCTCTTCTTGCGAGAATCGCTGAAAACGTCGAAGAAGTCGCGAAGTAGATGGATGTGCCGGATGAAGTAATAACCGGCAATCGCCCCGCCGATATGGGCGGCTTCTCCGCCGGCGTTCTTGGCGCCAAAGAGCAGGCTGACCATCGCCAGCGCGACGAACCCGTACGCAAAGGTTCTCATTCGAAGCGCGACGGGCGGGAACAGGAGCTGCACCATCGTGTTCGGCTCGACCTTTGCACACGCCATGATCACACCGAAGACACCCGCCGAAGCACCGACCAGCGGCGTCGTGGTCAGGTGGAACAGCAGCCCCGGGACGGCCGAAATCCCCATCGAATTGGCGATGATGCCGAGCAGGTTGAGCACGAGATACATGACGCCGCCGAAAATTCCGGTCACAAGGTAAAACGCCAAGTACCGCTGGCCACCAAGGAACTTTTCGACGATCGGCCCAAAGACATACAGCCCGAGCATGTTGAAGAAAAGATGCCAGATGTTGGCGTGCAGAAACTGGAAGGTCACGAATCTCCACACTTCGAGCCGGAGTATCCGGTCGGTGGAGAAGTGTCCGTACGCCTCGATCGGCGGGCGAACGAGATAGTCCGAGCGCCCCACTATTTCCTTGCTCTTGGAATCAACGATCGGGCGCATGAGGTGCTGGTTCACTGCTGCGATCTGTTTCGGGCTGGCCTCTTCTCCGTTGGGCAGGTAATAGCGGTTCAGCTCTTCCGTCTGGGCGAGACTGGTGCCCGGATCCTTGAGAGATACCTGCTGGAGCTGCGGAACCCCGGGGCTCACAATGAACGAGCCGAGCACAAAGACGATCACATTGACAACGATGATCCACGTATTCACCGACCACATCCGTGGGGGCCCCATGAGCCCTCGCGATTGCTGGTCTTCCCACGCGTATTGCCGATCAGCCAGTCCCATCAAATTCCTCCGCCTCGGTTCACAGATCCTGCCCGGGGGACTTTATCGGCTTGGAAGGTGCGAAATTCTGACCCCCGAGCCGCAACCGGGGATCTCTCAATCGCATTCCACGACAACGCCGGGCCCACAGAAGAGCAGAAAAGACCGAACCGACGATCCGGCCAGACCGAGCGCCCCCGCGACCGCCCGCCGATAGGCGGCCATCTGCTCTCGATAACCCTCGGCAGCCTCCGAAACGCGCCGCTCTTCCACGCGGTCGGTCTTGAAATCCAGGATTTCCGCCCACGCTGGCATCGAGTCTCGAAGTCCGATCACCACACGGTCAATTCTCCCGACTGTCAGCCCTTCCTCCATCCATGCAAGCGCCCACTCACGCTTGAGTTGAAGGGATTCATCCTGGTACCTCTTTCGGGAAAGCGCCGCCCCGATGTTGCCCTTCATGGCCGCTTGAAACAGAGCCCACTGCTCTCTCGAATCCGCCTCGTTCATGCCAAATCGTGCTGCAAGCGCCAGAGCGCCGACCTCCTCGGGCAACCAGCCGTCCCTCCACTCAACACGCTCAAACCACGCGTGCCAGACGTGCCCGATCCGGAGTGCCGGCAAACTCCACTCGGCGTTCGCGAGGATCGACGCGACGTCCCTCGCTCCCTTTCGCGCCGATGGGGAGAGGGCCCGATCGGCGGCAGATTCAGTCCGCCGAAAGCGGAGCGACACAGGCCGCGGCGAATCCGGAGCTTTTCCGGGTCTTTGCCTGCCCGCATCTCCCGCCGACTGCGTGCTCCATATCTCGCCTTCCTGCGAGGTGGGTGCCCCGGGCGCTAATGCGGCCCGCAGCACCGATGCGGAATTGAGTGAGCACTTTGCCTTCTCACAACCCTCGACAATGATCTCCATTCGAGACCGGGCCCTGGTCATCCCGACGTACAAGCCGCTCAGACTTTCCCGAATCTGCCGCATCCAGTATCGACGGGCGATAGCCTGGAAACGCGGCTCGACTTTCTGAATCTTCCCAGTCGGCCAGAGCGTGACGGCTTGGACCGGAGCCAGCGGATTCGTTTCGCCCGCTTCTCCCCGATCAGCGACGATCTTCGGGCTGAACTTCTTCCAGTTGGTTTCAAGGTCAATGAGCACGACCGCATCCCACTCGAGCCCTTTGGCCCTGTGAACCGTCAGAACACTTACGACTCCGGGGGCGGCGGCGCCGACGCCGGCAGTCTCGATGAGCCGGATGAAGTCAGAGATCTTCCCGCCGGGCTTGGCGTCGAAACCAAGAGCCAGTTTCTCGACGCGTTCCAGGCGGTCTCTCCCGCGTGCCGAAAGTCGCTCATAGACCTCGTTTCTGAGCCAGCCGCACAATCCCGAAACGCCTTGCCTCGCGATTTTCTCTCGCAGATCGGAGGACAATCGCTCTCCCGCCGCCCGGTCCAGCGGCGCGGTCAGCCCGAGGGGATTGGCGAATGCGGACTTGCCGACGTGAAATTGAGATGCCGAATCGCCCGGGTGTTCTGCAAGCTGCAGGACGCTGAGAAACGCCCCGACGCTCGGTTCGTCCGTCAGCGGCTGGCCTGATTCCTGGGCCGCGGGAACGTCCATGGCGCGGAGCCTGTGCGTGAGCGCCGCAATCGGATCGTTCCTCCGCGAGAGCACGCCGATCGACCATTCGGGGTGTTCCTGAAGCAAGCTTCGCACCCGCGCTGCCGCCATATCAAGTACCAGGTTCGCGCCGTCTTCGGCTTCCGTCGGCGGGCGGGTCTGGAGCAGCCTCGCCTCGCCGGCCAGATCTCGATTGGCCGCATGCGGTTCGAAGTGTCGGCGCCAGTTCGCCGCGGCATCCGCATACTCTGCAAGGGCGGGATTCGAATCGATACTCTGGAAAACGAGATTCACCGCTTTGAGAATCGCCGGCGACGATCTGTAGCTTTGCGCCCGTGTGCCCGGAGTTCCCAGGCTCAGCCGATCGGCAAGCCCCGCGAGAAGTTCCGGGACCGCTCCGCGCCAGCCGTAGATCGATTGCTTGACATCGCCAACCGCAAAGATGCTCCTGCCCGAGCTCCGCTGCTGCGCAATCTCACGCAGCAAAGGCTCGATCGCAAGGAATTGCGATCGCGAGGTGTCCTGAAACTCATCCAGGAGCACGTGGTCGAGCTTGGCATCCAGCCTGAACCACAGCCAGTCGCTCGCCTCGCTCGAAAGTGTCCGCAAAGCCCGCGGCAGGTCGTCAAAGCAGATCGCGTTTCGTCGCAGCTTTTCCGCCCAGAGCGTCTTGTCGTAGGCCTGCACGATCCCGCCCGCCGCTCGGGTCCGATCGGCAAGCTGATTGATGATCCTGCATCCGGCGCACTTTCCAAGAACCCGAAGTGCTCCGGTCAGTTCCGCGGGCAGTTTGACCTGTCCGTAGGTATCGCTGCCATCAAGAACACTCTGCACGATGGTTGATTCGGCGATGCCGCGCCAATCTCTCTGCCGGACCAGTTCTTCGAGACCGTCTCTGACCTTCCGAACGCTTGCAGCGGGTGAGGAGTCCTTCTTGAGCGCCGGTGGCGCGTTTCGCAGCAGCTCGAGAAGTTGCTCTGCCGAAAGTGGCTCCTCGGGTGCTGTGATGGTCCCCCACACGCTCACGTCCGCCCCGCAATCCAGGTAGGCCTGGTGCAGTTGAGAAATGCGCTGCAAAATCTCACGGCGCGGCATCATGGAGATCGGTCCGCCGCTCATCCCTTCCAGGATGGTCAGCAGCGCATCCGCCGACAGTCTGGTCAGCAGCCCGTCCACCGCGACCCGCGTGACCTCATCGCTCTCGATCTCGTCGAGGATGCGCCAGCCCGGCAACAAACCCAGTTCCGCCGAGAAAAGTCGCCCGACTTCCGCGAAAAACGAATCCAGTGTCTGAATCCGCAGCCGGTCGATCCCGCGCAGGAGTTCCAGCAAGAGCCCGCGTGCTTCCTCCCGGGTGATCCGGCGCCCGCAGCTCTCGGAGAGCGCCTCAGCGGCTCCCGCCGCCCCGTTCGCCGCATCGAGCAGGCGACGGAGGACTTTGGATCGCATCTCACCGGCCGCTTTGCGAGTGAACGTAGTCGCCAGAATTCGCTCGGCACCCGCGCCGAGCGCGGCGATGTATCGCCCGGCGAGCTCGTGCGTTTTGCCGGAGCCGGCCGAAGCAAGGACGACAGACGGTCTCTCGGAGGTCACGATTCACCCTCCTCGCCGATCTCGACGATCGTCAGGCCGCAGAGCCGTGCGATGGCTCCTCCGGCGCGGCCTGGCTTCCCAAGTCCGAACTCGCCTTTGAGAATCGAGCTGACCACCCTCTTCGCGGCACCTAGGCCGTCTTCGAGTTCGTCCGGCGTCCATTCAGCGATCTGAACACCCGCCTCCTCAGGCTTGCAAGGCAGCTGGAAGTAGCCGACCTGGATGTCATCAGTAAATTCTCCACTCTGCTTCGCCAGATAGGCGTAGAGCGGCAGCTGCAGGTCGTACCAGATATCGTTTCGCATATGCCGGCTTTCCGGCTTCTCACGCTTGTCTCCCGTCTTGTAATCCAGAATCAGCGTTTTCCCCCCGCCTCGATCGATCCGGTCGATCCTCCCGATCAGGCGAACCCGCCCTTCCGGAACTTCCAGGATCACCTCTTGTTTCGGCGACCACTCGGTTTTCGCGATCTTCCATCCTTCCGCGGAATGGAGCGCCTGAAGAGCGGCAAACGAAGCAAGCCGCCTGCGGATGAGCTCGATCTGCACTTCGCGAATAGCTCCGACCTTCTTCGACGGCAGCTGCGACAGCCGCGTCTCGAACTCCTCATGCACAAAGCTCGCTATCTCATTTGCATCAGCGCTCCCGGCCACCCGGCTGTCTCCAAAGGACTTGAGCACCGCGTGAATGACGCTGCCCGCCTCATGCGATCCGATCTCTCCCGCGTCTTCTTCGATCTGGTCCACACGGGCAACGTGACGAAGAAAAAACACGTAGGGTGATTCGAGGTATGTCCGGATCGCGGTTGGGTGAAGCTTGTCCGGCAGCGCAACCGCGTGCATCGGCGCGATCGGAAATGCCTGCCTGTCCGCAACAGGTGGCGGTGCCTCTGATGAGAGTTGAAATTTCGGAGGCTCAGGTGGCTCCGCCGTCAAGCGAGCCGCCCGCACGATCGCACGCTCATCTTCGCACGCGAACAGAAATCTGCTCGGTTTGAGCGGATTGCCCTCGTCGTCCTGCCCGATCGTGAGAAACCAGACGCCCCCCCGCCGCCAGCGAATAAGCCCTTCCAGAAGGTGTGCATCGCGCAGCGCTCGCCTTCGCGCGTCGGGAAGGCCCAGCGCTCGCCGGACCGGTTCCGGCAACATCGAGTCGGGTCGTGCCGCCCCCGGGACAAACCCGTCATTCAGCCCCACGAGCACGAAGTACCGGGAATGATCGACCGCGGCCTCGAGCCAGCCCAGAAGTTCGACTTCATCCCGACGACGCTGCGGTGCGTAGTGAGCCTTTCCAAGCAGCGCCAGCAGAAATTCAATCGCGTCGTGCCCCGGGACAGAATCACTTACGCCCGAAGCCTGCTCCAGTTCTTCGATGGCGCCAGCGAGCACCTGCGACGCCTCCGGGTCGGACGCGTCATCTCCCCCAACCAGACGGACAAGAAACTGCCGCACAACGCGAAGGTGCTCAACCAGCGGGTGCTTCCCTTCACAAGGTGCGGCGATCTGCACCACGATCTGATCAATCTTCTGCGCGAGTCCTCCAAGTGCGCGCGGCTCCGCGGCCGGGCTCATGATCGCAAGTGCATCGAGCTCGCTCACCCATCCCAGTCCCGGCCCGCCCCCAGCCTCTACTTCGCCCGTAACGAAGCGCTCGACCTCCGGACGCTTCGCCAGCCCCAACAGGGATTCCGCAGTCCGGGCTCTCCAGTATTCCTTCAGGGCGCTCAGCAATTTCGTCAGCCGGTGGCATCCCATCGGCTCGCCCGCGGCGTCGTGGAACTGAAGTCCCGGCACGTCTTCACAGGCGACCTTGAGCGCGCCCGCGATACCGGCTTCCGGAGCGCAGACACAGACATCCGTCGGTGCGATCTCCTCCTGCTGGCTCCACCCGGCGATCCGCCCGATGGCGCGCGCCGCCGCGTCGGCAATATCGCCCGCGAATTCAAGTTGGGAGTCCTCAATCGGTACAGGCCGCGGGGGAAGGTCGCTTCTCAGGCATCCGATTGCGTCCATGTCGGCGCTCCGCTCCTCCGGCAGGAACGCGAGAGCCGCCACATCGCCCGCAAACATTTCGATGGCTTTCCTTGCCGCTCCGTCGAGTTCGACCACACCCACGAGCACAATGGAGCGAATTGCCTCCGGCGAAAGCGATCCGTTCGCGTTCAAGACGCGCATGTGTTCCATGTGAGTATCGACGAGGCCCTGGCTCGCCAGCCAGGAGGCGTAATCGACGGCCAGCCGATCCAGCACGTCCCACCGCCGTACCTCATCCGTGTTCGCGATTTCCGGGCAACGCCTGGGGACATCCTGCGGGCACAGCAGTTCGCGGGACAGTTCCGACACTGTCGCATCCAGCTGCTGCCCAAGCACAAGCCATTCTGCAGGCTCGCTCTCCGGTGGTCTCTGTGAAAAAAGTACTCGAAACTCCTCCTCCGAAAGATCTTGCAGAGACCGCGCCCAGGCAAAGGAGCGCGCCGCGCCCTTGGCCCCCGTCCCCGGGGTATCGCCGAGCAGGACCCCGCACAGTTCGCCCGGCGTGATCATCCGCCCAGGGGAAAACCAACGCCTGCTTCCGGAGGCCCGCGCGGCCAGCTCCGCAAGCAGCTGACGGCCAAACCGCCTGCCCGGGGTGACGATCAGAGTGGATGAAAGGTCAAGGCCGCCTCCCAACTCCGAAACGAAAAAATGGTCTGCGAGCCAGGATGCGGCGAGGCTCAGCAAAGAACGTTCCCAACCGAGATGGACGACCCTCACCACTGCCGGAAAAATCCTCCCCAGCCCGGACGCAGCCGGGCGGTTCGGGTACGGTATCAGTTCAACACCCTCCGCATCTCCCGGAAAATGCGACCATGAAATCCTCCCGCAGCACACTCGGTCTTTCGCTCCTCCTCTGCCTCGTGGCCGGCTCGGCATACGCGCAGCCCGCGGCCCGAACCGGTCTCGTGCAGTACCCAAGCGTCAGCCCAGACGGGCAGATCGTGGTCTTCACGTCGGCGGGCGATCTGTGGGCCCTCCCCCGTGCCGGCGGCACTGCCACCCGCCTCACCTCTCACCCCGCCGAGGACCGCCGGTCGGTCTTCTCCCCGGACGGCAAGTGGCTTGCCTTCGAGTCCGACCGCGACGGCCCCCGCTCCATCTACATCGCCGCGTTTGAACGCACCCCCACCGGTATCACGCTCGGCCCCGTCCGGCGCGTCACGACTACGGACCGCGCACAGAACCTCTCCGGCTTCTCGCCCGATGGAAAATTCGTTCTGTTTTCGTCGGTCAACGAGCCCAGCATCTACCGCTCCACGCGTTTGTACAAGGCACATGTCGAGGGCGGCCCCATCGAACGGGTCTCCGGTGCGTTCGGCTTTCTTCCTCGCATCTCCGCCGACGGCTCATTCGTCACATTCACCCACGGGCGAGCCGACTACACCCGCCCCAAGTACAACGGATCCGGCGCGCCCGACATCTGGCGCATGAACACCGCCACCGGCAAGTTTGAACAGCTCTCCACAGATCCACGATCGGATACGGACGCCTGGCCTCTGCCCGATGGCTCGGTCGTTTACATCTCGTCCAAGTCCGGCGAGTACAACATCCGCAGAATTCCCGCCGGACAGACCGACGCCGCGGCAGTGGATCTGACCAGCTTCCAGCCCAAGCCCGAAGAACTCACGATCGGGCATGGCGTCCGCGATCTGGGTGTGAACACCGCCGGCGATACCGCCGCATTCGTGGTCTGGGACACGCTCTACACGCTCGACCTCAAGACTCCGGGCGCCAAGCCGCAGCCCGTTTCGATCGTCTTCTCCGGTGACTATTCCGATCTCGACACCCAGCGCACCAACCTGGGCCGGGAAATTACCGAGCAGGCGATCAGTCCGGACGGCAAGACGATCGCCGTCGTCGCCCGCGGCCAGGTGTTTGTCCGCTGCACCGACGAGAACTTCCCGACCCGGCGGGTCACCAGCACCGCCGGTCGGGCGCGGGGCATCGCATGGTCTCCCGACAACCGTGTCCTCTACTTCGCCTCCGACGAGACCGGGACGTACAAGCTCTATTACGCCACGGTCGCCCTTTCTCGGGCCGACCTTCTTCCCCCAGAAGAAAAAAAGGAAGAAAAGAAGGAGGAGAAGAAGGAAGACAAAAAGGCCGACGCCAAGCCCGAAGAAAAGAAAGAAGAAAAGAAAGAGGGCGAAGCTCCAAAGGCAGACTCATCCGAGACCAAGAAGGATGAGAAGAAGGACGAGAAAAAGGACAAGATTGATTACGGCAAACGCTGGTCGGAATCCATTACCTTTGTCGTCAAGCCGCTCGAGCCCGCAAACCTCTCCCCGGGTCGCAACGACGGGATATTCGGCCCCGAGCTCCGGGATCCCGTCCCCGCTCCCGACGGCAAGCAGCTCATCTTCACACGCGGCCTGGGCGACACCATCCTGATGGATCTCTTCACAAAGAACTGCCGCATGCTCTGGGCCGGCTGGAATCCCGCAGACGTCGTCTGGGCGCCAGACTCCCGCCACATTGTCTACGCGGTTGAGGATGTGGATTTCAATTCTGATATCTGGCTCTTCGACACGAAGCCTTCCGAAAATGGCGAGACGCCTCCCGCCATCAACCTCACACGTCATCCCGATCTCGACGTTTCTCCTCGTCTCACCGCCGACGGAAAGGTCCTCTACTTCCAGAGCGAGCGATCGGAGCAGAATTTCCAGTTCCAGGTCTACTCCCTGGCGCTCGACAAGTCGCTCGATGCGCTCCGGCCCTACGAGCTCGAGGACTACTTCAAGAAAGCCGCTGAAGCCGCCAAAAAGCGAAAGCCCATCGATCCCGTGGAATGGGACAAGCCCGCTCCTGAAACACCAGGCGCAGAAAAGAAGGACGATAAAAAGGCCGACGCGAAACCTCTTCGGTTCGACACCGACGATGCGTATCTCCGCATCCGCAAGGTCACGAGCGGCATCCCTCTCGCGAGTTCCACCCTCGCCATCACGCCCGGCGGCGACCGAATCATGTTCTCCGCAACCGGTGACCCGGACCCCGCGCTCGTTTCCATCTCGTACAAGGGCGATGATCGCAAAAACATTCAGACCGGCGCGGTCTCCGATGTCACAGTCTCTCTCTCTGGCGACAAGGTCTACTTCATCAAGTCTGGGACTGTTTCCTCAGCACCCCCTTCGGGCGGAAAGGTGGATTCCCTCCCCATCGATGCGCCCATCACGATCGACCTCGCACGCCAGCAGCGACAGAAATTCATGGAGGCCGCTCGGATCCTGGGAAACCAGTTCTATCACCCGACTCTCAAGGGGCTGAACTGGACAGGGCTTGCCGACCGCTACGTCAAACTCGCCGAGAACACACGAACAGTCGGTGAATTCGAACGCGTCACGATGATGCTCTTCGGCGAACTGGAAGGTTCGCACGTCGGCGTCTTCCCGCCGCCCGGCAGCGGCCCCGCTCCGCTCTCGACCGGGTACCTCGGCGTGGATCTCAAGCCCGTGCCCGGAGGCTACGAAGTCACCCGGATCGTTCCCCGCTCGCCGGCCGACAACTCCCTAGCCGCCGAAGACAAGCTCAAAGCCTTGCGGCTTTGCGTCGGCGATGTCATCACGGCGGTCGACGGCGAAATCCTCGCGGCCGATCCGTCCGCCATGCCCCGCATCGATTTCGCGGCCGCCATGGTCGGAAAGGCCGGGAAGGAAACGCTCATAGCGTTCGCGCGAAAGAGCGATCAACCCGATCCCGCCACAGGAACCATCAAGCCCCGCGCCGTCATCCTCACCCCGCTCTCGTCCGGGGCCGATGTTGATCTTCGTTACTACGACGAAGCGCAGCGCCGTGCCCAGCTCGTCGAGAAGCTCTCCGGCGGCAAACTCGGATACTTGCACATCCGGGCGATGGGTCAGGCATCAGTCGACGATTACGAACGCGACTTGTTCGCCGCCGCCGACGGCAAGGTCGGTCTCATCATCGACGTGCGCGACAACGGGGGCGGCAGCACGGCAGACATCCTGCTCGCCTCTCTCACCGCTCCGCGTCACGCCTACGCCATCCAGCGAGGGGCCGACTACGACAAGGTCAAGAAGGACGCCTACCCGCGCGACCGCCGTCTGATCTACGGCTATTCACGCGACATCTCTGTCCTCATCAATGAAAATTCGTTCTCCAATGCCGAGATCTTTGCTCACGCAATCAAGACCATCGGCCGCGGCAAGCTCGTCGGAACTCCGACCTACGGAGGCGTCATCTCCACCGGCGCCGCATCCCTGATCGACGGCACGGCGGTCCGAACTCCCGGTCGCGGCTGGTACATCAGCAAGGACCACAAGGACATGGAGAACAACGGAGCCCAGCCCGACCTGAGTGTCCCCCAGACGCCGGCCGATGAGGCCGCCGAGGTCGATGCCCAGCTCGAAGCCGCCGTCAAGGAACTCCTGCAGCGGGCGAAGGAACCGCAGTAAGCATTCCTGAATGTCCCCCTGTCGCCCCGCCGAAAATGCGGGGCGATCTTTTTGCCCTTGGCCGTTTGTCCACTCCCGTCGGAGATCTTCATACTCTCAAGCCTTGGCCGATCCCAGCCGCATCCTGATCATCCGCCCGAGCGCACTGGGCGATGTCTGCCGCACCGTGCCGGCACTTGCCTCCCTCCGCGCTCGGTTTCCCGGCGCGACCATTGATTGGCTCGTGCAGGATGCCTTCGCCGATGCGATCCGCCACCATCCCGCCCTTTCGGGCGTAGTGGAATTCCGAAGGCGGGAGCTCGGAAGGGCCCTCCGATCGGGAAGGAGCGCGCCCCTGCGTGAGTTCCTGCGATCCCTGCGCGATCGCAACTACGAGCTCGTCTATGACCTTCAGGGTCTCTTCCGAAGCGGCTTTTTCGCATGGGCCACAAAGGCACCCCGCCGCGTCGGGCTTGCAAACGCTCGGGAGCTGGGCTGGCTCGGATTGAGCGAGCGCTATCACGTTCCGATGGAAATGCACAGCGTCGATCGAATGCTGGAGGTGATCCAGCGCTCCGGTGTGCCCGTCGTAAAGGACATGCAGCTTTTCGCACCGCCCGATGCGGTCTCCCGTCTGGCACTCGATGGAGAAATTGCGAAGTTCCGTTTCGCCATTCTGTCGCCGACCAGCCGCTGGGCCGCAAAGCGCTGGCCGCAGGCGCGCTTTGCCGCCATCGCACGCTCCCTGCTCGAGCTGAACTTTGAGCGCGTCGTGCTGGTCGGAGCGCCCGATGAACGGGAGCAGTGCGCAGAGCTGATCAACCTTTCCGAGGTCGAGCCGCGGATTGTGGATCGGATCGGAAGGACGTCCATCGCCGACCTGATGGCCCTGACGCAGGCCTCTTCCCTCGTCATCGCCAACGATTCGGCAGTGCTGCACATGGCCGTGGGTTTCGGCCGGCCGCTCATCGCTCTCTATGGGCCTACAGATGTTTCACGCGTCGGGCCCTACCAGCGCTCAAAGGACGTCCTCCAGCACCTGCACCCCGGCGAAAGCCCGAGCCACAAGGACTCCAGCGGTTCCGCGTTCATGGAACGCATTTCGATCAGCGAAGTGCTCGACCGAGTCCGGGCTCTTCAAGCCGCAGTTGCGTGATACGCTCGCATATGCCCAAGTCCGTCGCAGTCTTCTGCGGGGCCGCCCCCGGCAATGACCCTCGATTCGCCGCTTCCGCCCGAGCACTGGGCGCAGCCCTCGCGCGATCAGGCCGCCGCCTTGTGTACGGGGGCGGCAGCGTCGGGCTCATGGGAGCAGTCGCCGACGGAGCCCTCGAGCACAAAGGTGAGATCACCGGGGTCATCACCCGCCAGCTCGTCGGCAAAGAACTCGCTCACCGATCTGTCGCGGACATGCGTGTCGTTGAGACCATGCACGAGCGAAAAATGATCATGGCCGGCATGGCCGAAGCATTCATCGCCCTTCCCGGGGGGTTCGGCACGCTCGATGAGCTCTTCGAAATCCTCGCCTGGGCTCAGCTCCGCATCCACGCCAAGCCCGTGGCCGTGCTCGATGTCGACGGCTTCTTCGACCCGCTCATGCACTTTCTTGACCGCGCGGGAAACGCGGGCTTCCTTCGCCTGCCCCACCGCGAGTTCATCATCGTCGAGGCCGACCCTTCCCGGCTGCTCGACCGCCTCGCTTCTTCGAAGTAGGCGAATCTGCCTCCTTCCGAAGCTCGCATCGAACACCGAACGCGCGGCAGATCGGGTCCGTTCTGCACAACCCGCCGCGGGCTTTGCAGGCCAGCCGACCCTGCCAGATCAACTGATGCGACAGCTTGCACCATCGCTCCCGCGGAAATGCCGCCATCAGCTTCTTCTCGATCGCCGCGGGCGTATCTCCCGGCTCCGCAAACCCATACCGCACCGCCAGGCGAGCGATATGCGTATCAACCACGAAGCCCTCGTTGATACCAAAGCAATTGCCCAGCACGACGTTCGCCGTTTTTCGTGCAACCCCGGGAAGTTGGACCAGTTCCTCCATGGTCCGCGGCACTTCGCCCCCGAACCGCTCCACCAGCATCTTGGCCGCACCGTGAATGTTCTTCGCCTTGTTCCGGTACAAACCGATCGAACGGATAAACGGCTCGATCTCCCCCGGCGTCGCCCGTGCCAGCCTCCCCGCCGTCGGATATGCCCGAAAGAGTGCCGGCGTCACCTTGTTGACGCTCACGTCCGTCGCCTGGGCCGAGAGAATGGTGGCGATCAGCAGTTGAAACGCGTTTGCGTGTTCCAAGGCACACTCCGCCTGCGGGTGTGCTCGATCAAGGGCATCGCAAAGGTCCATGGCCCTCCTCAGGGTCGCTGCGCGGGGGGATGAAACGGATGGGGCGGACCTTGCCATTCCCCCAAGTTAGCGCCGATAAAACCGCGCAAGCTCGTTTTTATGGTCCGGATAACCGAAACCCCTGCCAGATTCACCCTTCCCCCATTGATTGGAATAAGGCTTCGTGGGAGTATGAGATGCGGCAACGGATTGCCGGTTGTTGAGGGAGACAACACGTGATGCCTCTTGATTGGCCGAGAGACGCGGTTTTCGCGTCCATCGTTGCGCCGGTCGAGTCCGTTCGACGGGCTTGGCTGTGGCTCTTCCGGTCTCGCAGGCTCGCGCCCATTGTCCTGACGCAATCCCGGACGGACCCACGCAATCAGTTGAGCGGCCATCGCCGGCGGGGCTAACCCCCGACGTTTCAGCAGATTTGTGCAGCCTCCGAGCCAAGTGGTGTCTGGCTCGGAGGTTGTCTTTTTGGACTTGCCGCCCGCACAGCAACCTCCGCATTCTGTTATACTCCTGACGGGGTCGGATCCGTGGGGTGGGCCTAGATTGGCCCAGGGAGGTTTGGATGCGGTTCCATGCGGGGATGATCAGTGCGGCGTTGCTGCTCCAGTGCTCGGTCGCTTCGAGCGCGAGCGCCGTCTGGGGACTCAAGTACGAGGTCTACGACCACGCCACTTCGAGTTGGACCAACAAGCTCACCGTCAACGTGTACAGCGGCGCGGCCGACGTGCAATACCGCATGAGCGTTTGGACCGACACCAAAACCAAAGTCAACGTGTACAAGAACGGAAAGGTGTTGGTCTCTTCCGCGGCGGTGCAGCCGCTCCGAGTTCAGGTTTCCTCCCGCATCGCCAACTGGGGCACCGCGGCGAACGGTGATCAGCTCGTTTCATACACAAGCAAGGTCAACTCGGCCGGCCTCGACGCACTCAAGAACTCCCTGTCTGTCAAGGACACAATTCTGGGCGTGAACAAAAGTAGCGCGTCCTTCTTCGGCAATCTCAAGCCCAAGTACACCGACTACGCCGTGGTGACTCCCTCCACCGTGTATTTTGAAGGCACAATCCGGATCGGCAATCTCACCGCCGCGGCCAAAAATCGCACGATCAAGCTGGCCGCCAATTCGCTTGCAGCCGCCTCACCCAATTCCGGAAACGGCGGAGCCTACGGCGCATCGTTCTACACAATGCGCAAGCCCACCGATATCGCCTCCGGAATCGTGACGACCATGGCAGTGAATTACTACTCGCTCGTCACAGTGGTGAGCACGCCGCCTCGTCCGGGTTCCTTTCTGGCAGGAGATGGCTTCGCCGGAACGACCGACGTTCCCGCTCCCGGCTCATTGGGCGTGTTGGGAATCGCACTGCTTGGCATTCGCCGGCGTCGATAGTTCTCGCAGGTCTAAGGCAAGCTCGGCAACAGGCGGAACCTTCTCAGCGTGAGAGCCGAATCAATCGGGCCTCGTGGGGACGGGGCATACTGATGAAATCAGCTTCTTTCACACTCGCTCTTTTGTTCGCCTGCCCCGCTCTCGGCGCCTGGGGGTTGAAGTACGAAGTCTGGTCCGGCACGGACTGGACCTCGAATCAGACGGTCAATGTGGCTTCCGGTGCGGTCGACATCAATTTTCGCATCAGCATCTGGAATGACGGCCTTTCCAGCATTGCCGCTCTGAAGCCCAAGAAAGGCGTGAAGGCGCCGATCGTCGCCGCCAATGTCACCCAGCCGCTCCGCCTCCAGTCTTCTTCTCGCATCAGCAACTGGGGCTCGATTGCAAGCGGCGACCAGCTCAGGGCCTTCAATGTCACTGTCCCGGCTTCGGGACGCGATTCCACCAGGGCAACACTCACCGGCCCGGACACCGTGCTGGGTGTAGCGGGCTCGAAGACCTCTTTCGCAAGCAATCTCACCCCGAAGCGGCAGGTCTACGGACAATTTATCCCCCTTATGACCTACTTTCAGGGAACAATGCGGATCGGCAACCGCACCGCCGCCGCTCGCGATCGCACCATCACCCTCAACGTCGATTCGCTCGGCGCCGCCAGTCCCAATTCAGGAAACGGCGGCGTCTACGGCGCTTCTTTTTACGGAGCGTTCCCCGATCGCAACGAGATCGCGGGAACCATCCGCGAAGAGGCGGTCAATTTCGACGCGACGATTCACGTCATAAGTTCCGGCGCACGAGGCGTGGCGTCCGCCAACCCGTCGCTGCCTGCCGACGTTCCCGCACCCGGCACCATGGCCCTCACTGGCTCTGCCTTGCTGGCTACAGCACGCCGCCGACGCTGAGAAACATGCCCGACAGGAGTTGAACCTGTAACCTCTGCCTTCGGAGGGCAGCGCTCTATCCAATTGAGCTACGGGCACTCGAATCTGCCCCCATGCTACGATCGGCCCGGCCGCGAAGCAAACGCGCCCGTCACGGATGACAGACGCAACCCACACACCCGCCAACAGCAGCCAGCCCGGCGTCGCGCAAGGACGATCGCGTCCCACCCCCCTCCACGCCGTCTACGGGTTCACGTTCATCAACAGCCTTTCCGCCGGCCTTGTAACAAGCGGAATCTACGTCATCACCGCGGAAGGATTCGGCTTTTCCGCTCTCCAGAACTTCCTGCTCGGCGTCATGCTCGGAGTGACCTATATCGCCGGTGCGCTCGGCGCCCAGCCCTTTACCCAGTTCCTTCGCAGGTCATTTCCCTTTCTCAACGGCCGTGCGATCCTGATCGGCATCATGCTCTGCCTCGGAGCCCTCTCCTCTCTACCCGCTCTGGTTTGCGGGTTTGGGCGGCCGGATCGGGCGCTCGGCGGACAGTGGTCCGTCTGGCTCATGGTGGCGCTGTACAGCCCGCTCACAGGCGTCCTCTGGCCCATGGTCGAGTCGTTTCTGTCCGGAGGACGTCGTGATCGCGAACTCCGCGGCGCGATCGGGCTCTGGAACGTCATCTGGAGCAGTTCCCTGGTCGTTGGCTCCTGGGCCGTCTCCGGATTCGTCCGTCAGGCGCCCGGAACCGCGCTGGTTTTCCTCGGCTCCATCCAGGTCGTTTCCATCGCCTTTCTCTCCCGCTTTCCCCGCGAACCCGGCGAGCACATCACCGAGGCACACGGCCCTGTTCCGCCTCTCTACGCCGACCTGTTGACAACCTTCCGCGTGCTCCTGCCCGCCTCATACGTGGTCAGCAGTGCCTTGGGACCCATCCTCCCCCTTGTCTGCACCGCCGCCGGCGTGCCGCCCGAGTGGCAGATGGTCGTAACCACAGCATGGCTGCTTCCGCGCTGCCTCGGGTTTCTGTCGCTGGAACGCTGGCACGCCTGGCACGGCCGATGGGCCGCTCCTGTTACCGGAGGCCTGCTGGTCGCGGCCGGCTTCGCGCTCACGATCGGAGCGTGGGCGCTCGCGGAAAGAGCGGCCGCCCCCGGGCTCAACATCCAGGCGCTCTCAGTTCTTCTCGCCGGCCTTGCGTGCTTCGGAATCGGAATGTCGGTCATCTACGCGGGCGCAATCTACTACGCCATGGAAGTCGGCGCCGCCGAGGTCGAGGCGGGCGGCATGCACGAGGCGCTTATCGGCGTTGGATACACCGGCGGCCCGATGCTCGGCGTCATGGCCGTGACGCTGCAGCGTGCGGGCGTGCTTTCCGACCGGGGCGTGAGCACGTTTCTGCTCGTTGGAGTCCTCTGCGTCCTGACACTCGCCGCGACCCTTGTTGCAAAGCGAGTGCACGCGGGCCATAAAAAGCACCGGCCGGTCACATAGACCGGCTCGCGGCGCTCGGAGACAACGCTGGCGCCAGTCAGGGACAGACGAGCTGGTCGTACGCGGTTGCAAAGATCACAAAGTCGCTATCGTCCACGAACCCGTCGCCGTTGAGGTCCGCCGGGCAGACGCTCCCGCAGATCAGGTCGTTGTACGCATTGGCAAAGATCACAAAATCGCCATCGTCGACCACCGCGTCGCCGTTCAGGTCCGAAGGGCACGGAAGTCTGACCGTGAAGTTGATGCGTGCGTTGTTGCGGACCACCGCCGCCCCCGGGGTCACGGAGTAATCGGCCTGGCTCGTGGTGCTCGCGCCGGTCGCGGCTCCAAGGTATTGGAGCGCATTCGCGGAAGCCGTCGGGAGCGCCGCTGAAAACGCGGGCGCGGCGTTGCCGTTCGAGTCATTCGTCAGATCGAGAATCTCGGTCCCGGTGTACCCCGCGCCACCCCACGCAACCGTCCACCACACCGTCCCCGAATCCAGCATGAACTGCAGCTTGCCCGCCGGCAGATACGACTGCGGGATCGGATTCGTCATCACAAAGTCCGGCACCGTCGTGGGACTCGTCTTCGTCTTGAAAGAATTCGTGCACACCAGGATCGTGTCCCCGCTCGCAGAATTCGTGACGTTCGTCGTGAAGTCGATGATCACAACCGGGTTGAGCCCGGCGGCGTCGAACGCGACCAGTTTCCCGAACGAAACAAAGTTCTGACCCGCGAACCGCTGCCGCAGCTGAATCGCCTGCGCCGTCGTGTCCCCGCCCACGCCCCCGATCACGATCTGGATCTGCATGAAATGGTGGCTGGCCAACGCCTGAGCGCCAAGCACCAGCGCCGGCGCGAGGGCACAAAGATTCGACTTCTTCATTTTCATTGGCCTCCAGAGGGAAGCAGCGGCCCACGCCTTCCCTACGGCCAATGTCCCACCTCACCCGCACCCTTGCAAACCTCGCGCAGATTCACCCCCGCCGCGCCCCAAACAGCGCCCCAAGCCCGGCCGCGAACCCCGACGGGAGGAAGCCCATCACCACTTTGCCCATCCGCTCGGATTCGGTCCGGACAGCGCCCATTCCCTCTCGAACTCCCTGCTCCAGCTGGTCGCTCACGCCCCCCCACTCACCATGAAGAACGCCCAGGTACCGCAGCGCCACCGCCATCCCCAGCACAAGCCCCGCGACAAGAAGCACGCTCCGAAGCAGCTTTTTCATGAAGTACGCAACCACAAACGCACCCGCAAACGCGACCCCATATCGGAATGCACGGGGCGCCGCGGGCGCACTGCCGGCCGCGCCGGGCTCGCTCGCGGAAAGTGACGACGCCGGGCCGACCGCCGGCCTCTCCGCGGCCACATACGCATACCCCCACGACGCGGCCCCGAAAAACGTGACCAGGATTGCAATCCACAGCGTCTTGGACGCAAAAAGCCCCCGGAAAAGCCCATTCTTATCGCCCGGCGGCGGGATCTGCTGATCATTCATTGCCAATCCTCCATCGGCCCCATCCCCTTTACAATAACCAACGCAGGATGCCCATTCAGAACGACTCATCTTCCACCGACCACGCCGGCGACCTCGACCACTCTCCCAAGTCCGAGCTTGAGGCACACGTCGCCGAAGTCATGCCCGAGCTCTACGAAGAGCTGCGCGCCATCGCCGCCAAGTACATGCACCGCGAGCGCCGCGATCACTCCATGCAGGCCACCGAGCTGGTGCACGAGGCCTTCGTGCGACTTGCGGGCTGGGACAAGGCCATAGAGGTCTCCAACCGGGAAGAGTTCCTCGCCGCCGCCGCCGCGGTCATCCGGCGCGTCCTGGTCGATCATGCCCGACGCCGCAACGCCGCCAAGCGCGGCGGGGGAGATGTCGCCCGCCTCGGCGAGATCGATGCGCCCGCCCGCCCCGGCCACAGCCCCGAGAGCGAGGTCGAGCTCCTGGAGATCGACGGCGCGATCGAGCGGCTCCGGCAGCTCAACGAGCGCTCCGCCCGGATCGTCGAGCTCCGCTTCTTCGGAAGCCTCACCATGGAGCAGATCGCACGCGTGCTCCAGATTTCAGAACGCTCCGTCGCCGACGACTGGCGTTTCGCCCGCGCCTGGCTCCGCCGCGAGCTTGGCGAGTCCGTAACCGAAGAACACGACTGAACAGTCGCTCCTACGACCCCGTGCGGAACCTGTCCACCAGGCTCTTCACGCGCTGACCAAACCCCGGCGCCGCGGAAACCGGCTTTGCGTCCAGGTGATTGCGAAGATCGTCCGCGAGCGACTCGGCGGTGGCGTAGCGGCTCACGGGCGATTTCTGAATGGCCTTGAGCACGATGCTCGCCAGGTCGTGCTTGATCTCCAATGGCAGTTCCTTCGTCCCCGTACTTCTGCGATCAGCAACGTCCGGCGATGCCTTGCACAGTTCCGCCGCATGAGCGCCCGGGTCGCGGGGCGCCTGCTCCTCAAGAATTCGCGGGAAATCTCCCATCCCGGCCCGGCGCAGCGCAAACCGGTCAAACACCGGCGCCCCGACAAGAAGTTCGTAGAGCAGCGCCCCGAGCCCGTACACGTCCGTCGCCGCATCCGCGGGCCGTGGCGTTTCGCCGACCTGTTCCGGAGCGAGATATTCAACAGCCCCGTGCGCCAGTCTCGCCTGCACCCACTCCCGCCGCCGGCCAAGGTCATCGTGCAGCGCCCTCGCCACCCCGAAATCAAGCACCGTGACCGTCGGCACGTCTCCCGCCATCCGCACGAGCGCGTTGCCCGGCGTGATCCCAGCGTGAAAGACGCCGCACTGGTGCGCCGCATGCACCGCGGCACACGCATCGAGAAACAGGAAAATCCGCGTCCGGATCGGAGCCCGCACACGGTCGCAATACGTCAGGATCGGCTCGCCCGGCACGAAATCCGTCGCGACGAAGATCGATCCATCCGCCACACGCCCGCACTCGATCAGCCGCGATGATGCGTGCTGGCGAAGCGCTCCAAGCGCCCGGAAATCCACCGTGATCCGCGGCTCGATCGCTTCGAACGCCTCCGGGGTGGCCAGCTCCGGATGCAGCACCTTGACGACGGCTCGCCGCGAAGCGGATTGCGGATGCTTCGCCAGGCTCGTGATCCCGCTCGCCCCCTCGCCCAGAACCTGGAGCAGATGGAAGCGACCGATCTCCTTCACAGTCTGCGGACGCCGCAGCATCCGCGTCGAGGGCTTGTCCACCGGCCGGTCCATTTGCACCAGCGGCTTATCGAGGACCGAACTGTCCGACTCATCGTGCTTCAGCAGATCCACAACCTGCGCCAGCAGATCCGAATCGCCCTGGCACCGCTGCTTCAAAAACGCGCGCCGGGCATGGCCACGGAACCGCTGCGCATCCAGAAAGATCTCCCGGACGAGGTTGAAGCGGCTTGGATCGACGTTCCCAGGGATGGCGTGCTCACTTCTCGGCATGGACGATCAGAACCTTCTTGACCCCACTCTCCGGCCCCCATCCCTAGCCTCTCCCGCCCACCCGGCCCGTTCCCCATCCGACTTTCCCTCAGCGGGAAGCGAAATCGGCCCAATCCTCCTGCGAACATAAACCGCAGAAACACGCACGATTTTGCGCCTCCGATTTTCAGCCCCTCGCCAGACTCAACCCCCCACCACGACACTTCCGGATGCATGTTCGTATTCTGGAAGGGTCCGAAAATTTCTGCGGATTTTCCTGCATGTCTTCCCTCCCGTTTCCGCTTCAGCTTGCGGAGGAGTGTGGGAACCGCCGGTTGTGTAGGGGTGAGGAACAGGGAAGGAAGGGGCGGGAGAGATCTGGGGTTTGGGGAGAGTGAGAAACTGCCGGGCTTGCTCACGAAGGGGAAGAGCAAGTACGGTCCATTGCCAAGGGCGCCGACTCTCGTGGGTCGGCGCCCCTGGTTTTTTCATGAGCCCACGCGCCGCCGCTCGCCATACTCAAAGAAGCGCTTGAGCGCCAGCCACCGCTTCTCATACAGGTTCCACGAAAGCCACGCCGCGCCAAAGGTCAGCGCCATGCAGCCCGCCGCAAACGCGATCTGCGCCGGAAGCTGCATCCCGGCGATCAGGGGGATCTGTTTCGCAAACAGCAGATCCCGCGGCACGGCCCGTATCGGAAGATGAAAGAGGTACATCGCGTAGGAGTACTTCCCAAACGCCCGCAGAATTCGAGACCCCATCACCCGCCCAATTACACCGCCGCCCGACGCACGCTGCTGCACATCCAGCACCAGCACAAGCACCGCGCCAAAGAAGATCGCGATCACGCTCAGCCCCACGGTTTGCAGTTCCGGAAGGTTGGCGCTGAAGAGCCCCTCCTCTCCGGCCCGCCCCGTCCGCGAGATCGCCCGATAGCCAAGATCGCACAGCAGAACCGCCCCAAGCACGACGCTCAGCGGGCGCGCCAGCCGCACCAGAGGCGCAAGCCCCCCCGGCCCCCGCACCGCCAGCGCGAGAAACGCTCCCACCGCCAGCGCATCGAGCCTGCACGGCGTCAGCACGTGAACCGCGATCGCGCTCGCCCCCGACCAGACCATGCCGCACCGCGTCGCGACGGCCGCAACAGCAGCGCCAACGCAGATCTTCATCAGCGTCCGGCGCGAGAAGCACAGGACCACCGCCGGCCAGACGAGGTAAAACTGTTCTTCGATCGCCAGAGACCACGAAATGTCCAGGATGCCGTGCCGGTATTTCCCCGCCAGCGCGATGGCGTAGTTCGAGAGATAGGTCCAGTACATCCACTCATCGCCCGCGATCGAGCCGAAGCGGGCGAGCTTGCCCTGCGCCGCCGCAGAAAGATGCGCCCCGATCGCAGGCAGGAGCACGAGCGACACGAACACCACGAGGTAGTAAAGCGGAAAGATTCGAAGCGCCCGGCGTGCATAGAAAATCCGGAAATAGCCCTCACCCGCCCGCGTGTCGTACAGGATGCCGGTGATCAGAAACCCCGAGAGCACAAAGAACAGGTCCACGCCGCACCAGCCCACCGAAAACACGGAGCGTGCCGCCGAATCCACCGCGCCAAGCCCCGCCGCCGGGGGCTCAAAGCCGCCCCCCACGTACGTCATGTGAAAGAGCATCACCAGGAAAATGGCCAGCCCGCGCACGCCATCCAGCAGTGGAAGGTGCGGCCGCGAATCGGGGATGATGGCGGGCTCTTTGTCCAAGCAGCGCCCCGCCGATGCTCCTAGGCCAAGGTCAGGACGTCCCCTCTCATCGGCAATTCCGCATCGATGCCGTAACGCTCCTTCAGCCCCGCCGCCAGGGACGCCCGCGGCCCGTTGTCGCCGTGCGTCAGCACGATGCGCGGCCGGGACCTCGCGAGCTTCTCCGGCCACGCGATCAGTTCCGCCCGCCCGGCGTGCGCCGAGAACCCATCAAGCTTGAACACATCGGCGCGAACGGCGATCGGATCGTTGAAGATGTACACCTGCTTGGCGCCATCGCCGAGTTTCCGGCCCAGGGTCCCCTCGCCCATGTATCCGACGAGCACGAGCGCCGTGCCCCGGCGCCAGATGTTGTGCCTCAGATGGTGCACGATCCGCCCGCCCTCGCACATCCCCGAACCCGCGATGATCACGCACGGGTCCCACGATTCATTGAGCGAGCGCGACTCGGTCGCCGTCTCAACGATCCGGAAGTTCTTGAGGCTCTGCTCAAATGTCCCCGTCTTTGCAAGCTTCGCCGCCTCGCCGTCGAACAGCTCCTCGTGCTTGCGGTAGACCATCGTCGCCCGCATCGCCGCCGGGCTGTCGAGAAAGACGGGCGTCGAGGCCGGAAGTTTGCCATGGCGCACGGCTTCGCCGAGGTAATAGAGCAGCATCTGCGTCCGCCCGATCGCAAACGCCGGGATCAGCACCCGCTGCTTATTGAAGATCGTCTCGCGCACGATCCGGATCAGGGCATCGATCGCGGCCTGCGCCGGCGGATGCTCGCGATCGCCGTACGTCGATTCCAAAAACGCCAGATCGCACGACTCCGGCGGGTCCGGATCGCGGAGGATCGGCACGCCGCGCGGGCCGATATCGCCCGAGAAAACAATCTTCTTCGTCTCCCCCCCATCGCTCACCGTCATCTCCACTGACGTCGCGCCCAGGATGTGCCCCGCCTCCCGGTACAACACCGAAACCCCTTCCGCCACAGGAATCTGCCGGTAATATCCGCAGTCCTTCATCCGCGCCCGAATGCACTCCGCATCCGCACGCGTAAACAGCGGCACGAGCGGCTCAAGCCCCGCACGCATCCGGCGCCGGTTCTCCGCATCGGTGTCCTGCTCCTGGATCGCCGCCGCGTCCGCCAGAACCGCATCCGTCAGGTCGCTCGTGGCGGCGGTCGCAAAGATCTCTCCCCGGTAGCCGTTCTTACAAAGCACCGGCAAGCGCCCGGAATGGTCCAGGTGGGCATGGGTCAGCACGACCGCGTTAATCCTGTCGAGCGCCGGTGGCAGCACGGCGTTGGAGCCGCCCCGCGCATCGGGGCCCTGAAACTGCCCGAAATCCACCAGCACCCGCGCCCGCGACGTCTCGACGAGGTAGCACGAGCCCGTCACTCCCCCCGCCGCTCCCAGGACTTGAATCCGGATCATGCAGTCTCCCAGCGCCCGATTTCACCACGCGGGCTTGAGTGATTCGCCCGAAACGCAATACGGCGTCCAGGCGAGCACCACGGCTTTGACGGTAATGCTGTTCTTCTTGGGCTTGATCGCGACGCGCCGAAGTTCAAGCCTGGCCGCATCCACCCGTGCGCCCGCCTGCTCGATCTCCGCCGCCGCCTGAGCCTCCAGAGCGCTCATCTGCTCCTGGATCGAGGCAACATCCTCTTCCGCGCGTCCCACATCCGCCGATTCCTTGAACGTGCGGGAAACGCCGCGCATCGCCGTGCCGGCCTTGCTGATGTTGCCGGCGCTCACGGCCTTCCGGCCCAGGAGCGCCCCGAGCAGCGCCGATCCGACCGAAATCGCCGCACCCCACTTGGCGCCCGATGCCTGCTCCTTCTGCACATCCGCCCGTGCCATCGCCTTGCGCCTGCGTTCTTCCAGGATGGCCAGCTTGGGCGCGTACCGGGCCCGGATTTTTTCCGTCGCCTCGTCGCGTGCCTCGCGCGATGCCTGCTCGAGCCGCAACCGGAAGTCCTTTTCCTTTTCGCCCGGCTTTGAAGTCTGCTCGAGCTCATCGCACACCAGCAGTTCCAGAGACTGCGAACGGAAGATCGCATCGGCCAACTGCTTCTTCCACGCGTCGTAGCTCTTCGCCTTCGCCGCCTCCGCCGGAGGCGCTTGGAAAGAAGCATCGGCCGCAGGCTCCTTCTCAAGATCGCCCTGAGTCCAATCCATCTGCTCGGCCTTGTCCCAGTCGATCGCGACCGGCCCGGACTGAAAGTCGGTCAGCAGGCAGGATGCCACCTCCTGCTCCACGCCCGCCTTCGCGTCGGAGTAATACACCGACGACATACCCAGCAGCTTGGGGATATACACAACCGCGCCGCTCGCCCGCGAAGGGACAAAATACTGCGGCACATCCGCCGGCAACACGGGACGCGCCGCCTCTTTGGGTGCTGCGCTCTTGCCCGGCGCGGTCGCCACCGGGCCGGCCGCCGCGGCGCCACCTCCGCGCCGCATCGGGTCCGAGAGTGTCTTGATCTGCGCCCGGGTGAGCGGGCCGCGCAGATAAGAAAGGCACCAGCGCGTCTCAAAGACCACCGGTCCGTCCTCGTGCACGTTGTTCATCAGGAAGATCCGAGACCCAAGCTGCGAGAGCAGCCGGTCCATCGCCGCCCGGTCAAACCCCGCGCCCGCCTGCGACGACGCCCCTTCGAGCCCGTCGAGCACTCGCTGCTTGTCGCGGTCTGTCTGCAGGCGACCGATGAACCACGTCCCCGCGTTCGCCAGGCCCTTGTAATCCAGATCGACCGGGTTCTGCGTCGCCAGCACCACCCCAAGCCCGAACGCCCGCCCCTGCTTCATCAGCGTCAGCAGTGGCTGCTTGCTGGGCGGATTGGCCGTCGGCGGGAAATACCCCGCGATCTCGTCCATGTACAGGAGCGCCCGCAGGCTCGACGTGCCCGACTGCGTGCGCACCCATCCCAGCACCTGGCTGAGAAGCATCGAGACAAAGAACATCCGCTCCGCATCCGAAAGATGCGCGATCGAAAAGATCACGCAGCGCGGCTTGGCCGCGGCCGATCGCATCATCGCTCCCACATCGAGCGGCTCGCCCTCCGCCCAGCGCGAAAAGCCCGGCGAGGCCAGCAGCGAATTGATCTGCATCGCCAGCCCAAACCGCTCCTTCGCCGGATAGAACGTCTCGATGTCCATCACGCCCACGCGGCTCACCGGGGGCTGCTGCACCTGCCCGATCAGCGAGGCCAGGTCCAGTTCCTTCCCCTTGCGCCACGCGCCCTCGAGCAGCGTCGAAAGCAATATGTGCTCCCGCCCCTTGAGCGGATCGGCCTCGATTCCCAATAGGCCGAGCAGGCCGGTCACCGTCGTCTGGATCCGCTCGGAAAACAGCTCCGAATCCTCCATCACCTCGTCCGGCGGCGGCGCGAACGACTTCAGGATCGAAACCTGAAGGCCCGCGCTGCTCGCCGGCGTGTAGATCGCAAACTCCGCCGCATCCCGGAGCCGGCCGATGCGAGCGGCGGTCTGATCCCATTCCGCCAGGCCGCTCGCCCACAGAGAGGCCTGCCGCGCCGCGAACTCATCCGGGCTCACGCCCTTCTTCTTGGCGTCCTCCTCGTTGATCCACGGCCTGAACTCCTCGGGCTTGAGACCGGGGAACGTCAGCAGCAGGTTTCCGAGGTCACCCTTGGGGTCGATAATGATCGAAGGAATGCCGTCGATCGCCGCCTCCTCGAGCAGCGCCAGGCAGAGCCCGGTCTTGCCCGAGCCCGTCATCCCCACGCAGACCGCGTGCGTGCAAAGGTCCTTGGAGTCGTACAGCACGAGCTCCGGGCGCCGCTTCTTGCCGGCAAGGTCGTATTCCTTCCCAAGGTAGAAGACGCCCAGTTTCTCATAATCCGATTCGGGCATGTGGCGATTCTCCGCCCAGAATGTACGGGATCGACCGTGCCAACGCGAGCCCCCCCAATCCACCAGACCGGAAAGAAAAACCGGCCGAGCGGCCGGTTTCAGGGGGGGTGAACTGGGGGCTCTGCGGTTACTTCAGCTTGCTCATCATCTCGCTGATGCTCGTGCCCAATTTGCCGAGCTTCTCGGTCAGGTCCGTGCTCAGGGCCGACCACTTGTCGCCGCCCGCGCTCTTGAGCTCATTGAACTTGGTTTCCGCCGTCGCCAGCTGCGACTTGATCGAATCCATGCCCGACTTGAGCGAGCCCTTGAGCGGTTCGGCCTGCGCATCCACTTTCTTGCTCAACTCGTCCACCTTGGCCTTGGTCGAGTTGAACATGTCCGTGATCTTGGCGATGGCCGCGTCCTTGGCCGCGGTCGCCGTTTCGGCCACCTTGTCCTTGGCCGCAGCCGCGGCGGTTGTGGCGGCATCGGAGGCGGCGGCGGCGGTTTCCTTCGCTTTGGCCGCGGCCTTGTCGGCCTCTTCGCCGCACGAAGCAATCACGCAGGCCACAGCAACACAGACAGATGCGAGCATCGGTTTCATGAACGTTCTCCTGGCCGGTCGCTGGTGCATGGACTGCCGGCCTCACGCCAGCATAACAGGTCCGCCCTCTACGCGATCACGGGGCGCTCTTGGCGGCCTTGGGCATGAAATCCACGACGACCGGGTAGTGGTCCGACCCGTAGCCATCGGGCGGCAGCGTGGTGCGCCAGTCCGCCCCGGCCGGCCGCGCCGGCATGCCGTAGATGAACATCGAGTCCTTCACGACCTGCCCCGCGAGGTTCGAATTGAGCAGGATGAGGTCGATCCGGCGCCCCGATTCGTGCGAGATGTTTTTGGGATCGGTCTGATTCCGCCCGGCGAAGACATCCACCATCCCCGCCTCGGTATAGACCTTTCCGTTGGGGTCGGTCACCTGCCCGTTAAAGTCGCCCAGCACCGCGATCGCGGCACCCGGCTCGGCCTTCTCGATCTCCTTCACAAGGTTGACAACGCCCTTGGCCTCGGCGATGCGCCAGTAATCGCTCCCGCGCCCGGACTTGTGGTGCACCACCAGCAGCGTGACGACCTGCGAGGAGCCGTCGGGCCCGGGCACCTTGATGTCAACCCGCAGCGGCGTGCGCCGGAACTTGATCTCCTGCCCGGCGAGCGGATTGGGCCGGTTGCCGTCCATGGCCGGGTGCTTGCCGCCGATCATGCGGTCGTTGTACGCCTCGGTCTTGACGATCGGGAATCGGGAGAGCACGGCGTTGTCGATCCCGCGCGGATCCTCCGACTCGACAAGCTCCGCATACTGATAGCCCATCGTGCCGAGGTATTTATCGCGGAAGGCTTTGAGCACCGCGAGCGATTCCACTTCTTCAAACGCGATGATGTCGGCGTCGACGGCGTGAATCCCCGCCGCCACCGCCTCACGCTCTTCCTGCGGCTTGATCGGTGCCGGATCGCCCTCGTTGTGCGTGCGCGTCAGCGGGTCGGAATCAAAGAAGTTCATGAGGTTGTACGTGGCGAGCCGGATCGCCCCCTTGGCCTTGGCTCTGGCCGCCATCTCGCCGAAGCGGACGGTCGATCGATCAACTTGAGTCGGCTTGCTCAACTGCGACTGCGAGTGGGCGGGAACAACTGGCAAGAGTGCCAACCCAAGAAGCACTACCGCTGCACGCCAACATATTTTGTATAGAAGTAGCCATTTCACGATTTTAGTTCCAAAGAAGTACTACAAACACACATATTCATTGTACGCAGCAACAAAGACGTTAAAATCATTGTCATCCACAACCCAATCGCAGTTCAAGTCGGCCGGACAATATGTCCGCATTCTATTGTCATAGCAGTCAAAAAGATCATACTCAACTATAAAATACGCAAAGTCAAGATCGTCTACAAAGCCATCTCGATTAAAATCACATGGACATTCGTCACACGGACAGCTATTGGGGTCGTCAGACCACTTTTGCCAGTGCCCAAAGTAGAAAGAGGGTTTGTATTCACCACCAGCGAAGTAAAACTTGCCCCCAGCGTACAAATCAGTCGAATGGACAACTAGCGAAACAGGACCATAGTCATACCACTGCGTTTGCGCAAAAGCCTGCTTTCCCCACCAGCATACCCATCCCGCACCATCCCATATAGCGAGATGTTGCTGAGAATAATGAGCGCTTCCGACCATTTCGAATTTACCTCCAACAACGATCTCGCCGGAAGAGAATTGAACAATGCAACGTACTGCATCGTTTGTGCCTCCATCCATCGTTTCCCACTGATTGGACCCACTGTTCCAGATAGCTATGTTATTTGCCACAATGGCACCGTTATCGACGTAGTCAAACTGACCGCCAACAGCTAGCGTTCCGTTTTGCAATTCGACAACTGTGTAAACAACTCCCGAAGTTCCCTGTCCCAACTCGCTCCACGCGACTCCGTTCCACTCCGCTATTCCACGAGCGTCGCTGCCGTTTGAATGTAAAAAGCCGCCGGCAGCAACAATGTTCCCGTTGCCGCGCTGAATAATTGCGCGGACTTCACCGTCGGAAAAGCCGGAGCCAATAGCCGACCATCCAGTACCATTCCATCTTGCTATCCGGTTCATCGGAGTGGATGCGGATAGTGTAAATTCGCCTCCCGCAATAACATCTCCATTGGATAGAACAGCGAGTGCGTTAACCTGGCCATTAAAGCCACTGCCCATTGCGGACCAAATCCAAGCACTACCTGTCCAATGCGCCTTAGCGATGTAGTTCGCCGGTGCGCCGCTTGATGTGGTGAAGTTACCACCTGCGACTATGTCCCCGTTGGGCATCTCTGCAACGGCAAGCACATTGCGAGTTTCACTCGGCCCACCAAAGCCCGTTCCGATGGGTACCCAATTTGTGCCATCATGGCGCGCGATACCATTTACTTGTTGGCCACCCGCCCAATTGAATTCTCCGGCGGCAATTAACCCATTAACGCTACCATACGCCAAGCAAGAAATGGCTCGGTCCATGCCAGTACCAAGCGGCGACCAGTTTGTCCCATTCCAGTTTGCGATATTTCTCGCAAACGTGTTTCCCGCGATATTGTATGTCCCACCCACAACCAACATGCCTTGGTAAATAGTTAGTGCCCGCCCGATACCAATATTAGCCCCGTGGTTTTGCAGATAGGAATGAATGCCGCCATCAAGAGATGCCCATCCACTTCCGGTCCATCTGGAGATTCCTAACATATCGGCGGGGCCGGCGCCTAAAAAGTGACCCGCAGCGTACAAGTCTCCGCCGTGTTCCATCAAGGCGTTCACCTGGGCATTCAAGCCCGTTCCAAGTGGCACCCAGTTCGTGCTGTTCCATTTGGCAACCCGATTTACCGAAGTCGCGCAGGACATTGTGAATTCGCCAGCCGCAATTAAATCTCCATTGGATCTTTCACAAATCGCGTGCACCGGCGCGTCAAAGCCGCTACCGTAAGCACTCCAAGTGCTACCGTTCCACTTCGCAATATACTTCGCTTGAACCCCTCCAGCAGTTGTAAAAGATCCGCCAACAGCCAAATCGCTGTTCGAAAGTTCCAGCAAACAGTTAACTTCACCACTAGTGCCGGCCCCGATAGCGGTCCAGGATGTTCCATCCCAGCGTGCGATATTGCTCGCACCGACGCCGCCGATTGTTGAAAAACTACCGGCTGCGATCAGGTCTCCGGCGGATGTGACTAGCAATTTGTACACGAAGCCACTGGACACGGCAAGTGTTTGCCAGCTATTTCCCGACAGGTACCTGATCTTGCCGCCAGTGGATACGAACAAGGTCGAGTTGTAAACAACAATCGATTCGATTGTGCATTCGCCGTCGCACGCATCACCCAAAGAATGCCATTCGTATCCGTCCCACATCGCAATGTTTTTTACGCTATCCGCATTGCCCGCAAACCGAAACGAGCCGCCGACGATTAAGTTCGTTGTCGCACTGCCCGGCGGCTGCCAAGCTGCGAAAGAGGAGACTATTCCGTTTTCATTGAAATCCAAGGGTGGAATGCTTCCCACGCCAGGCGCGCCTTCTGCCGGACTCCATGAACCACGCGGCACTACGGCGTGCGCGGAAAGAATCACCATGGAGATAAAAAGAGCAACCAAAAATTTGCACATGTGGTGCCTCCTGCATTCGTCGCGAAAGAAGATCCAATCGCGTGACATCAGAAGCGTACCCGATTTTCAGTTTCCGTGTTGCAAGAATAGTCAGACCACGAGAAGAGGGAAAAAAAGACGCCGAACTCTCGTTCGGCGTCTCTCGAAACATGCATTTTGCAGGCTGAAAGGGATTTAGTCAAACCAGAATTTGTCAACGGTCATTTCGGTCACAGCGCCCGAGGTGCCGTCGAACTTGGCCCAGTTGGCGTCGCCGGCCTTGTTGCCCCAGCAGCGGAGGTAGTTGTTGCGGCGGACGTTAATGTTGTTGGTCGCAAGGAGCGAGTCCTGCGCGTCCGGGTCGTAGCTCTTGCCGTCTGTGTTGGTCGCCGAGTCATCTTCGTTGGCGAAGATGTTGTCGTACTTGAGCAGAGCGTTCGAGACGCCGGGATAGACGATCGAGATGTTGTCTGGATCGGGCTTGGTCTCGAACTGGACCGAGTTGTCGTTGCGGGCGACGTTGCCTTCCCACGACGTGCGAGCGCCGTGGATCAGCAGCGTGGCCGAGGTGTTGGCCTGAACCTGGCCGAGGGTGCTGTCGCCGCGCATCGCGCCGGTCGACGGGAGGCTCCAGGTGCCGTTCTCAGCCTTGAACCAGGGGCCGCGGTTGCCCACGACGGCCTGCGAGGCATCGAAGTTGCTGGTCCAACTATAGCGACGGGCGCCGTAGGGAACCGTGAACGCGTAGGAGCAGCCGCCGCCCGGGGGAACCAGGCCGCCGGCGCCCTTCTGAGCAAGGTCGCCACCCGTGGCGCTCGGATAAGCCTGGAAGGAGGGGTCGAGCACGGCCTGCGTGCGCTTGTTCGTGTCGGTCACACCTTCGGGCTTGCTGTACTGGTAGTACGGCATGGCCTTGATGTTGCCGTCGGCTTCGGCCGGGCTCACGAGGATTTCGGGGCCGAACGAGCCGTTGTAGATCAGGAGGGACATCATGTAACGCGGGATGTCCTTCTGATACTTGTTCTTGGCGTTGGTGCCGTCGGTCTTGATGTTCGGGATCGTGTCGTTCACGTCGATCGAGCTCGGCAGCGGATAGTTATCCTGGTTCTGACCGGCCCAGGTCACCATCGACTGGTGGACCGAACGAACCTGCGTGCCGTCCTTGAGCTGGCGGGCCGCAGCGCGGGCCTTGCCCAGGGCGGGGAGCAGGATGCCGATGAGCAGGGCGATGATCGCGATCACGACCAGCAGCTCGATCAGCGTAAAGCCTGACTTGCGAGACTTCATTGTGAGATTCTCCTGACCGGCAAGCATTCACGCTTCCCGATCACGTTTTCTGACCACGGCCGACTTGAACGACCAACGCGGAGCGAAATATCGCCCCAAAGTCTGATCGCGCCATCGGGCAGGATCCTCGCGGCGGGCCGTTGGACCTCGCGAATCATGCCGATGGGGCTTCCGGATTGTCGGCAGGTCGCTCACGCCCTTGGTCAATGCCATGGGGCGGAACAGTGTGGGGCCGCAAGGACCCCGATAAGAACGCCTCGGAAAACTTCCGACGGTGCAATCAGATACCCGATGGGTATGCCTCTGACGCGTGCGCCCTGCCAGTCAGATTGTCAACCCCCACGCCCATTCCAATGAGCCCCGGTTCACACCGGCTCTCCTTGGAAGTACCCAAAAGTACGCCTGAATGTTCGTGGGTCAAGGAAAGCGGTTCCACGGATTAAAAAAGGGGTGATAATTTCAAGAGTCCCGACGCAGAAACAGCCCCGCCCCCTCCGCCGCCTTCTGTTTCATCCTCGCTCCCGACCATGAAACAGGGCGTCCAAGCTCCCGCCTCCCCACAAGGAAAACCCGATGTCGATCACCCCCGAACAGCGACTGGCACAAATCGGAGTCACCCTCCCCCCCGCCGTGCCCCCCGTCGCCGCCTACATCCCCGTCCGCATCACGCGCGGCACGGCCTTCGTCGCCGGCCAGATCCCCATGCGCGAAGGCAAACTGATCGCCTCGGGCGCGGTCCCAGCGGCAGTGTCCGTCCCCCAGGCCGTGGAATGCGCCCGCCAGTGCGCCATCAACGCGCTCGCCGCCCTCAAGGCAGAACTGGGCGAACTCTCCCGCATCCGCCAGATCGTCCGAGTGGGCGTCTTTGTCGCGTGCTCGCCGGACTTCACCGATCACCCGCAGGTCGCCAACGGGGCGAGCGAGTTTTTGCAGCAGGTCTTTGGCGATGCCGGCAAGCACGCGCGAGCGGCGGTCGGAGCGCCGAGCCTGCCGCGCGGGGCTCCGGTAGAGGTTGAACTGGTGTGCGAGGTGGAGTGAAGAAGAAGCCGGCGTTCCTCACGCTTTCGCCAGCGCCTTGAGCTCCCGTCGCATGACCTTTCCGGTCGGGTTGCGAGGCAGCGCATCCATCCGGCGGATCTCCGTCGGCACCTTGTAACCGGCCAGGTTCTGCCGGCACCAGACGAGCAGCGCCGTCTCATCAAACGCGGCGCCTTCCTTCATCTCAACAAACGCGAGCGGCAATTCGCCCCGCATCGGGTCGGGAAGGCCGACGACTCCGCTCGCGTGGACGCTCGGGTGGCGCTCGAGCACTTCCTCGATCTCGCGCGGGAAGACGTTCTCGCCGCCGACGATCAGCATCTCCTTGAGCCGCCCGGTGATGAAAAGGTGTCCGTCGCTGTCGAAGCGACCGATGTCGCCCGTGCGGAAGTAGCCCGAATCGCTGAAGGCACGCGCCGTCTCGGCGGGCAGGTTGTAGTAGCCCTTCATGATGTTGGGGCCCTTCATCCACACCTCGCCGTCGGTGTTGGGCGGCAGCGTTCGCCCCGTCGCCGTGTCCACGATCCGCTGGTCGATCTCCGGAAGCGGCTTGCCCACCGAACCGGCGCGGAATTCGTGCGGCCGGCACCAGTTGGTCACCGGCGAAGTCTCGGTCAGGCCGTACCCCTCGTTGATGGTCACGCCGAACTTCTCGCGGAACGCATCGCGCACCGCCCCGGGCAGCGGCTCGCCCCCCGAAACGACGTAGCGCAGCGAGCGGAAGTCTTCCGGCTTGGCGTCCTTGGCGTGCAGGAGCGCGTTGTACATCGACGGGATCGCGACCAGCACGGTCGGACGATGTTCGCGCAACAGCCGGATGATCTTCCCCGGCACGAACCGCGCCGTGTAGATGGTCTTGATGCCGCCCGCAAGGGGCAGCAGCGTCAGCACCGTCAGACCGAAGGTGTGAAACTGGGGCAGGACGCCGAGCATGGAATCGGCGCGGGAGAAATCGACCCAGTCACGCACCTGCCGGATGTTCGATTCGATGTTGCCGTGCGAGAGCATCACGCCCTTGGGCTTGCCGCTCGTGCCCGAGGTGTAGAGCAGGATGGCCGTGTCGTCATCCGCGGCCGGCGCGGGCCAGCGGAAATCGGGGACGCCGCCAAAGTCGATTTCGTCCACAAAGAGCAGGCGCCCCACCCGCGGCGCATACCCCAGGTGCTCGATCATCCCGCGTGCGGTCACGACCGTATCGGTCCCGCAGTCGTCGATGACGTACTGCAGCTCCTCCTTCTTGAGCAGGTAATTGAGCGGCACGACCGTCTTGCCGAGCGTCATCGCCGCGATCGCGGCGGCGGGGAACCCCCCTCCCGTCGGCAGCAGGACCCCCACCGTCCGGCTCTGGCAGCGGGCCTCGATCGCCGAGGCGATGTGGTAGATGGCGATCAGAAGCTCGAAGTTGCGGGTGGTCCGGCGATCGTCGATCGAGGCGATCGACCCGGGATGCGAAACGAGCTGCCAGAGGATCGGGCGATGGACGGTCACGCGGGACTCCGGGGAAAGTTGGTCGCAAACGGGCCGGGCGACGATAATAACGAACCGGTCCGGCCGGACCGGAAGCGAGGAACCACGAGCAATGAAAGTCTGGACTCCCAAGTCGTGCACGGTGGGCCTGGCAATCGCGGTCTCGCTCGCGATATTCCTGGGCGGTTGCTCCTCGTCGCAGAAGGCCGGGCAGGCCGACTACAAGGAGCTGTACAACCAGCACCGCTACGCCGACGCCTACAAGGCCGCCCTCGAGGCCCAGACCGAGGGTTCCACCGTTCAGAAAGAGCAGGCCGCCCTCATCGCCGGGCTCTCCGCCGCCGCGCTGGGCAAGGACGACGAGGCCGAGAGGATCCTCCGCCCGCTCACCAAGAGCGGCGACAAGAGCATCTCCGGGCGCGCCGAAGCCCAGCTCGGGCTTATCGCCTACGAACACGACCGCCACGCCGAGGCCTCCGAACTCCTGACCGACGCGGCGGGCAAGCTCTCGGGCGACGAGGCGGCGCGGGCTTCGCTGTACGCGGGCGATGCGCTGCGGGCCCAGGGACGGATCAGCGACGCCAAGGCGAGCTACGAACGCGCCCAGACCCAGGTGCAGAACGACAGCACGCTCAAGGTCCTGATCTCCGACCGCCTCGCGGCCGTGAGCGGCCAGCAGCGCAGCGGCACCGGGCAGTTCACCGTGCAGCTCGGGGCCTTCAGCAGTTTCCAGCGGGCCCAGGTCCAGGCCGATCGCTACCGCGTGCGGGCCCAGGCGGCGGGCATGTCGACCCCCCGCATCGTGCAGACAACAAACACGCAAGGCGCCAAGGTCTACGCCGTGCGCGTCGGCCGCTTCGCCTCTCGCAGCGCCGCTGAAACGGCCCAGAAGGCCCTGGGCTCAGAGGCGAAGGTCATGACCGCGACCAACGAATGACCTCATGATTCGAGGATCACCGAGGCGATCGCAAACGCGGCGGCGTGGCTGATGCTGATGTGCCAGCGGGAAGCGCCAAGAGCCCCCGCGATCTCGAGCGCTTTGCCGTGAAGCCGCAGGGAGGGCGCTCCCGAGGGCTCGTTCACCACTTCGGCATCCGTCCACGCGATCCCGCTCCGCCATCCGGTGCCGATGGCCTTGAGCGCCGCCTCCTTCGCCGCGAAACGGCCGGCGAAGTGTTCGGCACGGCGCACATCGGAGGCAAAGACGGCCGCGGCCTTGCGCTCCTCAGCGGTAAAGACTCGCTCCAGAAAATGGTCGCCGTGGTCGGCGATCATCTCGCGGATTCGGTCGACGCTGGTGAGATCTATGCCGTGCCCGACGATTGCCATGAGGGTTTGCCGATCAGTCGGACTTGGAAGCCTTGGGCGGCTTGGTTTTGGCGCCGGCTTTGGGCTCGGCGCGGGCCGGAGGATCCTTCTTTGCCGGTGCTTCGGGCTTGGCCGCCGGCTTGGCGTCCGCCGCCGGCGCATCGGCCGCGGGTTTGGAGCCGCCCTTCTCCGCTTCGGCCGCCTTCTTGTAGGAGTCGGAGCGGTAGTCGGTGATGTAAAAGCCCGAGCCCTTGAACATCAGGGCCGCGCCGGTGCCGATGAGGCGTTCGAGCTTGTTCTTGCCGCACTTTGGACATTTCTTGAGCACGGGCGCGGTCATGGACTGGAATTCTTCGAATTCGTGTCCGCAGGCCTTGCACTTGTAGTCGTAGGTGGGCATGAAGAACACTCAGAGAAGCAGATAGCCAAATCAGGGCCCCGCTTCAGAGAAGCTACTGGGTGGGCGCGACGCTGACCTTGGCAGGACGGATCACTTTGTCGGCGCCGCCCGCCGCGGCGCCCGCAAGGGAGTATCCCGCCTGGAAAGTGGCGACGATCTTGCCGGGCGCGATGCCTTCGGCCTGCTGCTGCATGATGGCCTCGTGAATGCCGGGAACAAAGTCGTCGCCCGGCTTCGGATTGATCACGGTCAGGCCGAAGCCCTGAAGCACGCGGAGCATTTCTTCGCGGATGACTTTTACGCCACCCACGATCTGCTCGGCCGAGACCTTGGACGTGTCCTGTCCGAGCGCAAGGTCGAAGTGATCGATCACGCTCACAAGCCCGCCGACCACGCCGGCGATGCCCGTCGCCTTGGCGATCTGCTCGTTGGAGTACGACCGCTTCTGGTAATTCTGGAAGTCGGCCATGGTCCGCAGGGCGCGGCTGTTGGCGTCGGCCAGTTCGGTCTCCAGCCTGGCGATACGGTCGCGGAGCGCCTGGGTATCGGCCTCGCCCGTGTCGGAAATGTCCCATTCGTGCGGAATGTCGGGTTCGTTGCTCATGTCAGCACGCATCTTCTCATGCTCTGCAAGCCGGGTGTGAAAAACAGGTTAGGCCCCGTGCATCAGGTCTTTGACCTTCTTCCAGAAGCCCTGGGTCTCGGGGAGGACCGCCTGGTCCTCGCTCGCCGCGTAATCCCGGAGCATCTTTTCCTGCGCCTTGGTCAGTTTGCGCGGCACTTCGACCTTGACAGTGACGATGAGATTTCCCGGGCGTCCGGAGCGCAGCTCGGGCAGACCCTTGGAGCGTACCTCGAACGAGGCGCCAGGCTGGGTCGCCCGGGGGATCACCAGTTTCGCCTTGCCGTCGAGCGTCGGAACGTCGATCTCGGCGCCGAGCGCCGCCTGCGCGAACGTGATCGGCAGCTCCAGGTGCAGGTTGTCGCCCTCACGCTCAAAGAGCGTGTGCTCGCGCACGCGGATACCTACATGCAAGTCGCCCCGCAGCCCCTCCCCAGCGGGAGACAATTCCGGAGGAGGCGGCTCGCCCTCGCCCGCGACACGCACGGCCTGACCGTCCGACACGCCCGCTGGAATTTTGACGCCGATCGTGCGCTTGCGGGGCATGCGCCCCTTGCCCTTGCAGGTCTCGCAGAAGTCCTTGATGATCTGGCCGCGCCCCCGGCAGGCGGGACAAGCCGTCACCATTCGGAACATGCCCCCGAAGCCCGTCTGCTGCACCTTGCCCTGCCCCCCGCATGTCGGACACTTGATCGGGGCGCTGCCCTTCTTGGCCCCCGTGCCGGTGCAGGTCTCGCAGACATCAAGCCGCGTGAAGTGCACCTCGCGTTCAACCCCCGTGGACACCTCTTCCAGCGTGAGCTCGACTTCGGTCTCCAGGTCATACCCGCGTGCGACACCCCGACGCTGCCCGCCAAACCCACCCCCACCCCCACCACCCCCGCCGAAGATGTCGTTGAACATCGAGAAGATATCCTCGACGTTCATGCGGCTGAAATCGTGGGCGGCGGGGCCGCGCGACTGACGCAGGCCGTCGTGCCCGTACTGGTCGTAGAGCTTGCGCTTCTCGGGGTCGGAAAGGACCTCGTAGGCGGCGGCGGCTTCTTTGAACTTGATTTCCGCTTCTGCGTCACCGGGGTTGCGGTCCGGGTGGTATTTGAGCGCGAGGCGCCGGTAGGAGCGTTTGATCTCCTCGCCGTCGGCGGTTCGCTCGACGCTCAGAATCTCGTAATAGTCTCGGGTGACGGAAGACATTTCGTTTTGAACCACAGAGGCACGGAGGCACAGAGAAGAGGCGAGTTCTTCAGATCAGAGATTTCGACGCACGATTCCATCACGGAGACACGGCACGTGAAAGTTGAGCAGCTGTCGGATTCTTTTTCCGCTGAGCTTGAGGTAGCTCAGCAGCCGGGTCTCATGCTTCCATCTCCGTGTCTCTGTGACTCCGGGGCTAAAAAGGCCGCACGATTTTCACCGAGCGGCCTTGAACGATTGATTACGCCGTTGCGCCGACAGCGACCTGGGCATCTTCCTTGAGGTCGGTGATGAGCACGTCGGTGGTCAGCATGAGGCCGGCGACCGAGGCGGCGTTGATGAGCGAGGTCTTCGCCACCAGGGCCGGGTCGATGATGCCGTCCTTGACAAGGTCGGTGTATTCGCCCGTGGCGGCGTTGAAGCCGAACGAGTTGCCGCCCTTGCCGCCTTCTTTGACCTTCTCGACGACGAGGTCGCCATCGAAGCCTGCGTTCTCGGCGATCTGCTTGGCGCAGGCCTCCACGGCGCGGGCGACGATGTCGAAGCCGAGCTTCTCATCGCCCTTGGCCTTGGACGCGGCCTTCAGGATCGCGTCCTGCGTGCGGAGCAGGGCCACGCCGCCGCCGGGGACGTATCCCTCCTTGGCCGCGGCGCGGGTTGCGTGCAGCGCGTCCTCCACGAGGTCCTTGGTGGACTTCATGGCGATCTCGGTCGCGCCGCCGACGTTGATCATCGCGACGCCGCTGGTCAGCTTGGCGAGGCGCTCCATGAGCTTCTCGCGGTCGTAGTCGCTGGTGGACTTCTCGTGCTGGCTCTTGATCTGGTTGGCGCGGGCGGTGATTTCGGCTTTCTTGCCGGCACCCTCGATGATCGTGGTGTCGTCCTTGGTGACGATGATCTTTTTGGCGCGACCGAGTTCCGAGAGCTCGATGCTCTCGATCGAGCGGCCGAGATCCTCGGCGATGAACGTGCCGCCGGTGAGAACGGCGATATCGCCCATCATGGCCTTGCGCCGATCGCCGAAGCCCGGGGCCTTGACGGCGCAGATCTTGAGCGTGCCGCGCAGGCGGTTGACGACGAGCGTTGCGAGCGCCTCGTTCTCGACTTCCTCGGCGACGAGGAGGATCGGCTTGCCGGTCGCGACCACCTTGTTGAGCAGGGGGAGCAGGTCGGGCAGGTTGCTGATCTTCTTCTCGTAGAGGAGGATGTACGCGTCTTCGAGCACGCACTCGGCGGTCTTGGGGTCGGTCATGAAGTAGGGTGACAGGTAGCCCTTATCGAACTGCATGCCTTCGACATAGTCGAGGGTGGTTTCGGCGGTTTTGCCTTCTTCAATCTCGCAGACGCCGTCGGCGCCGACGCGATCGATCGCCTCGGCGATGAGGTTGCCGACGTTGGCGTCGTGGTTCGCGGAGACGGTCGCGATCTTCTTGTAGTCTTCGCGGCCCTTGCACTTAATGGCCATCGAGTCGATGGCATCGGCGGCAGCGGCGGCGGCGTTGTTGATGCCGCGCTGCAGGTGGACCGGGTTGGCGCCGGCCGTGACGTGGCGCAGGCCTTCGGAGAAGATGGCCTGGGCGAGCACGGTGGCGGCGGTCGTGCCGTCGCCGGCCTTGTCGGCCGTCTTCTTGGCAACCTCGTTCACCATCTTGGCGCCCATGGACTGGAACGGCGCGGGGAGCGAGACCTCCTTGGAGACCGAGACGCCGTCCTTGGTGACGTGCGGGCCGCCGTAGGACTTCTCGATGACGACGAAGCGTCCGGAAGGGCCCATCGTGCACTTGACCGCGTCGGCGAGGGCGTCGACGCCTTTTTTCATCTCGACGAGGGCGGAGTCGGAGAACATCAGCTGTTTTGTGGACATGGTTCGTTCCTCACAAAGGGCCAAATAGCCAAAGGGCCAAGGGCCAACATTTCGTTTTCAAATCGCCGTCTTCATCTGGCCATTTGGCGCTTTGGCCATTTGGCAATTTCTCAACCCTCAATCACGCCGAGCAGTTCGCTCTCGCGGAGGATCAAGTGCTTCTCTCCCTTGATCTCGACTTCGGTTCCGGCGTACTTGCCGTAAACCACGGTGTCGCCCTTGCCGACGCTCATTTCGGCGCGCTTGCCGTTTTCGAGGCGCTTGCCGGGACCGACGGCGACAACGCTGCCCTTCACGGGCTTTTCCTTGGCGGTCTCGGGGAGGTAGATGCCCGAGGCGGTCTTGGTTTCGGCTTCGATGGGCTTGACGAGCACGCGGTCTTCGAGGGGTTTCACGGCCATTTCAATTCTCCTTCAAATCTGCTCGCGATCGTGGTGATCGCGTCGGTGTCACGGACGCGGGCCCTGTGCCCGCTGGCGAATATCAGCTGGATGCCGCCGCGGCGCTGGCCGCGGACGCTTTTCGGATCTTGGTGAGTTCGGTACGGATGGTTTCGATGAGCTCGGCGTCCTTCGCGGGGTCGAGTCTGGTCGAGGCGTATTCGGGCGTGCCTTCCTTGTGCATCTGTCCCCAGACCGGGGCGAGCGGATCCGGGTCGGTCTTGCGCCGGGGGAAGATGTGCCAGTGGATGTGATGGACGACGTTGCCCAGGGATTCGCAGTTGAGCTTGTGCGGGCGCACGGCGTTGTGGACCGCTTCGGCGACCTGGGTCATCTCTTCGATGAAGCGCACGCGGGCGGCCCGGGCGAGCTGGTGAAGCTCTGTCGCCGGAGTCTTGGAGAGAAAGAGCGTGTATCCGCGGAACTGCTGCGAATCGCCGAGCACGGCAAAGCCGGTTTCGAGCTCGGCGATGAGCCCGGGGTGATTCCCGGCGCGGCACTCGGCCACACGCTTGCAGATCTCGCACTCTTGCTGGTGTCCTGCCATGGCTTTCCGGTCGCAACGCGCTCAGGCCGCGTCGGACTTTCTTGGCTCCAGTGAGGGTGCGACAGGGAAGGACGCGGGCTGCGGATTCAGTTTGTGCTTGATGAACTCAATCGCGAGCGGAAAGAGCGAAACGACAACGACCCCGAGGACAACGACGGAGAAGTTGTTCTTGACCCAGGGGATGTTGCCGAACAGGTAGCCGGCCCCGGTGCAGATGCCCACCCAGCACAGAGCGCCCAGGACATTGAACAGGAGGAATCGCCCGTAGTTCATCGATCCTGCCCCGGCGACAAAGGGGCAGAACGTGCGGACGATCGGGACAAACTGGCCCAGGCTGATCGCCTTGCCGCCGTGCTTCTCGAAAAACTGGTGAGCCCGCTGCAGGTGCTTGCGGTTGAGAAGGCGATCGAGGAACGATCGTGTCTCTCCCGGCGCGTGCTTGAAAACACGCGGGCCGATGTAGCGCCCGACCCAGTAGTTGCTCGTGTTGCCGAGGATGGCGGCGAGCAGCATGAGCGGCGCGGCGATTTCGGCCCGGAGGACGCCGCTTCCACCCAGCGCGCCCACTGCAAAGAGCAGCGAATCGCCGGGAAGAAACGGCGTGATGACCAGGCCCGTCTCGCAGAAGATGATCCCGAAGAGAATCCCGTACACCCACACTCCATAGGAATCCACCAGGCCCTTGAGAGCCTGGTCGATGTGGAGGATGTTGTGGAGCAGTTCGGACATGCTTCGGAATCACCAGCGGGACGGGCGTGACTTCCTCGTGCTTAGAACCCCATCCCTCCCATGCCCGGCATGCCGCCCATCCCACCCATCCCACCCATCCCTCCCATGCCACCCATGCCGCCGCCGCCGGCGGGCGCGGCCTCCTTGGGCTCGGGCTTGCTGGTGACAATGCAATCGGAGGTGAGCAGGAGGGTCGCCACGCTGGCCGCGTTCTGGAGCGCGGAGCGATCGACCTTCGCCGGGGTGATCACACCCTGATCGATGAGATCGCCGTACGAGTCGGTGAGCGCGTTGTAGCCGAAGTTGTTGCCCTTGCCCTCGGCGACCTTCTGCACGACGACCGTGCCCTTGGCGCCGGCGTTGTCTGCGATGGTCTGGAGCGGCAGAGCGATCGCGGTGTAGACGGTGCGGATGCCGGCGGCGAAATCGAACGCGTAGCGCCCGAGGTCATCGGAAGACTTCTCATCGCCGCCCTTGCCGAAGAGCGCCTTGTACTCCTTCATGTTCTCGAGCGCCTTGCGCGAGCGGATGAACGAGACGCCTCCGCCGGGGACGATGCCCTCGGCGACCGCGGCGCGGGTGGCGTGGAGCGCGTCCTCGATGCGGGCCTTCTTTTCCTTGAGCTCGGCCTCGGAGGCCGCGCCGACCTTGATCTGGGCGACGCCGCCGGCGAGCTTGGCGAGGCGTTCCTGGAGCTTCTCGCGGTCGTAGTCGCTGGTTGTCTTCTCGATCTCGGCGCGGATCTGGGCGATGCGGGCCTGGATGTCCTTGGTGTTGCCGGCGCCCTCGATGATGGTGGTGTTGTCGGCGTCGATCTCGACTTTCTTCGCCATGCCGAGCTGCTTGAGCTCGATCTTGTCGAGCTCGATGCCGAGGTCTTTCATGACGGCGGTTGCGCCGGTGAGGATGGCGATGTCCTCGAGCATGGCCTTGCGCCGATCGCCGTAGCCCGGCGCCTTGACGGCGGCGACGTTGAGCGTCCCGCGCAGCTTGTTGATGACGAGCGTGGCCAGAGCTTCGCCCGTCACGTCCTCGGCGATGATGAGCAGCGGCTTCTTGGCGGCCATCACTTTCTCGAGGAGGGGGACAAGCTTGGAAAGATTGTCGATCTTGTCCTCGTGGATCAGCACCAGAGCCTTGTCAAACTCGACCTTCATCGCGTCGGCGTCGGTCACGAAGTTGGGGCTGAGGAATCCGCGGTCGAACTGCATGCCCTCGACCACCGTGACTTCGGTCTCGATGTTCTTGCCTTCCTCGACGGTGATGACGCCGTCCTTGCCGACCTTCTCGAACGCGTCGGCCATGATCTTGCCGATCTCCGGGTCGTTGTTGGCCGAGATGGTGGCGACGTTCTGGATGTCGGCCTTGCCTTTGACGGGGGTCGCCATGTCGTCGATCGACTTGGAGACGACTTCGACCGCGGCCTTCATGCCGCGCACCAGGGTGTTGGGCTCCACGCCGGCTGTAATGTGGCGCAGGCCTTCGCGGAAGAGAGCCTCGGCGAGGACGGTGGCCGTCGTGGTGCCGTCGCCGGCGTCGTCTGAGGTCTTGGAGGCGGCCTGCTTGACCAGCATCGCCCCCATGTTCTGAGCCTTGTCCTTGAGTTCGATTTCTTCAGCGACCGAGACCCCGTCCTTGGTGACCGTCGGGCCACCCCAGGACTTGTCCAAGACCGCGTTGCGGCCCTTGGGGCCGAGGGTCGCCTTTACGGCCTTGGCGAGTTTCTCCACACCGGCGAGGAGGGACTGGCGGGCATCGACGTCGAAGGAAAGTTCTTTGGCGGCCATCTCTGGTGGTCTCCCTGCAAAAGTGGGCCCGGAGGTCTCCCCGGGCGAAGGTCTACTGGGTAGGCAATCCGGGCGGGTACGCCGCCGGGACGCTGCCAGTGCAAGGGCAACGCCTGTGCCAGTCGTAACGGGCGATCCAAGGGCGGCAAACGGGTGCCTCCAGCGCGAAAACCGTCTGGTCGGCCCTCGCGGCCTGTCAGGAAAATGGTGCACGACGCCCTGCCTGCCGATCTGGCAGCCCGTCCGGCCTGCCGGAGGGGCTTTTTATTGCTACCATCCGGGCGCATGATGCTGATGGCGACAACGGATCTGTCCAGTTACTTCCCGATCCTGATCATCGTTCTGATGGCGGTGTCCTTCGGAGCGATCAACGTGATCGGGTCGCTGGTGCTGGGGCCGCGGCGGGAAGGGCGCGTCAAGGCGCAGTCGTACGAGTCGGGCATGAATCCGGTGGGTACGGCCCGCAAGCGATTCAATGTGCGGTTTTACCTGATCGCGATGGTTTTCCTCGTCTTTGACGTGGAAATCGTGTTTCTCTACCCGTGGGCAACGACGTTTCCGAACATCGCGCCGATGAGCCACGAAGGCCTGATCTGGCTGGGGCGGATCTTCTTCTTCCTGCTGACGACGGTTGTGGCGTATGTGTATGGATATCGCAAGGGCGTGTTCCGCTTTGACTGACGCCCGGCGCTGAAAAGACCGTCCGGTAGCAGCGGATCGGGCCTTTCATGGTCCCAAATAGTGTGAATTTGGTCTGTAACTCGGCGGCGCAGTCGGCGGTGGTCGCGCAATCGTCGCGCCCGTTCCTCCGGGATGAGATTCCTCACAGGTGGCGAGAGAGGGGATGAAGTCGGGGCCCGATGTATGGGCGTGTCCCGCTGGAGGAGAGAAAGCGGGTGTCGCTGAACGGAGTAGAGATCAGAAATGACGCTCGACCTGGAAAAGCTCAGGGCCCAGCTGGACGCGACGATCGTTTCGCGGTCGGTGGAGGCCGCGTTTCAGCCGATCGTGGATCTTCGCCGTGCGGAGATTGCGGGATATGAGACGCTCACGCGGCTCTCGGACCAGAGCGACTTTCGCACCCCGAGCGAACTGTTCGATGCGGCGGAAAAGACCGGGACGCTGTGGAGCCTGGAGCAGCTCACGCGCCGGGTGTCGCTTGCCGCTTCGGCCCACTGGAAGCCCGGCGCCAAGCTTTTCCTGAACACGACGCCGCAGGTGTTTTCGGATCCCCGTTTCTGTTCGGAATTGCTGCACGCCGTGCGGGACGTTCCCGGACTGACGCCGGGACGGGTCGTGCTCGAACTCACCGAGCGCTCGGAACATCAGATTTCGGACGGGCTGGATGAGCAGGTGCGGCTTGTGAAAGCGGCGGGATTCGAGATCGCGATTGATGACGTGGGGGCCGGCACGAGCGGTCTGAACCGCATCATGGCGCTGCGGCCTCACTGGCTGAAACTGGACCGCGAGCTGATCGAACATATTTCTCGCGACCGGGTGCGCCAGAACCTGATCCGATTTTTCCTGCGATTTGCGACGCTCAGCGGTGTCCGCCTCATCGCCGAGGGGATCGAGCGCGAGGATGAGCTCTCCACACTCATGGAACTGGGTGTGACCTACGGGCAGGGATTTCTTCTCGGGCGGCCTGGTTCGCGTGAGCAGGCGGTGAGCCGGGAGATCCGGGATCTGATCGTTGGAAAACGCGTGGGCGGGCTGATCGGCCAGACACAGGACCCCAGGTCCAATGTTGTTCGCAAGCACGTGCGGCCCGTGAAGACCGTCGAATCGCGTCTACGAGTTATCGATGTCGCCGCCGAACTGCTCCGTGAATCGCACTCCGGCGGAGTCCTGGTCATGGACGGCGGGAAGCCGGTGGGATGGTGTGATCGCGACAGTCTTTTGCGTTCCGCGGCGGACTCCACTTCGGGGCAGCAGATCGGGTTCATTGTGCGGCCGGGAGTGGCGTGTGTTTCGCCGGAGACAACGATCCCTGACGCGCTCGAGCTCGCATCGGCGCGGGATGAAAGAATCGTGGGCACGCCGCTTATCGTGACCGACGAGTCGGGTGTGCACGGCACGGTAGCGATCGGGGACCTTCTGCACGCGGCTGCGGACCTGGCGCGGGACGTGCAGCTTCGCATCGCGCCACTGACCGGGCTTCCGGGGCGCGTGCTTGCCGATGAGCATCTTGCGGCGATCCTGGGTGCGGCGAAGAGCCCTTACAGACTGACCCTTGGGAGCGCGGAGCCGCGGGATGTGGCGATGCTCAACATCCGTGCGTTCTCGCGGTACAACGAAACACTGGGATACGAGCTGGGTGATGAACTGCTCCGGCGCGTCGTCGATCTCTTCAGGTCGTGCGTGTGCGCCGACCGGCCCGAGATTTTCTTTGCACATCTTGAGAACGACAGGTTCCTGGCGACCGCACCTGTGGGGACTCTCCAGCCACTGCTCGAAAGCTTCCTGCGGGAATTTGATTCCCGGGAGCAGACGGCGGCGGGACGGGATGCCCATGAGCCGCCGCGGATGCGGATCGTGCTCGCGCCGGAGGCCACACGCTGGCTCCCGAGTTCGCAATGGCTCTACCGCATGACCGACAAGTGGAATCAGAACGCACACGAGACGGCCGGGCGGAGCGAACTGGTGATTGTCCGGGAGGGCGCGGAACTTTTGCGATATCGCGAGAGCGCTTGACGGGAATCGAGCAACCCTGGCGGGGCGGCAGGCGTAGGCTGTCGCATGAGCGGGGCCAGCGCGGGTGCTGAATCGCCCATTCTTTCGGAAAGTCTCAAAGGCCGCCTGGTCAGCCTGGTGGTGATCTTGGTCTGCGCCGCGCCGCTGGTGACGGGCTGGCTGCTGGAGCCGTCGCCCAAGGGTTATGGAACGCACGAGTCCCTCCGCCTGCCGCCGTGCGGTTGGCTGTTGGTGACCGGCAAGCCGTGCATGACGTGCGGGATGACGACAGCAGTGACGCTAGCGGTCCACGGGCGGATTCCAGAGGCGTTTTTTGCGCAGCCTGCGGGGCTTGTGGTGGCGATTGTCCTAGCATCCGGCCTCTGGCTTGGCGTGCATTCGCTGCTGGCGGGTGCATCCCCGGGACCGTTCCTGGAAGAACTGACCCGCTCGCGATGGGTTTGGGCAGGGGCGGGGCTGATCCTGGCCGCGGCGTGGGCCTACAAAGTTGTGACCTTTTAGCTGGAAGGATCATTCCGGATGGCGGTTTGGCGGAGAAATGTCCGGTTGCTGGCTCTACTTACCGGCACCGGGGCCACGATGTTCATGCCGGGTTGCGCGATCCCTGCGCTGATCGGCGGCATGGCGCAGTCGTACAAGAAGTCATCGACGCACGAGATCAAGCCCGAAACAAACGTGCTGGACGGCAAGAGCTTTGCCGTGCTGGTCTCGACGGACCGTTCGATCGAGGAGACGGCTCCGGGCCTGACGGCGACATTCCTTTCACGAATCACGGAGCGGCTGGCCAGCCCGCAGAACGACGCGGGCACGACGGGCGTCGTACCCCCGGGCATGGTGCTGCAGTACATGTACGACCATCCGGGCTGGCGGGCGAAATCGATGACCGATCTGGCCAAGGACCTTGGCGGCGTTCAGCGGCTGGTCTTCGTGGAAGTCAGCGAGTTCCGCACCATGGAACCGGGAAACAAGTACCTGTACGACGGGGTCGCGGCCGGAACTGTTGCGGTTGTGGACGCGGACTCGGAGTTGTCGGATTTTTATTCGTTTGAGAAGACCATCCTGGTGAAGTATCCCGACGAGCAGGGGCACCGTCCCGACGAGATTCCCGAAGCTGCGGTGCGCACGGAGCTGATGCGGCGGTTTGTGGATCGGGCGACGTGGCCCTTTATCACGCATCAGGAACCTTACTACCCGAAGTACTGACGTGAACCGCTCTATGCCGCACGCAAAGCTCATCACATTCGCTGCTCTTGCGGCCGCCGGGCTGGTGCTTGCCGGCTGCAACATTGTGGGTCCCGCGTTCTACTTCATCCACGGCCCGGAGAAAACAAAGGCCGCCTACACGCTCGACAAACAGCGTTCCACGGTTGTCTTTGTGGATGATCAAAATAGCGTGCTGCCCCGTCGCAACCTGCGTATGGAGATCGCGGCATCTGCGACGCAGACGATCCAGGAAGAGAAGCTGGTCGACGACATGATCGACAGCCGCGGCGCCATTCTCGCCGCCACAAGAGACCGCGACAGCGAGCCGATGAGCGTGGTGGCGGTGGGCAGGGCGGTCAAGGCAGAGGTCGTCATTTACGCGATCGTCGACCGATTTTCACTGAGCACCGATGGGGTGAGCTACTCGCCGGTTGCGGCGGTGCGTGTGAAGATCGTGGATGCGGCCAACGACACGCGGCTGTGGCCCAACGACACGTATCCCGACGGCTTCCCGCTCAATGTCACCATGTTCGAGAAGGCCCGGGACCGTCCCAATAGCGCGGCGCAGATCGCGCAGGCTGAGGTAGAACTTGCCAAGGAGACGGGCGTGGCGATTGCCGAATTGTTCTTCTCGCATGAGGTCAAGCGCGAAAACCGGAAATGAGCCGAATCGGCACTCTTCATGTTGTTCGCGCGTGGGAAGCCGGCGCGAGCGGAGCAACGGACTCGGCGATTCTCGCCTGTGTCGAACGGGTGCTGAACTCGCCGGGCGATCGCGTGCTGCTGATTGCGGGTGAAGACGGAGAGGCACGGGCTGCTTCGCTCGGGCTTGTGACGCCGCTGGTTATTTGCCCGCGTCAGCGGGCGGGCATCGTGCGTGGGACGGCTTCGCTGTTGACGACGTTCGGGCATGTCGATCGCATCCACTGCTGGCCCGGGGTTGACATTAAGTTCATGCGGAAGGCGGCCGCACGAGCGGGGCAGCTCGCGACCGAAATTGCCGCTGTCGGTGAGGACCTTGCTCCGCCCTCCCGCATCCCCGCCGGGACCAGGGCGGAAGTGCGCGCGGCACTGGACGTGCGCGATCACGAATGCCTTGTTGCGCTCGCCGCCGACCCGCCGGATGCGTGGTCGGCGCAGGACTTCATCCGCGCGTGCGCCCTGGCGGCGCTGGTCGGCCGGAATGTGACGGCGCTTTTGCCTCGCAGCTCTCCGGAGATGGATCGGGCCAAGCTGACCTTGCGCACCACGGGCGTGGGCGTCCGGATGCTGACGACCCGATTGCCCGTCTGGCGGCTATTGCCGGGCTGTGATGCCATGGTGATCGATATACGCGAGGGAACCTGCCCCCGCAGTTCCCCCACTTTTGCCCAGCGCTGGATGGCGGCGACCGGCTCGCTCCTGCGTCTGCCGACCGTCTGGTCGGTTGCGGAGGGCGGGCGGCACCACATACGTCCCTATTCGGATCTGCCCGTTCATGTGGCAAGGGCGCTCAACGAGCACTTCATCACGCCCGAACTTGCCGGAGTGAGAGCCTCGTGAACTCCGAACAGCGTATCGGCGTGCTCTTTGTCTGCCTTGGCAACATCTGCCGCAGCCCGCTCGCGAAATGGATATTCACCGATCTCACGTTGCGTCGGGGGGTTCGCGATCGGTTTGAGATCGACTCGTGCGGCACCGGCCACTGGCATGTGGGCAAGGGGGCCGACCCCCGCTCGGTCGCGACGGCGCTTCGCAGGGGAATCGACGCCACGCATACAGCGCGGCGTCTGCAGCCCGAGAGCGACTTCACGCGGTTTGACTATCTGCTGGCGATGGACACGGACAACCGCGAGAACCTGCTGCACGCGGGTGCTCCGGCCGATCGCGTTTTTCTCATGCGATCGTTCGATCCGGCGCTCCAAGAGGAGCCCGAGCATCGGCTGGTCGTTCCGGACCCGTACTACGGGGGATCGGACGGCTTTGACCGGGTTTACGACATGCTTGAGGCGGCGTGCGAAGGATTTCTCGCGCACTCCCTGGGCAAAGCCAGCGAGTCACCGCGGGCTTAGATCGCTATTTCCCTTTGGACATGCGGCGTATCGTCGCAATTGCGGTGACGATACCGACGGCGGTGATCGTATGGACCGCCGCGTAACTGTACATGACAGTCGCGTGCACGCTCGAGCGCCTCTGGACATTCTGCTCGAGAGCTGTCATGCCCGCCGGGGAGATATCGCCCTTTTCCTTGAGCGGGCCGGCAACCGCGTGAAAAGCGGCCAGGTCGGATGAACGGGCATCCAGTGCGCCGGTGACGCACCACACCGCGCCCGCAGCGTGCAGGCTGGCAAGCAAGCCCAATGCGATTCGGAGAATGCGTTGTCCGGGCATGTTCATCACACTTCGAGCAGCAGCCGCTGCGGATCTTCAATGTTCTGCTTGATCCGGACGAGGAACTGCACCGCCTCCGCGCCGTCGATGATGCGGTGGTCGTAGCTGAGCGCCAGATACATCATCGGGCGGATCGCAACCTGGCCGCTGCCGACCGGATATTCCGCCGGGCGGTTCTTGATCGTGTGCATCCCGAGAATGGCGCTCTGGGGCGAATTCAGAATGGGCGTGCTGAGCAGGCTCCCGAAGACGCCGCCGTTTGTGATTGTGAACGTGCCGCCCTGCATCTCGTCGAGGCCGAGCTTGCCATCGCGGCCGCGGGTTGCGAGGTCCTTGATGCCGGATTCGATCTGCGCCAGCGACTTGGTTTCGGCCTGACGCAGCACGGGGACGACCAGCCCCTTTGGTGTGCTGACGGCGACGGCGACATCGCAGGAAGTGTGTTTTTCAATCAGCAACTGCCCGCCTTCGTCCACGATGTACGCATTGACCATCGGGAAGGCCCTGAGAGCGCTCACGGCGGCCTTTACAAAGAAGCCCATGAAGCCCAGGCCGATGCCGTGCTTCTTCTCAAATTCTTCTTTGTATGTCTTTCGCAGTTCCATCACCGCGCCCATGTCGACCTCGTTGAAGGTCGTCAGCATTGCGGCCGCATGCTGGGCCTGGACCAGACGCTGGGCGATCCGCTGGCGGATGGGCGTCATCTTCTCGCGAACTGCGCCGGGGCCGACTGGCGCAGGCTTGGCAGCGCCGTTTGAAGTTGCCACCGCCGCAACACCCGAGCTGCGAGCCTGCACAAAGGCGAGGACATCCTGCTCGCGGATGCGGCCGCCTCCTCCGGTGCCGGTGAGCTTGCCAAGGTCCACCTGATGCTCTTCGGCGAGCTTCTTTGCCAGGGGAGTGGCGTGAATCTCGACGGCGGAAGCAGCGCGGGCAGGAGCGGGAGCAGAAGCCGGGGCAACTGCGGGAACGGGCGAAGCGGCCTTCGCAACCGCGGAGGAAGCCGGCGCGGGAGTTGCGGTTTCGGGGGCCGCCTTGGGAGACGGGGATGGCCTGGGAGCGGCGCTGCCCGCCTCGATGGCGCCAACCACCTGGCCGACGTTGACGGTGTCGCCTTCACCCGCCATCCGGCGCAACGTTCCGGCCTCGGGGGCCAGCACCTGCATTGTCACCTTGTCGGTCTCGAGATCGAGCAGTTCCTCGTCGCGCTGGACGAAGTCGCCGTCCTTCTTGTACCACTTCGAAAGAACGCCGGTCGAGATCGATTCTGCGATTGCGGGGATGGTGATATTGGTGGGCATAAGTCAGTTGTGTTATCGGCTCAAAGCCGCTGGGAGTCTTGCTGAACCCGCCCCTTGCGGGCGAACGCCGGAACGGATCTTCGGGCTACCGCTTTGCAGGGATGCCCTTGGATTCGGGCTTGGGCTCGGCCTTGGCGCCGTCCTTGCCACCATCCTTGGGCGGGGCTTTGCCGATCGCCGCTTCGATGATGTCCTCCTGCTCGTGCTTGTGCATGTGCTTGCTGCCGACGGCCGGGCTTGCGCTCGCGGGGCGGCCGATGTAGGGCAGATCGATGCCCAACTGGCTATGCAGCATGTCACGGATGAAGATGTATCCGCCCATGTTGCGGGGTTCCTCCTGGACCCAGATTTTCTTTGCCGCCTTGGGATAGCGGTCCAGGATCGAGCGGAGCAGTTCGGTGTGAAGCGGATAGAACTGTTCGATGCGGACGATCGCGGTGGAGTTCTTTGCGAGCTCGTCGCGCCGCTCTGCCAGTTCCCAGTAAAGCTTGCCCGAGCAGAGCAGGACGGTGTCCACCTTGCGCGGGTCGGCGGCTTTGCTCTCGAAGCGGGGATCATCGATGACTTCGCGGAACGAGCCCCGCACGAATTCGTCGAACTCGCTTGTCTCCTTGCGGAGCATGCTCTTGGGAGACATGACGACTAGCGGTTTGCGGAAGTTGCGGCGGACCTGACGGCGCAGAGCGTGGAAGATCTGCGCCGACGTGCTCGGGTAGATCACCTGCATGTTGTCGTCCGCGCAGGACTGCAGGAATCGCTCGAGACGGGCCGAGGAATGCTCGGGGCCGGCCCCTTCGTAGCCGTGCGGCAACAGGAGGACCAGGCCCGACCAGCGGTCCCACTTCTGTTCCGAGCAAGAGAGATACTGGTCGATGATGACCTGCGCGCCGTTGACAAAGTCGCCGAACTGCGCTTCCCAACAGACCAGCATGTTCGGATCCGCGAGCGAATAGCCGTAGTCAAAGCCCATCACGCTCACTTCCGAGAGCGGGCTGTCGTAGACACAAAGCTTGGCCTGGCGGGGTTTGCCGTCGGCCCCCTTTTCGCCCACGGGGTGGTCGGTTCCGGGCTCGCCGACTTCGCGGATGTTATTGAGCGGAATGAACGGTTTGCCGGTCTCGGCGTCTCTCAGCACGGCGTGACGCTGCGTGAATGTGCCGCGCCGACAGTCCTGACCGGAAAGTCGGACAGGAATTCCCTCAACGAGCAGAGTTCCGAAAGCGAGCACCTCGGCATCGGCGTAGGTCACCTTGCCCTTGCGGGGCAGGTCGGCCCGCTGCTGGAGCAGGCTCTTGAGCTTGCTGTTGACGTTGAAACCCTCGGGTGTGCGGCCAAGGCCTGCGCAGACTTCTTCGAGCGTGGCGAGGGAAACGCCAGTCTCCACCCGATCGTGCGAGTAATCGGCTCCCATGCCTTTCCAGCGAGCCGAGCCCGGGTCGATGGTGGGATCGTGGGGCTTCTTCTTGGCCGCGGCCTGCGCCTCTTCGAGGGCTTTTTCCAGCTTGGTATTGATCGCCTCAAAGTCCGCGCGGGAGACCGTTCCGTTGTCGACGAGCGTCTGCGCGTACGTTGTCAGAACGCTGGGCTTGGACTTGATCATCGCGGCCAGGATGGGCTGCGTGAAGCTCTGTTCGTCCTGTTCGTTGTGGCCGTACTTGCGATAGCACAAGAGGTCGATGAACACATCCTTGCGGAAGGTCTGGCGGTATTCGGCCGCGAGTTCCGCAACGGTCAGCATCGCGTCGGGATCTTCCCCGTTGACGTGGAAGATCGGGCAGTCGAAGGCCTTGGCGATATCGGTGCAGTACCGGGTGGAGCGTGCATCCTGCGGGATCGTGGTAAAGCCGATGAGATTGTTGATGACAATGTGAACGGTGCCGCCGGTTGTGTAGCCCTCGAGCTGCGAGTAGTTCAGGCACTCGGCGACGATTCCCTGACCCGCGACCGCGGCGTCGCCGTGGATAAGCAGCGGGATGACCTTGCGGCGTTCGGCGTCGCCCTTGAGGCGCTGCTTGGCGCGGGTGCGGCCCTCCACCACTGCGTTCACGGATTCGAGGTGGCTTGGGTTGCTCGCCATGGCGAGCTGCACCTGGCGGCCGCTCGGGAACTTTCGCACGCCGGAATAGCCGCGGTGGTACTTCACGTCGCCGCCGCCATCGGCGAAACCCTCTTCCCAGTTGTCTTCAAACTCTGTGAAGATCTGCTGGTAGGTCTTGCCCATGATGGTGTTGAGCACGTTGAGGCGACCGCGGTGGGCCATGCCGATCACGACCTCTTCAACGCCGGTCGTCGTCACGTGCTCGAGCAGCCGGTCCATCATCGGGATCAGCGACTCGGCCCCTTCAAGGCTGAACCGCTTCTCGGTCGGATACCGCTTTGCGGCGAAACGCTCGAAGCCCTCCGATTTGCTGAGGAGATCGAGAATGCGGAGTTTTTCCTCGCGGGAGGGCTCTCGCTTGCCCCGCTTTGCCTCGAACTTCTGAAGAAACCACTCGCGTTCCCGCAGGTCCTGAATATGCACGAACTCGAGCCCGATGGTGCCGCAATAGGTTGCCTCGAGATGGGCCACGAGCTCGCCAAGGGTCAGCGTCGAACCTTCGACACCAACAAGCGAGACATCGACGTGCTGCCCGAGGTCCGCCTCGCTCAGCCCGTGGAAAGAGAGATTGAGCGACTCCGGACGGGGTTCGGAGCGGCCGAAAGGGTCGAGCCGGGCCGCAAAGTGACCCAGCTTGCGGTAAGCGGCGATCAGTGCGTCGACTGCTGCCTGGAAGCGTGAGGCCTCTCCGGAGATCGGGATCCGTGTGCCCGAGCTGATCAACATCCCGCCGTCCGGGGCACCTGCCAGTTCAAAGCCCATGAAAAACGAGCGAAGGTCGGCGGGGACGCTCGCGGGGTCGGCCTTGTACTGCTCGTACTGGGCCTCCAGATAGGGGCCGTGCCACCCGTTGACGGATGGGGACGAGGATTGCGACGAACCTTTGGTTTCCTTGGCGGTCATCCGGCTTCGTCCGGCGGGGCCGGACCCTCTTCCGCAGCGGCTCTCCCAGGGCAGACCATTCCCTTGGCCTGCCGCGAGAGCACGCGGCGAGGAATCGTAGGTTTGGGGACGGCTGGGTTTCCTGCGGGCCGGGCGGGCTCAGCCGAATCGGCCGGTGACGTAATCCTCGGTTTCCCTCAGCCGCGGGAGCTGGAAAATGTCGGCCGTGCGACCGTACTCGACCAGTCGGCCGAGGTACATAAACGCGGTGAAATCGCTGACGCGGGCCGCCTGCTGCATGTTGTGGGTCACAATCAGGACGGTGTATCGGCGGCCGATTTCGATGATGAGTTCTTCGATCCGGAGCGTGGCAATGGGGTCAAGGGCCGAGCAAGGCTCGTCCAGCAGCAGGACCTGGGGCTCGCTCACGATCGCCCTCGCGATGCACAGCCGCTGCTGCTGACCGCCCGAAAGCCCCATGGCGGAGGCCTTGAGGCGGTCCTTCACTTCGTCCCAGAGAGCCGCCTGACGAAGGGCTTTCTCACAGGCTTCCTGTAGAAGGCTCTTTCGCCTTTCCCCGGCGATCCGGAGGGCGTAGACCACGTTCTCGAAGATCGACATTGGGAAGGGGTTGGGCTTCTGGAAGACCATTCCCAGCCGCTTGCGAAGCGTGATCACGTCCACATTGCGGGCGTAGACATCCTTGCCGTCCAGTGCGATCGTTCCGGACGTGCGTACCCCGTCGATCAGGTCGTTGAGGCGATTCACGGAGCGGAGCAGCGTCGACTTGCCGCAACCACTCGGCCCGATGAGGGCGGTGACTTTGCCCGCGGCGATGGGCATGGTGATGCCGTGGAGGGCCTTGGTTGCACCGTACCAGAGTTCGAAATTCCGGATGTCAAGTATCTGTCCGACAGACTGCACCGATTCGTGTCGCATCGGCTCGGGCGTTTCGCCCCGCTTGATCGCATCGATCAGCGGGTATTGGCCCGAGTCCGCCTGCGGAATGGGACGGACGACCGGCGTGGAGGGCCGGGAATGCGTCTCAATTCGGGCTGGGGTCTTCGTCATGGATACGGAGCCGGGCATGGAGGTTTCCCGAAGCGTACGAAGGGATCAGTGCAGACGGCCTCTTGCCTGTCGGGCGGCGACGATTCTCACGGCAAGATTCAGAACGAAAAGCAGAGCAAGAAGAACCAGCATGCCGGCCCACGCGAGCCTGCGCTGCTCGGGATAGGGCCCCGTGGCGTAGGTGTAGATCTGCAGGGTGAGCGAGGGGAACGGCTGGCGGGGGTCGTGGGTCAGGAGCCGGCTTCCGAGCGCTGTAAAGAGCAGAGGCGCGGTCTCGCCGGCGATGCGCCCCATGGCAAGAACGATTCCTGTCGTGATTCCTCCAAAGGCGCCCGGAAGCACGACTCTGAAAATAGTCTGAGAGCGCGTGGCGCCGAGCGCCAGAGATCCTTCGCGATAGCTTCGTGGAACCAGGCGCAGCATTTCCTCGGTCGTACGGGCCACGATGGGGATCATGATGAAGGCCAGCGCTCCGGCACCGGCGAATCCGCTGAAGGAGATCGAGTTTTCGGTCAGCCGCGAAACCGGCACCACGAGGAGTTCGTAGCCGAGAATCCCGACGACGATGCTGGGCACGCCGGTGAGCACATCGGCGATGAACCGCAGGGGTCCGGTGAGCCGGGCTTCCTCCGGATATTCCGACAGGTAGATTCCGGCAAGCACTCCGAGCGGAACTCCCAGCATCGCTGCGAGGAGTACCAGCACAATGGTGCCGTCGATCGCGTGGCGCATGCCGCCGGGATTCGCGACATCGCCGGTTGGTACGGTGGTCAGCAGGTTCCAGGAGAGCGAAGATGCTCCGATCCATGCGAGGTATCCCGCGACCATCAGCAGGACCGTAACGATGGCGAGCGTGCTGGCTGCACAGAGCGCGTACATAAATGCGCTTGCGGTCCGCCGGCGGGATTCTTTGAAGGAGAGGCTCATGATCGCCTAGTGCACCGCGTGCGAAGGCCTCCCCACTACCAGTTTTCTGGCAACGACGTTGAATGCGAGCGACATGACGAGCAGAATGAGGGCGACGTACAGCAGTGCCGCCCGGTGCATTCCGTCGGTCGCCTCGCCAAACTCGTTCGCGAGGAGGCTCGCCATGGTCTGAGCAGGCGCGAATGGCGAAGCGGAGATCTGGTTGTTATTGCCGATGACCATGGTGACGGCCATCGTTTCGCCGGCGGCGCGTGCGAGTCCGAGGAGGACAGCGCCGAGCAGGCCGCTCCGGGCGTAGCGAAGCATCGCAACACAACTCTGCCACCAAGTCGCGCCGAGCGCCAGCGTCCCTTCGATCTGGATGCGGGGAACGGAGCGGAGAACATCTCGGCTGACCGACGTGATGATCGGGAGGATCATGACAGCCAGGATCAGGCTGCCGGTCAAGAGGTCGCGGCCGTTCAGCGGGATCGGGCGCTCGATGATGCGGCCGGCCACGGTGATTTTCTCAAAGAAGAGCCAGTGGAGTCCGGGGACGGGCTCCAGAATTCGACGCAGCAGCGGCGCGACCGAATTCTGGAACATCGGCGCGAGAACAAAGAGCCCCCAGACGCCGAAGGCCAAGCTTGGTATTGCAGCCAGGAACTCGACCAGAAAGGAAACCGGCCCCGCGATTCGAAGTCGTGGAGCCACCCGGACGAGAAAGAGCGCGGCCCCCAGGCTGAGTGGCACCGCAACAACCAAAGCGATCAGAGATGTGGCGGCGGTGCCGTAAATCACGGGCAGCGCCCCGAAGGCTGGCGGAAGAATCTCCATGACCACGCCGTCTTCACCCATCACGACTTTTCCATCGGGTCCTCTGAGGGGCCTTTCGATCTCATTGACCCGCCACTCGCTGGATGTGATGAATCCTGCGCCGAATTTTCGGATCGCGGGCAGGGCGGAATTTGCCAGCACCAAGATGAGTGCGGCGAGCATGGCCGCGATAACGAGTCCGCTCAGGCGGCAGGCCCATCGCAGCATGAAATCGCCCGCCCGGGCCCGTGCGACTCCCGCCGGGTGTGCCGTCAGGTCCGGGCGTGACGCTTCCGGGGGCAGCGCCCCCGACGCAACTGCGGTGGATGAAGGGGAACTGCTCATCCTTTGCTAACGGCCCGCGGGAATCGGGTTGCCCGCATGAGTGATCTGTCCGAGCGCCTTCGCCACCGCATCTCGGACGGAGGGGCTGAGCGGGGCGTATTCCATTTCGGTCGCATACTTCCCGCCCGACTCGATGCACCACCACCAGAATGCCATGAGTGCTCGTGCGTCGGCCCCGGCTTTGATGTTGTCCAGATTGCGATACAGGATGACGTACGTAAATGCGCTGATCGGATACGCCTTCTCACCCGGCTGGTTCCACGCATCGGCGCGCAGCACGGTCCCCTTCATGCCCGTCGCCGCACCCTCGCCCGCCAGCGAAACGGATTCCACCGTTGCGGAGACGAACTTTCCGGCCTTGTTCTGGACCGCGGCCGAGGCGATCTTGTTGGCGACCGCGTAATTGTGCTCGATATAGCCGATGCTTCCGGCTGTCTGCTGGATGACGGCGGCCACCCCTTCATTGCCCTTACCGCCCTGGCCGAGCGGCCATTTGACTTGCTTACCCGTGCCGACTTCACCTTTGAAGTCCGCACTTTGCTCAGCGAGAAAGTTCGTAAAGACGTAGGTCGTTCCGCTGCCGTCGGTACGGAATGCCGGCGTGACAGCGAGGGCCGGGAGTGCCACTCCCGGGTTGAGCTCTTTAATTCTGGGATCGTCCCAGCTGCTGATTCTGCCCAGGTACATGTCGGCGAGCACCGCGCCGGTGAGCTGGAGAGGCTTGTTCAGACCGGGGACGTTGTAAGCGGCTACAACGGCTCCCAACACGGTTGGAAACTGCACCACGGCGTCGGTGCCGCCCATCGCCGCGATTTCTTTTTCCGTCAATGGGGCATCGGACGCTCCGAAGGCGACGGTCTTATCGGTGATGGCCTTCACGCCACCGCCCGACCCGATGCTCCGGTAGTCAATCTTGACGTCGGGGTGTTCACGCTGGTATTCCGAAACCCACCGCGTGTAGAGGGGAGCGGGGAACGTGGCACCGGCACCGCTCAGCCTGACCTCGGAGGCCAATGCCGTCGCACCACACCATGCCGCCAAAGCGGATATCAAGGCCGGTCGGATTACGCCCATGTCTTTCCTTCCGTTACATTCCTGCTCATAACTGCGGGGAACTGTACCTGCTTCAAGACTTTTGCCGGGCGGGTTTGTGTTAAGAGTCTGCGAAGACGCCTTCCAAATGAAAAACGCCCCCCCCGGCGGAGAGGCGCTTTGGGCCGCTGCAAATGGGAAACGCTTCAGCGGGAAGCCTGCGAGCGCGGGCCGAGAATGAGCGGCAGTAGATCGGCGTTGGGGAGATTGAGGGCGCCGGCGAGTGCCGCCGCGGCGGTCGATTCGGCGGGGTCCTTGCTGCGGGCGGTCTCCAGCACGCGACGAACCTGACGCTCATCAAGCTGATTGCCGAAACGCTTGGCGCTTGAGGCCGTCTTGTTCAGCAAAGCAACGCGATCCGTGCCCGAGGCGGCGAGGGCCGCGTCGAGCAGCGCACTCTGAGCCCGTTGCTGACCAATCAGAGAAAGCACCTCGGCGACGTCCAGACGGGTGGCTCCGGTGGTTTCCATCAGCGATTTGATAAGCGGCAGCACCGCCTCTTCTGCGGGCAGGGTGGTGTTGCGAGAAAGGGCAAGGTCGCGCAGCGTCTTGAGCGAACGGGCCGCGTAGTCCCGGGCTTCTTCGGGTCCGATGGGGCCCCCGGAGGAATACAGGACAAGGTCCGCGGCCGACTTCAGCACGGCATCGGAAGGAATGGACAGCGGGCGGATCGCCACGCTGGCCTCGGTGTCGTAACGGCGACGCAGGTCGGGATATGCCTCGGCGACGGTCAAGGCGAGGATTGGGGTCGCCGCCGTGCGGGTTGTCCCGCGCACCTGGGTGATGAGGGCCGGGAATTCCGCGGGATTTGGGTCGATAGCCACGATCAGGTCGACTGCCGGAACTTCAGCGATCGGCCCTTCGAGTTCGGTGAGCGAACCGCCGCGGGCAAGAACCACATACCCATCCTGTTCGAGGATCTTGCGGATCGCCTGATACTGCTCCGCGTCGCGGGCGATGATTCCCGCGTACTTGGCGGACGCCTCGCGGATGGTGGCGGCGAGCGTCGGGACGACCCGGTCACTCCCGGTGAAAGGCGCAGCCGGCTGCGACCCGCCGAGCGCTAGAGCAGATTCGTACTGGACGCGCCGATTGGGGTAGCTGAGCGCCTCGACCAGGGGCTGGCGGCCGTTTTGCGTCCCGCCGGCGCTGGTCGCCGCGGTAAGTGCCGTGCTGCCGGCGGTGCGCTCGATGGCGGCGATCGCGAGGCGGGCGAGCAGCGTGTCTTTGGCGTCGATAGCGCGGGCAAGCACGGACTGGCAGGGGCCGGCCCCGGCCGTCACGGCGAAATACATGGCATCGCGACGGTCGCTGGGATAGGCGGGGTTGTCGTAACCCTTGGGCTGCTGGATCTCACGCCGGAGATTCGAAGCGAGCCAGAGCGAGAGCGCCTGCGAGTCCGACGCATCAAGGGTGAGGGCACGCTCGGCCAGACGCATCGCCATGGCCTCGTGGTAGACCACGCTCTTGATTCCCGTCATCGTCAGGCCCGACTGGGGCTGATAGCTCCAGAGGAGCTGGTACTCCTCGCCGGGGAAGCTGGTCACATCGCGAGACTGGCTGTAGTAACGCTCCGCGAGCTGGTCGTAGAGAGATGCCACGCTTGCGTTCACAGCGGTCGGATCGATCCGGGTCAGCGCACGCTCGGCGGCAGACTTGACGTTGGGCACCGTCGAGGAAAGCTTGAGATCGGCAAGGAACGGAAGCGAAGAGCGATGTCCGATCAGTCCCAGGACGTCGGCAAGACGCTCCTGCAGGGTCGGTTCGCCGCCCAGCATGGCCGTGGAGAGCGGAATAACTGCCTGACTGCCGATATCAACAAGCACCCTCTGTGCCTCAGAGCGGAGGGCACCGTTATCTCGGTCCATGAGAGCGGTGAGGAGCTGGGGCACCGCGTATTCGCCGGCGACCTTCAGCCGGGCCGAGGCGCGGATCCGGCCCTGCACCGTGCCGGTGAGCTTGGAGATGTTCTCCGCGATCTCCTTTGGGTCGCGGGCGGCTTCGAGCCGACCCGTCTCATACTGCTTGTACATTGCGCCGGCGAGCTGCTCCAGTGCAGAAACCCGCATCGCCCTGCCAACCGTCTCGTCAAAGCGGGCGGATTCGCCCGAGCCGTCGACCAGCTTGACGAAGTCCTTGGGAGAGATATTGCGGCTCAAGAGCTCGCGACCCACGCTGCCGGCCACGTCGTAGCGTGCGATACGGGTGAAGTGGATGAAGTCCTTCAGCAGATCGACGTCCGCCGCCGCCTTAATCCCCTGCTCCGACTTGGCGTCCGCGGGAGTGGCGGGCTGAGCAGACGCACGTGGCGTGGCCAGCAGGCCCATGGACCCCAGTGCGATCGCCATCAGGAGCCCGGCATTGCCTCGTCGGATTGAAGATCGTGTCATCGCGCGATATTCCTCTTGGTTCTGAAGCTCGTAAGACCCTGCGATCTTGCCGCGGCGAACGGGCATCCTGCCCAACCGCGCCCTCCCCCCCGCTCTCCCGACAGCCACCCTCGCGAACCGTGCGAGACGGTTCGCGGGAAAGAGCCGGGCGGTTCACCCCCGCCTCCACACCTCCAAAAGGGCATTCCTGCCCTCGGGGACCACGAGGATAGCCAATCTACGTTCCCTCGTCCGACTTTGCAACGGCCGGGAAAGACGACCCCCTTGGGGCTGCTTGCCGGCCGGTCGCCCGGATAACCGCATTCTCTGGACCGAAAAGGCGTTTTCTTCGGATTCGGGAGCCCTTGGCGGTGAATCACCCCGGACCGAACGCCGATCTGCTTCCGTCCCGAGGTTGTGGGAGTCATCCGCAGCCCGTTGTGTATGCCGCGAGGTGAAGCGATGGCCATGGAAAAAGAAGTACTGACGACCGGCGAAGTGGCGAAGATCTGCAACGTTGCTCCGCGCACGGTCTCCAAGTGGTTCGATTCGGGCTCCCTTAAGGGGTACCGGATCCCGGGCTCCCGCGATCGGCGGATCCCGACCGGAGAACTGATCCGGTTCATGAAGGCCCACAACATCCCGCTGGAAGGGATTAGCAGCGGACGCACCCGCGTGCTCATCGTCGATGCCGACAAGGAAGTCGCCTCGACGCTCGAGAAGGTTCTCTCTGAACAGACCAGCTACGAAGTCCGCGCGGTGAGCAACGGCTTTGCGGCCGGTGTGGAAGCCGAGCGGTTTAAACCGCATGTCATGCTGATGGACCTCGAGCTTGGCAACGGCGATGCCAAGGCCCTCACGGAAGTCGTTCGAAAGAATGACAACCTGCAGATCACCAAGGTGATCGCGATGAGCGGCAAGCTCACCGATGGGCAGGCCTATTCGCTCAAGGGACAGGGCTTTGACGGATTCCTCCGCAAGCCCTTCCAGGTCCGCCAGGTCGTCGAGTCGATCGAGAATGCGACGAATCTGGTTGCCTGAAGAATTTGCCCGATCAGACCGCAATCGAAGTCGGAAACAAATCACCGCAAGGACGCAGTGAACCCCCGGATGCATGTCCGGGGTTTTCTTGCGCGTCCGATCGTCCACTACTTTGGCTTCGCGAGCCCCCGTCGCGGCGTGAACGGCTTCTCGCCTTCATCAATCCACCTCAGCTGAACGGGCGGCCAATACACGTGATCGCCCTGAAGCCGTGCCTTTTCCGATTCTGACCCGGTTTCAAGGGTCCTCTTGCTGCGAAACAAGCCCGCGGCGTCGTTGTCCAGTGCAACGCGTCCCCCGTCGTCAACCCCATCAACCCCGACCGAATACACCAACGGCGAGTCACCCTCTCGACGAAGGTACCGAATCGGACGCCCATCGAAAACATCGCTTGGCAGGGCGAGTGGCTTCCCACGCACGAAGTCAGAAAGTGAATGCGGATAGTCACCGGTCCGGAGCCGATAGAGCTCCAATTCCGTGACGAGAATCGCAATATCTATCTGCGCGAGCGCGACGTTCCATGATTCGATGAAATTCTTCAAACTCGGCATCAGGAGCGCCAACGGAAAATCACCGACTTGCTTCATGTCGGCGCCGTCATCTTGAACAACCGTGTCTATGTTCCACCCGCTTCGAAGCCAGGGCATGGTTTCGATGTCCTTCTTCGCCGCAGCTCGCGCCGCTTCCAGCCGTTCAATCAGTTCTCGTTTCGATCCGATTGCTCCAGACAAATCAGAACCGAGCATCGCGCCAAGGACAAGCCCAACGGCGCGCAACAGAGTTGACGCTGGCTTCTCGTTTGCGGTCGATCGAAGCCCGGCGTAGGTAACTACGCCGTTTCCATGGCCATCATCGCTATACACCCGACCAATCCAATCGAAAAGTATCGCCCACTCCCACTCGAGATCGACCGAATTCAAACGGGTCCGCGTGTGCCGAAGCTCGGCTGCGACGATTTCCAGTTGATTCTGATCCAACAGTCCGGGATAGGAAGCCAGGAGAATGCCAATCTCACGCGCAACCAGCGAAACGACGGCGTAGTCGACGAGTTGAGAAATCAACAGGGGAGGCTCCGGCAGGAACTCCGCCAACTTCAACATCGTCGTCAAATCTCGCACCACGCGATCCGCATCCCCGCTCTCGGCTGCGATCCGGCAGTCGGCGGCAAGTTCTCGAGACCACCGACGTATCTGTCCTAGATGCGGCAGACTGACCTCGAGCGGCGAAGGACTTTCCGCCAAATCAACTCGATCGAGCATTGCCCATTGGGCCTCGGGCGTTGCCGAACGGTCGAACGCAACTAGTGGCATTCCCATCCGTCGACGCTTCGCCACTTCAAGAGCCAGTTCAATCCGCTCGCGGTTCGCTTGATTCGCTTTCACGATTGCCGGCCAGAGTGGATCCTCGGGCACCGTGGGTTCAATACCCATGTCGGGGTACTTCGCACCTTCGATAAGCGGCGCCGGCATCAACGCGGCTTTACGTACCAAACGCCACGCCGTTTCCGATTCCGGCAATGCCAGCACTTCAGCGTTGTATTCCGCGACATATCTGCGTGATGGCGATGGCTCGCCAAACCAGAATGCAATTCCAGCGGCAAGCGCACACGCAAAGCGAAAGATGCACGCGAAAAACACCCTTGCTCACTCCCGTCTCGAATGCGGGCAAAAAGCCAGGCAGCGGAGCGTGGTGGATGCCCCCTCCTCTATTTCTTACTCACATGCCCCCATGTATACAGCCAAGATATCCCGCGCTGCCGCAAGGTCCTTCCGGTCGATCATCTCCGTCACGGTGTGGATGTACCGCGTGCCGACCGTGATTCCGACCGCACGTGCACCCGCCGCTGCCTGCTGGGCGGCCGCACCGTCCTGCCCGCCTGCCGCGAGAATCGTCCGCTGATATGCAATCTTGTGCTTCTGCGCCAGCTTCTCGATCTCGCCGGTCAGCTTGTAATCCGAGATGAAGGAGCTGTCCTTGATGTGGAGGCCAAACCCCTGACCCTGCCGCGTCACCGCTTCTTCCGGCGGCACGCCGGGCGTATCGCAGCTCAGCGTCACGTCGATCCCCAATCCGATATCCGGCTCCACGGCGTGGCTCGCCGTCTTCGCACCCCGCAGGCCGACTTCTTCCTGCACCGTGAAGGCGACCACCACTTCGCACGCGTGTCCGTTCTTGTTCTTATCCAGTTGGCGGACGCTCTCGATTCCCAGCCAGCACGCGACGCGGTTGTCCATAGCCTTGCTCACCAGCTTGTCGCCGATCTCGATGAGCGGCTCATCCATGACCACATAGTCGCCGACCTTGATGCGCTTCTTGACCTTGTCGGCGGCCATTCCGGTATCGACGAAAAACTCTTTGACTTCCGGCACCTTCTCGCGGTCCTTCGGGCTGGAGATGTGCACCGGACGTCCGCCCGGGTTCATCACCCCCTTGTAATCGCCATCATCCGTGCAGATCAGCACGCGGCGGGAGAACAAGTTGCGTGTGTCGAATCCGCCGGCGCTGTTCAGCCAGAGGAAGCCCTTGTCATCCACGTAGGTGACATAGAAACCGATCTCGTCCATGTGGCAGAGCTGCATGACCCGGGTGGGGCGTCCCCGCGTCGCCTTCTTCTTCCCGCTCGCGGCCTTGCCGCGCGGATGGCGGGTGCAGATGAGCGAGCCCATCGCGTCGGTCCGCACCTCGTCGAACAGTCCGTCGATCTCCTTCTCGATGAGAGCCCGCACTCGTTCTTCGCGTCCTGGCACGCCGGGGGTCTCGCACAGCCGTTTCAGCAGATCGACGTTCATATCGCTTCCTTTCGGATCCAACTTGGCCCCGGCCTGCATCCAACACTGGCAGGTCGCCGCACGGGGGATCGCAAGAATACCGTGCGGGCGAAGATTTGTTGCGTCCCAGGACCAGGAATCAGAACCTAACCATGGCCCGAAAAAGCCCGCTCCAAGCAATGCACGACCAGGCCGGCGCTCTTCTGCTGCCCTACGGGCCGGATTCGGGCGGCGAATCGACCGGCCCATCACCCGCTCAGACGGCGCCCGAGCCCATCAACCTGGTTGGGACGTACGGCGAACTCGAGCTCGAATACGCCGCCATCCGAAAGGGCTGCCTGCTGGTGGACCTTCCGAATCGAGCGGTTCTGGAGGTCACCGGGTCCGACCGGCTGGATTTTCTCAACCGAATGCTGACCCAGGAACTGCGCCCGGGCAAAGCATGGCTCGAGCCTTTTACCTCCGTCGGCAGTTTCTGGCTGAACCGCAAGGGCCGCATTGACGCAGACCTTCGCGTGCTGGTTCTCCCTGATCGGATCCTGCTGGAGTGCGACGCCCATGCCGCTCAGCGAGCCATCGACGGCCTGAGTTCGTTCATTATCACGGAAGATGTCACCCTCGGCGACCATTCGCAGACCACCCACCGTCTGGCGATGCACGGACCGACGTCGCTCAAGCTGCTGGAAGCGGTCTCGGCCCCTGTGAGCGGCCACGCCGTCGGTTCGCTTATGCCCGGCCAGGTGACCATCATCAAGCTGGCGGAGATCGAAGTCATCGCCGAGCGCAACGACCAGACCGGCGAAATCGGGATCGACCTGATCTGCCCGACCAGCGGCGCCCGCGCGGTCTACGAGTTCCTGCTGCAGAAGGGTTTCCCGCACGAACACGTTCACGAACGCGCGGGATCGACCGATCTCTCGGCCAGTATCCGGCTCCGCCCCGGCGGCTGGCACGCTTTCAACATTGCCCGCATCGAAGGCGGCACGCCCCTCTACTACATCGACTTTGGCCCAAGCTCTCTACCTGCCGAAACCGGCGTGATCGATAACCGGGTCAGCTTCACCAAGGGCTGCTACCTCGGTCAGGAAGTCGTCGCCCGGATGCACGCGCGGGGCCACTCCAAGCGCAAACTCGTCGCTCTCCTCGCTGATCCGACCACTCCGCGCTCCCCCAGCGATCCCGACGACATCAACGATCCCTACCTCGCGGGTATGCCCCAACCCGTGTCCGGCGCTCAAGTGCTGCCGCTCGAAAGCGACGAATCCGTCGGCGTCATCACCAGTTCAACTCTCAGCCCCATGAACGCCGCCACCGCAGTCTGCTTCGCGGCGATCAAGAACGACCTCGCCACGCCCGGCACAAAGTTCCGCGTGCCCGCCGAAAGCGAGTTGCTCATCATGACCGTGCAGCCCGCCCTCCGCACCGTTCCGTTACGCAGCCGCCAATAGTCCGGTCGGCGCCTGACGGTTTTTATCGCCCTCGCCTGCGGTAAACGACTTCCAGATCGTTTCCGATTTGCTTGGCCCGCATGAGTTCATATCGATGCGCCGCGGCGAGCGTGGGCGCAATCCTCCCCGCTGCCGCCGAGCGTGCCATCTCATCTCCCAGCATCATCGGGGCGATGTAGACGCACATCTCGTCGACCAGATCACCGTCGATCATTGATCCGAGCAATCCCGGACCCGCCTCGACGAGCACCGCTGACACGCCGAATCGGCCGGCCAGCACGCAAAGCACTTCTCGCAAATCAACCCCCGTGCCGCGCCCGGGAACGCCCTCCACTTGCACTCCCAGCTCTGCCAGGCGTTTGCGCTTTTCGCAGGTAATTTCCGCGGTTGCCAGTTCCTTTTCGCAGAACACGATCGTCGGCGTTTCTGTTGCCGTGCGCACGAGTGCGCTGGTCTCGGGAATATCAAGATCGCTGTCCGCGATTACCCGCATCGCTCGCGACCGCACTTTGCGTACATCGCGCGCGGTGAGCATCGGATCATCGGCCAGCACTGTTCCCATGCCGGTGAGCACCGCATCGACCCGGGCCCGAAGCCGGTGCACCCGCCGGCGTGACCGATCGCTGCTGATCCACTTTGACTCGCCGCTCCGCGTCGCGATGCGCCCGTCGATGGTCTGCGCCCATTTCGCGATCACCCACGGCAGCCCCGTCGTGATCCGTTTGACGAATGGATCCGCCAGTGAAATCGCAAGCCGGCTGGCGTCCGTGAAGCGGACCGTGATCCCGGCCTCCTTCAGTCGCCCGGAGCCGCCGGCCGCGAGCGGGTTGGGATCGCGGCGTGCACAGACGACCTCCCCCACCCCCGCGCGGATCAACAAGTCCGAACACGGAGGCTGTTTGCCGGTATGGGAGCACGGTTCGAGCGTGACGAAGACGGTTGCACCGCGTGGATCCTCCCCCCGACGGATGCAGTCATCGATTGCCGCCCGCTCGGCATGGACATCGCCGAATCGGCGGTGATGGCCGATCCCGATCACCCGACCGCTCTTCACGATGACAGCGCCGACGAGCGGGTTTGCCCCCACGTAACCATCCGCGCGCCATGCCACCCGTGCCGCCAGGTCCAGCATCGCCCGATCCAACTGCTCGCTCGAGGCCGTCATGCACGCATCCTTCAAGCCCGCCGGATCATTGCGAGCCGATCTTCTTTCGAAACAACCGCCGCGGCGTCCGCCAGCCACCGCTGGGCATCCTGCCTGTACCCCGCGGTCGGCTTCAATTCTGGCATCCGCGCCGACCAGTACCTGTTGAACCGGTGCATCGCTAGTTCGCGGACATACTTGGCGATCATGGATGCCAGCGCCACCGGCAGGTGCTCGTCTTCCGCTTCCGGCTGGAACGAAACCCGGAACGCGCCGTGCGACTCGGCTCCCGTGCCTTTGCGATTGAGTTCATAGACCGATCGATCGGCCCCCTGCTCGATGACGCTGCAATCCCAATCCGGGAGGATCCGCTCGAGCACGAGCGCGTAATTGTCGCGTCCACCCAGTTTGTCGCAAGCCACACGGATCGACGCCCCCGGATGCGCTGCGGCCAGTTCCAGCACGATCTTCAGGTGATGCGCGAGCGTTGCGATACACACGTCGCCCTTGTTCCCCGTCGCGCCGATCACGGAGTTGAATTCGCGCTCATCCATCACACGGCAGCGCATCGCCAGCAACCGGACGCGGCTTTCTTCCAGCGATCGAGCGATCAGGTTTGCCGAAATCCCCAGCATCGGGGCGATTGTCGAGACTGGCAGCGAGACCGGTGTGCCCTCGTACCACGGGTGCCCGCTCAGTTTGGCCTCCAGCAGATCATGGAGGGCCGAGTCCGTGAGCGGGACCGACTCCGTTTCCAGGTTTGCCGCCGCGGCGAGCACGCCACGCTCCAAGTGCATCAGCGGATGCCGCTTCGCGTTTGATTCGGCCACGTCGTTGGGAAGCTTCAGGGCCTTGGAGTCCGCGATCGCCACGCGCCCGCGTTTGTCCTTGGTTTCCCGGCAGACGCCCGCCGAGAGCATTTTCCAGAGGCAGGGCTTCTGATCGCCCTCGTTCCAGTCTTCGACGAGGAACGCGCTCATGCCAACACACAGCGGCCCGAGCAACGGCCCGAACCCCGCCTCGTCGATTCCAACCAACACCAGCGCCATGGGCTCGATGGTACTGCCTTTCCGTGCCGCCCGGACCGGCTGCAGGCAGTTTCTGCGTTTCGGGAAAGACCAAGGCGCTCAAACCCAAAACGCACAGAGGCCCGGCGTGTGCCGAGCCTCGTGCAAGTGCGGCTGAGAGGAGTCGAACCTCCACGGGTGTGACCCCACTAGAACCTGAATCTAGCGCGTCTGCCAATTCCGCCACAGCCGCAAGTTGTCGCTCCAAGGCGGGGTCGCCGCCTGAGCCTGAAACGATATGCGTATCGGGGCACCCCGGCATCTGCCTGGGCGAAATTTGTTGCCGCGGCGCCGGCTCAGGCCTTCTTGGTGGGCGAATAGAACGGCAGCTTGGCGACCTTGCCCTCGAACACGCCGCGCTCGCTCTCGACCTGCACGGCGGTGCCCGGTTCGCTCGCGCCGAGTTCGACAAAGCCCATGGCGATCGGGTAGCCGAGCGTGGGGCTCAGGCAGCCGCTCGTCACGACCCCCACCTGCTTGCCGCCGGCGAGAATCTTCATTCCCTGGCGTGCGGAACGCTTGCCCTCGAGCGCAAGGCCGACCAGTTTGCGACCGATTCCCTTCTTGACCGTCGCCTCGAGCGCATCGTGGCCCACGAAACGCTCGCCCCGCTCACCCTCGTGCTTGTCGAGCGAAATGGCGAAGTCCACGCCGCATTCAAGCGCGTTGATCTCTTCGCCGAGTTCATGCCCGTAGAGCGGCATTCCCGCCTCGATCCGCAGCGTGTCGCGGCAGCCCAGGCCCGCCGGCTTCACAATCGCGTCGACCGAGTTCATATCCACGTCTTTCAGGATCAGCTTCATCGCCATACCGACGAAAGTGGCGGGCAGAATTGCCTCGACGCCGTCCTCGCCGGTGTAGCCCGTGCGGCTCACGATTACTTTCATGATCATGAGGTTCTTGGTCGTGAAGCGGTAGCGCTTCAGCGTGGGGATCTCGCTCGAGAACTTCGAGATCATCTCCATCACCTTGGGGCCCTGCATCGCAACCATCGCCGTGCTCAGCGTCTGATCGTCGATCTTGACCTGCAAATCGCCCTTGACCTTCTCGAAATGCGGGAGCAGCTTCTCCCTGTTGCTGGCGTTGACGACCAGCAGGAAATCGTCCTCGTCAAAGCGGTAGACGATGATGTCGTCCTTGACGCCGCCCTGCTCGTTGCAGACGAGCGAGTAGCGGCACTGGCCGGCGGTCATGTCGTAAATCTTGCGGGTGCACAGCTTTTCAAGGAACTTGCGTGCGTGACGGCCGGTCACCTTCACTCGCCCCATGTGCGAGACATCGAACATCCCGCCGCTCTTGCGCACCTGGTTGTGCTCGTCGATGATGCTCGTGTAGAACATGGGCATTTCCCAGCCCGCGAAGTCGACCATTTTGGCTTTTTTGTCGGCGTGGAACGAATGAAGAGGTGTGCGCTGCACGGAAGGATGCTCCAGGGCCGGTTCTACGGCTCGGCAAGCCTACGGCCTTTGGCCCCGCTTTGCGAGCGGGTCAGATAGAAGGCCAAAGGACGTTGTCGATCAGCCGGACAGCGCCAAGCCGGGCGGCAATGAGCGCCCGAAGGGCTCCGGTCGCTGGCGCCAGGAGCGTTGCCGCGTCGCGTACGACAGCGTATTCGGTCTCCACTCCGGCATCTCGAAGCGTGGAGCGCATGGCGGCCTCGGCCTCGGCAGGAGTTTTCACGCGTCCAGCCCCGACGAGCGCGCGAGAGATCGCCAAGGCTTTTTGTCGATCGCCGGGTGCCAGGAAGCGATTGCGGCTGCTCATAGCCAGACCATCGGGCTCTCGAACAGTTGGCATCCCGACAATCTCGATTTCGGGCCGGTCTCGCTTCGTCATCGCCCGGACCACTTGAAGTTGCTGCCAGTCCTTTTCGCCGAAGACGGCACAGCGAGGGCGGATCAGGTCAAAGAACCGCAGCACCACCTGGCAGACACCGGCGAAATGTCCCGGACGGTGCGCATCTTCCAGGCCGGGGCGGGTGGCCTGTTCCGGGAGCGAGGGGACCGGGATCTGCTGGTTGGGCGGGTAGATGTCGGGGGCCGAAGGCGCGAAGACCGCCGCGGCACCGGCACGCGTGCACAAGTCCACATCGGCCTGCAGTGTTTTGGGATAACGGGCATAATCTGCAGGGTCGTTGAACTGCGTGGGGTTTACAAAGACCCACACCATGCAGATCCCCCGCCCACGGGCGAGTTCAACGCCCTTCCGGACAAGAGACTCATGGCCCGCGTGCAGCGCCCCCATTGTCGGGATGAGGACAACATCCCCCGAAGAGGCGCGGAATCGGTCCAAGTCGCGGTTGCTCGTGAGAAGTTCCACCGCCTCAAGGATCAACAGGGCGGAGCGCCGGGTCAAGCACGGCGGCGCTGCGTATTGCCGCGCGCCAGAGCCCAGTCGTAGATGCTGTGCCCGTCCGGGATCTTGAGAAGATCCACGTCGACGCGGTAGAGCCCGTCGTCGCTGTACTGGCAGGTAACAACCCTGCAAAGAAGCGGGACGGGGCGGTCATCGATGAGGTGGATGGCCAACGCGAGGATGCGTCCGGGATAGCACATGCGCCGCGATTCGAGGACCACGTGCGAGCGGCTGAGTTCGGCCGTCTTGGCGTTCCACGCCGGTCCCGGGCGGGTGCGCTCGTCCAGTTCGGAGACATCGACCTCCGCCTCAAACCTGTGCCCGGTCGGGCGGAGCGCCTGCGAACGCTCGGCCGTGCCCGAAAGGGCGGCAAGTTCGGCTTCGGTCCCCATCACGTCGCGTGCTGCTAGTGCCGGCATACGTGAAGAGTCACAATGAAAACGTTCCCCGGCCAGAATTGCGGCGGCTTTGCCACCCGCGCTAGTCCGGATGTGCCGGTCGGGGCGGCTTGGGAAGGGGTAAGGAATGTTACGGATTTGCGGGCTGGGCTCAAAGATGTCATAATCACACCATGCTGACCGGGCCACCGACCATGCCCGGATGGGGAGAGGTACTTCTGGGCGAGGCCCGCCTGGCGCTTATTGGCACCGCATGGGCACCGCTCCTCAGTATCGAGAAGAACGCCGACAACATTCCCGCTTTGTCCGAGTTTCGGGACGAGCGCGGGCATCAGCGGGCAATCGATCACTACCTGCTCTCCTGGATGACTCATCAGCCCGCGCCGCCGGTGAATCCAAGTTCTTCTGCTGATGTACAGATCTGGAACGCGCTCATTCGGGGCGACATTGAGTTCATGCTCGAGGCGATCGGACCCGCGGGTGGCCCGCTCACGCGCAACGCCACGGCGCTCACACTCGAAGTATGGACGGAAACCGAGCTTTCAATCCTGCATGCACTCAGCCACGCGGGCGATCGGGCTGCGGAGAGAACGGCGCAGGCCGCGGACTGGATCCTGGCCAACCTGCAGCCGGATAACGCGACCAACCATCCGTGGGGAGTCCATGTTTTTCTTGCTCGGGCGTTCTTGTGCGATATGCCCGAACACAGGCTGTATGCGGAGACTCTGCTGCACAACAGCATCGTTTCGCTCGGACGGCCCGACCGATTTTCAGCCCTGCTGCTGCTGGACTCGGCGCGAACGCTCTTTGGGCAATACCCGGTTCAGACCGGCTGAGCCTGATGTCGGCCAGAAGCCTGGGGTGTACGAAGCCATCGGGCCACATCCGGATCGGCCAGGGCCTTTTCGCGCCCGATGCTGTGCGCCACCGCGGCCGCCACAAGACCCATGAACATGGGTTGCGGTCTCAGCGGGCGGCTGGTCAGTTCCGGATGGAACTGAGCCCCGATGAAATAGGGATGCGTCACGCGCAGAGCGAGACCTCCCTCGGACATCGTGCCGGCGCTCTGGCGGATCGTGGCCGCGGGGTGATCGATTTCGCTCAGGCTCTGGCGCAGCTCCAGGATCTGCATGATCGGCCGCGCGGGGTGCCGGCCGCTGAAGACCAGCCCGGCCTGTTCGAACCGCTCGATGTACGCGGGATCGACCTCGTAGCGGTGCCGGAAACGCTCGCGGATGCCCTGCTGCTTGCCGAAGAGGAAGTTGGCGAGCGTTCCGGGGGTAAGCGCCACTTCCTGGCCTCCCAGCCGCATTGTTCCGCCGAGGCCTTCGATCCGCTTCTGCTCCGGCAGTTCGCTGATCACAGGATTGGCGCAGCCGGGCCGGAACTCGGTGCTGTTCGCGTCCCGCAGGCCCAGCACATTGCGGGCAAACTCGATCACGGCCATCTGGAAGCCCAGGCACAGGCCGAGGTACGGAAGGCCATTTTCACGGCAGAACCGCACGCAGGCGATCTTCCCTTCCACGCCACGCGACCCAAATCCGCCGGGAACGATCACGCCGTTGAGGTCTGCGAGGCGCTGAGCGACGTTGGGGTCGCCAATATCGGTGGTGTCGATCCAGCGGAGGTCGACGTCGGTCGCAAGGTGCGCAGAGCAATGCTCGATCGCCTTATCGATCGACGCGTACGCATCGCGAATCTGGGCGTATTTGCCCGCGATTCCGATGGAAACACTGCGCCGTTTGGGCGCGGTGAGCCTCTTCACAAAGCCCGTCCACCGCTCGCGTGCGCGATCTTCGGAAGAAAAATCCACGCGTTCGTGCAGCCCGAGAATCGAGAGGATCTCCCGGTCCAGCCCCTCCAGCCGCATCTCCTCGGGAATGGTGTAGATGCTCTCGCGATCGTGCATCGAGAACATGCGGCGGGGCGCCACGTTGCTGAACATCGCGATTTTCTGCATCACCTTTTCGGTGCAGGGCTTGCTGGCGCGGCAGGCGATGACGTGCGGCTGGATGCCGGCCTCCATGAGCCGCTTGATGCCCAGCTGCGCCGCCTTGCTCTTTTGCTCACCGAGCGCCGGCGGTTCGATGATGTACGTGAGTGCAACAAAGCACGTCGAACCCGGCCCTTCCTCAAAGGCGAGCTCGCGCATGGCTTCGATGTAGAACGCGTTCTCGTAGTCGCCCACGGTCCCGCCGACTTCCACGAAGACCACGTCCGCGGGCTTGACACCGTCACCGTGCAGCGCAAGTTCGCGGAGCTTGCGCTTCACTTCTCCGGTCACGTGCGGGATCATCTGCACGTCGCGCCCGAGATACACGCCCATCCGCTCCCGCTCGAGAATCTCGCTGAAGATCTGGCCGCTCGTGGTGAAGTTGCGCCGGGAGAGGTTCTGGTCGAGCAGGCGCTCGTAGGTGCCCAGGTCCATGTCGCATTCGGTGCCGTCATCGAGGACAAAGACCTCGCCGTGCCGGTACGGATTCAGCGTTCCCGAATCGATGTTGAGGTATCCCTCCATCTTGATCGGGGCGACCGTTAAGCCCTTGTCCTTGAGCATCTTGGCAAGGCTGCTCGAGAAAATGCCCTTGCCCAGGCCGCTCATAACGGTGCCGAAAACGACGACGTATTTGTGCCGCCCCTTGATGTAGCCGGGCGGGAGCGGGGAATAGAACTCACTCTCGGTCGACTGGTCGCCAAGGCTTGCGAGCGTGATGCCCGCGTCCAGATCGACCGGGGGGGGATCGGCGGAGCCACCGGGCTTGCTTTCAAGGGTTGGGGAGAAGTTTGAGCCCGACCAGGTTTCGGTCGGCGACCCCGCCTGCGGGTATTTCCCGGGGCGTCCGGCGTCTGTCGGTCGAGGGGGCATGACACAGCATATCACACACGAGCGGTCATTTGGCGGGGTCGTGCGCCTCGATTTGTGAAGAATTGCCTAGACGCGGAGTTGGACAAGGGTTATCGACCTGATCGGGTCTGCTCGCGCCGGACGAACGCCTCGTATTGCTCGGGGGTATCGATCCCGGCGAAGCCGGTTTGTGCGCTGACCACGGCAACCGCGATGCTGTAGCCGTGTTCGAGAACCCTGAGCTGTTCAAGGGATTCACAGCGTTCCAGGTCGGTCGGTTTCAGCCCGGCGTACCGGTCGAGAAAAGGCCTGCGGTACACATAGAGCCCCACATGACGCAGCGCCGCGATACCGGGAGCCTGCCCGGGATCGCGCACAAACGGGATGGCGGCACGGCTGAAATACAAGGCTGTGCCGTCCTGCCGGAGGACGACTTTGACGATATTTGGGTTCGCCTTTTCGTCCGGAGAGCCGATCGGCACGGCGACGGTCGCAACCTGGGCCTGGGAATTTGCCCGCAGAGCTTCCACCGCCGATTCGATGACGATGGTCTCCACCTCGGGCTCATCGCCCTGGACGTTGACGACGATCGCATTGGGGGGCAATTCGAGGAGCCTTGCGGCTTCGGCCAGGCGGCTCGTGCCGTTGGGGTGGTCCGGCGAAGTCATGACGCACTCGCCGCCGAAAGCAATGACCGCGTCAAAGACTCGCTGGTGATCGGTGGCAATGACGACACGGGAGATGCACTTCGCCCTGGATGCGGCGGCGTGCACGTGCTGAATCAGAGGCTTTCCGGTGCGGCGGGCGAGAACCTTTTCTGGAAACCGGGTGGAACCCAGCCGGGCGGGAATGATGGCGACCACCGGCGTTGGGGGCGAATCCGAGGCCATCCGGCTTGCTCACTTTGCGCGAAGTTCGCTCACGAGTTTCTTGAGCGCTTCCCGGCGCATCTTGATGTCCTTGTAACCGATGGACTGGATCAGAATCTGGCTGGCAATCTTCTCCGCCTCTTCTGCGGCTGCCAGATCACGCCGGTTTTCTCCGACAATCTGCAGGGCACAGCAAAGGTCGTATCGAACATCCCGAAGGTCATCGGGAGTCATGTCGGTCATTTCCATGGCGCGCCGGAAGGTCTCGATCGACTCTTCCGCCAGGTCGCAGCGGAGGAACGACTGCCCGAGCATGTGCAGCACCCGACCCCGCACGCGTGGGTCGTTCTGGGCTTCCTGGAACTGGCCGATCGCCTCTTCGAAGTTCCCCAGGTCAAAGAACCTCTTTCCGAGTTCATAACGCCAGCGCAGATCGGTCGGATAGTTTTCGACGTTGTTCTTGAGTTCCTGAACCTCGAGTTCGAGCAGGCCGTTGCGTTCGGTCTCGTAAACGCTTTGCGCGATCGGATCGTCCGGCGCCGTGTCGAGCATCCGCTTGGCTTCGCTCACGCGCCGACGGGTCTGCCGCATGCGTATTTCACCGGCGTCCTGCCGCAGCTTGTAGATCTTGGTGCGCTCGTACGCCTGCAGAAGAAGTGTGTGGGCACGTTCTTCGTCTTCGGGCTTCCCGCGGGAGCGCAGAGCCTCGACCAGCTTTCCGAGCGTCGGAAGGTCTTCGGGCCTGAGGTTGAACTCCGCCTCCGTGCGGACAACTTCGCGGTCTTTGACGTCCTCTGTCTTGCTGATTCTGGTGGATTCTTCCAGCGCCTGCTGCTTGCTGGCGTCGCGAATGTTGGCGCGGAACCCGCCCTCCTGACCTGTACGCTCGTAGCCACCCTTCGCCATCGTCGCCTTGGCGGCGAGCATTTTGACCTCGTTCGCGAGCTGGCCGTCTGACGGATCGATGCGCCGGGCGTCTTCCCCGCTGTTCACCGCGATGTCAGGAAATCCCATGATGTCGGCAGCCTTCATCAGCCGGACAAAGCTGTCCTTCCGCTGCTTTGGATCCTTCCGCACCGCTGCATACGCGGCCTCTGCGACCCACTTGGACACATCTCCCGCGCCGATCTTGGCGACGGCCTCGGCCGCCTTGATCGCCCACGATGCCGCACCGGACTTGTCGTCGACCGACATCGACCACTCGTAAAGAGCGGCCAGGAATTTGTTGACGTCGCCGCTGCCAGAAACGACGTTTCGCGTCTCTTTGCTGACTCGCTTTTTGCCCTCGGGCGACTGGAGGAAATGGCTGGCGGACTGGACGTAGCCCTCGACGCCGGGCAGCATGCGGGGATCAAGCTGAAGTCCCCTGAGCCACAAGCCCATGGCGTATTCGTACTTCTCCGCCTCCTGAGCCACTCGAGCGTGCGCGAAGAATTTTTCGGCCTTGTCGGGCTGGAAGACTGGTCCGGCGGGGCCACCGGCATCTCCACTTTCGCCTGCGGGTTTTTTTCCGAAGAGTCCTGAGATCATGACGTCTGGTGGTTCCTCTCGCGGACCGGACGGAAAGCACCGCTCGGACCGCCTGATAATACGTCCGCGTGCCACCCCAATACGTGCCGAGCCCTTACCATCGGGTGATGCCGGTCAACGCCGCCAACCTGTCGATCTTGCACTACCCGGAAAAGGCCCTGCGTACACCCGCAAAGGCCATTCCGAAGGCCAGCGCGGAGACCCGGCAGATAGCCGAACGGATGATCGAACTCATGTACGAGGCGGAAGGGATCGGGCTGGCCGCGCCGCAGGTGGGTCTCTCGATCGCGCTGTTCGTTCTTGATGTTCCCAAGGGCGACAAGAACTCGCCGGAGAGCGATCCGCCCAGCGCCACAAGCGATGCGATGGTCTTTATCAACCCGAAATTGACCTCCTTCGAGGGCGCCCCGGAGCCGTATGAGGAGGGCTGCCTGAGCCTCCCCGACATCCGCGGAGATGTCCTGCGGCCCCCGATCGTCACGGTTCAGGCGCTCGACATCGATAACAAACCCTTCACTCTGCGCGCTTCCGGACTTCTCGCCAGGTGCATCCAGCACGAGTTTGATCACCTGCAGGGAGTATTGATCCTGGACAAAATGACGCAGATGTCGCGGCTCAAGAACCGGACCGCAGTCCGTGATCTTGAACGGGAAGGTTCGCAGAAGAAATAGCCGCCCCGTACCGGGAACGGTTCCCAAAGTTTTTCAACATTGGATGAAACCCGTCTCAAACTCGTCTTCCTGGGCAGCGGAGCCTTCGGCCTTCCCACGCTGCGTTCCCTGCTGCAAAGGCACGAGGTTGCGATGGTCGTCACCCAGCCCGATCGGCCTGCCGGGCGCGGCGGAGCGATGACGCCCACCCCGGTCGCGGCCGAAATCCAGAAATACCACAATCAAATCCCGCTGCTCAAACCTGAAAAGATAAACGACCCTTCGGTGCGCGATCGCATCCGCGAAGTCCGGACGGACGCCTTCGTGGTTATTGCATTCGGCCAGAAGCTCGGCAGAGCGCTCCTGGACGGGGTGTACGCGATCAATCTGCACGGGTCGATCCTGCCCCGCTGGCGGGGGGCGGCGCCGATCAACGCGGCTCTGCTCGCGGGTGATCCTCTCGTCGGGAATAGTGTCATCACTCTGGCCGACAAAATGGATGCAGGGCTGGTGCTGGCAACCTCGAGCCATCCCGCCAATCCGGAGTGGACCGCGGGCGACCTGCACGACATTCTCGCGGCGGACGGACCCGCGCTGGTGGGACAGGTGCTGCGAGATCGTCCCGCCGGACAGGTGCAGGACGAGGCACTCGTCACCATCGCGGCGAAATTGTCCAAGGCGGACGGTTGGGTCGACTTCCGGCAGGGCGCAGATGAGTGCCGCAGACGCATACACGGCCTGACGCCCTGGCCGGGAGTGACCATCCAGCTCCGGCAGCAGCCTTTAAAGCTCTTGCGAGTGAAATCGCTGGAAGGCGGGCCCCAACAAGCTCCGGGGACGCTTATCGACCCGGAAAAGGGGTTGGTTGCCTGCACCGGTTCTGTGCTGCAGTTGATAGAGGTCCAGGCGGCCGGAAAACGGGCCATGTCGTGGGCCGACTTTGCCCGGGGCCATAAACCGTTGAAAGATGAAGTACTGGTCGGAGCGAACTGAAACGGGCGAACGGATTCCCCCACGCGACCGGAACAACAGCGATCGGGATGGTGCGTGCTCACTCTCTGGGACTTGCTCAAGCCGGCCGTTGCACGTGTGATCACCATCGCGCGTCCCCCCCACCCCCCCCACCCCTCTCCTGGCCCCGGAAACTCGGCCACTGCCGCCAACCGCAAGGGCAAAGTCGATCCAGCCCGAAAATCCCAGTTCCGCCCTGGACCATCGAGCAGAGTCAGTCCCGGCACGCTTCCTGCCGCGACTGAGCCCCGTCGCGTGCCTGGAATGCAGGCAAAGTACGATGCGGTCGTCTCGCTCATGCTGGAGAGATACGGCGTGCGGGTGCGCAAGTGGAGGTCATCTTCGAGCGGCGTGGCGTGGACAGTCACCTATCGCGACGGCCGCGTGGTGCGCCTCCTGGAAAGCCCCAAGCCCAAGGGTCCGATGTCCATGGCCATCTTCCTGCACGAAATCGGCCATCATGCGATCGGCCTGGGTGTGTACCGCCCTCGATGCCTCGAGGAGTATCACGCCTGGGCGTTTTCGCTGCGAGCGATGGAGGAGCACGGCCTCAACATCACAGATTCCGTGCGGAAACGCATGGACCGCAGCTTGCGCTACGCTGTGCGCAAAGCACGCCGACGCGGTCTGAAAGAGTTGCCCGCGGAGCTTCAGCCGTACGTATGAAAGGGCCGCCGAGTTGACATTGACGATCTCCGGCGTTCTCAAGATTCAGAACTTGCCACGAGAACATCCGACATTAAGACGCTTAGGCTTCATTCAGACGGAGACATTGAGATGTCCGGCTCCGTGAACGTGTGGCTCAGTCTGCTCTTCCCCATTCTTTGTGCCGCGGCTGCCGCGGAAAGCCCCGTTGGGTCGCCCACAGCGACCAAGCCGCTGCACGCTCCGCCTGGGGTTCGATTCTCGAGAGTCGCGCCAACCTGGGAAGAACTGAGCGACGCCGCGCCGGACCTGAGCTGGGCGGATGATTCCAACTCCCGCTTCATGATCTGGGTTTCCGATATCGATGAATCGGGATGCCGGACAATGACGTTTGACCGCGCGTACCTCATAGAACAGGGCGGCGCACCGTTTTGGGCGCTTCTTTCACCCCCGGATCCATCGGAAAGCTTTCAGAGTTCATGGCGTCAATTCCTGATCGACAAGCATCTGCGAAGTCGGGCAACGCTGCCGGGCTCCTCACGTCCGGATGGCCGATCCACCTGGGCGGAGTTCGTATCGCGATCCGAGGATGGCCGATCGGTCGTTCGCGTCTTCTATCCTTCGGAGTTTGGGGCGCGACCGGACCAGCTCGACTCCCGGTCGTGGTTGATCTTCTTTTCCGGCGAAGGAAGCCGACCCGAACTCGCAACGATCGATCTGCCCGACAATCAGGGCTATCACGTGGGCTCCGAGCTTTCTACGCGTGCCGCAACATTCGAAGTCGTCTGGCATGATGCCGGAGCAGCGGCGCCCTTTCACCTCATCGCACATGAGTCCTTAACCCGTGCCGAATCATGGGAAAGCGAGCCGAACTACACCGCGTACACGGATTCGCTTTGGTCAGGACCGCTGCCTCTCGGGAAGGTCCGCAGCGATTCGGATCCCTACGCGATCGCGGACGGGAGAACTTCACTCAGCTCATTGGCCCGGTCGCACGCACACTTTCACAACAATCAGGCCGCTTGCGAGCAGGAGAACACGGCCCAGCCGACACCCGAGGCGGAACTGTGGCAGTTGGAATTGTCGAAGATCAACCCTTCGTTTCCCGCCGACTGCGTTCTCGACCAAGGCACACGGATTTCACTTCCGCCTCTCGACACGACGAGTCGTGCAATAAGAGCGGAAGTTCGCTCGCCGGGCGTGCACCGCGGCGAAGCCAATCGCAAATAGGCTTCTGATGCGTAAACGTCCCGGGGCAGATTCGAACTGCCGGCCTGCGGTTTAGGAAACCGCCGCTCTATCCAGCTGAGCTACCGGGACACGGTCCAACGGTAGAACTCCCGCCCCGGTCGCGTTCCCTGGCTGGAGTCCGGGGAGGCACATATGCTTGGCCGTAGGGCCGATTGCTTTCCAGCAAGCGGGCCCCACGCCGCGGGCGTAGTTCAGCGGTAGAACGTCAGCTTCCCAAGCTGAATGTCGGGAGTTCGATCCTCCTCGCCCGCTTTCGCGTAAAGGTCTTGCCGATCGCTACTTAGCGAACCTGCTCTTGGCGAGCAGAGCGGCTCAAACGGTGTCCCAAAGGGGTACGTACCCCCTTGGTGCCCAGGGAGCCGCCGATGAACTCGGCAACTGCATCGCTGCGCATTCCCCAGTACCGCCTGCACAAGTCCCGCGGCCTCGCCAAGGTGAGGCTCGACGGGCGTGACGTGTACCTCGGCAAGTACGACTCGCCCGAGAGTCACGCTCAATACCGACGCGTCATCGCTGAGTGGCTGGCGAACGCCAAGGTCGATACCCGACCGACGCGGCCCGATGAGCCCAAACGCATCATCTCGGTGGACGAACTGCTCATGGCGTTCCTCGATCACGCCAAGAGCTACTACGTGCGTGATGGGAAGGTGACGGGCGAGGTGCAGAACCTCAAGTACGCGATCAAGCCCGTGGCCGAGTTGTACGGCGCACGCCCGGTGACCGAGTTCGGGCCGGTAGCGCTCAAGGCCGTCAGGCAGTTGATGATCGAACAGGACTGGTGCCGGTCGCTGGTCAATGGCCGCGTCAACAGCATCCGTCGTGTCTTCCGCTGGGGGGTCGAGAATGAACTGGTACCGTCGGGCGTCTTGCACGCGCTGCAAGCGGTTCCGGGACTCAAGCGTGGTCGGTGCAGTGTCCGCGAAACCGAACCGGTCAAGCCTGTGCCTGACGCGATTGTCGATGCCACGTGCAAGGCTGCGGTGCCAGTGATTGCGGCGATGGTCAGGCTCCAGCGGCTGACCGGCATGCGCCCTGGTGAACTGGTGATCATGCGTACCCGTGACATCGACACCACCGGCAAGATTTGGCAGTACACACCATCCCGTCACAAGACGGAGCATCACGGCAAGAGCCGCGTCATCTACCTTGGGCCACAGGCTCAACGTCTTTTGCGGCCAATGCTGCTCAACGAACTTGACACATACATCTTCTCGCCGGCACGGGCGATGAAGGAACTCTCCGCCATCAAGCGGCAACGCCGTAAGACCCGCGTGCAGCCAAGCCAACTGCGTCGGGACCGGTTGGCGAGGCCTCGCGACTTGGGCGAGCACTACACCACGTGCAGCTATGCACGAGCAATCGCCTACGCGTGCGACCGAGCCTTCCCGCACCCGGAGCTTTCTGAACTGGTTCAGAGTCGCATGACGCCAGAACAGAGCAATGAGCTGGATGCGTGGCGGAAGGAACACCGCTGGTCACCGAACCAGCTTCGCCACAGCGCCGCGACGGGGCTGGAGGTATCGCATGCTCCCGCTGAATCCGGCGAAGTTCGTGCCGATCCATGACGTGCCCGCGATGCTGCCGGTCCGGCCGAACGGCAAGCGCGTGCACATCTCCGCGGTCTACCGATGGGCGTCCAAGGGTGTGCGGGGTGTTCGGCTCCAGACGGTCCGCATCGCCGGGGCGCTCTACACCACGCGAGAGGCGGTCGAGGATTTCATCAACGCCGCAGCGACACCGCCGGAGGCGCCGAGTGTGCCTGATCGGCTCGCCGAACACCGCCAAGCCATGGCCTCGGCCCGGCTTGCCCTTGAGCTCGGGTTGGTGGACACGAACCGCAAGATGGTCGCGCAGTCCGTCCAACCCAGACGCCGGGAGGGATCGCCATGACTAGCACAACGACGCACATCGGCCCGGTTCGCCTGGCTTCGGGCACGGTCCATCGGGTCGTGGTGGACCTGGTGCAGGTTGCCTTGTGGACAGAGGGTCAAGCCGACTCGACAAGTGATCGACACCGTCGCCGTCAACTTCGGACCACCACGCTCGCCTGTCGGCTGGCCGCGGAACTCATCAGCGACACGCTGCTCATTCCCAAGGTCGTGCGAGGCAGTGACGGGTCAACGCCACTGCACTCGCTCACCGCATCCGCGCATGGACCAGATCCGCCGCTTGCTTGAAGTGCTGACTGGTCTTGCCGCCTGCCGGTCCGGAGCCAAGCCCTCGGGTCACGGGGCCCCCGAGGGCTTGGGTCTGGAGCGGCAGGTCCGTCCGACGAGAACGCCGTCTGGCAGCCTCCATCCCCAGCCTGCTGGTCTGGTGGAAGCTGGAGGGGGGAGGCCGAGTGACGTGTCGAGCAGTGGGCGACGGGAAGACTGGTCGCGTTGCCCGCTGCTCCTCGACCTCCTGATGCACAGCGGCCAAGGTCGGTCGCCTTCCCTCCGACACAATGGTGGCGAGAGTCCACGAGGGCGCACCGAAGGACGCCAATGCCGTCCGGTGATCGGCACGACGCACTCCGTTCAGGCGTACAGGAAGTAGCAGTTCTCGCAATAGGGGTGTGGATGGGCCGTGTTGATGACCTGCCGGAAGAGCCTCGCGTTCGGACCCGACCACAACCGGGAGAATCGTGCTGTCAGGTCCTGTGGTCGTGCGGGTGTCACGAGCTGGCCGTAGCTGAAGGGGTTGAACATGTTGCAAACGGTCGCCTCACCGTCCCAGCGAACAAGAAGCTCCCGCCAGGGGCGGTCGCAGAACTTCGCTGAGGATCGGTGGGACTGGTTCAACGCCAGCCGATGCGAGCCGACATGGTCGGGGATACGGACGGTCAGCCCATTCGCAGCGGCAGAGGCGTCCGCTTCCTGGAACGTCGCGGCAATCTCCGTGAACCGTCGGTCCATCCACGGGGATCCATCGGCCTCTTTCACCATGTTAAAGATGAGCAGACCCGCACCAACCTCCGCGGCGAGCTTGGTGACCGGAACAACCTCGGACAGGTTGGCCTCTTGGACCGTCATGAGCAGGCCGAGCCGCTCGGGCTGAACCTTGGCGGTGTTCCCGAGGTGACGGAGGCGGTCGAGCATTTCGTCAAAGCGAGCTCCTGCTCGTATGCGCTCGAACAAGGCCGGGCTTGCGGCGTCCCAGGAGACCAGAATGACGAATCCGCGAGCGTACAGGTCCTCGTACACCGAGGAGTCGGCCGAGAGGTTGGTGATGATCTCACGGAGACCGCCGAACGCGAACTCGTCCAAGCAGTCGAGATAGGCCCCGAGCTGCGGCACGATGGAGGTCTCTCCGTACCCATTGATGCGGAGCGAGCGGGCGTGCGGCCCGAGGACCCGGACCAGGTCACCGAACAGCGGAAGGGGCATGGTGCGGTCGGCCCTGAACCCGCCGGTGCGGGAGGAGCACATGCTGCACGCGAAGTTACAGCTTCGCGTGATTTCAAGGATAAGGGACTCGGGGTAGTCCGAACGCAGCTGCGAGTCGGCTCTGGATACGGGGAGGACGGGGAGGCTTGAGCGCAGCGAGAGGTAAGCGTCGGTCATCTGTCGCCGGCGTTGGGCATCGGTCCACTCGTTGACATTGCGAAGAAAAGGAACGTCATGGTCGAGGAAGTCGTCGACGCGTCGGCGTGCGAGCGACTCCAGAGGAGGAGTCAGCGACGATAGCGGTCAAGAGTTCATATCCACACCGTCGCTCATGGCCCACTCATCCTGGCAACTCACGTCGGTCTGGGGACAACCGGAATCCATCGGGCACCGGTTTGAACTTCGCATCACCGCTGGCGGTTGTTGAGGGGGAACGCGCATGGCTTTGGAACCGTCGTAGTGCTTGCACATCCAGTTCGCCCACGACGAAGTAATCGCACACACCTCCCTTCACTCTGACGTGGTCACGCTTCCATGAGTCCTTGGCGGGTCGCTTCGCGATCCTCAGCGGGTCCCTTCCGGAGCTTCGGCCGCATCGCCGTCGAGCCAAGGCCGTACCAGCTCGTCCCGCTCATGATGGCGCTTCGAATGGATCCCATTCGTCTGTTCGTCGCCGACGATGTCGGTATCGGCAAGACGGTCGAGGCGTGTTTGATCGTTCGGGAGCTGCTCGACCGCGGCGAGATCTCGGCGTTCACGGTGTTGGCACCGCCGCATCTCGTCACACAGTGGCAGACCGAGCTTGCCACCAAGTTCCACATAGATGCTGCTGCGGTCCTGGCGGGCAACGTCACCAAACTTGAACGCGAGTGCCGTGCGGGCCAGTCCCTGTTCGAGGCCTATCCGTTCACGATTGTGTCAATGGATTTCATCAAGTCAGAGCGACGGCGCCACGAGTTCATCCAGCACTGTCCTGAGATGGTGGTTGTAGACGAGGCACACACGTGTGCTTGGGGAGGTGAGGCCGCTCGGTCCAACCAGCAGCGTCATGCCCTGCTCGAAGACGTGTGTCGGCGGACCGACCGTCACGTCCTTCTGGTCTCAGCGACGCCCCACAGCGGAGACGAACAGGCGTTTCGCTCACTTCTGAAGTTGCTCAATCCGAACTTCGCCGCACTGCCCAGCGACCTGTCCGGCGATGGGAATCGACCTCATCGCGAGCGTCTCGCTCGTCACTTCGTACAGAGGAAGCGCGCCGATATCGCCGCGTACCTCGGCGACAATACGAAGTTCCCAAAGCGAAACGACCTTCTGCCCGAACCCAGCTACAAGCTCCACGCCGACTATCGCAAGTTGTTCGACCGAGTGTGGCAATACACACGCGAGAGCATCTCGACCGCCGGCGAGAACAAAGGCCGACAGCGCGTGCGATGGTGCCGCCACCACTGCCTAAACGTAGTACTCGATCGACAGCCGGAATGATGTACGCAAGGCTCTTGCCCGACCCTGTCCCAGTGGTCAGCACGTAGTTACGGCCTGTGGACGCAACCGACACCGCTTCGGATTGATGGCGGTGCAGGCGCAGCGGCCTCCCAGTGGGAGCTGCTTCCGTCTTGTCGACCCGAAAAATCCGGCTACAGCCGGGATGCAGGACTCCCGCGTCGACGAGTTCATCGACCTCGCGTCCACTCGCGAATTTTGGATTGAGTTGAACGAGCGGGTCTGGCCACAGCAATCCGGAGCGAATGGCATCGTCTACTTTCTGCCTGATCCGAGCGTTGCGGATCTGAACGAATCCGCGCACGAACCCTTCGTAGTCCTGAATGAGCCGGTCTCGAAGTTCAAAGACCTGCATGAGCACCTCCGAGAGTGCGAGGACGGTCAGCGGGACTATTCGATTCCAACACTGAGGCGGCCATGCATTCTGATGGTTCACTTTTCATTGCTGGCGCAAGCCGAGTGGAGCCATCACAGAACTGTGACATTCGCTTCTCGCACGTCGCGGAACGTGATTTGTGATATGTCGCTTTGTTCAATGTGCTCATGTCCTCGCGTCCTCCGCGTGGTCCAGACCGCTCTGCGCTTCGCGCTGCTCCAGAGTCTTTGGTGTCTTTCTTGGATTTCTCCTGCGGCCCTTTAGCCACGAGTCGATTGCGCCTCGATGAAACCGCCAATGGCGGCCGACCTTCTGTCCGGGCACTTTGCCAGCCTGGACCAGCTTGTAGAGGGACGACTTGGACACCTGGAGGTATCCCGCGAGTTCGGAGATCGTCATGACCTCCGGAAAGGGCACAGGATGTCGTGCCACTCGGGCTGGACGTGCCATGAGCGGAGTGTAGCAGTTGTTGGCAGTTGCTGTGCGCCCTACTTCCGCAGGAGCTGGCGCACCCAATCCCACAGGCGTCGCCACGGACTGGCGCTTGGGTGACCCTTCGCGGCGTAATAGGCGTGCCTTGTCGACGCACACAAACGCAAAGGTCACGCCCTCAAGTTCCGTCTTTGTAGACGCATCGACGAAAACCCGCTTCATCGTCACTCCGCGCCGGAAGTTCTCGTACCGACCCTGGAGAACCTCAGCCTTGGGCTTTCCCAGCTCCTGGTCGACGAGGCGTCCGGGGGACCTATAGGCATTGTGAACGTGGTACATGTCGTGGTCAAACCCGCGCACTTCTCGCACCGGAGTCTTGGCGATGAAGTCCAACACATACGCGCCGGTGCCGCCGAGTCCGATGATGGCGACCACGTCGTGATGAAACTTCGCGTTCAGGTCGCCGATCTCTGCACGGCTGGTGAGCGTGTCCCGGAACTTGAAAGGAGAGTCGGACGGGCTGGGCTCGACCGTCCGAAAGGTCAAGGGGCTCACGGCGTGCAGCTCGATCGCAGGACCGCCGATGATGTTCACGTAGCTCTCAACTTTGGCGAAGAAGTCGACGAAAGCACCTGCGGGTGGCTTGTTGGAGAAGGACCGCTGGACAACGACATCTGCGCTCGACGCCCCCAGGTTCAGAGCCGTCGGTCCTCCTCCGAGGTTCGGGATGGGCTTGCCGTCAAGACCGTGGGGGACGCCGCCTGCAAAGAACACCTGATGGTCCTGCTGGGCGATGCGGTTGTTCCCTTGGTCGACGAACTTCGAGACGATGGCTCCTTGGCAGAGCTTGCGGTCTTGGTCGAGGTACGGCACGTCGCGGACCACGAGATACTCGTTCTCGTCGAACGCGACGGCGTACCCCTTGTCAATCAGGCGTTTGATGTCGTCGTTATGACTGGCCAGTACGTGAGACATTGAACACCATCCCTTCCTTGACCTTGACGGAGGCGCCTGGGCTCAGGATCCCTTCATGGTGATGGCTCGGACCGCGGTGGTAGGTGACCGAATAGGTGACATCGGGATGCTGGGGGAAGGCAGGGTCGAAGAGCGTCACCACCTCCACGTAGGTGATGGAGGGTTTCTGCCACCCGTGCGGAGTACCTTCGACGATGATGGTGACGCCGCGAGGCTCACCGCTGTGGAAGTGCTCGTCGGGCCGCAGGTGAACCGGCTCAGGTCCGTCTTCGATCGGCGGGTCCTCGTGGTCGCCACGGACTTCGCGAAAGAGCTTCCAGCCGGGCCGAACATGGCCGAGTCGGTAGAGCGCCGTTCCCGTGGTGGGGTTCGGGGATTCGTACGGCTTTTGGTCGATGTGAATCCGAACGGAATGACCTTCGTGTCCAGCGGCTCCCTGATGTGTGTGTTCTGCGCCCATCGAGTGGACTCCTTGAGTTGAACGGCTTTCGTCTGACGCGAACCCTGTGTTCGCTATAGCGAATACTACCGTCAACGGGCCCGAGTTCCACTCCAACGAATTTTTTTGTTGTTCTGGCGAACAGCCGGACTACGCTTCCAAAAGCACCCGATGGCTGGGTGCGTCTGTACCGGAGAACACCCGAAATGTCATTGGCGAAACGCCTGCAAGAGGAGCGGAAGCGGGCGGGACTAACGCTCGATCAGCTTGCGGAAAAGGCTGGCGTCTCAAAGACGTACCTGTGGGAACTGGAGAATGATGCCAAGGGGGAAAAGAAGCCCTCGGCCGACGTACTGCTGCGCATCGCGAACGCCGTATCGATAACGATCGCAGACCTCCTTTCCCTGCCCTCGGTGCGCATTGATGAGAGCAAGGTTGATCTACCCCAGTCGCTCATCGATTTCCGTGATCGAATGAAGCGACTCGGCGAGTCCCTCACGCCGGACGATCTTCGCGACTTGGTGACAATGCGATTTCGCGGGGGCCAGCCGCGCACGGCGGAGGACTGGCACGACCTCTTCCGCCTGATGAAGCGAGCGACGTCGAAGGAGTAGCACCGTCATGCCTCAGCTCCATCCGCATGTGCGAGCCGTTATGCAGGAAATGCAAACGGATGATCCCGTCGCTGCGGTTCGTGCCAAGGCGAGGGCACTGATGGGGCAGTTCCTGGAGTACTTCCCGGGAGAGCCGCCGTTCGATGTTGAAGCGCTCGCGAGCTTTCGTGGGCTCAAACCGTCCCAGGACTCGCCACGCCATAGCCCCGACTCGGAGATCGCGCCGGAGAACGGACAGGTCGTCCTGCGGGTGAACCGTGACCGCCCGCTCGTCCGACAACGATTCAGCATCGGCCACGAGGTCGGTCACACGCTGTTCCCCGAGTTCCAGTTGGCAGTTCGGTGCCGAAAGGCGAGCGACCGCGACTGGGCCGATCCCAGCGACCAACTGGAATCGCTCTGCGACGTTGCGGCCTCGGAGTTCCTCTTCCCATCACCTTGGTTCGAAGGCGAGCTGCGGCGCGTTGGAGTCTCGGCGACGGGAGTAGGGGAACTGGCGGCACGTTTCTCGGCATCTCCGGAGGCGACCATTCGGCGTCTCGTGGACGTCGAGCAGGAGCCCTTGGCCGCGATGTTCTGCTCTTGGAAGCTCAAGCCCACCGAGATTCGGCGAGTGTCGGCGGACAGGCACCAATCCCGGATGTTCGAGGATCCCGGAGGCACGCCAACGCCCAAGCTCCGCGTTGACTACTCGATTGCCAACGAGGAGTTCAGGGTTAAGTGCTGTGCTCACTTGCCGCGGGACAAGTCGTTGCCGTCGGATGGTCCGTTGCTGGATGCAGCCACAACACAGGAGCCGCACGACGGGTTCATGTGGCTCGATCTCGGCAGCGTCGCCGGCAAATTCCGGGTGCACGCGATTCCTATCTTCACTGAGGGAGACCGTGTTGGGCCAAATGGCGCGGTGTCTGTCGCGGTGCTGATTCGCCCAACGTAGAACGGGTCGTGGGATGGTATCGGCGGATGCAAGCAACCCACGCCGGCGCGGGCATCGTCGTCGGGGTCACCAGCACCCCCGACCCGATGGCGGAGCTGGGCATCACCTAGCTCCTGCACCCCGCGTCTATTCGCCACGGAGGCCGCGTGTCCCCCGGGACCGTCCGTGGAGCTTCGTGACTAGGGAAGCAGCGATGCTTCGACCAGAGCAAGAATGGCAGCGCGCAGGGCGGGCTGAAGGTGCTGCCAGTTCCCGACCAGTCGGGCAAGGTCCGGAGGCATGTCGAAAGGGACACGAGCACTGCTGGGAATACTGCTGGGGGTGCTTGAAGACGCCTCGTTTTCTGCGGTGTTCGAGGGGTGTGCACTCGGCTTCCCAATCTGAATGCTCCGCTCGCTGCGATTGCGGTGCTTCCAATTGGTCAAGCCGCGTCGCGTTGGAGTGCACTGCAGGTCGTCGGAGCTGAACTTCTCCAGTTCGATTCCCGTGTACCCCGCTTGTACCCCTTCGCGAGTGAAAACACCCCAAAACACTGCAGAACTGTGCAATGGTGGCGATGTGCTTGCAACACCGTGTTTCTGCGGGTAGACTGCTGGAAATCACGGCATCGTTTGAGCACTTCAGCAGACCTTTTCCCGTCGTTCCCAAGCTGAATGTCGCCGGTTCGATCCCGGTCGCCCGCTTTGCAGGAAACACCGAAGATTCACGCGAAAACCCCGGCTTTTGCTGGGGTTTTTCATTCCTAGTTCGTTCGTTACCCCGCGCCACTTCGACGCGCCCAGCCGCCCGATTTCGCACTGTTTCATGCTCCAACAGCTGGCACAAGAGCTGGGGGCCGATCGGGGCCGTACCGGGGGCCCCTGCGCCGCGCAGGCGGCACTCGCGCCCGATCGCGGCGGCACACCATTCCGGAAGAAGCACGCGGTGCCTCGTCCAAGGCTTCCGGACGATCAGTCAACTCGATGTCGCCTGGGGTGTCGAGCTCCCCGCCCTTCACCGACCCGCTCGCGCACATGGGGATAGAGCGCTGCCATCGCTGCCGCCTCTTCACGTACCCGCTCCCGAAGTTCTCGGGGCTGGACAACTTCACAGTGCTTTCCCATCGAGAGCACCCACCAGACGATCTCGTCGAGGCCTGCGACCTTGAACCGCAATGTCACAGTTCCGTCCGGGTGGCGCACCGCGGCCTGGGTTTTGTGCCACCGCGTGTCCGCGATCGTCTCCGCAAAGTCCGCGTCGAATCGCAGCTCAATCGCGTACTCGGTGTCACCCGGGATCATCTGCCAGGCGTTTCCCAAGTAGGAATCGGCTGAGAAGTCGGGCGGCCGCGTAAAGGTCTCGTTGAGCGGGTCGATACTCTGAAAGCGGCGGAGCTTCAGGGCGGTGAGCTCACCATGCCGGCGGTGGCGCCCTATTGCGTACCAGGCGCGGACGCCAAACCAGAGCGCGTACGGCTCGAATTCGAAGCTCCGCTGCGGCTCGACGCCCTTCGCCGACTTGTAGCGACAGCGGAGGACGGTCCTTTTCACGATGGCGCCCCGGATCTGCTCGAAGATCTTGTTCTCGCCGCTACTCGAGCCCGATCGCGCCAGCCGGATCTCGACGTGATCCATGATCTGGTTGAGGTCCGCCTTTAAGGAGGCGGGGAGCAGCGACTCGATCTTCGACATCGCCGCGATCGCCGGCTCGAGAAGGCCGACCTGTCCGCGGCCAGCCACATCCTCGCAGAGCACAATGAGAGACAGGGCTTCATCCAGCGTGAGTTGCACCGGTGGAAGGAAGGTGCTCGCGTCAAGCTTGTAGCCACGCTTGGAACGGTCGAACGTCACGCCGAAGCCGGTGCTGGCGAGCTTCTTCATATCGCGTCGGATCGTCTTCTCAGAAACGCCGAACTGTTTACCCAGGAGTCTTGGAGTCCACTGCTCGTGCCCGCGCAGGAGAACGAGTTCGCTGAGCAGCCGGTGCAGATCGCTGACGTTCTTGGCGGATGCGGGCATGTGCGTTTCCTCGCCTTCCAATCGATTGTCGCAAGTTGAGCATGCAATCCTTGAATGATCCTGGCGGCAGGATCAAAGTAACGTGCTTCCGCGGACATCTGGGTGTCCGTTGGGAACACAATCACGGGTGTGCATACTGGACAACAGTTAGTGCTTGTGGACAATGTCGTTGCCGGCACCATCACACGGGCTTTGGGGTGGGCCACCGGTAGGGTGGCTCACGCGGGATAGGCGGTTTGATGATGGTGCCTCAGATGTGGGGCACGCCGCCAGGCGTGTCTCACTATTTCAAAGCCGCTTCCGCACCGATCGCGGCCGGCCACACCGCCGACCAATCGTTCGCGGAGGAAGTCGACGCAGGTGTGGTCCGTATCCGTCAGCCATTGGCGCCGGAGATCATCCAGGACACGCCTTCGCATTTATGTTCTTCCGGTCGCAGGCACCGAGGCGGGTCTATGTGCGGCTCGGTCACGTCGCATCGTGGGAGCCATAGACCCCTGTACACGCCAGCGGTCCGCGTGATGAGCGTGCCCTGCACCGTCAGGCTGCCGCCTTGGGACGCCTCCGCTTGCTGGCTGTCAGTATCAGGAGGGGAACCGCCGCCATTGCGCCCCCTTGCGAAGGAATGCGCGCGATGATCGACAGGTCGCGGAAGTGCGTGTCGCCGTCGGAGAAAGAAGCCAGAACGACCTGGGTGCCGGCGGGCTTGGCGTCAAAGCCGAGTTTGCCGACGACAGCGCCATCGATTCCAGCGAAAACGACCGAGTCACGCACACCAATTGTGATCTCGTGCAGCCCGTCGAACATCTTCCGGGCTTCCGCATCGATCCATATCGAGTCAACGATCTTGTCGTTTTCCCAGCGCCCGAAAGTAATCCCGGGCTTCTCCTGCTGGTCCGCGACCATCGCGAATCCGCTAAATCCGGTTTCCGGCGAATAGCTTCCGGCGACCCCGAAACCCCAGACGATGGCTTTGGAAGCATCGATCGTTATCCGGGCGTCAAACTCGGAGGGGAGCCATTCCAATTCCCTCGCGATGACTCCGAAGGCGGTCAGGCCCGCCTCGCTGAAGCTCACTTTGGAGTCAAAGCTCGACCATCCCTGGTCCTTTTGCAAGGAATCCTGAACGATGAATTCGGCACGCGCCGTCAGGGCGGGCATCAATCCTGCGACAGCCATAACCGCAATCAGTCCACGCATACACACCTCCGAAGAAGCAATCCCACAAGAGGGTGCAAAACCGCTTCTTCGGATGCCACCCCACTGCGTTGACATATGCCCCAATCGCGGGCCCAATGCCCTCACACGCCGCACAGGCGTTATAGATCGGCTTCTTCGGTGCGCATCCCCCGCAACGGTGAAGCACCCTGCCCGGGATCAAACTCCCACCAGCTGCCGCCAGCCGGCGGGCATAACGCAAACCCGCCACAGATCTGTGGAATCTTTTCACTCGATTCCACACGCTTGAGGCTTGAACGGCACCGCGATCACGCTACCACGTTCGTCAAATTCTGCCATACACACGCTTTATGCACAGACCCTGTGCCTCATCAGATATTCACAGTTGATAACTTCCACACGCGGTCATCATGAAACACACTCAGTAAGCTGCCCCACTATGGTGCGTGGCTCAAGAGTCGCTGTGATTGTGTTGTTGCTTGTAACTTCGTCGCGAGCTTGTGCAAAGCCCGAGCCCTTGGCCCGTCGAATCTCGCTGCCCGATCAGTTTGATCTGGGCGGACTCGTCCTCTTGACCGCTAATTCGCTGGACTTTGCCCTGGAGTATGACCCGGCACTCTTCAAGGGTCCGGGCGGCACTACCTCCGTCACCGTTCGCGGCGTACACGACCTTTCGCCGGACCAGCTCTGGACCTTGACGAATCAAATTCTTGCCGCGCGCGGACTCACCTTCGTTCGTTCTCCCGGAGCAAGCGTCCTCTCGATTGTGAAGCTGACGGATGCCGCCGGCGCTGCCGGGTTGAATCCGGACCTTGCCGAGGCCGGACTTCGCACCGGCTTTGTTCATGAAATCGTGAGGCCTCGCTTTCGCACCGCCAAGGAGCTCGCGGAGAACATCAAGCCGATCCTGACGAAGGGAGCCGGCAGCGCCACTCCCGTTGGCGACTCGGGGCTTCTGCTCATCAGTGATCTTGTACCCCGCGTGGAAGAGGCCAAGGCATTCCTGGCTCAGCTCGATGTGCCGCGTGCGGACATTGTGCCGACGGTGCTTGAAGCCAGGAACATTCCTCCGAGCGCACTTGTTGCCGCAGTCACGCAAGTGGCCGGCAAGCGAGATGCTGTTTCGGGGGACAAACTCAAGGGTGAGCTTCTGGTTGCGCCCGACGGACGCTCGCTGCTGCTGCTCGCTCCGGCGGAGACGCAGGCAGCCTGGCTCAGTCTCATACAAGCGCTTGATCAGCGGGAGGAAATGCTCACCCGCGAATACACCCCGAAAGTTTTCAGCGCCAAGGAAGTTGCCAATCTCATCGAGCAGACCGTGCGGGACCGCGCCGCTGCGCCCGGCGCGGCCAGCGGCGGCTCTTCCGGAATCAGCGGGGGGAATTCGCCGGAAGATCGCTTCCGGATTGTCACCGACGATCTCACCGGGACACTAATAGTGACCGCGACCCCGACACAGCATGAAAAGATCCAGATGCTGCTCGATCGTCTCGATTCGACTCCTCAATCTGCCGCCCGTCCAGTTCGGGCGTTTGCGATTCGCAACCGACCTGTCAAGGAGGTTCTGGCAACTCTTCAGCAGCTCATATCCGCCGGAGCCCTGGAGAACGGTCCGATCGACTCTGGCGCTTCGAGTCCCGGCGCCCTGCGTGATGCCGGCTCTCAACGCTCGGTGCGTGCCGATGCTCCCTCGGAAGGCAGCATTTTGCCGGCGTTGGTGCCGCCGCCGGCCGCGGTGGCAACTGCTCCGGCACCAGCAGCACAGTTGGGGCGCCCGCAGACAATGAATCCGGCGGGTGTGCGCGGTATCCGCGCGACAGGGGCTTTCACGGCCCTCTCGCTCACGGCCGACGAGGGAACGAACACGCTGATTGCGATCGCAGAGCCACGACTGCTGGCGCAGCTCGAACTGCTGATCCGCCAGCTTGATGTTCGTCAGCCTCAGGTCATGCTGGAAGTCTTTCTTGTGAGTTTAAGCGAGCAGGACGCGATGAACCTTGGTGTTGAACTCGAAAAGCTGGGCACGGTGGGTGGAAGTCTCTATCAGCTTAGTTCGCTTTTCGGCCTTTCGACCGGCACAGGCGCAAACCGCGTCGCGAACGCTTCGCAGGGCTTTACCGGGGCGGTCCTGAACCCGGGCGACTTCAACGCCGTGGTCAGGGCGCTCGAAACGATCTCGAGCGGCTCTACGAAGAGCCTTCCCCGGGTGCTGGTCAACAACAACCAGCAGGCGGTTTTCAATTCCGTCCTCCAGCAGCCATACACAATCAGCAATACGACCAGCGGCGCAGGAACGACGACGAGCTTCGGGGGAACGCAGGACGCTGGCACCACCATCGCGGTGAAACCGCAGATTGCCGAGGCAGACCAGCTTGTGCTGGAGTACTCACTCTCCCTGAGTTCGTTCGTGGGCGCGCCCCCGGCGTCCGGCCTGCCGCCGCCACGACAGCAGAACAACATCAGCAGCAACGCCACCATACCTGACGGCCACACGGTGGTTGTCGGCGGGATAGAGCTCGTGAGCGATGGCCGCAACACGCGTCAGGTTCCATACGTTGGGGACGTTCCGCTCGTGGGGGAACTCTTTAAGGTCCGGGACAACAGCAACAGCCGGCAGAGGTTCTATGTATTCATCCGGGCCGCCGTGCTCCGCGACCAGCAGCTCAACGACCTCAAGTACCTGACCGACGCCACCATCCGTCGCAACGGCCTCGGAACCATGGGAATAAGCGATGGATTCCCGATGCTGAAGCCGCGGGTGATCCGGTAATTCCATGCTTTCCACAGATCAAGAGCGGCTCGAGCGGTCTCCGGCAGTCGATGGCCGGCCGAGCGATGATTTTCTCCGGCTGATTCCTCGAGACTTTGCGCGCCAGCATCTGGTCTGCAGCAATGGGATTCAAAGCACGACTGCAGCGCCGATGGAAGCTGTTGAATTGCTGCTCGTTTCATCCCGCACACCCGCCAGTGTCGTTCTCAACATCGGTGTGCGCCTCGGCAGGCCTGCTACCACGTCCATCTGCGACGATGAGCAGATTGCCCGTCTCATCGACTTCTCGTACCAAACTGTGACCCCGGAGCTGTTCGAGCGGTCGGCGCCGGTCGAGGTGCTTGAGACCAATCTCGAAGCTGCACTCGCCCAGACAGTGGCGGCGTCGGACCGGGACCTGCTCATATTGGAAGGTAAAGGCCCAGTCATCCGCCTGGCGGACGCGATGCTTTTTGAAGCGCTTTCACGCCACGCCAGTGATATTCACATCCAGCCGCTGGCGGATCGGACTCTTATCCGCTACCGGATCGATGGCGTACTCACCGTCGCGCGTGAACTGCCTCACAGTTTGACCAACGCCCTCGTCAGCAGGATCAAGGTGATGGCCCGAATGGACGTCGCGGAGCGGCATGCTCCTCAAGACGGACGGGCCACCGTGACTCTTGGACGATCGCGCAACGGACCGGAGATTCGTTCGGTTGACTTGCGGATCAGTACGCTCCCAACCAACTACGGGGAGCGAGCCGTCATTCGCCTGCTGGACAACGCTCGGGGCTCCCACCTTGCGGGCTTTGAGAGCCTGGGAATGCCCCGCGATGTGCAGACGGCACTACTGGACCGTGCCGGGCGCTCGCACGGCATCATCCTCGTCACCGGGCCGACGGGGAGTGGCAAAACCACCACTTTGTACACGCTGCTGCGTCACATCGCAACCGGCGGAGTGGGCGACAAGGGTCGAGAGGCGAATCAGTCCGGATGCAAGCGGGGCGACCTCAACATCATGACGATTGAAGATCCGATCGAATATGAGCTTTCAATCGCAGGAATCGCCATCAGTCAGTCGCAGATAAATCCCAAGAAGGGTGTGACGTTCGCCACGGGGCTGCGGCACATTCTCCGGCAGGATCCCGATGTCGTCATGGTTGGCGAGATTCGCGACGCGGAGACGACTCGCATCGCGATGCAGGCGAGCCTGACCGGCCACCTTGTACTTTCGACGCTGCACACAAACGATGCGGCAAGCGCCGTGGCCCGCCTGGTCGATCTGGGCGCGGAAAGGTATCTCGTCGCCGCTTCGCTCTCTGCCGTCATGGCCCAGCGTCTTCTTCGCCGCATTCACTCCACCTGCCGCGGCGCACGATGTGAGGCTTGCCATGAAACCGGGTATTCCGGCCGGCTCGGAGTTTTCGAGCTTCTCATGGTGGACGACGCTATGCGTGATCTCATCTCGCAGGGATCACACGTGGCGGAAATAAGGGCGCGCGCCGCCGAGCGCGGAATGCGCACACTCTTGGAGGAAGGCCAACGACTGATTGAGCAGGGCCTTACAGACTCCTTTGAAGTGCGGAGGGTGCTCCAGGGGATGGCTGACCCAACGGAGGAGCGATCGCCATGACCGCCGCACTCTCGTCAGGATCTGCAGACCTCCCGTCCAAGCGGTCGACGAGCCGCCTTTGCATCGCGGGGTGCATTGTCTGCGTGGGCGCACTCATGTGGGCGTTGTGGCCGCTGGAAGCTGGCGGCATCAAGCGTGAAGCGGAAGCGATTTCGACGCGTGCCCTGGCGGCCGCAGGCCAACCAAAGAACGCCGGAAGGATTGCTTCTGCGCCAATTGACCTTCGCGCCTTCGACGCGCAACTGTGGAAAGCCCCGCCAAAGCCGCCCCCAATCGCCGCGGCACCTCCAGCCCCCGCTCCCGCTGCTCCACCGCTCAGGCTTCAGCTTGTTGCAATTATCCAAGAGCAATTGCAAACACCGGGTGCTTTAGCCCCGGCAATCCGCAGGGCCGCGTTGTTCGACCCGGACACAAATCGCCTGCACTCTGTTTCCAGCGGGGACACTTTGCTCAGATATCGCGTCGGCACAATCTCGGCCGACTCACTCCAATTGTCGGATACCAACGGAAGCACTTCGCACACGCTCAGAATGAAGTCGGGAGAACTGCGGCCGCTTGTCCCCACGCGAAGTCCCACAGCCGGAGCCCCATTAAAGAACGCCGACCCTGCATCCCATACGGCCGCGCAGCATGGAGGTGTGCCTTGAACATCGAGAGCTCTTCCTCCGCCACATTGAGCTGTCACGAGTTCTATTGGGCCCTTCTGGAGACTCCAGAAGCGGTTCTTACAACACGGTCTCTTCGGAACCAAAGCTCGCTGGCGCTGCTCGACGACTGTTTCCAATCACTGCTTCCCCTGCCGGTAGAGGGCTTGGCCGTCGCGTACGCGCTCTTGCCAGACTGTAGGGTTCTTGCGTGCGGCTTACCGATTTCACGGGTAGAAGAAGAATGCGCACGCACTCCCGACCTGCTTGTTCTTACACCGGCATCACTCCCAGAAAGATTGGAACTCGCTTCTCCCGTTCCCCTCGCTGAATTGAACGTCCTTGTCGGCCCCCATGAACCATCGATCCTCAGAAACCGACGGCACACTCGCCGTCGCTGGACCGTCGCCCTCGCAGGCGTGCTGCTTGCAACGCTCAGCCTCGGGCTTTGGAGACGTTCCATATCGCTCCGGGCCCAGGCCGATCTCATCGACGTTGCCGTGAGCGAGGCAATGTTGAAGGCGACCGGCATAGGAGGTTCATCCGCAGAATCGCGCACGGCCCTGGATTCCGAGCGGAGCAGGCTGCTGAAGACCAGGACGGGCAATGCCAGGCGCGGCCTGCCTCCCGACGCTTCAATCGGTCTGGCGGCGCTCTTGGGCGCATGGCCCGAAGGTCTCGAGGTTCGCACACAGACTATCGCCGCAACAGCACAGGGAATTACGGTTGCCGCTGAAGTGCCAGATCAATCGTGCGCCCAGCAGCTGGCAAAGGGCCTGGCGGGGGTTGACGGGTGGTCGCTCCAATCGCCCCGCACGCACGCGAATGGCAAAGCAGTGCGATTCGACGCCACTCTGCAGCGATCTGAGGTGGCACGATGAAGTCATGGGTGGATCGAGCTCTCGCGATCTTGTTCTCGGGATTTGCGTGTCTTTTCGTCTCGTTGTTCTTTCAATGGCGCGCAGACGCCGGCCGTCTGTCGGACACCCAGGATCGAGACGCTCAGGTCGCCGCTCTGCTCAAAGAGGTTTACACCCTGCGGGCAATGCCGGCGGTTGTGGAAGACGGACCAGTCCGTGAGGAACGAATCCTCGGCATGGTTTCCGATGCGCTCTCGCAGGCCGGAGTCAATCCAAGTGCCATACGCGACGTGGGAGTTGAAGGACAGAGCGGTGCGGGTCCGGGCTATCGGCGGCAGGGCATCCGGGTGCAGCTCGATCCGTTGATCCTGCCCGACCTCGGCCGCTTTCTGGCCACATGGAGGCAGCTGCACCCGTCGTGGATCCCTGCCGCTGTCAACCTCTCCTCTTTGCAGCGCGGAGATTTGAACGGTCGTGAGAACGAAGAGCTCCCCAAGTGGTCTGTGGCGGTCGTGTTTGCCTGCACCTATCTGGAAAACGGGGGTGCCCGGGCCGCTGCACCCGCTCGCGCAATGCCACCCGCGGAGGTAACCCTTCGATGAGCTTGCATGTCACCAGGCGGTGCTCCCGCATCTGCCCTCCTGCGCTCTTGCTGAGTGTGGTCGCGCTCTGCGCTCAGGGCTGTGCAACAGCGGCTCGCAGGGATGCCTATTCCCCCATTTCTGAAAGTGCGCGGGACACTAGGCGGGCCATGGAACTGAACGCCCAGGCATTACCCTACATGGACAAGGGCGACCTGACCTCGCTCGCAAGGGCGGAGGAGCTTTTGCGGCAGGCGTTGAGCGCCGACCTCTACTTCGGCCCCGCCCACAACAACCTCGGAGTGATCTATTTGCAGGAGGGCAAGTACTACGAAGCCGCGGGAGAGTTTGAATGGGCCCGCCGGCTCCTCCCGGGCCATCCGGATCCCCGGGTCAACCTTGCGTTGACGCTTGAGTCCGCTGGCCGCAACGACGAAGCAATTGCGACTTACCGCACCGCCCTGGAGGTTTACCCCGACTACGTCGCTGCGATGCAGGGACTAGCACGTCTCCAGATCAAGAACGGCAAACCGGACGACAAGACCGCAGGCCTACTGCGTGAGGTCGCGATGCGTGGGGAAACTCCGCAATGGCGCGACTGGGCCAGAGAAGAACTGACGCGCACCCGCTGACCCCCCGGGCTGCCGCACCGGCATCCTCCCTTCATCGTTGCAGGAGGAATCGCACCCCTGCCGGGGCCTCTCCCGGTGAATTCAGCATTTCCCAATCCTCTGAGCGCCGCTACGGGACAAGCCGGCTCCGCGGACACGAACGGGTTACGCCAGAAAGACGGAGTGACTGGAGAATGCCTCTAGTGCCCTTCGCCCGAGGCCGTCGGACTCTTGCTTTCCCCCTCGGAAGGCGTCTGGTTCGGGCGAACCGTGACCACGATCGCCTTCTCGGGGGCGTAGTACTTGGCGAACGCCTTTTGGACATCTCCTGTGGTCATGGCCTGATAGGCAGCCGGATCATCCACGATTTCCTCAAGCGTGAGCCCGCGGAATGTCATCTGGTCCAGCCGCTGCGTCCAGTAGGCCGGATCCTTGAGCTGATCCGCAAAGGTGTTGGCCATCTGCTTCTTCGCTACATCGAGCTCTTCCGGCGTCGGTCCATCCTTGGCAAAGGTCGCGTACATCGACGCCAGCTTGTCGACAAGCGGCTGCACCTTTGATGGCTCCGTGGGTGCGCCCGCAGAAAAGACTCCGAAGCCCGGATAGGTCGTTCCAGGACGGGAGCTCGCCGAGATGCTGTACACCAGCTGCGCGTCCTCACGCACTTCCTTGATCATCCGCGTTGACAGGATACGGGCCGCCATCGCCATTGCTCTCGCGTCGGCACGGTTGGCCTGATCGGCACCGTAAAAACCCGAATACACGAACGCTTGCGGCGTGGGAGTATCCAGCACCTTCTCAACAATCCTCGGACCGGCAGGCTTTTCAAGCTTGCGAAGCGATGCAAAGGTCGTTGGCGAGACTTTGTCGCGCGAGGGGAGCGATCCCAGATACCGTTCCGCGAGCGCAACTGCCTTCTCTCGCGGCAGATCTCCCACGATCACCACCTCGATCGGCGATTCTTTCACCATCTTGTTCAGCCAGGCCTGCGACGCCTCGAGCGACAAATGATCCAGTTGCTCGGGTGTGATTATCTGGGTTCTGGGATCCGATTCCGGGTAAGGCGCCGTCATGGAGGTGCGCATCCCCAGCGCCAGCGGGTTCTTGGCCGACATCTCGAGCATTTCCCGGGTTGTCGTCTTGAACTGATCGAACGAGGCGGCCTCGATCTTCGGCTCGGTCAGAAGGAGGTATGCCAGCTGGAATCCCGTCTCCAGCTCTTCGGGACTTCCGCTGATGTTGAGCGACATCCCGTCGCCCGCAGCCGCGGCCATACCGCCGCCTCCGCGCCCGCCACGACCGCCGCCTCCGAATCCGCCGCCCCCTCGCACGTTGACCTTCCGGCCGGTCATCAGTTCCCGGATGTCGCTCGACGTCAGATGCTGCGTCGCCTGCCGTCCCCAGGCCAACTGCGCGGCACTGGTGATCCCCCGGTTCTGCGCATTCTCGAGCAGTTCGCCGCCGATAAGAGCGATCTGCACGCTCGCCTGGTTCTTGCGATCATCCATGAACTTGTAGTGGACACGGACGTTGTTGTTCAGCCAGCCCGACCACACCTGGCTCGGAGCGTTTTCGGTGAAATCCACAAACTTGCCGCCCTTTGGAAGGGTGGCCATGAGCTCGGTCGCGCGAACCGCCTCGGTCTCCTGCGTGGGCTTGACCTCAAGAGCCGCCGTGCCGATTTCCAGCAGCTGCGCCTCCGTCGGCACGCCCGGACCCGAGGGCAGCGTCGCGATAAACGCGACCGCCTTCGTGTCGAACTCCTTCGCGAATCGCTTCTCGACCTCTTCCTCCTTGATCGTCGGGAGCAATCTCTTCAGCAAGTCAAGCCGCTGAGAGGGAGAGAGAACCGGTTCGCCCGAAGTTACGGCGCCGTTCATGCGAGTGATCAACGCCGACATCGGGATCGTGCTCTCTGTCTCAACCGCTCGCTCGGCCGATGCGATCATCTCCTTCTTGACATCCTCGATTTCCCGAGCAAAGAAGCCGAACGTCTTCGCTCGCTGCATCTCGAGCGCAAGTTCCTGCAGGGCTTCCTTCCACTTGCCCGGCTTGGCATTGCCGGTCAGTTCTGCCGTATAGATCACGTTCCCCTGGTTCCCCATCGAAGCACGCCCGCCCAGATAGCTCGTGCTGCCCTGGGCGACCTTGTCGCTCAGGCGGCGATTGAAGGCCATTTCAGCGATCCCCGCCACAAGCTCATCCCGGTACTGAGGCTCTGTCGTGATAGCCGGGCGTCCGGGCTCAAGTCGAACGATCTGAAGCTCTTCGCCGCGCACCTCCGGATCGCTCGCCACAATCGCAAAACTCTTGTCGTAGGCCCTGATCCCTACTTCCTGAGCCGTCGGGCGAGGTTTCTTTGGCAGTGACCCGAATTTCTCTTTGATCAGCTCGACGATCTTCGCAGGGTCCGTGTCGGCAACCACCATCATCGTTGCATTGGACGCTCCGTACCACTTGCCGTAGTAATCCTGAAAGTCCGGCTGCATGACGCCGTTGATCGTCTGCTCCGTCCCGATCGTTATCCGCTCGCCGTAAATCGAGCCGGGGGCGAGATGCTCGATCACATAGAACCCGGTCCGCTGCCGCCCGGAAAGGCCACGCCGTCGCTCTTCTTGAATGATCCCGCGTTCCTCGTCGATCTCGTGCGGGATCAGCGACAGGCGTCCCGTCACGTCCGCAAAGAACGTCAGACCCTTGGAGAGCGTCTCGGTCTCGGTGTTGGGCAGCGTGAGCTGATACGTCGTTTGCTCCATGTTCGTGAACGCGTTCTGGTCGCGGCCGAACTGCATGCCAAGCGACTGGAAGAACGGCACGAGCGTTCCCGGTGCGAAGTTCTCCGAACCGTTGAACGCCATGTGCTCGAGGTAGTGCGCAATGCCGCGCTGCCGATCGGTTTCATTCAACGACCCGGTGTGCATGTGAACCCACATCACCGCCCGGCCCGGCGGCACCGAGGCCTTCCGGACTATGTACCGAAGCCCGTTGTCCAGTTGGCCCGTGACCAACGATGGATCGGTTGGGAGGGGCTGAGCCATTACGACAGAGCTGACGAGACCGACGAATGCGAACGCAAGCGGGTGGGTGTTTCTAAGCATGGAAGGCCCCTGAGGTTGGGTAACTTTTGATGGCCTGAAAAGACAGTCCCCCGAAGTCTATCAGAATGCCGCGGAAACAGGTGTTGCCCCGGGGTAATCCGCCGAAAGCGGGATCCGACACTCGGCAGAGCGGGCGTGGGCCTCCAAATGCTCAATTCTCGCGAATGAAGCGGCGTCGAGGATCAGCGGAGCGCTCTCCATCGGACGGTCGATCCGGATCCAAGTTCTCATGCGGAGAAATGTGAAAACGGACAGGCCGGCACGAAATCTCGAACTGCCCCCGGTGGGCAGTACGTGGTTAGGGCCAGCCCCGTAATCGCCGAACACCTCCGCCGCGGCCTCGCCGACAAACACGGCACCCGCGTTTCGAACCAGACCGAGCAAGTCCGGCGCGTCACGGGTAACAATCTCCAGATGCTCAGGCCCTATCTGATCGCTTAGACCGACAGCCTCGGTGGTGTCGCGTGCAAGGAGTGAGATCCCCTGGCGCATGGACTCCCTCGCAATCTCGCGTGTGGGAAGGGTCTCCAGCTGGGTTTCCACTTCCTCCCGAACCCGCTGAATGACGTCTCGACCGATTGCGATGAGAACTGGAATCGCGTCGGTATCGTGCTCCGCCTGCGCCAGAAGATCGGCCGCCACCACCGCCGGTCGAGCAGAATCGTCAGCGATCACGACCAGTTCGGACGGACCGGCGAGCATATCGATGCCGGTCTGCGCGCTGACGAGTTGTTTTGCCGCCGTCACCCACCGATTTCCCGGCCCGACGATCATGTCGCATGCTGGGAGACCAAAGAGGCCCCTCGCGACCACGGCGATCCCCTGTACACCACCAAACGTCACAACGGCCTGCGCTCCGGCGATCGCCGCGGCGGCAAGAACGCTATCCGTCGGACGAGGAGACACAACAACAATCGACTCGACCCCCGCCGCGCGTGCGGTTACGGCCGTCATGAGCACAGAAGATGGGAGCGGATAGCGTCCGCCCGGCGCGTAACAGGCGGCCGATCGAACGGGGACGCACTCATGGCCGGCGACCCCTCCCGGAATGGCGATCTGCATCCCGGACACACTGGCGCGCTGCGCCATCGCGAAGGTCTCAATCCGCGCCGCGGTGCGCTCCAACAGCTTGCGCTGGGAAGCAGCGATCCGCTCCAGCGCCCCCCGCAGCTCTGGTGCTCCGAGCACAACCGGTTCGCCCGCACGATAATCGCCGAAGCGGAGGGCGTACTCCATCGCGGCGGGCTCTCCCCGGGCATCGATGTCTTCCAGAATGCTTCGCGCCGCGGCGAGAGTCTCCCGATCGACAGGAGCGGCACGCGTACGTGCGAGCGAAGCGGCATCGATCGTTGGCAGCAGCAAGGATTTCACCGGCGGCACTCCCGCGAAGGCTTCGCATTTCCCGGGCGACGAGTGATCTTGAGCGCTCGTCGGTCGAGTTCCGCACCGACCTCAGAGAGTTCAACACCGGAACGCTGCATCGCAACCAGGAGAAAGTACAGCAGGTCCGCGGCCTCCCGGGTGACTTCAGCCGATCCAGAAGCCTCCGCAAGCTCCCGCGCCTCCTCGACGAGCTTCGACTCCAGCAGCGCGGGATTATCCAGCAGACGCCGGGTGTACGACTTCGGGTCGGCGCCGATGGACTGGGTCCGGATCCGCTTCAGCAGGGATTCCAATCCTTGCTCATCTCCCCAGCATGTGCCGGTGCCCTTGTGACAAAACCCCGGGCCACTCTGGCGGACCACAAACCGAAGGGCATCACGATCGCAATCGAGATCAACGCGAATCAGTTGCTGGGTATCTCCCGAGGTCTCACCCTTGCGCCAGAGCCCTCGGCGACGCGAGTGATAGATTCCGCTTCGTGAACGAATCGCTTCACGCAGGCTCTCGGCGCTGGAATATACCAGGCCCAATGCCCGACCCGACTCATTCACGACAACTGTTGGCCAAAGACCATCAGGGCGATCGGACCGGAGCGGAGCGGCGATCGCCTCGCCCAGATCCAGCCTGCCGGTATAAAGCGCCATGCCTATCTGGGCATCCGCCCCGAGCGCATCGAGCGCCGCGATATCCTGCGCCGTCGTGACGCCGCCCGCGATCGTGACGCGCGCCGGACCGGCAGCCTCAACGAGCCGCGGCACAAGATCCAGGCTTGTGCCTCCGAGCCTGCCTTCCTTCTCAACAAATGTGACGAGGAAGCCCCCCACAAGTCCTTCAAGACGCTTCATGCGTTCGAGAATGGATTCACCCGTGCGGGTCTGCCATCCTTCGACAACGACCTCGCCGTCGCGCGCGTCGAGCGCCGCGATGAGTCGCTGCGCCGGAAGATTGCGCAAGAACTCCGGCGTGGCGGCAGTGCCGATGACAATCTTCGCGGCGCCGGCGTCGAGCCAGTCGATCGCGGTTTGAACATCGCGAATGCCGCCACCGACCCGGATCGGTGCTTTCGGCAAAAGGGGCGTGATGAGCGGGCGGTTCGATCCGCGGCCGAGCGCCGCATCGAGATCCACCACGGCGATCTCCCCCGCCACCGCGAATCGCTCCGCGATCGGCGCGGGATCGCCGGCCTCCAACGCAAACTCCTTGCCGCCGATGAGCTGGACCGTGCGCCCGCCCATGAGATCGATTGAGGGAATAATCAAAGCCGGACCTCCACCTGGTGCTGACGCAGGAACTCTTTCACTTCCGAGATCTGAAACTGCCGATCGTGGAAAATGCTGGCGGCCAGAACGGCTTCGGCACCGCATTGGACGGCTCGCAGCAAGTCTTCAGGGCCCGCCGCACCGCCCGAGGCGATGACCGGAATGGAAACGGCAGACGCGACCGAACGGATGAGATCAAGGTCATAACCACTACGTGTTCCGTCGCGATCCCAGCTGGTGAGGAGAATTTCTCCCGCGCCGAGCGACTGTGAATGAACAGCCCATTGCACCGCGTCCCTGCCACTCGCATTCGAGCCGGAGCGGACCATGACCCGCCAGGCCCCTTCCATGTGCCGCGCATCGATCGCGACGACGACACACTGCGCGCCGAATCGCGCGGCGCACTCGGCGATCAGTTCAGGCCGTGAGACGGCGGCGCTATTCACTGCAATCTTGTCGGCACCGGCATCGAGCAGCCGCAACGCGTCGTCGACCGAGCGCACTCCGCCCCCCACCGTCAACGGAATGCCCAGTGTGCGGCGGACCGCTCGGACGCAGTCCAAAGCCGTCGCACGGTTGTCCGTCGTAGCCGAAACATCCAGCAGCGCCAACTCATCCGCTCCCTCGGACTCGTAGCGTGCGGCGAGTTCAGCCGGATCGCCCGCATCGCGCAACCCTGCAAAGTTCACACCTTTGACCACACGGCCATCTCGAACATCAAGACACGGAATGATCCGACGGCTCAGCATGTCACCGCCTCCGCAGACACTTCCAGCCATCTCCAGAGCATGTCCAATCCCTCCCGGCCCGACAATTCCGGATGGAACTGACAAGCCACGACGTTGCCCCGCTCGATGGCGGAGACGAACGGGCCGCCGTAGTTCGTAACAGCGGCGGTCCAGCCGGGAGGCGGATCGATCAGGCGGTAGGAGTTGGCAAAGTACATCGCGCCCGAGCGCAATACACGAGCCTCCTGCACCTCGACCTTGTTCCATCCCATCTGCGGAATGCGGACATCTGCCGCAAATCGCTGAGCCGCGCCGCTGATCAGACCAAGCCCGCCAATACCGGGGCTTTCCTCGCTTGCCTCGCAAAGAAGCTGCAGTCCAAGGCAAATGGCGAGTGTCGGACGATCGTCCTTCACTCTTGATTGCAGGAGAGACACCAGGCCGCGACGCTCCAGCGAGGCCATCGCGGGGCCGAACGCTCCCACTCCGGGCAGAACGAGGAGGTGCGCTCGATCGATCTCTGACGGATCGTCGCTGACAAGCGTTCGAATCCGCAACCGGTCGAACGCCGCCTGCACCGACGCCAGGTTGGCGCTCCCGGTGCGGACGATGACCACTTCATGCGAGTTCACAGAACCCCCTTCGTGCTGGGTACGGATGAATCGGACGTACGTGCGATCGCCTGTCTCAGAGCGAGCGCAATCGCTTTGAACGCGGCTTCGGCACGGTGATGGTCATTCTCGCCGCGAAGAACGTCGACGTGCAGTGTTGCACGCATCGCGGTTGCGAGCGACGAGAGAACATGCGTGATGTTCTCGCAGGCCAGGCCTCCCACGGCATCGCGCCGCAGATCAAGACTGATGGCCGCGAAAGGTCTCCCGGAGAAATCGATGACCGCGCGGGCCAGCGACTCATCCAGCGGCGCATACGCGTACCCGAATCGGGCAAATCCCTTCCTTTCTCCCAGCGCGTTGTCGATCGCGGACCCCAGCGCCAGCGCGCAATCTTCCGCCGTGTGATGATCGTCGATTTCCAGATCGCCGGTGCAGCGGAGCTGGAAATCGATTCCGGAATGACGTGCTATCGCACACAGCAGATGATCGAGAAACCCGATACCGGTTGTGACAGCGGCGTCCCCGGCGCCATCGAGCTTGATGGACACCTCGATCTGCGTCTCGCGGCTCTTGCGTTCAAGCTTGCACGTGCGGTCATTCATGAGAGCAGATCCTCCAATTGCGCGAAATCGTTCAGAACCGTCGCCGCCCCGGCGGCCCGCAGTGACGAGCCATTGGACCGGTACGCCTCTCCCGGCGGCACAAATCCGATCGGAACCACGCTTGCGCTCCGTGCGGACGCGATGTCGTCGGGCGTATCCCCGATCATCCAGGCACGCTCCACGCCGAGTCTTGCGAGGGCGAGCCGAACCGGAGCCGGGTCCGGCTTGGCCGGCGCATCCTCCATGCACACCTTCGTTGCGAAGAGATTCTGCAGTCCAAACCGGTCGAGAAAACGATCGCAGTCGAATCGCGGTCGTCCCGTCACGATTGCAAGCGGCATGCGCCCGGCGAGCCGCTCGAGAAGCCCACGCGGCGGAAGAAGCGTTTCCCGCTCTCGATATCCCGCGATACTTGGGCCGCCTTGATAGAAGAGTTCGAACCTCTCTTTCACCGCGGAGAGGGACGCGTTGACTCCGCCCCGGTTGATGAGCTTCCGAGTGAGATCCCAGTCGTTGTTCGCGTTTCCTGCCGCCTTGGCCGCCGAGATGTCGTCCTGCGACACGCGCACGCCGAACCCAAGAGCAGTCGCCTCGATCGCAGCCCGGTACGACCGCGAGACATCGGCGAGCACGCCGTCCATGTCAAAGAGAATGGCTTGGGGCTGCAGGATCGACCGCAGCGCATAGACCAAGCGATCGAACCCGGCCTCATCACAGGGGCATGTGATCCTGATCGCGCCGTCGAGCGTGCCGCCCGGGGGAAAGCGCCGAACGGCAATGCCAAGACTGGCGAGAGCCTCCCACAGCCATTCGGCCCTGGTGGCTCGTGCGAGAACGAAATTGCCTTGCGAGGGCCGGACACGCACTCCAGATTCGGACAGCACCCGAAGAAGAACGTCCCGCTCCTTTCTGCAACGCGAAACGACAGGTGGAAGATGTGCGGACGCCGAGGCGATCGCCTGCTGCGCGACCGCGAGACTGAGCGCGGAAACGGGATACGGCGAACCAGCGCCACGCAGAGCCTCGATGAGTTGACGGCTTCCCGCCGCGTAGCCTACACGCAGCCCCGCAAGCCCGTGCGCCTTGGAGAATGTTCGAACGAGGACGGCGTTCGGCAGTGTCAGGGCGGCGGCCGTGAGATCGCATTCAGCAAATTCCGCGTATGCCAGATCGACAAGAAGGATCGCATCGGGGGCGCTCTCGGACAGTTCCTTGAGCTCTTGCTCGGTAACGACGGCACCGGTCGGGTTGTTGGGAGAAACGACCGCAACCACAGACGTTTTGTCGCTCAACACGCCTTGAAGTTCCGCCAGTGGAAACCTGTCCTCCGACCATGCCACCTCCCGCACCGTCGCGCCCGTCATGCGGGCGTATTTACCGATCATTTCGAATGTGGGCGCGGGCACGACAATCTCCCTGCCCGGCCCCAGGAAGGTGCGGCACACCCTGTCAATGGCCTCATCGGCGCCCGCAGTCACGAGCACCCGCTCGTGGTCCACGCCAAGCATCGCGGCGATCGCCTGCTCGAGCGGGGCGGCACTCGGGTATTGGCTTGCGGCTCCGGCAAGGCCGGTCGCGCAAACTAGGGCTTCAATGTCCGGCCTTCTTCCCTCGTTCGCGTCAAGCCACAGATCGATCGGCGCACCGCACCGCGGCTTGGGCGGGGAATATCGGTTCGCGCCCGTACTCCGTATCCGATCCGCTATTCGCGTGTTGAACGTACATGTATTCATGGGATGATCTGTGAGAGTTGAGTGACCACGATGTCCGTACCGCCGAGCGACTTGATGCGGGGAATGAGCGTCGGCAGGATGTCGCGTCGAACGGCCGCCTTGACCGCATAGCCCGATTCCGCCCGGAGCGGCGACACGGTGGGCTCGCGCATGCACGGAAGCGCGGATGCGACGCGTGCGAGCGCGTCACGAGTCACGTTCACCTCAAGCATCACACGACCGCGGGCCTCCAGCACCGACCGCAGGAGCAAGACAAGGCGCTCGGCCGACTCGCGCGTCGCGGGCTGCTCCCACGCCCGGCGGCTGGCGTACAGGCGGGTGGATGACTCCATGATCTCATCGAATTCCACGAGCCCCTGGGCCCGCAGCGTGTCGCCGGTGGCGGTGATGTCGAGTATGCAATCCGCGTCCTCGGGCGGAAACACCTCTGTCGCACCGTACGAACGAACAAAGCGCGCCCCGGGACAGCTCCTCTCAATCCAGCCGCGCGCGATCCGCTCATATTCCGACGCTACCACGGCGGCGGACTTGCCCAAACGCCCATCTTTCACCGCCCCTGCCGGGGCCGCCGCAACCAGCCGCACACGATCCAGTCCGGTGTCCAGGATCTCAACCACATCAGCGTTCAGTTCACGAACCCAGTCCGCGCCCGCAAAGCCCACGTCACGCGTCCCCGAGTCGAGCATCTCCACCACGTTCTGCGGCTTCAGGATCTTGGCATCGATCCCGTCGAGTGAGACCTGCGGCCGATAGCCGCGGCTGCCCAGGCGTATGGCGATACCCGCCTCTGCCAGAAGCGCGAATATTCCCTGCTGCATCCGCCCCTTTGGGAGGGCGAGTTTGAGCACACCTTGCGTCTTTTCAGGGTCGGCGATCGTTGGCGGCACAGGAGCGACTCCTTTGCCGACCGGTAGCCGAAACGCCGCGCCTTCCAAAAGCACACGACGCCGGCTCGCGGCCGGCGTCGATTGGTTTTCTGCTTATGAGCAGCGCACCATCACCCGGCCACGTATGACACGTGATGGTGATGATGGAACTGGCTGGGGACAAACTGCATTGGCCATAATAGGCAGCCCACCGGCACGCGGGCGATTGCGAAATCCTCACTCGTCCGGTCCAACCCGCAAAGGGGTGGTGAAAGTTGGACCGTCTGGTATATTAAGATTTGCGTTTTGACCCGAGTGTCCTGAGCGGCGGGCGGGCAAGCCCGGTTGACCATGGAGCCTCAAGATGGCCGATCTGAGCATCACCGTTGACGGATTGAAACTCCCCAACCCCTTCGTCATCGGTTCCGGCCCTCCGGGCACCAACGCCAATGTCATCAACAAGGCGTTCGAGGAAGGCTGGGGAGCGGTCATCGCGAAGACGGTGAGCCTCGACGCCTCCAAGGTCATCAACGTCGCCCCTCGCTACGCCCGGATGCGGGTCGGAGCCAAGGGCAACGAGACGATCGTCGGCTGGCAGAACATCGAACTGATTTCCGATCGTCCGTTCGACACCTGGATCGAGGAGTTCAAGCAGGTCAAGCAGAAGTACCCCGATCGAATCCTGATCGCTTCGATCATGGAAGAATACCGCAAGGACTCATGGTGCGAGATCGTCGAACGCTGCCAGGATGCGGGAGTCGACGCGTTCGAGCTCAACTTCTCGTGTCCTCACGGCCTGCCCGAACGCAAGATGGGCGCCGCCATGGGACAGGACTGCGAAGTCCTCGGCACGGTCTGCGGCTGGGTCAACGGCGTCTCCAAGAAGCCCGTCTGGGCCAAGATGACCCCCAACATCACGCACATCGAAGAGCCCGCTCGTGCCGCACTGCGCAACGGCTGCGAAGGCATCGCGGCTATCAACACGATTCTCTGCGTTATGGGCGTCGACCTGAAAACGCTTCGGCCCGAACCGACCGTGGAGGGATATACGACTCCTGGCGGCTATTCCTGCAAAGCGGTCCGCCCGATCGCGCTGCGCATGGTGATGGAATGCGCTCGCATGATGAAGACGGAGTTCCCGGGCCGCTCGCTCTCGGCCATCGGCGGCGTCGAAACCGGCGAAGATGCCGCCCAGTTCATCCTGCTCGGCGCGAACACCGTGCAGGTGTGCACCGGCGTCATGATCCACGGGTACGCGCTCGTGAAAGAGCTCTGCCGAGGCCTTTCGGCTTTCATGGATTCCAAGGGATTCAAGAGCATCGAAGAGTTCCGTGGCCATTCGCTGCAATATTTCACGACGCACGCGGATCTGGTGCAGCGTCAAGCAGCCGCCAAAGCCCTCGAAAAGGCCGCGGCGGAAGGCCGCATCACCAAGGACACTCAATGGACCGGAGAGAAGTTCGTCGAGCAGTCAAACAAGCTCGTGGCGAATTAGCCCGCTCGGGGTTCGCGAGCCAGCATTCGATCGCGTGATCAACCCGGTCCCCCCTCTCTCCGCGGCGAGTTTCCTATGCCCCTCCTGATCAAGCACGGCCGAATCATCACGTCCACCGACGATTACACGGCGGACATCTACTGCGCGGGCGACACAATTTCGCGGATCGAGAAGAGCATCGATCCCGGGTCGTGCGCAGCCGGGACGGAAGTGATCGATGCCGCCGGCAAGTACGTATTTCCGGGTTTTATCGATCCCCACGTCCACGTTTATCTGCCTTTCATGGGCACGTACGCGAAGGACGACTGGGAGTCGGCGTCCCGTGCAGCGCTCATGGGAGGCACCACCACGCTGATCGAGATGATCTGCCCGGGCAAAGCCGACGAGCCGATGGGCGCCTTCGAAACCTGGCTCGGCAAGGCTCAGGGCAAATCGACCTGCGACTTCACGTTTCATATGGGCGTCACACGATTTGACGACCTCGCCGAGAAGCAGTTCCGCGAGATCGTGAAGCGCGGCATCCGATCCTTCAAAGTCTTCCTCGCCTACAAAGGCGCTCTCGGCGTCGACGACCGCGAGTTGTATCACACGCTAAAGCTCGCGAAGGAACTCGGCGTGGTCGTCACGGCGCACTGCGAGAACGAGACGCTGGTGGCGGAACGGCAGGCCGAGCTTCTCGCCGCCGGCAAAACGGCGCCGCAGTTTCATGAACCCTCGCGACCCGTACAAGTGGAAGCCGAAGGCGTGCATCATCTCATGACCTTCGCCGAGCTGACCGGCGCAGAGGTGTACGTCGTACACACATCGTGCGATGAAGCCGCGCGCGAGGCCCAGCGGGCTATTCTGCGGGGCGTCAAGGCACACATCGAAGTGGTGCTGCCCCACCTTGTCGTGGATCAGTCGTACACCGAGAAACCCGGTTTCGAGGGAGCGAAGTACGTGATGTCGCCCCCCCTGCGCGACAAGTCCCAGCTTCCCAAAATGTGGGATCATCTCGCCCGTCGCACGGTTGCCACTGTCGCCACGGATCACGCACCCTTCGACTTTGAGACGCAGAAGACGATGGGCAAAGACGCCTTCACGAAGATTCCCAACGGCATTCCATCAGTAGAAAACCGGGTTGATCTGCTCTTCACGCACGGAGTCACGACCGGCAAGATCGACCTGCACACCTTTGTAGACTGCGCCAGCACCCGCGCCGCCGGGATTTTCGGGCTCAAGGGCAAGGGCACGATCGCGGTCGGAGCGGACGCCGACCTGGTGGTCTACGACCCGGCGTACCGCGGCAAGATCAGCGCCAAGAGCAAGACACACCACAACATGGCGACCGATTACTCCGCGTTCGAAGGCTGGGATCTCAGGGGTCGTTCGGACACCGTGTCCGTTCGCGGCCAGATCGTGGTCCGCGGCGGCACTTTTGTGGGAAAATCGGGCGCAGGACGCCTCGTCCCGCGGGGCTGATCACAGCCCGCGACGTGACGATTTACGCCAACCCGCCTGCGATGCTCAATCGCAAAGACGTGGTTTCCCGCTCGACGGTCTCGGCATCGGCGCCCAGATCCTTCAGAACCAGTTCACCCAGCGCGATCGCGGCCTCCGCTTCCTCAAACACAGCACCAGTCGCACCCGCCAGGGTGAGTTCGCTCCGTTCCTTGAGATAGCGGCTCCGCACCAGAATGTGCATATCCGGATTGAGTGCCCTCGCGTGCAACACGACGGGCACCGGGTTTGAATTCGCCGCCATGGTGACCAGCAGGTACTTCGCGTCCACCGCGCCCGACTGCTCAAGCACTTCGCGACTCGCGGCATCCCCAAAGATCGCGATACGCCCCGACGCCCTGAGCTCGGTCACCGTGTCCATGTTCATATCGATAATCACTGTGCGGACGCCCGCCTGCCGCAGGAGGCGGTCCACGGTTCGCCCGACAAGACCGTACCCGACCACGACCGCCGTTCGCTCATTGTCGTCGGCACCTTGCGACCGCACACGCTCAACCGCCTGGGCATTCGCCTCACGCTGTTTGCGCTCCGCTCGCGCGTTCAGGAAGCCCCAGAGCTTCGGCCGGGATTGCAGCCATCGCTCGGCCGGCACGATGAGCCGGAAAAGAAGCGGGTTAAGCGTGATCGACAGGATCGCCGCCGCCACGATCACGTCGTGCCCTTCGCCCGGCATGAGGTTGTTGCGGAGGGCAAGCTCGGACAAAATGAAGGAAAACTCACCGATCTGCGCGAGGCCCACCGCAACAATCAGGGCGGTTCGCACCGAGTGCCCCAGGATCGCCACGATCACGAGCGCCGCCAGCGGCTTCACGAAGAGCACAATCCCCAGCCCCGCCGCCACCATCGCAGGACGATCCATGAGGATGTGCCAGTCAAACAACATTCCGACCGACACGAAAAAGATCACCGCAAAGGCATCGCGGAGCGGGAGCGCATCCGCCGCCGCCTGATGGCTCACGGGCGACTGCGCCACCATCATCCCGGCAAGAAACGCGCCGAGCGCCATCGACGCGCCGAACAGGAAATACGCGCCCGCAGCAACCGCGATCGAGAGCACCAGCACCGTCAGCGTGAACAGTTCCCGTGATCGCAGCCTCGCGACATGGACCAGAATCCACGGAACAACCCGGGATCCGACCGCAAAGACAATCGCGACAAACACCGCCAGCTTCAGCATCGCCCAGCCGAGCGTGGCCCAGAATCCCGGGCCCTCTTCGACACCGGCCGCCCCGCTCCTGCCCAGCACCGGCAGAATGACGAGGAAAATGACCGTGAAGATGTCCTCGACGATGAGCCATCCCACGGCGGCGTGCCCTGCGGGCGATGCAAGCACGTTGTTGTCCGTGAGCACCCGGATGAGCACCACCGTGCTCGCAACGGCCATCGCCATGCCGAGCACAACGCCCGCGCGAAGCTCCCAGCCCAGCAACGAGAAGACAATCATGCCGACGAGCGTCGCAACCAGGCTCTGGCCGATCGCTCCGGGTATCGCAATCCACTTGACCGCGCTGAGATCCTTCAGATGAAAATGCATGCCCACGCCAAACATGAGCAGGATCACGCCCACTTCAGCGAGCTGCGAGGCCAGATGCACATCGCCCGCAAAGCCCGGCGTCTTCGGGCTGATCAGTACACCCGCCAGCAGATAGCCCACGATCGGGGAGAGGCCGATCTTCTGCGTAATCAGACCGAGCACCCAGGCCGCGGCAAATGCCGCGGCGATGGTGGTGATCAGGGGCAGACCGTCGGCCGCCGCCAGCGTGCTGAGGATCAATCGCTCGTCCATTCGGGGTAAAAATAGCAACGGCCGTGCAACGCTGCACGGCCGTCATACTGGTATTTCCCGGGATCAGGCTTTCTCAATTTCCCCGATCGCGACGTCAAGCACTTCAAGCATGAACTGCATATCGGCATCCGTCAGGCACATCGGCGGCTTGATGCGCAGGACGTTTCCGAAGAAACCGCCCTTGCCGATGATGAGCCCCAGGTCCTTGCAACGCTCGAAGACGGCGGCACACTGAGCGCTCGCCGGAGTCTTGGTCGCGCGATCCGTAACCAGTTCAACACCGCACATAAGGCCCTTGCCGCGGATGTCGCCGATGAGAGGATGCTTCTTCTGAAGCTCCCGCAGGCCCGCAAAGAGCTTGGCCCCCTTTTCCTTGGCCTGCTGCTGGTAGTTCTCCTCGAGCAGCACGTTCAGCGTTGCATATCCCTGAGCCATCGACACCGGGTTGCCGCCAAATGTATTGAAATGGATGCGGGAAGCCAGGCTCTTGGCAATCGCCGGAGTTGTCACGACCGCCGCGAGGGGGCAGCCATTCCCGATGCCCTTGGCCATAGTCACGATGTCCGGATAGACGCCAGGGCCACCGACTGTCTGGAAGCCCCAGAAGTTCTCGCCGGTGCGCCCGAAACCGGTCTGCACTTCATCCGCGATGCACAAACCGCCGGCCTCGCGCACCGCCTTGTACACGGCGCCAAGGTAACCCGGAGGCATCTCCACCACGCCGCCCACGCCCTGCATGGGCTCCGCAATGAAGCCCGCGACCTTGCCGCTCGTCGCGTAACGAATAACTTCCTGCACATCGGACGCGTACTTCTCGCCCGCCTTGGGGTCGTCGTATCCGAACTGGCCGCGGTAACGGTCCGGCAGGATCGCGTGATGCACGCCGAAGCCCTGCGGCGTGTTGAACTTCCACGTGCTGTGCGCGGTCAAACCCATCGGGGCCGCGCTGCCGCCGTGGTAGGCATTGCGCAGAGCGATCAGATCGAAGTTCCCGGTGTGGGCGCGTGCCATCAGCATCGCGAGGTCGTTCGCGTCGCTGCCCGAGTTCACGAAATAGACCACCGAGAGGTTCGACTCTTTCGGGAACGTCGACGCCAGCTTCTTGCCGTACAGGGCGATCGTCGGGTGAAGATAGATCGTTGTCGTGTGCTGAAGCAGCGAATTCTGCGTGTTCACCGCGGCCATCACCTTGGGATGGCAATGACCGATGCTCACGGTCACGATGCCGCCGAATACGTCCAGGTACCTCCTCCCCGTCTCATCGAACAGGTACTGCATGTGTCCCTGCACGATCATGATCGGGTTTTTGTAATACGTGACGAGCGCAGGAGTCAGATACTCCTTGCGCATCGCAAGAACCTCTTCCTTGCTCGGCCCCGTGTACGGGGCCGGCTTGAAGTCACAGGGCGGAAGCGCGGGGGCCTTGACGGGCGAGGCGATGGTGGTGCTCATAATTTTTTCCTTATGTTTTTCCGGCAAATCCTAGATCGGCTCTCAGCGGAGAGTCGCGCCTGCACGCGCAACATGCCCGCCCGCGGGGCTTCGACCTCTCATGAGCACGTAGTAAATGCTCATCGCCAGCCCTAACCCGATGAACCACGCGTACCCGTAGATATGGTCGAAGAACTCCGGAAAGAGCGCTCGGACATCCGGGTTGCTCTTCGCGATGGCGTTTGTGCGATTGAGGGCAGCATTCAAAAACCCAGGAATATTGGGTGCCACCGCCAGAATCATCGCCAGTACCGCCAGCCAGTTCACGCCTCCGCGGTACGAATACTCCCCTTGCTCCTCATAAAGCCCATCAACATCCAGGCGTCGGCGCCGAATGAAGTAATAGTCGCAAAGCATGATTCCAGCAATCGGGCCCAGCAGCGCCGAATAGCCGATCAGCCAGGTGAAGATGTAGGCGGAAAGGTTGCTGTAGAGGTACCACGGCATCATCAGAATGCCAAGCACCGCGGTGATCATCCCGCCCATCCGGAAAGAAATGCGCCGGGGATTCAGGTGCGCAATGTCGTTCGCGGGGCTGACCACATTCGCAGCGATATTCGTCGTAAGCGTGGCAACGGAAAGCATGATCAGCGAAATGATGATCACAGGCGCCGAGCCGATGCGGGCGATGACTTCGGTCGGGTCCCAGATCGTTCTACCAAAGATGATCGGCGTGGCGCTGGTCACCGCAATGCCGATGAAACAGAACAAAGTCATGGTTGTCGGCAGCCCCAAAGCCTGCCCCCACACCTGCGCCTTCTGATCCCGCGCGTAGCGCGTGAAGTCCGGTATGTTCAGGCTCAGCGTTGCCCAGAATCCAACCATCGCGGTGAGCTGCGGGACAAAGACCTTCCAGAAAGACGACGTGTCGGCAAATTTCGAACTCCCCCCGAACAGAGTGAACGCGCTGCCGGTGGCGTTGTGCACTTTGAAGAGCGCCCAGGCAAGAAGCGCCAGCCCTCCCAGAATCAGAAACGGTGCGGCCCACGATTCCAGCCATTTGATCGAGTCGATCCCGTGCCATACAAAGTGCAGATTCACCAGCCAGAACGCCAGAAAACACGCGAGCTGCCAGGGCGTAACTCCCAGCACCCCGCTTCCCAGCATGTGCTTCTGCACGTCCGCGGCCGTATCGATCCACCCCAGCCCGCCGAGCACCTGATAAATCGAGAGCCCGCCGATCCACGTCTGGATCCCGAACCAGCCGCACGCAACCAGAGCCCGAGCCATGGCCGGAATGTTCGCGCCCTTCGTGCCGAACGATGCACGCATGAGCACCGGAAACGGAATCCCGTATCGCGCGCCCGGATGTCCATTCAGAATCATCGGAACAAGCACGATCAGGTTGCCCAGCGCCACCGTCAGAACCGCCTGCCACCACGCCATACCCGCGTCGATCATTCCCGCGGCGAGCGTGTAGGTCGGCACGCAGACAGCCATCCCGATCCACAGCGCCGCGATGTGCCAGGTACTCCACGTTCGCTGCGCCGGTGTCGTCGGCGCCAGGTCGGGATTGGAGAGCGGCGAAGAATTCGCGGTTGTCATCAGCAAAACCCCCGCGCGATACCGAGCAGCGCGCTCCCGCTGGTATCGGCAGCCGCCCCGTTTTCTCGCCAAAACCAGCGCCCCCGACACCAAGGCGCCCCCAACCCGCGCAATCGGTCAGTGATCATCGATGGCCGCCCGGAATTCGCCGAACGCGGGGCCGATCTCCGCCTCCGGACGGGCTAGATGCCGATCGCCTTTGCCGTCTGGGTATAGCTCTCGGGGCGCCGATCCCGGTAGAACTGCCACACGTTCCGCACTTCCTGGATCATGTCCAGATCAAGGTCAGCCACGACGACTTCGTCCTTGTCGCGGCTGCCCTGCTTGATGATCTGCCCGCGAGGGTTGCAGAAGTAAGACTGCCCGTAAAACTCTCCGATATTCCACGGCGCTTCCGTACCGACGCGGTTGATCGCGCCGACGTAGTACTGATTCGCAACCGCGTGCGCCGGCTGCTCGAGCTTCCAGAGATACTCACTAAGCCCGGCGACGGTCGCGCTCGGGTTGAAGACGATCTCAGCACCGTTCAGACCCAGTTCACGCGCCCCCTCGGGGAAGTGCCGGTCATAGCAGATATACACGCCGATCCGACCGAACCGCGTTTGAAACACCGGGTAGCCGAGGTTGCCCGGCTTGAAGTAGAACTTCTCCCAGAACCCGGGGTGGCAGTGCGGGATGTGATGCTTGCGATACTTGCCAAGGTATTGCCCGGTCTCGTCGATCACCGCCGCGGTGTTGTAGTAGACGCCGGTCATGTCGAGCTCATAAATCGGAACGACCATGACCATGTTGTGTTTCCTGGCCAAGTCCTGCATGAGCCTGATCGTGGGTCCGTCGGGAATCGGCTCAGCCGTTTCGTACCACTTCACCTGCTGCTCAGCGCAGAAGTACGGGCCGTAGAAAATCTCCTGGAGGCAACAGACCTTGGCCCCCTGCGCGGCCGCCTGCCCGATGAGGCCGATGTGCTTCTCGATCATCGCCGACTTGATCTTCTTGAGATCCGTCGTATCCGAAATCGGGTTTCCACACTGAATGAGCGCAGCACGAGTGATACGGGGCATGGTTCTTCTCCGAGCCCGGTATCTTAACAAACTTCGCTTTACGACGCGATCGTTCGGCCCCTCCCCTTGGGGCCCCGTCTATCGATTGGATTCCATGCCGCCCGGCTCCCTTCCGCCCCGAAATTCCGCAGCGCACTCCTCGTGCTTCTCGGCGGCGTAGTTCTTCATCCACTCTTTCGCCCCCGCCTTGCCGTTCAGATAGGCATCAAAGAACGCCACGCCGTACGCCTTCACGAGCACCACGTGCTCCTCCACGTCCTTATCCATGCCCCCGCTCTTCTCTGCCGATTTTTCACGCACCCGATCGCGGATTTTCGCCCGCAGCCAGCCGCCCACCCCGGAGTCGCCGGAACCTTCCCCCGAAACGCTCGCTCCACCGCCGCCGAAGGTCATGTGTGTGGCTCCCGCGATCGTGAACAGATAGCTGTCAACGCCCTTCACGTGATCAAATCCTTCCCGGCGCCACGATGCCGCTCGCCCGCCGCTGCCGTAGTCATTCGTCCCTGTCAGAAACAAAACCGGCACGGCGAAGTCGTTCCACGAGTCATTACCGATCCCCATCACCCCCGCGCCTTCCGGCGACATCGGCAGAACAGCTTTTACACGCGGATCACGAAACGAGATTTTCTTGCCCTCGAGTTCCACAGTCAGGCCCCCCATCGCCATGGCGGTGTATGCGCCAAAGGAGTGCCCCGCGACTCCGATGCGGTTCACATCGACGATGTCGCGCAAGCTCGGCTCCTGCAAAGCCCGGTCGATCACAAAGGAAATGTCTCCTGGCCGGTTCTTCAGATTCTCAGGGTCAGAAATGCTCGTCCGCAACCACCCGTCACCGTTCTTGTCCTTCTTTCCAAAGCCGTTTTTCTTTGCCCATTCGCCGAGCGCAGCGGTGTCGCTGCCATGATGGGTCGGGGCAATCACCACAAAGCCCCGCTCCGCCATTGCTTTCCCAAAGTACCCGTACATCTGACCAGACCCGCCCAGACCGTGCGAAAAGACTACGAGCGGCAGCCCGGAGGAATTCTGCCCGCTCATCACCGGCATGTAGATGCGAACCGGCACGTCCCGATCGCGTGCCGCGTCGTGCCAGACCGTGTCGGTAATCCGCACAGGGCAAGTCGGCGCGTCCTGCTTGTAGAGCCCTCCCGCGACACTCCTCAGTCCGAGCGTCAGAACCAGCAACAGCCACAACCAGACAGCGCGTTTCATGAGCAATCTCCGGCCAGCCTAACGGCGCAGGCGCCCCGCCATTTCGCTGCACATACCGCTGATCGGTTCCAATAAAAAAACCGGGGCCATCCGGCCCCGGCTTTCTCAAACATTCTTCGGGCTGCCGGAATTACCAGCCGCCGCCACGGCCGCCGCGATCGCCACCGCGACCACCGCCGCCGAATCCGCCGCGGCCACCGCCGCCGCCGAATCCACCGCGGCCGCCGCCGCCACCGCCAGCCTCACGGGGCTTGGCTTCGTTGACGGTCAGGTCACGACCGCCGAGGTTCTTGCCGTTCAGGGCCGTCATCGCAGCCTTGGCGTGCTCGTCATTGGGGAACTCGACGAAGCCGAAGCCGCGGGGGCGGCCCGTCTCGCGGTCCATGACGAGCGTCGCGGACGACACTTCGCCGTGCTGGGAGAAGAGGTCGCGGAGCTCCTGCTCCGAGGTGCTGAAAGGAAGATTGCCAACGTAAAGCTTCATAACGCTTCATCCTGCCCTTGAAACTGAACTTGATCCGGTGCTTGAACTCGGGCAGAGAAAGCGTCGGGAGACCTGAAGACTCGACCGACAGTTGGCCGGGCCAGAACAGAGATCACGCCGAAATTATAGCAGCACGTTTCAACTCACCATGCCAAAAAACGCACACATGAATGAATGCGTTTTCATAGGCCTGGAACCGGGATATCCCGCACTTACATCCAGCGGGCCACCACAACCTTGCTCTCGGTCCAGAACTTCGCGGCATCCTCCCCGTTGGCGTGCAGATCGCCGAAGAAGCTCTGCTTCCAGCCGGCGAAGGGGAAGACTGCCATGGGTGCCGGGACGCCGACGTTGATGCCGACCATGCCGACCTGGGCGTGGGTCTTGAAGCGGCGGGCGTTGTAGCCGCTGCTGGTGAAGATGACGCCCATATTGCCGTAGCGGCTCTTGTTCATGGTGGCGAGCGCGGCGTCGAGCGTGGCTTCGCGCACGATGCTGAGCACCGGTCCGAAGATTTCTTCGTCGACGATCTTCATCCCCGGACGCACATTATCGAAAATGGTCGGTCCGACAAAGCAGCCTTTGTTCGGCATCTCGCACTTGCGGCCATCGAGGATCATTTTCGCGCCGTCGGTTTCACCGCTGGCGATGAAGCCGAGGATGCGCTGCTTGCTGGCGTCGTCGATGACCGGGCCCATGCCGACGCCGGGCGTGTTGCCTTCGGCGACCTTGATTTTTTCGGCCGCGGCCTTGAGCTTGGGGATGAGCCACTCGCCCGCATCCCCCACTGCGATGCAGACGCTGCCGGCCAGGCAGCGCTGGCCGCTGTTGCCGAAAGCGCTCCCGACGATGCCTTCGATCGCGGCGTCCTGGTTTGCGTCGGGCATGATGACCATGTAGTTCTTCGCGCCGCCCATGCACTGAGCGCGCTTGCCCGCGGCGGTCGCGGTCTTGTAGATGTGCTGCGCGACGCGCGTGGAGCCGACGAAGCTGACGGCCTTCACATCGTCGTGCGTGATGAGATGATCGACGACCTCGGGGCCGCCGGTGACGAGATTCAGCACGCCCGCGGGGAGTCCGGCTTCGTGCGCGAGCTCGACTTCGCGGATGGCGCTGAGCGGCACTTTCTCGCTGGGCTTGAGCACGAAGGTGTTGCCGCAGGCGACGGCCATCGGCCACATCCAGAGCGGGACCATCACGGGGAAGTTGAAGGGGGTGATGCCGACGCAGACGCCGAGCGGAACACGATCGACGAAGGAGTCGATCCCAACCCCGCTCTTATCCTCGGTGCGGCAGAAGGAGCTGCTGACGGCGATCTGGGGAAGGGTCTTGCCCATCATCAGCGTGGGCGCGGCGCACGCGAACTCGACGCAGTCGATGCCGCGGCGGACGTCGCCTTTGGCTTCGGCCATGGTCTTGCCGTGCTCCTTGACGATGAGCGAGGCGAGCTCTTCAAAGTGCTTCTCGAGCAGCGCCTTGTATTTGAACATCACCTGGCAGCGATCACCGACGGGCGTCGCGGACCAGGCGGGGAACGCTTCGTACGCGGCCTGCACCGCGGCCTCGGCGCTGCGCTTGGCGTTGAGATCAACCCTGGCGATGGTTTCGCCCGTGGCGGGGTTGATGACGGAGTGCGAAGCACCGGCTTCGGATTGGGTGGCGGTGCGTTTGCCGGCAATGAACTGGTCGACTTTGGGTGCAGACATCGAGTGGCTCCAGCGTGTTTGGGCTCTTTATGTTCTGTCAGGGTAAGTTTAGGGCGGGGAACCAGTTCGCCAAATACGCCAAGTCCGCCAGATCATTCCTGTCAATCAGCGCGATGCAGCACCCGGCTGGAGGCCGCAAACAGAGGCGTCCCGCCATTTGCCGTGGGGGCCCAAAGAACTCCAGTGTCGCCGGCTCCGGCGCAATCCATCCGCGAGCTCGGCAGCTCACACGGCGAGATCACAGTGCGTTCGTGCTGTTGCAAACTGGTTCTCAAGGGCAGTTGCTGGACGCCGGAGCGAGCAGCTTTTCAAGCTTCTCAAGTCGGGCTCTCAGTTCGGCGTTTTCGCGATCGCGTTTGGTGAGTTCGACCTCGAAATTCGCGCGGAGCTGCTTGATAGCTTCGACGGTGACGGCGCTCATGCGGGCGTAGTCCATTCCGATGACGGCGCCGGATTCGTCGCGGGCGACCATTTCGGGGAACTGCTCGTCGACGTTTTCGGCGATGAAGCCGATGTCGTGGAGCTTTCCGCCGCGCTTTGCGGATTCGGGGGGGATCCAGTCGTAGCGGACGCCCTGGATGCGGAGGAGTTTTTCGAGGGCGTCGGCGATCGGGGCGATGTTTTCTTTGAGCTTGCGGCTGGAGGGGGTAATCGTGCCGGTGGCGAAGATGTTGCCGTTGGCACCGTTGAGGGTGATGGTCTGTGCGCCGGCGGTGTTGCGGACGTCGAGGAAGCCGGCGCGGGCGGTGTCGAGGCTGGGCCAGATTTCAAGGGCGTTGCGGAGGCGCATGTGGCCGGCGTTGGGGCCGGGGTTGTTCACGTTGATCATGGGGACGAACTGATCGAAGCGGAACTCGAGGGTCTGGCCGGAGGCGACTTGGATTTGGGTGGGGCCGTCGAACCAGCCGGCCCAGGAGGTTGGATGGTAGGAACGGGCGTAGATGCCGTAGGAATTGGGGCCGTCGACGAGACCGATGAGGGCGGAGGATGAACCGCCGGTCGCCCATGCATAGACGGCGGCGCTGCTGGAGCCACTGGCAGTGGAGAAGACGCCGTAGCCGGTGTTGCCTTGGGAGAATGCGGTGAGGCCGGATGCGCCGAAGGCGTTGGTGCCGGCGACGACCGCGCTGCCGCTGTTGGCGGAGGAGAAGGAAATGAGGCCGGAGCCGCTGGCGGTTTCGATGCGCATCGCGCCCGAGCCGTAGACGGGGGCGGCGACGGTGCTGGGCGAGCCTTTCTGAACGTAGAGGGTGCTTGCTCCGGAGGCGCTGTCGCTGGTGCTGAGGTTGATGAGCGAGAGCGTGCGGGTGGTGGCGGAGTTGTTGATTGCGCCGCCGCCGGAGGCGAGGCCGCTGGCGTAGGGAGTTGCGAGGAGGGGCTGGCGCGGGAGGATGGGGACGCCGTTGACGGAGATCTGGAGCCAGCGGGGATCGCCGTTGAAGGGGTTGACGCCGAACTCGGCGAGGCTGTTTGCGACGACGGTGAAGACGCCGTTGGAGATGGAGACGCCGCTGAGGGACTGGATGTTGCCGATGCGGTCGGCGATGTTGTTCGAGACGGCGTCTTTCCAGAGGGAGAGCTGGAGGTTGGCGGTGCCGTTCATGGGCGCGCCGCTGTCGGTGACTCGGCCCTGGTAGGTGAAGGACGATTGCGCGCTGGCGGTAAGAGCGAAGCCGGCACATGCCAGCAACAGACCCACGATTGCATGGAACTTCATTGCAGTTTTCCGGTTTGGCGTGCAAAGGCGACGGCCTGGCGCGCTTGGAGCCATTTTAAAGAAAGGCGGCTTTTCCTCCAAGGCAAAATCGTCGGGACGGGCTTGCTTTAGCGCGGCACCGGACGGAGATATGCGGACGAATTGGAGAATCTTCTCGGACCCTGGGAAGAGCAAAGGAGCGAGCGTCCGAGGCAGATCTCGCGCGTTGGGTGTCAAACTGTGACGCGCCGGAATGCAGGACACGCAAAAGTTGCCGGGACAAATATGCGGCCGGGGAATGCGGAGGTTGTGGTGCCGGCGAGCGGGGGGCCGATCAATATACTGGTCGGGTCGCAACCACTCGGTTGGTCATCCGGGGAACGATGGGTTGACCGGTCTTTGAGCGGGTCCCATCGAGGAATCACGTCGCATGCAAAAGCCTTCTCTTTTCAACAGCCTTTCCGGGCGTCTGCTGCTTCTGGGGGTCATTCCGGCGCTGGTCGTCATCGCGGGGATCGTGGCGTGGAGCGCGATCGATGGGTATCGCAGCGTGCGCGCGGCGGAGGAGAAGGTGCTGGGTGGGGCGGTTTCGGGGGCCGCGGCAGAGTTGAACGTGCGCAACGAAGGGTGGAACCTGGTGGCCGCCATTATGGCGGGTGCGCAGGAATCGGGGCTTTTCGGAAAGCGGAACGACAGCAGCCTGTTCACGCGACGCGTGAACGCATCGACAACCGGAATCGTGTCGGCGTTCATCGTCTACGAGCCGAACGCGGACGGAAACGATGCGGCGTCGATGAAGGACGCCTCGGCGGCCCGGGACGCGATGGATGCGAGCGGGAGATTCGGTCCCAATTGGTTCAACCTCGACGCGTCCGGGTCGGGAACAGACAAACTGCGGTTTACCCCCGGCGCGGAGACCATGGAGTTCTACCAGTCTCCGAAGAAGGAGTTTGCGGCGAGCAAAAAGGCGGCGGCCTTTGTCTCCGAACCCCGTCAGGACGAAAATCGGTTCGTCGTCTCGCACGTGTTTCCGATCGTCATCGACGGGAAGTTCGCGGGGATTGCGGGGGTGGATCGCTCGCTCGAACGGCTTACGGAGGTTGCCAACGAGATCCGGACTCGCTCGGGCGCGGACGTGTTTATCTTGAGTTCCGGCGGGCGCCTGCTGGTGGCCCCGGGGAAAAAAGGCCAGGACGGAGAGACCCGCCTGAGCTCGAGCCCGGTTGCGGAAACGCCCTACAAGGAAATCGCGGCCCGCTGGCAGGCTGTGACGGCCGGCGGCGAGGCGGATGTGTTTGAAGCTATGGATCCGGTGCTGGGCGAGCAGTGCTTCTACGGGGTAGAGCGGACGAAGATCGGCGGGTGGACGGTTGTGGCCCGGCGGACGCTGGCGGATGCGATGCGGGAAGAGAATTACTCGATCGCGAGGAACCTGGTGATCGGCGTTCTGGGCATGATCGTGGTGGCGGGGCTGATGTTCACGGTATCGCGGGGAATCGCCAGCAGGGTTCGGACTGCCGCGCAGGCGGCGGACCGGATTGCTCGGGGCGACCTGACCGAAGCGATCGCGGAGACGGAGAACCGGGACGAGACGGGGCAGCTGATGGGGTCGATGCGCACGATGGACAGCAACCTGAACTCGCTGGTCGGGAACGTGAAGCAGGCGGGGATCAGGCTCAACTCGACGGCGACAGAGATCGCGGCGACGAGCAAGCAGCAGGAGGCCAGTTCGGCGACCTTCGGCGCGGCATCGAACCAGATCGCGGCGGCAGTCAAGGAGATTTCGGCGACCGGGCAGGACCTGGTGCGGACGATGGAGTCGGTCAGCCGCATGGCGGCAGAGTCGGCATCGCTCGCGACCACCGGGCGCGCCGGCTTGCAGAGCATGGAAGGGGTCATGCGCGACCTGGACGGGGCGACGTCTTCGATCGCGGACAAGCTCAATGCGATCAACGACCGCTCGCAGAAGATCACGACCGTGATCACGACGATCACCAAGGTGGCGGATCAGACGAATATTCTGTCCATCAACGCCGCGATCGAGGCGGAAAAGGCGGGCGAGTACGGGTCGGGCTTCCTGGTGATCGCCCGCGAAATCCGCAGGCTGGCGGATCAGACCGCCTCGGCCACACTCGACATCGAGCAGATGGTGCGCCAGATGCAGGCCGCGGTCTCCGCGGGTGTCATGGAAATGGACCGCTTTGCGGACCAGGTGCGACGCGGCGTACGCGATGTGGTGTCCGCCGGTTCTCAGATGACCGAGATCATCGATCGCGTGAACCGGAGCACCGACAGCTTCAAGCAGGTCAACGAATCGATGCAGGCGCAGTCGGAGGGCGCGAAGCAGATCAGCGAGGCGATGGGCTCGCTGGTGAGCAACGCCAACCAGACCGTGCAGTCCGCCAAGGAGTTCGGACGCGCGGCGGGCGATCTGCAGGCGGCGATCGCCCTGTTGCGGGATGCGGTGGCGAAGTTCAAGCTGCGGGAAAATGCATGAATTCCCTCGCGGTCATCTGGAGCTGCGGGGGGCTGCTCTTTTCGACAGCGACCGAATCGGTGATCGAGGTACTCTCGCCCGTTTCGCCGACGCCCGCGCCAGGAGCCCCGGCTTGGCTGCTCGGGCTGTTTGACTATCGCGGCAAGCTGATACCGCTTGTTCGGGTGTCGGAATTGCTGGGGCGCGAGCGGGCCGCGGACCGGATGTCCAATCGCGTGCTCGTGGTCAAAGCAGATTTGGGGGCGGACTTTCGCCAGTGCCCGGTCGGGTTGTGGGTGGACCACATCGTGGAACTCGAGCGGCCGGACTTTGGCACCGCACATCCGGGGTTTGCGGTACCGGGCGCCGACTTTCTGGGGGCGGTGGTGCAGACCAAGTTCGGTCAGGTACGCGAGGTGCGGGCGGGCAACCTCTTTACCGCGGAACAGATTGAACTTCTGGCGGGAAGGCTCCGGGACCGGGGTGCGGCATGAGCTTCCGATCCGTGCGGCAGTGGCTGGTGGATCGGGCGTGGCTCGACCAGACGCTGCTGGAGGGACCCGGGTTTGAGGCGCTCGTCCGAGAGCGGATGCGAGAACTCGGCTGCGAGGGCGAATCGGATTATCTGCAGCACCTGCGGGCGGATGCCGGCGAAATCGATCGCGTGACGGCCGCGATTGCGGTGCCGGAGACGTGGCTGTTTCGATATCCCGCGTCGTTCGATCTGCTGGTTGACTTCCTGCGTCGGCGGCGGATCGCGGACGCATCGAGCGTCCGGCTGCTGAGCCTGGGATGCGCGAGCGGCGAAGAACCCTATAGCATCGCGATGTCGGCATTGCACGCCGGATGGGCGGCGGAGCAGGTCTCGGTGGACGCCGTCGACCGGAACCCGGCGGCGGTGGAGCGCGCCAGGGCCGGTCGATTCGGCCAGTTCTCACTGCGTGAAGACATGCCCGCGTGGGCAGTGGAATGGCTCGTGCCGCGGGGGGAAGAGGTTGAAGTGGCTGGCGCGGTCCGGAGCTTGGTGAGATTTTCCGTCGGCGACATGATGGCCGAGGGTCTTCCGCCGGGCAGCGGCTATGACGTGGTGTTCTGCCGCAATGTCCTCATCTATCTGCATGCGGCGGCGCGGGAACGCCTTCTCCGACAAATCACGACTTGCCTTTTCGTGGGGGGCATGCTGTTTGTTGGACATGCGGAACCGCTGCTGTTGCACAAGGGAGAGTTCCGGACGTCGTATCGGCGGCTGACGCAGTCTCATGCGTTTGCGCTGGAGCGTGTCGACGTGCCGCCAGAGCCTGAAATCGTGACGCCGACGCGGCGGCCGGCGATGCAGCCCGTGATACGGCCGGTTATCGAACGACCGGCGCCCGCTCGGCTGGAACCCAAATCAGAGCCGGCTTCGACTCTGGATGACGCTCGCGCACTGGCGGATGCGGGGAAGATCGAGGAGAGCGAATCGCTGGTTCGGACGATCATGGCGAAGGCCGGGCCAAGCGCGGCCGCCCTGGAACTGCTGGGTACGCTCCGAATGGCGTCCCAAGACCCGGAGCAGGCCCGGCGGCACTTCGAGCAGGCGGTCTATCTTGAGCCGACGCGTACGACTTCTCTGCTTCAGTTGGCGCTGATCCGGGAGAAAGCGGGCGATCATTCCGGGGCAACCCTGCTCTGGGAACGGGCGAAGCGCGCGGGAGGGAAGAACTGAGTGACGCAGCCGGCAAACCAACACCAGGAATCGGGGGCTGCGCTGCTGCATCTGCTCGATCGCGCCCTCACGCCCGAAGCACTGGCAGAGAGCACCGCGGATGCGGCAAAGCCCTCGGAGGTCCGGGCAACCACGCTCTCCGGGCTAGTCCTCTTCCGAATGGGTATTGAGACACTGGCACTGCCCGCAAAGTCGCTCCGCCGCGCCACTCCTTACGCAGCGCCAACCCGCATTCCCCACCGCTCATCGTCGCTCCTGCGCGGACTGTGCAACATCCGCGGCGAACTGGTGCTGTGCGCCGATCTTCGCACGCTGCTCGGCCTCGAGCGGCCGGAGACCGAGGCAACCGAAATGCGCCGAATGCTGGTGATCGGTCCCGAGAGCGGCAGCTGGGCATTCGAGGTGGATGCGCTCCTGGGCATCGAACGAATCGACGAGTCCGGGGTGCTCACACCCCCCATCACCGTCGAACAATCGCGCGGCGCGTACGTGCGCGGTATCGTGCTGATCGGAACCGAGAAGGTGAGCGTACTCGATGGCGAGCGGGTGCTCGCCGGATTCAAGGCGGCACTGGCATGAGTGACAGCGGCGGATTTGCCGGGATTTCGCTGCTCGAGCTGTTCAAGCTGGAGGCGGAATCGCACTGCGCAGCCCTGACGAGCGGGCTGCTCGCGCTCGAGAAGAACCCGGGCGATGCCTCGACAGTCGAACCACTGATGCGCGCAGCCCACTCCATCAAGGGCGCCGCGCGGATCATCGGGCTTGATGTAATCGTGTCGCTGGCCCACACGATGGAGGAGTGTTTTCTCGCCGCCAAGTCCGGCAAAGAGCCGCTCACCCCGCCCCGGGTGGACCAGTTGCTGCGCGGCGTCGACATCCTCGGCGACGTGCGGTCGCTGGCGGAAGCAGACTTGCCCGCGTGGACGACGGCTCAAAGCGGGCGAATCGAGCAGCTCGTTGCCGCGTTGAAAGCTCCACCGCCCGCCGCCCCCGCCGCCACAGGTACGCCCGTTCCGATACCGCCTCCCGTCGCGCCGGCTCCAGGGCCCGAACTCTCCGCCCCCGTGCCAGCAGCTCCAGCACCCATTCCGGGGACGCCCAAACCCGCCGAGCAGGTGCCGACTGCGCCCGCCGCCGCGGCCAGCCCTGCCGGATCCGAGACTCCCAAAGAGGCCAAGCACGAACCCGCAAAGACAACCGCAAACGTTCGGGTAGCGTCGGACGTGCTCAACAGGATGCTGTTTCTGGCCGGTGAGTCCAGCGTGGAAGCGGCGCGGATGCGGGCTCTGATCGAGCTCTCCGAAACGGTGCGTGCCCGGGAGCGCGGCCTGGAAACTGCAATCGAGACTCTGCGCGAGCATGTGCGTGTGGCCGAACGGGCACGCGCGGGCGAAGATACCGCCCGCGTCGACCTTTCCCTGCAGGCGGTGATGGACGAGACCGGCAGACTCCACGGCGCGATCGCCGAGCACGCCCTGCGATTTGAAGAAACCTCCCGCCGGGTGGAGGACCTTTCGGACAACCTTTACCGGGAAGTACTCCGGAGCCGGATGCGGCCGTTCGGCGAGGGAATCTCCGGATTTCCCCGCATGGTGCGGGACATCGCTCGAGAGCTGGGCAAATCGGTCGAGCTGCGGGTGGACGGCGAGCACGTCGAGGTCGACCGCGACATTCTTCAGAAGCTGGACGCCCCGCTCACACACATGATCCGCAACGCGCTCGATCATGGGGTGGAGACGGCGGCGGAGCGGGCGTCCACCGCCAAGCCCCCCACCGCAACGATCCGGCTCGCGGCCCGCCATCAGAGCGGGATGCTCGTCATCGAAGTGCAGGATGACGGGCGCGGCATCGATGCGGAGTCGGTGAGGAAGAAAGTCGTTGAGCGGAAAATGGTCGATGAGACCATGGCCGCCAAGCTCACGAAAGCGGAGCTGATGGAGTTCCTCTTCCTGCCGGGGTTCTCCACAAAGCAGGCCGTCACGCAGCTTTCGGGGCGCGGCGTGGGGCTCGATGTTGTGATGTCGATGGTGCAGGAAGTCTCCGGCACCGTGACCCTCGAATCCGAGTTCGGAAAGGGATCTCGGTTCGTCCTCAAGCTCCCGGTCACTCGCTCGGTTCTGCGGGCGGCACTCGTGCGGATCGGCGGCCAGCTCTTCGGCGTGCCCTTGGCGAGGCTTCACCGCGTGGCGCTGATCACGCGGGCGGAAGTCAAGCCGGTGCAGGGCCGCATGCAATTCGAACTGGACGGGGAATCGGTCGGGATTGTCCCGGCTTCCGAACTGCTCGGATTCGAAGCGCCCGCCACCGAGCGTGAAACGCTGTCGGTGCTGGTCATCGGAGGGAAGCACGACGAATTGTGCGGCCTGGCGGTCGACGAAGTGCTGAGCGAAGAAGATCTGGTGGTGAGGCCGCTCGATCCGCGACTCGGCACGGTTGCCCACATCGCGTCGGCCGCGATCCGGGCAGACGGCGTGCCGCTCTTTGTCATCGACACCGACGACCTGCTCCGCACTGTCAAACAGCTTCTGAGCGACGGCAGCATGCTGGGCGTCGCGGCACGCAAATCTGCCGGCAGCCGCCACGGACCCAAGCGGATCCTGGTTGTCGATGACTCGATCACCGTGCGCGAGGTGGAGCGACAGCTCCTCCAGCGCCGCGGCTATCACGTCGAGGTCGCCGTGGACGGGAAGGAAGGCTACAACACCCTGCGTGCCGGATCGTTCGATCTCCTGGTCACGGACGTGGACATGCCCCGCATGACCGGAATCGAACTCATCCGCGCGTTGCGCCGTGAGCCCAAATTTGAGCACCTCCCCGTCATTATCGTTTCCTACAAGGACCGTGAGGAGGACCGGATGATGGGCCTCGAAGCGGGCGCGAGCGCCTACCTGACCAAGAGCAGCTTCCAGGACGATTCGCTGCTGCGGATGGTGGAAGATTTGATCGGAGCACCGGCGTGATGCGGATCGCGATCGTGAACGATCTGCGCCTGGCGGTCGAAGCCCTCCGGCGTGCTGTCGCGACAATTCCCGGAGCAACGGTCGCCTGGATCGCGGAGGACGGAGCCCAGGCTGTCGCCAAGTGCGCCGCCGATGTGCCCGACATCATCCTCATGGACATGATCATGCCGGTGATGGACGGCGTGGAAGCCACGCGCCGCATCATGAGCGCGACCCCCTGCCCCATTCTGGTTGTGACCGCAACAGTGGACGGCAATTCGGCCCGCGTCTTTGAGGCGCTCGGCGCCGGAGCGCTCGACGCTGTAGAAACTCCCGGCCTGGGACCCGCCGGAGGCGTCGAGCGTGCCGAAGCGCTGGTTCGAAAAGTGAACATGATCAGGATGATCGCGGCGCCCCGCCGCGCGACGGCCGAACCCATCTTGAGTCCGGCCGCCGGAAGAGTCACCATCAGCCCCATCGTCGCGATCGGCGCATCGACCGGCGGCCCTCAAGCCATCGCAACTGTGCTTCGCTCCTTTCCCAGGCCCACACCCTGGCCTGTTGTGATCGTCCAGCACGTCGACCCCCAGTTCGCAGCCGGCCTGGCATCATGGCTTGGTTCCGAGACCAGGCACGACGTCCGCATCGCCCAGCTGGGCGACCCGCCCGTACCCGGACGCATCTACATCGGGGCGACCGAGGATCACATCGTGATCGACGAAGCGGGCAGACTCCGCCACGTCAGCGAACCCCGCGAAATTGTCTTTCGCCCCTCCGTCGATGTCTTCTTCGATTCCCTCATCACCCATCGCGCCGCCCCCGGTGTTGCCGCCGTGCTCACGGGCATGGGCAGAGACGGTGCCAGCGGCCTTCTCAATCTTCGCAGAGCCGGTTGGCACACCATCGCACAGGACAAGGCCACAAGCGTTGTGTGGGGCATGCCCGGCGCCAGCGTCGAGATCGGTGCCGCTGCCGCTGTACTCCCCTGCGAGCAGATCGGCGACGCCATTGTTCAGCAAATGACGCGACTCTCCCAAGGAGGGAATCGCCCGTGAGCACGCCCACAACCACGCAAGAAGCCCCTCCCCCGCAGCCCGGCGACCGTGTCGCCGTCCTGCTCGTAGACGACCAGATCATCATCGGGGAAGCCGTCCGCCGCATTCTGGCAACCCAGAAGGGCATCGAGTTCATTTTCTGTCAGGACGGCCAGGCCGCGCTCGCTCAGGCCGCCACCTCGAACCCGACGGTGATCCTTCAGGACCTTGTCATGCCCGGAGTTGACGGCCTCGATCTGGTCAGAGGCTATCGCTCCCAGCAGGTCACCGCCGAAACTCCCATCATCGTGCTCAGCTCCAAGGAAGAAGGCGCCACAAAGGCCGCCGCCTTTTCCGCCGGGGCCAACGACTACATTGTCAAACTCCCCGATCCGCTCGAACTGCTCGCCCGCATCCGATATCACTCCCGCGCTTTCGAGGCTCAGCTGCGGGCCAAGGCTCTTGCCGAATCCGAACGCCGCCGGCTCGAAGCCGAACGCAAGGCTCAAGCTGTCAGCGCCCGCAACACGCTCATCTTCGGCCTCGCCAAGCTTGCGGAAAGTCGCGATACCGACACAGGCCAGCACCTGGAACGCATCGCCGCCTACAGCCGCGTCCTCGCAGAACAGCTCCGCGCCTCCATGCCGCAGCTCACCGACGAGTGGATTCTCAATCTGCAGCTCGCCTCCTCGCTGCACGACATCGGCAAGGTCGGCATACCCGACGGAGTGCTCCTCAAGGCCGGAAAACTCACTCCAGAGGAACGCACGGTCATCGAACGCCACCCGGCCATCGGCGCCGCAGCGCTCGACGCCATTCTCGCCCGTCAGCCCGACGACGAGCTGCTCCGCATGGCCCGCAACATCGCCGCTTCCCATCACGAACGCTGGGACGGCACCGGATACCCTTCCCGCCTGCGCGAGGAGCAAATCCCGCTCGAGTCCCGAATCGTCAGCGTCGCCGACGTCTACGACGCTCTCACATCCAAACGCGTTTACAAGCCCGCTCTTTCCCACGAAGAGGCGCTCAAAATCATCACCGGCGGCCGGGGTACGCAGTTCGATCCGCGCGTAGTCACCGCCCTTGAACAATGCGAACTTGTCTTCCACCTCGCCGGAAGGCAGTTTCATGATGAGGCGGACTTGCCCGCCCGGGAGACGGCATGAACCAGCCAGCCGACACGTGTGTCGTCCTTCTCGTAGACGACCAGATCATCATCGCCGAGGCCGTCCGGCGTATCCTCGCCACACAGCAGGGAATCGCCTTCCATTACTGCCAGAAGGGTCAGGAAGCGACTGCCGCCGCCGCCCGGCTCAACCCCACCGTCATCCTGCAGGACCTGGTCATGCCAGACGCCGACGGGCTCGACCTCGTCCGGCAGTACCGCGCCCAGGAGGCCACATCCCTGACCCCCATTGTCGTGCTCAGCTCCAAAGAAGAAGGCGCCACCAAGGCCGAAGCCTTCGCCCGCGGCGCCAACGACTACATCGTCAAGCTGCCGGATCCAGTCGAGCTTGTCGCACGCATCCGCTACCACTCCCGCGGCTACCTCTCCCTCCTCCAGCGCAATCAGGCCTTTGATGCCCTCCGCATCAGCCAGGCCGCTCTCGCGCACGAACTCGCCAAGGCCGCCCAATACGTCCGGTCGCTTCTCCCCGAACCGATGCACGCCCCGCTCTCGATCGACTGGCGATTCGTCCCCTCCGCCTCGCTCGGAGGAGACTGCTTCGATTACTTCCCCATCGACGACGATCATGTCGCCCTCTATCTGCTCGATGTCTGCGGCCATGGTGTCGGCCCCGCACTCCTGGGCGTTTCAGCCATGAACTCCGTCCGCACCAGCAGCATCGGCGGCGCCAACCTCAAAGACCCTGCCAGTGTTCTTGACCGCCTCAACGCCACCTTCCCCATGTCCTCTCACGGCGGCATGTTCTTCACCATCTGGTACGGCGTCTTCCAGAGAAGCACCCGCACACTCTCCTACACCGGCGGCGGACACCCGCCCGCCCTCCTCTTTGATCACGCCTCGAAATCCGTCCAGTCCCTTGAATGCCCCGGCCCTCCCATCGGAGTTGTGCCCGACATCCCCTTCGAAACCCTCCGCGTCCCCGTGCCCGCCGGTTCCTCCCTCTTTGTCTACAGCGACGGCGCGTTCGAGGTCTTCCCGGAGCCCGGAAAAGTCTGGGGCGTCGAAGGCATCCATGAATTCATGGCCGCGCAGGACACGCGTTCGCCCGCATGCCTCGACCTTCTCTTTCAGAAAGTTCGAGCCATGACCGGCTCCGACATCCTCGCCGACGACTTCTCCGCCGTGCTCGCCCAGCTCGCCTAGCCGCAAACAACTTCACATCCGAAATTGCCAGCGGCAACCACCACACCTACCCTTTGCCCCTCCGGCCCCGTCGTCTAGCCCGGTCTAGGACACCACCCTTTCACGGTGGGGACATGGGTTCGAATCCCATCGGGGTCATTCTCGCCAAATCAGGCGATTTCGGCAGGCCTGCGCCCCGAAATCCTGCCGGTTCCGAGGCCCCCTCTCTCTGCTGCCGCAACAGCGCGAGCTTCTCGCGCTGCTTCTGTCTTGCGCCCTGCAACCAGCAGGCAGCCGCCCAATTCAATATCCTCCGCAACGCCCCAAGGGCTTGCCCATCCACCATCGGAAACCAACGACTATGAGAATCGCCGCCGCCGCGCTCCTGCTCGCCACCACAGCCCTTGCCGAGGAGGGCTACTACCGCTTTCCAACCATCCACGATGACTGGGTGGTCTTCTCCTGCGAGAACGACCTTTGGAGGGTTCCCGTCGCCGGAGGCCCGGCCCTGCGGCTCACCACACACCCCGGCATGGAAGCCTTCCCCAAGTTCAGCCCCGACGGCAAGTGGCTCGCCTTCAGCGCCGAATATCAGGGCAACCGCGACGTCTACGTCATGCCCGCGAGCGGCGGCCAGCCGACCCGCCTCACCTACCACCCCGGCCGCGACGAGGTCGTTGCCTGGAAGCCCGACTCCTCCGCCATAGTCTTCCGCTCCGAGCGCAAGACCGTTCACTGGGAAGACTACCTCTACGAAATCCCCGTCACCGGCGGCGCCGCAACCCCCATCAACATCGGCATCGGCGCCCTCGCCTCTTTCTCCCCCGATGGCAAGTCCATCGCGTTCAACCGCTGGGGAACCGAATTCCGCACGTGGAAGCGATACCGCGGCGGCACCGCCCCGGACATCTGGGTCGGCGACCTCTCAACCAATTCGTTCCGCAAGATCACCGACTGGGAAGGCACCGACGACTTCCCCATGTGGGATGCTGCCGACCCCGGACGCATCTACTTCCTCTCCGATCGCGATGAAAAGTCCAACCGGTCAAACATCTTCTCCTGCAAGCCCGACGGCTCCGACATCCGCCAGCACACGCACCACACCGATTTCGACTGCCGCTGGGCAGACATGCAGGGCGGCCGGATCGTCTACATGCTCGGCGCGGACATCTGGGTGTACGACGTCAAGGCCGACAAGGCCTCAAAGCTCGCCATCCAGTTCGCCTCCGACCGAACCCGCAATCAGCCCCGGTTTGAAGACGCCGGGAAAACCCTCGATGGTTACAGTCTCAACCGCGACGGCTCCCGGCTCGTTGCATCTTCCCGCGGCGAACTCTGGATAACTCCCGCCAAGCCCGGACGCACCATCCAGCTCACCCAGTCCTCGGGCATCCGCGAACGCTCCCCGGTTTTCTCTCCGGACGGAAAGAAGATCGCCGCCATCACCGACCAGTCGGGCGAGCAGGAAATCGCCATCTTCGACGCGACAGGACCAGCGCCCGCGAAGACACTCACCAGCCAGGGCCGCGGCTGGATCTTCGATCCGATCTGGTCGCCCGATTCCAAGTCCATCGCCTACGCCGACCTGACGCTCACACTCTTTGTTGTGGACGCCGAATCCGGCAAGGTCACAACCGTCGATCAGTCCAAGGCCGGCGAAATCCGCGATTACGCATTCTCGCCCGACGGCAAGTGGCTCGCCTACTCCCTGCCGCGCTCCGCGCTCGACGGTCTGGGCTACGGCGCAACAGAACTCCGCCTGTACTCACTCGAACAGGCAAAGAGCTTCCCGGTTTCAACCGGATTTACCGACGATAAGAACCCCGCCTGGGATCCATCGGGCAAGTATCTCTACTTCATCAGCAACCGCTCGATCGACCCCATCGTGGATCAGCGCGAATGGAACTTCGCCCTGACGAAAACCAGCAAGCCCTGCGTCCTTGTGCTCGCCGCGGACGGCAAATCGCCGTTCCTTCCGGACGAATTGAAGGACCCAAAGGACAAAAAGAAGGCGAAGAAAAGCGGCGAGAAAGCCGCCGGCACAGCCGGGGCAAAGGACGAAGACAAAGACGAAGATGCCGGCGACGATGCCGAGTCGAAGATCGAGCTCCCCGAAGTCAAGATCGACACCGACGGCCTCTCCGATCGCGTCGTTCAGTGCCCCATCCCTCCCGACAACTACACGGGCCTCCACGCGACCTCCGACAAACTCTTCTTCGCTCAGTTCCCGACCCAGGGCATGAACGATGAACCAGAAGACGACGAGCCCCGCTCCAAGGCCAATCTCCTCAGCTTCGACTTCGAAACAAAGAAGGTCGAGCCCTTCATCGAAAACGTCCGCGACTTCACGTTCAGTCTCGACGACAAGAAGATTGCCTATCGCACCGAAGAGGAGATCCTCTTCTGCACCTCCGAGAGCAAGCCGGCAGAGTCCGAAGGTCCGAAGGACAAGAAACCCCGTGAATCCATCAACCCCTCCAAGTTCCGCCTGCTCGTCAATCCGGCGCAGGAGTGGGCCCAGATCTTCGCCGAGGCATGGCGCCTGCAACGCGATTTCTACTGGGATCAGAAAATGGCTTCCATCGATTGGAACGCCATGCGCGACCGCTACGGGGCGCTGCTCCCGCGAATCGCCACCCGAAACGAACTCAACGACCTCATCGGCCAGCTCCTGGGCGAACTCGGCACCTCACACACCTACGTCCGCGGCGGAGACGTCGAATCCGCCCGCTCCGTCAATACCGGCCTTCTGGGCTCCGAATTGACGCCCGATCAGACCGCAAAGACTTTCCGTCTCTCCCACATCTACCGCCCCGAGTCTTGGGAAACCGACACGCCCAATCCCCTCCTCGCCCCGCACGCCCGCGTCAAGGAGGGCGACTTCCTCTGGGCAATCAACGGTGTCGACGTCGGCATGACCGAGGATGTTTACGCCAAGCTCGGAACTCTGGCCGGCCAGGAAGTTCAGATCACCGTTGGCTCCAGGCCCGACCGCTCCGATGCTCGTCAGGTGCAGATCAGAGCGCTCGCAAATGAGCATCCGCTCCGCTATCGCGACTGGTGCCGGCGCAATCGTGAATACGTCGACAAGACCTCCGGCGGCACCATCGGTTACATGCACCTCCCCGACATGGGCGGCGACGGCCTCACCCGCTTCATCCAGTTCTACTACCCCCAGCTCCGCAAGCAGGGCATCATCTTCGACGATCGCTACAACGGCGGAGGCAACGTCTCCCCCATGATCATCGAACGCCTGAAGCGCCAGATCTGGGCCTACGACATCCCCCGCCGCGGCGAACCGACCCCCTATCCCGAAGGTACCCAGCAGGGATTCAAGGCCGTCCTCATCAACCACTGGTCCGCTTCCGACGGCGACATCTTCCCCGAGACGTTCAAGCTCAACGCGCTCGGGCCCGTCATCGGAAAACGCTCCTGGGGCGGCGTCATCGGAATCCGCGGCGATAAAAACTTCATCGACGGCGGCAACTCCACCCAGCCCGAGTTCGCCTGGTACGACCCCAAACGCGGGTGGACCGTGGAAAACCACGGCGTGGATCCCGATATCGATATCGACAACACTCCGGATCAGGAGGCCGCCGGCAAGGACACGCAGCTCGACCGGGCCATCTCCGAACTCCAGGATCGCATAAAGAAGGCGCCCGTCCAGCCTTTCAGACTCGTCCCGGCTCCGGACAAATCGAGCGTCCGCCCGAAGTAGTCCCCAAACCCATCATCCACACCCACGAACCGCGTGGCCTTCCACGCGGTTCTTTCTTTTGCCCCTATGCGTCTCTTATCCATCAGGCCAGCTTGAGCGCGCCGAGCGCACCCGCATGCTCTTCCTCTGCCTTCGTGTGCCTGGCCGCCAGCATGGTGTAAATGCACGGAACGACGAAGAGCGTAAACGCCGTGCTGATCGTCATGCCCGAAACCAGCACAATGCCGATGCTGTTTCGTGCCTGCGCACCCGCCCCGGTGACAAGCACCAGCGGGAAGTGGCCGAAGACCGTCGCGGCCGACGTCATCAGGATCGGCCGGAGTCGCGTGCCCGCCGCACGGATCACCGCCTCGTGCTTGCTCAGCCCCAGCGTCTGCATGTGGTTCGCGAATTCCACGATCAGAATGCCGTTCTTGGCCACGAGGCCCACGAGCGTGATCAGACCAACCTGAGAGTAAATATTGATCGTGGTAAAGCCCAGGAACGTAAAGATCAGCGCCCCGGTGAGCGCCAGCGGAACCGACCCGAGCAGCACGATCAACGGGTCGCGGAAGCTGCTGAACTGCGCCGCCAGAACAAGATAAATCAGGAAGAGTGCGAGCCCGAGCGTCGATGTCAGGCTCGACGCCTCCGTCCGGATCTGCCTGCTCTCACCGGCGTAGTCGATCGCGTATCCCGCGGGGAGGATTCTCTTCGCCGCCGCCTCGAGAGCGCTCAGTGCTTCGTCCTTTGTCACACCGTTCGCAACGCCGCCGTAGACCTTGAAGCTGTTGCGCTGCTGGAAGCGCGTCAGCGTTCGCGGGGCGGCGGTCGTCTCCAGCTTCACGAAGGACGACACCGAAACCAGCCCCCCGTTGGACGCCCGGACCTTCAAGTTCTTGATCACATCCGGCGTCGTCCGCGCCGAATCTTCAACCTGCGGTATCACCTTGTAGCTGCGCCCGCTGTGATTGAAGCGGTTGGTGTAGCCCCCCGAAAGCAGCACCGCAAGGTCCCGCCCCACGGTCGCCAGATCCAGCCCCATGTCCGCAACCTTCTCGCGATCGATCACGATCCGCGTCTGCGGCAGGTCGATCTTGAGATCCGTATCCGCGTACAAAAACTTGCCCGATCCGAACGCTTCGCCCACCAGCCGCATCGCCAGCGGCGCCATGTCCTGCGCTTCGTCCGTGCTTGTCACCATCATCTCGACATCGAACTGGCCCGCCCCGGGCAGCGGCGGAGGCAACGCCGGGAACGCCCGAACTCCGGCCACCTGCATGAGCGGCATGAACACCATGTCCCGCAGTTGAGCCGTCGAGTGCTTCCGATCGTGCCAGTCCTTGGCCTTGATCCCGCCAAAGCCGAACGTCGGCGACTGCATCACCTGGAAGAGAAACTCCCGGTCCGGCAGCTCCATGAACGCTCTGCCAACCTGATCAAAGTACTTCTGTGAATATGCAAGCGACGCGTCCGGCGAGGACTGAAGAACCGTAAACACAACGCCCTCGTCCTCCGTCGGCGCAAGCTCGCCGCGGGACATCGTGTAAAGCGGGTAGCCCGCAATCGTGATCAGGACCGCCGCGATCGCAACCGCCCAGCGGAACTGAAGCACGAAGGTCAGCGCCCGCTCATACCAGCGTTTCAGCGCTTCAAACTGCCCGTTGACAAACCGCTGGAACCACCCCTCCCGTGCGCCTTCAGGGATCATCCACGCGCTCATGATCGGCGAGAGCGTCACCGCAACCACGCCCGAAATCACGACCGCCGAGGCCAGAGTAAACGCAAACTCGCGGAAGAGCATGCCCGTCAGCCCGCCCTGGAACCCGATCGGGGCGTACACAGTCGCCAGCGTGATCGTCATCGCGATGATGGGCGCAAACAGCTCCCGGGCCGCGATCATCGCCGATTCGATCGCCCCTTTGCCCTCGTGCATGTGCCGCTCGACATTTTCCACGACGACGATCGCATCATCCACCACTAGCCCCACCGCCAGAACGATCGCGAGAATCGTCAAGAGGTTCAGCGAGAACCCGAAGAACAGCATCGCCAGGCACGCCCCCACCAGCGAGACCGGCATCGCCACGAGCGGCACAAGCACCGTCCGCAGAGATCCCATGAACAGGAACACCACGAAGCCAACGATCGCGATCGTCTCACCAAGAGTCTTGACGATCTCCTTGATCGCGTTCTCCATGTAATACGTGCCGTCGTATGCCAGCGTCATAGACACGCCCGGCACCAGCTTGGGCTTGAGCTCCTCAAGTTTCGCCTTGAGCACCCGCGCAACATCCAGCTCGTTGGCGCTGGGAAGCGGCCACACGCTGAACCAGACCGCCGGCTCCAGGTTGAAGCCCGCCTGCCCGGTTGCCTCCTCGCTCCCAAGCTCCACCCGCGCCACGTCCGCCAGCCGCACCACCATCCCGTCCCGCTCGCGAACGATGAGCTGCCGGAACTCCTCCGCCGTCCGCAGGTCCGTGTCGGTCATCAGATCGACCTGAACGTCCTTGCCCTTGGTCTTTCCCACCGTCGCCAGGAAGTTGTTGCGCACCAGCGCCTGCTGCACCTCGCCCGGCGTGATGTCCAGCGCATCCAGTTTGTCCGAATTCAGCCAGATCCGCATCGCCAGCGGCTGAGGCCCCTCCATCCCCACACGCTGCACGCCCGGCAGCGACTGCAGCTCCGGCTGCAGCTCACGCATCATGTAGTCGCTCAGCTGCGGCATCGTCAGTGTCTTGCTCGTCAGACTGATATAGAACGTCGCGTAAGGCTTGTCGGTGCGCTGGATGTCCACCACGGGCGCTTCCACGTTGGCCGGCAGCTCGCTCCGCACTTGGTTGAGCCGCGCCGAGATCTCCGCGAGCGCCGCGTTGCTCGAGTGATTCAGCCGCAACCGCACCGTCACGGTGCTCAGCCCCGCCGTGCTCGTCGACTCGATGTAGTCGATCCCATCAATCGCGGATACCGCCTTCTCGATCGGGGTCGTCACAAACCCGCGCACGGTCTCCGCGCTCGCCCCGATGTACGCCGTGTTGATAAGGATCGCGCTGGATTCCAGCCGCGGATACTGCCTCACCGGCAGCTGCCAGATCGCCTTCCAGCCCACCGCCAGGATAAACACGTTCAGCACAATCGCCAGCACCGGCTTGCGAATGAAGATATCCGTCAGCGATTTCATCAGAGCACTTCGCCTTTCAATCCCCGCACCCGACGAGCCGCGCACGCCACCTTGCCGTCCGTACTTCCGGGCACATCATCTCACTTGCCGGCCGCCGCCTCGGCGGGCTTCTCGCTCGCCCCATTCCCCGTACCGCCCGTCTGCGGAGGCGATTGAGCCACGAGCGCCCCCTCCCAGAGTTTGGCCGAGCCGCTCGAAGCCACGACGTCCCCCTCCGACAGCCCCGATTCCACCACCACCTTGTCCCCCAGGTTCGCCCCCAGCTTCACAAACTTCTGGTGCGCCTTCATCGTCCCCGGCATCTGCGACTGCTCCGGCGTCAGCAGATACACGTTGTCCCCGTACGCGGCACGGCGCACGGCCGTCGCCGGCAGCGCGATCACCTGCTCCACCGGCGCCACCGGAACCTCGACATCGATAAACATCCCTGGCTTGAGCTTGTAACCCGGGTTCGGCACGCTCGACCGCACCCGCACGTTGCGCGTGGTCGGATTCGCCGTCGCATCGATCGAGACAACGGTGATCTTCGCCTCGTCGCTCCCCAGCATCTCCGACTTGGCCGTCACCACCGTGCCCGCCTGCACGCGCTGCGCATATTCCTGGGGCACGGCAAAGTCGATGTAGATGTCATCGGTCAGCTCCGTCAGCCCCACCACGTTCGTTCCCTCCGACAGGTACTGCCCCGGATGGATCATCCGCATGCCCGCCCTCGCAAGGAACGGCGCATGCAGCGTCTTCTTCGCGATCAGCGTCTCCAGCTGCTTCACTTTCGCGCTCGCCTGCTCGCGCTCCGCCTTCGCCCGCCCCAGCATCGAGTTCGACCGTTCCAGGGTCGCCACGCCTTTGTCGACTTCCGACTGAGCGCGATCGACATCCGCTTCCGCGACCGAGCTCGACGAAATCGCGCTCTTGTACCGCCGGAGATTGTTCTGCGCAAGGTCCAGGTTCGACTTCGCCACCCGCGTCTCGGCCTCCGCCACCGCAACGCCCGACTGCGCCAGCCGCTCCGTCGCCCGCGCCGCCTCAAGGTCCGCCTGCTCCGTCGACGTGTCCAGCCGCAGCAGCATCTGCCCGGGCTGCACAGTCTCCCCAGAGTCGAATCCCACCTCGACAACAGTCCCGGCAATCTCGTTCGCCAGGTTCACCGACCGCTTGCCGATCACCGTTCCCACCAGCCGGGAACGCGGCTGCCACGGAATCTTTTCCGCCTTCACAAACTCCACAAACTGCGGCAACTGCGGCATCGTCTGGGCCGCAGCCGCCCTGATCTGCCTGTATTTCCACGCGGCAATCCCCCCGCCCACCAGCAGCAGACCCGCGAGCAGCCCCACTCCCGACAGCACCGCAGATTTGTTCACAAGACGCCCCTTGCGTTGCCCGCACCCGCGCAGCCTTTCCCGCGTGATTCCCCCTCGGAGAACCTCCGCCGGCAAAGGCTAGAACCATTAGTTGAGAATGTCAACTAATCCGCCTACCCTCCTCGCATTACGATGGGCTCATGCCGCATCCCAAAGCCGTCCGACCCCGCCGCCGCGGCCCGCGCCGAAGTGGTCGAACTCCTCTTCGTCTACGTCGAGCGTCTTCGCACGCATTTCGAAACCGTCGCGCAGGCTCATGACCTCACGCCCGTCCAGGCTCGTGTGCTGCTCACGCTCAACGAGCCGCTCCCCATGGGCACCATCGCCGATTCTCTCTGCTGCGATCCTTCCAACGTCACGGGTGTCGTCGCCCGTCTCCAGGAACGCGGACTCCTCATCCGCGCCGCAAGCCCCAAAGACCGGCGCATCAAGCACCTGCGACTCACCCCCGAAGGACTTCGTCTCCGCTCAACATTCGAAAGAACACTCTTCCTGAACGTGCCGGGCATGAAGACCTTCACCCGGGCACAGCTGGCCGAGATAAAAGAATGCCTCGCGATGATGTCCGAGGGTGGCCCCTCCACACCCCCGCGGCCCCGCAAGAAGACCCGGCGCAAAGCTCGCGTTGCGGCTCCGGCCTGAATCCGCTCTCTGCGCGCAGCCCCGCCGACCGGTAGCCCCGCCGCACTCCTCGCGCCTTCCAGTTCGGGTTACGACTTCCCGATCAGCCCGAGCGCGATCTTCACCACGTTTTCCGGCTCGAATCCGAAGTGCTCCTGCAGGGCTTTCAGCGGCGCCGAAGCCCCGAACGTCTTCATACCCACCACGCGCCCGGCGCTCCCCACGTACCGCTCCCAGCCGAAGACCGACGCCTGCTCGATCGCAACCCGCGCGGTCACCGCCGCGGGCAGCACGCTCTCGCGATACTCCGGTGGCTGGTGCTCAAAGAGGTCCCACGATGGCATCGAGACAACACGCGACCGCACCCCCTTCGTGCCCAGCTGCTCGTGCGCCTCCACCGCAAGCGACAGTTCGCTGCCCGAAGCAATCAAGATCAGCTCCGGCTTTCCCCCGGGCGCATCGGCGAACACATAAGCGCCCTTTGAAACTCCCGAGGCCGCCCCGTATTTCGTCCGGTCCAGCACCGGCAGCGGCTGCCTCGAAAGCACGAGCGCCGCCGGCTCGTGCTTCAGCTGCATCACCACCCGGTACGCCTCCACAACCTCATTCGCATCCCCCGGACGCAGCGTAACCAGCCCCGGAATCGCTCTCAGCGAAGCCAATTGCTCCACCGGCTGGTGCGTCGGCCCGTCCTCCCCGTCGCCAAGCGAATCATGCGTGAACACGAAGATGGTCGGGATCTCCATCAGCGCCGAAAGCCGCATCGCCGGCCTCAGGTAATCGCTGAAGATGAAAAACGTCGCCCCAAACGCCCGCAGCTTGGTCAGCGCCATCCCGTTCATCACGGCGGCCATCGAGTGCTCTCGAATGCCAAAGTGCATGTTCTTCCCGCCGTAGCTCCCCGGCTCGAGATCCCCCGCCCCCTCAAACTTGAGCGTCGTCTTGTTCGAAGGGCCCAGGTCCGCCGAACCACCAAGCAGCCACGGCACGTTCTTGGCCAGCACATTGAGCACCTTGCCCGATGCGTCCCGACCCGCCACCCCCTTGGGATCGGCCGCAAACACCGGCAGGTCCTTATCCCATCCCGCCGGAAGCTCCCGCTTCTGCATCGCATCGATCTCAGCCGCCAGCCCCGGATACTCGCCACGGTATCTGGCGAACATGGCGTCCCACGCGGCCCGCCCGGCGGCGCCCCTCGCTCCAATCCCCGCGTTGAAGCGTTCCATCACTCCCGGCGGCACGTAAAACTGCGCATCCTCCGGCCACCCGTACGCCTTTTTCGTCAGGCGGACTTCCTCTTCACCGAGCGGCTCTCCGTGAGCCTCCGAAGTGTCCTGCTTGTGGGGCGAGCCCCAGCCGATGTGGCTGTCAAGCACGATCAGCGTCGGCCGCCCTTTCGCGGCCTTCGCCTGCGCGATCGCCTTTTCGATCGCGCCTGTGTCGTTGGCATCACGCACCTCGAGCACGTTCCAGTCATAAGCCCGGAACCGCGCGCTCACGTCCTCGGTAAACGTGATGTCCGTTTTACCCTCGATCGTGATGTGGTTGTTGTCGTAGATCCAGCACAGGTTGTCGAGTTTGAGGTGTCCGGCCAGCGAGGCGGCTTCCGACGCCACGCCCTCCATCAGGCATCCGTCCCCGCAGACCGCATAGATCCGATAGTCAAACACCTGGAATCCGGGCTTGTTGTACCGCTCCGCCAGCCACTTCTGCGCGATCGCCATGCCCACGCTGGTGGCCACGCCCTGGCCCAGCGGGCCCGTCGTCGTTTCCACGCCCGAAACGAGCCTGTATTCCGGGTGCCCGGGCGCCTTGCTTCCGATCTGCCGGAAATGCTTGATGTCCTCGAGCGTCACCGACGGCTCGCCGACCGTCTCGTACTGCCGGTTCACCGCGCGCACGCCCGACAGGTACAGCACAGACCAGAGCAGCATCGACGCGTGCCCGTTGGAGAGGACGAACCGGTCCCGATTCGGCCAGATGGGGTTCTTCGGGTCAAAGTTCATGACCCGGTTCCACAGCGTGTAAACCAGCGGCGCCAGCGCCATCGGCGTTCCCGGATGGCCCGACTTGGCCTTCTGCACGGCATCGATCGAAAGCGTGCGGATCGTATTGATCGCAAGCAGGTCAAGATCCTGATTCATGTCGTCCTCCGCGTCAGCGCCCGATCGACGCAACCTTCTTGAGTCTTCTGAGATGCCGCTCCTCGCCGCTGTATGACGCCGCGAGAAAAGTCTGGACGAGATCCCACGCAACCGACGGCCCCACCGTGCGCCCGCCCATGCAGATCACATTCATGTGATCGTCTTCCACACCCTGGCGCGCCGAGAAGTGATCGTGGATCAGCGCCGCTCGCACCCCCTCGATCCGGTTCGCCGCCAGCGAAGCCCCCACACCGCTCCCGCAGATCGCGATCCCTCGCTCCACCCGCCCCTCGGCCACGGCCCGCGCCATCGGCACGACATAATCCGGGTAGTCATCAGCAGGCACAAGCGAACTCGCGCCAAAGTCCACAACTTCGTGCCCCGCCGCTCTCAGCAGCCCGACCAGTTCCTGCTTGAGCCCGAAACCGCCGTGATCCGTCGCGATCCCCACTCGCATCACTTGGACTCCACCACCGAAGCGTGCCAGCCGCCCGGAGGTCCGAACTGCTTCATTGCCTCCGCCGGGCCCCACGTCCCCGGCTCATAAACCTGCACCGTGGGCGGCGAGGCAAGCACCGGATCCACAATCCGCCACGCTTCTTCCACGTAATCCTCACGCGCAAACAGCGTCGCATCCCCGCGCATCGCGTCGCCGAGCAGCCGCTCGTACGCATCCATCTCCTTCGCGTCGGGGTGCTTGCTCGCCATGATCTCCGCGAGCTGGCTCTGCTTCTCGCTGCCGGGCTCAAGAATGTTCGTCCCGTACCCGACGCCCACATCCGGGCTGATCCGGAACCGCAGCGTGTTTCCGTAGATCGGTATATCCGGGAAGATCGTGGGAGGCTTCCGCAGCCGTATCACAAACTCGGTGCACGTCACCGGCAGATTCTTCCCGGCCCGAAGATAAAACGGAACTCCCTGCCAGCGCCACGAATCGATCCGGAGCCTCATCGCGCCGAAAGTCTCCGTCGTCGATCCGGGCGCGACGCCCGCCTCCTTCAGATATCCGCTGAACTGCCCCCGCACCAGGTCGGCCGGACCGATCGCCGGAATCGCCTTGAGAACCTTGACCTTCTCATCGCGCACCGATTCCGCGTCCAGCCGCGCCGGCGCCTCCATCGCAAGGTTCGCGATGATCTGAAAAAGGTGGTTCTGCATCACGTCGCGGACCGCGCCCGTGGCGTCGTAAAACCCGCCCCGCCCCTGCACGCCGAAATTCTCCGCCATGGTCAGCTGCACGCTCTCGACATGCTCGCGGTCGAAGAACGGCTGCAGGTACATGTTCGTGAACCGGAAGAACATCATGTTGTGCACCGGCGTTTTGCCCAGGTAGTGATCGATGCGGAAGATCGATTCCTCGGGGAACGTCGCGTGCAGGATCCGGTTGAGCTCTTTGGCCGACTTGAGGTCCCTTCCGAAGGGCTTTTCGACGATCACCCTCGCCCCGCTCGTGCACCCCGACTTCGCCAGGTTCTGAACGACCGTGCCGAACAGCACCGGCGGGATCGCCAGGTAATGAGCGGGCCTCTGCGCCCCCCCGAGCTCCTTGTGCAGCGCCGCAAACGTCGCCGGGTTGTTGTAGTCGCCGTCCACGTACCGGAGCAGGCCGCACAGCTTGTCGAATGCCGCCGGATCCAGGCCCCCGTGCTGCTGCAGGCTGTCCTTCGCGCGGTTCTTGAGGTCGTCGAGCTTCCAGCCCGCCTTCGCCACCCCGATCACCGGCACGTTCAGGTTCCCACGCTTGAGCATCGCCTGCAGCGCCGGGAAAATCTTCTTGTGCGCCAGGTCCCCCGTCGCGCCAAAGAACACCAGAGCATCCGACCGCACCGCTTCCATCGCTTGTCCCTTCCTCACCCGCACCGGCCGGGCGGCAAATCCACTCTCAACACCGAACTCTCAGAGAAAATACGAAAGCCCGACCCCGCCCAGTCCGACTCCGCCTCCGGTTGTCTCGGAGCTCTCTGTGCCCTCTGCGTCTTTGTGCCTGTGCCTAGTGCGCACCCTTCTCGACGTGCCCGCCGAAGTAGAACCGCATCGCCGACAGGATCTTGTTCTGATAGTCCGCCTCGCCGCGTGAACTGAACCGTTCGTACAGCGCCGCCGAAAGCACCGGCGCCGGCACCGCCTCGTCGATCGCGGCCTTGATCGTCCACCGCCCTTCACCCGAATCCGACACCCTCCCCGCAAACTTCGCAAGCTGCGGGTCCTTCGCCAGAGCCTGCGAAGTCAGATCCAGCAGCCACGAGGCGATTACGCTCCCCCGCCGCCAGACCTCCGCCACGTCGCCGATATTGATGTCGTACTGGTAATGCTCCGGGTCGCGCAGCGGCGTCGTCTCCGCATCCACCTCGTGCTTCTGCTTGCCAATGTTGGCGGCCTTGAGAATCCCGAACCCTTCCGCGTACGCCGCCATCAGGCCGTACTCGATCCCGTTGTGCACCATCTTCACAAAGTGCCCCGCGCCGTTGGGCCCGCAGTGCAGATAGCCCCGCTCCGCCGTTCCCTTGGATCCTTCCCGTCCCGGCGTCTCGGGAATCTCGCCCTTGCCCGGCGCGAGCGTGTTGAAGATCGGATCGAGCCGCTGCACGACCTCCTTCTCGCCCCCGATCATCATGCAGTAGCCGCGCTCAAGCCCCCACACGCCGCCGCTCGTCCCGACATCCACATAGTGAATCCCTTTCTGCGCCAGCTCTTTCGCACGCCGGATGTCGTCCACGTAATACGAATTGCCCCCGTCGATGAGTATGTCGCCCTTCTCAAGGTGCGGCACGATGTCCGCAATCGTCTTGTCCACCACCGCCGCCGGCACCATCAGCCAGACAGCCCGGGGCTTGCTCATCGCCTTCACCATCTCCCCGATCGACTTGGCGCCCACCGCCTTCTCCTGAACCAGGTCATCCACCGCCTTGGGGAACATGTCAAAGACCACGCACTTGTGCCCGCCGCGCAGCAGCCGACGCACCATGTTCGCCCCCATCCGCCCAAGACCGATCATGCCCAGTTCCATGCGTATCCCTTTAAGAGAAGTCCAGCAATCAATGCTCAAACCAGCCCGCACACACCACAAATGCCCCGCCCGTCACACAATCCCGAATACCAAATCCCCACTGCCCGGCGCCTCGTGCCGGATTCCCACTCCCTACCGCCTTCTCCCCCGATATCTCCGAATCAAGTTGTTCGTCGAGCTGTCATGCCCCAGCCTGGGTTCGCCCGCCCCCTCCAGCTCCGGAATGATCCGCTGCGCGAGCGCCTTGCCCAGCTCCACACCCCACTGGTCAAACGAATCGATGTCCCAGATCGCGCCCTGCGTAAACACGCTGTGCTCGTACAGCGCCACCAGTCTTCCAAGCGTCCTTGGATCGAGCTTCTCCGCCACGATCATGTTCGACGGACGGTTGCCGTGGAAGACGCGGTGCGCCACCAGCGCCTCCTTCGTGCCTTCCTTGCGCACCTCGTCCGCGGTCTTGCCGAACGCCAGCGCCTCGGCCTGCGCCAGCACATTGGCGATCAGGATGTCGTGATGCCTCCCGAGCGGCGTGAGCGCCTTGTTGAACATCACAAAGTCGCACGGGATGAGTTTCGTGCCCTGGTGGATGAGCTGATAGAACGAGTGCTGCCCGTTTGTCCCCGGCTCTCCCCAGTAGATCGCCGACGTCTGGTAAGCAATCTCGGCGCCATCGAGCGTCACGTGCTTGCCGTTACTCTCCATCGTCAGCTGCTGCAAATACGCCGGGAACCGCTTCAGGTACTGCTCGTAGGGCAAGACCGCCGTCGTCGCCGCACCGAAGAAATTGCCGTACCAGACGCTGAGCAGCCCCATCAGCACCGGCATGTTCGAAGCCGGCGGCGCCGTGCGGAAGTGCTCATCCATCTCGTGAAAGCCCGCGAGCATCTCCCCGAACTTCTCCGGGCCGATCGCCAGCATCGTCGAAAGCCCGATCGCCGAGTCCATCGAGTACCGCCCGCCCACCCAGTCCCAGAACCCGAACATGTTCGCGGTGTCGATGCCGAACTCCGAAACCTTCTCCGCATTCGTCGAGACGGCGACAAAGTGCCGGGCGACAGCCTTCTTGTCGCCGCCCAATCCCTTGAGCGCCCACTCGCGGGCGCTCTCGGCGTTGGTCATCGTCTCGAGCGTTGTGAAAGTCTTCGACGAAATAATGAAAAGCGTCTCCGCCGGATCAAGGTCCCGCGTCGCCTCCACAAAGTCGATCCCATCCACGTTGGACACGAACCGGAACGTCATCTCGCGCCGGCTGTACTCCCGGAGCGCCTCGTACGCCATCACCGGCCCAAGGTCCGAGCCGCCTATGCCCACGTTCACCACGTTGCGGATCGGCCTGCCCGTGTGCCCCTTCCATTCCCCGCTCCGCACCTTCGCACAAAACGTCGCCATCTTTCCCAGGACCGCGTGCACCTCGTCCACGACGTTCACGCCGTCGAGCATCACCTTCGCGCCCTTGGGAGCCCGCAGCGCCGTATGAAGCACCGCCCGGTTCTCCGTGACGTTGATGCGATCGCCGCGGAACATCGCGTCGATCTTCGCCTTCAGCCCGCACTCTTCCGCAAGCCCCACAAGCAGCTTCAGCGTCTCGTCCGTCACCCGGTTCTTCGAGTAATCAAGAAAGAGCCCCGCCGCTTCCAGCGTCAATCGCTCCCCACGCCCCGCATCCTGCGCAAACAGCTCGCGCAGGTGCAATCCTTTCAACTTCGCGTAGTGCGCTTCGAGTGCCTTCCACGCCGGCCGCCCAGTCAGCGATGCCTCTGCCAATGTCATTCCCTCCGCGGCAAGGCCGCTCGCATTACACCGAAACCGGCTTCCCGCCGACTTTCGCGCCCAGCCCCGCGATCAGGCTCTCCCAGCTCTTGACAAACGACGCCGCCCCATCCACTTGCAGCTTCGCCGCCAGCGCGTTGAGGTCGATGCCGGCCTTTGTAAACGCCGCCAGCACCTGCTCGCAGTCGCCCCCGTCGGCAGGCAACAGCCCCCCCACCTCGCCATGGTCCGCCATGGCCTTGAGTGTCGCTTCGGGCATCGTGTTCACCGTGAACGGCGAAGCCAGACCGCCGATGTACAGCGTGTCCGAGGCCTTGGGGTCCTTCGTACCCGTGCTGGCCCAAAGGAGTCGCTGAGGAATCGCCCCGTAGTTGCACACCCGCCGCACCCGGGCCGAGGCCAGGTACTCGCAGTACGACTTGTAAATCCGCTTCCCGATCGCAAGCCCGAGTTTGTTCGTGAGCTCCGCCGGCACCTTCCCGGCAACCGCGCCGTCCCACCGGCTGATGAACACCGACGCAACCGAAGAAACATGCGGGTTCAGCCCGGCCTTGATCCGGCGCTCGACGCCCTTGAGGTACGCATCGGCCGCCGCAAGGTACTGCTCCCGCGAGAAGAGCAGCGTCACGTTCACCGGCACGCCGGAGAAAATCGCCTCCTCAATCGCCGGCAGCCCCTCGGGCGTGCCCGGAATCTTTATGTACAGGTTCGGCCGCGCGGCCTTCGCCCAGAGCATCTTCGCCGCCGCAATCGTGTTCTTCGTGTCGTTCGCCAGCGTCGGAGAAACCTCGAGCGAGACCCAGCCGTCCAGCCCGTTGGTCCGGTCGTACACCTGCTTGAAAAGGTCCGCCGCCGCCGTCAGGTCCTCGATCGCAAGATCAAAGAACAATGGCTCGACAGCGCTCCCCGCCTTCTTGCGGATCGAGTCGTCATAGAGCGTGCTGTTCTTGAACGCGTGCTCGAAGATCGTCGGGTTCGAGGTCAGCCCGGTCACCGAGAGCTCGTCGATGTACTTCTTGAGCGTTCCGCTCTTGAGCAGATCGCGCGTGATGTTGTCAAGCCAGAGACTCTGGCCAAGGTCGTGCAGTTTCGCCGTCGCCTTCATGGGTCACCTCCGTGCGCCCCGCCGCCGCTGCGCCAGTGTACTCATTCCCGGCCAAAAGCGTCGGATCGCCCTGTGGACCTCTGATGCCGCACGCCCGTTTCAGTGACCGGGAAGGCCCGGCGGCAGCAATTTCCCAACAATTCGCCCCCGAGCCCCGTAAAAAGAACAAAGCCTCCCGCTCATCCCTCCACCTTTCCCACCCAATTCCAAAGCCGGATCACCGGCCGCTCGTGCTCATACCCAAGCGCACTGACGCTCGCCGTGCTCAACGTGAGGCACGCCGCCATTTCCGTTTTCCCCAGCCACCTCGCCGCGATCATCCGCAGAATGTGCCCGCTGGAAAACGCCAGCACATCGCCCCCAACCGCCCGCGCCCGAGCCACAAACCGATCCGCCCGCGCGGCAACCTGCGCCACCGACTCACCCGCGGGCCCGCCATCACGAAACAAATCCCAATCCGGCCGCTCACGCCTGATCTCCGCGCTCGTCCTGCCCTCATAACTCCCGTAATCCCACTCGACAAGGTCGGGATCGACCACCGCTCCCCCTCCAAATCCCGCGAATTCACACGTTCTTTTCGCCCGCAGCAGCGGACTGGTAAAGACCGCCGCCGGCTTGATCCCGCGCAACCGCTCTCCCAACTCCTTCGCCGCCGCCTCCCCCTCGGGCAAGAGCGGCAGATCCGTTTTTCCGGTGTGCTGCCCGGACACGCTCCAGGCCGTCGCTCCGTGCCGCGCCAGATACACGATTTGCTTCCGCTCGCTCATCAGTCACTCCGCGCTCAACCAGACGCTACCACACTTCCGAAGCCAAAGAGCGGCACCTGTGTCAAACCGCCGCCCCGCCCCGAATTCGGCCCTCTGGCTCATTGGCGACTCGGCCATTCAGCGATTTGAAAAAGCGCCTTTGCGCGCACACAAGCGCTGCTGTGCGCCCAATCGCGCTCCGACCCGTACCCCTTCCGCCCCCCAATTCAGAATTTTCTTATCCCCTCTCCGCCAAGCACTTAGCTCACATGCAGCCACGCACGAACGACGTATCTCTGCGCCGTAACGCGTTCCTTCGCCCATCTTAAGAGGACCGCTTCCCCGTCCTCACGGAGACCCGCACATGCCCGATCGATTCCCCCAAATCATCCTCGCGCTCATGGATCCCTCGAAATCGCTCACCGAGGTTGCCGCGGCCTTCCAGCTCTCAACCTCTTCCCTGCGCGAAATCCTCGACACACCCCAAGCCCTGGCGGCGATCGAGTCGCACGAAAAAATGCTCCTCGCCCGTGCCCGCCTCCTGATCGCCGCCGCGTTGCCCAACATCGTCCGCGCCATCAACCGCGCCGCGGACGAATGCAACGCCGCGGCCGCCGAGCCCGCCGTCCCCAATCCGCAGCCCGCCACCCGGCCTGGTCCAACCACGCGTCAAACAATCTTCCAGGCCGCAAGACTTCTCATCCAAATCGCCCGCTACACCACCGCAGAGCGCCCCAAACCACAGACAACACGCATGAACACCCTCCCGCCTCGCACGCAGCCTCCAGGACAACCCGCATAGTTCAACGCCGCCACTTTTCATCCCGATTCGGCGATCTCGCCCTCCGCCCGATCCAGTTCGAGTTAAATTGCCCCCATGCCCCTCCCTCGCCCCATCACCGCCTCTCTCCATTTGGCTCTTTGGCCCTTTGGAATTTTGGCCCTTTTCCTCCTCCCCGCCTGTTCTTCATCTCCTCGCTTCGGCTCGGAGCTCCCCCGCAAAGGGGACGAAATCGTCGTCGCGGGCCGCTACTTCCACACCGGTGCTCCCGTTGTTCTCTGGACCGATCCCGGCGGCTACGACGCCTATCGCATCGAACGCCGCTTCGTCCCCATCGCCGACGCCGGCTGGGACAAGACAAGCCAGTCGATGCCCGCGCCAAACCGCTACGACGCACGCACCGCCGGCTTGCCCGACGATGAAATCGAACAGGTCCGAGGCGGCGGCTGGACGCTCGATCAGCTCCGCGAAGTCGTCGATCAATTCGTCATCCACTACGACGTCAGCGGCACCAGCCGCGCCTGCTTCCGCACGCTCCACGACCAGCGCCGTCTTTCTATCCATTTCATGATCGACATCGACGGCACGATCTACCAGACGCTCGATGTCAAAGAACGCGCCTGGCACGCGACGACTTCCAACACCCGCTCCGTCGGCGTCGAAATGGCCAACATCGGCGCGTACAAACCAAATACACCAAGCCCTCTCTCAAAGTGGTACGCCAAAGACGCCGACGGCCACACCTATATCACCATCCCCTCATCCGAAGGCGACGGAGGCGTCCGCACCAGAACCTTCGTCGGCCGCCCCATGGAAAACGACCCCATCACCGGCGAAATCCAGGGTGAAACGCTCGAGATGTACGACTTCACTCCCGAACAGTACGAGTCTTTGTCACGCCTCGCCGCGGCATTGAACGCCGTCCTTCCCCGCATCGAACTGACCTATCCCACCGACGCCGAAGGCAACCTCATCACCCACAAACTGCCCGACGAAACGCTCAAGAACTATCGCGGCATCCTCGGCCATTATCACATCCAGCAGAACAAGGCCGATCCCGGGCCGGCGATGCAGTGGGAGTTCATGACCGATCGAGCGCGGGCGTTGCGTGCGGGGCGATCGGCGCCGCTTCCGTCACAAGATGTCATGCACCCACCTTTATAAGAATCTTCCACCACGGGTTCAAAACCCATCAGCGTCCTTGGGCCACCCGATAAACACTCGCGGATCTCCCAAGAACGCCAGCAACCAAATGGCTGGCAAATAGGTGAACTCCCATCCAAAATCTCCGTCGGAGAGCAGCAAACGGCGACGAACGCTTTCCTGATCGTGTTGCGGGGTGTACCCGTGATGCGTATTTCGAAGAGCCCGAAACAGGTTCGGTATAAATTCATCCCATGTTTCGATTTGTGATTCGCCGGCTCTTTCAGCCAAATCGATTCCGTTATCCCGAAATTTTGATTTGGCCCACACAGAATGAATGACGGATTCCTTGGTGCCGCTGTACACGCGACTCGTTTCCGCGATGAAGCGAGATTTCCACGGTTCAGGAATTGTACCAAAGCACTGGTTTAAATAGTCAGCAGGTGCGCTGGGCGCGAATAGCCGCTTAAAGCTGTTGACAACCTTTTCCTTTGTCCATCTGCCACGCAACTCACTCCAACAATCGGCAATTTCAAAAACGGCGGTCTGATTGACAAACGGCGCCTCTGCGGATTGAACTTGCACAGTTCGACGAATGATTCGATCGATGGTCCATAACTGCTCTTGCGGCCAACTCCAATCAATCGGGTGTCCGCCCGCGTCTGGCGGCACATAATTAGTGACGTCAGAGACTGCTCGCAGCAATGCAGTTGCACGTTCAGCAATCCATTCAAGAAGCACAGAAAACCCGCCCACGTCTTGAGTCCAGCAATGACGATCGAGGTAAGTTGTGACAGGAAGCTTTATCGACTTATCCCCTACTTCCATCCCGGCACGAGGCCGTCCAAATTGAGCGTGCGACCACTTGTGTTCCAAGAGCGACAGCGGGAAATTTGGCGGTGAATACTCAGCAATTCCGTCGTTGTTCACAAACACGAAACAAATGCCGAATTGGCCAAAATTAACTGACGCAATCTTGGGAAACGTCAGCAGTGACGCCCAATCCAAAATGAGTTCGAACAACGAACCATTGCCTGTCATTTGCCAAGAGGCCAAACTCGTTGGCACGTCCGGCATAAAAGATGACACGTGAAACTGACTAGCCACACGCAACGCCCGCAAGAGCGAAAATCGGACTTCGTATTTTGGGTTGTGAGCAAAGGCCAGTACCTTGCCATTTGGGAACCACCGCTTGAACACCGGCAACACACACTCGTCCATTACAGCGAACAACTCATCCGGATGAGCTCGAAAAATTACTCGCCCGACAAGTTCCCAGGCCCGTGTCGTCGGCGACTGCAACGCCACATCGTTTGGAAATATCTCTTTGATTTCGGCCAAACTGGCCAGTAGCCCTTGCGTCCGATGAGGATCTGAGTACTCCCGTGCATGTTTATATCGCTCAACAACAGCTGACAATCGCAGCGTTTGACTAACGCTCGATGCAGAATCAAAAACGGTGCCGAAAGACTCCGTTGAAAGCGACTTCGCGCTTTCCTCTGGCCGCCGGATCCGTAACTCAGCCGATTTGTGCCGAATTTCGTACTGCCCGTATCTTTTTAGCAGTTCCACAATTTCGGTCAACGGAGTTGCGACTTTGGAAGAACTGTTCCCAAGCAGTACAAACTTGGAACCGCTCTGTTCGGTCACACCTCCACCACCATCGCCACACTATTCCCACCACCCAGGCACAGCGCCGCCACGCCGCGCTTCCCGCCCGTGCGATGAAGCTGATGGATCAGCGTCGTCAAAACCCGAGCCCCGCTCGCGCCAATCGGGTGCCCGAGCGCGACGCCGCCTCCCGCGATGTTGAGCTTGCTCTCGGGAATCTCATGCCCCGCCGCCTTGAGCCCCTTCACATTGCACAGCACCTGGGCGGCAAACGCCTCGTTGATCTCGAACAGATCAATGTCCTTCGCGCTCAGCTTGGCCTTGGCAAGCGCACCTTTGATCCCCTCGATCGGGGCGGCGAAGATGTCCTTGGGCGCAACGCCGCTCGTGTGGTAGGCGATGATCTTGGCGATCGGCTTGATCCCGAGCTGCTCGGCCTTGGCGAGGCTCGCGACGACCAACGCCGCGCCGCCGTCGGAAATCTGGCTCGCGTTCGCCGCCGTCACGGTCCCGTCCTTGTCGAAGGCCGGCCGCAGCTTGGCAACGCCGTCGATGCTCGTATCCGCGCGGATGCCCTCGTCCGCGCTCACGCCCGGCGACTTCTTATCCATGCACTGTTCGCCGGTCAGCGCCACGATCTCGTTCTTGAACCAGCCCTGCTTCGTCGCCTCGGCCGCCCGCTGGTGGCTCTGCACCGCAAACCTGTCCTGATCGGCGCGGACGATCTCAAACTTCTTCGCGATGTGATCGGCGCTGTTGCCCATCGCGCACGCCTCGAACGCGCAGCGCAGGCCGTCGTACGCCATGTGGTCTTCCATCTGAGCCGGGCCGTACTTGACGCCCTCGCGCACGCGCGCAAAGTGCGGCGCCGCCGTCATGTTCTCAAAGCCGCCCGCGCCGACAAGCTGATTGTCGCCCGCCTTGATCGACTGCGCCGCGAGCATCACCGCCTGCAGGCCGCTGCCGCAGACCTTGTTGATGGTCTGTGCGCTCATCGTCTCCGGAAGGCCCGCCTTCAGGGCCGCCTGACGGGCCGGATTCTGCCCCAGCCCCGCCTGCAGCACGCAGCCCATGATCACCTCATCGAGCGCCGCGGCAGCGCCGGGGACCGCATCGAGCGCCGCCTTCAGTGCGTACGACCCGAGCACGGGCGAAGGAACCTTCGACAGCCCGCCAAAGAACTTGCCGATGGGCGTGCGTTTGGCGGAGAGGATCACCGGAATCGTGCTGGCGGTCGACATGTCAACTGGCTCCTTGGTGCGTGGACTTTAGATCGCTTTTGCCGCTACAGGATACGCGTCGCACAGCGCCGGACCCCGCAGGACCTCGGCTCAAAACCGGGCACAAAAAGGGCCCCGGACCGCCCGCCGCGCGTACCCTAGCGGCACCGCAAATTTCACAACGGAAGTCAGCTCCATGTCCAAACTGAACATCAACAAAGAGACGCACGTCCACCTCCCCGCCGATACCAACCAGGCACTGGGCCTGGCGCAATACGCCATCGACTTCATGTCCGATGCCCCCGGCAGGAAGGGCGAGCCCGATCAGTCCGTCCTCGACCGTACCGAACTCTTCCACACCGACGCCAACCTGTGCGGCGTCTCGGCGCTCGCGCTCGGGACCAACGCCCCCACCATCCTCCGCGCAGAGGCCCATCAGTACGCGACCGGCCCCTCAGGCTCGGGCTCGCTGGCCGGAGTGCCGTGGGCAAAGGGAACAGTCCGCACGGGCGTTCCGACGTTCGGCTCCCGCACCGATGTCCAGGTCGAGAAGGCCATCGTCGCCAACGGTGCGGCCGTCCGCGAGTGGGATTCCAACGGCACCAACTTCGGCTTCAACCCGGAACTCAATCACATCGCGGGCGAGTTCGGGCACAATGACTTTTACGCGGTGGCCCTTGCCGCCGCTCAGCTTCGGGGCAAGGACGGCAACTTCGCTCTGAAGGGAATGATCCTGATCGACGAGATCCGCGGACGCCTCGCCGAGGTCTTCTCGCTCAAGTCCTACAAGATCGATCACGTGGTGCACGGCGCGATCGGAAGCGCCGCCGCGTTCGGCGCGATGATGGGCGCCACCGCCGAACAGATCGAATCCGCGATCGGCATGGTGGTCGCCCACTACATCCCCTTCCGGGCGATCCGCGCCGGCAAGCAGTTGAGCGATTCCAAGGGCGCTTCGGCCGCGATCAGCACCGAGGCGGCGATCCTCAGCGTCAAGCGGAGCATGGCGGGTTTCCTGGGACCGCGCGACATCTTCCGAAACCCCGAGGCGATTTTCCGTCTTTTCGAGGGGCCGGGACAGCTCTTCAAGAAAACCGCAAGCGGCGGCACCGGCATTCCCGACGCCAAGGAAGCCTGGGGCACCAAGACGTACGCCTCGCCGTTCGATCTCGTGCTCGGGCGGGCAGGATCAGACTTCGCCGTGATGGGTATGCACTTTAAGCTCGGTCTCTACGAGCACCAGAGCGCCGGCGCTCTCCAGGGGCTGATCAACCTGATCTCACGCCACCCGCACCTGCTCGAAGACCAGACCGGCGATGCGATCGGCAAGATCGTCGTCAAGGCGTACGAACCCGCCTTCGGCATCATCGGCGACCCCGCCAAGCGCGATCCAAAGACCCGCCAGTCGGCCGATCACTCGATGCTCTATCTCGTCTGCACAATGCTGCGCAAGGCGCTCGAGAACCGGGCCGCGAGCAAGAACGCGAAGGTGACCTGGAAGGACGTCATGCTCCTTCCCCACGACTTCGACGCCAAGAGCCTGCACGACCCGCTCACACGCCAGCTCATGGAGAAGATGAGCTTCGAATGGGGCGGCGAGGAATACGACCGCAAGTACCCCGACGGCATCCCCACCTCGATGATCATCACCGACGATCAGGGACAGTCGTTCGACAGCGGACTGGTCATGTACCCCGGCGGCCACGCCCGCAACGACCAGGGTCCGGACAAGATCGATCTGCAGGAAGTTCTCGATCACAAGTTCGCCAAGCTCGCCGCCATCGCGAGCGATGATCCCAAGTCGCTCGTGAAGCGGCTGGGCGGGCTGCAGAACAAGTCCGCGAAGCAGCTTGCGGACGTGATGGATTTCCAGATCAAGTCGCACGGCAAGTTTGAGTAAACCTGTATGGCCGGCTATTCCGGAACGCCGCTCGCAAAGAAGCTGGGAATCAAGCCCGGGCACGCGGTCGGCCTCTGGTCCGAGCCCGCCGGGTTCATCGAAACCCTCGAAGGCCTGCCCGAGGGCGTGACCTTTTCCTCCGCTTCGCGTGGCAAGTCGCTTCTGAACGTGCTGGTGGTCTTTGTCCGATCGCAGAAGGAGCTTTCCGCAAGGCTGGAAGCGGCGCGCCAGCGCATGGATCCCGCCGCGGGCCTGTGGATGGCCTGGCCGAAGAAAGCGAGCGGCATCCCGACAGATGTCACGGAAACAGCGATCCGCGATCTGGCGCTCGCAACCGATCTTGTCGACAACAAGGTCTGCGCGATCGACGATACCTGGTCGGGGCTGCGGCTGGTAATACGGCTCAAGAACCGGCCCGCGAAGAAGTAAGGCAGCGAACAATCGGGCGTGGATGAATCGCTTCCCAAAGCCGCGGCGATGCTCCGCGAGGCCCGCTCGGTCGTCGTGCTGACGGGCGCCGGGATCTCTTCCGAATCGGGCCTGCGCACGTTCCGCGGCGGGACGGCGGCGTCCGCTCAGGACTTGCCCGCCGACATGCGTGCGCTCTGGGCCGAGTTTGACCCTCAGACCCTCGCCACACCCGAGGCCTTCGAGGACGATCCCGATCGTGTCTCGCGGTGGTACGACTGGCGGAGGCTCGGCTGCCTGCACGCCCAACCCAACCCCGGCCACCTGGCTTTGGCGGAACTCGAGAAGCGGATGACCGCGGCTGGGAGGTCCTTCACTCTCCTGACGCAGAATGTGGACCGGCTGCATCAGCGGGCCGGAAGCCGGAATGTTGTCGAACTGCACGGGAACATCATCGAGTGGCGCTGCACAAAGACGGGCCGAATGGTCCAGCTGGGTGCCGAGCCGCTGACGACCTTTCCGACACCCTCGCCGCACGCCGCCGGCGCGCTGCTCCGTCCCAACGTCGTGTGGTTCGGCGAGATGCTGCCCGAAGCGGCCGTCCTGGCCGCGTCACGCGCTGTTCAATCGTGCGATCTCTTCTTCTCGATCGGGACGAGCGCGGTCGTTTATCCGGCGGCGGTGTTTCTTCACGCGGCACGCCAGAACGGCGCGGGCGCGATCGAGATAAATGCCGAGGCGACAGCAGCTTCGAAGGTTGTTGACGTCTGTCTGCGCGGCAGAGCCGGTGACATGCTCCCGGCTCTTTTGCAAGCGGCAATTCGGGATTGACCGTTCATTAGAATGTTCCCTCAGACCTCCGGAGTGTGTCTTATGCAATGGATCAGAACGCTCGCGGACAGCACGGACATTGCCGTTCCGGGATGGAACTTCTTCAGCAAGCTTTTCGATACCGACGACTTCCCCGCGCGATGGGAGTGCGGCAACTGGGATCCGCCTCTGGGCTGGCTCCACATCATCTCCGACCTGGCGATCTTCTTCGCGTACGCCGCGATTCCGCTTTCACTCATCCTGTTCATCCTGAGACGGCGCGACATCGCGCTGCGCGGCATCCTGTGGCTTTTCGTCGCCTTTATTCTCTTCTGCGGATGCACGCACCTGACCGACGCGATGATGTTCTATCACCCCGCGTACAGATTTCTGGGCCTGATGAAGCTGATGACGGCCGCCGTTTCACTCGCCACGGTCGCGGCGCTGATCCACGTCCTGCCCGAAGCTCTTGCGCTCCCCGGCGCTGCGGCGGCACACCGCCTGGCGCAGGCCGAAATCGAGAAGCGCAAGGTGGCCGAGGCGGTGCTGATCGCGGCGCGCAACGCGCTCGAGCAGCGCGGCGCGCATCTGACCAGCCGCGAGTTTCGAATGCAGCGGGCTCTGATCGCCAGCGGCCAGAGCGCCGTCAGCTGGATTGCCGACTCGGGCCAGATCCTCTGGTCGTCCGGATTGAATGAACTCGCCGGCTTTTCCAAGCCCGATCAGCCCGTCGCATCCTGGTTGCAGCTCATTTCCAGCGCGGACTTCCGGCGGCTGCTGCAGGCGAGCCTCCAGGGTGCGGCGGAAAAACAGAACTTTTCGATCGATCTGCCCGCCACTCTGCCCGACGGCACACGAACCACGCTCCGGGTGCGGGCCGTGCCGGACCCATCGACCGACCCGGTCTCTCTGAGCGCCCTGGTTTCTCGTGTCGAACAGGCGTAAACGGATAATCAGTGTTCCAGAAAGCAAAGCCCGGGCGCTTTCGCGCCCGGGCTCGCACGCAACCTTCTCTTTGGTCAGAGGCCCGAACTTGGTCAGAGGCGGGCTTGAAGGATTCTCTTACGGGCAGAGCAGCTCGTTGTAGGCCGCGACGAAGATCACGAAATCGCCGTCGTCCACCACGCCGTCCTCGCTGAAGTCGGCCGGGCAGCCGGCGGGCATGGAGGGGTCGGCACAATCGAGCGCGTTGTAGGCCAGGACGAAGATGCTGAAGTCAGAATCGTCAACGAGTCCGTCGTGGTTGAGATCGCACGGGCAGGCGCCGAGCTGCCGCTCGAACGCGCCCATATCGACCTTCGCCCCGGCGATCGCATCACCGTTGACGATGCGGGGGTTGCCCGCCAGATCGATGGTGAAGCTGGCGATGTCGGCGTTGTTGCCCGCGTCGATGCAGGGCGAGTCCGCCGCGAGCCGGAAATCGTCGTCGATGTTTCCAAAGACGTTGTCGGACCCCGACTGATCGATGAACGAGGGGGCCGAACCGATGTTGCCCACACCGGTAATAACCTGGTTCAGGAAGTCCGGGGTGACGCACGAGTAGGTGACGCTCGCGACGCCGCCGCCCGCGTTGACCTGCTTCACCGTCGGGATCATGAGGGCGGGTCCGGTGTTGCCGTAGGCGATCGAGTTCCGCATGTCGATATCGGCCCCGGCGGCGGAGTTGACGCCGCCCGTGCCGTTGGTGCTGTAGTTGTTGGCGATGGTGCAGTTGCGGAGATAAACGTCGACGTCGGTGCCCGTGATATAGATCGCGCCGCCGCTGGTCGTGGCGCTGTTGCCCCACATCGCGGTGTTGTAGAACCACGCGTCGCCATAGGCGCGGACCGCGCCGCCGTACGACGAAGCGGTGTTCTGGAAGAAGCGGCAAGAGCTGACGCTCAGGACCGGGGCGAGGAACCCGCCCGGTCCGCCCCAGTACTGGAGGGCGGCTCCGGCATCGGCGGAGTTGTTGAAGAACATGCAGGATTCAAAGTGCGGACCGATCAGGGCCGCCGGGGTGTCGATGTAGACACCGCCGCCGCCGTGCAGGGCGAAGTTGGCCGTGAAGGTGCAGTTGCGCACGGTGGGCGAACAGTCGGCGCCGTAAAGGCCCGCACCGGCTTCGTTCGGGGTCGCGCCGTTTGCATAGCCGGAAGCGATGGTAAAGCCGTCGATTTCGGTCTGGTAGGTGACACCCGAGGCATCGACAACGTGATAACAGTTATCGTTGCTCAGACCGGTGCCGATGGCGCCGGAGAGATGGCTCTGATGAGCGACGCTGAGAACCCGCTCGTTCAGTGTGGTCTCGTTGCCGAGGAAGCCGCCGTACATCTTGACGCCCTCGACGAGCTTGAAGGAACTCGTCCGCTGGGTTCCGGGGGTGTAGGTTCCCTCCGCAACCCAGATCTCGGTGATCTGCCCGCCCGAAGCCTTGGCGACGGCGAGCGCATCCTGCAGGCTGGTGAAGGCATCCGTCCAGGAGAGGCCGGTGTTCGCGCCCGACGCGTTATCGTTCACGTAGAGGCGGTTGCCCGTGATCTTGACAAGCTGAAGGCCGTTGAACGCGCACTTGGCGAGACTGACGAAGGCGCACTGCGAGTTGATCTTGAGCTTGGGCGCACCGGCCGCCACCTTGAAGTTGAAGATAGCGTGCGTCTTTCCGAGCTGGAAGACGTTGGTGGTGGTCGGGCCGCTCGTGCTGGCGGAGCCGATGCTGCTGCCGCCGATGTCGCCGTAAAGCTGCGAGGTGTGGTAATTGGTGAAACCAAAGCCATCGACGTAAGTCTGATCCGAAGGGGTCAGAGCGGCGTAGACGTACGCGCGATAGAAGCCCTCGTCGAGACCGTTGATCTCCACGGTCACGATGCCGTTGGTATCAAAGCCCATCGCGTAATCGTCCATGAGCGAACCGAAGTCGCCGGTGCCCAGGTCGCCGTTGGTGTTGCCGTTGCTGGTCTTGGCCAGGATGGTCAGGCCCGAGGAGGCCCCGTTGAGCCCCACGAGGTTGGCGCTCGCCCCGGCGCCGCTGGTAGCGGTGACGGCATTCCAGACGCCGGGCTGGCCCGCCACGCCCCCGTAGAGAGAGGAAGGGGCCGGCTTGCCCGAGCCGTTGAGGTCGATGTTCACGGACTGGGCCATGGCGGACCCGGCGAGGAGCACCATCATGGTTATTGCGATCTTGCGGTTCATTGCTTTTTCCCTTGGCTGCTAGACTTTTCTCGGGCCGTGCGATGCCCGCAGCGCTATCACGTCGATAGTGCTGGGTTGGGGCTTGAACTTTCGGGCCCCGACGGGCAAACTGGATGGACGGCTGGCCTATCCCGTGCGTCGTATGACCCCCGGGCGGCTACCGGACTCAACTAGAAATATGAATTCCAAGTCCGACAAAGCCCGCCCCGACAATCGCTCCGCCGGACCGGACGTCGCGACACCGCCGCCCTCGCCTGCCGCGGCGCAGGTGACGCAGCTGCTCGTCGCCGCCGCGGGGGGCGATTCGCGGGCGGCTCGCGATCTCTTGCCGCTGGTTTATGAAGAGCTCCGGCGGCTGGCGCAGGTGCGGATGGCGCGGGAGCCCAAGGCGGGCGCGGGCATGACCCTGCAGCCGACGGCTCTGGTGCACGAGGCGTATCTGCGTCTTCTGGGCGATCACGAGGTGCGCTGGAACGGGCGCGGGCACTTCTTCGGGGCGGCGGCGCTCGCGATGCGCCGGATACTGGTGGAGCGTGCACGCCACCGCGGCCGGATCAAGCACGGCGGCGGGCTGCAGCGGGCCGACATGGATATGGCGCAGCTCTCTCCCGCGCTCGAGAGCGAGCCTCCCGCGGAAGAGATGCTGGCATTGGACGATGCGCTTAAGAGCCTCGAGACCAAAGACCGGCGGAAGTACGACGTGGTGATGCTGAGGTACTTTGCGGGCCTTTCGATCGAGGAAACGGCCGAGGCGCTGTCGATCTCGCCCGCGACCGTGAAGAACGACTGGACGTTCGCCCGGGCGTGGCTCAAGAAGCAGGTCGCCGGGTCGGACGGGGATGAGGCTTCGGACTCCAAGCGGTGAGCACGGCCCCGAGTCAACGCCTGGAAGAGCTCTTTCTTCGCGCAGTCGAGCTTCCCTCGGCCGAACGGGGCAGCTTCCTGGACCGGGCGTGCGAGGGCGATACGGATCTGCGCGCGGAAGTCGACGCGCTGCTTCAGCATCATTCGGGCGTGGGCGGGTTTCTGGACTCCAAGGCGGCGCCAGGTCGGGGCCTGCTGACGCAGCTTGGCGCCAGCGCGCTTTCGGAGGCCGAGCCGCTCCTGCCGACCGACAAGAAGGTCGGGAACTTCCGGGTGCTTGGCGTCCTGGGCAGCGGCGGCATGGGCGTGGTGTACGTGGCGCAGCAGGATCGCCCAAGGCGCACGGTCGCGCTCAAGGTGATGCGCCGGGTGCTGGGCGATCCGAACTCGGCCTCGGCACAGCGGATCCTGCGCCGCTTTGAGCACGAGGCCGAACTGCTGGGCCGGCTGCACCACCCGGGGATCGCGCAGATCTACGAGGCGGGGACGTACACGTCCGAGGGGCTGACGCACCCGTACATCGCGATGGAGCTTGTCAAGGGCGAGCCGCTGCTGGCCTACGCCAACAAGCACAACCTGGGCACGCGTGAAAAGCTGGTGCTGATCGAGCGCATCTGCGAGGCGGTGCAGCACGCGCACCGCAACGGGGTGATCCACCGCGATCTCAAGCCGGCGAACATCCTCGTGGATGAATCGGGCCGGCCCAAGATTCTGGACTTTGGCGTGGCACGCACGACCAACTCCGATTTGCAGCTGACCAGCGAGCACACGGCCGTTGGGGCGCTGATCGGCACGTTGCCGTACATGTCGCCCGAGCAGGTGAGCGGCGACCCTGCCGCCGTCGACACGCGGTCGGACGTGTACGCGGTGGGCGTCATTCTCTACGAACTTCTCACGGGCAAGCTGCCCTACGACCTGACCAGCCGCTCGCTGCCCGAGGCGGCGCGGATCATCCGCGACGAAGAGCCGACGAAACTGAGCACGATCAACAGGTATTTCCGCGGCGACGTGGAGATGATCGTTTCCAAATCGCTCGAGAAGGACCGGACCCGCCGGTACCAGTCGGCGAGCGACCTTGGGGATGACATCGCACGCTTTCTGTCGGGGCAGGCGATCTCGGCCCGGCGGGACTCGGCGATGTACGTGCTGCGCAAGCAGCTGCGACGGTACCGGGGGATCGTTTCGACGGCGGCGTTCTTTCTCCTGGTCGTGATCTGCCTGGGCGTTTTCGCGGCGATCCAGGCGTTTCGAGCTTCCCGGCTGGCGGCGACCGAGATTCTGGCCAAGAACGACGCGCTGGTGGCGCTCAAGCGGGCCGAGATCGAGAAGAAGCGTGCGGACGAGACGTCGGCGACGCTCTCGGTGCAGCTGGCCCGGGCAAACGTGGAGCGCGGGCGGCTGCTGGGCATCGCGGGCAACCTGCTCGCGGCGGAAGACCTTATCTGGCCGGCACACCTGCGAGAACCGAATTCCCGGCACACGTTCTTTGCGCTCTGGGAGCTGTACATGCACGAACCGTGCCTGTCCACCCAGAAGGCGCACAGCAAGCCGGCGTGGGGAATGACGGCCTCGCGGGACGGCTCGATCGTGGTGAGCCAGGCGGACGGAGAGCCGGGGTTCAAGGTCTGGGAAACCAAGTCCAGGAAGCTGCTGCGGGAGATCCCGGCCCCGGCGACAATCTGCCGGGCTATGGCCCTCAACCCGGCCGGGACGGAACTCGCGGCGGGGCTTGAGGACGGGACGATCGCGCTCTTTGACGTCGCGGACGGGAAGTCACTGGCGAGTTTCAAGAGCGGGGAGCAAGGGGTCCGCGGGCTCGAGTATTCCCCCGACGGAAACGCGCTGCTGGCGGGCACGGGTGATGGACAAATCCTCGAGCTTGATCCTCGCACGCTCGGCGTGCGCCGGACGATCGCGCAAACCAAGTCGCCGGTCGCGCGGATCGCGTGGTCGCCCGATGGAAAGTTCTTCGGTTCGGCGCACGGGGACATGACGGTCCGGCTCTGGAAATGGGGAAGCCGGGTGGAGCCGGTGCGCACGTACCGGGGGCACACGGGTGTGACCCACGTGATCGCCTTTGCGCCGGATTCCCACACCTTTGCAACGGGAGGCCTGGACCGAACGGTGCGAGTGTGGAGCACGGATTCGGACGAGTGCGTCGCTGTGCTTGATGCGCCCAACGGAACTGTGCGGTCGCTGGTTTTTACCAGCGACGGCGAAAAGATCGTCGCGGGCGGCTGGTGGACGATGAACGTCTGGGACTGGAAAAATCAGGCGAAGATCCGGTCGTTTTCGTGCCCGGACACGGCGAGCGGCGCCGCCATCGTGGGCAACGGCGATGAACTCTGGGCGACGGTGGGCGATTCGATCCGAGTGTGGGACTTTTCTCCCACGCCCGGAGTGGTTCTGCTCTCGGGGCATACCGGGCGCTCCGTGGCGGCGTGGAGCCCAGATTCCAAGTGGATCGCGACGGGAGATGGCTCGGGAAAGATCCGGCTGTTCGACGCGGAGACGATGAAGCTGTCGCGTGTGCTTTCGGGCGGTTCGGGGCGGGTCCGGGCTCTGGCCTTTGATGCGGGATCGCGGTATCTGGTGGCGGCGGGCGAAGAGCATGCCGCCCGGGTCTTCGATCTCAGGTCGGAGAACCCCGAGCCGGCGCTGCTGCTGCAGGGAGCGATGGCGCTTTCGCCCAAGTCGATCGCGTTTTCGCCGGACAATTCGGTGGTGGTGCTGCCCTATGCGGACAACTGCCATCGCGTGCTGTCGGTGCCGTCTTTTACGGAGAAGGAGAAGATACCGACGGCGGACCACTCCGAGGCGCTGAGCGCTCAGTTCAGTCCGGACGGCAAGCTGCTCGTTACGAACGATCGGGGGCAGGCGCTTCGTCTGTTCGAGTGGCCGACGCTCCGTGAGGTGGGCACGATGAAGCCCGGGGGCTCATCGCCGCAACCGTGGTCGATGGACTTTACTCCCGATTCGCAGAAGCTTGTGCTGACAAGCTGGAACAAGCGCGCGGAAGTGTGGGACGTCAAGACGTGCCGGATGATCAGCGCGTTTGAGGGGCACGGCGGGCTGGTGACGGACGTTGCGGTTCGCCTGCGCGAGCCGATGATCTTCGCCACAACGAGCACCGACGGGACACTCAAGCTCTGGGACATGACGCACACGAACGAGCCCTGCATGCTCACGATCGACCGATTCCAGAACTGGGAGGTCAACAGTCTTCAGTGGAGCCCCAACGGGCGGAAGCTGATCGCCGGCGATTCGGTGGGAAATGTGCAGGTCTGGAACATGCGGTATTTCAACCGCCACATGGGCGGGAACATGCAGTACCAGCTCGACCGGCACCGCCCGTCGTTGCCCCCGGATATCCCGATGGAGGACATTCTGGACGAGATGCGGGTCCTGAACGATCGGACGAGGACGGGGGCCTAGAAATTCCGGAAAATCTCTGCAGGCTCGGGAGAGCCCTTGCGCTACCGCGTCTGGAGGGGTTCTTCGTCCAGCGCCCACCCGCACTGCATGCCACCCAGCCTCTGGAGGGGATGGCATGCGGCACATGACCGGCGTCTCCCCAAGGGACGCCGGTTCATTTTTTGTCGGGAGGCGGGGTTTCGCGGTGGAGCTTGTGCAGCATGCGGTGCAGCCCGGGCGCGATGAGCACCGAGGCAACGCTGAGAAAGATCACGGCGGAAAACAGCGCGTAGCCGGAGGCGAAGATCTTGGCGGCGTTGTTCTTTGGGGGCGAAGCGGGGCCCATGCCCGTCAGGATCATGGCGGCGTTGTAGTACGAATCGACCCAGTCGAGTTCGGCGAGCCAGTGATAGCCGACCGCGCCGACGGAGAGAGAAATCGCGATGAGCAGAATGCTGATTGCGACGTGGTAAAGCTGGCGGCGCACAAAGGCGCGCCGGGGCAGTACATGATCGAACCGACTCTCGAATGTGCGGCGGAGTTTTCCCACGGTGGGGAAATATCGGCCGGATCGGTGGAGAGCTGAGTGATTTTCGTCCGGCAACCGATGCGGTCGGGGTCTTGCATGACGCAAACAAAACGGCCGCCTGTGAGGGCGGCCGCGGGAACATCGGAGATTGGACGGCGATCAGGAGCGGCGGCGACGGAGGCCGAGCAGCCCCGAAGCGCCGGCCAGAATGAGGGCGCCGGGAGCCGGGACAACCGCTTGACCTTCCGCGCGGAGCAGCCACGCGCCGGGAAGGGGCAGGACCTGATCGACGCGCTTGGCCAGGGCGTTGGCGCCCAGGTTGGCGACATTCATCCCGCTGGTTGCGGGGTTGTAGAAATACCAGGAGCGATCGGTGCGCCCGGTGAGATCGCCGGCGGCTGGCTTGTCGACGCCCTTGACCGTGACGGCGGTTGCGAGGACGAAGAACCCGCCGTTGACGACGGTGTCGGGGATGTCGAAGGTTGTGAAGACCGAGCCGCCCACCTGGACGGGGTTGGCGGTGACCTGGGTGAGAAGCGTGGCGTTGAGCGGGTTGTAGTCGTTGTCGGCGTCGGCGAAGAGATAGATGGTGACCGGAGTGGTGACGCTGAAGCTTGGTCCGAAGGCGCAGGACACGGAGGTGATTTTGGTGCCGCCGACATCGGACATGAAGTAGTTGCCCCAGCCCGTGACGGGGTTCACCGGGAAGGAGCTCGGCGGGCCGACGGCGACGGTCGTGACGCCGTTGTCGTATGCGAAAGTGGTTGCGAGCGCGGGAGCGCATGCGAGCGCGGCGACGCCCGCGAGTGCGATGGAACGAATCGTCATGTCTGTTCTCCTCAAAAAGTGACAAGCCCGGGCCGCGTGTTACGCGGAAACGGCCCGGGCTGGCTTCACCTTATCACAAAGCGCTGACCGACTTCAAGCGCCGCATCGATGAATCCGGCGAATCGGGAACGCGCCCGATCGGCAATCCTGCGGATCGCTTCATGATCACCGCGGAAAGCGTGAGCCTTTTCTCATATTGAATCAGGTCAGCTTCGCGTCCATTGTGATCTTTGCGTTGAGCACTTTGCTGACGGGGCAGTTGGCCTTGGCCTCGGCGGCGAGCTGCTGAAATCTGGCGGCGTCGATGCCGGGAACGTACCCCGAAACATCGAGATGGATCGCGGAGATCTGCCACCCCTGATCGACCTGCTCCATCGAGAGCGTGGCGGTGGTCGCGAGCTTGGACGGCTTGATGCCGGCGTTGGACATGATAAAAGAGAGGGCCATGGTGAAGCAGCCGGCGTGAGCGGCGGCGATGAGTTCTTCCGGGTTTGTGCCGTTGGCGTTCTCGAAGCGGCTGGAAAATGAATAGGGCGTGTTCTTGAGCGCTCCGCCGGGCGCCGAGAGCGAGCCTGATCCTTCCTTGATCGATCCGTTCCATTCGGCCTGCGCGGTGCGTTTGATCGTCGGCATGAGTTCCCCTTGTGCTGGTGTTGCTGGAGGACGAGCCGGTTCGATGCGGCGGTGAGCACGCCGTTTCGCGGAGCGACGGAGTTTCGCGGATTCAGTCCCGGGCCGCCAGGTAGCGGTTGAGTATTCCCAGACCGTAGTGGCTCGCGGCCGATTCGATGAAACGGGCGAAATCGATGGGTGCGCTGTCGTCTGCGGTATCGGAGATCGTTCGGACGACTCCGAACGGGATGCCCTGCTCGTGGCAGACCTGTGCCACGGCGGCCCCTTCCATCTCGACGCAGAGTGCCGACGGAACGAGGCTTCGGACGGCATCGCGTGCGGGTCCGGAGGAAACAAAGCGGTCGCCGCTCGCGATGTCACCCGCGTGCACACGCGGGTGCCGGATGCCGAGCGAACGGGCGGCTTCGCCGGGAACCACGACGGGCAGATCGTGCTTGAGAAACTCGTGCGCTGCGGCCTCGAGCGCGGCGCTGATCCGGGCGTCGGCGGCGAAGGCGCTGACTCCCAGGAGCGGCACTTCAAGAGCGGGAAAGATCGGAGATGCGTCCATGTCGTGCTGCCAGAGGCGGCGGCCGACGATGATGTCGCCGACGGAGAGGGTGGGATCGAGGGCCCCCGCTACTCCGGAGAAGACAATCGACTGGACGCGGTGCACATCGATGAGGTGCTGCGCGGTGGCGGCGGCGGCCACTTTGCCGATGCGGCTGAAGACGACAACCACGCGCCTGCCGGCGAGCGTGCCGGTGCAGTAGGTGCGGCCGCCGTGCACGTGTTCGGCTTCGCGCTTGAGTTCGCGGGCGAGCAGACCGGCCTCCTGGGGCATGGCGCTGAGGATGCCGATCATGGTGCGGGCTCCGGTGTGAGCGCGGTGAGGATTGAGGCGGCCGCGGGGCAGAGTGCGAGCAATTCGGCTCGGGAGCCGAGGCGGAAGTCGGCCCAGTCGAAGCCGGGAGCGACGGTGCAGCCCAGGAGCGCCCAGCCCGCACGGGCTTTGCCGGGAGCGATGCGGCATCCCTGCCAGACATTGTGCGGAACGATGGCCTGGGGACGTTCGCCCTGCTCCAGATCGGGACCGATGGAGAGGACGGCGTGAGATCCTTCGGGCGTGATCTGCAGTTGTTCGACCGGATCGCCGGCGTAGTGATGGAAGACCTCATCGCTCTGCACGAGGTGCATGAGGGAAGGTGACTGGAGCGTCAGCAGAAAGTAGATCTGGGTGCTGTGACATCGGGGGCGCGGTTTGCCGGCGGCGTGGTAGCGCGGATCGAGCGCTTCGGGCGGGATGTGCCCGGGAGCGCGGAAAGTCTCGCGAAAGTAGCCGCCCTCGCCGGGGAGCGGCTCGAGCTGGAGCAGTTCGATGATCCGCCGGGCGGTGAGGGGATTCATGGGTGATTGCCTGGGGGGCGTTTGCATGGACCGAGAAAACGGGGCGGTCGCACGGTTGTGCGAGCTGTGGGGAGATCCCAAAGGTGGATTGAAGGCCCGCCGGAGCGCGATGGAAGATCAGCGCGACACGAGTTTCCGCAGCGCGTTGCGGGCGTGAACGACCGATTCGGCTTCCTCGGATCGGATGCGTGAGAGGAGGCGCTTGCGGCCCTCGGGGCTGACGGGTCGGGTGGTCTCGATCTCTTCGCGAAGCGTGCAGAGATCGTGGAACCGACCGAGATGACGGGCGGTCTCGGCGATGATGGCCTGGCGACGGCGGGTCGCGCGGACTCCGAGCGACTCGAGCGTGCGGAGGGCGATGCGGAGTCGTTTCAGGTCGATCCGCAGGGCGTGGAGCTGGTGTTCGCCGGGGAGCGGGCGGAAAAGAACTGCGCGTGCCTTTTCGATCCAGCGCGCGGTGCGACGGTCGATGCGACTGCGGGCGTGCCGATCGTCCCGGTCATCGGCGGGCTTGAGCCTGGAGCGCAGACGCTTGAGTCGGGAGGGCTTGATCTCTTCGAGCAGTTCGATGAGCTGTTCTGCCGCGGCGGGGCGCCGGTTTTCAATCTCCTCGAGCATGTCTTCGGCTTCGGGAGTACCGGCGAGAATCTGGTTTGCGAGTTCGGCGTGGACATCAAGGTCGCGGACGACTCCGGCGCATTTGCGGATCTTGCGGAGGCGTTTTTGGAGGCGTGCGGCCGCGCGGCTGTCGACGCAGTCCGCAACCAGTTCGAGCACAGCGCCGGCGGTGCGGCAGGAGCGCCTGAGGTTGTGGACGGCCTTGGGAGAGGTGTCGCGATCGTCGCAGATCGCGCCGACGGCGCGAAGAACATCGCTGACTGCACGCCGGGCGATGCGATCGGGGGTCAGGCGCGGGTTGGCGACGGTGGCGACAGGCATACCAGGATGCGGCGTCCGTGCCGGCACTGATGAGCGTACACGGCGGAATCGGGCCGGGTGAAGAGCCTTCCAAGAAGGCTTCGATTCTTCATGAAACGCCCTCCCGGGGTGAAAAAAATACCCTCGGGAAAACCCGGGATTGTGGAAAACCTGTGGATTGCCTGACGCCTGAGTGATCCGCCGGATGCGAGGGCACGTTGCCCGCGGACCGCGATCAGAGCAGCGGGTTCTTGGCGCCGTGCTTGTATTCGCAGGAGGGCGACAGGTTCGGCTGCGGATTGACGAAGACGTCGGTGTAGAGCTCAGCCTCATCGGGGATGGGCGAGTTTTCGGCGAAGTCGATGGCGTTCTTGACGGCGGCCTTGACCTCTGTCTGCAGCTCGATGAACTGCTGCTCGGTGAGGATGGGCTTGCCGTCGGGGCCCTTGCGATCTTCCATCAGGTGCGCGGCCAGGCGGTCGATCGAGTCCTTGGCCTTGTACTGATCGACTTCTTCCTTGGTGCGGTACTTCTGCGGATCGGACATGGAGTGCCCGAGGTAGCGGTAGGTCTTGAGGTCGACAAAGGCGGGCTTCTGGTTTTCGCGGCACCAGTCGACGAGCGGCTTGAAGGCGTCGTAAAGGTCGATGATGTCCAGGCCGTCGATGATCTCGCCGCGGATGCCGTAGGCCTCGGCCTTCTTGCGCAGGTCGTGGGCCATGGTGGTGCCGCGGTCGATTGCGGTGCCCATGGAGTAGCCGTTGTTCTCGACGATGTAGATGACCGGGATGTCGTAGAGGCCGGCGAGGTTCATGGCCTCGTGGAGAGCGCCCTGGTTGAGTGCGCCGTCACCGAGGTAGGCGAGGGAGACTTTCTTTTTGGCCTGGCCGCCGTCGACGCTGCGCTTCATGACCTCGAGCTCGTACTTGGCGGCGAAGGCCAGGCCGGTTCCGAGCGGGGTCTGAGCTCCGACGATGCCGTGGCCGCCGAAGAGCCAGTTGGGCTTGTCGAACATGTGCATCGAACCGCCCTTACCCTTGGCGCAGCCGGTGGCTTTGCCGAACATCTCGGCCATGCAGGCGCCGGGGTCCATGCCTCGGGCCAGGGCGTGGCCGTGGTCGCGGTAGGCGGTGACGATGGGGTCGTCGGGGTTGAGGGCGGCGATGGTGCCGACCGCGGTGGCTTCCTGGCCGGTGTAGAGGTGGCAGAAGCCGCCGATCTTGGCCTGCTGGTAGGCCTGGGCGGTGCGGTTCTCGAATTCGCGGATGAGGAACATGTCACGCAGCCAGCGGACCATTGTGGCGGGCGGGACGGCATCGGAGGCCCGGGGACCGTTCTTTGTGGGCATGGGGGTGGTCTTGGACGGGGTCACTGGGCTGGTTCCAGACGGCGAGGCAAGGGAAGTCATTGCGGGGTTAGGGTAGGTCGGCGAGCCGGCAAAAGGAGCAGGGCTTACCGTTTCGGTGATGAGTTCCGGAGGCAATACGGAGGCGCGGGGGTCGGAGGTTGCAACGCCGTTTGGAGGCGGAGCGGTGTCGGTCCGGGCGGAGCCATTCTTCCTGGCGGAGCACTCGGACGCACCCGGGGGCCGGTTTGTTTTCGGCTATCGGATCCGGATCACGAACTCGTGCGAGCGGATCATTCAGCTTCTGTCGCGGCGATGGACGGTGGTGGACGCGGTCGGGAGGACCCGGGAGATTGAAGGGGAGGGCGTGGTGGGCCGGCAGCCGATCCTGGGGCCGGGGCAGTCGTTTCAATACGAAAGCTACTGCCCGATCCAGACGTCCTGGGGGACGATGGACGGAGCCTTTACGTTCCGATCGCGCGGCCCGGCCCGGCCGGGCGAGACGGCGAGTTCGCTGCTGGACGGCCCGTGGCCCGAGAACTTCGAAGCGAAGATCGGACGGTTTTACCTGGTTGTCAGCCCTGAGGCGGCCGGCGCTAGCGGTCCTTGAGCACCTGGATGCTGGAGCCGGGCTTTTGGCCGAGCGTTCCGACTTTGAGAATCTCGACAGCGGTCTCGAGCTGAAGGTCGAGGCCGTCGGTCAGGAGTTTCTCGGGATCGGGGCGCGGGGCTTTGGCCTTCGCGTCGGCCTCGGTGGGCAGGACGTCGGCGCTGCGGCGGAGCAGGATTGATTCGGTGGTTTGCTTGGGGAGCATTTCCACGGCGAGATTGGGCGTGATCCCCCACTCGTGCGCGCCGGGCTTGCGGTGGATGATGCGGTAGCCGGGAGCGGCGGTGTCGGGGATGGCGTAGTACTGCATGGTGAGCTTCATGGCGGCGTCGTCAGAAAGGCCGAAGACCTTCTGGACGCTGCCCTTGCCGAAGCTGCGCTGGCCGAGGACCATGACGTTGATGTCTCCGGTTTCGCCGTAGTGCTGGAGCGTGCCGCTCACGATCTCGCTGGCGGAAGCGGAACCTTCGTTGATGAGGACGATGACGGGCGTGGTCTTGAGACGTGCGATGTTGGACTTGGCCATCTCGGGGCTTTCGGGCCGGCCGTGCGGCCCCTGCATGGCGACGACGACGCCGTTGTCGATAAAGAGATTGGCGACCTGCACGGCCTGGTCGAGATAGCCGCCCGGGTTGAAGCGGAGGTCCATGATCAGGCCGTTCAGGCCCTGCTTCTGCATCTGCGCGACTGCGCGGCGGAGTTCTTCGGCGGTTTTTTCGCTGAACTGCGTGAGCCGGACGTAGCCGATGTGGTTCTCGGGGTCGATGAACCAGCTCCAGTCGTCTTCGCGTGCGCCGCTGCGCTTCCAGCCTTTGACAGAGACGACGTTGATGAGCTGGCGCGTGACGGCGAGCTCCATCTCCTGGTACTTTCTTTCGGGCTTGGGGGCGTCCTTGGCGTCGGCCTTGGAGGCCGCGGGTTCGGCGGCGGCCTGGGCGGTGGTTTCGTCGTCGATCGGGCGATCGAGGGTCAGGGTGACCTGCGTTCCGTCGGGGCCGGTGATGTTGTCGACGACCTGATCGATCGACATGCCGTAGGCGCTTTTGCCGTTGATTTTCTTGATGAGATCGCCGGCGCGGATGCCGGCGCGGAATGCGGGCGTTCCTTCGAGAGGGGTGACGACGCGGACGTTGGACTGATCGTCGAGCTCGATCTGAACGCCGACGCCGACGAACTTGCCCTGGGTGTTGCGGTTGAAGCGGTTGAGCTCGTCGGGCCAGATAATGGCGCTGAATTCGTCGAGCTGATCGATGGCTCCGTTGCCGAATTCGTGCAGGATGGCTTCGGCGGGGAGCTTCACGGTGCGGTCGTTCATGGCGATGACGCGGGTGAGCAGAGCGTCGATCTCGGCGGGGCCGGGCTCCGAAGCGCGGCCGAAGGCGTTCTTCTTGACTTCGGCGAGGCGTTCACGCTCGGTGCGCAGCGCGGTGAGCATGGCATCGCGGGCGGTCTCGTTGTCCAGGCCCGGGAATGCCCGGTGGAGATCGCCGGTTGCGATCATGGTCTCGATGGCGATGATGCCGCCGGTGAGCAGACGGCGAGAGGGAACCTGCTCGACGTGATCGGTGGCGCGGGCGATGGCGCGGACGACCATGTCCTGGTCGATGCCCTTGAGCTTGTCCTGGAAGCTGTCGCCGGTGGGGTTGTAGGGCGGGAGGGGCTTTTCGCCTTCGGCCTTGAGTCGCTCGTTGCGGAGTTCCCAGAGGCGTTCGGGCGTGTACATGCGGATCATGGTGAGGCGGCGGGTCTGGCGTTCAAGGTCGGGCTTGTACTGGCCGCTCTCCTCGAGCAGGGCGTTGAGCAGGCTGAACATCTCGCTGGAGGCGAGCCACTCGCCGTCGCGCTCTGCCTTGCGGGCGGCCTCGTCGGCCTTTTTCACCAGGTCAACGACGCGGGGGTCCTGCAGAACGGAGGCCTTGTCGGTGGAGAGAACCCAGAGTTCGAGGGCGCTTCGCATTGCCTTGGCGATCTTGGGGTTGGTGTCGAGAGTTGCGAGCCGCTCGTCGAACTCCTTGTTGACTTCGGCGATGCGTTCGGTGCGCTTCTGATCGCGCTTGGCGTAGTTCTCGTCCAGGGTGCGGACGGAAGCCTCGATGCGGGCCCGCTCTTCGGGCGTGAGCGAGGGATCGGCGGGCAGATCGTGGATGTACTTGATGAAGTCGTCAAAGCGGCCGCTCTTGGCGATGCGCCAGGCTCTTTGTGACCATTCGGCTGCGCTGGTCTGATCGGCGGAGAGTGCCGCGGCGGTCGCGGGGAGAACCGGGAGAACGGTTCCGGCTGCGAAGAGAATCGCGCCGCAGAGAAGGATGCCGGACCGGGATGCACGACGAACGTAATTCAGATCCACACAACCTCCCACTGGTGACCGAGAAGCCCGGACCGGCCCGCCTGCCCGCAAGCGCGACCATCGCGCCAGGGGCGGCGGCCCTGCGGTGCACAAACGATCGGCGGAAGCCTCCCGGATGTTCACCGCGCGGAGCCGCGCGGGGCTGACCGGAGCATATCGGACCGTTCCCGTCCAACTGTTCGGGAAGTCCGGCAGCACCGGATGCAGGAACTTGTACCGATGGCGGGGGTTGAGGGTTCGAAAAGAGAGATGCTGAGAAATGACCGCCCCGGCCGTGGGGCCGGGGCGGGCGAGAGGTCAACAAGTTTCCGCCGTTGACCAAGGGCCGATCCGCCCACAAGGCGATTCGGCACTCTTCCGGATGGAGCTTCTGAAAGGTGCTTAAGCCCGACGGCGACGAGCGGCGAAGAGGCCGCCCAGGCCGGCGAGCGCGAAGGTGCCCGGCGTCGGGACCGAATCGCCCTGGACGACGAGATTGTCGTAGCGCTGGTTACCGCTCGCGGAGCTGGCGCCGGGAACGCTGATACGGAAGAAGACGTTGGACTTGTTGGCGGCGCCGGCTGCGTTGAACGAGAAGAAGTAGTCGGCGACGTTGATCGAGGCGCCGGCGAAGCCCGGGCTGGAGGCGCCGGGGATGATTGTGCCGAGGCTGGTGTAGGAGGACCCGTTGAGCGAATACTCGACGGAGGCGTTCGCGCCGCCGGTGGCGGTGCGCTGGGAAGCGAAAGAGAAGATGATGTTGGTGTAGTTGAGGGTGCTGAGCGAGAAGGTCAGCGAGCCGCCGCTGGTGCCGACGATGGCGACAGCGTTCGTGCCGGACTGGCCGGAGGGGCTGCCCGGGGGCGAGTTGCTGCCGGGCATGCCGAGCGTGGTTCCGCCGAAGAACGAGGCCGTTCCGGTGGCGGTGACATTGCCGGAGCCGATGTTGGCGCTCATGGAGCCGTTGTCGAAGCCGTAGTGGGCCAGGACAACCGACCCCTGCGCGGCGGCGGCGAGGCCGGCGAACAGACCGAGGGTGATAGCGGTACGCATCATGACTCTTTCCTCCAGTAAAAAACGTTCGATCAACGGTGTGCCGCGGAATGGCACGCGCTCCACGCGAAGCGCTCGTTGATCGCGGGCAGAATTTAGAGGAGGAGAGGGCGTTGTCGCGTCAGGATGGTGCGCAGTTTGCGCCAAGAGCGCGCAAGGACGTTGAGAGAGAGAGAGAGAGAGAGAGAGAGAGAGAGAGAGAGAGAGAGAAGTGAGCTTCCGGCTGCAAAGAAAGTCTGGAGCCAAAGAGTGTGAAGCGAGAAGCAGCGCGAGAATGGAATTGCGGATTTCAAAAAAACAATCCGCCCCGGGCGCGGATGCCCGGGGCGGCGATGGTCAGCGAACGAACCGCCAAGAACGTGCTGACCTTGAGACCGGATCAACGCGACCCGGACCCACGAAAATCAACGAACTCAGTTGCGGCGGCGACGACCGGCGACGAGGCCGGCGAGACCGACGAGCGCGATGCTGCCCGGAGCGGGCACCGCATCGGCATTGATCTGGATGTTGTCCCAACGGTTGTTGCCGGCGCCGCCGGTCGCACCGTCGATCACGATGCGGATGTAGGCGTTGGCGAGGCCGTCGAGAGCGGAGCCGAAGCTGTAGGAGTACAGCTGGAAGGACGTCTGGGTGGAGGTGTAGGTGTTCAGGAGCTGGAAGTTCGTTCCATCAACCGAATACTGGAGCTTGTTGGGGGTGCCGGCAGAACCGAAGCCCGTGCTCGTTCCACGACCGGCCCAGCTGAACGAGGCGTTGGCCTTGCCCAGCATGCTGAACTGGAACTGGATGTACTGCCCGTTGGCGGTCACCGCGCTCGCGGACTTGTTATCGGGAGCGCCGGTGATGTCCAGCGCGCCGCCGGAAGGATCAGAATTCAGGGCGTTGATGGTGGAACCGCCGAAGCTTCCGATGTTTCCAGTCGGGGTCGTCGTCGTGGTCGTGTTGAACGTCAGGCCCGACGAGAACGACATGGTCGCGGCGCCGAGGTCCGGCGCCGTGGTGTTCAGGGTGCCGTTGCCACCGGTGTTGGTGGTGCCGTTCGCCGTCGTGCTGCCGTTGAAGTTCCAATAGGCAACAAGCGCGGCGTTGGACGACGCGCAGATGCCCGCACCCGCCACAAGGGCGAGCGCAAAAATGCTCTTACTCATAATCTCGAACCTCCTATGAATCACAACTCTCCTCGAAAGCGCGGCGGAACGCGCTCGCCCCCAACGCGGGGGCTTGTCTCTCTGCTGAGAGCATAGCGAGTTTGAACCCCAACATTGCCCTACAAATACTCAGTTTTCGTAAAGAAAGTGCCCGGCTGGCGGTTTGGGTCCGGGGCGGGTATAGTCCGAGACCTCTGGGGCGCGTAGCTCAGTTGGCTAGAGCGCGGCTGTCACATAGCCGAGGTCACAGGTTCGAGCCCTGTTGCGCCCATTGAAAAGCCCTCCAACTGCGTTTGGAGGGCTTTTTTTTCGGCCTTTTTGCTTTTTACCGGGTGACCGGCAGGGAGCCGGGCGCGGCCGGGAAAGCGCCGGACAACTCGCCGAAAAGCTCGAGGACGTAACCGAAATAGCGATCGGCTCCGGCTAGAACAGCCTGCCGGTCGGCCTCGGAAAGCGTCAGGCCGTCGAGGGCAGAACGGAAAGCGGTCCAACGGTCTTTCTGAAGTTCGCCGTGGGGATCAAGGCTTGAGAGCCCCTCGCCGGTGGGCCGGTTGAGGGCGCGTCGCAGGGCCTGTCCGATGAACTTGCCGCCGTTGGTAGATCCCTCTGCAACGTAGATGAAGCCGATCAGGGTTGCCGGTGCGGCGTGCTGTATCTCGTGGATGATCCGAGCGGTGGCGGGCAGCGGCTTGATGGTCGCGGGGACAGCGGCGAACTTCTGAAGGTCGGTCTCGAAGAGCTGGGGATACACGTGGAATGGGCGGAAAATGGGGGCGACTCTCTGGTCTGCGGCGACCTTGCTGAGAGCGTTGGTGAGCGCCTTGTGCACGAGGTAGTACTGCCCCAAGAGAGCGGCGTACGCCTGTTCGCCGAGCAAGCCGCGGAAAAGCCGCCCTTGAAACTCGTGACGTTCCGCGGCCGTGTGTGCGGGCTGAGTCTGCGTTTTGAGCGTGTCGGCCAGGCCAAGCGTCGCGGTCGTCATGGGAACTCCTTATTGAGAATCAGTCTCAATATAGGCAGCAAACAGAACAGCGTGCGGGCTCACTCGTTCAGACGGCGACGGGCGGCCCGCACCGCGCTTTCAACGGCCTGAGGCCCTGTTCCTCCGGGGATCTCGCGCCGGGCGAGGCCGGTTTCCAGCTTGAGCGATTCATACACACCCTGCTCGATGCGGCCGTCGACGGCCTGCATCTGGCCGAGGGAAAGATCTTCGAGGCGCTGTCGCTTTTCGATGGCAAGACGGACAAGCCTGCCGACGATGTCGTGCGCATCGCGGAAAGGGATGCCGCGGGCGACGAGGTAGTCGGCGAGTTCGGTGGCATTTGCGTAACCATCCAGCGCGGAATCACGGGCGCGGTCCGGACGCACTTTCAAGGTGTCGAGCACGCGGACGAGAACCCGAAGGCACATTGAGAGCTGCCGCATCGAATCGATCAGCGGTTCCTTGTCTTCCTGGAGGTCTTTGTTGTAAGCGAGGGGCAGTCCTTTGACGGTCATTGCGAGGGAGGCGAAGGCGCCGAAGATGCGGCCGGACTTACCCCGGATCAGTTCGCACGCGTCCGGGTTCTTTTTCTGGGGCATCAGGGAACTGCCGCTCGAAACTGAGTCGTGCATCTCGACGACCGCGAACTCCTGCGAGGCGAAAAGGATGAGATCCTCGGCGAGACGGGAGAGGTGGATGGCGGCGATGGCATTGGCGGAGAGCGTCTCGAGTACGAAATCCCGGTCGCTGGTGGCGTCCAGGCTGTTGCGCGTGGGAGTATCGAAACCCAGGTCGCGGGCGATCTGCTCGCGATCGACCTGATACGTCGTTCCCGCAAGAGCGCCCGAACCGAGCGGGGATATGTTGACGCGTTTGCGTGCATCCTGGAGGCGGGCGGCGTCGCGTTCGAGCATTTCCTGATAGGCGAGAGCCCAATGGGCGAAGAGGATCGGCTGGGCCCGCTGGAGGTGCGTGTAGCCGCTCGTGATGACCGTGCTCGTGCGGTCGGCCAGGTCGATGAGCGCCCGCCGGGCATTGGTCAATTCGGCGAGTCGGGCGTCGATCTGAGCGCGAACGTAGAGGCGGAAATCGGTGGCGACCTGGTCGTTGCGTGAGCGGCCGGTGTGGAGCTTCTTGCCCAGATCCCCCGCTGCTTCGATCAGACGCCGTTCGACCCAGGAATGGATGTCTTCGTCGTTGTCCGCGAGGGGCAGCGACGGCGACTTTGAGATTTCGGTGAGCAGGGCGGAAAGTGCGGAGGTGAGCCGCCCGAGTTCGTCGGCGGTAAGAACTCCGGCGCGGTGGATGGCCCGGGCCCAGGCGATGGAGCCCTCGATGTCGTGGGCGGCTAAGGCGGCATCGACGGGCAAAGAGTCGTTGAATTCCTTGAAGAGTTCGTCGGGCCTGCTTTCGAATCTTCCGCCCCAGAGAGCCATGCGAATTTCCTTCCGATGAATCTGCCGCACGGACGGTTGTCCGGCGCTCGTGGCCCAAGGCTAGGAACCTTTCGCGGCGGCACGCGACGGACAAAAACGACGCCACCCCGGAGGCGATGACTCGGTCAACGCGTCCGGGGTGGCATGGAGGAGGAGGAGGAGGAGGAGGAGAGAGGCTTGTGTTACGAAGTGGCGTCAGTCCTTGTTCAGGCTTGGCGCCGGGAGGAGAGGGAGGAGAGAGAGTTTCGGTTTTCAATCGGCGTCAGGCCGTTTGTGGCGTGGCGCCCGGAGGAGGAGGAGGAGGAGAGAGGTTTGTCTTGCGAAGTGGCGTCAGTCCTTGTTCAGGCTTGGCGCCGGGAGGAGAGGAGGAGAGAGAGGATTGGACTCAGCCGTGCGGCTGCTGTTTTCGGTTGTCAGGGGTGTTTGTCGCACCCATAGAGAGTTCCATCTCGAGGATGAAACCTTGCAGCTTTCCAAATGAAAAATCGCGAACTTTCGGAAAGTTCGCGATCGCCTGGGTTTGCTGCGGGCATGTTGGGATTACTTGGCGGCGCCCATCTTCTTGAGCGAGGCGATGCGTTCGGGGAGACTCAGGAGCTTGATGAATCCACCCGCGTCCTTGTGCTCGTAGATCTCGCCCTTCTCGAAGGTGACCACCTTTTCCGAGTAGAGCGAATTGGGGCTCTTCCGCCGGATCGCGGTGGCGACGCCCTTGTACAGGCGCACGACGACTTCGCCGGTGAGTTTCTCGCTGCTCTTCTGGATGGCCGCCCAGAGCGTTTCGCGGTAAGGCGTGAACCAGCGGCCGTTGTAGACGACTTCGGCAAACCAGAGGGCGAGGTGTTCCTTGAAGTGGCGCGTCTCGCGGTCCTGCACGAGTTCTTCGAGGCCCTTGATGGCTTCGACGAGGATGGTGCCGCCCGGCGTTTCGTAGATGCCGCGTGACTTCATGCCGACGAGGCGGTTTTCGACGAGATCGACGCGGCCGACGCCGTGCGTGCCGCCGATGGCGTTGAGCTTCTCGACGATCTGCCAGGCCAGCATCTTCTGGCCGTTGAGTGCGATGGGTCGGCCGGCTTCGAACGAGAGCGTGACCTCTTCGGCCTTGTTGGGAGCGTTCTCCGGGGAAGAGGTGAGCATGTAGCAGTCTTCGGGCGGCGCGTTCCACGGGTCTTCGATGCTGCCGCCCTCGTGGCTGATGTGCCAGAGGTTGCGGTCGCGCGAGTAGATCTTGGTGGCGCTGGCCGTTGTGGGGATGTTGCGGGCCTTGAGGTAGTCGAGCATGGCGAGGCGGCCGGTGAGATTCCACTTCTCGTGGCGCCAGGGAGCGATGATTTCCATGTCCGGCGCGAGCGCGGCGTAGGCGGACTCGAATCGAACCTGGTCGTTGCCCTTGCCGGTGCAGCCGTGGGCGAGCGCCGAGCACCCGAACTTTCGGGCCGCTTCCACCTGGGCCTTGGCGAGGATGGGGCGGGCCATCGCGGTGCCGAGCAGATAGCGACCCTCGTAAAGAGAGCCGGCCATCACGGTTGGCATTACAAAGTCGTCGATGAACTCTTTCTTGAGATCGACGACAACACAGTCCTTGGCGCCCGAGTCCTTGGCTTTCTTCTCGACGCCGACGAGTTCATCGGAGCCCTGACCGACATCGCCGACGACGCCGTAGACCTCGCAGTCCATATTTTCTTTGAGCCAGGGAATGATGGCGGACGTGTCGAGCCCGCCGGAGTAAGCGATAGCGATGTTCTTGGGCATGGGGAATCTCTGAAATGTGCGAACGGCCCGACTACTAAGGGCGGGCCACGAAAGGCAGCACAAACTTAGTCGCGCAGCATGTGATAGAGCAGCGCCATCTGAGCGTGAAGCCGATTTTCGGCCTGATCGAACACGACCGAGGCCTTGGAATCCATGACCGAGTCGGTGACTTCACTGCCGCGGTGGGCCGGCAGGCAGTGCATAAAGAGGGCCTTGGGGCCCGCCTTGCTCATGAGGGCGCTGTTGACCTGGTAGGGCGTAAAGACCTGCCGAGTCTGATCGGTTTCGGCGCCCTGTCCCATGGAAACCCAGACATCGGTGTACACGGCGTCGTGGCCGGCGACGGCGGAAAGCTCGTTGGTCACCGCGATCCGGGCCCCGCTCGCGACGGCGAGCGTCTGGCACTCGCGGGTGATTGCGGCGTCGGGCTCCCGTCCCGGAGGGGTGATTGCGGTGACATGGCAGCCCAGAATGGCCCCCAGTTCCATGAGCGAATGGCAGACGTTGTTTCCGTCGCCGACGTACGCAAGACGGAGCCCCGCAACCTGGCCGCGGTGTTCCTGCAGCGTCAGGAAATCCGCGAGAGACTGGCACGGATGGAACAGATCGCTGAGCGCATTGACCACCGGGGCTTTGCTTGCGCCGGCCAGTTCTTCGAGCGCAGTCTGCCTGAAAACGCGTGCGACAATCGCGTCGACCCAGCGTTCGAGGTTGTGACCGTAGTCGCGGACGGTCTCCCGCTCGCCCAGACGCTGGTCGGAATGATCGAGGTAGACCGCGTGAGCGCCGAGCCGAGCGGCGCCGATTTCGAATGTGACCCGCGTGCGAAGGGAGGGTTTTTCGAAGAGCATGACGATGGAGCGGCCCTTGAGCGCGTTTGCGAACTCGGCGGGCGCCTGCTTCATGGCGCGGGCCGTGCTGAACAGGGCGAGTACATCGTCGCGCGAAACGTGCGAAAGGCGGAGGATGTCGCTCCGGCGGAGACTCGGGATGGGTGCGATTGCGGACATGATCTGCGCGGGCTCCGGAAGGGAATCAAAACGATATGCGGGAGCGGGAAGACAATCGGGGCGACGGGTTCCCGGAAAGGCGCGGCAGGCGAGCAGATTGTGCTAAGGGGAGATGCGTGTGCCCGTGGGTTCGCCGCGGGTCCAGGCGAGCAGATGCTCGGGGCGGTCGCCGGAGAGAATGACAACGGGCGAGCCCGTTTCAGCGGCGACCTTTGCCGCCGCGCGTGTCTTGGGAATCATGCCGCCGTAGATATCGCCGGCGGCGATGAGCCTTTCGATCTCGGCGGGCGTTGCGTGAGCGATCAGTTTGCCGCTCTTGTCCTTGATTCCCTCGACATCGGTGAGGAGCACAAGGGCGGAGGCCTTGAGCACCCTGGCAAGGCCCGCCGCGGCGTCGTCGGCGTTCAGATTCAGCGGGTGCCCCTGCTCGTCCAGCCCGATCGAGCACAGGACGGGAATAAAACCCGCGCTCAATAGTGTGCCGGCGAGTTGGGCGCCCCCACCTTCGATCACCACTTCGCCGACTCGCCCGAGATCGGCCGGCCCGGACTCGGTGGGAATCGGAGCGACTTTGCGGCAGCGCAGCATCCCTCCGTCGCCGAGGCAGAGACCGACGCCCCTTCCTCCGGCACGTTGCAAACATCCGACCAGAGACTTGTTCACGCTACCCGCGAGCACGCCGACAATCTCCGGGATCTGATCTTCCGGCGTAACCCGCAATCCCTGCACCCGCGTCGGCTTGACTCCCAGCCGATCGAGCAGGCGATCGACGGCCTTGCCGCCGCCGTGCACGAGGATGAGCCCGCCGGTGTGCGACTTTGAAAGCGCCACGATCGACCGCCAGAGGTCGAGTTCCCTGGACTGATTCTCGAGCGTGGTGCCGCCAATTTTGATGACGAGGGGGCCGGCGCTCACGCCATGGCTCCGTGCCTGGGATGCAGGGCGGCGGTCTCTCCGAGCCCGAAGCGGAGGTTCATGCACTGCACGGCCTGTCCGGCGGCACCTTTGACGAGATTGTCGATGGCGCTCGAGATGATCAGGTGCGAATGGTGTTCATCGAGCGCAAAGCCGATGTCGCAGAAGTTGGTGTGGCGCACGTCCGCGACCGCCGGGAACGACTTGGGGGGAAGCAGCCGCACGAAAGGCTCGTTCGAATATGCCCGGGCGTAGACGCTGCCGACAGCCTCCGCGGTCGTGCCCGGCACAAGATCGACATGGATCGTCGAGAGGATGCCCCGGTCAAACGCGACAAGGTGTGGAGTGAAGAGGGTGGGCAGGCCGGCGTAGGCATCGATTTCCGGCTGGTGGCGGTGCGAAAGCACGCCGTACGGCTGCAGGCTGACCTCGGCGAGCAGGTACTTGACGTTTGCGCCGCGGCCGGCGCCGGTTACCCCGGATGCGCTGTCGATGATCGGCCGGGTGCCGGCGCGGATCAACCCCGCGCGTTGCAGCGGTGCGAGCGGCAGGATGGCGCTGGTCGGGTAACAACCGGGGACGGCGATCAGGAACGCCCGGGAGATCGCTTCGCGGAACAGTTCGGGAAGGCCGTAGACCGCGTCCTTTAGAAGAGCCGCGTGGCTGTGTTCAAAGCCGTAGTGCTTGGGGTACAGCCCCGGGTTCTTGAGACGGAACGCGGCCGACAGATCGAGCACCACAGCGCCCAGCTTCAGGAGATCGGGAGCGAGTTCGACGCTGGCCTCGTGAGGCGTTGCGAGGAAGACCGCGTCGGGTTTGAGTGCCGCGGCGGCCTCGTGTGAATAGGGCAGCACGGGGAGATCGCAGATTCCGCGGAAGCGCGGAAAAATCTCGTCGAACTTGCCCGGCTGATCGCCTTTTTCGCGGCGCGCGGAAGCAAAGAGTCCGACAATCTCCGCGCCGACGTGGCGGGAGAGAATCGAAACCAGTTCGGCGCCGGAATATCCCCCGGCCCCGACTATGACGACGCGTTTGCGCGCCATGGCGCGACTCCCTCGCGCATTACTGGATGCGCGGAATGGCGTTCTGCGATTCGTTCACGGCCTGCTCGTAGCGGCGGACAAGCTCGGAGAGCGAGACGGCAAGGCGCTTGGCACCGTTCCAGTTGAGAACGACGCGGCTGCCGATCCCGAAATGCATCGCGGGCTGGCCGTCGGGGCCCTGCATCGGGACGTTCAGTCCGAAATCGAGCACCACTTCGTCCTGCGTGTTGGTCGTGCGGATCGTGTTCGCGTAGGTGGTCACCATCTTGGATTCGTCGATGCGGATGGCGACCTGCTGCTGTTGGGGCTGATTGGGGGTGCCGGACATGCGAGGCTCCTGGAGCGATCCGTCCCGCGGGACGGGGAGTTTTCGTCGCGGATCGGGTGTGGTACAACCACATCCGCCGCGGGCACGAGTTTAGTCCCCGGCTTTGGCTTGAGCCGCCGGATCGGGAGGCCTGGAGCAGATGACAGCGGCGAACAGGAATATCGCACCCACAACCGGCGCAAAGGCCGGCAGGAAACTCGCCGCCATTGACATCGGAAGCAACGCGGTGCGATTTGCCCTGGCGAAGTGGAGCGGCGGGAGGCTGACGGTTGTGGAAGAAAAGCGCCGGCCCACCCGTCTGGGAGCCAATCTGGCGGACGCGGGTCGGCTTCCCCGGGGTGCGGTCAAAGCGACGATCGGCGCGGTCAAGGAGTTCTGCTTTGATGCGATGCGGGCCAGTGCGCAGGGCATACGGCTGGTGGCAACGGCGGCTGTTCGCGAGGCGCCGGACGGAGGAGCATTCGTCGCACGCCTTGAGCGTGAGGTTGGGATGCGTGTGGAGATCATCGGGCCCGATGAGGAGGCCCGGCTCGCCTTCCTGAGCTGTCGGGCTGCGTTCGATCTGTCCCGGGCGGATGTTGCCGTCGTTGATATCGGGGGCGGCAGTGTGCAGATCAGCCGTTCACACCGCGGGGTCATGTTCGATTCGGCTTCCGCTCCGCTGGGCGCCGTGCGGATGACGGCGGCGTTCGGCGGCCCGGACAAAGTGACGGCACCGGAGACGTGGCGCCGACTGCGGAGGCACATCGATTCTCAGTTGAAGGAAACCCTGCACGGCGGCGCGCCCCGGGTCCGAACGCTGATCGGGTGCGGCGGCACATTCGCCGCGGTGCGTTTGCTGCTCGAAGATGTTCGGGTTGACAAGGGGCCGCGTCGGCAGAGTCGCGTCGCACTTTCCGGGCACCGCTTTGCGGCGGATGAGCTCGCGCGGCTGGCAGAAGAATTCAGGCGACTCGACACGCCTCGGCGCGCCGCCTGGCTGAAGCGTCGCGGGATTCCCGTAGACCGGGCGGAGATTCTCCCCGCCGGGCTGCTGGTTGCTGAGCGAACTGCGAGGGCGCTTGGGGCGGAGAGCTTTGCGGCTCACATGGGGGGCGTGCGGGACGGACTGCTCCGCGAACTGGGTGCGGCGAGCGGGCCGATGCCGGGGATGGTTGACGAGGCCCGGGCTTTCGCGCGGAGCGCCCACTACGAGCGCGGGCACAGCGAGCATGTCGCCCGTCTGGGCGTAGCACTCCTTCACGACATGGCGGAGGTGGACCGTGTGCGGGAGGCCGTTCGTGAACGGCTTGATGCATCGGAGATCATCGAGAGCGCCGGGCTTCTGCACGACCTCGCGGTGGAAATTGACTATGAACGTCACCACAAAATTGCCCGCAGGATTGTCGAACTGGCACCCTGGCGTTCGATGGACATTGAGCAGCGCGCGATCGTGGCGAATCTCTGTCGCTACCACCGGAAGAGTCTTCCGAGCGAGTCCCACGCGGCCTTCGCCTCGCTGCCGCGCCGGGTCAGAATCCTGGTAGGGACGCTTGCCGGCATTCTCCGGATTGCCGACGGGCTGGACCGGACTCACACGCAGAAGGTGCACGGAGTGCGTGTGCGGAGTACGCGGGGGGTGATCGAAATCATGGCGGAGGGGGCCGTTCCGGACGATGCCAACCTGCGTGCCGCCCGGAAGAAATCCGATCTCCTGGCGGAGATAACACGCAGGAAGGTCGTGGTCCGGGCGGGATGATTCGTGTTCCGGATGACTGGGAGTGCCGATACAAGGGAGAGCCTTCAGACGGGAGATTCCATGCGGGATGTGCTGCGATCGGTGGTCAACGGAATTCGCCGGAGCCCGGCGCTGAATTCCATGGCGCGTGCGTGCGTGCGGGCGATACCCGACCGTCGCCACATCACCAACATGAAAGACATCGGGCCGGTCGCGATCCGCCTGCGCCGCCACCGCTATCTGCTCTGGGAGCATCCGCTCATCCACGACGCCTTCATGGTCTCTCTCTTCGCCCGGCTCATCCGCAAGGATGATGTCGTTTACGACATCGGCGCCAACATCGGTCTCTACACCCGACTGATGCGTCAGTGGTTCGGAGCGTCCTACATCTACGCGTTCGAACCGATGGCTGAAAACCGGGAGCTTCTGGAGGAGAACATCCGTCTCGGGAACATGGGTGGCGTGTGCGAGATCTCGCCCCTGGCACTCTCGGATGCGCCCGGTAAAGAAGAACTGCAGATCGACGACATGAACTCGGGGTCGGCGGTGCTCAACAGCATTTCGGGGGGCGAGGCGTCGAGCGGGCGAGCTCACTTCGGCCTGCCGCCAAAGACCGAAACCGTGGAACTGGAAACCCTTGATGCGTTTGCGAAGAGGCCAGGCGTCCGGCCCCCCGGGATGATGAAGATCGACACCGAGGGAGCGGAGGTGAAAATTCTCATCGGCGGGCGCGAAACAATCCGCGCCCACAAGCCCCGGATGGCAATTGCGCTCCACGGCAAGGACAAAGCCAGGGGAACGCTCGAGCAGCTCGAGATCCTTGAGTGCCCTGCGTACGGCGTCGTGCGCGAAGAAGGCGTGATGAAGTACCGTCGCCTTGCCGTCGCGGACTTTGACCGGCTTGGCAATAACAACATTCTCGCCGCTTACGACGAAACCCTGCTCCGCGAAGAGCCCAAGCCTCTTGCCGCCGCTCCCCGCAACAGGTAGGAACGTTTTCGGACCGCTCCGCCAATTCTCACGTGCATTTCGCGCTGCTTTGCCTTAGGATGAAACGGCCGCATCTGATGCGCCCATTTTTATTCTGGGAAAAGGAAGAGCGATGTACCGATCAGTCTTTGGCCCGGCGTTGTGCTTTGCGTTTGCCTTTGCAACATCGGGCGGCCCGACAGCTCCGGTGCAGGCTGTGCTCCCCCACGAGTCGTACGAAGGCCAGAAGGTGGTCCGGGTGACACCTCGGAACGCCGGGGACCTTATGTTGCTCGATCAGATTTCGGGCGATCGCTGGAACTGTGGTCCGGTCGGGAAGTCCGGCGAGGCGGATTTCCGGGTGCGTCCGGAAGACCTTCCCACTCTGGACCGTGCGGGCATCCAGTACCGCGTGATCATCGATGATGTGCAGAAGCTCATCGATCAGGAACAGGCCGGGATGGCCAATCCGTTCGAAGACCGCGCGTTTTTCGATGCGTTTCAGAATTACGCTTCCGTGAACTCGTACATCGACACGCTCGCCGCCGCATACCCGGGCTGGGTCACGCGGATTTCCGTCGGCAATTCAATCCAGTCGCGCGACATCTTCGGCTGCCGCATCACGAGCCCCGTGCCTCCCTTGGGCGGTTCGCCACGCAAGCCGGTGGTCTTCTTCAACAGCTGCCAGCACGCCCGGGAATGGATCAGCGTGATGGTTGATATGTACATCGCTACGCAGCTGCTCTCGACCTATTCGACCGACAGCGTCGCGAAGCAGCTTCTTGATACGTACGAGTTTGTCTTTGTTCCCATCAGCAACCCCGACGGCTACAACATCTCGTGGACCTCGCAAAGACTGTGGCGCAAGAACGCGCGGGTCATCAGCGGCACCGTGCGGGGCGTCGACACAAACCGCAACTGGTCCGTCGGGTGGGGTCTGAATTCCGGCTCGAGCGGCTCCTCGTCGAGCGATACATACCGGGGCAGCGCGCCCTTCTCTGAACCGGAAACGCAGGCGCTGAGCAACTACGCCCTCTCGGTGCCCAAGCTCGTCGCCAGCATCGACTTCCACAGCTACTCGCAGCTGGTGCTCCGCCCGTGGACCTATCAGTACACCTCTCCCCCGGGCAAAATCGCGTTCGACCGCATCGGCAACGCGATGGTCAATGCCATCGCGAGCAAGACTGGGGCGAGCTACGAGTACGGCGGGCCGGAAATTCTGTATCTGGCGTCGGGCACGGCGCCCGACTGGTTCTTTGGAGCGACGGGTGCGGTGGCGCTCACGATCGAGCTCCGTGATACCGGGCAGTACGGGTTTGTGCTCCCGACTTCCCTGATTCTCCCGACGTGCCAAGACGCGTATGCCGCCGCCACAACGATGGTGACGGGGCTCTGCCGGGCGGACCTCAACCGCGATAACTTCGTGGATGACGCCGACTTCGTGCAGTTCGCCGGGGCGTACGACATTTTCCTGACAAACGCCGGCGATTTCACGGGCGACGGCCAGACGGACGACAATGACTTTGTGTACTTTGCCGGGGCCTACGACAGCTTTGTCTGCCCATGAGAGGCGTCCGATAAGGAAACTTGCGGATTTCGCGTTGGGCGCGTCCAAAGGCCGGTTTTTTCTCGCGACCCGCGGCAAAATAGAGTAGTCTCAGGAAGAGTCCTGCCGGGCGTGGTTGTACGCGCCGACAGGTATCGTTGATAGCGGAGTAAGGCCACGCTTTCGCGGAGTGCCACGGGAGAGATATTCATGCAGAATGGTCAAGCTGTGCAGCGGCGGGGGCTTGTGTCGGTTGCCTGTGTCATCGGGGCCTGCGGGGCGGCGATGTCGGCGAGTGCGCAGCTCGGTGCGTTCCCCGAATCGAGCTTCAACCGCCAGAGCGTGCTGCCGTTCCAGGTCGACCTCGCGATCGAAGCCCGGGCTTCCTCGCCGGCCGCCGCCATGATGCTCCGCGGCGCGATTATCAGCAACCTGGCCCAGAGCCCCATGTGCTACCGGCCGGACCTGACTCAGGATCAATGGAACGAGCTGATGGATCGTTTCCAGTTCCTGCCCATCACGCTCGCGCCAGATGCCGACGCGTTCGGCGATCGTTTCAATGTTGATATCTATCGCTGGGGCCCCGCGGGCACGGCGAACAACACATTCCCGTCGGGCGCTGCGATCCGAACGAACCTCACGTACAGCTTCCCCGCCGATGGGGTGACGTGGGGACTTTCAGCCTCGGGCTTTGCCGCCAAGGCCAACGCCCTGACCGCCGGCCTGAACACCAACTTCAGCCCTTACATCGACCCGAGCTTTAATGCCGTCGAATACGGCCGCGAGATCCTGCGTCAGAGCCTTGCGGGATGGCGCAAGTACGGCGGCATCACCTACACCGAGGTTGCCGATTCGGGCAACCCGATGAGCAACAACTCCACTCACAACGCCGCCCAGGGCGACATCCGCATCGGCGGCAACAACTACACGAGCAGCGGCGTTCTCGCTTACAACTGCTTCCCGGCCACCGGCGGCATCACGGCAAGCCTCTCCGGCGGCGACATGAACATCAACACGTTCTACATGGGCGACGAGTCGGCTTTTGCGGATTCGTTCTCCAATTTCCGCTACCTGCGCAACGTGGTTTCCCACGAGCACGGGCACGGTCTTGGGTTCATTCACCAGGTTCCCTGCAGCAGCAGCAAGCTGATGGAGCCGTTCATCCAGACTACGACCGACATGCAGCGGATCGACGACCGTCGCGCGGTCGGCCGCAATTACGGCGACCGCTACAGCGGCAATCAGTCGCTCGCCACCGCGGTCAACCTCGGCAATCTCAACAGCCCGGCCCAGCGCTCGATCGCCCTCCGGAGCATGTCGCTCAACGGCTACTGGAACAACGGCGGCAACTCCACCGGCGCGGACTATTACAAGTTCACGCTCAGCAGCACCGACACGGTGAAGATCATCGCGACTCCCACCGGGGGCACCTACACGACCGGCCAGCAGTCGAGTTCCTGCAGCGGCACCACCACATCCTACAACTCATCAGCCGTCGGCAACCTCGCTTACGTGCTCATGAACTCGGACGGCACCGTGACGATCGGCACCGTCGACGCGACGGCCGCCGGCTCCGCCGAGACTTTCACTTTCAGCAACCTCGCCGCGGGCACCTACACCTTGCTGGTCTACGACAACAACGCGGCCAACCTCACCAGCGGATCGAATCCCAACACGATCGTCCAGCTCTATGACCTGGAGATCCAGCTCGGCACCAACGTCTACGCCGATCCGTACGCCAACGCGGGCCTGGACAAGCGCATTCCCGCGAACGTTCCGGCCGCCTTTATCGGCGACGTCAATTCGCAGGTCACGGAGTCCCGCATCGTCGAGGGCCTTCTCGGCTTCGAGTGGGACCTCGACGGCGACGGCGTGTTCGAGGTGGGCGGACCTGGAAATCCTGTCCCCCAGATCGCTTACACCTACGTTTCCAACGGCGTCTATCCCGTGACTCTTCGCGTGACCGATACGCAGGGCAAGACGGGCACCGACACGATTCAGGTCACCGTGTACGGCGCTACCACCCAGATCACGGGCAATGCTCTGAGCGGCCAGCAGGGTGCCACCGTTCCCTTCACGCTCATCGGCAAGAACTTCAAGAACCTCACGAGCGCCTCGATGGTCACGCTCACGTCCGGAACGGGCGTGACCGTCACCGGCACCCCGATCCCCAACACCTTGGGTACGCAGGTCACCGGGCTCTCCTTTGTGATCGATCCGAGCGCCTCGCTCGGCGGCCACAACGTCCGGGTGGTCAATTCGGACGGCAGCTTCACCTACACCAACTTCCTCACCGTCTCGGCGCCCCCCTGCCCCGCCGACTTCAACCACGACCTGGTTGTGGATGACTCGGACTTCGTGATCTTCGCCAACGACTACAACCTCTTCGACTGCAGCGATCCGAGCATGACTCCGGGCTGCCCCGCGGATCTCAACCACGACGGCTTCGTCGACGACTCGGACTTCGTGATCTTCGCCGACGCCTACGCCGCACTGCTCTGCCCGTAACTTCGCATCGGGATCTCAAAAACGAAAACGCCGCCGGGAAACCGGCGGCGTTTTTCTTTCCAAAGCGGGCGAAGGGGCTTGAACCCTCGACCTTCTCGTTGGCAACGAGACGCTCTACCACTGAGCTACGCCCGCATACCGACCTTTGCCCTGCCGAGCCTTTCGGATCGACCGGACGCGGGTGGAAAGTTAGCCGTAGAACCTCGAAAGGTCAACCCACGCCCCTCGCATTCCCCACGGCCCGCACCTGGGGGTCCCATAGTGCTATTCAGGCCGGGGGCAGGCCTTCCCGAACGGCGGCGGCCAGGTCCGACGGCTTAAAGAAGCTGTTGAAAAACACTGGTTTCTCTGCCCCGGGCCTGAAAATCGCTATCAGTGGAATGCCGCCTCCGCCCGAGATCTCCCGCACCAGTCCCCAGCCCTGATCCGGGCCGGCGCTGGTCAGATCTATCTTCATCGGGACGACCGTTGGGGCTGAAAGTATCTCGATCCCCGCCGCGCTGAGCAGCACGTTCTTCTCGATCACGTGGCAGTTCGTGCACCACTTGGCGGTGAAATCGATCACCACCGTTTTTCCCGACTTGTTGGCGGCGGCGATCCGCTGGCGTACGTCGGACTCCGGAGCATTGACAAAGCGGACCCAGGAGACCGGGCCCTCGCTTGTGAGTGAGCGCGTGGTCCAGGCAACTCCGCCGATCCATGCCAGGGCAAGCACAGTCACCAGCACGCCGGCCTGACGCGACCGGAGCATCCGCCACGCTCCGACGATGGCCCAGAGGCCGGCCAGTACTGCGATCCCCCCCACCGCGTACCAGGGCCAGGATTCACTCGTGAGATTGGAGAGCAGGAAAGCCGCGACCGCGATCATGAGCAATCCCAGCACCTGCTTGAGCAGTTCGCCCCCCGGGCCCGCCTTGGGCATGCGGTCGATGAACTTTGGAAAGGCGATCAAGAGAGCGTACGGAAAGGCCATACCCGCACCCATGACAACAAAGGTGACAAGGCCCATCCAGGGGGGCTGCGTAGCCGCCCACGCGATCGTCGCGCCGAGCAGCGGGCCCGTGCAGGGGGTTGAAAGAACCGCGGTGAGGACGCCGAGAAGAAAATTCCCCAGCACGGTGTCGTGGCTGGGGTTGAGCATGTACACCGACTGCGGCAAACGCACCGTAAACAGACCGATCATCCCCAGACCCATGATTCCCACGATGACGGCCATGATGATCGTGAACCAGCGGCTGGTGAACACCTGACCCCAGTCCTGCTTCTGGCCGCCCGTGACGATGCCGAAGATCAGCAGGCCGAGGACCAGGAAGGTCGCGACGATGCCGATGCAGTAGACCGAGCCGAAAAGGGCAAGCTTGCCGGGCTTGCCCGCCTGCTGCTGCAGCGACAGGATCTTGATGGGAATCACGGGAAGCACGCAAGGCGTGAGGTTGAGCAAAAAACCCGCGAGCAGGGCGATCGCCAGGATCAGCACCGTCTGATCTCGTTCAAGCGAGAATCGGTAACCGAAAAAATCAAAGCTGCTGCGAGCCGGAGCTGCCGCCGGAACGGTCGTTCCGGCGTTCATCCGGGAAAAGACGCTGGGATCAAACGCGGCAAAGTCGACGCCCGGGTTGACCGGTCCCGCCGCCTGACCGGTAGTTGCGACCTGCAGCGCAACCTCCAGGTCGACAGTCTCGGGCTGCACGCAGACTCTGTCGTCGCAGGCCTGAATCGATACAGCGATGTGCAGAAGGGCAGGACCGGGGCTCTGGCTCGCGGTCACCTGCACCGGGATGAAAGCGACGGCCCGGCCGGTGAAGAAGTCCATCTCGACGGGATCGCCGAGGAAACCGACCTTAATTTTTTCAGCGTGAGGCCACTGGATCGGGCCGGCGCGGACGCCGGGGGGCGCCGTCACCGTGATGGTGGTCGGGAGCGGGGCGAGGTCCTTGAGAGCCTCCGGGACTTTGGGGTCGTTGGTCTGGGTGTGCCAGCCTTTGGCGTGTTCAAAGACGACCGCGATGGCCAGTTGGTCGCCCGGGGACACGAGCGAACGCTGCGGGACGGCCGTCAGTTGAACTTTTGAAGCGGAGCCGAACTGGGCGAGGGACTGGCCGCACACGAGTGAGAGGGCCAGGACTGTCGCGAGGAGCTGGAGCATTTGTCGCATTCGTTGGTTTCCATGACTGGCGGAAGCCGGAGGCATTTGAGCCGGGCGAGCGGAAGGGGTCGGGCTGGCCGGTGACTTTTTCGGCTGTTTTGTCCGCTTTCCGCCGCAACGGCCCGGAGACTTGCCCCTTTGGAGCCCGGCCGGGAGTGAAGCAGTTCAAGGCCCCGGAGCGGGCCGGTCGATGATTGGATGCGATCGCGGGCGGAACGGTTCGCCCACTGTACGGAGCGTTCATGGCGGATGTTCTGAACCAGAACGAGGTTGACGCCCTGCTGGCGGCGGTGGATACCGATGGCGTTGAGCTTGAGCAGCGGTCGGTGACGATTTTCAGCCGGCACCGCTCGAGTTCGGAGGGGCTGGAGGTCAAGGCGTACGACTTCAAGCGTCCCGAGCGTGTGAGCAAGGACCAGATGCGTGCGCTGCAGACAGTGCACGAGGCGTTCGCAAGAAACTTCGGGGCTTCGCTTTCGGGCTTCCTCCGGACGATTGTCGAGGTCAAGGTCGCAACGTGCGAGCAGATGACCTATTCGGAGTTCATCGCGGGGCTTCCGAACCCCACGAGCTTCAACCTGATCAGGGCGGATGCGCTTGAGGGGCAGATCTGCCTCGAGATCAGCCCGCTCATCATTTATCCGATCATCGACCGACTGCTGGGCGGGACGAGCCAGGATCTTTTTATACCGCAGCGCCCCCTGACACTGATCGAGACCCGGCTGATCAGCAACGTGACCACGCGAGGCCTGGCGACGCTTTCCGAAGCGTGGAGCTCGGTGCGGAAAATGACTTTCGAAGTGGCGGCGACCGAGAGCAATCCTCAGCTTGTGCAGATCGTGCCGCCCAACGAGGTTGTTGTTGTCGTGGGCTTTGAGCTCAAGATGAGCAACCGCGCCGGGACGATGAACCTCTGCATTCCGTACAACGTGATCGAGCCGGTGATGGAAGAACTGAGCGCCCAGAGCTGGTTCAGCGCGGCCAAGCATCAGCGGTCGAGCGAGCTTGAGTCGGCGGTCGCCTCGACCCTGGGCCGGGCGAGCGTGGAAGTGACCGCTGTGCTGGCGGAAACGACGATCAGCCTCAAGGACCTGCTCCTCATGGCGCCGGGCGACCTGCTCATTACCGAGAAGCGTGCCGATCAGCCGGTGGTCGTGTGCGTGGAAGAAGAGAAGAAGTTTCTGGCGCGGGTTGGCAAGTGCCGGGGAAATAAAGCGCTGCGTATCGATCGCGCGATCACGCAGAACGACAGGGTATAAAACCAGTATGAATCCCTGGCGAGGGCGGCGTGGGCAATTCCGCCGCCACGTTCAGTCGCCCCTTGCGCGAACCGGTCTTCGCAAGCCGGCCGCACCATAAGCGCAAAGAAAGATCCCGGGTGGCAGAAGCGCCCACGCCCCGAGTCGGCCCGTGACCATTCCCGCCAGAATCGCGCCTCCGAGAAATGCCGCCCAGATCAGTGTCAGCAGGAGCGCACGGGAAATGTGTGTGTCTTTGGGGCCGATCGCGTCTTCGAGCGGGCGGCGTCGGATCGCGAGCGCAAGGTGAGCGCCGATCTTGTTGAGCGTTCCCGTGACGAAGGTGAGATTGACGGGTTCGGACCCGACTCGCGTGAATGCGGTATTCATGATCCCCATGGCGAGCGCGACAAAGGCGATGACAGCGTTGCTCCCAAGCCACCGGAAGTGAATGGCAACACTTGCGGCAACAAGCATCACCCCCACAGTCCATAGCGGGCGGCAGGTGGAGGATTCTCCGTCGAACGACCTGCCGGGCTCAGCGGAAGACTGCCAGAGGTGGCCCAGGAAGAGCCCGACCAGAAAGCAGAAGATGGCGATCGAAGATGGAACCGCCCGCTCAAAGGCGGCTCGCCCCGCATTCGCTCCGGTCTGAGTCGTGTTGCCGCTCATGAAGGACAGATAGGTGTTGAACGCAAGCAGGCCAAAGCCGTCGACATAGCCGGCGGTCATCGCGAGGGCAAAGGCAAGAAAAGTCTGGCGGCGGACCGCGGGAGCGGGCATACGAGAAATTAGCAGAGAGCAAACGCGCCTTCCCGGCCCCAGAAACCGCTGTCCGGGGCGGCGTGGACTCGGAGACACACACGAAAAGTGCTTCCTGGAGGCGACGGGCGCATCCGGGCGGCAGGCTATTCCAAACCGGTTGATCCGCGGTGAATGCTTCCTTCATTTGAGTCTCGGCCGGCCGTCACCTATACTGGAGGGCCTTTGTTCGGCTTTCAGTGTTCGGGCGTGTTGCCCGGGCCTTGGAAGTCCGGGGATGAAGCGTCATGCGGACGACTGGCATTCATGCTCGGTAATCGTCCCAACCTCGCGGGCCGGGGAGCGATCCCGGGCCTTCAGGATTGGGCGCACCGGTCGCCGGTCGGCTCTTGCGGAGAATTTTCCGCATGAGTTGATGCCGTCACATGACGACGCTGCATTCCCGGGCCACGGGCGGAAGCGAGTTCTGCCGGTGGCTCGCGGTGTTTTCAGGTTTCTCGCGCCCACCGGAACGGTCCGACGGGTGCTCAAAGTTCGAACGGTTTTCGACATCCCGACAACCAGACATTCCAAGGCAGAAGGAAATACAGGATGAACACTCAGGAAATGCTCCGGATTCTCGACTCGATCGCACGCGACCGCAATATCGATCGCGCGGTGCTTGTGCGCGATCTTGAAATGGCGATGGTCTCCGCCGCCAAAAAGCACTTCAACACGCTGGATGCGGAAGAGTTCGCGTGCACGCTCGACCCGATGACGGGGCAGCTCGCTATGACGCGCCACGGAGCGCCTCTGGATATGCCGCCCGCCGCATTCGGCCGTATCGCGGCGCAGACTTTCAAGCAGGTCATGATCCAGAAGTTCCGCGACGATGAGCGGAGCAGCATCTTCGAGGAATTTACCAAGCGCGTCGGCGAAATCGCGGTGGGCACCGCCCAGCGGTACGAGGGCGGCAGCCTGGTCGTCACGATCGATCGGGCCGAAGCGTTCATGCCGCGCAGCGAGCAGATCCCGGGCGAGCAGTTCAACGCGGGCGACCGCGTGCGCTGCATGATTCTGGACGTGCGGGATGTCGGCAACCAGATCAAGATCGTCCTCAGCCGCAGCCACCCCGACTTCATCAAGCGGCTCTTCGAGGTCGAAGTGCCGGAAGTCGCCGAACGCATTATCGAGATCAAGGCGATGGCACGCGAGGCCGGGTACCGCACCAAGCTCGCGGTCAGCAGCATCGACAACAAGGTCGATGCGGTCGGCGCGTGCGTCGGCGTCAAGGGCTCGCGCATCAAGAACATCGTCGACGAGCTCAACGGCGAGAAGATCGACATCGTCCGCTGGAACGAGTCGAGCCAGGTGCTCATCCAGAACTCGCTCAAGCCCGCTGAAGTCGCGGAAATCAGCCTCTGCTTCGAACTCGGGCGTGCCACGGTCGTCGTCCGTGACGATCAGCTTTCGCTCGCGATCGGCAAGCGCGGGCAGAACGTGCGGCTTGCCGCCCGGCTGACCGGCTGGGATATCGACATCCTGACGCCCGAAGAGTTCACCAAGGGCGTCGAGACGATGTACTCGACCGTGCAGAGCGTCGAGGGCATCAACGAGCAGATGGCCGACAAGCTGGCGGCGCTCGGAATGGTCAGCGTCTTCGACATTGAAGAGGTCGGAGCCGAGGTGCTCACGGCCGAACTCGAGATCGACGAGGCAACGGCCGCCCGGGTCGTCGAGACCTGCGCCGTCAAGGCCAAGGAAGTCGCCGAGCAGCAGCAGAAGGACAAGGAAGAAAAGGAACGCAAGGCCCGCGAAGACGCGGCCAATGCGGCAAAGGTTCTGGCCGAGGGTGGATCGGCGGGCGATGCCGCGGCCGATGCGATCCTTGGTGGCGGCCCGTCGGGCGGAGATTCCTCCGGCGAGGCGCGTGCGGCAGACATCCTGGGGCAGTAAGCGTCGTTTTCCGGCCGCGGCCGGAACAACCGAGTTGGAAGCGTTCGAGTTTGTGGGCTGAGTCCTGAATCGCGGAGTTGAGATTGGCCAAGCAGAAGCGTGTCTTTGAGATCGCGAAGGAAATCGGTATCGATTCCAAGGTCATCGTGGCGAAGTGCCACGCCGAGGGAATATCCGAAACGACGATCAAGAACTACCAGTCCGCGGTGAGCGCCGGCCTTGAGGCGACCATCCGCGAGTGGTTCAGCGATCACTCCGCCTCGTCGTCCACGGCTATCGAGACCGCGGAGAAGGTCGACGTCACTGCCGCCAAGAAGGCCGCACCGAGAAGCAAGAAGAAGAAGACCGAGACCGGCGAGGAGGACTCGGCCGGCGGAATCGCGGTTGCAGAGCCGCCCAAGCCCACGCCAATTCCCTCCCCCACCGCCGCCGTTTCGATCGCTCCCGCCAAGCCGGCCGCCAAACCCGTGCCGGTCGCACCGGAAAAGCCGGCAGCGGCTCCGGCCCCGCTCCAGCCCGCAGCCCCAGCACCGGAAGAGGCGCCGGTGGCAAAGGCCCCGGCCCCCGTCAAGCCGAAAGCCCCGGAACCTCCGGCGGCGGATTCTCACGGCGGTGGCCAGTCTCCCGCCGCGACTCCTTCCAAGCCCGCGCCTCCGTCGCACCCGCCGACGCCTCCGCGCGTCCTGGGCCCGACCCGCGTCCAGCCCGCGCCGGTCAACGTGCCGACTCGTCCGACAGTGGTGACTCCCGCCGGACCCAAGCTCGAAGTCAAGACGCCCGTCAAACTCGCAGGGCCGAAAGTGGTCCGTGTCGAAGCGCCCGAAGTTATGGACGCCCCTCGCCCTCGCCGGTTTGCACCGGGCGGCACGGGCGGCGGTGGCGCCGGCACCGGCACGCGCGGCCGCGGACCGGAAACCGCAGGCGATGACGATGGCGGCCGCAGCCCACGCCGCAAGACGACAGGTGGGAGCAGCGCCAACACCAAGCGTTCGAGCGGTACGGGTGTGCCGCAACGTCGGCGCGCAAGCTCCGGGCAGGAATGGGTCGGCGGGGCGCAGGGCACGTACACCGAGCAGGACCTGATCGAGCGCGAGGCCCGCAAGGCCCGCTCGGGCGGTTTCCTCAAGAAGCGCCGGCAGGATCTCAAGCGTTCGGAGCAGCATCAGGAAACAGATGCCCAGCAGAGCGGAAAAATCCGCATCGCGGCGCCGTTCACGATCAAGGACCTGTCGGAAGCAACCGGCGTCAAGGGCGCCGAGATCGTGAAGAAGCTTTTCCTGGAAGGGGTAATGGCCACGATCAACTCGGGCATCGATCCCGTCAAGGCCCAGGAGATCATGATCGAGTTTGATGTCGATCTCGAAGTAACCGAGGCCCAGACGGCCGAGGAAGTGGTGAGCTCCGAATTCGAAGATCGCCAGGCGGTGGATCTGCGTGCGCGTGGACCTGTTGTGACGATTCTGGGCCACGTCGACCATGGAAAGACAAGCCTCCTGGACAAGATCCGCAACGCGAACGTGGCGGCCGGCGAAGCGGGCGGCATCACCCAGCGCACGAGCGCGTTCCGCGTGCCGCTCGATGTCGCCGGCGAGAAGAAGGAAGTCGTCTTCCTCGATACGCCCGGCCACGAAGCCTTCACGAGCATGCGCTCACGCGGCGCCAACATGACCGACGTGGTCGTCCTTGTGGTTTCGGCGCCCGAGGGCGTCATGCCGCAGACCGTCGAGAGCATCAACCACGCCAAGGCGGCGAAGGTGCCGATCGTCGTGGCCCTCAACAAGATCGACCGCCCGGACGCCACCGAGGCCCAGGTTCAGAAGGTCCTCGGCCGCCTGGCCGAGAACGACCTCAATCCTGTGGAATGGGGCGGAAACGTCGAAGTCATCAAGACTTCGGCGACGACCGGACAGGGCATCCCCGAACTGCTCGAAACGCTTGACTACCAGGCGCAGCTGCTGGAGCTCAAGGCCGACTTTGGCGGACCCGCACGCGGCACCGTCATCGAGGGCAAGGTCGAAGAGGGACGCGGCGCTGTTGCGAGCCTGCTCGTGCAGCAGGGCAAGCTCAAGGTCGGCGACTACATCGTCGCCGGACGCGGTTTCGGCCGCATCCGCGACATCACGGACGACCGAGGCAAGAAGCTCAAGGAAGTGACACCCCCCTGCCCAGTGCAGATCTCGGGTATCGACGAAGTTCCGACCGCTGGCGACAAGTTCTACGTCGTCGATTCGCTCAAGAAGGCTCAGGAGGCCGCCGAGCAGCGCCGCCACCGCGAGCGTGAAACCGAACTGGCCCAGCCCAAGCTCACGCTCGACACCATGTTCGCGCAGATGGCCGACTCGGAGGTCAAGGAAATCCGGGTTGTCATCAAGGCCGCCGAGCAGGGAACTCTCGACGTGCTCAAGAGCCAGGCCGAGAAGGTCAGCACCGCGGAGATCAAGGTGCGCGTGCTCGAAGCCGCGATCGGCGGCATCACCGAGAGCAACGTGCTGCTGGCGCAGGCTTCGCAGGCCGTCATCATCGGCTTCAACGTCATCCCCTCCGGAAAGGCAAGAAGCCTGGCCGAGCAGAAGGGTGTCGAAATCCGCACCTACCAGGTCATCTACGACATCGTCGACGATCTCAAGAAGGCCGCGGAAGGCATGCTGGCGCCCGAACTGCGTCAGGAAATCCTCGGCCACGCCGAAGTCCGCAAGGTCTTCAAGATTTCCAAGGTGGGAGCCATCGCCGGCTGCTACGTCACGGACGGCATCGTGCAGCGCGACGCACTCATCCGCGTCACCCGCAACGGTGTGGTCGTCGAGAACGACCGCAAGCTCGAACAGCTCAAACGCGTCAAGGACGATGCAAAGGAAGTCCGGGCCGGCGTCGAGTGCGGCATGAAGATTGTCGGCTACGACGACATCAAGGAAGGCGACGTTCTGGAGTGCTACAAGCAGGTGGAGGTCAAGCGGACGCTGTAGCCCTCATTCCCGGGCGGGCTTCCACCCAGGCGAGAGACACGAGCAGACATGGTTGTCGGCATCCTCCAGTTCCAGGTTCTCGTGCACGGCGCCGAGTCGCTGAAGGACAAGCGGCGGGTTGTGCAGTCGCTGAAGGATCGGCTGCACCGCGAACACCTCTGCGCGATTGCGGAAGTCGGCGATCCCGACCTGCTCAATCAGGCGACGGTGGCTCTGGCGATCGTCAGCCGCGACGGCAAAAGAGCGGGAGAGATCCTCGACGCGATCACGGCCAAGCTGCGGGAACTGCGCGATGGACAGGTGGGAGAGATCGACCGACAGATTCTCCACGGGAGCGGAGGCTGGCTTCCCGGCGAACTGCCCGATCCCGAAAAGACTCGACACGAGCCCGAAGCGACTCCCGAGGCGGCGGCCGGACACCCGCCCGTTTCCGCCAGTATTCCCGATCCAAAGTCGGGCGACCGGAGCGATGAATCCATCGACGCGATGATCCTCGAAAGAGCCCTGGATTCCGATATTCTCGATCAGATTGCGCGGGCCGAAGCGGAAATCCGACGGACGCTCAAGGAAGGTGACGCAGCGTGAGCCGGCGACAGGAGCAATTTGCATCGGTGCTGCGTGAAGCCGTTCAGGCCGTCTTCAACCGCGGACTGCAGGACCCGCGCGTGTCAGGCCTGATCACGGTCACCGAAGTTCGCGTGAGCGAGGATCTGGCGGACGCAACGATCATGGTTTCCGTGCTCCCCGCGGAGAAACAGGAACTGGCGATGCACGGCATCCGCGCTGCCGCGGCGCACATCCGTCGCGAAGCCGGTGACTCCGTGCGATCCAGAAAACTCCCCCGCTTCCATTTCGATTGCGACAGCCGACCGAAGAAGCAGGCCGGCGTCATGCAGGCGATCCTCAAGGCGCAGGAAGACCGCGAGGCACGCGGGTTACCCCCACTGGAAGAACCGGAGGCCAAATCTCAACCATGAGCCCAGCCGACCCCGCCAAGTCGCTCCAGTCGCTTCTGAAGAAGCTCCAGAACCGGTACGGCGAGCTGCAATCCGAGCCGCTGACGGCCGGCGTGGACGAGGGCGTCGACCCGCTCCTGCACCTCTTTGTCTACTCCTTCCTCCTGTGGGACGCATCAACCGGCCAGGCGCGGGCGGCTCTCAAACGCATCCGCGATACCTTCGTTGACTACAACGAGATGCGGATCGCCTTCGCGGACGAGATCGCCGCGGCGTTCGGCGAGCGATATCCCCGTGGCTACGAACGGGCATTGCGGCTTCGCTCGAGTCTTCACGACATTTTCCGCCGCGAGCACGCTCTTTCGCTGCATCGCCTGCAGGAAATGTCCAAGCGAGAGGCCGCCGCCTACTTGGACTCGATCGACGGCACACCGGCGTACGTCGCGGCCCGCGTGCTTCTCATCGGGCTCAAGGGCCACGCAATTCCCGTCGACCAGCGGATCGCCGATCTCCTGGCCTCCGAAGCGGTGCTCGGGGATGATGTGACCGATGCCGAATCAGCCGCCAAGTGGCTGGAGCGCCAGATAAGGGCCGGGGATGCGCTCCCGTGCGCAATGGCTCTCCAGGCTTGGTCTGACGATCAGGGTGCAGCGCCACGGAGAGACCGCCGCGCCGATGTGCCGGATTTCTCTCCGCCCGAGATCCCACCACCGGCAGGCCCCGAACCCGAACCGGCATCCGGAAGCAAAAAGCCCGCCAAATCCCGCAAACCTGCAAAGAAGACAGGCAAGCAGTCCGCGAAGGGCTAGCGCGTTTCTTCGAACCGGTCGGCACCTCGCGCAGAACTGATCACTATGGATTTCCGCTTTTCAACACGCTCGGCAATCCGCTCTTCTCTCCTGATCACGGCGATCGCCGGGACCGCCGCCCCTTTCGGATGCGCGAGCAAGCCGAGCGCGAGAACCCAGCAGCAAAGCGAAGCGCTCGCTCCCGTCGATCCGGCCTTCGCCGACCGACCCAAAGCCATTCAGGAGTTGCACCGGGCGCCCGCCCGCCCAGCACCTCAGCCGGCGGCGTCCGTTCCGCTCAAGCCCCCGCCCGGCATCGACGCAAACCGATTGATTCCGATCCCGCCGGCAGAAGTCGCGGCGAACCCAAAGGTTTCCCAGCCGCTGGAAGAAGTCGCCAGGGACCTGGCCACAAAGGTCTCTCTGCCCAAGGCCGCGCAGACGGATGTCGATGAGAGCGCGAAGGAAGAGGCCGTCCGCCTTTATGTCTCGGGCAGGTCGGCCCTTCTCGCGGGCGACTACGCCCAGGCCCAAAGCCTTCTGACCGACGCGGCCGGCAAGGATCCATCCGAGCCCGCCGTCTGGCGCGAACTGGGAGAGGCTCAGTTGCGACTGGGCCGGAAGGCTCTCGCAGCCTCTTCCTTTTCCCAGGCAGCCCGGCGCGGCATGGACGATGCGCGTGTCTGGTGGATGCTGGGCCGCGACGCGGCGCAGCGTTCGGACCCCGCGAAGGCGGCGTCCTACTTCGCAAAGGCGCGCCTCGCGCCCGATCTTTCGAACGACAGCGCGCTGGTTTTCATCGTGGAGACCGAGCTCGGCCAGTCGCTTGCCCAGCTCGGGTATCTGCGGGCCGCTTCGGAGGCTCTTTCCAGCGTTGCCGATCTGCCTTCGAGTTTCTCCGAAAACACGATCTACCGCAATGAACTGGGCGAGGTCTATCGCCGGCGCGGCGAATTGCTGGAAGAGTCTGGCGATATTCTGATGCGCACCGGCGACACCGCCGGCGCGCTCGAACGGTACGAACTGGCTTCCACCCTTCCCTCGCTCGACCCCGGGTCCTCCCTCGTCCGGCTGATCTACGCCGCGGCGCTGCGGGGCGAGCCGGAAAAGGGGGCCGAAGCCCTCATCGAGTCGATTATCGAGAGCGACGGCTGGATCGAAGATCGCCAGCTGCTCCTGATTCGCTATCTCTCGGACAATACGAGCGTGGGCCCTTCGCTCGCCCGCTCGATCCGCGCTCTCCCCGGTGATCTCAAATCGCCCCCCACCCCTTCCATCGAATCGCGCCTGGTGCGCGCGCAGGCCGCGAGCGACCCGGACGGGGCGGCGATTCTCCGCACGTACCTCAAGGACCATCCGGGCGATGCGGACGCGCAGGCCGATCTGCTCTCCCTGGTATCGAGTTCGGGCGGCAGCGAAGCACGCGAGGTGCTGGCGCTCTCCGATGCATCACCCCGCAGCGCTGTCCGTCTCGCCGAAGCGGTCATGAGCGAGGGCCGGAACCTTCAAGCCTGCCGGACGGAGATCGATCGGGGCGCCAAGTCGCCGGGACAACGCGCAACCGCCGCCTGGCTGAGCTTCCGAGAAGGGTTTACCGAGCGTGCGCACAAGCTCGCCGTTCCCATCGATATCGCGTCCGGCAATGTGCACGATCAGGCGGTGCTTCTGGGTGTGCAGCTTCGAGTGGCACTGGAAACCGGCGACATTGCATGGGCACGCGAGCTCGTCGCCACCCTGAAGAACCGTTCGGATCTTCCCTTTTCCGTGCGTGCTTCCTCGCTGCTCGACGGCGGCGAGGGGGCGTTCGTCGCGGACATGGCCAAACAGCTCAATCTGGCAGAAATCGGTGACGACACCGATGAACGCATCGGCGTGGCCGAGATCATCGCCCGTGCAGGACGCGCCAAGGAAGCCGAAACGCTCCTCCGCGGTGCGCTCGCGAAGGACCGCTTCAACGAAAGGGCGTATCAGGTTCTTCTGGCCTTGTACATGCCGGGCGCGCCGCTGCAGGACGATTCCAAGCTCAGCGATTTGTCCCGGCAACTCAGGGAGACGATCCCTTCAAGCCGGGTGATACGCTGGCTCGCCGCCGCCGAACTGGCGCAGCGCCAACTCTGGCCCCAGGTGGAAGCGGCGCTGATCTCACTTTCCGAAGAAGCCCCGCCCGATCCGGGCATGATCGAACTTCTGGTTTCTTCCTGGGAGCGTCAGGCCGCGGGCGAGTCTGAAGCCAAAGCAGCAACACTCAACCGCGCAGAAGCCTGGCTCCGCGCCAAGCTCGCGGAGTATCCCGACAGCATCTACCTGGGCGCAGCGCTAGCCCGAATCACCGAACTGCAGGGCCGCCCAGGCGAAGCCGAGACCGCGCTCGCGGCGATGTACGAGCGGTTCCCGGTTGCCGCCATCGCACGCCAGCGTGAACAGGTGATCCGAAACGCGCTCAAGGACCCCGCAAGGGCACGCTCGATGGCGCTCAAACGCCTCGACCGAATGCCCCGCCCGGTCGATGACACTCTCGAGCTTGCCGAGCTCTACGCCGCTGACGGATCCTCCGCGCAGGTGTCCAAGGCCCTCCTCGACGGGATCCCGCCCGATTGCCCTCTGAACGGGCCGCAGCGCGAGCGACTGGTCGGGATTGTGAATCAGCAGGTCGCCGTCGCGCTCAAGGACGAATCCGGGAACGCCTCCGGTCCGGCCCTGGCCAACGTGGCCCGGGCATTGGAAGCGGGCATTGACTTCCCCCGCGCGACGCACGAGGCGAGGCTTCTGCTCATGGCGGGCGCAGCGCCTCTCGATCTGGATCAGCTTGTCGCCGCATCCAAGCTGGAGGCTGGCCTTTTCCCCGACGGTTCCACGCTGGTGATCGTGCGAACGGCCGACCGCATTTCCAAGTCGCCATCGGCGTCACTCTCTCCGCGATACCTCCGGGCGTGCATTCCATTTATCTCTCAGCCAACCACCGAGATCTTCCAGTACCTGGTCTTTCTGACCGGGAAGTACGGCACCGTGGAGGATGTTCGCGCCTTTGCCACGCTCATCGAGGATCCCTCACGGGCGGAATTTGCCAAGGACCTCGCCGCAATAGCCGCGGGCGCCGGAGAAGATATTCCCGCGACCCAGAAAGCCCGCGTCACACAGTCGGTCTACCTCATCGGAAACGCGGCGACGCTGCAGAACCGGCCCGACTTTGCCGAAGAAATCTACAGGTTCGTTCTCGAACGCGAGCCCGATCACGCGATGGCGGGGAACAACCTGGCCTATCACCTCATCGAGACCGGCAGGGACCTGGCGGAAGCCGAGCGCCTGCTCGAGGCCAGCTACGCCACACAGCCCGAGACCTCGAGCATCCTCGATTCCCTTGGCTGGCTCAGGTACAAACAGGGCCAGTTCTCCGATATCAAGGACGCGAGCGGCAATGTCACCAAACCGGGGGCAATCTCCCTCCTGACGCGGGCCACCGAAGCACGTGACGCCTTCGACAACGCGGTGATCACCGATCACCTGGGCGATGCCCTGTGGGCCGCGGGGGAACGCGAGAAAGCCCGGGATTGCTGGCAGCGGGCCCGGGCCTCGGCGAAGAAAGTGGTCGACGAGATCTCGGCACGCCAGGCCGCACGCGCCCAGGGCGAAGACCCCGAAACCTACAAGGCTCAGATCACCGAGTTCCGGGCGGTTCTCAACGGCACCGAGCAGAAACTCAAAGCGGTGGAAACCGGGCAGGAGCCACCCGTCGCTCCGCGTGCGCCCCGCCCCTAAGCGTGAGGACTCCGATGGCCGGCCACAACAAGTGGAGCAAAATCAAGCATCGCAAGGCCGTCGTCGACAAGCGACGCGGCAAGGTGTGGACCAAGTGCTCGAAGGCCATCATCGTCGCCGCAAAGAACGGCGGCCCCGACCCCGCCAGCAATCTCTCGCTCCGCTACGCCATCGACGAAGCCCGCTACGCCAACATGCCCCGCGACACCATCGAGCGGGCGATTCAAAAAGGCGCCGGAGGCGGCTCCGGCGACAACTATGAGCCTGTCCGCTACGAGGGCTACGGACCCGGCGGAGTCGCGATCATCGTCGACGCACTCACGGATAACAGAACGCGCACCGTGGGCGACCTGCGCCTCGCTTTCGGCAACCACGGCGGAAATCTGGGAAACAGCGGAAGCGTCGGCTTTATGTTCCAGGCCAAAGGCCGCATCCTGGTTGATGCTCCCCAGGCGAGCGAGGACCGCATGATGGAACTCGCCATCGAGGCCGGTGCGGACGACTGCATCAAGCCCGACGATCCCGCCGAAGAACCGTGGACGATTCTGTGCGCGGTCACCCAGTTTCAGTCCGTGAAAGATGCCACCGAGCGTGCCGGCCTGAAGATCGCCGAGGCCGAGATCGCGATGGTCGCCAACGACAGCGTCACCGTGAGCGGAGAGGCGGCGGAAGAGCTTTCCGAGCTGATCGACGCAATCGAAGACCTCGACGACGTGCAGAAGGTCTATACCAACGCCGGCTGATCCGACAATTCAGGGATGATCACTACGCACGCTGGCCAACATTGCGTGCACTCCCCCGCTTCGCCTTGTTGTGCACGTTGGGCGAGACGTGGAAAGTGACATCGCAGCGACCAACCTTTCGTTCCTTGGCGGCCATCCGCGAAACGATCGACCGCTTGTCGGCCCGTTTGCCGATCGCCGCGGGGATCACGGCCTGCTGCACAATGTCCAGATCCAGCGTGATGTTGAACTCCCTGCCCGCGGCGATCAGCGCCTTGATGTCCTCGCGCGGGTGCACGCGGTAGAGCGCCGGTCCATAGCAGGGCCGAAGGAACCGGTACGTCAGCTCCTTGCACACGATGGTGTATTCACCCCCCGTAATCCCGAAGATGAACATGCCGCCCGCAATCTCGCTGTTTCCCAACAGCGCCGCGCCCGCCATCGCGTTGTACCAATTCTTGTTGAAACGCCTGTAGGGAAGCTCCGCCGTAAATGTCTCCGCATCGACCCGCTTCATCCGGATGCCGCTGCGAAAGGCGTACGGCAGCCAGATCATCGAGCAGACACGATGCCAGAAATTGTTCCGGGTGGAGAGCCGACCGATGAACTCCTCCACACGGTCCCGGAAGCCCATCCGGACCCGGGGAGGCAGAACACCTTCATCAAATCCCGAATTCTCGGCGGATTCAGACTCTGCCGGCTCGGCCTCCGACGCAACAGCAGGAGCCTCGGGAGACTCCGCAGTCCGGATCTGGTCATGTGCCGTAGGGGCCTGAGCCATGCTGAAGGGCGATTGTAGACGTTTCCGCGAACGCCTCTGCGGGCGGTCATGCCCCGTCTGGACGAAGCTCAAACCACGAATCTTTCCGTGAAACACGCTGGATGGGGTGGCCCGGTTCGTGGTCGAGAACCAGCAGCCAGTCGTTCTCGCAGGCCGCGTTCAGGAACCAGTGCCGTGAGATCATGCTCGTATAAGGCTCGACGTCGTAGGCAAGGCTGTAGGCCGCCCCGACGTGCTGCACGGTCGGCATGACGTCCGGCGTAAAGACGACCGTGCGGTCCTTTTCGTCCTGGAACAGGATCGCCTGCTGACCCCAGGTATGTCCCGGCACCAGGAGCACCCCCACTCCCGGAACGCCGTTCACTCCCTTGAGCCCGTGCAGCCATGTGATCCGCTGGGTCGCCGGAACGCGCGGCACTTCGTCCCGTCCGGGCGTTTGGCCAATCGCGAACGGCCGGGCCGAGTCGATGAGATGCATCTGGTCCTGCACCGGCAGTAGATGGTCTTTGAAATATGTCCGCGTCATCACGCTGTTGTTGGCGATGGCGTCGTTCCACTCTCTCAACTGCGCGTAGATCTCCGCATTCGGAAAGGTCGGAACGGCGTTGAATCCGCCCACGCCCGCTTCGCCCTGGCGGGGCAAGCGTGTCAGGCCGCCGGCATGATCAAAGTGAAGGTGGGATACGAGCACCGCGCGGACGTCCTCGCAGCGGCAATTCACTTCGTGCAGAGCATCGATGATCGAACGGTCCTCGAGCGCGAAAATATCACGGCTCTTGGCGTCCAACTTGTTGCCGCTCCCGACTTCAAACACGACCAGGCCGGGCCCCGGAGGGTCTCCGGGATCGGCAGAAGCCCGCTCCAGGAGCAGGCAGTTGTGCTGGACTTCGATCCGGCCCCGATCGTCGGTCGGAACGTGCTTGCCCCACACAACCCTGGGGACCAGCCCGAACATCGATCCGCCGTCGAGCCTGAATCGACCCGCCCGGAGCAATTTCCATCGGTACTTCACGGTCATACTCCGAGGATATCTCGATCACTACACTCGCGACCATGACCGGCACGGGTCCAACCGCATCGCTCGGCAAGGCCCTTGCCTGGAGCGTCTATCTGGGAGTTTCCTGGACGTGGTGCATCGGGATGTTCCTGCCCGTGCTCATGCTGCGTGACTACGGGCCGTGGGGTTTCGCGGTCTTTGCCGTTCCCAATGTTGTGGGCGCGGCGCTCATGGGCTGGGTGCTCCGCACCGGCGAAGCCAGCCTCCGGATGTGCCGATCCCACGCCTCCGCCGTGCGTCTTTTTTCGCTCGTGACCATCCTGTTTCATCTTTATTTTGTCTGGTATCTGACGCAGGCCGGCTGGGTGCAGGGTCCGCTTTGGCCCTGGATCGCGATCGGCGTCTTTTCCCTTTCGATCTTCACCGGCCTGAAAACCGACAATCCGACCGAGGCTCTTTGGCCCTGGGGAATCAGCGTGACCGTGATCGCGTTCGCGCTCTACGCGGGCATCGAGATCCGGCTGCCGGCCGGCGCGTCGAGAGAGTTCTTCGGCATCCCGGCTGTCGCATGGATTGCGCCGGTCTGCATCTTCGGTTTTCTTTTGTGCCCGTATCTTGATCTGACTTTTCACCGGGCACGGCAAAGCCTGACTCCACGCGACTCCAAAGTCGCCTTCGGAGTGGGGTTCTGCGCCATCTTCCTGGCGATGATCGTGTTTACGGCGGTCTATGCGGGCTGGCTGCTGGGTCTGGGCGCGATCGCGGCACGCGTGCCGACCGCAATCCTGCTGCACATGCTGGTCCAGGCGGGGTTTACCACGGGCCTGCACATCCGGGAGGGCCTGCGGTCCTTCGAATGGGCCGGGGGGAACGGGGCCAGGACGTCCGCCGCCTGCGTCGGTGCGATCGGCCTGGTTGCGGGCGCCGCGGCGCTGGTGCGTCTGAATCCCTCAGACAACATCTCGCCCGCATTTGAACTCGGGTACCGCGTCATCCTCTCGGCTTACGGCCTGCTCCTCCCGGCCTATGTCTGGCTGATCATGATTCCGCTGCGCAGTCAGAATACAGGCCCTTCCAAAGCAAATACAGCCGTCTGGCTGGGGGCCTGCGCACTCGCCGCGCCGGCGTACTGGATGGGGTTCATCGAGGGCAAGGAATGGTGGCTGGCACCCGGTCTGGCCATCGTACTGGCGGCACGCGTTCTCATTTCAAGCCAAGCCGCCGCAAGATCTCCGACGCAAGATCGGCCACCTCCGGAAACTCCGGGTTCTCCGAAAGCGACCTGAGCCCCTGCACAAGCGCGGATCGCCGGGTGTGCTCACAACCGGACACGATCGCGTTCGCCGCGACGATGGCGGCGTTTCGCTTCATCATTCCAAGGTTCGCACGCGTCATCGCCGTGCCGCCCAGCCTCCGCTCGCGATCAGCCGGACTCCACCCCATGACTTCGAGCGGATCGAGCGATGACAGCCGGGGCAGATAGTCCGGAAGGACACTCCCGACATCGCTGCCCGGTTCGCGGGCCGAGTTGTGAGGGCACACGTCCTGGCAGACGTCGCACCCATAAATCCAGTTCCCGATCATGCCCTGAAAAAAGCCCGGCACCGGGCCACGGTTCTCGATCGTCAGATAGCTGATGCAGCGCGAGGCATCCACGCTGTACGGTGTGATCGCGCTCGTCGGGCACGCGTCGATGCAGCGGGTGCAGGTGCCGCAATGGTCAGCGATCACCTGCGGAGCGGCGGAAATTTCGAGCGAGGTCAGAACTCCCCCCAGCAGCAGCCAGCTCCCGATTTTCGGATGGATGAGCAGCGTGTGCTTGCCGATCCAGCCGAGCCCGGCCCGCTGCGCAAGCTCTCGCTCGGGCACCGGAGCCGTATCAACAAACGCCCTGAATTCGGCGCCGGGAAACTGAGCGCGAAGTTCGTCGCAGAGCGCGTGAAGCCGGTTTTTCATCACCTTGTGATAATCACGGCCTCTCGCGTACTTGGCGATTCTCCCCTCCGATTCGCTTGCGGGATCTTCGCCCCCTCGCGTGTGATAGAGGTCGGCCACCATGATGACAGACCTCGCCGCCGGGAGCATTTCTCCCGGGCGCTCCCGGATATCCGTGTTCCGTGCGAGATACTCCATAGTGCCGTGCTTGCCGGCATCGAGCCACTTCCGCAAAAACGCGCCATGAACGCTTGGCTCTGCTCCGGCGACGCCGGCCAGCGCGAATCCCAGCCCGCGGCACTTCTCCGTCACTTGGTTTGTGTTCAGAGTGTCCGGCACGGGGCGCTCAGAGCAAATACGCGGACTCTCGGCGCTCATTCACCGATCACGACAAGTTGGAAACCCCTGATCCGAACTCCCGGCTCAGGTTCGCGTGGCGGCGGCGGATGTCAATGCCCCGCCTGCCGTTCGGCGGCCGCCGATCCACCCGTAGTAGTTGCGCGCGCTCTTCTTGAGCAGTTCCCGACCATCGGCCTCAGCCGGAAGCCATGCGCGATCGCACTCATAAACAACCCACCCGCCAAATCCCGCCGCCCCCAGCGCATCGATAGCTTCCCTGGCCTGCGACTCACCTTCGCCCAGCACACAGGGCTTGCCATGCGACCAGTCCTTGATCTTCACCGAGAAGAGCTTCTCTTCCAGAACATTGATTCCCGCGGAAACAGACTCCCCCGCGAGAGCCGCAATCGCCGGTGAATACGCAACTCCGAGAAGCGGGTTATTCACCCGGTCCAGAAGTTCACTCAGCGTGGCGGCAGTCGGAAACGAGCCCCCGTTCTCAATCGCCAGCCGCACGCCGGTGTTCCTTGCCGTCGCGACCGCAAGTTCCAGCCGATCCACGATTCGCGAAAGGGCCGAGGTTCGAGACTCGTTGGACGGGATCTGGTATCCAAAGACACGGACCAGCGGGGCTTCCAGCCGCGCCGCGAGATCAACCGCCCATCCCGTCTCGCGCACGCCCTGCGGCGTGCCGCTAAGGATGTGCCCGATGCCCGGAGGCGTGATCGGATCGTCAAAGCGCGTGGAAGTCGCCACACACGCAACTTCGCAACCGGTCGCGGCCAGCAGGCGGCGAACCTTGTCCGGATCGGTCAGCGCCGGATCGCAGGCAAACCGTGTCGACGCGCTGCCAAAGGTGCGAAGCTCCAAACCCTGGTAGCCGGCCTCTTCAACAAAGGCGGCAAGGGCTTCAAACGTCCAATCCGGGCATGCCACGGTGCTCAAAGCAAGCTTCATCGCCTCATCCTTGGCAGAGTTCTACGACCGCGTAACGGCCTCACAATCCGAGCGAACGGCAGAGAATACCTGACAGTATGCGACCAACGCCGATAGTGGCCGGTAACTTGGCGTGAATCGTCGATCCGATCGCGACAGAATGTCGATTTCAATCGAACGTTGCGGAGCTTGCAGTCGCTCCGTGGAGGGCCGTTGGGGGCCAGTGGGATCCGGGAGCCGCAGCATTGAGCCCACGATCAAAGACCGCGAATGAGCTCCGAATTACGTCCTATAACTCAGGTGGCGACGATGGCCTCGAGGGGTTACCATCACCCCACTTGGACCTCGCCCCGTTGAACATTGTCCGGGCGTACCGCCTTCGTTTCGCGTGCCGCTGCCTCGGGATCTTCGGTCTCGTCGTGACCGGTGCCGGCTGCTCCATGTCCCCACGCAGTGAGTACATGCAAACTCGAGCTATCGAGGTGGCGCCGACCAACGAGGGAGACGGAACGACGCTCGCCCAGCGGGATCAGATCATGAGGGGTGCCGTCGCGGGCGTGTTCACGCAGCCCTCCGCCCCCCTTGCGGCCGTCAAGTCCGACTCGGACGACAACCGGCAATAACTGTCAAGTAGCGCGTCCGAACGCCCCGGCGCTTGCTGTCGGCCGGTATGGCTCCGACACTTGCGGCGTGATCCCCCACCAACCCGACTTTAGCTCGCATCCCCAACACCCTTCGTCGGGCTCATCGAAAGATCGCCCCGGCACCGGATCGGATTCGCCGGACCGCTCCACGAGCGGCATGGTCACTGATCTGCACGGCAAGCTCGACTACGCAACCTACCTGAACCTGGAGCGTGTGCTGACCGCGCAACGGCCGCTCAGTTCGCCTGAGCATCACGACGAGATGCTGTTCATCATCCAGCACCAGACCACAGAGCTCTGGTTCCGCCTGGTGATCCATGAACTGCGCGAAGCGATGGCGATGGTGGCGGCGGACCGGCTCGAACCGAGCTTCAAGATCCTCGCGCGGGTCAAGCACATCCAGCAGCAGCTCCTGGGACAGTGGAGCGTTCTGGCAACGCTCACCCCAACGGAATATGTGCAATTCCGGCATGTGCTGGGGCCCGCGAGCGGCATCCAGTCCTACCAGAACCGCATGATCGAGTACATGCTGGGCAACCGGGAAGCAAAGTTCCTCGAAGTCTTCCGGCACAAGCCCGAGATCTATGCGGCCCTCGATCGGGCGATCAAGGCCCCGAGCCTGTACGACGAGTTTCTGCGTCACCTCGCCCGGCGCGGCATGCCTGTTCCCCGGGAGGTGCTCGATCGCGACGTCATGAAGAACCATGAAGCACACGACGGCGTGCTCGCGGTTTTTAAGTCCATCTACGAGAACCCCCACGCCTGCTGGGATGCCTACGAGATGTGCGAAAAGCTTGTCGATGTTGACGAGGCGGCCATGCTTTGGCGCTTCCGTCATCTCAAAGTCGTTCAGCGTGTCATCGGCATGAAACGCGGCACGGGCGGAACCGCGGGGGCCGCGTATCTTCGCAACATTTTCGATACACCTTACTTCCCCGAACTCTGGGACGTGCGCACGCAGGTGGGCGCTCCGTGAAGCAGTCATCCGAGGCAACACAGGGACTTCGCCCCGAACCGATCATCAGCGATCGGATCCGCGCCGCGGTCGAGCGACTCGGACCGGGAGCCCTGTCGGAAGAGTCCCTGCAGCAGCACGTGCGCCCGCTGTTTTCGCGGACGCTGCGGCGCAGCGAGATCTACCTGGCGAATCACAGCCTCGGGCGACCGCTCGATCTGATGGCAGACGATGTGGCCGAGGCGCTCAACGCGTGGTACGGCGAAATGGACGGTGCGTGGGAGACCTGGCTTAAGGAGCAGAGCACGTTCCGCAACAACATCGCGAGCCTGATCGGGATGAGACGCGCGGATGCGGTCGTTCCGAAGGTCAGTGCCGGGCAGGGGCTTCGGGCGGTCCTCAACGCATTACCGCAGGTCCGGCCGCGGGTTGTTGCCACGCGGGGCGAGTTCGATTCGATCGACTTCATTCTCAAGACGTACGCGCTGCGAGGGCGCATCGAAGTGCATTGGGTGGATGCAAGGCCGGAGGAGGCCGCTCCGCCTCGCCTGGAGACTGCGGACATTCTCGATGCGATCGAGCGCTTCCGCCCCGATCTCGTCATCGTTTCGCACATCTACTACGCCACGGGGCAGGTGTTGTGCGGCTTGGACAGAGTCGTCGATGCGACTCACCGGCAGGGCGGGCTGATTCTTCTCGATGCTTTCCACAGCGCCGGGGTGCTGCCCCTGAACCTTGAAGATGCGGGGATCGATTTCGCGATCGGCGGCTCGTACAAGTACACGCGTGGGGGCCCGGGGGCGGCTTGGCTTGCCCTGAGCGGGCGCACACTTCAGAACCCGTCGCTGCGGACCCTCGATACCGGCTGGTTTGCGAAGCGTGATACGTTCCGGTTTGAGAGGCCGGAGGAGCCACTTCTGGCGGCGGGAGGCGATGCTTGGCTGGAAGCGACGCCCGCGCCGCTCCCGCTCTTCCAGGCCCGTTCGGGGCTCCAGCTTGTGCTGGCGATGGGAGTGGAGCGCCTGCGGAAGTACTCGCTTGACCAGCTCGCGCAGCTCACTTCTCTGCTCGAAAGCCGGGGAGTTGCCGTCCGCCGCGGCGGGACCACGCCCGAAACGAGCGGAGCCTTCCTCCTGGTTCCGCACAACGACGCCCCGGGCGCGTGCGACGCGCTCAAGCGTGAGGGCGTGAATGTCGACGCCAGGCTGGGCCACCTGCGACTCTGCCCGGATGTTGTGACGAGCTCCGGCGAGATGCGCCGGGCGAGCGAGATCATCGGCCGGGTTCTTCGCGGCCGGCCTGCTTCAGCGGGAGCGTGATCACAAAGTCTGTCCCGCGGCCTGTTTCGCTGTGGACATCGATCCGGCCCCCGTGAGCCTCGATGATTCTCCGCGCGGTTGGAAGGCCGAGTCCGGTCCCGCCGGACTTGGTGGTGAAGTACGGACGGAAGATCTTGGCCTGCGTCTGCTCGTCGATTCCGGGCCCGGTATCGATAACGTGGATCTGCACGGCCTCGGAGCGATCCGGCTCGCGAGTGGGAAACGCCCGGACGATCAGCTCACGCGGCCGTTGCGAAGAGGTATCCCCGGCCATCGCCTGCGTGGCGTTGAGCAACAGATTGAGCAGGGCCTGCTTGATGTGGGCGATGTCCATCTCGACCATCAGCTGCCCGGGCGGATGGTCGGCGCGGAGGCGGATACCGGCTTTTTCCGCCTGCGGCAGGAAGAAATCGATCAATTCCTCGATCGCGAGATGGAGATCCGCAGCCTTGCAGTCCAGACGCATCTCGCCGGCGAACTGAAGGAAGTCGGTCAGAATCCCGCGCAGCCGCTCTACCTCGCGCCGCAGCGACTGCACCCGGCGGACGAGTCTTCCCTTCTCCTCTTCGTGCACCGGAAGCTCTTCGATTCCCTCTCCCAGAAGCTGCGCGTTCAGGCCGATCGTTGAGAGCGGGTTCTTGATCTCGTGTGCCAGGCCTCCCGTCATCGCGCCGAGTTCTGCGAGGCGCTCGACAGACCGGGCCCGTCGTTCTGCCGACCGGATGCGGGCCGAAAGCGTTTTGTGAATACCCAGCGCGACGACACCAGCAACAAGTGCGCCGGCCAGAGCTCCGAACAGGAAGAAAAGCGTCCCGAACACGTGTCCGAGTTTAGTTCTACCGGCGGGGCGAGCGGGTGTATCCGCGCCGCGGGACGACGACCTCCACGCTGTCGGCGGCACGGGTCACTTTCGTCGCCTTCCATCCCTTGTCCGTCTTGACAGCGTCGTATACCACCTGCGAGCCATCCTTGAGCACTCGGAACCCGTCGCCCTGGATGACGCTGTAGTGCGCGAAGATGTCCTGCCCCTCGGGCCCGACGATGAAGCCGAAGCCCTTGCGAGGATCAAACCATTTGACCGCGCCTTCTACGTTGGTGAGTTGGGTTGCGCCCATGCCGCCCGTGCCTTCGGTCATCGCCAGCCCCTTTCCCGCAAGCGTCTGCCGGGAGGCAGAACGCAATCGGAGGTGGCGTCGGACGTCCCGAACGATCCCGGCGGACACTCTGCCTCTTCGCGGCCAAGGCGGCCGCCGCATCCTGCGCAGGCAGAGCGTGCCGGGCAAGACGCCCGACCGCTGGTAGCCAGCTTATCAGACCCTCCGGGGCTGTCAACCGACCCACAAGCTTGTGGATCGGCCGTCCGCCGGGGATGAAAAAGCGACTTAGACGGGCTGGGGTGCGGGGGTGCTGGGAGCCGCCGGGGGAGCGTTCTTCTTCGCTTCCTCGACGAGCACGGCCTTGCGGCTGAGTTTGATGCGGCCCTGGTCATCCACCAGGATCACCTTGACCTTGACCGTATCCCCGACCTTGACCACATCGGTCACGCTCTTGACGTAACCCTCGGCCAGTTCAGAGATATGGCACATGCCGTCGGTGCCGGGGGCGAGCTCGACGAACGCGCCAAAGTCCTTCACGCTGACCACCTTGCCGGTGTAGACCGCGCCGACCTTGACCTCTTCGCACAGAGCCTCGATCTCGGTCCGGGCGCCCTCGATGGACGGGCCATCGTTGCCGGCGAGCTGGACCGTGCCGTCGTCGTCTACGTCGATGGTGACGCCGTAGCGGTCCTGGAGGCCGCGGATGGTCTTGCCGCCCGGACCGATGAGCTTGCCGATCTTCTCCGGATCGATGCGGAGCGTGATCATGCGGGGCGCGAGCGGGCTGATGTCCGCGCGGGGCTTGGCGATGACTCGCTCCATGATGTCGATGATCTCAAGCCGGCCCTGCTTGGCCTGCTGGAGGATCTTCTCGATCTGTGAGATGACCAGACCGCGGGCCTTGAGGTCGAGCTGAATGCCGGTGATGCCCTCGCGGGTGCCCGACACCTTGAAGTCCATGTCGCCGAAGAAGTCTTCCTCGCCGATGATGTCGGTGACGAAGAGTTCGTTCTGGTCGTTGTCGTCGCTGAAGCGGCCGACCGAGATGCCCGCCACGGTGGCCTTGATCGGCACGCCCGCGTCCATGAGAGCCAGGCATCCGCCGCAAACAGAGGCCATCGACGACGAGCCGTTGGACTCGGTGATGTCGCTGACGACGCGGATGGTGTAGGGGAACTCGTCGGGGCCGGGGATGACGCCCATGAGCGAGCGCTCGGCGAGGGCGCCGTGCCCGATCTCGCGCCGGCCCGGGGCGCTGATGCGCTTCACTTCGCCCGTCGAGAAGGGCGGGAAGTTGTAGTGCAGCATGAACTTCTTGCTGTACTCGGGGATCAGGCCATCGATGATCTGCTCGTCCTTGCCTGTACCGAGCGTGACGCTGATGATGCTCTGCGTCTCGCCGCGCTGGAAGAGGGCCGAGCCGTGGGTCCGCTGCAGCACGCCGACCGCGCCGGTGATGGGACGGATCTGCGTGGCCTTGCGCCCGTCGGCACGGATCTGCTTCTCGACGATCAGACGCCGGGTGACCTTTTCTTCAAGCCGGCGGAACGCTTCTTTCGCGAGAATTCGGTTCTTGAGGCTGGACGCGTATTCGCCGTAGTTGCCCTCGGCGTAGAGCGGGAAGTGCTTGTCGAGGACCGTCTTGCGGATCTCGTCGACCTTGGCATTGCGCTCGGCCTTGGAGTTGATCTGACGGGCGGCCGTCAGGTCCTTCTCCGCGATGGAGCGGACTTTCTCGGCGATCTCGGGCGTGGGGAGGAAGAGCTCTCCGCCCTTCTTGGGCTTGCCAACTTTGCCGACGAGCTCGTTGATCAGCCCGAGGAGTTCGGCGATCTGTGTCTGGCCGAACCGCATCGCCTCGATCATGCTCGCTTCATCGACCTCGGCGGCGCCGACTTCGATCATGTTCAGGCCGTCCTTGTGGCCCGAGAGCACGAGATCAAGATCCGAGTAATCGAGCTGGCTCACCGTCGGATTGACGACGAACTGCGGGCCGTTGTCCGTGTGGATGCGGCCGACGCGGACCGTCGCGATCGGGCCTTCGAAAGGCACATCGCTGATCGCGAGGGCGGCGCTGGCGGCAACGCCGGCGATCACGTCGGCGTCGTTCTCGGTGTCGTGGCTGAGGACCATGCACTGGATCATGACCTCGTCGACAAACCCGTCCGGGAAGAGCGGGCGGATCGGGCGGTCGATCATGCGCATCGTGAGAATTTCCTTCTCACTGGGCGGGCCTTCGCGCTTCTTGAAGCCGCCCGGGAACTTGCCGGCGGCGGGAGTCTTCTCGCGGTAGTCGACCGTGAGTGGGAAGAAGTCGATCCCTTCGCGGGGATTGGAGCGGACGACGGAGGCGAGCACCGTGGTGCCCGCGCAGGTCGCGATCACGGTGGCGCCGGCAAGCTTGCCGACAACACCGGTTTCGAGCGTGAAGACCCGGCCGCCGATTTCCTTGCGGACGACGACAGCTCCGGCCAGATCGGCCATACCGGTCGAGACGAGAGAAACCTGAGACATAATGAAGAGATCCTTCTTCTGCGGACCGACCACGCCCTCGCCCCTGACATGCGGGCGGGCGCACATTCGACCCTGGGCTTGTTCGCCCCCCGGTCTTCCCGTTGAGTGGCAGAAGGCAAAGGGCAGAAGAGAAATTCTGCCGATTGCCCACTGCCGCGTCCGAGAGAGGCCGGAGGGGCTTGAAAACGAAAACGGCCCGGCGATCTTTCGAGCGCCGGGCCGGGAATTACTTGCGGAGGCCCAGTCGGGAGATCAGCTTCTGATACTCCTCGGGCTGCGTCGTCGCCAGGTAGCGGAGCAGACGGTTACGCCGTCCGACCATCAGCACCAGGCCGCGGCGGCTGTGGTGATCCTTGTCGTGACCCTTGAGATGGTCCGACACTTCCTTAATGCGCTCGGTGAGCATCGCGATCTGGACCTGGGGCGAGCCCGTGTCCTTGTCGTGCGTCTTGTAGTCCGAGACGATCTTCTTGCGGCGTTCAGCGACCAGTGCCATGTGTTCTTTTCTTTCCTTCGTTCACAGTTCTTTCGGGTTCCCATGTTAGGCCATTCCCGGGGCCGGATCAAAGGCAAGCGGACCCCATCGGCGCTCGCAGGGCGTTCCCGGGACCCGATCGGACACCGCGGCGGTCTTCTCACTCGCACCAAAACGAGCCCGAACAGCGATGACCCCCACGGACCGGGGTACATTTCCGGCATGTCCAACGCCCCCACCACATCAGCTCTCCGCATTTCCCGGCGTGCGGCCGAACTCAAGCCCTCTGTGACGGTCGCCTTCATGAACCGGGCGAAGAACATGAAAGCCCAGGGCATGGACGTGCTCAGTTTCGCCGCCGGCGAGCCGGACTTTGATACGCCCAAATTGATCAAAGACGCGGCGATCGAGGCGTTGAACGCAGGCATGGTCAAGTACATGCCCACCCTGGGCGACGCCGAAACCCGCAAGGTCATTGCGGAAAAACTGGTCCGCGAGAACGGGATCCCCACCACGCTGGACCACATCGCGATTAGCGCCGGGGGCAAGCACTCGCTGTACATCGCCTGCCAGAGCCTTTTCGACTTTCCCGCCCCCGGAGAACCCGTCCAGGAGGCGATTCTCCCCGTGCCGGCATGGGTGAGCTACGCGCCGATCATCGAACTTTCCGGCGGCAAGGTTGTCGAGATCCCCACCACCGCCGCCGGCGACTTCAAGATCACGCCCGAGCAGCTCAAGAAAGCAATCACGCCGCACACACGCGCGTTCTTCATCAACTCGCCGAGCAACCCCTGCGGCACGATGTACACGCCGGCGGAACTGAAGGCGATCGCGCAGGTGCTCGCGGAAGCGGCCCGCACGGTCGCGCCGCAACTGGTGATCGTTTCGGACGAGCTGTATGAAAAGGTCATCTACGGCGGCTTCGATCACTTCTCGATCGGGAGCATCCCGGAGATCGCCGAACGCACGCTCACAATCAACGGCCTTTCCAAGGCCTACGCGATGACGGGCTGGCGGATCGGTTACGCCTGCGGCTCGGGCGCCTTCGGCAAGAAGCTCATCGACGCGATGGGCGTGCTGCAGGGGCAGATGACGACCAACATCACGAGCTTTACCTATCCGGCCATCCGTGCCGCGCTGCTCAAGGGTGCACCGGAAGTTGAGCGCATGCGTCAGGCCTTTGCCGAGCGGGCCGAGGCAATCTTTGCCCGCATCGGGCGCGTTCCGGGTTTCAAATGCCCCAAGCCAACGGGCGCGTTCTATCTCTTCCCGGACATCTCGGCCCACTTCGGCAAGACCTCCGCGGGCGGCAACGGCAAGGCAGGAAGGAAGATCAACGGCGCGATGGACTTCTGCGAAGCACTGCTCGAAGAGCAATTCGTCGCGTTTGTACCCGGCGAAGATTTCGGCGGGTGCGGCAGCAACTGCGTGCGAATCTCCTTCGCCTGCTCGATCGATCAGATCAACAAGGGTGTTGACCGGGTTGAAAAGTTCGTGGCGGGATTGCGGTAAACGCTCGCGAGTCGCCGCGGCCGTTCACGCCGGCGCCGCATTCGCCGCGTCGGGCATGGCGGTTGCTTCATCCGGATCACGCAGCACCAGCGTGATCTCCGAATTCTGCTTGTCCTGCTCCACGCCCACCACACGCCGGCGCACCAGATCCAGCACCGCCAAGAAGAGCCCGATCATCTCGCTCCGGGTGCGGCCGGTCAGGATCGTGCGGAACGAAAGCATCGGACGAGAACTCGCCGCCTCGGACAAAGCACCGCTCTCGGATTTGATCCGCTCGACGATGTCCGCCGCGTGCAGTTCGATCGGCGTGTCGTCGTAGACCACCTGGTGATCGCCGAGCCGCTCAAAGTTGACCGTAGAAACGATCTTGCGGAAGGCTTCGAGCAGATCGGTCAACTCCAGATCTTCCACATCGAGCGCCGCAACTTCGTTCTGAAGCACGGTGGCGTCATCGGGAGTGATCGTCTGTTCCGCGCCGCCCGCCGGGAATCGCGCCTGCCACTCGCGCCCGCGCACCTCGAGCGCATCGGCGGCATCCCGGTACTGCTTGTACGCGAGTAGCTGCCGGACCAGGTCGGCTCTGGGGTCTGTCGCGTCGGAGTCGCCCGTGACGTCCGAAGCGCTCGCCTGCTCGCCCCGCGCCAGCCACCGGCTCTTGACTTCCATCAGCGTGGCGGCCATCACCAGGAACTCACCGGCGACCTCGATGTCGACCGGAATGCCGTCCTTGTCAAGGTCCTTGAGAAAGGCGATGTACTGATCCGCGACCGTCGCGATCGGGATGTCGGTGATGTCGACTTCGCTCTTGCGAATAAGAAAGAGCAGGAGGTCTAAGGGGCCTTCGAAGGATTCGAGTCGTACGCGATAGTCTTCGGTGAGCATCCGTGCCTCCTGACCTCCAGCCGCGGCTCCGCCGCCCTGCGCCAGCAGTGTACGCACTTTCGGCCGCCTTCCGAACTACCCTTGAGGGATGGCATCTTCCGCGGCGACAGGCAAGGGGTCCGTGCAGGCCGAGAGCGTGCGGGGAGGGGCCGCGCCCAAAGAGCCGCCTCCGGCAGGCACGATCGCGGGCGCCCGGCGGCTTTTGCTTGCTGAATCTGAAGCGATCGCGAGGATGTCCGAGGGACTGGACGGCTGCTTCGAGCGGGCAGTTGGTCTGATCGTGGCGTGTGCTGATGCGGGGGGGACCGTGCTCGTGACCGGGCTTGGGAAGTCCGGGCTGGTGGGCCAGAAGATCTCGGCGACGCTCTCATCTCTGGGAATCGCCTCTCACGCGGTTCATCCGTCCGAGGCGGCTCACGGCGACCTTGGACGGTTCCGTAAAACAGATACGGTCATCTGCATCTCCTTCTCGGGAGAAACAGACGAGGTCGTCACTCTGGCATCGATCCTCAAGCAGGATGGCCTTCCGATCATCAGCATTACCGGCCGCACCCGGCTCCAGGGTCTTTCCAAGCCCTCCACACTCGAGAACCAGGCGACGGTTGCTCTGGGCCTCAACCTGGAAACAGAAGCGGGCGAGCCCGACTTCGCGGCCCCTACTTCTTCAACCACAGCGACCATGGCGCTCGGAGATGCCCTCGCGGTCGCCGCGGCAAAGGCCAGAAACTTCACCGACGAGGATTTCAAGCGCCGGCATCCCGGGGGGACGCTGGGGGACCTGTTGCGCCCCGTGGTCGAGGTCCTGCGGTTTGTCGCGGGCAAGAACCTGCCCCGCATCACCGACGACCTCACCGTGGCCGCAGCCCTCGAAGAGGCCGCACGCGGCGGCAGACGCCCGGGCGCGATCCTGCTCAGTGACGCGAAGACAGGGCGATTGAGCGGCATCTTCACCGACGGAGACTTGCGAAGGCTGATCCTGAGGGACGCCGGCGAACTTCGCCGCCCGATCTGTGAGGTGATGACGCGCGACCCGCGCTGCCTGCCGGATTCGGCTCTGGTGCGAGATGCAGTCAGGCTCGTGCGTGAGTTCCGCGCGGACGAGATCCCCGTTGTGAATGCCCGGCACGAGCCGATCGGTCTGCTCGATGTACAGGACCTGATCACGATGAGGCTGGTGCAGGATTGAATGTGAACCGCTCGAAAACCGTGACCGCTGTGAAATCCCGGCGCGCCCGTCACAGCGCATCTCGACCCGGCTCGGCCCGGACCAACGGCCTGCTCCTGGCCGGCGCTGTCGCGCTTCTCTCCATCGGCGCACTTCTCTGGGCTTCGAGATTCGGCACTCGCGCGCGGCAGGCAGATCCTGCTCCGGTCTCGGTCGACAAGGCTCCCACGCAGGAGACGGAGTTGTCGGGCTCGGATATCACGCTGCAGCTGGTCGACAAGAACGATCCGGGACGTCTCGCCGCCGAGATGAAGCTTCCATCGATCCAGCCGTTGGAAGGCAAGCGGTACGCGGTCGATCATCCGACGGCCTGGCTTTACCCGCGTGACGGACGTGTTGTGTGGGTGCGGGCCGACCGGGCGGAGCTTTTCCTCCCCAACAGGCAGCAGCTTCCGGAACGCGGCGACCTGCGGGGCGGCGTGATCATCCGGCTCTTTGAAGGCCCCGCCGGAAGAAAAATCGATCCGGAAAAGGAAACTCCGCTTCTCGAATCGACCAGCGATCACATGGCGTTTGATGGCGCGATCGGCGAATTGCAGGTGCCCGGCAGGATCTTGGTCCGCGGGAGCGGCCTTGAGTACGCCGGAACCAGCATCCGCGCCCTCTTCAACGACCCCGAGCAGCGGCTTGAGTTCCTCTCCGCGGAAACGAGCGAGTTCATCCGGTACAGCCCCAAAAAGGCGAGGGAGCTTCCCAGCGTCTGGGTGCGCCCCGCCGTCACGCCGGCTCGGACGGCTGCGCAGAGCTCCCCCGCTACGCCCGCGCCGGGCAAGTCCGGGTCCACGGGCCGCGCCCAGTCACCGGAGCCGGCTGTTGCGAAGCGAGAGCACCTTTACCGCGTGAGCGCACAGGACTCCGTTCAGGTGCGTCAGGCGGGAAGAGAAATCAGAAGCGATCTGCTGGAGGTATTCGCCCGGCTGATTGATAATCAATTTCCGAAGCGGGCGGGGGACGCGGCGCTGAATGTCGGAGGTAGTTCGAGGGGCGATGCTCCCGCGATACGGCAGGTGGCGCTGCGTCAGCCTGTTGAGAGTTCGCCGCTCCCCAAGCGGAATGCCGCGGACCGGGTGCGGAGTTCGAACGATGATCCGGTGGAGATCACGTGGAAGGGACGGCTGGAAATCCGTCCGCAGGCGCCCGGGGTTGATCTGCTGGAGGGGAACGATCTTGCTTTGCGTTTCACCGGCGACGGGGGCGGAGTTTCGCTGTCGGATTCAGGAGCCCGGGTGCGGGGCGTTGGCGATTCGGTAACGTATCTCGATACGGTGCGTGAAGTGCGGCTCGCCTCGGCCAGGCCTCAGGGGGCGATGCTGATCGCGGCAGGATCCGGGCGGGCGATCGTCACGGACGCAAGGATGAATCTTGCCACGGGCGAGGCGAGCTTCCGGGGAGCGGGCAGGCTGGAGAATTCGGACTCCGATGATTCCGCTCTCATCGCCGAACGCGGAGTTTCGTGGAGCGATGCTGCTTCGCTGTTTTTCACTCTGAATGAACGCGGCGATCCTCAGATGCTGCGGCAGGCAAATTTCCAGGGCAAGGCGCGTGCCGGGGCGGGAAAGGCCGAGGTTACCGCCGACCGGATGAATCTGGAGTTTGATCCGCGGGTGAAGGACCGCCCGTTGCTGGCGTCCGTCTCCCTTGATGGCGAAGTTCGGGCGTCGGATGCTCAGCAGGCAAGTCTGAAGGCCAGATCGATGCACGTGCGATTCTCCGCCCCGGGCGCGGCGGGCGGTGAAGCGATCGCCAGCGTGCTTTTGGCCCGGGGAAGTGTTGAGGGCGCGAGCAAGGGCATGTCGCTGCATGCTGAAGAATTGGACGCGACGCTGGGGGTTGATCCGGAGGGCAAGACGATCGCGACGGTCGTGGCGGCACGAAATGGCGTCCGTATCGAAGGACGGGACGGCCTGCGCGCCGAGTGCGACGAGCTGGCGGCGGACGTGGTGCAGGAGAACGCGGAGCTGGCTGGCAGCGTCGTTGTGCTCGCGAAAGGTGAGTCTTCCGTATCGGGGACGCGCATGCGGCTGACGGGCGCGACCGCACGCCTCGATGTCGTGGGGCCGGGTGTGTTTCTGCATCGGGGGAAGAACAAGGCGGGCGGCGAGCTTGCCGCTTCGGCGAAGTGGAGCGAGGGAATGTCCTATGAGGACCTGACCGGTGAACTCCTGGCGCAGGGCGGCGCGATTGCAGAAGCAATGCCGGACGCCAACACGCGCGACAAACTCCAGGCCGAGACTATCCGTGTTCTGATGACCCCCGGAAGCGAAGAGAGATCCGCCGCGAGCGCGGTGGATGGCAAGCAGCCCGCCGGCCAGCCGAAGGAACTTTTGAGTGTCGCGGCGATCGGGAGCAGCGCTGCCCCGGCCAAGGTGGAGTCGCGCCGGTTTGAGTCGGCGACGAGTTCGGAAAAAGCACCGGCGCAGGCGGCGCCGAAGCTCGAGCGGCTTCTCTATCTCGAATCTCAGCAGGTCGATGCCGACAACCGGGCCGGGACCCTTCACACACCCGGCGCCGGGAAGATTCTGATTGTCGACCAGCGCGAGAACCCCCATCCCGAAGAAGGTGAGACCGGATTCGGACGCGGGGCCGGGCGGGGGAGGACGCTAATTTCGTGGCGTGATTCGATGTCGATGGACCGGGCAACCCAGACGATGAAGATCGGGGGAGGCGTAAACCTGTTGAATCTGAGGCAGCCGGATAATCAGAAAACCCAGCTCGATTGCGATCGGCTCACGGCGATTCTTGCCTCATCTTCACGCCCATCGGGCCTGGATTCGATGACCGAACTGAAGGGGGAGCTGTCTCGCGCGATCGCGGACGGGCACGCAAGACTCTCCAGCGGTACCAAAGAACTGCTGGGCGAGATCATCGATTACAACGCCGCCGAGGGCGTCGCCACCGCCGGGTCGGGCGATGGGAGCATGGTCACTCTGATCGACCGCGATTCCGCATCGCCGGTTTCGGCAAAGTCGATCGTTTGGGACATCCTCAAAGGGCGCGTCGAAGTCAAGGCCATCTCGACTGTTGTCGCGCCGCGGTAGCCGGCGTTGTCGGGCGTAAGCGCCGATCAGATCATGCCGAGGTACGGTCGATGATGTTGTACGCCTCGCGCTCGCCACGACCGCGGACGGGATAGTCCTTTCGGAGCGGGTGAGCGGGGAAGGTCTCCCAGGTCAGGATCCGGCGCAGGTCCGGATGGCCCTTGAAGCGGATCCCGAACATGTCAAAGACTTCGCGCTCGGTCCACTCTGCGCCCGGCCAGAGATCGCACACGCTGCTGACGACGAGCGCCGGATCGTTCTCGATTCCGTCGGTGGGAAGCGAGGGGTTCAGGAAGACTTTCACGAAGAAGCGGCGGTCGTGGGCATGGCTGAGCAGGTTGTAAACAACCGCGAAGCGGCCGGGCATCGGCGAGGGATAGTTAAGGTAGTCGATGCCGATCACGTCGGACAGAAAGTTGTAATCGGACGCAGGATCGCTTTTCAGGAAGGCCATGACCTCGTGCAGATCCGCCGCTCCGACGATCAGGGTGGCCTGACCGCGAAACTCGGTCGCCTGGAAGGTCTTGCCCGCAAAGCGGGCTTTGACAGCCTGAAACGTCGGATGATCAAGAGTGGGTGCGTTGGGCATGAACCGTTTTCCTTGCGGGCAAAGCGTACGCCGGTTCAGCCCCGGCCGGTGCTGGTAAGACTCAACCGCATCCTGTGATCGTCAAACCCATCGGCCGGCAGGATCACGGGCAACGCGGGAGGCAAACGCCTGGCAAAGTCCCTCAGAATCGTGGCCATTGCGGCGGACGATTCGTGAAACTGGTTGCTGCAATCTATGCAAATCGCGGCTACCGGAGCGAGCGGGATCACGTCTTCAAAACGCACCAGCAGATCCTGGAGTTCGGCCGGGGTCGATCCGGCAAAGAGAGCCAGCGGCTCGAGGACAATCTGCGCCCGGCTCATCCTGCGGGTGACATTCAACAGGCCCGGAATATCCGAAATCAGCGTTCCGAGCCGCGGCCAGAGCAGCGGCTGCAACCCCGTCTGAGACGTCAAAGCGTCGAGGCGTCTCATTCCTGCGGCCAATCGCTCCGCACCCGCGCCCGACCACTGGTGAAATGCCGCCTCGATCGTGTCCGTGTCGCTCTGCACTGGAGCATCGGCCGGCTGCTTGTCTTGGTGTTCGCCCGGGGAAAATACAACTCTTGAAACTCCCCGCCGCTTGGCGTCCGAAAGCCACTGCTCGGCATCGTCCCATCGTTCCAAGTCAGAGACATGGATGGGCGCAATCGCTGCCCAAGGCTGACCACTGAGCGCATCCGAAATCATCGCAGCGTCGCGTTGGAGCGTGAACAAGGCCACCGCAAAGACAATAGCTATCAATGGAGAACGGCGGGCGGTGGCAGATGCGCAAGTCCTGACGCCCGAACAGTTTCCGTCTGCAAAAAACTTGTCCGGGCGGAGCCTCTTCGCCGATCCGTTCAAGCGTCAGCGACCGCCGGAAGCGGGCTGGCAAGCGCTTTGCGGAGCAGGCGATACACGACACGACGCGGCCCGGGGAAATCGGGCAACGCGTCAGGAGGTTTCGCATGGTCGCTCAAGTTGGCTCGCTCGGCAGCACGGAAGACCTGGCCCACTTCACCACCCCCCAGCTCGTCGAGCAGATCATCCAGATCAATCCGACGGCTTCGACGAATTACCTCCACCAGTTCGCCCGTGGGGAACTGCGCGAGTACCTCGAACACCTGCTCTCGGCCCAACGCCCCCGCGGGCGGGACGCCGTCTGGGTGCGTCCTGCCAGCTCGCACGGCATCGTTTTCGCCGAAGCTGCCGACTGACCCCGAATCAATCGCCTGGCGGTTTCTTATTCGGACTCAACCGCCCTCGGTCTCGGGCCGATCTGCCTCGGGTACCGGCATTCCATGCCGACCCAGGAGTTCTCTTATGCGCCCGTCAGCCATCCTCGCTCGCGTCATTGTTTCGGGCTGTGCGGTTGGTCTTGCCGCGTGCGGCACCACCACCGTGGCCTACGAAAACCCTTCCAGCAAGGGGACGGCCGCGAACGGGCCTGCCGTCACGGTCGCGACTCCTTCGGAACCGACTCCCGCTGCGACCGCACCCGAGGCTGCCGCCCCCGTCGCGGCGATTCCCGCGGCGGCACCGGGGGGCGAACCGCTCTTTGCCGGCAACACCGAAACTCGCCAGCTTGTCCCGATGACGCCGTCTCCCAGCAGGGAACGCTTTGCGGAGACCGGCCCGGTCAGCACGGACGGGCTCACACAGATTTCGTTCGCCCAAGAGGGCGAAGACTTTGACCCTGTGATCACTCCCGACAGCAAGGCGGTGATCTTCGCCAGCACGCAGCATCGCGCCACGAGCGATCTGTTCATCAAGCCGGTCAAGGGAAGCGTCATCACGCAGTTGACCAACGACCCGGCGGACGATGCGATGCCGGCGATCAGCCCGAACGGCAAGTTCATCGCGTTCGCGAGCAACCGCTCGGGAACCTGGAACATTTACACGATGCCCGTCACCGGCGGTAAGCCCGTGCAGATCACCGCGTCTGCTGCTCATGACCTGCACCCGTCGTGGTCGCCCGACTCGAGCACGCTGGTCTTCTGCCGCCTCGGAGAGGTTTCGCGGCGATGGGAGCTCTGGACGGTTGAGGCGTTCAATCCGAGCGCCGCGAGTTTCCTGGGCTATGGCATGCTCCCACAGTGGTGCCCCAAAGCGGGCACCGGCGAGGGCGGCGCCGACCGGATTCTGTTCCAATTGCCTCGCGACCGGGGAGCCCGGACGTTTGGCGTCTGGACAATCGACTATCGCAACGGGACGACGAGCAACCCCACCGCCATCGTGACCAGCAACAACTCCGCTCTGATCAATCCTGCGTGGTCGCCCGATGGGAGGTTCATCGTTTACGCCGAGGTTCCAGCCCCCACCGGCCGGGTTGAAATCAATCAGACACGCCCGACGCAGTCCGACCTCTGGATGACGGCGGTGGACGGATCCGCCAAGGTTCGGCTGACCGATGGCAACGCGGTCGCGCTGATGCCCTACTGGCAGGGAAATCGCCTTGTTTTCTTCAGCGACCGCGGCGGCCGGGGGAACATCTGGACGCTTGACACCACTTCGGCCGCCCTGGCCTGTTCCGGCATGGCTCCGGCGGTGACCGCCCAAGCACCCGCCCCGAAGGCTCCGGCTCACGAAGCCGCCACCACTCCTGCGGTTCATGCCGAAACAAGCGGAGCGCAAGTGGCGGAAGTTCAAGAGCCCAAGCACGACTAGCCGGGACGCCGCTGCTCGACACAGCCGCAATTGGCCGATATTCCAAACACCCGGAGGATTCCGGGTGTTTGTTGTTTTTGGCAGCGTGCGCGGAGGGAAATCGTGCCAAAGTGTCTCTTGCCCGGCTTCGTCGGTTTCTTGCTGGCTGTTCTGATTGGGTTGCCGCTCACGGGGTGTGCGACCAAGCCCGAACTGGACGCCCCACGCGTCACCATTGCACCCTACGACCGGTCGGGCGGCGACGTCCTCTGGGCGCTCGCGCCTCTCCGGAACGAATCCGCCACGACCGTGGTTGACCCTCTGGCGATGAGCGACCGCGTCGTCGAGGCGATCGAACAGGTCCAGGGAGTACGGTGCCTGCCAATGAACCGCACGCTTGAGACCATGCGAGCGATCAAGATGCCGATGGTGCGTTCTCCCGCGGATGCGCAGCGGCTGGGTGATGCGATGGGTGTTGATGCGATCGTCGTTGGGGCGATCACGGCCTATGACCCGTACGACCCCAAAATCGGGCTTGCGCTGTCGCTGATTCCGCGCACGAGCGCCATGAACGGGATGGCCAGCCCCTCCACGACGACTTTGAATTCTCGTGCGGTCCAGTCAAGCCCGGTTGAGATTGCCCCTTCGACCCCGCTTGGAGAGCCGGTTTCGTCGGTGTCTGAGCTGTACGACGGAAAGAACCAGGGCGTGCAAATGGACGTCCGCGAGTATGCGGAAGGCCGGGCGGACAAGCAGTCGGCCGCTGGTTGGAGGCGGTACCTCCGCAGCGCCGACCTGTTCGCGGAGTTTGTGGCTTATCGGACGGTCGACCAGCTCGTACAGTCGGAGACGTTGCGGCTCGCTCGCCTCCATCCGAACCCCAAACAAACGGTGCCCGCGAAGCCGGAGACGGCGAACCAAAATTCATCTGCCGGACACTGAAAATAATCTAATAGTCTGCCAAATATGTACTTAAGAGAAAATCGCCCTTTAGTCCGAGAAACCGCTAGGGGTGTACCGTCCGTATAAAGTGAAGGAAAAGGCGTTGGTCCCACACGACTTACGTCCTTCCGGAACGACGGTGTTCAGCCGCAGGGGGCGAGAACCGAATTAGAAGTTCAGCCGTCGTCTCGTGACGTGCGTTATCCGACGAGATTGCCGCGACCGGAAACACCCCGGTCAACGGCCCGGAGAGTTGCCAATGTCGACACTGCCGATTATCCAGATGTTCACCAGCTACCTGGGCGATGAGCGCCACTTCAGCCCGTACACCGCCCGGTGCTACGGCGCGGACCTTCGCCAGTACTTGGAATATCTCCAGCAGGAGTTTGCCATCAAGGCCGGCGAAGAGCAGGAGAAGACTGCTACCAACCGCCTCACCGAGCAGGCACGCGGAGGACAGCGGCCGTCGATGGCGGGCGCCGAGTTCCGCCCGGTGACGATGACCGAGGCGGTCTGCCAGGCGTCGGCCGACGTGATCCGCGGGTTCCTTGCGAACCTCGGCAACAGCCAGTACTCCGCCGCGACCATGGCGCGGAAAATCGCGACGCTGCGTTCGTTCTACAAGTGGGCTGACCGGCGTGGCATCGCGGCGGCCAACCCGATGACGATGATCCGCACGCCGCGCCAGGGCAAGCGCCTCCCCAAGGCGATCTCGATCGAGCAGATCGAGAAGCTCCTTGCTGCCCCGGACGAGAACGACGTTCTTGGGCGGCGCGATCGCGCGATGCTCGAGACTCTGTACTCGACCGGCCTGCGTGTGAGCGAACTCATCGGCCTGGAAATCGAAGACCTGGATATCGCGGGAGAGGCTCTGCACGTGCGGGGCAAAGGAAAGAAGGAGCGCATCGTTCCGCTGGGCAGCCACGCCATCGGTGCGATCAACCGCTACGCGGATCTGCTCCGGAGCGACCCTCGCTTTGCCCAGTGCTGGAGCCAGGACCGCAAGACCCGGCCCCTGTTTGTGAACAAGCACGGCGGCCGGCTCAGCAGCCGTTCGGTTCGCCGCAAGCTCGACAAGTACCTCAAGCAGGTGGGGCTGGATCCGACGATCAGCCCGCACACGCTACGGCACAGCTTTGCGACGCATCTGCTCGACAACGGTGCGGATCTGCGGAGTGTGCAGGAGCTGCTCGGCCACCAGTCGCTCAGCACGACGCAGGTGTACACCCATCTCACGACCCAGCGAATGCAGGACGCGTACAACCGTTCTCACCCGCGTGCGCAGGCGAGCTGATCGGGCTCGCTAGTCAAGCGATTCGAGCAGCTGCCGGATTTTCGCCGCGGTTTCGGCGACATCGGTGATCGGGAAAATCGCGCGCACGATGCCCCTCTTGTCTACGACGACAGCGGTTGTGGCACGGTCTGCGAACGCGCCCTGATCGACAGCGCCTGGGGTAGTGAATAGGGGAGGATTGGGCAATTCCCGGAGCACGGAGCTGTCGGAGGGATTGAGAATCGCCAGCAGTGAGGATGTGATCTCGGGTTTCACGAACACCCCGTCGAGAATCGCAACGCTCACCGCGTTCCACCGGTCCTGAGGATCCTTCAGGGCCCGAACGAGGCCGACGGAATCGCCGCATTCACGCTTGAGCCTGTTGTAAGCCGCGTCGCGGGAGTCCTGATCGGCGGCCAAGAGTCCGTCGGGCCGGATCTGCACGAATGCGTAAACAACCGGCTGATTCTGTCTTCGCACTTCCCAGACCGAGAAGCCCGAGGTGACCAGTTTCCCATCGAAAGGCGGAACGGCACCAATCTTCATCGGTTCTTCGGAAGACTGCAGTTCCGCGAGCGAGGCAACTCGGGTTCGGTCGGCGGTTTTGACTTCCCACCCCGCGGGATCGCTTGGATTGACCGCCCGCACGAGCAGTTCAATCTGTCGGATCGGCCCTGCGTCGTAGGTGGCAGTAACCGAAACCAGTCGGGACGAGGTGCGGTCCATAACAAGCTTGAACTTGCCGACGGGCGACGAACCGTTCATGACGGTTTTCCCGGTCACGCGATCCGCGACCGGCGGATCCCATCGAACCGCCGCGGCCTGCTGGCCGGGTGGAGTGAGGCAAAGATCGCCGAGTTCAGTCACGGTCGGATCGCAGAGGATCAGCTGGGGGACTGTCAGCCGCGGAGCAAACTCGGTGAGTGCTTCGGCGAGGGGCTTATCGGCCAGCCGGAATTCGGCGAATCTTCCCTGGGCTGCCCGATCGGTGGCGACGAGGGCTTTGCCGGCGATGTAGAGCTGCACCGCGCCCAGTTCGAGAAGCGTGCGCTGCGGCGCCGGCGGCTGCGCGGGAGAGTTGCGGAAGATGATGTTTGACCGCTTCTCAGCGCCGGTATCGTCCTTGACGCGGATCACGATCATGTCTGCAACAGGGGCCGATCGGTATGCCTGCAGCAACTTCTCGATCTGCGAAGGCTGGGCCGGGGTCGTCGCCGGCCTTGCCGGCTCCTGAGCACCGGCCGGCGAGGCCAAGACCCCGATCACGGCCGCGAGCAGCGTGCAGAAGAGGTCACTCCTCGTCGCCATCGTTCTCCTCATCACCCATCGGAAGTTGAGGTTCGCCGAAGAAAGCAGAGCCGATGCGCACACAGTTGGCTCCTTCCTCGATCGCGACCTCATAGTCGTTGGTCATGCCCATCGAAAGGATATTGACGGGCCCCTCCACTACTCCGCTGGACCGGAGTTCTTCGAAAAGTTCGCGGCAGCGGACGAATGTAGCCCGTGTATCTTCCGGATTTTGAGCATGTGCCGCCATGGTCATGAGCCCGCGGACGCGCACGTTGATCATCGAACCGATCTGTTCCGCGAGCGGGATTGCGGCCGGAATGGGGCAACCGAATTTCTGCTCTTCGCCCGAGCAGTTGACCTGGATCAGCACATCGAGGACGCGGTCTTTCCGGAGCGCCAGGTTCTGAAGTTCTTCGGCGATACGCAGGGTGTCGACAGAGTGAGTCAGGCGCACGAGGTCGATCACCTTCTTTGCCTTGTTGCGCTGGAGATGGCCGATCATGTGCCAGCGGACGGCAGCCTCCGCCGCGTCGACGCGGGAGGGGCCGGAGAACTCGAAGAGCGGGGCCGCGGCCGCTTTTCGAGTCGCGGGCAGGGCCCGCATGCGGTTCTGAAACTCGTCGACCATGGCGGCCTGCTGTATCAGGTGCTGTACCCGGTTTTCGCCCAGGTCCCGGTGCCCCAGCGACAGAATCTCACGCACCTGTTCCGGCAGCGCGTATTTTGTGACCGCAATGACCATGATGTCCTGCGCCGACCGGCCGGACCTTTTCGCGGCGGCGGCGACGCGCTGTCGGACAAGTTCGTAGCGTTCGGCCAACGTTTCGGGGAGCTTTTGCACGGGTGGCTCAACTACAACCGGCGCGGGCGTCTTCCTGGTCGCGGTACGCGCCCCGGCCGAAAGTGCCGGCTTCTTGCGCTCGGGCGGCGATTTGACCGCGGCCTTGGGGGCTGTCTTTGACTTTGGATTGGATTTCTGCATCTCGGCCTCCTGCCAGTATTCCGGAGAACGAATCGGTCGCGGACTTGCTCGGCGGCTCCGCCGCTGACGACTAGCATATCGCGCCCGCAATTCCGCGGTATCTTGCCCCTTTGGGCCCAGGACTGTCTCGAGGAGTTTTTCGATGTCCAACCCCGTTCGCGAGAAAGCAATCAGCGTGGGCGAAACCGCGCCCGATTTCACACTGAAGGATCAGAATCGCCAGGACTGGAACCTGGCGGACCACGTAAAGCGGGGGGAGGTCGTGCTCTGTTTCTACCCGCTCGCCTTTACCAGCGTCTGCTCCACGGAAATGCGGTGCGTGAGCGATGAGATGGCCAAGTGGTCCGCGCAAGGGGCCTCGGTAGTGGGCATCTCGTGCGACAGCTTTGCGGTATTGGCGGAATGGGCCAAGCAGCTCGGCCTAAAGCAGGTGCTGCTTGCCGACATGCACCGGGATGTTTGCAAGTCGTACGGGCTTTACTGGAAGGATCTCAACGTTTCGCAGCGTGGCACTGTTGTGATATCGCAGTCTGCGGACGGCAAGGGCAAGGTGAAGTGGATCCAGGCCCGCGAGCCGGGAAAGGCGATGAATTTCGAAGAAGTGCTCGCGTGGCTTGCGAAGTAAACCCGGAGCCGCTTCATGTCGCAATGGATGTCCACGAACTCTGCCGAGCTTGAAGCGCTTCGCAAGCGCCTTGAAACGGTGGAGTGGCACATCCGCCAGATGCGGACGTACAGCGTGCGGACGCAGCGACACGCGTACATGGCCGCCGCGGCCGAGCGGATTCGCGATCGCGGGCAGACTCCGCGCAGGGCGCCTGAGTTCCGCTCTCAATACGGCGAGGATCTACTCCTTTACGACCTGTTCGAGGGGAAGCCCGAGGGCTTTTTCATCGAGGCGGGCGCATTTAACGGCGTGGACTTTTCCGCGACATACGCGTTTGAGCAGATCGGCTGGAGCGGCCTTCTGGTTGAACCGATCCCCGAGCGGGCGGAGCAGTGCCGAAGCAACCGCCCCTTCTCGAGAGTGGTACATGCGGCGCTGGGTTCTCCGGGCGATCCGCCGACGGTCACGCTTGAGTCGACGCAGGATCAGTTCGGGGGGATGTTCTCCTACGTCAACACCGGCTCGACTCACCACAACAGCATGAGCACCAGCGGCGTGCCGATCACGTCGGTGAAGGTACCGCAGGTCACGCTCGATTCGCTGCTGGATTCTCACCAAGGACCGATCGACCTGGTGATCCTGGATGTCGAGGACAACGAGCTTCGGGTCCTTGCGGGATTTGACATGAGCCGCTACCGGCCGCGCGTCTTCCTTGTGGAAGACGGCTCGATCGGTAAGAACCAACCTCTGCACGCGGCGCTCATGCGGCACCAGTACACGCTGATGGGCTGGATGGGTGTGAACGCGATCTACATTCACAATGGCGAAGACGCGCTGCGGCGACGCTTTGCCGACCTGCTGCGGGCCTGAGGCGATGAGGTGAATGCCCGCAGACACGATCCGGGAGTGATACCGTTGGGCCCATGAACCGCTCTCCGCTCGTTCTGATCATCCGTGACGGCTGGGGTACGAATCCCCATCCTCAGCACGATTCGTTCAACGCCGTCCATCTGGCCAGGACGCCGGTCGCCGACCGTCTGATGCGCAACTACCCCTGGACGCTCATCAAGACGAGCGGAGAAGACGTCGGCCTGCCCGAAGGCACCATGGGCAACAGCGAAGTCGGACACCAGAACATCGGCGCCGGGCGGGTCGTGCCGCAGGAATCGCTGGTGATGACCAAGGCATGCAAAGGCGGCCTGCACACCAACAAGGCGATCGCCGCGGCCGTGACGCACGCGAAGCAGAAAAACAGCAATCTTCACCTTCTGGGCATCAACTCGGATGCGGGTGTGCACGGATTGCTGGAACATCTTTACGCGATTCTTGCGGCGGCGAAGCAGCTGGGCCTGGATGGCTCGCGGGTCTTCCTGCATCTGTTTACGGACGGGCGCGATACGGGGCCTTTCACGGGCTTGGAATTTGCAAAGGCGGTGGAAGCCAGATGCGCCGAGCTGGGTGTGGGTCGAATTGCGAGCGTCATGGGCCGCTACTACGCGATGGACCGGGATCATCGCTGGGAGCGCGTGCAGCTCGCCTTCGATTGCCTGATCGGACGCGGAGAATCAGCGACCGCCCCGAGTGCCCGGAGTGCTATCCAGCACTATTACGACAATCCTTCCGGGGAAACGCTGAAAGGTGATGAGTTCGTCACCCCCACCGCGATCGGCACGGCGGAGCAGGTGCGGGCTTCACGTGTGAAAGACCACGACAGTGTGATCTTCTTCAACTATCGGGGCGATCGCCCCCGTGAGATCTCGGCGGCGTTTGTCTTCCCGGATGACAAATGGGCGAAGGTCAAACCCTCGCCGGACACCGGCAGGAACGGGTTTGATCGCGGCAGGAAACTCGACCTTTTCTATGTCACGATGACGGATTACTGGGAGGCCCTCACGCCATTTGTGTCGGAGGTTGCCTTTCCCAAGCCGCCGCGGATGGTGAACATTGCCGGAGAATGGATCAGCAAGCAGGCCGCAAACGGCGGCAGCATGCATCAGTTCCGCTGCGCGGAAACCGAAAAATACCCGCACGTGACGTTTTTCTTCAATGACTATCGCGAGGAACCATTTCCGGGCGAGACGCGTGAGAACCCGCCCAGCCCGAAGGTGAAAACGTACGACATGAAACCGGAAATGTCCGCTGAGGAGATCTGCGATGCGGTGCTGAGTCGGCTGGCAGCCCCGGATTGCGAGGAGTTCATCGTTGTGAACTTTGCCAATGCGGATATGGTCGGGCATACGGGCAGCCTGCCCGCGGCGATCCGTGCGTGCGAAACCGTAGACGCGTGCGTGGGAAAGCTGGTCGATGCGGTTCTGAAACGCGGTGGTTCGCTCATCGTCACCGCCGACCATGGGAACAGCGAGCAGATGTTTGATCCCGAGACCAACGCTCCGCATACGGCCCACACTGTGTACGACGTGCCGCTGATCGTCGTTGGTGAGAAATTCAAAGGGCGCCGTCTCCGGGGCGATCAGGACCCGGCGGGCTGGTTCCGGCCCGCGACACGCGCCGAACGGGGCCGGCTGGCGGATATTCTGCCGACAGCCCTGGAAATGATGGGGATTCCGCAGCCCGCGGAGATGACCGGTCAGTCGCTCCTGCTGAAGGTCTAACCGGCCCGGCGAGCGTGCAACCGTGTGCCTGTGAGGCGGTTATGCTCGGGCCATGCTCGATCCCCGCCTGCACAAACTCGCTGATGTCCTTGTCCGCTATTCCACGAGCGTCAAGAAGGGTGACCTTGTGGCCATCCGATCGGACCCGGTGGCCTTCCCGCTTGTTGAAGCGACATTTGAGGCCGTGCTGAAGGCCGGGGGATATCCCGTCTGGGTCCCGCAGAGCGACCGGCTGACCGAGATTCTTCTGATGCACGGGTCCGAGGAGCAGCTGCGCTTCCTGAGCCCGCTCGACATGCATCGCATCGGAACAATCGACGTGCAGATTGCTTTTTGGGGTGAGTCGAACACCAAGCACCTGTCAAGGGTTCCGAGCCAGAGAGTTGCACTGCACCAGTCGGCCCGCCGGCCGTTCATGAAGGTGTTCATGGAACGTGCCGGTACGAAGTCGCTGCGCTGGGTCGGAACGCAATTTCCGACCGATGCCGCGGCCCAGGATGCGGAGATGAACCTCGAGCAGTACGCGGACTTTGTATTCCGCGCCGGGCTGCTTCACCTGCCCGCCCCCGCCGCGGCGTGGCGGGAGATCAGCATTCGGCAGCAACGGGTGCGAGACTTCCTGCAGGGGAAGAAGCAGGTGCATTTCAAGGTTCCGGCGCATGATGGTCATGACGGAACGGACCTCAAGGTTGATGTGAGTAAAGCGACCTGGATCAACTGCGACGGACACGAGAATTTTCCGGACGGAGAGGTGTTCGCGGGCCCCCAGGGGGCCGACGGCCACGTGAACTACACGTATCCGGCGGTGTACCAGGGAAGGGAAGTTGAAGGGGTAAGACTTGTCTTCAAGGACGGGAGGGTCGTGGACGCGAGCGCCAAGAAGAATGAGGAGTTTCTGATCAAGATGCTCGATCAGGATGCGGGCGCCAGGACGATGGGCGAAATCGCGATCGGGACAAACTACTCGATCGCCGAATTCAGCCGCAACACGCTCTTTGACGAGAAGATCGGCGGCACGTTTCACGCCGCCGTCGGAGCGGGTTATCCCGAGAGCGGCAGCACGAATGAGAGCGGTCTGCATTGGGACATGGTGTGCGATCTGCGGGGAGACACGCGCAGGCCGGGCGGAACGATCGAGGCGGACGGGGAGGTCTTCCAGCAGAACGGGAGGTTTGTTCAGTCCTCATGGCCCTCGCCGGGCTGATCGCCGCCGGGCGAATGGGCACGGCGATCAACATCTCGAACCGCCCGTTCGAGTTGCTCCAGCCTCTTCGCAAGCGCGGCCTGACGGGAGGCCAGGTCGTCGATTGCGGCGAGGAGTTCATCCTGGCGGCGCTCCAGAAAAAGGCTGTGTTCTTCGATCCGCTGAAGGGAACCGGCCCATCGCGGATCGGGCGCGTGAGTTTCGCTCATTCGAGATTCTTGCCCCTCCCGGCCATCGCGGCGGTGGTACGCTTGGGACACCATGAAACGACTTGCCGCCTTTGCGATGCTGCTGCTGATCACGCCCTGCCTGGGCGATGAATACGAGATCGACGCGGCGCCGACGACTTTCAGTTTCTCAACCGCGACGGCGCAGTCTCTGGAAGCCGAAGCTCCCGCGCACAAGCCGTTCGGCTCTCCGGGCAACTCATTCATTTCGGTTGGCGGCGGCGTTGCGTATTCGGCGAACGACGGAGACACCGCGACCGACAGCAACGGCTACATCGCGTGGAACTATTTTCTGATTCAGGATGTGGAGTTTTCGCTGGAAGCGGGCGTCTACTACTTCAACCAGACCGGGCCGAACCAATGGGGCGGCAGCGGCACGCTGGCGCTCCGCTGGCACTTTTTAAACAAGCAGACGTGGTCGCTGTTTGCTGAGGCGGGCGTCGGTCTGCTGGGCGCGAGCGGTCCGGTGCCGACCGGCGGGACAAGTTTCGATTTCATGCCCCGCGCGGGCGCCGGCTTCACGTACGAATTCTCACCCGGCGGCCCGCGGCTTCAGGCCGGAGTCCGGTGGTACCACATCTCCAACGCGAGGATCGAGGGCGATTCGAACAATCCCTCGCGCAACGGCGTGATGGGATTTGTGGGCGTGATGTTTCCGCTGAATTGAAAATCAGCCGGCCTTGAGCATCGGGGGCTGGCCCTGCTGCACTCCGGGCGCGTCGAGATTGTTCAAGACGACCCGGTTGCGCCCGCCCTTTTTCGCGGCGTAGAGGCACTTGTCCGCGGCCTCAACCCAGGCCGAGGCCGTAAGGCTGGCACCGTTCGAGGATCCGGCGACGCCGATGGAGACCGTTACCTTGCGCTCCGGATGGCGCGGCCAAACGACGCTCTCGAGCGCTGTGCGGAGGCGGTCGCAGAACGCGAAACCGTCCTGCGCGTTGGTCTCGGGCATGATCAGCACGAATTCTTCGCCCCCGTATCGGCAGGCAATGTCCGACTGGCGCGATTCCCGCTGGATGACCTGGGCGATCCCCTGCAGAACAGCATCGCCGGCGGGATGGCCGAAGGTGTCATTGATCGACTTAAAATGATCGGCATCGAAGAACGCGATGGAGAGGGCTCCGCCGTGCCGCTGCACTCGAGCAACCTCGTCCTGCACTCTTCGATCAAAGTACGCACGGTTCCAGAGGCCCGTCAGCCCGTCGATCTGGGCACGCTGAGAGAGCATCCGGAGCAGAAAGTTCAATCGGAGTGCGGCGCGTATGCGCACGCGGAGCTCGGTCAGCTCGAAGGGCTTGATGATGTAGTCGTGAGCGCCGAGGTCAAAGGCGTTGACCTTGTCCTCCGGGCTTGCGAGGCCGGAGAGCACGACGACCGGGATGTGCACGGTCTGGGCATCATCCTTGATCGAACGCAGCACCTCGAATCCGTCCATCCCCGGCATGTCCAGGTCCAGGAGGATGAGGTCCGGCCGGGAGTTCTTTATCTCCGCCAGGCCTTCGGCGCCGCCCATAACAGAGGCGATCTCGATCTCTTCCTGTTTGAGGCGGGCGCGCAAAAGACGGTGGACATCCGGGGAGTCGTCGATGACGAGAACCCGCGGAAACTGATTCGAGGAATTTTGCGGAGCGTTCGTCATCCATCGAGCGCCAAAGCTTCGCCTGCGAAACCGGCGGGCCTCTGCGAGCCCGACCGACAGTGACAATCTCGGCGCTCTTGCACGCCGGGTTCAGGAAATGTGCCCACCGGTCGCCTATTCCGCGGTCGCGCGGCGACACAGATCGACCAGCTCCTGCACCTCGCGATTGACCGCCTCGAGCTGGGACTGGTCCAGGGCTGATTTCAGCAGGTTTTCGACCTTCGCGGCCGAATCGCTGATCGTGGGAAAGCCGTAACCGCCGGCCGCCCCTTTAAGCTGGTGGGCGGCCCGGCGCAGCTCATCAAACTGCGCCGCCCGCAGAAAGCCCCCGAGCGAGTTGATCCGCGAAGGAAGCTCCTGCACGAATTCCTGAACCAGTTCCGTCATTTCTGCGTCGCCGCGGAACTTGCTTCGGAGTGGTTCTGCAACCTTGGATTGGTCCATAAAAACCTCCCGCTGCCCGACCCATCGTCCAGCGGAAGGCGGTTATTGATGCGGATCGGTCGGCTCGAAAATATGCACAACATGCCCTGCATTTCTCGGACGAAAAAGCGGCAGCATTTGCGCTTATGAAAATGAAATCAATCGCGCGGCACGTGCACCGGAATCGGCGCACGGCCTCAGTCATCCATCTTCGTGCTAATCGAGAAATGCCGAGGGGCGGACTCGAACCGCCGACCTCCGGGTTATGAATCCAGCGCTCTAAACCAGCTGAGCTACCTCGGCGGAGGGTCCGGATGTTAGCCGGACAAAACGAAAAAGTCGGTTACTGCGGGTCGTCCGCGGGGCGTTCCGAGCGGGCGGCCGCGGGTTCCGCGCGGGGCCGGTCCTGCCGGGGGGGCTGGGACTCGAGCGGGGCCCGGTAGCCGCCATCGACGTAAGGATCGCGGCGTTGCTGCCGGTTCACCTGTTCATCGATCTCGTCATCAACACCTTTAAGGCCTTTTTTGAACTCGACGATGCTTCGACCCAGGCTGCGTCCAACCTCCGGCAGCCTCCGGCCAAAGAAGAGCAGGCCGATGACCAGCAGAATGATCAGGTGGCCGGGGGAAAGCAGGTCGTTAATAAAAGCAAGGGCCGTCATGGAAACCTCGGGGTTCGTCGCGGGCTGCCTTGCCCGCACCGGGAATCATAGTTGCCCTCTTTGCAACGGATTCGAGGGGCAAAGGATGGGCCGGAACCGCGATTGGCTCAGGTCCCGGGCACTCGGATCGGCCCCCCTTCGGCCGCCTCGACCACGTTTTGCAGGAGCATCGCAACGGTGACCGGCCCCACTCCTCCGGGTACGGGGCTCAGATAACCGGCGATGGGACTGACGGCCGCAAAATCAACATCACCCACAGTCTTTGCCTTTCCGTCCGCCCCCTTGATCCTGTTTACTCCGACGTCGATCACGATCGCCCCCGGTTTGACCATGTCGGCCCGGATCAGGCCGGGCGCGCCCGCGGCGGCGACCACCACGTCGGCCGACCGGGTGAGGCTTGCGACATCGGGGGTGTGCTTGTTGCAGGAAACGACTGTGGCTTCCTGACGCATGAGCAGAACCGCAATCGGTTTGCCCACGACATCGCTGGCGCCCACCACTACCGCCCGCTTGCCGCGCAGCAGGGGCCCGTGCTCGGTCCGTGAGGCGATCTTTCCGGTTGCCGGATCGGGAACCACGGACTCGATCATCTTGATGACGGCAAGTGCGGTGCAGGGGGCAAGACTGGACCGACCGTAAACGATGTTGCCGATGTTCGCCGGATTGACGCCCTCGACGTCCTTCTCGGGAGCGATGAGCCGCTGCACGCGATACGGGTCGACTCCGGCGGGCAGGGGCAAGTGCAGCATCATGGCGTGGACGGTCGGCTCGGTATTGAGCAGCAGAACGCGTCCGGCGATGTCGTCGTAGTGTGCGCCGGGGGGGAGCAGATGAAGCTTGTAATCGATGCCGAGCGCGGCGCAGGTCTTTGCCTGGTTTTCCGCATAAACACGGGCGGCGGAGTCGCCGGAGTCAACCAGCACGGCGTCGAGGCGGGCAGGACGCGACTGGGACTTGAGGGCTTCGACCCGGCGTATGAGCTGCTCACGCACCTTTGCGGCGAGAGCGTTGCCGTCGATGATTGTGGCGGGGCGTTCGATCTGCATTCACGGCATGGTATCCGCAAATGAAGCCGCCTTTACAACAGACCGCGACTGTGGCACACTTCGTAAATGGGAAGAACGCCGGACGCTGGGGATACATCTCATATCGAGGGCTCGGCGGGTAGGTTTGCCGCGTCGTTTATTGGCGTATGGAGGCCGGTCTACCGGTCGCTTGCTTACAGAGCATCGGTCGTGCTCTGCGCCGCATTTTTGCTGTGCATGCCGGTGGTGTACGTTGCTTCGATAGTCGGTATCGGCTGGTTGACCTACTGGCATGCCACGAAGAACTACCGCATGGTGACGCCGGAGTACGGGAGTCGGGCGATGGTTCTTTCCGCGTTCCTGTATGCGCTGCCGATAGCGGTTGGAGTCGTCCTGATTGTTTTTCTGCTTCGTCCGTTTTTGCTGCTGTTCGAGGCGGAGGAAGAACGAGAAGGCATCGAGATTTTTCCCGGCGAGGAGCCCCGGCTCTTTGGGTTTGTCGAGGCGGTGTGCCAGACCATGGGGGCACCGGCGCCGGAGAAGATCTACATCGACTGCGCGCCAAACGCGGCGGCGCAGTTCATGGGCTCCGGCCTTGCGATTTTCGGCAGGAGCCGCCTCGCGCTGCACATCGGGCTGTCGCTGGTGGCGGGCATGAACGCCAGCGAATTCGCGGGCGTGCTCGCGCACGAGTTCGGCCACTTTTCTCAGGGCGTCGGGATGAGAGCCACGGTTATCTTCGGCAAGGTCACTTCATGGATGGCCCGGGCCGCCTACTCACGCGGCAGGCTCGATGACGGCATCGAGGAAATGCACGAGTCGGAAAGTGGTTACACGATCGCGCTCGGTATCGCTCTTCGCCTGGGTATCGGATGTGCCCGCCTGTTCCTCAAGATTGTTCTCTTTGCGGGGTTTGCTGTTTCACAGGTGATGGGAAGGCGGATGGAGTTTGATGCCGACAAGCATCAAGCCAGATTCGTGGGAAGCGCGGCCACGAATCGGAGCTGGAAGAATCTTGTTGCGCTCCAGCAGTCCGCGGTTCAGGCGGAGACCATGGTCGCCGAACAGTGGCACAAGAGGACATTGCCGGAAGATCTTCCGTCGCTGATAGCCTCCATCGCAAGGCGCCAGTCTCCGGATCGAGCCGCCGAGGCCAGAAAAAGGATGGAGGAAAGGCGAACCGGCTGGCTCGATTCTCACCCCGCGCCGGGCACGCGCCTGGACGCCATCGCAGGGTTAAACGAGCCGGGGGTCTTCCGGTTGGAAGAACCTGCGACCACCCTTTTCACAAACTTTCCGGCCGCCAGCAAGAGAGCCTCATACAACCATTTCAAAGAGCGGGTCGGCGAGTACATTTTCTCCGCGACCTTTGTGCCATCCGCGACCCTCTTTGGTTCTCAAGAGGAGGAAGTCGGGCGGTCTGAAACGGCCCGCGCTTTCATAGGGTTTGACCCGCCGGATTTCCGCCCTCTCTCTATCGATTCCGGTGCCCTCAGTCCGGCGGACGACCCCCGCCGGGCGTGGGAGACCATCAAGACCTGCCGGTCCCGAATCAAGTCCAATTCTGATATCGAGAGAGCGGTGACCGCCTTTGTGGATTCCAATCAGAGGCTTGTCCAGGCGAGCGCGGCGCCCGCCGTCTTCGGGATCGGAATCGGCAGATTGAAGAAAGAATTCCGCTATTCATTTTCCGGTCCAAAGGACCTGATTTCGGAGCGGGAGGGATCGACGGAAGCAATGAAAAAGGCCGCGGCAACCATCGATGCTGCTCTTGATGCTGCGGGAACCCGGCTAAACGCCAACTTGCGCCTGCTTGCGACGAAGGGGAGCGAGAAGCGTATTCCGGGCGCAGAAGCAATGCGAGAGCGGGCGGCCATTCTGCTGCCCGCCCACGCGGCGCTCCGCAAAGCGCTGCCGCAGCTTCGCGCGATCAGGGAAGACCTCGAGCGGGGAGCTCTGCTGGGTGTCTACACCCAGGACGATGCCACCCGGGACAAAGCACGCGAGGCCGTGCGTCCCATTTCGGACAACATCCGCGAGAAGATTCTGTCGTTGCGGCAGGACTGGGGCGGAATTCCATCGCCTTACCCGGGAGCGGACGGCGCTACGAGCCTCGGGGGGCTGGTTGTACGGGCGACTCCAGCGTGGCGGGAGTATGACCAGATCTTTGCGGCGGGCGCCGACATGTATGAGAAATACACCGACACCCAAAGACGGATTACTCAGGAACTTGCAGAAATCGCGGCGAAGACGGAAGCCGCCCTTGCCGGGCACGCTGCCAAAGACCGGGCGGAATCGGCCCGGTAGCATTGTGAAGTGGCAAAGGGATACTCCAAATCCGACGAAGCGGGTCGCATCGGCGAGCTGAGAACTCTGCTTCATCGCGCGAACCGCGCATACTACACGGATGCCAGCCCGATCATGAGCGACGCGGAGTTCGACCGACTGCTCGTCGAACTGCGGGATCTGGAAGTCAAGCACCCGGAGCTGGATGACCCCGACAGCCCCACCAAGCGGGTCGGCGGCGAACCCCTGACCGGTTTCCGGCAAGTCCGGCACCGGCTTGCGATGCTGAGCATTGATAACACGTACGACGAACAAGGGCTGCGGGACTGGTACGAACGGATCCGCAAGGCCGGGGAAAGCGGCCTTTTCGGTTCGGATCTTGATCCGCCCGCGATCGTGTGTGACCCCAAGATCGACGGCGTTGCCCTTTCCGTGCGGTACGAAAGCGGGAAGCTCGTTCATGCGGTCACGCGGGGCGACGGCGCCGTCGGCGACGATGTCACCCACGCGGCGCGGGCCATCCGTGCCATCCCGCTCACGCTGTCTTCGGACGATGGCAAGGCAGTGGTGCCCAGAGTCCTGGAAGTGCGGGGCGAGGTGTACATGCCCGCGCGGGAGTTTGAGAGGCTCAACCGGGAACGAGAAGAAGAGGGCGAAGAGCTGTTCATGAACCCGCGCAACGCCACTGCGGGCACGCTCAAGAATCTCGATCCCAAAGTCGCCGCCTCGCGGAACCTCTCGTTCTCGGCTCACGGCCGGGGTGAAGTCATCATGCGGCAGGACGGCGATGCAAACTCATTTGCGCCGACGTTTTCGGAGTTTCTGAAGCGCATCCGATCCCTGGGGATCCCGGGCGGCGCCATGACAACCGTTTGCCGATCGCTCGAGCAGGCGATTCTTGTGATCCGGGAGTTCGACACGGCGCGTCACAAGCTCCAGTTCGCGACGGACGGGATGGTCGTGCGGGTCGACTCGTTCGGCCTTCAGGAGGAACTGGGCGTTACCTCCAAAAGCCCCCGCTGGGTCGTGGCGTACAAGTATCCGGCGGAGCGCAAAACCACGCGATTGCTCGACGTGCTGCACCAGGTCGGCAAAACCGGAAAGATCACTCCGCGTGCAGTCATGGAACCGGTGCTCATAGCGGGGACAGTTGTTCAGCACGCGACGCTGCACAATTACGGGCGAATCCAAGATGCGGAAACCGAAAAGCCCGGCGTCCGCACGGACGTGCGGATCGGAGACGCTGTTTACGTCGAAAAGGCCGGCGAGATAATCCCGCAGGTTGTAGGGGTCGTCCTTGGGGAAAGGCCCGCGAAGGCGAGGAGGATCCTCGCGCCGGATCGTTGCCCGGAGTGCGGATCCATCGTAGAGGTTGAGCCTCCGGAAGCCGCCGATACCCCCGCACTCGAGACCGTACGCCGCTGCATGAACCCCGAGTGCCCGGCCCAGATGCGCGAAAAGCTCGTCTGGTTTGCGGGGCGGAAGCAGATGGACATCGAAGGCCTGGGGGAGAAAACCGTGGACCTTATCCGCGGCTCGGGAACGATCCCCCTCAACTCCTTTGCCGACATATTCCGTCTGCACGAACATCGGTCGGCGCTGCTTGAGCTCGAGGGAATGGGGGACAAGAAGGTCCAGTCGCTGCTCGATGGGATCGCGGCGGCAAAATCCCGCGGGCTCGGGCGACTGCTTGCCAGCATGGGCATCCGGCATGTGGGAGACACGACGGGGAAGCTGCTCGGGCGTGCATTCCCGGATCTGGACGCGTTGCTTGCCGCTCCGGTGGATGCGCTCATGCCCCGTGCGTTGAAGAAGGAACGCGCCGCTGAGCTCGGGCTTCCGGCTGACCCAAAGGACCGGCCCGAAACAGGGCTGGGAAAGGACACAGCCCCGGTCGTGTTTGCGTATCTTCACAGCCCTGCGGCACAGAAAACATGGAAGGATCTTCGATCGCTGGGCGTTTCGCTGGAAAGTCCGGACTATCGCAAGCACGGAGCGGCATCGGGCGCGGGCGGCCCCTTTGCCGGAAAAACGATTGTCCTTACCGGAACGCTCGAGAACTTTGAGCGGACCCAGCTTGCGGAAATACTCGAGGGCCTGGGGGCGAAGGTTTCCGGTTCCGTTTCTTCAAGAACCAGCCTGGTGATCGCAGGGGATGCCGCGGGCTCCAAGCTGGACAAGGCCCGAGAACTGGGGATTACCGTTTGGGATGAAAAGCAACTGCTGAAAGCGCTCGGCAAAGCCTAAGCGATTCGCATTCGGTCAAAGAAGGTGGCAGATTGGATTCGACACCTCCAAGCGATCCGCAGCAATTGCGGCCAGCAAGACCCGAATACGGAGACGATGGCACGATGCGCAATGTCGAATTCAAGGCGGAACTCCGCGATCTGCCGCTCGCCATGTCGGTCTGTCTGTCCATCGGCGCCAAGTACATCGGGCTGCTGGAGCAAACCGACACCTATTACCGAATCGCGGATGCACGCCTGAAAAAGCGCGAGACGGTTGGAGAGCCGCCGGAGTGGATTTTTTATGAGCGCCCCGACACCAGCGCCCCCAAGCTCAGCCGGTTCACCATTTATTCCGAGGCTGAAGCCGCAGAACGGTTCGGCGTCACTCCCCCGCCCACTTGGGTGGTCGTCAAGAAGGCCCGGGAGCTTTTGCTGCTGGGAAATGTGCGGATACATCTCGACATGGTCCGCGATCTGGGCTGCTTTATTGAACTCGAAGCCATGGTGACCAAAGCCTGCGGCGAGGAGGCATGCCGGGCGGCGGTTGCGCACATCCGGTCGGCTCTCGGCCCGCTGCTCGGCGAGCCCATTTCCTGCGGTTACAGCGACATGCTGGACACCGTCGCCTGATTGAGACAGCGGTCTGCTACTCGCCTGCGAAGGGATCATCGCTTTCATCGTGCGGAACAATCGGCACAACGACCGCGGTCTTTGCGATCTGGTCGCCGCGATGGCGGGCGGTTGAGTCGATCAGACCGAGCACCGCGACGGGTGAGAGGAACCACTTCACCAGGTTTCTCACAAAGCTCGCGGCCAGGGTTGGGCGATAGGCCGAGCCATCATCTCCTCGGCGCAGGGCGACAACCTCGCAGTCGGCGAGCAGCTTGCCGGGCGAACGCCCGAAGTAATGCTCCCCCACCGTCCCCGCGATAGTTCCGAACACGGCGATCAGGATCAGCGTTTGATAAGCCTCGCCGCTCAGCCAGACCGAAGGACCGAGCAGTTCGAGCACGCTGTTGCCGCTCAGGCGTGGTACCAGTAGTGCAACGATCGCAAAGTCGAGAATGCCGGCCACCATCCGACGGACCGGCTCGGCGAGCGAATAGCCATCGGGAAGTCGAGGTTCGGGCGACTCGTCGGAACGGATTACAAGCACAAGAATGAGCGCCATCGAAAAAATCAGCCCCACCGCCATCAGGCGAAACTGGCTGGAGCCGAGCGGATTGTTCGACTTTGCAGGCCCATCATAAAGAGCTTTGCCCGACTGAAGAGATATCTCCCGAACCTTGACGGTCTGATCTGCCAGAGACTTACCTTCAGAGCCCTCTTTCGCCACAACCGAAATAAACACAAGCCGATTCAGACCATCGATCGGAGCGACCGAACGTCCGGAACCCGGGCAGGAAACCTCCGCGACACGGACCGGTGCGCCCGAATCAAGACGGTCGACGGTCAGCGTTTCGCGTCGGACGCTGTTCAACACATACCACCGACCCCCAACCCGAACCGCATCGGCGCCGGGCAAGGATTTCCCGCCGGCGAAGAAACCCGCGCGAGTCCACTTCCATCCCGAGGTCGGGGAAGATGACGATGAGGGCGACAGCTTGGCGTTCCAGGACTGAAAGCCACCCGGCGCTTGCTGCAGGATCCAGATGCCCTCAGAATCGCCCGAGAGCCAGACTTCGGAGTTCTCCGCCTTGGCTAGCTCCGGGGGCATTTCGATAAGCGACCATTTCTGGTTGAGCTGCAAAAGCCGCAGGGCGCCCGCCGCATTCAAGAGCGCACACGGCCCCGCCTCGACCGCGGTGAACCCTACAAGCCGCTCATTGCCCGGCAATCCGGGCAGGGCTTCCAGCCTTCCCGAGGGCTCGTCTGTCCAGAGCGTTGAATCCGCGAAGCGCTTCGCCCGGATGGAATACACGGAGTGGGTTTCGTCTCCCTGCCGGGCGGCAAAGGCAACGTAGAGCGCATTTCCCCAGGCGGCCATGGCTTCGGGGGGCTGTTCCACTCTCAAAGCCGACCGAAAAACACCATCTTCCACCGCTGGGCCGGACTCGGATTCTCGAATGCGAGGCGGCAGATGGGCGAGGACATATCCGCTGCCGCCAGCAGCAGGAAATACAAACCAGGAATACGTCGCCGCGGGATAAGACTCTCCCTCCCGCATCGGCGCGCCCGCGCCGGGGAGAAAGTCGGGGAGAACTGCATTGGCCTGAGCGCCAAAACCCAGGGCGGCAACCATCACCAGTCGCCGGAGCGCGATCTGCATTGAGCCGGCGACAATTCGGAAGAGTTGCTGCATTGCGAAGGGCAATTACTTCTTGTCCAAGTCTACGAACGAGTTCACGCGATAGAGATTGGTTGCGAGGTCCTTAAAGTCGAAGGTCGCGGGATGGATCTTCTTGTCGGTCGGATCGTTGAGATTGATCGCGATGGTCACTTCGCTCCTGGGAACAGTGAAGATGCATCGCGTAGGGACCGAAGGATGCGCGATCGGCTTGGACCGCGACTGGAACGACTCGTATTTCGAAAGCTCGCTGCGAACAACGACCTTCCCCTGCGGGTCGAGCAGTTCCACCATCTCCGGCAAGTACGTCTTCGGATCGACGAAGACACGCTTCATTGAACCCCGGGCCGGAGTTTCGTACCAGAGCAGCTTTCCGTCGTTGGTCCAGCGAACCTGGGGTGGCGGGCTTTGCGCGAGGATTTCCGGAGAGATCGGAGTGATCGCCATCAATTCGATCAGATCGAGAGGGTGGACCGGTATCCCGAACCTGTCGACTGTTTCGGTTGTAGCCTGCGCGTGGCGGCCGAAGTAGCCTCGCTTTGCCTTCGACAAGTCCAGCCACCAGTAGACATCATCATTGCTGCCGAGGTAGAAATAAGTGTTGCCGAGTTTGTCAACGGTAACCGCGACCTTGCTGGGCAGGACGATCTGCAGGTGTCCTTCGGCCTCTTCCTTGTTGAGATCGGTGTTGGCCAACTTCCCGCTGACACGCAGAGTCAGCCGGGCCCAGAGAGTCGTGAGACCGTCGACCCGCTGATTCTGTTCCGAAGCGACAACGGAAAAGGGCGCGGGATCCGGCCGGCGCACCACCGCCGGTTCATCTCCGGGCTTTGGCGGCTGGGCGTTCTTGCAGCCGCAAGCAAAGAGCATGAACCCCAGAGCCAGGAACGAGATGGCCGCGCCTGTCTTCACGACTGAACCGCCTCATCGGGGATCAATTCCTTCAGTTGCTCGAGCGCGAGAGCGAGCGCCTCGTCTTTCATGGAGACTTCTCGAACCTGAGAAGCCGCGGCGGGCGGCTCGTCGGCCCGGGTACGCGGCCGGACCGTCATCACGCCTCCACTCGATCCTTCATAGACGAAGAGCTTTCTGCGGACAAGAAAGAGAGCAAGGATGAAGCGGAACGCCTCCTGCGCCGCAGTCTCGGCGCCCGAAAGCTGTTCGAACAACTCGGCCGCCTCTTCGTCGGAGAGCTTGTTCCGTTTCGCATCGGCGCCGGGATGAAAAGTTGTCGTCCAGTAAGCGAACAGACCGGACGGGCGCGAGCCCGACTTCCACGCGTCGAGAGAAAAATCAGCCCGGGCAAGTTCCTCGCCCTTCCCGACGAGCGCGGCGACGACCCGATCTCCGGGCAAAAAACCCTTCCCAGTGGCGTGACAGACACCGGGAGATCGGGAAATCGGATACGAGGTGGAGAATACGTTTGACATGCGCGTGGCTTCCGTGCCGCGCCCGGCTCAACCGTGCCGGCTGCGGTACATGACAATATTGACCTTTTCCAGCGTCATCAGGCCTTCCCGCACCATTTTGTCGATGACGGGGAGAAATGCCTTGATCTTCTCGGCCCGGTCCACAATTTCGACAACGAGGGGCAATTCGCTCGGTATTCCCGGCTGCGGAGGCCTGTGAAGCAGTGAATTCGCCCCGTATCCGAGAACCCCGCGCAGGACGGTGGCGCCGGCGATGCCCGCCGCTCGAGCCGTCTGGACGAGTGCCTCGTGGAGCGGCTTGCCATCGAACGTGTCACTATCACCAATAAACACACGCAGAAGCTGGCCTTCGCCTTCGATCTTCATGGCTGGACCTCCAAATCCCGGGTGCTCCCACACTTTACCCGATCCCATACCCTCCCGATACCCGGCGGGAAGAAATCCCAAGAAGTCCCCGACAGGAGAATCCGGATGAACAACTACAGCGTGGAGGGAACCGATTCTTCCGGCCGTCCCGTGCGCCGCGTCATCATGGCCGCCAGCATGGCCGACGCCGAGAAGGCGGCCGCCGCCCAGGGGCTCCAGGCACGGGCGATAGTGGCCGTTCAAGACGAGGAAACGCCCGACCAGCTCCCTGCGGCCGCCCGCGGAAAGTCGATGGCTCCCGAAGAGGCGGTCTGGAGCGGCGGACCGAGCCAGTGGCTCAACGCGGGCTGGTTTGCGGCCTGCCTCCTGATCATTCCGATCCCGGTGGCAATCTGGAAGTTCATCGAACTCCGGAACACAGACTACATCCTGACCACCCAGCGCATCAAGATCGAGCAGGGCGTGCTGAGCAAGCAATTCGACCAAGTTGAGCTTTACCGCGTGAAAGACACGGTTTTGACCCGAACACTGCTTCAGCGGATGCTTGGTCTTGGGTCCATCAAGATGATCACGAGCGACCCGAGCCAACCGGAGCTCGTGCTCCCGAGCATCTCCGACTCGGACCGGGTGCGTGAGTTGATCCGGCAGAACGTCGAGCGCATGCGAAGGTTGCGCGGCGTGCGAGAGCTTGATGTCGCGGATGAGGCTGTGCCGAGTGCTCTAGGTTCCTGAATTCAGTTCCGGATCGCCCGCACTTGCCTGTCGAAAAGTTCCTGGCCGAACGCGGGAGACGCGGTCCTTTCCGGATGCCACTGAACCCCGACGTAGAACGGGCGCCGGGGGTCGGCCGCGGCTTCTACCACTCCGTCCGTCCCTCGTGCGATGATTTCCAGCGTTCCGCACGTCTCCATCGCCTGCTTGTGCCTGCTGGCAACACGGCCCGCCTCGCTGAAAAAACCGGACTTCCCAACCGGGTGCACCTCGTGCTCGCCGGCCCAATGCTGGGCGTGGGACTCGTGCGTGTCCGGCAGGTGCTGGTTCATTTTCCCGCCGGCGTGCAGACACATCATCTGCATTCCCAGGCAGATGCCCAGCACCGGTCTCTCCGGGCGAAGCGCAAGCTGCTGAATCAGCGCAGACTCGAACGCCTGGCGCTGGGGGTGCATCGGCGTCGCATTGGGATGCGTCACGCCGCCGAAGGCTTCCATGCGCGGATCGTCGCCTCCTGTAAGCACGAAGCCCGAGCACAGCTCGATGTAATCCGCAATCCGGGCCTCCAGGGGCGCCAGCAGAACGGGGAGCCCTCCCGCTGCCTCGACGCAGCGTGCATAAGCGGCTCCCACGTCGAGCACCGTGCGCCCGGCACGGTCGGTGACGTCGGTCGTGATTCCAATGACCGGTCTCAAGGCGTTCCGTCCTTACTTTCTTACCCGGGGTCGAACGGTTCAACCCGCACTACACTGCGCGCATGTCCCGCGCCGCAGCTTTCTTCTGGATCCTGGTCGCGCTGATTCTTGGCGCTGTTGTCTGGGCAACCTCGCCGCGGCAGCACGCCGAATCGGCAAACGGTCCGCTGCTACCCGATTTTTCTCCTTCCTCGTGCGAGAGCTTTACGATCAACTGGCCCGATGGCCAGACCGCAGCGCTGACCCGGGGACCGCTCGAGGGCCAGTGGCTGCTCAGTTCGGCCAACGGCGGGCAAATTTCCTGGCCCGCAGAGCCGGGCAGGGTGCAAGGACTGCTCAGACTCGTGCAGGAACTGCGCGGAGATTCTCCATCCGCGGCGCGTGGTCCGATGCCCAAAGCAATCGTCCTCACTTTCTCGCGGGCCAAGGGGTCCCGCGTGCAACTCGCCGTTGATCCAAACACGCTCGGAGGCAAGGGACGCGTCGCCGTGATAGACGAGTCGTCACGCGTCGTTGCGGTTTCTCAGTCGACGGATGGATTTGTGCGGTCTCTGGACCGATCCGCCGTACTTTCCTGGCAATCCACGGATCTGCTCCTGTGGCCGCCGGAGAATTGTGGAGCGTTTCGGAGTGCTTCAACCGCAGGAGAAATCGATCTGACGCGGGGCGCCAATGGATGGATCATGCAGTCGCCCGTAGCTACCCGAGCCGATTCCGGTGCGATTCAGGGCGTTCTTCTTCTCCTGTCTAAATCCGGTGTGGACCGGTTCCTGCCCGATTCCGGCGATTTCGAAGCGGGTTTCTCGCCCCCTGCGCGAATGATCACGTGCGGCTACCGCCGCCCCGGCACTGATCCGGCGCTTCGTCTAGAGGAGCGGATCGAGATTGGTCCCTCGCTCGACAGCCAAACTCGAGTCGTCCGCCTTTCGGCGGGGCGTGACGGGGAGAAAAAGCCTCTCTGGGGGCCTGTTTACGGCGTCGTGGATTCGTCCGCTCTCGCGGCTCTCAGCGAAGTGCCAGCGAACTTTGTGGCACGGATCAGTGCCGATCTCGCCCCGGCAGACATCTCGGAAATCCGATTTGCCGGCCCGGGCGATTCGTCCGCCTCGCTCCGGCGAGAGAACTCCGGCAATTTCGCTCAGGCGGATTCAACCGCCCGTGAATTCCTGAAGGTTCTTTGCGAAACGCCCGCCGCTTCGTGCGAAATTCGACCGGCGGATGCGCCCACCCCCACCGATGCCCGCGTTCTCCAACTCCTTGGTCCGCAGAAAAACGTGCTGAAAGAGCTTTTGGTCCGACCCGGTCAGGTGGCATCGAAAATCGCCGGCTCGCCGGCCACTCCCGCACTGGAAGTGATCGATGGAAGAATCCTGCGCCTGGTGCCGACGCAACGCCCCCGCGACATGATCGCCGCGCTGGTGGACGCTTCGTCGAAGGGTCAACCCTGACCGAGTTCAGCCGGCGCCGGCTCCGATGTCGGTTCGCATCTGGGCGCCCTCGAACGAGATCTTCGAGCAGCACTCGTACGCGGTGCGTCGTGCCGCGGCGAGAGTCTCGCCGAGGCCAGTGACGCTCAGAACCCGCCCGCCCGATACGACAACTCTGCCGTCCCGATCCCTGGTCGCGCCGCCAATGGCGATCTGCGCATCCGCAACCTTGGCCCCGGCCTCCAGCCCCTCGATGACAGCTCCTTTTTTCGGAGCATCGGGATAACCCCGGGCGGCGAGGACAACCGTACACGCCGCACGCGAATCCCACTCGACCTCAACCCGATCCAGAGTTCCCTTGCAGGCTCCCTCCAGCAAGTCGATGAGATCGCTCTTGAGCCGTGCCATGAGCGGCTGACATTCCGGATCGCCAAACCGGCAATTGAATTCCAGCGCCTTGGGCCCTGCAGGAGTCAACATCAACCCGGCGTACAGAACGCCCCGATAGGCGATGCCATCGCGTCGCAGAGCATCAATCGTGGGCACGAGAATCTCACGCTCGACATGCCGGAGCGTTTCATCATCCAAATTGTCCGCAGGGCAGAACGCGCCCATCCCGCCCGTGTTCGGGCCTTCGTCCTTGTCCAGCAACCGCTTATGATCTCGACAGGCGGGAAGCACCAGGATATTTCCCCCATCCACAATCGCCAGCACCGAGACCTCGGTACCTTCCAGCCGCTCTTCGATGACCACCCGGCTTCCCGCGTCGCCGAATTCCTTTTTGACCATCATCCGCTCGAGCGCCGCGTACGCATCTTTGAAGTTGCGAGGAACAACCACACCCTTGCCCTTGGCCAGGCCGGCCGCCTTGATCACCGGAGGCGATTCGGCGTGCAGGTCCTTGCTGCGAGCCGCCAAGCCCTGCGACCGCCCCTCGAGCGCCGGCGGGCTTTCTCTCGATGCCAGGTAGTCTTTGGCCGCGCGGTAATCGGTGAAAATGCGTGCGTCGGCGGTCGGAATAGAAGCGGACCGCATCAACTGCTTCGACCAGGCCTTATCGCCCTCAAGTCGTGCCGCCTCGGCGCTCGGACCAAAGACCATGCGGGCGGGGCCGCTGAGCTTGTCCGCATACCCCTCGCAGAGAGGCTCCTCCGGGCCGATGACGACCATCCCGATCTTGTGCTTATCGCAGAACTGCTCAAGCCGGTAGATTTCACGGATTCCAACGGGAACATCAACCGCCTTGCCAAGTGCCGCAAGCCCGGCATTCTCCGGATTCGTGATCCACAGATCCCCGAGTCGGCGAGACTGGACCAATTTCTGCGCGAGAGCATGTTCCCTGCCCCCACCACCGATCAACAGCACATTCATCTTCCCTGACATCGCTCTCCCTGCCGGTTCCGGCGCTTTGGCCGATCGTAGCGCATGACGCCGCAGCAGGGCCTGCCGCAAGATGATGGCGGCGAATGGTTAGCCTCCCCTCCGCTCCCGCTCGTTCCAAGTCGTCAGAGCCGCATCAAACAACCGTGACGCCGTCTGAACGTGCCGCAGGATGTCATCCGGAGTTGCGAAATACGAGAGGCCTTCCACCTCGCTGTAGATTTCGGGGGGCAGATCGGCTTTGAGGTATCGAAATCCGAAATCATGCCGCTCGGGACAATACAGGCAGCGGAGCAGATCCACGAGCGGCCGCAAGACTAATCCCTGGTAGAAAGAAGCCGCATCCACCGGGAGTCCGCGCTCGACGAGCTTGACCGGCAGGTGCCGGAACATGGGGAATTTGACGGCGACTTCCCGCACCTTTGCCGCCGCGGCAATCCCCAGAGCCTCAACATTCGCGTGAACCGGCTTGATGATCCCGATCTTGTCAAACAGGATCCGAGGCGAGCCGTGGCGTTCCACCTCCAGCCACGGATTGCGCTGACTCCGCTCAACCAAAACCCAGTCGACCATAAGCCACTCTGGCGCATTTTCGAGCTGGTAGAACGATTGCATGAAGCCGTGCCATGTCGGTGCCGGCAGGTCGTACTTGAGCCGAATTGGAACAACCGCTTCAAGGGCCGTTTCGATGACAGACCGCAGCTCCGCGGCGCTTCCATCCTCTGCGATGACACAGAGATCGATGTCCGACTTTTCATCGGCCCGCCCGGTCGCATCCGAGCCCCCAAGCCACGCGGCCAATACCTTCTCATGGCTTTGAAGTCGCGGTATGACGCCCTGCAAAACTTCCTGCCGCGTGACCATTCAACCGCTCCATAAGTGAGATAACTCGGGCTCGAAACAAAGCGTTCCAGGGGCATACCGGATGAAGCCGACCAGAGTTGCCGCACATGCCGCGCAACCGAAGCGTTGACGAAAGCCGCGTTCGCGCCTAGTGTTGCCACCTCGATTGCGGGGTGGAGCAGCCCGGTAGCTCGTCGGGCTCATAACCCGAAGGTCCCAGGTTCAAATCCTGGCCCCGCTATTTGGAGAACCCCCGGGTCGCAAGACTCGGGGGTTTTCGTTTCCGGCCGGGACGATACCCCCCGAGGGGAGGCACTTCCGGTCCATCACCGCGTAAGGTCGGTCGATTTCCGGCTCCTCGCTGCATCCAGCAATCCCTGGGCTACGGCGGGGTGGTCCGATGTTTTCATCGCTTCTTGAGCCAGCGAAATCGCCTCGGGCACATAGTCGGCCGGGCCGAGTCGTTCGCTGATTGCCACCACCGCCGCAAGAAACACGGCGCGGCGCGGGTGGCCGGGCGGGGCCAGGCGGTCACGATCTTCCCACACCAGCTTCAACAGCTGCGCGGGGCTGACGGTCAACTCCGGCCTTTGGAACTGACCGCAGATCCGCTCCAGGGCCTTGACGGTTTCCTCAAGCTGGTCGGCCGAAGTTCCCATGAGGTGCAGCCGCGCGTTGCGGAGTGTCCAATCACGCTGCTGTGCCGAGTGTCCCGGCCACAGGGAGTACACGTTGCGCACATGGACCACGCTCGCGTCGGTGGCCCAGTTGAACTCGCCGAAGGCGGCGACCATCGCGCTATACGCCTGCAGCGCGAAGCGTTCGGATTCCTCAAACCGGCCCGCACGCATCAGCGCGGCGGAGGCGGTCATGGCGCAGTAGCCCCGCCCGGGATGCCCGGGAGCAAGGATCTTTTCCGCCATCGCAGGAAGCGTGGCCCCCACATCCGCCGCCTTGTCAAACTGCTTTGCGACAATGAGCGCATTGACCAAGTTGCTCGTCGCGGCGAGCGAATCTTCGTGGGCGGGACCGAGCAGCTTGTTGGTCCGCTCGGCAATCTGCGTGGCCAGAGGAAGAAGAGCATCCTTGTTGCCTTTGGCACGCTCCGATGCGGCGGTCCAGTTGAGAATACTCAGGACCGAAAGCTCGACGGTCTTGTCGTTGCTCCCCAGCGTTTCTGACAGGGCCACCCCCTCGCGGAGGATTGCAAGTGCATCATCATGACGTCCAGCGCGGCTGAGTGCCGCACCGTGCCTGTTGATGGCACCGAGCATGAGCGCGGGCTGATCGGCATACGCAACCCTGGCTCGGGCGAACGCTCCCGTCGAAAGTTCCAGCGACTTTTCCGGCTGGTGCGTGAGTCCGACAAGTTCGGCCCGCCGGAACTCCGCTTCGACCACTTTGGGATGTTCGGGAGGGAGAAAACCACGAAGCAGCGTGATCGCCTCCTCGGCCTGAACGAGGCTCTCCGGGTACTGCCCGAGCTTCATATACACAGCCGAAAGATCCGATCTCACTTCGGCCTCGATCTCCGGATGATCGATGAAGCGCTCGTGCAGCCCGTCCGCGGCATGCGCGAGCACATCGAGCATCTTCACCTCATGCCCCATCCGTTCGGGTGCCGCGGACATCAGCAGACCTTCGATCATGTAGCCTCGCACTGCCGATGTCAGTTCGGCTTCCTTGGCCGCGACCGACCGCGCCTCCTGCTCGCGGAGGAAGAGCACAATGCTGACGACCAGGCCCGCGGTGACCGCGATTGCGACGGCGGCCGCTGAAGCAACCAGCGTGCGGTGACGGCGCGCAAACTTGGCGAGCTGATAGGTCGCTGTGGGCCGCCTCGCCAGGATCGGCTCGTTGCGCAGATATCGACGCAGATCATCGGCGAGCGCGGCGGCGGTCGCGTATCGCATCTCCCGGTTCTTGGCCATCGCCTTCGCGACAATGGTCTGAAGGTCACGGTCGATGCGCTTCGCCGCACCGTTCCCCCCTGTGGATGTCAGTGGCGAGGGCTCTTCGTCGCGGATGATCCGCGCGGCCTCCGCAATGGATGTGTTGAGCACATCAAAGGGCAATCTAGCCGCCAGGAGTTCGAACAGAATCACGCCCAGGGAATAGACATCGACACGAATATCGATTCCCTCCGGGTCGCCCGCGAGTTGCTCCGGGCTCATGTAGGCCACAGTGCCCACGAGCAGCCCCTGCTGCGTGAGGATCGTGTGCTCCGAACCCTCGTCAAAGAGCCTTGCCACGCCGAAATCGAGAATCTTCGGTTGCGCAGCCGCGTGAGTTACCCGCAAGTGATCCTCGCCAGCCAACGGCAGCGGGCGATGATCGATGAGGATGTTGCCGGGCTTGAGATCACGATGGATGATTCCGCGGGCATGCGCGTGCTGCACAGCATCGGCGACCTTGGCGAGTAGCTCGACGACGGCGGGGATATCGAGGTGACTTTCGTACGCGAAGTCCGTGATGCGCGGCCCGCGGATGTACTCCATCGCGAAGTAGGCAGTATCGCCAGCCGGGCCGCGGGCGGCCCCGGCCTCGTAAATGCGGGCGATGCCCGGATGCTCAAGCCGACCAAGCGCACTGATCTCCCTGGCGAATCGTGATCGCAGCGACGCGGTCCCCGCGCCGTCACGCAGAACCTTCAATGCGACTTCGCGATCGGGATTGTTCTGATGGGCAAGATAGACGACGCCCATGCCGCCACGCCCGATGACTCGTTCGATGCGGAATGGGCCGATCTCATCCGGGGCCGCGTCCGTGTTGTCGGTCGCCGACAGGGCTGTCGCAAGCCCCTCGATCGGATCACTCCCGGACGCGTGCCCCAAGAGGTCGGAAGCATGCGAGGAGTCGGTCTCGAGCGCCGTGAGCAGCTCCAGCACCGCTTCGGCCGCGAGTGGGTCGGTGGCTCGCAACTCCGCCAAAGTCGCGTCACGTTCAGAGCGTGGAACGTCCGTCAACTGATCGAAAAGCAACCGCACCTTCGCAAACTGCTCCGGAGTCAACGGCGCGGGCCTGGATGCGTGTTCGTCCGCACCTATGGGTACAGCTCCCGTCGGAGCCAGGCTCGAATAAACGTGCAATCACGCTCCACTGTACGTTGCGAATAGCCAGTTACCGCGGCGGCTTGCTCCACCGAGAGGCCGGCGAGATGCCGCAGTTCGAAGATCGTGCCGAGGCGAGCGTCGTAGACGGCTAGCTTCTCGAGCACTTCGTCGAGCGCGATGAGATCTATGCCACCCTCGGAGTCTGCTGGAGCTTCGATGGAATCAAGGGTGACACGACGGCCCGCCCCGCCGCCGCGGCGCAGGGCCTTCTTCGCACGAGCATGATCTTTGAGTATGTTGCGCATAGCACGTGCGGCGGTCTTGAAGAAGTGGTTGCGATCGGTCCAGCCTTCCGGTCGGGGGGCGGCCTTCATCAGGCGCATGCAGACTTCGTTGACCACGGCTGTCGGCTGGAGCGTGTGTCCCGGAGCCTCGGATCGGAACACGACCGCGGCGAGGGCACGCAGATCCCGATACGTGACATTCAGCAGTTCGCTCGTGGCGGTGTCGTCACCCGCATTCACTCGGTCGAGCAGGCGAGTCACGAGATGGTCATCGGGGATGGGCATGAAAGTGATCGCTTGCACCAGCGGTCAAAAACAGCTGGCATGGTACCGAAAGAGCCATCGGAGGATCGCGGGCGCCGGTTCAGCAGTTCCGAGAATCGGCACGCCCCAAGGCGATCCGGGCTTAGGGATCTCGTGGCCCTTTTGTGGCAAAGTCCACGCGACTCGAGTCACGGCTGGTGCCCCCCCCCCCCCCCCCCCCCCCCCCCCCCCCCCCCCCCCCCCCCGCAGCAAACTTCCCAACAATCCCCGGCGGCGCCCGCCGCGCCAGGACGCTCGAGCGGGAAA
>JAFEBO010000009.1 GCA_018242625.1 Planctomycetota bacterium
ACCGCCCCAAGCAGGTCGACCGACGACGCCAGGATGCTCACATCCCCGCCAAGCCTCGAAGCACCCTGCACCGAGAACAGCCCGCCCGCGTTCGCCGTGATCGGACCGTCAAACAGCACGTCCCCGTCAAAGCTCTGGGTGCCGGCAGAATCCGTATTTCCCTTCAGGATGGTGAGTCCGCCGCCCGTTCGGTTGATCGACGCGACGATTCCGGCGCCCGGCACACCCGAGCCGACGGTGGAGCTGAAAGTAACCAGACCCGGGGTATCGACCGCAAGCCCGATGTTGCTCGTGAGTGCGCCGACCGCGCCGCTGAAGAGGATGTCTCCGCCGGTGGAATCAAACAGCCTGTTCCCCGCGGCCCCGGTGAGCCTGAGCTGGGAATAGGCCTGATTCTGAGTCGTGAATACGTTCCCGCCGACCTGGGTGAGGAACGCCGCAGAGGTATCGATCGACCGCAGCGCCCGGCCGGCGCCGACATCCGTTGCAAAGCTCATCGTGCCCGGACCGGTCGCGACCAGCGAGAACGGCCCCGCAGCGCCCGAATCCAGGGCCTGGGCAAAGGTGAAACTTCCGCCGGTCAGAAGAACATCGCTGAGCAGTTCGGTCGCGTTGAAGAACTGGCCCTGCCCGGCTCCGGTCAGATTGAGCGTGCCGGTGATCCTTGTCAGGCCTCCGCCGTTCACCGTGAGATTGCGCAGAGCGCCGCCAAGCCCGACATCCGAAGCAAAGGTGATGAGCCCCGGGCTTGAGACGGAAAGATCACGCCCGGCCGATGAGGTCACCGCACCCGAGAAGAAGACGGTGCTGGCATTCACGGTGGCCGACTGCGCAAGGCTCGTCGCACCCAGCACGCTCCACGAGCCGCCCGCGAGGAAATCGCTCGCGCCGGTGACATTCAGGTTCGAGCCGAAGGTCTGCGAGCCGGTGGTGCGGACGTTTCCCGCCACGGTCGCGTTGCCGACCGTGAGCAAAGAAGAAAGCGCCCTCGTCTGCCCGACGCCGCCGAGGAAGGACACGTTCGTCCCGCCGATGCCCCCGAGGAACGTCGCGCTGAACGGGCCGCCGGCTCCCGAATCAAGCGAACTCAGGAACGAAACCGTTCCTCCACTGAACGTGGTGTTGGTCGCGATTTCCGTGGCGTTCGCAAAGGTCGCCGAGCCCGCACGCACCAGATTGCGGACGCGGGTGAGCCCGCCGCCATCGACGTTCAGGCTCGCCAGCGCCGACCCGGCACCGATCGAGTTCACAAAGTTCACGAGCCCCGGCGAGCTCACGCGGAAGTTTGCTCCCGCACCGGAAGCATCGACAAGCCCGCCAAAGAAGGCAGACGAGGCCGACAGAGTCACCGAGCCGGGGCCGACGAGCGTCCGCCCGTTGTTGCTGAAGGAGCTCGTTCCGCCCGTAAGCGTCAGGCTGGAATTGAGCGCGAACGCTCCGGATCCGAGCAGGACGTTCATCGCACGCGCCATGGAGAGCGCCGAGTCGATCGACACGTTGCCGCTCTGGCCGGTCTTGATCAGGTCGAGGGTTGTGAACCCCCCGCCGATATTCGCCAGTTCGACCGCCGAAAGAATGAGCGCTCCCGGGCCGCTGCCGCCGAGCGAGATGTTCTGTGAGCTCGTACCCGTCGCGAAACGCAGGCGGCCACCGACGACCGAGTTGAGCGATCCGGCCAGGTTGACGTCGTCCGCCGTCATTGTGAGCGTGGCGTCGTTGGTCTGTGCGACCGTCACCCCGCCCTGGATATCGATCAGGCCCGCACCGGCGCTGATCGAAGTGGATTTCAGCGTGCTGGTCAGGTTGACCGATCGTGCAAAGCGGACGGTTGAGCCGGGGATCGCCGAGTTGCCGGCGGCCAGGCTGATCGTGCTCCCCTGCAGATTCAGGGCCGGACCCGCGCCGGTAAATGCCAGCACGCCCAGCCCGTCGCGTCCGGCGCGGATGTCGAGCACTCCCGTGCCGATGATGTTGGCCGAGATCGTCGCATCCTTGCCGGAGAAGAGCGAAATGTTGTTTCCGGTGATCGGTGCCGAGGAGACAAGCGTGTCTTTCGCGCGGATCGAGATATCGCCCGAGCCCGCATCCACCACCACGCCCGGTCCGCCGCCGATGTCGACGCCGCCGGCGGAGGTCTGGATATCAATGTTGCCGCCGATCGTCTTCAGAGTGCCGGTGCTCTTGAAGGAAGTCCCTCGCACCCACAGGCTGGTCGAGCCCGGTGCAGCAGCAAGCGTCGTCACAGAACCCAGCGAGATATCGCCCGTGTGATTCAGCCAGACCCCGCCCCCGCCGGCGGAGATCAGCTTGCCCCCGCTGAAGTCGACGCCGCTGCTGGTGAACGTGCCCGAGTTCAGAAGGACCTCGACGCCGGACGCGATCGTCACATTGCCGGCGGCGGTCAGGTTGAGATTGAGCGCATCACCCGTCGTGGACGCCTTGATGGCGGCGTTGATCTCGATGCCGCCGGCCGAAAAGACGTTGAGCGTGTGAGTTCCGGCCATGGAACCCAAGTCCAGCATCGTCTGGAAGCGGATGAGCCCGGTTCCCGCGCCGACGGTGCCGGTGGTCTTCAGCGTGACGACGCTGTTGGACGAGAGTGCCGCCAGCAGGTCCGTCACCGAAAGGAAGCCGGTGGTGCTTGTCGGAGTGAAGACCGGAGGTCCGCTCACATCGACCGAGGGACCGGCGATAACGTCGAGGTTGAGCGGGTCGATCAGCCACTGGCCGCCCTTGCCGAGCAGCGCGCGTGCGGCCGTATTGGGCGAACCGGAGACGGCAAGCCAGCCGCCCGAAGTCTCGATAAAGCCGCCGTTGCCGGAATGAAGTCCGCCACGGGCGGTGAGAGTTCCGCCCGTGCGGGTCGAATTCTTCGAATAGAGAACGATCGTGCCGCCGTTGCCGGAAGTAATGGCATCGGCGTTGATGGTCGAAGCGCTGTCAACGTAAAGCGCCTCGGCGTTGGCGAGCGGCCCCTTGCCCTCACGCCCTCCGCCGATCAGCGCGGTGCCGCCCCCCGCGTCGCCCGAGACATCCACATCAGCACCGGTCAGCGCAACGTTTTGACCCGTGATTTCAACGCGGCCGCCCTTTTCTCCGGCGTCCTTCCCCGAAGCGTCGAGCCGACCGGCCACGCGCACTTCGCCGTGCTTGCCGCCGTCGATCTTGATCGAACGTGCGACCACACGGCCGGTGTTGACCACCGCCATGCCGTAAATGTCGCCGGCGGCCATGAGCGTGCGACCCTTGGCAGCCTCGATGACGCCGTCGTTCCGCACACCCTCAGGACGGGCCACGCCGTCGCCCGAGATCCGGGCATAAATCCTTCCGCCCGATTCGCCAACCAGCACGTCATTGCCGGCGGCGAGGACGATCGTGCCCTGCGGGGCGATGATCTGGCCGTAGTTGGCCACGTGCTGGCCGATGAGCTGCACCGTGCCGCCCTTCGCGACCTCGATCTGCCCGTGGTTGACCACGTTGCCGCTCAGGTTGGTGAAGTGGTCACGCCCCTGCAGGAAGTCCTGGTCCGAAAGCTGACCGGCCGCGGCCGCAAAGCTGCCGCAGTTGATGACCGCGCCGTTGCCGAAAATCACACCGGCCGGATTGACGAAGTACACATGGCCGTTGGCCATGAGCGTGCCTTCGATGCGGGTCGGCGCCGAGCCGTCGATCCGGTTCAGCACCCGCGAATCCGCGCCGGGCTGGATGAACTTCACCCACTGGCCCCAGGCGATATCGAAAGACGAATAACTGATGATCGCCTTGCCCGAAGTCGTGATGACCCAGTTGTTGCCGACCTTCTGGAAGGCGGCGTTGCCGTAGGTGACCCGCGGGTTCACGGGCCCGCCCGCGCGGGCTGAAGCAAGCAGCAGCAGCGCCCCAAGCGTGGCGCCGACCCACGAGAGATCCCGCCGCCTCGCGCGCGCCGAAATCACACCCCCCGCGGACTGGGCGAGGGTTCGGGCTTGCGAATTGGATCGTTTCCTCTTCATTCTGCGGCAGACACAACCTGCGGCCACGACACAGCGGGCCCGCCGCCCATTCTCCTCACACCCATACGTCCGGCATCGGGCCGGGTTTCCGGGCTTTCTCCGCTCAAAGAAGCGGATTCGGTGAAGAGACAACGCAGCGTCCCGCTCTGGAAATGTACCTTGGAGGGAGCTCTTCTGCCCGCCAAGTCGGCTCCGGCACAAATTGCCGATACGGTCTGTAACGGCTCGGCGTTCGTCAGGTCCGAAAAACCGACCCGAACGCCATCAATACAGGACGGTCAGGATGAAATTGACGCGGCTATACCCGCTGTTGACGGGCTCCTGACCCTGAATCCCGCGGAGCGCTACGCCCCAGTCCACACGAATACTGAGATTCTGCTGGAACTGAAGCTCGAGCCCCACTCCCGTGCCGAGCATCGTCGCGTTGCTCTCGTAGGGCTCCTTCTGGCTATTGACGGTGCGCCCGACATCCACAAAGGCGCGGAAGATGAGGTCCCAGTCGGCGCGGCCGTAAGGCTGCTGGGGCGCGAAACGGAAGGGCTTGTCGCGGAACTTTGTGGTGTTGGGGTCGCGGGGCGCGAGAATGCGCGGAAAATGGAAGCGATACTCGGCCGTGGCGAGAAAGACTGAATCGCCGGCCGAAGCCGATTCGGGATAGCCGCGCACGCTGTAGACGCCGCCGGCAACCTGCTCGATATTTGGGATAACCCGGCGATCAAAGGCGTACTGCCCTCGCGTCGAGAGGAAAATCTCGTTGGCGAGGGTCATATTGGGACTGGGCTTGGTGCCGGGAGGGATCACCCCGTCTGCGTGCCCGTTGATCAGGGGCTCCAGATAGAAGCTGTGCTGGACATCCCACTTAAAGAGGAGCCACGCGCTGCTGGGGTTCAAGCGTCCCAGGTTCGCCATCTGCGGAGCGGTGACGCCGGTCACAAACGGGGTCATCCCCTCGAATCCGCCGTAGGCACGCGTGGTTGTGACATCGGAGTCCCGCGAAAGCGTGAGTCCTCCGTAGGGCGAGAAGATGGCGGCGTTTCCCGGCTGGTCCACCGCCTCGTTGTTCACGGTGATGACGTCAAATCGCCCCCCCACGCTCGCCTCGAGAAACCACTCCCGCTGCTGGAGGAGCAGTTGGGCCACCTCACCGCCGATTGTGACGTCGTTACCGGTGAAGTTTTCGCCCGCAAGCCCGACGTCGGCGGCGGTGTACTCGTTGGCTCCGGCGTAGGGCCGGAGCACAAAGCCGCTGTCTCCGAGCGGCCGGTCATAGCTTGCGTTGAGGGCGTTGACCTGGTCGAACGCGCTGGTTATGAAGTCCAGCCGGAGAGTGTCGTCGTGCCCGGATATCTGGCTGTTCACGTATCCGACGCGCTCGCGCCACTCGTTGGTCTGTTCGGTTCCGGTGTTGGAGACCTGGGCGTAGAGCGACCAGGGCCGCGATTCGCTGACGAGGTAGTCAAGGACCACTTCGCCCGAATCCTTTGTGGGGCCAAGCGCGACATCGACGCGTCTGGCCGGGTGACGGTTCTGGCGGATCGCATAGTTGTCGAGTTTGTCCTTGCGGAGCAGATCGCCCTTCTGGAGCGGGCTGTTCTCGCGGAGGCTCTTGTGGATCGGGTTGTTGATCCGCTCGCCATCGTCACCAACTCGATCGCCGGAAGCGACGCTGCGCACTTCGTTGACCACGCCTGTCCAGATCATGAGACGGAGATCGGTGCGTTCCTGATCGGTCTCCGCTCGAAGATCATCCGCTGTTACTTCATCGATGTCCCTCCCGTCGGGAACGCTGAAGAGCCCGATCAGGTTGCGCCGCGCGAGCTCGGACACAATTGCCGCGTTCACTCTCTGGATGGCGCTGTAGTAAAACCTCGCTCCCCCGGTGTTGATTCCTCCGAAGGTGTCTCCCACCCGGATCACAACCTTTGGAACGCCGTCGCGAGGCGCGATGTATCCCTGTTTCGTGAGGCCGAGTTCAACGGGGAGCAGCTCCAGTTCACTCAGGGGAGGAAGCCCCGGGTGGGGCTTGCGATATTCGAGGACAAACCTGCGGACCTTGTAGAACTTCTCGTTGGGATCCGTCACGACGTCCGGAAGGTTGTCCTCATCCACCGGCAGAGCGAGCGTCGGGGGGATCGGCGTCAGTTCCGGTCCGGAGGCCTTCTCGGCCGGTGCCGGCAGTTCGCTTCGCGAAGGGGAGGCACGGGGCGGCGAGGGCAACTCGGCCGCGACAACGGCAGACGCCATCGCACAGGCCATCAGGATGGCGCTTCGCTTACCCGGAGTTGTTCGGCAACCCGCCATTTATCCGGCACGCCCCCCCTCGTTCTGACGCCACAGCCCGACTCGGGAACGGACGCGATCGGCAAACTCGGCAGGTATTGAAAATGGAACGTCGCTTGTAAGAGGCACCGCCGTCAGCGGAGCTTTCAGGCAGAACAGCTCCGTGGCGCTGACCCGCCCGAAAAGCAGGTCGACCCAGCCTCCTTCGACCGCCTCGATCGCCAGCATGCCCTCATCCAGCCCCTGCGGCCGTCCCAGCAAATCCAGAGATGCGGCGCTCCAGGCCCAGGCGCTCCCGCCGACTCCAAGCCCTTCCATCCTTCTTGCCCGCAGGTGCACTCCCCGGGAAATATGGGTGGATTCCTTCTTGATCGCCGGCTCGGCCTCCCTGTGAAGGGCGTAGGCAACGCGCTCGAGACCCAGGGCGTGTTCTGGATGCGCCGAGGCATCCATTGCCATGCCGGCGCGGCAGATCCTGTCGAAGCGCTCGTCGGGCGGGCTCAGCATCGCGGAGGCCTGCGCTTTCAATGCCTCACTCTCGCGCATGAAAAGGGCGCGGACCGACTGCGCATCGCGCTCCGAACGGCAACCCTCCATGGCTCGCGTAACGGTCTCGGCGGCCCGGGCGCTGATCTTCGCGGGATCAAGTCCGCGTGCGTGAACGCAGGCGATCATCGGGTACTTCGATCTGCCGCGCCCGTCGGAACTGGCCCACATCCTGCCGTAGACAAATTCGTCGCGCCGGAACCGCCAGAGAAACGCGTGATCGAAACGTTCGACGCGGGCGGGCAGTTTTTCCCATGCTCCGCTGTCAATGTTCCCGGCGATGCCTTCGGAATAGAGCAGGCGCCGGACCTCGACGAGCCGGTCGGTGGTCAGGCCCATGTCCTGCATGTGGTCGTCCCATCCGGGATGCTTGCCGAACAGGCAGAGCTGGGCGAGGGGCTCCCCGCCGACGCCGGGCCCGGCGCTCAATCCGCCCAGAAATTGAGTGATTTTTTTGAGCATCCGTGCAAACCGATGCCGCCACCAACTACTTGGGCCAGGAGGTCGCGCCCGGCCAGTCTCCCGCCGGGGGCATCGCTGAAGAGAACGTCACATTCATCCAGAGGTGAAACGTCTGCTTGGAAGCCGGCTCCAGGACGGGGAGCGGCACAACCCAGGCGTTTCCGCCCGGGGCCGCGGCGTGAGCACCGGGGAAAAGTGCAACGACGGCGGCGGTCCACGGCCCGGGAATCCGGGCTTCGCCGGCCGGGGCGCTGTCGCCGATATTCCGATAGAACCTGAAGGTGACACCCGGACCGGGGCTGGTGATCGAGAGCTGCTTGACGAGTTCCGAAGCACGGGCCGCATCAAGCCCCCGCAGACCGATGCGGGGTCCGGCGGCCTCGCCATCACGGACGACATCCATCTGTTCGAACCATTCGACCGCGTCGCCGCTGCTCCCGATGTTCAAGCTTGACAGCGGAGGGAGCGCTTCCGCATCGCGGCGGCTCCAGACGGGGACCATCGACACAATGACCGGCTGCTTCTGGTCGAGCCCGTTGGCGAGAGCGGCCGCAACCGTCCGGACTTTTTCGACTCGCTGACGCTGCGCGTCGGTCAGGACCTGCCTGCCGCGAAGATCTCCGAAGAGAGCCTGGACCTCTCCGGTGAGCTCCACGGTTCCCGCGGGAGGAGCCGAGAGCAGTTCCGCGGCAGCAAGCGCCCTGAGCAGCGCCGTTTCATCGAGAGGTTTGGCGACATCGCCGGTGCGCGAGAGAGGCCACTTGTCCGAAGCCCGGAGCACGTCGAGTGCTTCTCGAGCGGACGGCTCGTATTTGGCCCTCAGGGCTCGCAGCACGCCGACCGCAATGCTCTCGCCGAGCACGTCGTGGGGCTTGGCGCAGCCCAGCACCGCCAGCGATTCCACCTTGCTCTGCCCGGCGCCGGGCGCCAGCAGCGCCGCCCGGGCGGTTTGCCAGTCGAGCGCACCCAGCGGGGCAAGATTTTTCATCGCGTCACCCCGGCGGCGGACGGCGCTCTCGTCGGAAAGCTGTTCGATGGAAGCCCGGAGCTTCTCGATGGCGCTCTTGACTTCCGGGAGGTTCTTCACGCTCGCAGGAAGGGGCTCAACGGCATCGACCGCTGCGCTCGCGAGCTGCCGGAGCGCGGGCCCGGAATCGGCCGCCCGGTCCAGGCCCCCGGTCATCGCCGGTCCGAGAGAATCCCAGCTCTTGAGGCTCTCGCTGAGCGACATCTCTCGTACGAGTCCGCTGGCCCAGACACCCGCGTAACTCCGGGCATATTCGTCGAGTCCTTTGCCGCGCGCACGGACCTCCGCGAGCAGGCGATCCTTGTCGATCACCGCTCCGCCGGAAGAAAGCTCGCTCTCGGCGCGCGTCAGCCCGCCCAGAACGATTCCGGCGGCCGCGGGCGAATAGGGCACGGGTATCTCACCACCCTTGAGATCGGTGAGCGGAACGGTCGGCTTGGTGTACGGCCGAACACCCTTCACCCTGGCGATCGATTCCACGGCCTTGAGTACGCCTTCGGCGGTGTCCGGAAGCTTGGCAAGGAAGCCGGAGAGAACTTCTGTGGCGCCCGCCGCTCTGCCCGTGCGGGCGAGTGCTTTGGCCGCACCGCCAACCAACTTGCGGGCCTGCGCGTCCGCGAGGCCACGCACGATCGAGTCGATGTCTGCGCTGGCACGCTCGAGTGTTGTGTCGAGCCGGCGGAAGCGATCCGAAAGACCGTACCAGTCGGCGTCGCCCGAGGCGGACTGACGGTCGAACAGGTCCTGCGCGCCACGCTTGTAGGCGTCGAGGTGGACGCGATAAGCAAGCTCGGATTCGCGCCCGCCGGGTCCGGGGGCCGCGAGCGGCATGACCGAAGCAAGAGCCGCGTCGATCTTCTGGGCCGCTCCGTCCACGAGCTTCTCCGCGTTCTCCCGCCGGGCCGCGATCTGGCGCCGGATGTCGTCGATCGGGGGCGGCTCGGTCGAATCTCCCTCGCCCTGGGTCGGCAGCTGCGAGAGCAGGAGCGCGTATTCACCGTTGATCTGATCGAGTGCCTCGCGCTTGGTGCGCCCGATGGCGCCGCTGAGCTCCGAGGGGGCCAACTTCAGTTCCGCCAGCAGCGCATCGCACTTGCCGGCGGCGGCGGCCATGCCGTCGATCCGGCTCCGGGCCTGGCTTGAGAACGATTCGAGTTCCGCGTTCGTCTGGACGAGCGGGGTGGGATTTGCATCGGCGTCGGGCATGCCGCGCAGCGACATCAGCTTGGCTTCCTCGGAGCGGAACTGCGCGAGCGACTCGGCAACCAGAGAAAGCTTGCCCATGGCGAACTCGTCGCCGCGAGCACGCTCGCCCCAGGCCCCGGCAAACCGCTGAAGCCCTTCGCCGATCGAACGGACCGAGGCGACATCACCGACCTTGAGGCTCGCGGGCGGCCACGGGAGCTTGCCCGAGGAAGGGGCCGCTCCGAGGCCGTAGGTGGATTCGACCGCGTCCTGCCACTTGCTGAGATCTTCGGGCGCGGGCTTGCCGCCGAGCACGTAGGAAAAGAGCGCCTTGAGGTCGATCAGATTCGCCCGGGGCCCGCCGGCGGGCGCCAGGTTGAGCTTGAGCGTTTCGAGCCTGAGCAGTTCGGCCAGCGCCGCGGTTGCCCGCGAATCCCAGGCTTTGTCTTCACGCAGCCGCTGCCGCGCGCCTTCGACCAGCGGAATGAGAACCGACTTCTCCAGAACAGCCGCGCTCGCCTGCTGCTGCTCCTGCTTGAATCCGCCTCCGGCTCCAACCACAACCGCGGCGGGGGAGAAGACAACGGGGACTTTGACCGGCTCGGAGGCGCGCTGCGTTGCCAGTTCGGGAAGCTTGGCGCGTGGGGCCACCGAATCGGGAAGGCCGATGTCGGAACGATCGCCGAGGTAGACCCAGTTGGGCGCCTCGTATCGAACGATGGCGGTATCGCCGCGGGTGAGCGCCGTGCCCGTCGGTGCTGCCTGGGTGTCGCCCTCGGGCTTCTCGGCCTGAAGCACTCCCATCGCGACCCCCACCGACTTCCAGAAATCGCGCGGCCCTTCGATCGACCGGCCCAGCTGACTCTGCCCGTAAATGGCAAAGCCGAGCACCGCGACCGCCGCGGCAACGGCCGAGCCGAGCAAAGCCAGGCGGCGCCGATTCTGCTCCTGACGCACGTTGGTTGCGCGCGTCACCAGACCCTTTTCGCGGAAGGCCTTCGAAAGGAAAACATCGCGGAGGAAGAAGCTCCGCTCCTTCTCCCAGATTTTTCCGCCGGGCAGGCTGTCGAGCGTGAGACCGAGTGCTTTGGCCAGGTCCTGATCGAGAGCTTCGCCCTCGCGCATCGAGCTTGTGAAGTAGATGCCTCGGAGGAAGAGCGGCTTCGGGCTCCACTCACCCCCCGCGAAGATCGTTTCGAGATAGCGTCGCAGGCGCGGCACGACCTTTTCGAGATTCTCGGGCAGGGCGTACAGCTCATCGACTTCGTCGATGCGCTTGCCGGTGCCCTGGGCGTACTTCGTGGTATCGGCGACGAGCGCAAGGCGCCGGGCGAGCAGTCGCTGCTTGACCTGCCTCATGTGCTCCTCGACGAGTTCGATGCGCAGCGGCGCATCGAGATTGTCGGGGTTGCTCCAGCCGAGCAACTGGTGTTGCAGGTTGGGGTCGTGGATGTTGTCGAAGAACTCGCGGAAACCCGCGATCAGATCGCACTTGGTGATGATGACAAAGACCGGGAAGCGGACATCGAGCGTCCGCTGAATCGTGTCCAGCTGCTGCGCGATCCGGCCGGCCTTGCTCTCGATTTCCTCGGCCTTGTCCCGGATCAGGCTGTCGGCGCCGATCACCAGGAACATGCCGTTCACCGGCTCGTTGGGCCTGCTCCGCTTGAGCAGCCGCAAAAACTCCGCCCATTCCCCTCCGTCGCCGCCGTCCGCCGTGCCCGCCGCTTCCATGAACATGCGCCCGGCCGTGTCGAGCACGACGGCGTGGTTTGTGAACCACCAGTGCATGTTCAAGGTACCGCCGGCACCCTGCAGGTAGTCCTGCAGGCCGGGAGGGAATCCCACGTTGCAGTGACGAAGCGCTTCGGTCTTGCCGGAACCCGCGGGCCCGACAAGCAGATACCAGGGCAGGCTGTACAGGTCCTTGCCCGCGGCGCGGAACTTTTCCACTCCGTCGTCAAACTTGCGGCGCAGATCGTCCAGCCGTGCCCGCTGGGCGGGATCGGCGATCACCGGAGCCATCCCGGCGGCGTTCTTGATTAGATCAGCAAAGGGCGCTCCCTTTGCCTTGTCCCGCACCTGGATGAACCACTGAAAGACGCCGATCAGCAGCGCAACGACCACCGCGCCGGCACCGAGCACCGCGAGGAATGTTCCGTCGCGCGGGATCAGCTTCAGAAGCGCGGAGTAATCTCCGGCCGCGAAAAGCCTCGTCGCGCCGACGCCGCTCACGCACATCCCAAGAAGCAGCGAGTTCACTTGCCACCTCCCGTACCGGCGGAGGCGGAGTCCTTGATCTGCTGCAGCGTCGTTCGCAGTTCACCGGATGAGCGTGCGAACATCATGAAATAGGCCGCCACAACAACCGCGATCATGCCGACCGCCGCGATCGCCACGCTCGTCAGGCTGCGGACCGGGGGCAACGCGAGCTTTCGCACGTCCACATTCCTGTACGCCTCGGGGCAGACGCGTTCGGTCTGATCGATCTCCGCCAGCCCGCCCAGGCGCGGCAGCACCTCGGCGAGTTTTTTGGCCCCCGTCTCGCGGTTGCCGCCGTACGCGCCGGGAAGGCCGAGCCCCAGGATCTCGGCAAGAACCGCCAGTCGCTCGCTCGAGCCCGGCGTGTCGTCGGCGATCGCCCGCTCCAGGGCTTCTTCGAAAACTTTGACGGTCGATTCCACGCCACGCTCGGGCGCGAGAGGCTTCCAGACTCCCGCGAAGCCGGCCCGCATCGAGCGGACCATCGCATCAATAAAGACCAGCACCGAGGGCTCCACCGCCTCAAAGCCCCGCATCAGTTCCGGATCCGCGGCGGCTTTGGCCCGCGCATCATTCACCGCGGAACGCAGTTCGGATCGCACGACCGAAAGGTCGATCGCGGCCCCCTTCCGGGCCAGCCTGTTCAGGCGGCAGACCTGCTGCAACACCGGCTCTACCAGTTCCAGGAGCGTCATGAACTTCCTCCGACCTCACGCTGCGACTGCGACAGGCTGTCCTTCTCCGCGCTCGCGAAGGTCCCTGCAAGGCTTTCCGCAAATTCCGCCACCGCCCGCAGGATTTCTGCTTCGATGTTCGCTTCGGCGGCTCCCGAAGTCTCACCCATCAACTCTTTGTATTTCCGCCACGAGGCGGCGTCCGTGTTGCCCAGCCGGGCCGCCCCGGTCCTGCCGTTTTCCGCCCCCGCAACAGCCTCGATCGTGTCGACACCGAATCTCATCACATGGCGGCTCGCGTATCGCTCCGCGGCCTGCGCGATGGCGGCGATCAGGGCCGCGGTCATCCGCCGGGTCGACGCCAGAGCCCGGTCGGTTTCAACAAGCGCCTTCTCGCGGCGTTCCTGATCACCCTCGGAAAGCACACGCGCCAGGGCCTGACCGAAGGCTCCTTCGCGGGTAAGGCCCGAATCCGGCGCGATCTTCTTGCTCCACGCGTTCCAGACGAGCTGATCGAGCTGCGTGAGTGTCTCGGCCATTTCGGCGGCCGCGAAGAGGTCGAGCTTGGCCCGGTCGAGCTGTCCCGCGGCCTCGTCCAGCGCCGCGAGCTGTTCGGGCGAAGCCCCTTCGCGGGCACGAAGGAGGGCGGCCTCCGCCTGGAGGAGCCTGGTGTGCCATGCTGTTGCTGTCCGGTTCGCCAAGTCTTTTCCTTCCCCACTCCCTCTGCCGTTCGTTTGCCGCCCCACAAGGCCAATAACAAACCCGCCGAGCATACCGGCCCGGCTCCACCCATGACGCCGCCCCCGCCCCGGAAGCGGATCGAAGGCTCGTCCTTCGTCCATACGTCGGCCCGCGGTCCGTGCAGGCGTTACAGACGGTGCGGCCCGCGCGATTCTTGCGCGAATCGTGGGTCAAAGCTGGTTCTGGGCAAACCGTATTCGATGGTTTTCCTGAGGGCCATTTCCGGCCTTCGAGGCATTTGAGGTTGCGCGCACGGCCCGCCGTGCACATTGCCCCGCGAGGGGCGGGGAGCTCGGAGATGCAGACGGTTCAACGCCGTCCTTTTTCTTTTTTGGGCACGCCGCTTCTGGGAGTGATCCTCCTGGGAGGTGCGGCGGTCCTGGGGGGCTGTTCCTCGGCTCGCACGGTCCAGGCGACCGGCCCTGCCTCCGGGCTTGCCGCCGGCGATGCCTTCGCTGGAGTCGTCACGCCGCGGGGCACGATGGCGATGGCCGCGGGTGATCAGCTGGGAATGGCCGCGTACGCACAGGATTACCAGCTCGCACAGAGCAACAAGGCCGAATCGACGCGGTACGCCCGGCGCCCGGGCCTCAAGCCGGCCGTGGCCCTCGCGGACGAGTAGAAGCCTTATTTATGGTCAGCGGCAGGGCCCAGGAACACCGCCTGTTCCAGAGCCCGCGCGGTCAGGACCGCGGGGGGCTCTTTCGGCCTGCCGTTGCCGCCTTCGGAAAATGCCAGGCGGAAACCGACATCGGAGTATCCCTTGCGGGCTTCGCGGATACTGGGGTTTGCGTACGGCTCATCGACTTCGTAGGGCTTGCTGTCGCGCAAGGTGATTGCGGAAAGAGCCGATCCGCCAATCACCCGCCACTTCAGTTCCGGGTTGTCGATCGCCGCCGTCACGGCTTCAACGTTGGGTTCGAGCGAGGCGATCGCGTCGGGATTGCCCTCGAGCACTATCTCGGAGACGTTGCCTACGAGGTGGGACCACCCCTGACTATCCCGCAGAACGGGGGCGAACCAGAGATAGCCGTCGTTGTAGGTGAGAGCCGAATCATCGGCCGCGTTGACGTAGAGCAACTTTCCGTCGGGCTGCTTTTCTGCGGGCTTGAGACCGCGGGGCCAGAAAATGCCCGCGTGCGGCCATTCCTTGGTGGGGATGTCGAGATCCTTGACGTAGTCGAATTGCATCGTCCAGTTCTTGTCTCGCCGGTTGGACTTGTCGGAGACCTTTTCCAGGCCTCCCGCATCATCAACCGCGGCTCTCCACTCCTCCACCGTGGGAAGCCGGGCGCCCATCAATCGTGACAAAAGGAGTGCGGCGTCCGGAGAGATCCAGTCCATTGGGCTGTCGTAGGCGGGGGGCGCAATCGTTCCCAGGGCTGGCGCGTAGTAAGGCTTGTCGTGGAGGTCTTCCAGCACCTGCATCCAGCCGGAAGACTGATTGCGGGAAGAAATATTCATCAGAACAAGCTTGCGCCGTGAATCCCACGTCCACGTGGCGGGCCCGTACCGCGGATCGGGGCCATCGTCCCACCAGCGCAGTGTGAGACGGAGCTGTTCCCAGAGTGAGGAAGAGCGATAGACCTCGACCGCTCCCATGACCATCCCCACAGAGACCTCGTGGGTGCTCACGTAGGTCGCGATCGGGCCGCCCGAGCCCATGATTTTGACGGGGCGGAACTCGAGTTTCACCGGGGGCTGGCCCGGGGCCATGCGGCCCGGCGGAAGATCGAGCGAGTAGATGTACCGATCGCCCTCCCGCGAGGCTTTCCACACTTGTTTCTTGTCGAGCACAATCGATGCAGGCCCGTTCTTCAGCGGGTCAAAGGCCGGCCGCGCTTCTCGCTCGGCAATGCCCGATAGAGCTTTCTGCAGGTTCGAAACTGCGGAATTGCCTCCGAGCCCCAGCGACGCTGAGCCTTCCTGAAGCCGGCGGAGCAGATCCGATGCGAACCGCGTCTGGGCGGAGAGCGCGGCCGCATCGGAGCCCGCGCCCACCCCTCTCTGAGTCTCCTTGGTCAGAAAATCCCGGGCCTGATTGCCGAGCTCCCAGACCAACGCGTTGTAGCGCGCGCTGGGCGCCAGGCCGTCGGCCTCGGAAGGCGTGACGCCGAAAAGACCCGCATCGGTCAGGCCCCGCTCGATGCCGGCTCGATCGGATCCGGGGCGCTGGTTCATGTAGGCGACCCACATGCGCGCTGCCCGGCGGCGGACGCTTTCTGTGACGGACTCCCTTGCTTCCGGCGGTATGGCGATGTCGATGATCGCGGGCAATGTGCGGGAGATCGCCTGGGAAGCCTGCGTGAAAGACACGTTGTCCGAAGGCCAGCCCAGCTCGCCGAGTCGCGTCCAGGCGGCAAGAGCAACAGGCGCGGGCGATCCGGGGGCCAGCCAGCGGGCGATCTGAGCGGCGTCCGCCGAGGCGCCGATCGCGCGGATTTCCCTGATCGCTCCCCAACCGTCGGGAAGGACCGGACCCAACACGGCGATGTCGGGATCGGACTCGACCCGGCGGACGAGTTCGGCGAGATGGGAGTCTTTTTCGGCCCCCTGAAATTCCTGGCCGCGGAAGAGCAACTGCCCGGCCTGCGAAAGGTCCTTCAATGTCTGCGTGGAGCGCGAAAGCCAGAGCTGATACTGCGCGCCCGCGCCGGCGATGTCGGGCGTGCCGGTCGAGAGCGCTCGAGCGAAAATCGCGTCGCGTGCCTGCGAGACCGCGATCTTCCAGGATTCGGCGTTTCCGCCCTGTATTGGGCACGGAACCTTTTCGGGAAGCTGCAGATCCAGCGCGTGCAGCGTTTCGCGAACGCCGCGCAACTTTCCGAACGCTTCACGCTTGGTCGATGCCGATCTCGCCGCAGAGAGCGCCTGCTCCCAGGCTCCGGTCAGCGCCTTGCTGGAGAACTGCCCTGGGTCCTGGCGCGCGATCGCCTCGCCGAGCGTGAGCATCGCGGTCGTGAACGCATCCGCAGAATCTCGCTCGAGCGAATCGATCTCCTGATCGAGTTTGCGGCTGAGGTCTTCCGCGGCGGTCCGGTTGCGGTTGCTCCAGGCGGTCCCCTTGAGCGTCTGCACGTCTTTGCCGATCTGCGCAAGCCGCTGGTCGAACTCGGCCGGGAGCAGCGTGAGTTCGCGACCCGTCTTTTCCAGCCCCTGCAGCCGCTCGCCGAAAGGCTTGAGCGTTTCGGTCGTCTTTGCCGCCTTTTCGAGCACCGGCACGCGCGGATCGGGGGCGTCCACAGCCGCGAAGTCGGGCCTGGCGGCTTCTTCGCGCCAGGCCACGAGCTGCGCGAGCCCCGCTTGGCCGGAAGCAATTTCTTTCAGGCGCGCCGACTCACGGAAACCGGCGCGATCCCAGCCGGCGATCTCGCCTTTCTCAAAGGCCATCGCGGCGCTTGCCGCCCCGTCCACACGCTCGAGCGAAGTGCGGAGAGCCTGCAGCGCGGGCTCACCCGCAGCCGCGGCGGCAAGAGCCTTGTCCGTCTCAGCCCGGGCGATCAGGTCGAGCTTGGAAAGCACCGGATCGCCGCTGGCCTTTTCGGATTCCACGATCTTGGTGATCGCGTCCCAGATTCCATCGATTCGAGCGGCGTTTTCGATGGCGCTCTGAGCGGCAAGCACCGCGGGCACGATGTCACCCGAGCGTTCGACCGGGGGCGCCTCGGTATTGGCTTCCTTGACAATGACAACCGGGAGCGCCGCCGTGACACCTCCCGCGGCGTTCAAAAGCGGAGGCGTCGCCTTGCCCCACCCGCGAGATTCCCAGGCACCGGCGATTTCCCGCAGGCGGGCCAGTTCGGTCCAGCCCAGCAGCTGATCCCGGGCTTTGTCGATCCGAGAGAGCGATGCATCACCGGCGATGATTTTCTCGCCCTGGATGGCGTCCCCGGGGTTATCTCGGAGGTCCAGAAGGCTCGCGCCCGAACCCGCGCCCGCAACCTCGCGCGGATCTCGAACCGCTGGGTCGTTGAGCAGGTTGGAGAGCTCGCGGATTGTGCTGGTCGGGGGCGCGCCGGCCGCCAGAGCGGAGATCTGCCCGCGTGCGGCGTGCAGATCCCCGAACCAGAGCCGCCAGCGTTCGACAAAGGCCTGCCACTTGGCGAGACGCGCCCGTTCTTCGAGTTGATCGGCGCTCAGAACCACCGCCTCGCGGACCGGAGTGCGGAGCATCAGGTAGCCGGCGCCGGCCACCAGCACGACGGCAACGATTCCCCCGGCGAACATCGCCTGCCTCTTGGGGAACGGCTTATGGGGCCGGTGTTCCAGAACCTGCTGGCGGATCTGGGCCAGGGTCGGGACGGCGCCCGCATCGGCGACTGCTGTGCCCGCCGCCATCAGCCGGTTTGCGAGGTCGAACCACCAGCGCCCGTCTCCCACTGTTTCCCAGCCATCGTTCCATGTGGCCGACCAGCCGCTGACCGCCTTGAGCGGCGGCCGCTTATGGAGCACCATCTCATAAATGAGGCGCCCGACAGCCCGGAGGTCGGCCACGTGCGCGTCGGTCCCAAGCCGCTCGCGGGATTCGAGTTCCGTAAGCACGACCGCCGACCCGTCGGCCAGTCGGGCGTCTCCCGGGCCGGCGGCGAGCATCACGGTGGAACTGGAGAGGTTTCCCCATTGGCGCGCCGAGTTCCGCTCCAGTTCGATCAGGCCGTCGAGCACGCCGAGCACGATGCCCCGCAGTTCCACGGAGGTGAGCACGTACTGCGCGAGGACAAGGCGTTCAACGGTCCAGGCGAGCGAAGGACGGACGACAAAGGCGCCGCGGCCGTCGTCCATCAGCCCAAAGTCGGCGATGATCGACCAGCGCTTGGCGCCGGCGCCCACGAGCTGAGCCTGATCGCGGGCGGCGCCCACAAGACGGCGCGCTTCTTCATCGAGGCCCGCCCGAGGCAGCCACGGCACAACGACGCTTGGTCCCACGGCGGTTGCCAGGAACCGGTCGCCGAATGGCTTGGCGGCCTTGAGCGAGGTCGATGAAATTGTGGCCGGGAGTGCGGCTTCCCACCGGGCGCAGAACCCGGTGCCGGCAACTTCTCGGCGAGCTTCGTAGGACCCGAACGAAGGCATGTGGGAATTGTCCGCGAATTCCCGCCGCCGTGCAAATCAATCGGCGCAATTCGCTGTTATTGTCCCGCGGGCAGCGCCCTGGCTTCGCGCAGTTTCAACCCGGCCGGAACGGCCTTCACGCCCGCGCGGTCGACTTCAAGGACCACCCCCTGACGCTTGACCGCGGCGGTGGTCACCAGGACCGCCCGCCGGTCCGGGCCCGGCGGCGCCGGCTCGGGGCGGGGCTCGGCCACGAACTGCGAGATCTCGCGTCCCTTCTCGTCAAAGACGGCGAAACGCTCGACATAGTTCTGCGGCTCACCTTCGGGAGCCGCCCAGGCCACGGCGGCGGCAGCGAAGACATATTGCTCCGAAAACAGGCTGTCGGTGGGGCCGATCGTCGCGATGCGCCGGTCCTGATTGAGGGGAATGTCGATACGCCGCACATCGGGTCGCGCGACATCGTCGGCTACGACCGCGGTGACATCGAGCGAGTCGCTGTGCATGAGCTCCTGGCTGACGCCGATGAGCCGAACCGTGACGGGCGGGAACTTGTTGTTCGCGGGGTCCCGCATCGCCTCTGAGTACATGATCGTGAGGCCGGGCTGATCGGGCCCCTTGGCGAGTTCGAATTTCTGCGGCAGATGCTCGTAGTCCACCCGGCAGCCCGAAACCGAGCACAATGCCGCCAGCAATGTGGCCCCCAGCAACGGGCGATTCATGGCGTGAGCATACTGCATCGCGGCGGAGCTCAACCGAAGAGCCCGCCCAGACCGGGAATGTCCGGCAGCCCGAGTTCGCGGGTTTTCTTCTGGACTGCTTCGTGGAGCTTCTCCTGCGCCTGGCGGATACCGTCATTCACAGCCTCGGCGATAAGAGTCGAGGCCTGCTGGCGCGTCTTCGCGTCGGCCACCATGCCGTTGAGCAGCGCGGGGCTGATCTCAACCGAAAGTACCTCGAGTTTCCCGTTCACTCGAGCCGTGGCGGCACCCCCTCCGGCCCGCCCGGTCACCTCGGTTTTGGCCATTTGATCTTTCACTTCCTGCATCGAAGACTGGAGCTTGTCGCGGTTCTTCATGATTCCCGCGAGAGCGCCCATGGCTTTGAGTTGGTCCAGCATTCACAAACCTCCGATCGACGACAACCGCACATTCACCGCTGACGCGGATACACGCCCACCACCTTGGCGCCCAGCAATTCAACCGCACGGGCGATCAGCGGGTGTTCGGTCGCGTTCGCGACCGTCATTGTTGGTGCGGCGGGGGCTTCCTGTTCCACGCTTTGAACTGTTTCGGCGACCTCAACGCAGGAAAACTCCACCTGAACGCTCCGGCCCCACACGCGGCCGATGAGCTGGCGGATGTCTTCCCGCACGCCGACGGCCGCGGTCATGAGGTCGGACGCCACCCTGAGATGGACACGGCCGTCCTTAAACTCGGTGAGCGTCGCCTCTTCAACCACCGCCCTGATCTGGCGACGTTCGTGGGCCGCCGCCTCACGGACCGAATTCCAGTCTCCGGGCGCTGCGCCGGGGCGCGCCGGTACCTCGGCCTGCTTGGTTTGAGGCGTCGCCGGCAGGAGCGGTCGCTCCGGCTCCTCCGGCGTCAGCGTTTTTTTGGCGCGGCCACTCCGGAATGAACGGCGCCGCCGGAGACCGCCTTCGCCTCGTGCACAACAGACGCCGCGTCCGCGAGCCGATCGGTGAGCGCCAGCCGGACAACGCACGCATCGAGAAGAGCCCGGGGGCACGCGCTGCTCCTGGCGCTGCGCTGGATGCTCTCGACGATGGCGATCATGTGAACCGTGGACGCGGGATCAAACTTGCGGCTGCGGGCTGCCTCGGCGGCGCGTGCTTCTTCCGAGAGTTCGACAAGCGCAGTCTTTTCGCCGCACGCCGCCAGCACCAGCAGGTCGCGCATGCGCTCGAGCAGGCTTTCGAGGATCTGATCGATACTGATGCCGGCGGACAGAAGCGCGTCGCAGGCCTCGAGCGCCTGCCCGGGATTCGCGGCCGCTATTGCATCGAGCAGCGTGCCCACGAGCTCCCGCGCGGGCAGGCCGAGCAGGTTTTCGAGAGTCTTGACCGTCAGCTTTTTCTCACCGGCCGCGATCAGCCTGTCGAGCAGGCTCAGCGCGTCACGCATGGAGCCGTTGCCGAGCTTGGCGAGTTGAAACACCAGCTCCGGTTCGGCCGCCTGACCTTCTTTCTTGAGAACATCCGTCAGGTGTTCGGTGATCTTCGAAGCGGGAATGTTGCGAAAGTCGAAGCGCTGGCAGCGGCTCTGGATGGTCGCGGGGACCTTCTGGGGGTCCGTCGTCGCCAGGATGAACATCACGTGCTCGGGCGGCTCCTCCATCGTCTTGAGCAGCGCGTTGAACGCCGCCGTCGAGAGCATGTGCACTTCGTCGATGATGTAGATCTTCTTCTTTCCGCGGAGCGGGCGATAGGCCGCGTTGGCTATCAGCTCGCGCGCGTTGTCCACGCTGTTGTTGCTCGCCGCGTCGATCTCGATGACGTCGGTGTCCTTGCCCGCCATGATGGCGGCATCGATCTCTTCCTTGCCCCCATTCAACGCCTTCGCAAAGACGCGGGCCATCGATGTCTTGCCCACGCCACGGGTGCCACAGAAGAGATAAGCGTGCGCAACGCGATTGAGCTTGATCGCGTTCTGAAGAGTCTGCGCGATTGCTTCCTGGCCGATCACTTCGTCGAAATCGGTGGAGCGGTAGCGGCGGGCGAGGACGGTGTAGGCCATGGGGCCATTCTACGAGGCGGATCGGCATGCCCCATCCCGGCGCGAAGGGAAACTCGAATCGCCAAAAGGGCCTTCAGGCCGTTGCCGCCCGTGTCCATTTCCCCGCGCGTTTTCGCCCCCAGAGCGTCCACGCACACAAGGCCAGCCCACCCCAGAACCCCGCCTCGTAGCTCGCGCCGTGCGCCCCGCAGCAAACAAGGAAGGCGCGGTACTTTTCTGCCGGGATTCGCCCTCCCCACAAACCGCCACCCCCCGGCGGCACCGGGATTTGGGGCAGCAGCCAGCCCCAGAAACACGCGTAAAAGGCCATCACGACTAGGAGCAATGAGATCGGTCGAATCAGATCTCGCCACTTCCGCCGCGGCCAGGTTCCAACGCGAGCGGCGAGCGAGAGGAGTATTCCGAGCCCCAGGCCCACCCACCACGTTGCAGCGACCCCCCACGCGAGACCGATGGCGGTCGGAGAGCTCGAGTCGATGAGCCTTGGGTGTGCGACCGTGAAGTACTCGATGCAGATGCGTGCGGTGATCTGGTCGTGCACGACGCCATAGATCGCCGCGGCGGCGATGCAGCACGCAACGATCTTGATGGTCTCCCCGAACTCTCGCAAATGAATCTCCCCCCGATCGACGGCCAGGACACCGGCGGCACCGGACGACGGCCGCTTATGGCTGCTGCGGTCAAGCCCTGACCAGGTTCACGGGCCATCCGTGCACCGGGCCCGGCCGTCGATCGGGGGGAGACGCTCCAAGCGTAGGCAAAGAGGCGGTTCTCTCCTGCCCGCGCGGTGCCCGGACCCGCCTCCTTCCGCATCAAAAAGAAGGTCCGAAATCCGCTGCAGCCGCAAAAGAACTCGCTCGCTCGGCCCCGCCGGCCAAAGTCTCCCGCACCCACGGCCAGGCATCGTCCGTACACTGAAACAACCGGATGGATGAGCTCGATAAACAGTTTGCCGCGGAGACCCGTGCCAGGGGCACGCCCCTGCCGAGCGCGGCGGACGAAACCGAATCCATACGCGCCTCGCTCGTGCGCATTTCGCGCCTGGCGTTCCTGGCCCTCTTTGTTGTCGTCACGACGCTTTCGGTTCTGTACTTCCGCCCCAATCAGGCGGTGCCGCAGGAATGGCCGCGAGTCGCGATGGTGATCCTCGCGATCGCCTTTGTAATCGCGGCGATCGTCGGAAGCGTGGACCTGCTGACACGCCGCAAGAAAATCGGAGCTGTCATCGCCGTGTTCTTCGGGCTGGCGGCGGCCATGCTCGCCACGGCAGCGCTCGGTTCGATCGTGGATCTGCTCGGCTCGCTCTACGAGATCGATTTCAAGATCATCAACGCCTCGAAGGTGCTGCTGGGCATCGCCCTCGCCTATCTGGCGGTCACCACCATCCTGCAGACCCAGGACGATTTCCGGCTGGTCATCCCGTACGTGGAATTCGCCAAGCAGATGCGGGGTTCCAAGCCGCTCATTCTCGATACGTCGGCCCTGATCGACGCCCGCATCGTGGATATCGCGGCCACCGGGCTGCTGCAATCGCCGGTTCTGATCCCGCGGTTTGTCGTGCTGGAATTGCAGCGGCTTGCGGATTCGGGCGAGCGCCTCACGCGGACCAAGGGCCGGCGCGGGCTCGACATGATTTCGCGGCTTCAGCGCCTGGGAACGATCTCGGTCACCATCGACGAAATTCCCGTGCCGGGCGCGAACGTGGACCAGATGCTCATCGAGTTCGCGCGAGTCTCCCCGGGGATCATCCTCACGACCGACCTTGCCCTGGCACGCATCGCGGAGATCCAGTCGATCTCGGTGATCAACATCCATCAGCTCGCCAACGCGCTCAAGCCCGCGCTCGTTCCGGGAGAGTCGCTCACGGTCGTGCTCGTGCGGGCGGGCGAGCAGCCCGGGCAGGGCGTCGGATACCTGGACGACGGGACCATGGTCGTCGCGGAAAACTCCGCCCATCTGATCGGCGATCGGGCCGAACTGATCGTCTCGAGCAACCTGCAGACCGCCGCCGGAAGGCTGGTTTTCGCCAAGCCCGCAAGCGCCAGGGAAAAACCGCAGCCTCCAAAGGGCGATGAACCGCAGGATCTTCCCGAGCAGCCGGCGCCGGCCGCAGAACCAGAGCCCAAAGCCGAATCGCAGGAATCACCGATGACCGTGAGCGCGCCGGAAGAAGCCTCGCCGCGGCCGCGCTCGCCCTATCCACCCAACCCTCCGCGCTCGACGCGTGAGGGTTCGCCCCGCAATCCGCGCCGGTGATTCACTCCCCGGGCTCGTCGGGGGCCTTTGGGATCGGCCGGTTGTTCAGGCCCTGGGCAAGCGAAGTAAACGCCGCAAAACCGAACGGCTTGCCGGGTTCCTCCTGCCCCGTCTGCTGGCTGGCCTCCCGCAGTTCGTCCATCACGGACTCCGACAGCGCGTGCAGCCCCCGGATCTCGTGCAGCGGCAGCGTGAACACGTCTCCATCCGGTGTCACGATCTGAAAGACGCTGCCCTGCAGCATCATCGAGAGCTGCTGCTCCTGCCGGGTCGTCCCGACTCCAAAGTTAATCAGCGGGCGGACCGCGGCGATGGGCACTCGCTCGCCGCGAAACGTGATCACCGTCAGTCGCCCGTCGAGCATCTGCGGCTTCCCGTTCGCGTCGGACATCCCGGTTTCGATACACAGCGCCATGAGCATCTCGCGGACGATGTTGTGCCAGAGCATCTCGCGGAGCACTTTGGTCTCGCGCGGATCCATCATGAGCGGCACAGCCATCGCAGCGCTCGAAGCAACCGGGGCCTTTGGCGCTTCGCCGCCCTTGCCGGCCGGCGGATGACGTCGCGTGCGGGTTGGCTTGGGTTTCCTGCCTCGTCGATTGGGACGCATATCGGGATCGCTCCCCTCCTGAGTGCCGCTACCGGCGATTGTTGATCGCCTTTTCGATCCTGTCGGCGCGCCCGGCAAGCTGAGCCTGCAGGTGGTTCCACCGCTGCTCATGTGCCGCCGGACGCCGGACCGACTCGGGCTGCCCGGGCGCCGGAGTGCGGAGAATCTCGGGCACTTCCTTGAGCGCGGCGGCAATCGCACTCAACTGCTCCCGCGCCAGCGCAACCGACTCTCTTTCGGGCTTCCACTGCCCCCCCGTCTGCGTGTTCGCCTCGCGAATGCCCCTCTCCGCATCGGCAAGAGCGGCCTGAGCCTTTTCAACCATCGCCACAACCTTCTCCCGCTGTGATTCGAGCGAAGATCCCGCCGCCTCCGTGCGCAAAGTCTCTGTGACCCCCAGTTCGCTCAGCACCGCACGGGCATCGAGCGCGGGCCCCCGCACCAGTCCGATCTGAATGAGCTCCGCCTCACTCATCACCAGGCGATCGCTTCCGACAGCCGCCAGAACCTTCGCACCCTCGCGCGTCCCCAGGCCCGTCCGCACGCTTCCGGGTTCGGCAAGGAGCCAGAATCCCTTGGCCGGCTCGAGAATCGCCTCACGCAGCGATGCGAGCGCCAGGCCGCCCCCCTCGCCGGCCGCCTTGCCCGTCCAGTTCTTCTCCTCTTTCTTCAGGCGGGCCGGTTCGGGCGCCGCGTCCCTCGCGATGTCGCTTTCGCGCAGTTCCCACTTGCCGTTTGAATACGCGAACGCGCCGGCGTTTGCACGCGCAGCGGCAACGAAGGCTCCGGCACCCGCGCCTTCGGGCACAAACGCCGCGGCGGGCGGTTCACTGGCCGCCAGCAATTCGCCTAGCGCCAGCGCGACATCAAGACGCCAGGCCCTGGCGCCGATTTCAAGACAGATCAGCCCGACACCGTCCCGCCTCGCTTCCATCAGTTTCTGTCGAACGGCATCGACCTGAGCCATGTAGTCGAGGTCGCCTTCCAAACGAACGACCTGACCGGTTCTCCTGGAAGCCGCGGGCGCCGCGCCGCAACAGGCCGGGATGCACAACAGCCCGAGCACAAAGGCGATCCATGACGGCGGCAAGCGCATGCGCTCCAGAATCGCACACATGCCCCCCGAACGCAAGCCCGGCCTTTCAGGCCCCGTGACCGGGCGCGATATTCCGACCGAATTCACCCGGCTCAAAGAAGTGAACTTCGTTCATATCCACGGCCAGCGTGACCTCATGACCCGCCGTGATTCCCGCACGGGAGGGCAGTCGCGCGACCAGTCCCGGGTGATTCGCAGTCGCACAGGCGATATCGATCGTGTCGCCCAGCGGCTCCACGACGTTCGATCGCACACGCAGCGGGGTGCTGCCGGGAACGTTGACGCCGAAGGAGAACATCTGCGGGCGGATCCCAAGCACGAGGGGCTTGCCGGTCAGGGGCTCGAGCGCCGAGCGCCGCGATTCCGGGCACGCAAGCGTCTGGCCGCCCTCACCCGCCTCCACAAACGCAAGGCCCGAAGCGCCGCGCCGGATCTCGCCCTGCAGGAAGTTCATGGGCGGCATCCCCACAAAAGCGGCAACAAACCTGTTGGCCGGGCGGTGGTACACCTCCAGTGGCGGCCCGGCCTGCTGGATGAGGCCATTGCTCATGACGACGATGCGGTCGCCGAGCGTCATGGCCTCTTCCTGATCGTGCGTGACGTAGATCGTGGTGGTTTTCAGCCGCTGGTGCAGGGCCTTGAGCTCGGCGCGGGTTGTAACCCGGAGCTTGGCGTCGAGGTTGGAAAGAGGCTCGTCGAAAAGGAACGCCTTGGGCTCGCGGACGATGGCCCGCCCGAGAGCAACGCGCTGGCGCTGGCCGCCGGAAAGCTGCTTGGGCTTGCGATCGAGCAGTTCGGTCAGCCCCAGCGTCTTCGCGGCCCCCTGCACGCGGCGGTCGATCTCATGACGCGGAACCCCCCGCAGCTTGAGCGCAAAGGCCATGTTCTTGTAGACGCTCATGTGCGGGTAGAGCGCGTACGACTGAAAGACCATCGCGATGTCGCGGTCCTTCGGGTGCACGTCGTTCACGACGCGATCATCAATCGAAATGGTCCCGCCGGAAACATCCTCAAGCCCCGCGACCATGCGGAGCGTGGTGGACTTCCCGCAGCCCGATGGCCCCACAAGCACAACGAACTCGCCGTCGCGAATGTCGAGATTAAAGTCCTTTACGGCGGCGAAGCCGTTGGGGTATTTCTTCTGTACGGAGGAAAGTACGACTCGCGCCATGGGCCGAAAGATTAGCGTGTTGGGAAGCGCTGCGCATTCCAACCGTTACATGGAGAAGCCCGGCGTTACATCAAAGGTGCCTCAGCAATTGCCAGACGCAACTTCCGCACCCCGCCGCGCCGGCCCAATGCCGCTTCAGAAGAACGCACCGCCCTGCCTGAATCAATGAAAAAGGCCCGCGACGTTCATTGCTGAACGGCCGCGGGCTTGGGGTGGGGGCAAGGGATGGAAGCTTGGGATGAGACCTGATCGGGAGACGAGATGAAAGAGAGCAGGCCGAGACGCGATGGGTTTTCCGCTTGCCCATCCGACTCGACCTCACCCCATTAGACGGGGCAAAGCGCCGACCAGATTCACATTTTTTCAGATTCTCGAAGTGATCGTCCGGTAGATTACCCCGATGCCACCGGACTCTACACCCCACTCCCCCCACTCCCCCCACCACCACAAACACACCGAGCCCGTTCTCTCCAAGCACAGCCTCTGGACGATCATCGCGGCGTCGTCGGCAGGCACTCTGATCGAGTGGTACGACTTCTACATTTTCGGCGCGCTCGCCGTCACCATCTCCGACGTCTTTTTCCCCGCCGATTCAGGCGCCACCGGCCTGCTCTCGACCCTGGCCACCTTTGCCATCGGCTTTGTCGTAAGACCTTTCGGGGCCATCGTTTTCGGCGCGCTCGGCGACATGATCGGCCGCAAGTACACGTTCATGGTCACGCTGCTGCTCATGGGCGGGGCGACCTTCGTCATCGGTGTTTTGCCCGGCTATTCCTCCATCGGCTGGCTCGCGCCCGCGCTCCTCATCATCCTGCGCCTCGGGCAGGGTCTTGCGCTCGGCGGCGAATATGGCGGAGCGGCCACCTACGTCGCCGAGCATTGCCCCGACGGCAAGCGGGGATACTGGACGAGCTGGATTCAGACCACCGCCACACTCGGCCTGTTCCTCTCGCTGGGCGTCATCCTGCTCTGCCGGTTCCTGCTCACGCCGGATCAGTTCAGCGCCTGGGGCTGGCGAATCCCCTTCTGGGTATCGCTCGTGCTGGTCTTTTTCAGCTGGTTCATCCGCCGTCGGATGAGCGAATCGCCGCTCTTCCAGGCCATGAAGGCGAGCGGCAAGGGGGCAAAAAACCCGATCCGCGAGTCCTTCGCACACAAGCAGAACCTCCGGCTCGTTCTCCTGGCACTCTTTGGCGCAACCGCGGGCCAGGGTGTCGTCTGGTACACGGGCCAGTTCTACGCCATGAACTTCACCAAGCTCACGCTCAACATCGAGGCCTCCCAGACCGAGATCATCGTCGGTATCGCGCTCGTCTTGGGAACTCCATTCTTTGTGTTCTGCGGCTGGCTTTCGGACCGGATCGGCCGCAAGCCCATCATGATGGCCGGATGCCTGCTGGCCTTGATCCTCTATTACCCCATCTACGGGGCGATGGCCGCCGCGGCCAACGTGGCCGACCCCGCCCGATTCCCCCCCGCCGGACCCGTCCAGACCTTGGGCGAACCCAAAGTGGAGCACTTCGCCGCCGACACCGCGGAATCCAAACCCGCAAGGACGGTGACCGTCTCGAAAGAGCGGCAGACGTTCACGGACGGCACGACAAACACCATCACGACAACCCAAACGGACGCCGATGGGAAGGTGGTGACGACACGCAAGAGCACGATCCACCTTGGCTCGCTCTCTTCGACACCCGCCCTGACGCTGGTCTTTCTGATCTGGGTGCAGGTGCTGCTGGTCACGCTGGTTTACGGACCCATAGCCGCCTTTTTGGTGGAGCTTTTCCCCACACGCATCCGGTACACGAGCATGTCGCTGCCCTATCACGTAGGAAACGGCATCTTCGGGGGAATGGTTCCCTTCATCGGGGCCCTGCTGGTGGAGCGCACCTCCAATCCGTACTCGGGACTCTGGTATCCCATGGCGGTCTGCGCCCTGACTCTGGTCGTGGGAACGTTCCTGCTCGTCGAACGCCGCGATGTGCGTCTGCACGAAGAAGCAACAAACTGATCCCGCCAGACCCCTTTCAAGTGGCGAACGCGCGGGAACACGCTATCTTTTTGGGTTGAGGCGCAGGACGCGCCGCTCTTTCTGACGCACGGACGCACCCAGAATGCCGGCGCGCAAGCGCCGTGAAGGGTTGGTGTTCGCACAATTCCCGCGCCCATCACAGCGCGGAGCACGGGAGCCGCGGACACGCGGCGAAAGCACGATGGCAACGGTTACGACCGCGAGCGGCGCCAATCTCTCTTCCATGAAAGTCGAGGTCCCGGGGATGTCCGAGCAGACGGCCGCGCCCAAACAGCCCTGGAGCATCCAGGACTCGGAGCGTCTCTTCGGAATCCGCGAATGGGGCGACGGCTATTTCGCGGTCAACGGCGAGGGACACCTCGTTGTCATGCCCGAACGCGATCCCAAGCGCCAGATCGATCTCCACGAGGTGATCGAAGGGCTGCGCGAGCGCGAGATCGGCACGCCCGTCATCATCCGCCTCCGCGACCTCCTGAAGCACCGGCTCACCGAGATCCGCGAAGCCTTCGACAACGCGATCAAGGAACACCAGTACACCGGATCCTACTGCTGCGTGTATCCGATCAAGGTCAACCAGCAGCGCCAGCTCTGCGAAGAAGTGCGTGACTACGGCTCGGCCCTGGGATTCGGCCTCGAGGCCGGCTCCAAGCCCGAACTGCTCGCCGTCTTGGGCCTCACCGAGAACCTCCCCAACATGCCCGTCGTCTGCAACGGGTTCAAGGACAGCGAGTTCATCGAGACCGTCATCCTCGCCACCAAGCTCGGACGACACATCATCCCCGTCGTCGAGCGCTTCACCGATCTCGAACTCATCGTCCATCACGCCAAGCGCTACGGCGTGCGTCCCAGGATCGGCATCCGCGCCAAGCCTTCGTCGCAGGGCTCGGGACGCTGGGAGTCCTCCGGCGGCATGCGTTCCAAATTCGGCCTCACCGTCTCCGAGATGCTCCACGCCCTGGAGTTCCTCAAGAAGCACGACATGGCCGATTGTCTCAACATGATCCACTTCCACATCGGAAGCCAGGTCGGAGACATCCGCAACATCAAGGCCGCCGTCAACGAACTCGCCCACATCTACGTCGAACTCAAGAAACTCGGCGCCGGGCTCGACACCATCGACGTCGGCGGCGGCATGGGCATCGACTACGACGGCAGCCAGAGCGACTCGCCCTCCAGCGTCAACTACGGCGTCGCCGAGTACGCGGCCGACATCGTCTACCGCATCAAGAGCGTCTGCGACACCGCCGAACTTCCCCACCCGCGCATCCTCAGCGAATCCGGGCGCGCCATGGTGGCTCATTCGTCGCTCCTCATCGTCGACGTCCTGGGCAAGACCAACTTCCCGAGCGACCCGGACATGCCGGCGCTCAAGAAGCTGATGAAGGAAGAGAAGCAAAAGCCCCAGCCCATCATCGAGCTCGTCGATGCGTTCGAGATGCTCGACCAGCCGAAGGTGAACCTCGTCGAGGTCTACCACGACGCCGTCCAGGCCCGTGACGAGGCGATGAGCCTGTTCAACCTCGGCTACATGTCCCTCCGGATGCGCGCAAGCGCCGAACGGCTTTTCTGGGCCATCGGGCGCAAGGTGCTCGCCCTCGCCACGGCCAAGGGCGAACTCCCCGACGACCTGATCGACCTGCCGCAGGTGCTTTCCGACATCTACTACGTCAATTTCAGCGTCTTCCAGAGCCTGCCCGACCACTGGGCCATCGACCAGCTCTTCCCCATCTGCCCGATCCACCGGCTGAACGAAGAGCCGATCCGCCGCGCCATCCTCGCCGACATCACCTGCGACTCCGATGGCCAGGTCGACAAGTTCTGCGACAAGCGCACCACCAGCAAGCCCGTGCTCGAACTGCACGAACTCAACTACAACAACGGCGACCACAAGCCGCAGCCCTACTACCTCGGCATGTTCCTGCTCGGCGCCTATCAGGAAGTGCTGGGCGACCTGCACAACCTCTACGGCGACACCCACGTCGTGCACGTCAGCTTCGACGATTCACCCGGCGTAGGCGACTGGGACCTCGACGAAGTTGTCGAGGGCGACACCGTCAAGGAAGTGCTGAGCTACGTCCAGTACGACCACGAAGACCTCATCAAGTCCATGCGCCGCGACATCGAACGCGCCGTCAAGGCGGGCACGATGAGCGTCGGCGATGGCCAGTCACTGCTCAAATTTTACGATCAGGGCATGGAGGGGTATACGTACCTCGAGTAGGTCTACCGCACGCCGCACTCTTTGCGTGCGCGGGCGATTGTGTCGCTTCCAAGCCAACGGTGGCGCGAAAAGAGCGACCACGGCGATGATTTCCCTATGACCTTGAGGTGTTCGGCGGCGGCATCGACTTCTCCCGCGCGCCAAAGCGCATACGCAAAGAACTGCCGCGACCTCGCCGTGTCCATCGTCGGCTTGAAACTTCCGGCACGAAACATTTTTTCGTTAGCCGAACGAAGTTCGGCACGGACCGCCGGCTGCTGAAGATACTCATCGATCGCCTTGATGCCGCGCTGCCGGGCAATCGTGCCCGCCGCCTCCAGATGGGCTTCAGCGATCACCGTGTGCACACTTTTGCCGGCGGGAGCCGACGCACTCCCGCGCCGGGCGATCTCGAGCATTTTCTCGTCAGACCCGCCCCACTTCTCCGCAAAGCATGTGACGATGAAGGAGTACGCCGGACGGTTTGCCGGCCACCGAGCGATGGCCGCTTCGAACCGTTCCAATGCTACAGGTTTCGGAAGGCCAAGCCCCATCGCCGTATAAACCAGCCAGGCTCTGGAAATCGGATCCTTCTCTTCCATCGCGGCGGCCCGCTGAAGTTCGTTGTCGGCCATTTCGAGCCGTTCGAGGAACCTGCCAACGTTCTTTGCTTTCCACTTCATCCCCCTCGCGTGCCATCCCCACTTGAGATAGAAAATGCCGCGGACCATCCGGGGGACAAACGAGTCCGGCCGCTCCTCGATCCAGCCATCGAACCACTCCGGAACAACATCCCAGTCGGCCATGGCCTCGACCACGAAGGCGAGGTCGTCGGGGTGCCGCTGCATGCGGATTGCGTCTTCCGCGGCGAGAAAATCTCCGGATTTGACGCGCGCACGAACAGCCCTTGTAAATTCGTTGTCAACGTAGCTGTCGCTCGCGCCAAGCCATTTCGATCCTCGACGGAGCGAAACGTGCTCGCCGCTCGGCCGCAGAAGCTCCATAACTGCCTTGTCTTCGGAGAGCGGGCGGTGAGCCCGGTTGGCCCTTGGCCTGTCGGCCAACTCCAGTTTCGGACGTTTGGCCTCAAGCGAAGGATCGTGCGATTCTGCCCATGCAAGCAATTGGCCAAGAGTTTGAAGCGAGAGGGCAATATCTTCCCGCAGAACGGCCCTTTCTTCTTCGTCTTTCTTCTTGAAGATACTCGTGATCTTGAGCGAAGCCACTTTTCCGCAGCGACAGCCATGCACGGCGTACTCGAGAGTCGGGCCCGAACCGCCGGAGAGAGGAGCGGGCGAGAGCAGCACTTCAAACTTGGCGGCATCTTTCAGGGAATCAAGAGACGTTTCGGCAACATCCCGCATCTTGAACTCCCAGAGCGACCGATTCGCCCAACTGCGGCAGGACTCGCAGTACACGCGCTCTGTTGCAGCCGCGGCGGCGCCCATTCCGACCAGCAGAAAAGCCCCCGCCTCGAGAATCCAAAGAATGATGAGAATCCAACCGTTCACAGCCAGGCCTGAAGTCGCTCCCCCACCCTTGAATACCGGAATGCCTGTCGCGACTCGGGCAGAAAGAAATTCCAAGAAGCCCTTTCCGGAAGATGCCCCCGCCGCATCGATCTTGTAGATCGCGATATACCCGGTCACCGGGAAGAGAATGACGGCGGCGAGACCAACCATCGCACCCGCGCCCGGACTGCGCCAATGTGAATAGGTCAACGCACGATCCACCGCGATGCCAATGCCCGCAATATATAAAAGCACGCAGAAACCAAAGACCCACATTGGTGCGGCCGCCTGGATTCCTTCGTACGCAACCGCACCCGCCGAAACAACCACAAACAACAACGGGATAAAGAACCACCCTCGGGCGCTCTTCCGCCCGGAAGGTTTGTAAGTGCTCAGCATGACAAAATACTCCTCACGTCAATGTCTTCTGCAGAGTGCCCGCCCGATCACCCTGCCAGACTTTGGCCTTCTCCATCGTCTTCGCATCTCGCAGCTTCTCGTGCTGAAGCCCCATCTGGGACTTCGGCGGCTTTGCTTTCCTGCGCACTCGGAGTTCTGATTTGGCCATTGTGGCAGAATAACGGCCGCAAGCCCGATCGGCCGATTCCCAATGACTCCCCATGCTCGAGCTCGGCCTGCATCTGGCGATTTACGCGGCCCTCTTCGGCCTCTTCGCTCTGGTCACAGGCAAGCCCACGCTCCGCGCGCTCGCCCTGGGGGCCGCAATCTACGCCGCGCAGGCTCTTGCGCTCCGTTACGCCCACTACCTCCCCACGCCGGCATTTCTACAGGCCTCAAGCTGGAACTGGATCGGCAAAGCCGTGTCCATCGTCGCAGTGCTGGCGCTCTTTCCGTTGCTCACTACCGATGAACGCCGCGAAACCGGCCTGACAATCCGCTTCAAAAAGGGCTGGGCGATCCGCGCTCTTCCTGTCGTTTTCCTGCTTGTCCTTCTCCCCATCTACTTCGCGCGCAATGCCAAGCCCGAGCCCTGGAACACAGAAGCAATCGCCTTCCAGGCCACCATGCCCGGCTTTGCCGAAGAGCTCGCCTACCGCGGCCTGATGCTCGCCGTCCTCAATGTCGCATTTCTGCGACCATGGAAACTCCCCGGCGCGAAGTTTGGGCCCGCACTCATCATCACCAGCTTGATGTTCGGCGTCTCTCACGGCGTCACGCTCGACGATGCTGGATTTTCGGTGAACACCTTCAACCTCGTCCGCACCACCCTCTCCGGCTTCCTCTACGGCTACATCATGGAAGCGTGCGGCACGCTCATCGCCCCCATCTTCGCCCACAACCTCTCCAACGCCGCCCGCTACCTCTTCGTCATGTTGAAATGACGCGAGCGCATCACCCGATCAGCACCGGCTCATCCTGCACGCAGCTCGTGATCTCCGGCCCTTTCGTCGGATCGACATACACATTGATCTCATTCCGAACCCCAAAGCTCGGCGTCCCCGCGCCGCACTCCTTCTCCGCGGCCTCCTTCGACAGATACAGCCCCGGCTCGATCGTGAAGCCGATATCCGGGAGCATCTCGCGGGTATCCCTCGTCTCGAAGTTGTCGAGATTCATCCCCATCCCGTGCACCATCACGCCCGGGCTCAGGCTGTGCCCGGTGCGATGCTTGACGTACGGCATCAGCCCCGCCTTCTCAAACACCCCGCGCGCCGCCTCATCAAGCTGCCAGCCCTGCACCGTCCGCCCCGCCCTCCACGATTCCTGCGCCAGCTTCACCGATGCATCGCGGGCATTGCGCACCGCATCAAACACCCGGCGCATGCCCTTTGGCACTTCCTTGCCGACATACCCCGTCCACGTGATGTCCGAGTAAACGTTCTCTTCCCCTTCCTTCGATCCCTTCACCCGCGCCCACAAATCAATCAACACCCAGTCGCCCTTCCTGATCTGCGTCGGCGTCCGCTCCGTCGGCTCATAGTGCGGATCGGCGGCATGCCCGTTCACGCTCACGATCGGCCCATCCGGCCACTCCAGCCCCTTCGCCTTGAACTGAGCCCGAATCCAATCCGCAACCTCAAGCTCCCAGACATCCTTCCCGCCGCGGATCCGCTCGGCGATGTAGGCAAACGCCCCCGGCATGATCTCGCCGCACGCCTTGCTCGCCGTCGCGTGCTTCGCCCTCGCCTCGGCCCCCCACCGCGCCACCGACACCTGCACAAGATTCGCGCTCGAAACAACCTCGACACCCAGCGAACGCACCAGCTCAACGACTCCGCAAGGCGTGACATCCATCACGGGAAGCGAATCCCCCGGCGTGTATTCCATCGCGACGCGGCCGAGCCCTCCGAGCTCGCGTGCCAGGGCGGCGTGCAGTTCCCGCCAGCCGCCATACACAACCCGTGCGATCGACTTGGTGCTGTCTCCTGTGGCGAAGGCACCCTCGTCGAGGCTCTGAGTGATCAGGCGAGGCTGACCGGCCGCAGGAATCAACGCAAATGAGCGCCGGGTCACGTGGCGCTTGCCCGGGAAGAGCCTCAGGAAGACCGAATTTGTGTTCCGGAAGTCGTGCAGAAGCCACGCATCGATCCCGCGCTGCTTCATGAACGACTGCAGTGCTTCCTTCTCCATAGCTCACTCCCGACGGTCCGAAAACCAATCCCCATTCATGGGGTTTTTGTTTGCGTTCAAGGCCCCGAAAGGACAGAATAGCGATGTACCCAACGTTCCGGGTTCGATGCGCTTGTGCAAGGGGAGAAGAACAGATGTGCCGTGTACTTGCTTTCAGCGCCGTGCTCGTCGCCGCCTCCGTCGCGAATGCCCAGATCGCTATCAACCCGGACTTCGGCGGGTGCTACGCCATCCGGGATCTGGGCCAGGTGCCCGGCGTTCCATTCAACTACGGGGGCATCACCTTCCTCTACGACGATCCGGATGTCCTTCTCATCGGCGGCCATGCAAACAACGCCGACGCCGCAATCTACGCGATCCGCGTCACACGCGATGTCGACGGCATCATCAACGGCTTCGACGGAACGGCCCAGGTGTACGCGAGCGCCCCGGGCATCGACGGCGGTCTCGCGTACGGCCCCGGAAATGTGCTCTTCTACTCAACCTACCCCAGCCACACCGTCGGACAAATCAAGCCCGGCTCCACAGCGCCCGACAAGACCACCGCGATGGACAGCGTCGCCACTCTTTCGCTGGGCTCGCTGCAGTTCGTGCCCCCGGGCTTCCCCGGTGCCGGCCGGTTCAAAATCGCTTCCTATTCCACGGCAGAATGGGCCGATGTCTCGTTCTCGCCCGATGGCACCGGCACGTTCAACCTGGGCAATTCGGCGAACTCCCTCGTCGTGCTGGCCGACGCGGTCGGTCTCGTGGGGCCCGAAGGGATCGTCTACGTCCAGCCCGGAAATCCCGGCATCACAAAGCACTCCGTACTCATCTCCGAATACGGACGGGGCATGGTCTCCTGCTATGAAGTCGATCCCCTCGGAGATCCGATCGTCTCGACCCGGCGCCCTCTCCTGACCGGGCTTTACGGCGCCGAGGGCGGCACGAGAGACCCCCGCACGGGGCACTTCATGTTCTCGACGTTCGGCGCCGGCAGCAGCGTCATCCTCGTCACCGGATTCAACATCAACTGCCGCCCGAACCTCAACGGCGACTGCTACACCGACGACACCGACTTCTCACTCTTCGCGATCATGTACAACATCCTCGACTGCGCCGACCCGGCCATGCCCGCGGGCTGCCCGGCCGATTTCAATGACGACGGCCTTGTGGACGACTCCGATTTCGTTACCTTCGTCGCGGCGTACGACCGCCTCATCTGCCAGTAGTTCCGCCGGCAGTGCCGGCAGCAGTCAGCCGCAATTCCTCACGCTTCCCGCCGCACTTCCCGGCGTGATCCGCATACCATCCCCCCGCCGCGTCACCCCCGCGGCCAAACCACATCTCACACAGGGCCAGGGGGGCTTGGCCAGATCCGGCGAATCACGCCGAAGGGTTTCTCATCATGGCAAAGTCCCCGAAGAACACCTGGACCAAAAAGCAGCTCCTCTCCCGACCCATCCAGCACATCGATATCACCGCCTTCGATGCCCGCGCCATCATCGACTCCTACCGCGATATGGCGTACTCGAGCCGCACGCTCGCCAACGCCGCCGACATCTATTCGATGATGCTCAAGGACAAGGACTGCGCCGTCATCCTGACCCTCGCCGGCTCACTCATCTCCGCCGGTCTCAAGAAGGCCATCATCACGCTCCTCGAAAACAACATGGTCGACGCCATCGTCTCGACCGGCGCCAACATCGTCGATCAGGACTTCTTCGAAGGCCTCGGTTTCAAGCACTACATCGCCCCCGGCTCGCCCGAAGCCCCGCCCGTCGATGACATGACGCTCCGCAACTGGATGATCGACCGCATCTACGACACCTACATCAACGAGGACGATCTCCGCGACTGCGACGCCGCCACCTACGAGATCTTCAACCAGTTCGCCCCCGGCGCCTACTCCAGCCGCGAGTTCATCGAGGCGATGGGCAAGTACCTCGTCGACAATCACCCCAAGAACGAATCGCTGGTGAAGACCGCCTACCAGAAGCGCGTCCCTATCTTCTGCCCCGCCTTCAGCGACTGCTCCGCCGGCTTCGGCATCGTGCTCCAGCAGACCGAGGCCATCGAACAGGGCCGCGGCCAGGTCGCCTTCGACAGCGGCAAGGACTTCCGCGAACTGACCGACATCAAGCTCGCCTGCAAGGACACCGGCCTGCTCATGCTCGGCGGCGGCGTGCCCAAGAACTTCGCCCAGGACATCGTCGTCGCCGCCGAACTCCTCAACGAACGCAAGGGCGGCAAGGCCCGCGGCGATATCGGCATGCACAAGTACGCCGTCCAGATGACCGTCGCCGACAGCCGCGACGGCGCCCTCTCCGGCTCCACCCTCCGCGAAGCCTGCTCCTGGGGCAAGGTCGACGTCGTCCACGAGCAGATGGTCTTCGGCGAACTCTCCGCCCTCTTCCCCATCCTCGCCAGCGACGCCTACCACCGCGCCGAGTGGAAGAAGCGCAAGCCCTTCAAGTTCGCCGACCTCTACGAGAAACAGGCCGCCGAACGCCTCCTCACCGAGATCAAGACCAGCCGCGTCAAGAAGACCGTCGGCAAACTCGGCATGAAGCAGACCGCCGGACGCTGATCAAATCCCAAGCTCTTCCGGCCACGGAAAGAGCTCGGGGAACAGTCGGTCGCCGTTTCAAAACACAAAGGGCCCCGCATCTGTGCGGGGCCCTCTTTTCTTGCATTTGCTCCCGCCGCGAGTCCGCGGCTTACTGCGTGATCCCAAGCTGCTCGAGCACCCACGCGTAGCGGAACGCTTCTTCCTTCATGCGTTCATACCGCCCGCTCGAGCCGCCGTGCGCGGCCTCCAAGTTGATCTTCAGCAGCACAGGATTCCCGCCCGGGTTCATCGCCCGGATCTTCTGCACCCATTTCGTCGGCTCCCAGTACGAAACCTGCGAGTCGTGCAACCCCGTCGTCGCAAGGATCGTCGGATACGGCTTCTTCCCCACGTTGTCGTAAGGCGAATAGGTGATCATGTAGTCAAACGCGGGCTTCTCGTTGGGATTGCCCCACTGTTCGTACTCCGCCACCGTGAGCGGGAGGTCCTTGTCCAGCATCGTGTTGATCACGTCCACGAACGGCACGTCCGCAACAACCGCCCTGAACAAGTCCGGACGCATGTTCACAACCGCGCCCATCAGCAATCCGCCCGCCGATCCGCCGCGGATAGCCAGCTTGTTCGGACTGGTGTAGCCCTTGGCGATCAGCGCCTCCGCCGCGGCAATGAAATCCGTAAATGTGTTCTTCTTGTTCATCATCCGGCCGTCTTCGTACCACTGCCGGCCCTTGTCGCTGCCCCCGCGAATCTGGGCGATGGCGTACACCATGCCGCGATCCAGCAGAGACAGGATGCTGCTGGAAAACCCGACGTCGGTGTTGATCCCGTACGAACCGTACGAATACAGCAGCGTCGGATTGCCCCCATCCAGCTTGAGGTCCTTGCGGTGCACGACCGTGACGGGCACCTCCGCACCATCCGGCGCCTTCGCGAAGAACCGCTTGCTGACGTACTTCGTCCGGTCGTAGCCGCCCAGCACTGGAGTTTCCTTCAGCAACGTGAGCGACCGCGTGTTCATGTCATAGTCGAAAACGCTGCCGGGCGTGATGAACGACGAATAGCCCAGCCGCAGTGTCGAGGTGTCGTACTCCGCATTGGAACGCGGAAAAACCGAATACGCCTCTTCCGGAAACTGGACAACATGCTCCGACCCATCGCTGAACTTGCGGATCCGGATCGTGCCCAGCCCGCCCTCGCGCGCTTGGATCACCAGAAAGTCCTTGAACGCGATCACGCCGGTGAGATACGAGTCCTTGCTGTGCGGTATCACGGTCTTCCAGCTCGCGCGGCCGGGCGACGCGATCGGCGCCTCCGCCAGCGTGAAGTTGATCGCCCCGTCGTTGTGGCGGATCAGGAACTTGTCGCCGTGATCGGTCACCGAATACTCCACACCCTGCCGCCGCGGCTCGATAACCTGGAACTTCCCGGCCGGATCATCCGCCGCCAGAAACCAGTGCTCGCCCGATTTCATGCTGGTCGAATGCATCATCACAAACCGGCGGCTGAGCGTCGGACTCACGCCCACATCGAACCGTTCGTCCGTCTCATCCAGAAGTAACTCCGCCTTGGAGTGATCCTTCCCAAGCGCAGACCGGAACACCTTCGCCGACCGCAGCGCGTGATCCTGCGTCACAAACACAAACGTCTTGCTGTCCCCAAACCAGGCCATATCGCCCGCCGTCCCCTCGATCGCGTCGGGCAGCAAATCCCCCGTCCGGAGATTCTTGAACCGGATCGTGACGATCCGTCCCCCCGTCGGATCTTCACCAAACGCCAGGATCGTGTTGTCGGGGCTCACACCCAGCGGCGTGACAAATAAGGTCGGCTTCCCCTCCGCCATCCTGTTCACATCAAGCATCACTTCTTCGGGCGCATCCAGCGAACCCTTCTTGCGGCAGTAAATCGGATACGACTTCCCCTCCTCGGTCCGGGTGTAGTAGAAGTAACCGTTCTCCCGATACGGCACCGACAGATCCGTCTGCTTGATGCGCGCCAGCATCTCGTCGTACAGCTTCTTCTCCAGCCCCTTCTGCCCCGCCGTCATCGCCTCCGTGTACGCATTCTCCGCCTTAAGCAGTTCAATGACCTTCGGGTTCTCCCGTTCACGCAGCCAGAAGTACTCGTCGGTCAGTTTCTGCCCGTGAATCTCGGTGACGTGGGGCACCTTCGCCGCCACGGGGGGCTACGGAGTCTCCGCCGCGACCGCAAGACCACCGATCATGACACCACACCCCAGAATTGCCGCCGCGATCCGCATTGTCTGACTCCTCTGAAAAATGTCATCCGTGCACACTGTACTTGTCCAGGCTCTCCCCGTTGCACGCGCCGCCCATTCTCCCCCACAACGCCGCAAGGTTCCGGATGTCTCAAGACAGGGCCCGGCCAAGACTCCGGGACGGCTCTGTGACAACCGCTCGCCGGCACCACTCTTAGCGCATCGCAGCCTGCGAAGGTGTTACACTCACTCAACCGGTGGAAAGCCGCGGCAGAGCATGGGGCCTCCGCAGTCCTTGGTCCATCCGGTACGGCATGCAAGGCGCGCAAGGCAATACAGGGGCCGACTCAAGAGATCTCCGCACCCTGCTCGAACAGGTGTCCGGACGCGTTCCCGGCTCCCAAGACCGATTGCTCGAACTCCTCTATACGGAATTACGGGCCGTCGCCGGATCGTTCTTCCGGACCGAGCGCCCCGATCACACCCTGCAACCCACCGCCCTGGTCCACGAGGCCTACCTGCGCCTCCTGGGTGACGACAACGCCTCCTGGCAGAACCGCGCCCACTTCGTCGCCGTCGCCGCCAAGGTTATGCGACACGTCCTGATCGACCACGCCCGCGCCAAACGCACTCAAAAACGCAGCGGGGGCGAGCGCGTCACGCTCACCGGTCTCTGGGCCGAAGACACCGCGCAGCCGATCGATGCCCTCGATATCCACGAGCAACTCGAACGCCTCGAAAAACTCGACGCTCGCCAGGCCCAGATCGTCGAGATGCGTTTCTTCGCCGACATGCAGATCCGCGAGATCGCCGCCGTCCTGGGGCTGGACGAACGCGACGTGCAGCTTGAGTGGCGCATGGCCCGCGCCTGGCTTCGCCGCGAAATCGAAATGGGGCGTTCATGAGCGACGGGAACACTCGACCGCCGCACCCCCACCCGCCAGATCCCCAGTCGCGGCCGATCGACCGTGATTGGGTACGCCAGATCTTTCACGCCGCCATCGAAAAACCGGCCCACGAGCGCGACGCCTTCCTGACCGAAGCCTGTGCCGGCAACCCCGCTCTCCGCGAAGAAGTCGACTCGCTCCTCCGCTTCGACCACGACACCACCGACCTTCTCGGCAACTCCCCCTTCGCCGCCGGACTCATCGACGCCCACCACCAGGGACCCCTCCCGACTCAGATCGGCGACTTCCGCATCCTCCGCCTCATCGGCGCCGGCGGCATGGGCGACGTCTACGAGGCCGAGCAGCAATCCCCACGCCGCCGTGTCGCCCTCAAAGTCATGCGCCGCGGCCCGCGCTCCCGCGAATTCACCCGCCGCTTCGAACGCGAAGGACAGATACAGGCCACCCTCACGCACCCCGGCATCGCAGCCGTCTACGAAACCGGCATCGACACCTCCTCCGGGTCGCCGATCCCCTATCTCGCCATGGAACTCGTCGAGGGGGTCCCACTCCTGGAGTTCGCAAAGGCCAATCGCCTGGACACCCGCGCCCGGCTGCAGCTCATCGCCGAAATCTGCGACGCCGTCAGTTACGCCCACCAGCGCGGCATCGTCCACCGCGACCTCAAGCCCGACAACATCCTCGTCCGGCAGACCGATCAGGGACCCCGCGCCAAAGTGCTCGATTTCGGCGTCGCCAAGTTCACCGAAAGCAGCATCAACCACGCCCTCACCACGCAGACCCAGGCCGGCCAGCTCATCGGCACGCTCTCGTACATGAGCCCCGAGCAGCTCTCCGGCCGTACCGCCGAGGTCGACGCCCTCTCCGATATCTACGCCCTGGGCGTCGTGCTCTACCAGCTCCTCAGCGGCCAGACCTGCCACGCAACGCGCGACCTTCCCCTTCCCGAGGCCGTTCGCCTCATCTCGGAAAACGAACCCACCCGCATCACCTCCCATCACCCCGAACTCCGCGGAGACATCGAGACAATCGTCCACAAGGCGATCGAACGCGACAAAGCCCGGCGCTACGCCTCCGCGGCCGACTTCGCCGCCGACATCCGCCGATACCTGAGCGACGAGCCGATCGCCGCGCGACCCGCGACACTGCTCTACCAGGTATCAAAGTTCGTCCGGCGCCACCGCGCACTGGTCGCGGCGACGACCCTTCTCATCTGCCTCCTTATCGCCGGCATCATCGTCACGTCCTACCTCGCCATCTCCGCAAACCGCGCCCGCGAAGTCGCCGAACGCAAAACCACCGTCGCCGAAGGCGTCTCCGACATCCTCCTCCGCGCCTTCACCACCGCCACGCCCAAGGTCAGCCCGGGCAAAGAGCCATTGCTCATCGACGGCATCAACCGCATCGAAGCCCAGATCGCGAACGACAACGAAACCACCAGCCTCGAAGTCAAAGCCGTCATCCTCAACGTCGTCGGCATCATCTACCGAGAGCGCGGCGACCTCGACAACGCCGAACGCAACTTCTCCAAAGCCCTCGAAATCCGCCGCAAGATCCTCGACCCCAACGACTCCAACATCGCCGATGCGCTCAACAACCTCGGCCTGGTGCGCAAGCGCCAGGAACGCTTCCCCGAAGCCGCCGCGTACTACGAACAGGCCGTGCAGGTCCAGCGCAACGCCCCCGTGAAGGACGAGATCCGCCTCAGCCGCAACATCTTCAACCTCGCCTCCGCGTACATCTCCGCCGGCGAATACGCAAAGGCCAAACCCCTGCTCGAAGAAGGCTACGCGATGCACCTGCGCGTGCCCAAGACCCCCGAGATCGACGGCTACTACGTCTCGGCATGGGCCAGGATCGCCATGGGCGAGGGCCGGTGGCAGGAAGCACGCGAACTGGCCGAAAAAGCCCTCGCCATGCAGCGCAAGGCCGTCGGCGAAGTGCATCCCACCATCTGCTCGGCCCTTGCCGATCTCGGCGACATCCTCGTTCATCTCGGCGAGACCGACAAAGGTCTCGATCTGCTCCGCCAGGCCGACGCGATGTCGCTCAAGGTCTTTCCCACCGGCCCGGCCAGCCCCATCGGCCGCATCGTCCGCAACAAGCTCGTCGACGCCCTGCGCACCACCGGCCACGCCGCCGAAGCCGATGCTCTCGAAAAGCCCGCAAAGAACTGACAGCGCCGGCCCGACTCCGCATTCGCCCTATTTGCCCGCTTCGTTCCGCGCCGCTTCCAGGATCGCCTTTGCATTGTCCGCTTCGATCGCATATTCCATCGCGGCATCCGCCTGGCGGAGGCCCTCATCAACGTGCTCGCCGCTCCCCACCAATTTGGCCAGGCGGACGTAATTCGCCAAGTACGCCGCCCGCCGCCGATGCCCCGGGGGCGCAAAGAAATCCCGCCTCTCCCACATCACCTCCACCGCCGCCCGATCATCAAACGTCGCCCCGATCGATGCGAGCTGTTTCTTCACCGCCGCCAGCGAATCCGTCAGGTTGCTCACCTCGTGCGCACGCGCCAACATCATCCGAGCTTTGATCCCCTGCAGACCCCACTCTCGCAATTGGTCGGCGTGGCCCGGCCAGCGCTGGTACAGCGCACGAAAGTTGTTGATGTTCTGCTCGATCGACCAGTTGAACTCGGGAAACAACGCCACATGGATGTCGTACGCCTTGCGCATGTACTTTTCCGATTCCTCGAACTGATCCGCGCGACCCAGAAGATTCCCCACGATGAGGTAATGCGCCCCGCGATCCGGGCTGAGCGGCGGAAAAGTCCGCTCCGCGGGGGCGATCAGCCCCCTCGCGATCTCCGCGGCCTCTTTCACACGCCCGTCTCTGGCCATGACCACCGCCAGATTGGACCGCGAAGCGATCGAAGCGCGATGATCCGGCCCGTACGTCTTCTCGTTGAACTCGACCGTGCGCTCCCGCATCTCGAATGCCGCGGCCTTGTTTCCCAGTACTTCCTCGCAAGTGGTCAGCCAGATCAGAATATTGCCGTACGCCTCGGCGTTGGCCTTGGGGTCGAGCGCCGCCGCCGCAAGCCCCTCCCGCAAGATCGGCGCGGCCTCGCGGTGACGCCCCAGAGTCACCAGCGCCCCGCCAACCTGGTTAAGCGCATAGATTGCCTCCGGCTGGTTCGGCGACAATGCCCGGCGCGCCCTCGCCAGCGACTCATTCGCGGTCTCAAGCCATTCGTTGTTGGCCGTCTGCATCTGGTATGCGGTGGATAGGTTGTTCATTGCCGCGATTGTCACACGGTCGTCCTTGCCCCGGGTCGCCTCGAGCATCGGGATCGCCAGCTTCCACTGCTCGATGCTCGCCGCGGGCTTGCCGATCTGGCTCAGCACCGACGCCAGATCGGATCGGATGCTCGCCTCAACATCGGGATTGTCTTTGAATTGCTCGTGGAGGCCGTCCGCAGCCTGGGTCAGAACGTCGAGCATCCTGACGTCGTAACCCATTCGGTCCGGACCCGCCGCGAGCAGCAACCCGCTGATCATGTATTCCCGGACGGCCGCGCTCAGTCGTTCCTTCGCATCGGCCCGCTCTCGGGCCCGCTGCTCGCGCACGAACATGGTCGTGCTTGCCGCCAGCCCGGCCATGAGCGCGACCGCAACCGCCGAAAGCGCGAGCACCAGCCCCTTGTTTCGCCGCACGAACTTCCGCGCCCGGTACGCCCGGCTCGGCGGGGCCGCAACCACCGCTTCTCCGCTCAGGTAACGCCGGATGTCCATCGCCAGTCCGTTCGCGGTCTCGTACCGACGCTGCCGATCCTTCTCGAGCGCCTTCATCACGATCCAGTCGAGCTCCCCCCGAATCGTCGATGCCAGCCGCCCCGGCTCGGTGTGGCGCCTCGCGGCCACGCCCGCCAGCGTGTCCTTGCTCTCCCCAAGTCTCGTCGAGGGCTTGGGGGGATCCACTTCGCGGATGATCCGCTGGATCTCCCCGTACGCCGCGGAACGCAGACTCTTGGAGTCAAAAGGCGTCGTGCCCGTCAGGAGTTCGTAAAGCAGCACCCCCAGCGAGTACACATCCGTTCGTGTGTCGATATCAAGCGAACCTTCGGCCTGCTCGGGGCTCATGTACTCCGGCGTCCCGATCAACTGCCGATGTTCCGTAAACAGCGTCTTCTCGGTCAGCTTCGATGCCGTCGCCTTCGCCACGCCGAAGTCGATCACCTTCGCCACCGGCTTGCCGTCCTGCACCCCCACCAAAATGTTGCTGGGCTTCAGATCCCGATGGATAATCCCCTTCGTGTGCGCGTGCTGCACCGCTTGGCACACCTGCTCGAACAACGCCAGTCGCTCTTCAATTCTCAGGTTGTTCTTGTCGCAATAGTCCGAGATCGGTTCGCCCTTCACGAACTCCATCACGAAGTACGGCCTGCCCGTCTCGGTCGCGCCAGCATCCAGCACCCGCGCAATGTTCGGATGATCGAGGATCGCCAGCGCCTGGCGCTCCTGCTCGAACCGCGCCACCACCTGCCCCATGTCCATCCCCACCCGGATGATCTTGATCGCCACCGTCCGCTGCGGGTTCTTCTGCTCCGCCTGGTACACCACCCCCATCCCGCCCTTGCCGATCTCACGCCCGATCCGGTACGGACCGATCATTTCCGGCACATCCTTCCGCGGCAGATCCAGCATCTCCCGACCCAACGTCGTGTGGTCCGGGTTGAAGCGGCTGCCCACGTCGTCGCCCGCCGCGAGCAAGCCGAGCAGCGCCTCGCGCAGCACGTCATCGCCCCCGCTCTCACGCTCGACAAACGCCGCACGCTCCGGCGCCGGCATCTCCGAGGCCCTCGCAAAGAGCTCGCGCAATCGCACGAAATTCTGCTGCGTCAGGCCGTCCTTGGGCATTTGAGAATCACTCACCTGGTCAGTTCCTTCTGGAGCCACGCCCGGATGAACTGGGTGTCCAGTTCAACCGTCCGGGATGAGACCTCCGCGATCTCCGCTGTCCTTTCAACGGATAATCCGACCAGGAAGCGCAATTCAAAAATCCGACCCAGCCGCTCATCAAGCTCCGCAAGACGGGTGATCGTCTCGTCCAACTCCACCAGATCGACCTGATTGGATCGCGCTGAGGCCTCCGACCCATCCAGCGTGACCTTGATCCCTCCGCCCCCGCGCCGCTCGGCCTTCTTCGCCCGGGCGTGGTCGGTGAGAAGGTTCCGCATCGCCTTGGCCGCCACCCGGAAGAAGTGCTTGCGATCGTTCCATTCCGAAGCATTCCCCGTCTGCTGTGAGTTCATCAGCCTGATGCAAACCTCGTTCACCAGCGCCGTCGGCTGGAGCGTGTGCCCGCCCGCCTGATCCTTGAAAACGTGCCCCGCGATCGCCCGCAATTCGTTGTAAGCCACGCTCATCAGTTCATTGGTGGCCGCATCGTCGCCGGACTTGATCCGGTCGAGCAAAACCGTGACATTGCGGCTTCTTTCGCTCGTCATACCCCCCGCGCGGCCGCATCCCGGTGGAATCCCCCCGGACCGCCGCCCTTGCGGTACCCAGAAATCTACCACAAACCCTTGCGCCCGCCCCCCGGAATTCTCGTTGCTCCAGACGAAGGGCACCGTGGCAATCACCAAAGTCTGCCCGGAACCGTCCGAAATCCCGCTCCCAAAGGTCGGAAACGGGTTCGGCGCGACCAACCAACGGGCCACGGGGCCAGAAAGAGTCTCAGCCATGTTCACCAGCATCAAGAATCGACCCGCCGTCCTCCTCGCAGCCGCGCTCGTACTGGCCGGAATCGCTGGCTCCGCATTGGCCGGCAACACCGTGGTCATTTCCGACAGCAACTTCGCGAACACCGACTGGACGCTCACCAACTTCGGAAACCGAGTCGCCACGGCCACCCAAACCCCCGCCGGCTTTGTCGGCACCGGTCGCGAGGTGAGCCATCCGCTCAACGGCTCGTCAAACGTATTGGTCTTTCACAAGTTCAACACCGCCGGGGGAGAGATCAAGCCCGCCAACGGCGCCATCACCTCGCTCGATTTCGCGATCCGTTTCAGCTTTGTTTCCGGCGTCGGCGTCAACGGCCACGGACTCGGCTTCGCTCTTGAGCAAGGCGGCGTCGCCTATCGCACCGCGAGTGCTGCAACCGGAATTTCCGCAACCTGGACGCTCCGAAACACCACCGCCCTGACCGCTTCCGACTTCACCCGCTACGACGGTCAACCCGGCAATCCTGATTTCTCAACAAGCGGTGCGCCCATCCGCTTCGGCTTTCGCACCGGCAATCTCAACGCCGGCCAGGTTATCAACCAGATCGTTCGCTACGACGATTTCTCGGTCTCCATCACGCGCAACAAGACGCAGTCCACGCAGGGCGCCTTTCCACCCGGCAGCACCGATGTGAATCAAAGCTCCAACGACCCGGGCACGTCCGGCAACACCGCGCCCGTTTCGGACGGTGCGCAGGGTGAAGCGCAGCAGACTGCGCATTCTCGTGCCGCCCCGCCCTCAAACGGCTCGGCAACCTCGGTCGACACCTTCATCGTCATGACCGATCCCTCCGCTCAGATTGAACCATCGAAAGGCGCAGCCGACACTGTCCAGATGACGATCAAGCACCGGCGAGTCAAAGGGCAGCCCCAGCCCACCACCGGCCCCCAGAAGTTCCGCGTGGCTGTCAAGCAGGGCGCCGACGAATATGTCTCCAAAGCCGAATTCTCTTCAACCCCGGACGCCTCTGTGCAGCAAACCGACTACACCACTACGAAAACTCCCCGCCTCAAGGAATCCGACTTCAAGAAGCGTGACGGTTCCCCCGGCCAGCCGGATTTCAAAAACCCCACCACAGCGCCCGCCATGCTCGGCTACAGCCCCAAGACCGACTTCCCCGCAACGCCTTCGGCACGGGGCACCGGCACCCTTGGTATCGAAGAGGAGATCGTCAACTACGACGATATCGTCTTCGAAGTCTCTTTCGTCGCCTGCAAGAGCGATCTCACCGCCGACGGCATCATCGACGACACCGACTTCGTCCTCTTCGCCACCGCCTACGACATCCTCGACTGCGCCGATCCGGCCATGCCCGCGGGCTGCCCGGCCGACAGCAACGGCGACGGCATCGTGGACGACAGCGACTTCGTCCAGTTCGCCGAGGCCTACGACATCCTCGAGTGCCCCTGAGTTTCCGCGGCATTCTTCCGATCGGCCCGTGGGCTACGCCCCGGGCTTTTTTTCTTTGGAAAACGTTGCGCCCCGCGCCGCTCGACTCCGTTGCTGAGTGTGGCGGGGATCAGTCTCCCGCACCCATTAAGCCGCCAACTTTTCTCAGGAGTCCGATCATGAACACAACCCATCGCAACTTCCCGACCTGTGCCGCTCTTGCTTTGGCGGCCATGACGCTCGGCATCCCGCCGCAGATCGCCCGGGCCGATCACGCCCAACCCTTCACCGAGGGCACCTTCGCAAACACAGACTGGACAGTCACCAACTTCGGCAATCGCACCGCGACCGTCACCCAGGTCGCCGGCGGCTTGAGCGGCACCGCCCGCCAGGTCACCCACCCGCTCAACGGCACCTCGAACGTGCAGGCCTGCCACCTCTACAACAGTGCGCAACTTAATCCTGCCAACGGCGCCATCCAGTCGCTCGATTTCTCCATCCAGGCCAAGTTCATAAGCGGAGTCGGCGTCAACGGCCACCAGGTCGGCCTCGCTCTTATCCAGAGCGGAGTCTGCTATCGCGCCGGCAGTGTCGCCACCGGGACGTCCGGCAACTGGGTCCAGTTGAGCCTCTCCGGCCTCACCAGCGCCGACTTCACTCGCTTCGACGGACAGCCCGGCAACCCCGATTTCTCCACCTCCGGCGCGCCGATCTCCTTCGGGTTCCGCACCGGCAACGGCAACGCCGGCCAGTCCATCAACCAGATCGTCCTCTACGACGACTTCAGCATCGTCGTTCACCGCGGCTCGCTCATCGTCAGCGTGACCGACCCTTCCGCTGCGGACTGGGATGAGTGGCTCTCCACCACCGGCAGCGGCGGCACGTTCACCATGTCCGGCCCGGTGAGCGGCGGCAACCCGGGGACCTGCCAGTCGCTGGCCTTTGGCGTCAACGCCGGAACATCCTCCATCGAGGTGCTTCAATTCAGCAACGACCCGGCGGGCACCTTCGACCCGCAGTTCGGAACCATCGCAAACATCGAGTTCTCCATGGATCTGAGAAGCGCGCCCAACGCTTCTGCGTCTTCCATGACCATCAACTTGCTGTTTGAACAGGCGGGCGTGTTCTACCGGGGACCCGACATGTCCAGCGGCACATCCCAGGATTGGCACACCATCCAGCGTCGAAATCTCGTCCCCGCGAATTTCAAACGCAACGACGGCCTCGCGGGTTTGCCCGACTTCTCCACCACCGGCCAGCCGATCCGGGTCGGCCGCCGCGTGCTGGCCTCGCACGGAGCCGCCGGAGGAAACGTCACCCTCAAGCAGTATGTGGACAATTTCTACGTCCGCGCCCACTTTACTGCCTGCCCCTGCGACCTGACCGGCGACAACCTCGTCGACGACGCCGACTTCACCATGTTTCTCCGGGCGTACAACATCCTCGACTGTTCCGACCCGGACTTGGAGGGCTGGTGCGGAGCCGACTTCAACGGCGACGGATTCGTCGACGACACCGACTTCCAGCAATTCGTCGTCGCCTACGACCAGCTCGTCTGCCCCTGACCTGCCCCACCCTGCCCCACGTCGCCCGCGCGAAACCGCACGCGGCGTGTTTTCACCGGCTTCGCATCGCCCCAAATCTGCTGACTCCTCCTTCCCAAAAACAATCGCCGCCGCAGTCTGATTTCAGAACGCGGCGGACGATCGGCGCACCCGCGAAGCAGGTCTCCAGACCCGAGGTGCTTTTCCTCTCTCCCGGCCTACCGCCGACGACGAATCATCGCCAGCCCGCCCAGGCCGAGCAGTGCCGCAGCGCCCGGCGCGGGCACCGCCTGCGTGATCACGCGGATCTGCGCGACCTCAGCGACCGAGGCGAGCGAATTCAGGTTGAACGTCAGCACGTTCGCGTTGATCGAGAAGAACGACGGCTGAATGGTGTTGGTGCCGCGGAAGGGATACCCGGTCGGATACGTCGTCCCGGGCGAGCCGCAGGTCACATCCGAGAGATCGAGCGTCGTGTTCTTGAAGATCACGCCGACGATGTTGGTCGCGAAGGTCACCGACCCCTGCACGCCGATGATGCCCGGGATGCCCTCAAAGTGGATGAAGTGGCTGTCGAACGTGCCGCCGAGCAGCCCCGGGATAGTGAACGAGCTGTTCCCCGGGTTGTTGGTCATGTCGACCGCCAGCGTGGCGAGCGTGATGTTCTGCTGCTCATCCCAGGCGAACGCCGTGGTACCCATCAGCGCGCCCGGATTGCAGGAAAGCGGAGGCGTGCCGAGCCACGTCGTCTGTCCCGCCACACCAGTGATCGCCGCGCTCGCCGAACCCGCCGCCAGAGCCGTTCCCAACACCGCCGCCATCGTGAATGCAATCTTCATAGTTCAACCTCTTTTGCTTTGTTCGTGATTCAAACTGTTCGTTCAGGAGACACTCTTCAGGCCCGGCGCCGACGCGCGGCGACGAGCAGCCCGCCCATGCCCGCCATCGTGACGGCGCCCGGCGCGGGAACCACGTGCTCGGTGAGAACACGCAGCTGCAGAAGATCCGGCGTCGGAATCGGCCCGACGAAGTGAAAGCTCAGCACGTTGTTGTTGATCTGGAAGAACGACGCGGCATTCAGCCCGCGCCAGCCGTAGCCGGTCGGATACACAGTGCCCGGCGAGCCCAGGGACGCGTCGGTGATGTCGAGCGTGTTCTGCCGGAACATCACGCCCCGGATCTTCCCCAGGAACGTCACCTTTCCGGTCACGACGTTGGCCGCGGTGTTGGGTTCGAAGTGGATGAAGTGGCTGTCGACCAGGCCGCTCACCGTGCCGAAGACCGGCGAGCTGCTGTTGCCGGGGTTATTGACCATGTCGCAGAGCGCATTCGAAACAACCTGCGCCTGCTTTTCATCCCACGCAAACGCGTTCGGACCCAAGAGCGAACCCGGCGTGCAGGCGATCGGGGGCACGCCAAGCCAGGTCGTCTGACCCGCCACACCCGCGATCGCACCCAGCGCCGAGACCGAACCGGCCGCACCCGCCACCACCGCCACCATCATCTTCGCGTACTTCATGATCAGGCCCCTTTATTCTGTTCCAGTTGTGTGTCTGAACTTTGTTGTGATTGGTTCACCGACGCCGGCGTGCCATCGCCAGCCCGCCCAGTCCCATCAGCGCCATCGGACCCGGTGCCGGCACCGGATGCGTCAGGACCCGTATCTGCACCACATCCGCCACCGGCGAGATCCACATCAGGCTGAAATTGATCGTGTTCCCGCTCACCGTGAACGATGACTGCGGCCCAAGCCCGCGGAACGGATACGCCGTCGGATACACCGTCCCGCCCGAACCGAACATCGAGTCCGTTGCGTCCAGCGTCAGGTTGTTGAAAATGACTCCGACGATCGGGCCGTCAAAGGTCACCGATCCGTTGAACGGGCCCGCTCCCGAGTAGTCCTCAAGGTGCAGGAAGTGGCTGTTGAACGTCCCCGCGATCACTCCGGGGATCGCGCCCGAGCTCGGACCCGAATTCACCATGTCCACGAACACGCCCGAGGTCGTGACGTTCTGCTGCTCGTCCCAGGCATAAACCGTCTGGCCCATGAGGAAGGTCGGGGAGCAGTTCGCCGGCGCCGACGTCAGCCAGTTCGTCGCGCCCGACACAATGCTGATCGCCGCCGATGCCGAACCAGCCATCCAACCCACCAGAGACAGAGCGACAGCAACGCTTGCGCGGTTCATGTCAGATCCCCTTGTGTATTCATCCGGGCTCCGCGACAAACCTGCCGCGGACACTGGGATTTGCCCGCCGAGGCCCAAACCTTGCAGCGATCTGCCGATTTTCCTTGCAGACCCGGATTTCTCCATCCCGGCCCGGCAATAGCCTTCGGCATGGATCGCGCCCGCTTCTCCGCACTCGCCCACAGCTCCCACTCCTACTGCAATCCGATCTCGGCCCCCGCCATCGAGCACGCCCTCGATCTCATCGCTTCCTCGCATGCGCTCCCGGGCGCCGCCCCGCTCGCCTCGGCCCTGGACATCGGGTGCGGCAAGGCCGAACTGCTTCTCCGCCTGTGCGAGCGCTTCCCGGCCCCGTTTCGCGCTCTCGGCATTGAAAACTCGCCCCTCATGCTCGACCAGGGCCAGAAACGGGCCGCAACCCGCAACGTCTCCGACCGAGTCTTGCTCCGCCTGAGCGACGCCGAACACGTCGTCCCGCTTCTTCCCGGCTCCAGTTTCGATCTCGTGAGCTGCATCGGCTCTTCGCACGCTCTCCATGATGTCCTTCGCACGCTCGAACACATGGCACGAGTGGTCACCCGCCGCGGCCACATCCTGCTGGGTGAGGGCTGCTGGAAGAAAGAGCCCGATCCCGCGTATCTCGCGGCGCTCGGCGCCTCCGAATCCGAACTGACAACGCACGAAGCCAATGAGAAGCTCGGCGCACCGCACAACCTGCGTCTGGTCTGGTCCACCACCGCGAGCGACGAAGACTGGGACGCCTACGAGAACGCCTACGCCGCCAACATCGAAACCTTCGCTCGCGAGAATCCCCAAGACCCCGATGTCCCCGCAATGCTCGAACGCTCACGCCGCTGGCACGCGCTCTACCGCGACCATGGTCGCACCACCATGGGCTTTGGTCTCTATCTCTTCAATCGCGGGTAGGGTTGACCAAACAACGCTGCGCGCCGCCGCACCGCCCCCTGTTCCTCGCTGCAAAACAGCGGTGTTCCTCGCTCGGTTCCCGTTCGACTCGCATCAGGCTTACCCCTTGCCGCACCAACGCCGAATGGATTTCCCCGCTCAACCTGATACCGTTTTGCGGTCAGAGTTCGACGTACACCCGGAGGGCAGAATGCTCCTGAGCGTGCGCCAGAAATCTCGAGCGGCGGAAACCCGGTACCTGGGCCTCGTTGCCGGCGATACGCGGCGGATCGACTTTGTCGTGCCGCACGCGGTTCGCGGGCAGCAGCCGTACCCGCCGCCCTAGTCGTTCCAGACTCACGCACCGCGAGCCCGTGGATTGCCGCGCATGGAGCGCGGCGCGGGCGACCGGAGCGTTCCCGCTTTTTCCAACACCTGTTTACGACCGGCATGCCCGGCCTTGTTGGCCGGTGCGCTCGGCCGGTGATGTCAGAGAGGAGTACGCCATGCTTGCGACCATTCTCGGAGTTCAGAGTCTTGCGCTCATCACGACCCCGACCATGATCGCTTCCGCGGCAGGAGTTACGGCGCTCGTAGCGGCCGTGTTCGCGCTCCTGGGTCTCCGTCACGTTCCCAACAACATGGTCGGCGTCGTTGAGAAGCGCTTCGCGGGCAAGGGCTCGCTGGCTGAAGGTTTCATCGCTCTGAGCGGTGAGGCCGGCTATCAGCCGGAGCTGCTCCGCGGCGGACTGCACTGGCGCATGCCGCTGCAGTACAAGGTCCACAAGCAGCCCCTGGTCACCATCCCGCAGGGCCACCTGGGATACGTCTTTGCCCGAGACGGCAGGCCGCTCGATCCCACGCAGTCTCTCGGCTCCAACATCGAAGCCGGTGACTTCGAGAACGTGCGCGACTTCCTCGCCAAAGGCGGCCAGCGCGGCCCGCAGCGCAAGGTCCTCCGCGAGGGCACCTACGCCATCAACCTCGCGCAGTTCGTCGTCATCACCGACTCCAAGCTCTACTACCTCGCGCTCGAACGCGAAGACGCCAAGGTCTTCGGCGAGATGGCCGACGTCATCGAAGACCGCGCCGGCTTCACGCCCGTCGTGATCAAGGGCGCGGACGATATTGTCGGCGTCGTCACGGTGCACGACGGCCCGGGCCTCAGCGCCGGACAGATCATCGCGCCCAGCGTCGGCTCCGAGGGCGACGACGGGCACAACAGCTTCCAGGATCCCGAGAAGTTCCTCGCCGCCGGCGGCCTCCGCGGGCGGCAGTTCCAGGTGCTGGTGGACGGCACGTACTACATCAACCGGCTCTTCGCGACCGTCGAGTTCATCCCCAAGACCGTCGTCGAGGTCGGCCACGTCGGCGTGGTCGTCTCTTACACCGGCGAGCACGGCGCCGATCTCTCGGGCACCGAGTACCGCCACGGCGAACTCGTCAGGCCCGGCGAGCGCGGCGTGTGGAGCGATCCGCTCCTGCCCGGCAAGTACGCCTTCAACACCTACGCCGGAAAGGTCATCATGGTGCCCACGACCAACTTCCTGCTCAAGTGGATCAGCGGCGACATCGGCGACCACCGCTTCGATGAGCACCTCGCCGAGGTTTCGCTTATCACCAAGGACGCGTTCGAGCCGACGCTCCCGCTCAGCGTGGTCGTGCACATCGACTACCGCAAGGCGCCGCTGGTCATCCAGCGCTTTGGCGATGTGCAGAAGCTGGTGGAGCAGACGCTCGACCCGATGGTCTCGGCCTACTTCAAAAACGTGGCCCAGACCCGCACGCTCATCCAGCTGCTCCAGGATCGGAGCGCGATCCAGCAGCAGGCCTCGCAGGAGATGCGGGCGAAGTTTGAGTATTACAACCTCCAGCTCGAGGAAGTGCTGATCGGCACACCCAAGAGCGTGAAGGGTGATACCAAGCTCGAGCAGATCCTCGATCAGCTCCGCATCCGGCAGGTTGCGGAAGAACGCATCCAGACCTACGCCCAGCAGGAAAAGGCGGCGGTCCAGGAACGCGTGCTTCGCCAGGCCGAGAGCATCGCGGCCCAGCAGGCCCGGCTCACCGAGTCGGAGATCGCCGTCACGGTCGAGACCAACAAGGGCAAGGCCGAGTACCAGCGCTCTCTGCAGGAAGCCTCGCGGATCAAGGCCATGGCCGAGGCGGAGGCGAGCAAGATCCGATTCCTGGCCGAGGCCGACGCCGAGCGTGCCGCTCGCGTGGGTATCGCGCAGGCGATGGCGGTGGAAGAACAGGTCCGCGCCTACGGCGGCCCTGTCTACCAGCTCACGCAATCGGTGATGAACCGCTTCGCCGAGGCCATCGAGGAATCCCGCGTTGACGTTGTTCCCAAGGTCATCGTCGGGGGCAACGCATCGGGCGGCCAGGGTTCGAATGTGATGGAGTCGCTGCTCACGATGATGCTCTCCGAGAAGATGCTCGGCAACGTGGCGGCGATGCAGCCTGGCCCGCAGGATCCCAAGGTGGCCGCGGTCCGTGAGCGGCTGGTGAAGAGCCTGGAAAACGGCAACCCCGCGTGAGTGGATGGGGGGCGGCCGCACCAGCGTGCGGCCGCTCCATTTGTATCCTGCCCCGGCTACCCTTCGGGCACACTTCTTTGCAAAGGAACTGCACGCATGCGAATCGCTGCCTTTCTTGTCGCCGCCGCCTGCCTTCCGGCTCTTGCCGCCGATCCGAAGCCGGTGACGGCAACTCCGACTTCCAAGGCGCCCGCCCCGGCTCAGTCCGGGGCGCAGCAGGCCCCGTCTCAGGCCCAGCCCGAGGCCGATGCTCTCCCGCCCCCGCCGCCGAAGATCGCCATTCCCGATGGCCCGGCGGTCAGCAAGCAGGAGCTTGAGGGTGGGCTCATCATCGAGGACATCAAGATCGGTGAGGGGTACGAGGTGAAGCCGGGCGGCGCTGTGGTCGCTCTCTATCACGGCACGCTGAAGGAGAGCGGCAAGGAGTTTGACTCTGCTTTCCGCCGGGGCGAACCGGTTGCGTTTCCTCTGAGCGGCGTGATCGAAGGCTGGCAGAAGGGTGTGCCGGGGATGAAGATCGGCGGGATCCGCAAGCTGACCGTGCCTGCCAAGATGGGCTACGGCGAGCGCGGGGCCGGCGCCAGCATCCCGCCCAACTCTGATCTGGTGTTCATCATCCAGCTCGAGGATGCGCTGCAGGTGATTGACGAGAAGCCGGGCACCGGGGAAGAGGCCACGAATCAGGCCGTCGCCGTCACCACGTACGAGATCAAGGACAACGAGGGCAAGGTGGTGAGCAAGGCCGATTCGAGCAATCCTTATATCTGGGTTCCCAATGAGCTCATGGCCATGACGTACGGTCTGGAGGGAATGAAGGTCGGCGGTCGGCGCAAGATCATCGTCCCCAAGCAGATGTGCAAGACCAACCCGCAGTCGCAGATCACGCTCCCGGCCGATCAGGGGGTGACGATCGAGTTCGATCTGCTGGGCGTGCGGAACTTTGGTCCCAAGAAGGGCAAGTGATTCGCCGGGAGATTTGAACTCTTGAGGGCGAGCCGGCGGCTCGCCCTTTTCTTTTGCTGCAACGGAGATCGCGAGAACAGAGCAAGGGCTAGATGCGGGCCGATTTGAGGCCGGCGGCGATGGCGAGAAATGCGGCGCGGTGCCAGTCGGAGAGGTCGCTGGCGCTGAGCATGGCGGTTTCTTCCATCCATACGGCTTCGTAGCCGGGCTCGAGTGCGCGGACTGTTCCTTCTTCGGGGCCCTCGAGGAGGTAGAACCAGGCTTGGCCCTTGGGGGTGTGGAGGACGAGGACGAGGGTGAGATCTCCGGCGACGAAGCCGAGTTCTTCGACGAGTTCGCGGCGCAGGCAGAGTTGGGGATCTTCGTCGTCGTGGCGCGTGCCGCCGAAGCAGGTGAGGAGGCCGGGGGCGTCGGCCTCGGTGAGGGGGCGGCGTTCGAGCACGTGGCGTCCCTTCGAATCGATGAGCACGGCGCAGCAGAAGCGGGGTTGCGCGTTCATCGCGGAAGAGTAGTTGATCCTGCGGAATCAACCCCCTTGGCCGGGAGGCGGCCGGACGGTTCCGGCCGCCGGCTGCGTTTCAGGACTTCTGGCTGGAACGTCCCTGGTCCTGGCGTTCGTGATTCTGGCGTTCGTGGTCCTGGCGTCCCTGGTTCTGGCCTCCCTGCTTGTCGCCGGACTTCTCGTGCTGCGAGGCGCCGGATTTACCCTGCGCGGAGCGGGAGTTTTCCGACCCCTTCTTGTCGCTTGATGTCTGACCCGACTGAGATTTTTCTTTCGCTGCCATGATTGGGCTCCTGGTGTGGCCTGGGGTGGTGGGGCTCAGTGCCTGCTTTCGCCGGAACGGCCGCGGCCGGTGGAGCGGCTGCGGGTGGACGTCTTTGCGCGCCCGCCCTGGCCGCCGCGGCGAGAGGTGCTCTTCTGCGAGGATGAACGATTCGATGACCTGCTGCTGCGTGTGGACTGCATGGCTGAACTCCGATTTGCCCGAGAGGTCGTTCCGACGCGGACCGAGCGGCTCGGGGCGGACACCGCTTGTGCGGCACGGGGAATTCTGCTTCGCTCACTCAACTACTTTGTGAAGTGTGATTCAGAAGATGTTCAGAGAGGTGCGTGTTCACAGCAGACGCCGCCACGTCCAGTGCCATCGGATCCTGCGGTGGGAACGCGTGCGGGCTCTTTTGGCGGCACGGTCTCTCCGCAGGAAAGGCATCGCAATCGCATCAACACGGCAGAGTCGCACTATGCGCATACAGACCTCCACGAGCAAACTTGGAGCGGCGTACACGGAGGCGGTGAGCAGGCAATAAATAGCGGTTTATGCGCTTTGCGCGCATCCGGATGCGGGAAGGCGTGGACGGGGAGGATTACCCAGGATGCGCGGCGGGCGTGCGACGGAATTCCCCGTTCGGAAAACTCACGTCTGAGGGATTGAGCTTGGGGCAGGAGGGGCGTGGGGAGGAGGAGTCTCGGGCTGGCGCTTCTTGGCGGGCGAGGCGGATGGGATGTGCGATTTTTGGGTCGGCAGGCCGAGGCTGGCGATGCGGATGAGAAGGGCGGAGGCCTGCATGGCGGCTTTGTCGGAGCGGTTGTTGTGGGGGTCGCCGGTTGTGCCTTTGGAGTTGTGGCAGCGATCGACCTGATGGAGCGCGAGGATGTGGCCGGCGGAGCGGGCGGCGGCGGGGAGGAAGGATTTGGCGACGAAGCGGGCACGGACCACAACGGCCTGAGCGATGGATTCCATGCGGGCGGCGATATCGGGGCGGAGCATCCACACGGTGAGGGCTTCGAGCGAGATCTCGAAGTCGTTGGCGATATCCATGAGCGAGGCGGACGGATCGGCGAGGGCGAGGAAAAGCTCGTGCTCGACTTTGGGCGGGATGGGGCGGCCGAAGTCGGGCGAGAAGTCGGGCGAAATTTCGGGCTTGAGCGGGTCGGCGATGGGGTGGGGGTTGTGGGGGTCGGGGGAATGGGGGTCGGGGCGGGCGGAGCGATTGAGGTTGGGGAGGCTTTGGAGGTCGGGAGAGGGCGGGTTTGCGTGGATCATGGTTCTGGGCAGCATGCCATACATTTACCGTACGCAATCCTGGAATCGCTGGTTTTGGGGCGGATTTTTGTAAGTGGTGAAGGGAGAGGGGGTTGGGAGGTTGGGAGACGAAGGCCGAGGGCCGGGGAGGCCATGGGCTTTGACGGGGACGAGGTGTGAGAGAGGGCATTCCAAAGCCCATGGCTTGGAAAGCCATGGGCTTTTCGTTGTTGACAAGGCGGGAGCGTCAAAGCCCATGAGCTCGGAGCTCATGGGCTTTCGGAGACGGGGGGACGCTTACGAGTGCTCTCTGGTCTTGGATGGCAGTCGCCAGATCGCGGCGCCGGAGTTTTCGTGACGCAGGATGTAACGGGCGGTCGCGATCTGGTGGTCGCGGTCTCTGATGGGCCAGGGACGGTTGCGGATTGCCCAGATTCCGCCGGCGTCGCAGTGGCCGGACTCTGAGAGTGCGCGGGCGCTGCGCGACTTGGCGATGCCCATCCACTTTCTTGGATTGTGATCACGGAACCGGGCGAGGACGTGGTAGTGGATGCGATCGACGGCGACGGCCACCACTTCGATGTTGTGAAACGTCAGAGTGGAGACGAAGACATCGCGGGCGATGCATTGCGCTGCTGGCGTCAGCCTGATCGCATCGTTTGGGATCATCAGCGCTTTGGATTGCGCGAGCAGATTCTCATATTGCTCGGGCCTGGGTGGATTCCTGTAGTCGCCCTCGACGTGCTCGCGATGGTGACGCGTGCGCCAGCCACGCGGATCGCCACGCAGCCAGCTCCCGTAGGTGCAGCCTGTGATGTGGTACCAGTCGTTCCATGGCTGGTGCGCCATGGGGGGAGTACATCAAGGTCGAGGGGTCGCGTCAAGCGGAGAGGAAAGCCGGTGGTGGGAACGACCTTTGGCGTCAAACGGGGAGAAGACGAAAGCCCATGGCCTGGGAGGCCATGGGCTTTGGGGGCATCAGGATGTTCATGCGCGCGGGCGGGATGGTGAGCGGAAGAAGAAAGGCACGCGGACCTCGGAGGAGGCGGGGTTTGTGGCACGATGCGGGGGTGGGTTGGGGTTGGGGAATGCTGGAGGTCAGGGGCAACGGCGTTTGACCTCGAAACCAAAGACACACCACTCGCTCAAAGCCGCGAGTGGTGGCAAGAACGGTTGGAGGCTTCAGGTTGGCGAGTGGTGCCACCTGCCGGGGACGGCAATCGCATCCGACGCAAGACAAGATGCATTACTGCGCCCATCCCACTTCCATCATGTATTTCTGAAGCTCTTCAGGCGGCATGATTGCAGTATGCGTCCCTTCCACCTTGTACGCAATCTCAAACCACCTTCCGTCTCGATACCACCAAAGTCGCTTCGATACAGAGCCCGGGCCCTGCTGGAAGCACCAGCACGCGAAACGGATGAACTCGCCCACGAATGCCAGGTCGCCCGCCGTTTCCAGCGGCAGCGCAAAGACTTGGGCCCGGGTGGGGATGGTCACAAACGCGCCGTGCGGCCCGAGAAGCGCGGGGTACTTTTCAAGCTCAAGTGCCGCGCCCGCTGAATAGAACGAATCGGCTTGCACCACCTGCGCCGGCCCGAAACGACTGGAGTCAATCGTCGTTGCCTCCGCGGCAAAGGACTTCATGGTGTTCTCGAGGGCGATCTCGAAGAGTTCCGAATCGGTCCGATGCCACTTGGCAGCCCTTTCCGGCGACACAGAATCGATCGACTCCGGAAGATCGACGGAAAGAGTTGTAGCCAGGCCCGGGATGTCCGACCGCGTGACCGAATTGGTCAAAAACGACCCGACCTCCACGTCCCAAAGCCTGACTCGAAGTCGGGGCTTGGCAAACTCCCAGCTCTCGAGTTGCTCTGTGAACTTCCGATTCTGATCTTGCGCCCGAGTCATCGTGTCGAAGTGATCCGCGACGCGCCCCCTCATCTCGCTCAAGTCGCGAGCGTCCGCCCACGCGCAATTCTGCAAGAGATTCTGAAGCCCGTACACGCTTTCACTCCCGGTCGGCGTAACCGTCCCCTCCCGACTGATCGTGACCGCGATGCCCCGCCGAACGAAGTAGTCTTCCACGACATTCATGAACGCGCGAAATGGCTCCGCCGATTTCATCGGCTCGGCCCAATCCGGGAATTCCGATTCCCACCAGCGCTCCTGCGCCACCGGCTTCGGCGATCTAGTAAACAACTTGCGGATGCGTTGAAACACAGGAGTCAGTCTACTCAAAGGCGCAAACCAATGCTTCAGAGCATCTCTATCGCCTCCACCCCCGGTCCGCCGCCCCACAATTCCGCACTCCGAAGGAGTGCAACCTCTCCCCGCCTCCCGCCCCAAAGGGGCACCCGAGCCCCAGCCCAGGGCACCGCCCTGGGTCCCCGCGAACAAAACAATCCCAAGCCCCAAAGGGGCGACCCACACTCGCACGCCACGACCCGCGGCCGATTCATGGGCCTTACCCAGGACACGGCTTGTGCCGCGCTACCAGCGTCCGATCTTTGCTTGTTCGGCTGTCTCAGTGGGAGTCACACAACCAGACCCAAGGCCGCCGTCCTTCAAACCACAACCTGGTCAGCGCGTTCAATCTGGTCCGAAGGAGGACAAAGGGCGAGGCCACCCGCCGTTCGATGTGGAAGCAGACGGTACATCCTGGGATTCGGTGAACTTGCCTTCGGGTTTTCGTGCCACTGACGTTGGCTTGGCAACGTCAGTGGGCTTGAATCAAGAGGATCCGAAGACACACTGACCTCGGAGGAACCGAGGTCAGTGGCACGGTGCGCTCAAGGACATCTGGCCGGAAGCAGGACAAGGGTCGATGCCGCCGGCCGTTTGACCTCGAAACCAAAGACACACCACTCGCTCAAAGCCGCGAGTGGTGGCACGTGCGGTTGGAGGTTTCAGGTTGGCGAGTGGTGCCATCTGCACGAAGCAGAAAGGCACACTGACCTTGGAGGAACCAAGGTCTGTGGCACGGTGCGTTGGGCGCCTTCAGCGCTGGGGCGATGCCGGAAGGTCAGGGCCGCCCGCCGCGGCTGGCGAAGGCGTCGTTATGCGCTTCTCGATCGCGCGAATGAATCTCACAACTGCAACAACATGGCTGTAAATCAGGAGTGCTTCGTCGTAATTTAGCAGTGCGTTTGGGTGCGCCAGGCTCTGGTTGTTCCGAACGTGGTTGAACGGGTCCATCGTTCCGAGCGCGTACTTCAGAATCTTCTCGGCCATTTCTGATTCGAGATGATTGTTGCTCTTCAGGTACTTCAAGTACTTACCAAGAACGCTGTGGGCTGGTTCATCGCGAGTGGCGTCGACGCCGTGAGTCAAACAAAGCTGCCGCAGGTACGTCACGAAATACGTATGTAGTCGATCAAGACCAGTTTGCGGCATATTCGTCTCGATGGCCTGCTTCACAGAATTCGCGAGAGCAGAAAAGGTCGCTTCACTGGTATCCGCAACTACGTGCTCAAGCACTGGCGCGCTCTGCTTCAACCGCTGCGCAATCCGTTCGCAAGTGGCGATCGTCTCGTCCGAAGGTCTGTTGGGGGTCGATTTAACGTATTCGACTAGCGCTGAGACAAGACTTCCGACAATGTGATTCGGCTCTGCTTCGAAAAACGATCGGAGGCGATTCGCCTTGGACGTTCCTCTGCTCAGGTATTTTCCGTTGTCAATGTTGCAGGCGACCGCGTCTTGGATAAATTCGTTAAACGTCCTATCGGAGAAATCCGAGACGTATCCCGAGCCCATGCCCAGGCATTGTTCAATCGCCCGCTTCTCGACAAAATTCAAATCTGACATGCCAGATTCTACAGGCGCTGGCCATTGACCTACCCGGTCATTTTTTACCGTGCTCACCTACAGGTTGTTGCGTGCTCAGCCTTGCCTTCCACTCCGCGGCTTTTTCTTTCTTTCCCGCTCCCGGCTCGGCCTTTTCCCATTCCTCGTACATCAGCACGATCGCTTCGTCGCACGACTTGGTGTCTTTGTGTGATTCGCCCCGCATCTTTGCGGAGCGTGCGCGGGCATCGAGCAGGTTTTTTTCGGCGCCGGCGAAGTCGCCGGTGCCGGATCGTGCTTTGCCCAGGTTGAGGAGGTAGCGGTGCAAGCGGGGGGTGCCTTTGAGGGTTGTGTGGGCGGCGGACTCGCCGGGGGACATGACGTCGAGGGCTTCTTTGTATTTGGCGGGGCTTGGGATGTCTTTGGCTTGTTTCAGCAGGAGGCCGCCGAGGCTGTTGACGCTGATGAGCGTGTCGAGGTTTTCGTAGCCGAAGGCTTTGATCTGTTTCGCGAGCACGGCGCGGCAGATTGGTTCGGCTTCGGCCACTTTTCCCTGGGCCTGGAGCAGGACCTCGAGCTCGCTCATGGCCACGAGCGTGTGCGAGTGGTCTTCGCCGAGCAGTTTGCGGCGGCGCTCGAGGGTTTCGCGCATGAGGGGCTCGGCCTCGGCGAGTTTGCCCTGGGCCTTGAGGGCGGTGGCCAGATTGCCCAGCGCGCTCAGGGTGTCCTGATGGTCGCTTCCGTGTGCCGCGCGGTTCAGTTCGAGGGCTTCGCGGTCGTACTTTTCGGCCTCTTCGAACTTGCCCTGCTCGTTCTTGAGCGTGCCGATGGCGCCGAGCATGTTGATCAGGACCTGGTTGGGCTTGTCGGTCAGTTTGCGGCTGCGTTCCAAGCCTTCGGCGTAGAGCGGTTCTGCTTCGGCAGCCCGGCCCATGTAGAGCATCTGTGAGCCGAGGTTGGCGATCGCGATGATGGTTTCTTCTTTGTCATCGCCGTAGACGCGGCGTTTGCGTTCGAGGCACTCGCGGAGGTAGGGCTCTGCCTCCTTGAGCTTCCCCCACCACTGCAGCAGGATCGCCATGTTGTTGATCGATGTGAGGGTTTCGGGGTGATCGTTGCCGAGCAGTCTGCGGCGGGTCGCGAGGGCTGATTCCTGGAGGGGGAATGCCTCGGCGTACATCGAGAGGTCTCCGTAGCGGTCGGCGATGACCTGGCGGAGTGCGGCGTCGACCAGCGGCTGGTCCTTGAAATCCGTGTCGATCGCCTTAACGGCGGGCTTCAGGATTGTCTCGTCGATGAGATCGCGGGCGGTGTCGGTGGCGTTGATCTTCTTCCAATTCCAATCGAACCCCGCTTCTTTGAGCATTTGCTCGGGCTGAGGAAGGTTCTCCTTGGCGACTGCTTCCCGAAACTTCTTCTCGACGTTGGCCGTCAGCATTCTTCCGGCCGCGGAGGGGTCGACCTGGGCGAGCATTTTGGCCTGGAAGTCGGAGACTTTTTTGAGTTCTTCTGCGCGTTTGGCGGTTTCTGCTTCTGCCGCCAGGGCGCGGTTTCGTTCTGATTCTGCGGTGTCGCGTTCCCGTCGGGCGACGCTGGCCTGCCAGGCGAAACCTGCGACGCCCACCAGCAGGGAAAGACCGACGGCGCCGGTTCCGATCGCGAGGCTCCTGTTGCGTGCGGCGAACTTGCGGAGCTGGTATCCGCGGCTGGGCGGCGCGGCGAGAACGGCCTCGCCGACCAGGTAGCGGCGGAGGTCGGACGCGAGTGCGCCGGCGGATTCGTACCGGCGTGAGCGATCCTTTTCCATCGCCTTCATCACGATCCAGTCGAGTTCGCCGCGTACCAGGGTTCCCAGTCGCTGCGGGGCGGTGCCGCGCGTCGCGGCGACGGCGTTCAGGCTGCCGCCCATTGAACTCAGCCGCGTGCTGGGTTTGGGGGGGTCTTCCTCGCGGATGATCCGCAGCAATTCGCCGTACGCCGCCGACCGCAGGCGTTTGGAGTCGAAGGGCGTTGCGCCGGTGAGCAGTTCGTAGAGGAGCACGCCCACGGCGTACACGTCTGTGCGTGTGTCGATATCGTCGGCGGACTGACCGGCCTGCTCGGGGCTCATGTACTCGGGCGTGCCGATCAACTGGCGGAATTCGGTGAAGATCGTCTTCTCCGTGAGGCGGGCGCTTGTTGCCTTGGCCACGCCGAAGTCGATGACCTTTGCGCTGATACGTCCGTCGATGCGTGCGACGAGCACGTTGCTCGGCTTGATGTCGCGGTGGATGACGCCCTTCTGGTGGGCATGCTGCAGGGCATCGCAGACCGTGGCGGCGATCTCGAGGCGGTCGCGGATCCCGAGCTTTTCGGCATCGCAAAAGTCGGTTGCGGGCGCGCCCTTGACGAGTTCCATCACGAAGTACGGGCGGCCGGCGGGTGTTGCGCCGGCATCGAAGACCTTGGCGATGTTGGGGTGATCCATGAGCGCCAGCGCCTGGCGCTCGGCCTCGAAGCGGGCGACGACCTGCCTGGTGTCCATTCCGAGCTTGATCACCTTGAGGGCGACGCGACGGCGAACCGGGCGTTCCTGCTCGGCTTCGTAGACGATGCCGAAGCCGCCCTCGCCGATGCGGGAGATCAGGCGGTAGTTCCCGATGCGATCCCCGCCGCCACTTCCGCCGGCTTCGTCCTTTCCGCCTTCGGCGGCGGCGCGAATTTCGTCGGCGAGGCCCTCGATCGGCATGGGAGCTTCGCCGCCGCGCAGGAGGAGCAGCACGACTTCTTTGAGTTTTTCATCACCTGCGCAGAGGCTGGCGATCGCGTCGTCCCGTGCGCCGAGGCCGAGCCCGCGTACTTCGAAGTAGATTTCGCCGGCGTGCGCCAGGCGCGCCGCGTCTTGTGAATCGCCGGCGCCCGTGCCGCTCATCGGGCCTCTCCGATCATCTTTCCCGCGAGCCATGCGCGCGCCAATTCCCAGTCGCGGTCGGCGGTCATGCGCGAGACGCCCAGCACCGTCGCCATCTGCTCGGGCGACATGCCGCCGAAGAGCCTCATCTCGGCGACGCGTGCGGCCCGCGGGCTGAGGGCGGCAAACTCGGCGAGCAGCTCGTGCAGTTCGAGCACCAGCACTTCGCGGGAGTCTTCGCTGGCGGCCTGGACGCCGGAGATGCTGACGCGCTGGCCATTGCCGCCGCGCTTGATTGCGCCCTTCTTTCGCGCGTGGTCCACGAGCACCTGGCGCATGGCGATGGCGGCGACGGCCATGAAGTGCTCGCGCCCCCAGCGGCCGCCGCCCTTGTCCATTTTCAGGAAGGCTTCGTGGACGAGGGCCGTTGGCTGCAGCGTGTGCGACCGCTCCTCGCCGTGGCGGTTCAGATAACTGCCGGCGAGCGCTTTGAGCTCGGCGTAGACGAGGGGCAGCAGCTCGGCCATGGACCGTTCGTCACCACCCGCGGCGTTGGAAAGCAGTTCGCCCACATCTGGCCGCCGAATCAGCGGCCGCAACCATCCTATCTGAACTTCGCACGATGCTCCCATGCCCCGACCACGCGTTTGGGGTGGTGTTTTTCTCGCCGTCTTGGCCGGTTTTTCAAAAATGGGCTGTTTCGTGTGATTTCCGAGCGGCGGCGGCGTGGGTGACTTTGGAGGCGCCCCAGGCCTTTTCCGAAGTCTGTTTGTTCAAGGGGAATCACATGCACCGGACCCGCTCGCTCTTTCTGGCTCTTTCGCTGGCTTCTGGACTGGCCGCACCTGCAAGTGCCGGCACCTTTGTGTGTCTGGTTGACGGCAATGGGCTCAAGATGGGGGGCAGCGCCACGAGCTTCTTCGGCGTCCCGTTCCGTGCTGTGCGGGATGACGTTGCCAGGACGGTGACTTTCTACATCAAGGGTGATGTTCGGTTTGATGCCGGCACGACGGTTCAGCTTCAGGTGACGGGCTCGCCGTATCCGGTGCGGGTTGTCTTCGGCAACGACGCGGAGTTCCCGGGCGGACTGAACGTCTTTGCCGGCACGGCTGGCGCTGGCGGCGCGGGATTGCCGGGGACTGGCGGCGCGTCAACCCCGGGGCGGAAAGGCGACGGCTACTTCCACTCCGCTTGGGGCGGCTGGGGCGGGAAGTCACACTCTTGCCTCTACATCAGCAATGGAGGGGACGGGCACAATGGCTCGCCCAATTCCGGCGCCGAAGATGCGCTACCGGGCACATCCGGCAACCCGGGAAGCAACGGTGGCCTTGGGATCAATCAGAACAGCCAGCTCGGCGGTTTCGGAACCGGCGGCGGCGCGGGCTCGCCCGCTCCCATCACGAGCCGGGTGGAGATGGTGGACTACCCGAGCGGCGGTCAGGGTGGAAACGGCGGCATTTTTAGCGGCACCAATGGGGCCGATGGAGAAGCCGGACGTGCCGGCCCGGACCAGAACCCGTCCGCCAGCGGCGGCCAAGGCGGCGACGCCGCGCTCGCGCGAAACCCGCTGAACCTCTCGCTCTACCCGATTCTTATTTCCGGAAACGGAGGTGGAAGTGGTGCCGGCGGAGGCGGCGGCGCGCCCGGAAATGGCGGAGAGGGCGGGTCATCGGGAGGTGCCGGAGGCGGTGGCGGTTCGACCAATTGTGAAGATGGCGGCGATGGCGGCGATGGAGGCACGGGGGGCGGTGGTCAGCCGGGAGGAAACGGCGGCGCCGGCGGAAATGGGAATTACGGTGGTGCCGGTGGCGGCGCGATCGAAATCACCGCGCTCGGTCGGCTCACCATTTCTTCGGGCAACTTCGACGCGCAGGGACAATCGGCGGCCGCTTCGCGCATCGCCGGCTTGCCCGGCACCGCGGGCCTGGGTGGTTACAACGGCGGCGCGGGTTCGCCCGGCCAGCACGTCAACAGCCCTGCGGGCGATGGCGGCGCGGGCGGGAGAGGGGGTCACGGCGGCGTGAGCGGAAATGGTGGAAACGGAGGCGCGGGCGGTCTTGGAACCGGCGGTTCGGGCGGCACGATCTTCTTTTCGGCGACGGAGCTGAATGTTTCGGGCACGTACAAGGTTTCGGGCGGCACCAACGGCCTTGGGCTCGGGCGCTCTGACTCGGGACGCGCGATTGTTTCGTACAGCCACATGAAAACGGGGACGATCAGCGCCAATCTCGCACAGGACAACGGCCCGCTGCTGACTTTGCCGGGAATGGTGCCCGAAGCGCAGGGCGCTTCGCCGTTTATCAATGGCGGAACGACGGTGCCGTATATCGCGGGGCTTTCGGGCGGGGCGGCGATCGCGGGAGTGATTCCGAACGTGACGGCGAGCTCGATTGTGAACCCGGCGACGCTGCCGCCGAATACGGTGGCGGGATTGCTGATGCTGGACACGGATGTGCCGGGGATCACGTATGACAAGACGAAGTACCGGGCGCTGCTCTATCTCAACTACAACGCGAGCTCGCAGTTCCAGACGTTTTCGATGGGCATCGGCGGGTATCAGTTCGCGGCGGGGCTGCGGACGTATGGATGGGCGAACGACGCGCGGTTCGTGGACGGCGGGCACCCGTGGGGAATCACGGTGCTGGGAGATGCGGTGTATGTGACCCTGGTGCCGATCGGGCAACTCAATCAGAACCTGGCGCGGGTGGGCGGCACGTTCATCAACCTGCTCAACGGGGGGACCGATTCTCTCAACGGCGACAGCCTGACCTTTGGCGTGGGCGTCGGGAAGATGCTGACGATTCAACGCTCGGTGTGCACCGGCGATCTCAACGGTGACTGCGTGGTGGACGATGCCGATTTCTCGATCTTCGTCGTGGCGTACGACATCCTGGAGTGCGGCGCTTCGGAGATGGCGCCGGGATGTCCGGCCGATCTCAATCACGACGGGTTCGTGGATGATGCGGACTTCTCGCTCTTCGTTGTCGCGTATGACGCCTTGGTGTGTCCGTAAGCCCCGGAAAGGGTCAGAGACAGGTGCAGATCTTTGATCGGGCAGCGAGAACCGGCGGGATCGCCGGTTTTACTTTTTCGCTGGAAACCGTTGGCGCCGTGCGGGGCAAATCCGGAGGCTTTTCAGCATTCGCTGACTGTCACGGCGACTGCGAGGCCGCCCTCGGCGGTTTCTTTGTACTTGTTGCTCATGTCCTTGGCGGTCTGCCACATGGTGGCGATGACCTGATCGAGGGAGACCTTGGCGTTGGCGGGGTCGCTTTCGAGGGCGACGTTGGCGGCGGTGATGGCCTTTACGGCGCCCATGGTGTTGCGCTCGATGCAGGGAATCTGCACGAGGCCGCCGATGGGATCGCAGGTCATGCCGAGGTGGTGTTCCATGGCGATCTCGGCGGCCATGAGGACCTGGCCGGGGCTGCCGCCGAGCACTTGCGTGAGGCCTGCGGCGGCCATGGCGCTGGAAACTCCGATCTCGGCCTGGCAGCCTCCCATGGCGGCGGAGATGGTGGCACCTTTCTTGAAAAGGCTGCCGACTTCACCGGCGGCGAGCATGAAGGCGAGCGTGTGCTCGTCGGAAATGTTTTTGAAGCAGCGGGCGTACATCATGACGGCGGGGATGACGCCGGCGGCGCCGTTGGTGGGCGCGGTGACGACGCGGCCGAAGCAGGCGTTTTCTTCATTGACGGCGAGGGCGAATGCGCTGACCCACTTGAGGATGGCTTCGAAGTCGCGCGTGCTGACGGTAATGGCGCCGGTCCATTCGGCGAGATCGCGCGGGCGGTCGTCGCCGAGGAGTTTTCTGCTCAGGCGGGCGGCGCGGCGGACGACGTTGAGGCCACCGGGGAGCGTGCCGTCCGTGTTGCAGCCGCGCCAGATGCAGGCGTGCATCTCGTGCCAGATGTTGAGAAGGCCGGAGCGGATTTCGTGTTCGGTGCGCCAGGTGCGTTCATTCTTGAGGACGATGCCCGGGATGTCGGAGCTTTGTTCGCGGCAATAGCGGAGCAGTTCGGAGGCGTGCTCGATGGGGAAGGGGAGGGCCTTGGCGTGGCTGCCGCTCGGGGATTCGTTTTCCTGCACGACGAATCCGCCGCCCACGGAGTAGTAGGTTTCGGAGACGATGGATGCATCGTCGAGCACGGCGGTGAAGGTGACACCGTTGGCGTGAAACGGGAGCGCGGTGTTGGTGTGAAAGAGGATGTCGCGCGTGTAGTCGAAGTCGATCGGGTGGCTGCCTGCGAGCCGGAGCAGCCCGTTGGTCCTGATGAGTTCGACGCGATCTGTGAGACCTTCGACCTTGCAGGTCACGGGGTCTTCGCCGGCGAGCGCGAGGATGACGGCGAGATCGGTGCCGTGGCCCTTTCCGGTCTTGGCGAGCGAGCCGTAGAGATCGGTGCGGACGCGCCGGACGCGTGCGAGGGGAGCGCGGGCCTCGACGGCTTTGAGAAATCGCTGCGCGGCACGCCAGGGGCCCATCGTGTGGCTCGACGAGGGGCCGACACCGATCTTGAAGATGTCGAAGACGGAGATCGATTCCATTGGCTTGAGATTGTTGGTACGAGCGTCCGGCGGGCTTTGATCGGTGAGTGCCTGCGGCATAAACGGGAGGGTAGCCGATAGACACGCAATGCTGAGCAAGAGAGGCGGCGAGGTGCTCTATCTGGGGCTGTTGACGCTGGCGATCGCGGGGGTCTGCGGGCTGGTGCTTTCGATCGCGTGGTTCGGGCTGGACGGCAGGCTTTTCTCCCGATGGATCCGGGCGGCGCTGGTGGGGTGGGTTGCGGCGTTTCCCTGCGGGCTTTTGATTGCGGGGTGGCTGAGGCGGGTGGCGGGGAAGCTGGTGGGATAGCAGGAATCCGGGCACGCAGGGCACGGAAGCCGCAGATTCGTGACCGGCATGGGACGAAAATGTGCCGGTGGCTTGGCTGATTTGCGGGTCACGGATGGCAGGGCGCGGCATCGCAGCGGGATGCGGTCTTTCCTTATGCTGGCTTTCGCCGCGATCGTTCTCTCGGGATGCGCTTCGAGTACGGGTCGGGGGCCTGACCTCCAGGCCATCTACCAGGAATCTGCCCAGAAGATCGGGGACGAGCGGAACCCGGTGGTGGTGATCCCGGGGATTCTGGGTTCGACGCTCAAGGAGAAGGACTCGGGGCGGATCGTGTGGGGAGCGTTTACGTATGGGGCGGTAGACACGGATTACCCGGAGGGTGCGCGAACCTTTGCGCTGCCGATGAGAAAGGATGCGACGCTCGGCGAACTGCGCGACGGCGTGGTTCCGGACGGGGTGCTCGAGTCGCTGGATGCGAACGTTGGTTTGCTGCGGGTGCGTGCGCTCGAGCCGTACAAGGGGATCATCGCGTCGCTGGCCGCGGGGAGATATGTCGATCGCGACCTTGCGAAAAAGGCGGAGCGGGCGGGGACGTCGGAGGGGCCGATCGACTATGCGGGGCTGCACTACACGTGTTTTCAGTTTGACTATGACTGGCGGCGGGATATTTCGGAGAGCGCGGCAAAGCTGGACGAACTGGTGAGAAATGCCGCGGAGCTGGCGGGGGCGGCGCGGGGTGATGGAAAACCGGCGAAGGTCGACATTGTGGCCCACTCGATGGGTGGGCTGGTTGCGTTGTATTACCTGCGGTACGGGGCGCATCCGCTGCCGGATGATGGGAGCGTTCCGGAACCCAACTGGGAGGGGGCGAAGTACGTCGATCGGCTGATCATTGTGGCGACGCCGAGCGCAGGGTCGGTGCTCGCGCTCAAGGAGATGATCGAGGGTGTGGCGTACTCGCCGATCACGCCGACGTACCGGGCGGCGCTGCTGGGGACGATGCCGTCGATCTATCAGTTGCTGCCCCGATCAAGGCAGGGACGGGTCGTGGACGAGAAGACGGGTACAACGGTGGACCTGACGGATGCCGCGACATGGGAGAAGTACGGATGGGGGCTTCTGGATCCGAAGCAGGATGAATACTTGAAGTGGCTGCTGCCGGGCGTGGAAACGCGCGAAGAGCGGCGGGAGATTGCGCGGGAACATCTGCGCAAGTGCCTGGCGCGGGCGAAGCAGTTTCATGCGGCGATTGACCGGCCGATGGCCGGCGGGCCTCCGACGCACATCCACCTGATCGCGGGGGACACGCTGCCGACTCCGAGCGTGCTGGCGGTCGGTTCGGGCGAGCGGGTACGGATCCGCGAAACTGCGCCCGGAGACGGGACAGTCACGCGGGCGAGTGCGCTGATGGATGAGCGGACCGGTCGGGCGTGGCGGGCGCGGGTGGAGACGCCGATCCGGTGGGAGAGCGTGCGATTTCTTCCGGGCGATCACATTGAGCTCACTGCCAATGCGCCGTTCACGGACGACCTGCTGTTTTTGCTGCTGGAGGAGCCGCGGGGGTTCGACGGCATGCAGCAAGCTGTGGCCTCGGCAAAGGACAACTGAAACACGGCGAAGACAGCGGATCGGGGCGAGGTCGGCCGGGCGGGTGAATTCAGGATCGCGGCGCGCGAACCCGAATTGGAAAACGACCTATTCTCGGTCATGCGGGAGGAAGAACTGCTGGCGATGATGACGGCGCGATCGCGGGACCTGCCGGCACGGTTCGGGCAGGTGCTAACGGGTCCGGGTGACGACTGCGCGGTCGTGCAGATCGGCGAACAGCGGCTGCTTCTGACAGTGGATCAGGTGATCGAGGGACGGCATTTTCGCCGGAACACCTCGCTTGACCTGGTGGCGCGGAAGGCGGCGGCCAGGTCGATTTCTGATATCGCGGCGATGGCGGGATCGCCGGTGTGCATGGTTGCGACGGCGGCGCTGAAGCCGGGGATGGATCAGGCGGAGGCGGACGCCTTGTACATGGCGCTGAAGGAATGGGCGGAGCATTGGGAATGCCCGCTGGTGGGAGGCGACACGGCGACGCTGGCGAGCGCGAACGACCCCTTGATGCTGACGGTGACCGCGATCGGGCGGGTGCATCCGGTACGGGGGGCGGTGCTGCGGTCGGGAGCGCGGGAGGGGGATGGGATTTACGTCACGGGCTCGCTCGGCGGGAGCTTTGAACAGGAGACGGGACTGGGGAGACATCTGACCTTTGAGCCGCGGCTCAAAGAGGCGGCGTGGCTTGCTTCGACGCTCGGCGACGGCCTGCACGCGATGATGGATCTGTCCGATGGACTGGGAAGGGATGCGGACCGGATGGCGCGGGCTTCGGGCGTGCGCATGGAAATGGATGCATCCGCCATTCCGAAAAACCCGGGCGTGCGGGACTGGAAGCGGGCGGCGGGCGATGGTGAGGATTACGAGCTCCTGTTTGCCGCGGCGGGAAACGTGCCGGCGCGAACAGAGAGCGGCGTGGCGATTGCAAAGATCGGGGTCGTGGTCCGGGGCGAAGGGTGCGTCATTGCAGAAGACGGGAAACTGATGGACGCGGGCGGATTGGGGTGGGAGCATCGGTAATGCCGGCGCGAGATGCCCGGTTTGGGGGCAATGATTCAGACATGGCGGTCTTTGTCCGAGAGAGCACGAGCGGTGAATACACGGCGGCCCTTGCCGCCGGACTGGCTTCGGTCTTGAGGGGCGGAGATGCGGTGCTGCTTGAAGGAGATCTGGGAGCGGGAAAGACTGCGTTTGTCCGCGGGCTGAGCGCGGCGCTGGGGGTTGAACGGGGGCTGGTGAGCAGCCCCACTTTCGTCCTGATGAATGAATATCCGGCGAAATGCGACGGGGTGACGCGGGTTGTGCATATGGATGCGTACCGGCTACGGTCGGTGGAGGACCTTGATTCGCTCGGGATCGACGAGTTTCTGACGGGCGGGAGGGTGCGCGAGGGTGTTGTGCTTGTGATCGAGTGGCCGGAGCGCGTGCCGGGGATTGTGAGCGGGAGTGCGGCGAGGGTACGGATCGGGCATTCGGGTGAGACGTCGCGGCAGATCGAACTTGAGTTGCCCGCTGAATGGGACGGGCGGCCTGGCATGACAGAGCTTGCCGAGCGCGAACCGATCCGCTGCGCCGTGAGCGGCGCCTGGGTGAGTCCGACGAGCGCCACGTATCCGTTTGCGGGTGAACGCGAGCGGATGGCGGACTTGTACCGCTGGTTCAGCGGCAGTTACAAGCTCACGCGCAAGGCGGAAGAGGACGACTTTCGGGTGGACGGGGACAAAGGGCCGGATTGAGGCGGGCGGGAGCCCCCTGAAACGGCACGTGAAAAGGCGGGGAAAAGGGCACGATGAGGCCCGGTTGTGTTTCTAAGATAAAGCCATGATGCAAGACTCTCTTTCGTGCGGGCTGACGCTTGGAGCGACGGGCGGGGGCGGGCTGTGGGGCCTGTTCGTGCAGTCTTTCGACGGCTTTACGGTGCTCCTGCTGGTGGGATCGCTGGTGGCGGTCGCGATCATCGTGCGGTGCATCATCGATGTTCGGCAGGCGAAGATCCTGCCGGAGGCGAGCGTGAGCCGCATCAACGACCTTGTGAAGGCCGGGCGCGAGGAAGACCTGCGGGCGTTTATCAAGAATGATGAGAGCTTTCCTTCGCGGGTGCTCCGGCAGGTGCTCGAGAGCGGAAGAAAGCAGGATCGGGTGGGCATGAGGGAGACGGCGGAGATCGCCGCCAGCGAGGAAGTGGCGCGGTGGTTCCGCGCGATCGAACCGCTGAACGTGGTCGGCAACTTGGGACCTCTGATCGGACTGGCGGGCACGGTGTGGGGCATGATCCTGGCGTTTACATCGCTGGGAGAGTCGGGCGGGCAGGCGGGACCGGGCGACCTGTCGCAGGGCATCAGCAAAGCGCTCTTCCACACCCTGCTGGGCCTGACGCTGGCGATCCCTTGCCTGTTTGTTTTCGGCTTCTACCGGTCGATCGTGGACCGTATCTGCACGCGGGCGATGCTGGTCTGCTCGCAGCTCATCGAGATGCTGCCGGCGACGGACGATACCCCGGAGATGATCGAATCACGGCTGGCGGAGGCCAAGCCTGTGTCGAGAGTTGCGGCGCAGGTCTGAGCGTTCGGTCGCGGATACCCCGTGTTTGCATGAGAAGCGAGGCTGATCGGTGAAGATTCGGCGGCACACAACCGGCGGTCATGCGGCGCACGTGAACGTGACGCCGCTCATCGACGTTGTGATGTGCCTCATCATCTTTTACCTGATGGTGGGCCACCTGGCGGCGGGGCGGTCGAGCAATGTGAACCTGCCGACATCGACGACGGGTCGCCAGCCGGAGAAGTCGGCGCCGATCGTGATCAATATCGCGACGGACCCGAAGGAGCCCGAGCCGATCCTGCTTCTGGGCGAGCAGCGGATCCTGACCAGTGCGCTGCCGAAGATCCTGAAGGATCAGGCTCTTTTGACCCCGGACGCGGAAGTGCAGATCCGTGCGGATCGTGCTCTTGAGTACGGGAAGGTTGCGCCGGTGCTGATGGCCTGCCGCGATGCGGGTCTGCTCTCGGTGAAGCTTGTCGCGGCCAAGGGCGGAAAGGCGGCCAAGCCATGAGCCGAGCGCACGCTTTTCGCCGGAGGAACGCGGCCGCAATCCACGACGCTTCTTATGCGCCCAACATGACGCCGATGGTGGACGTGGTGATGGTCATCTTGGTCTTCTTCATGGCGAGCGCCAGCGTTCTGGGGCCGGAGTGGCTGCTGAAAACGGCGCTCCCGCCGAGCAAGCCAACGACGGTGGCCGTGCCGCAGGAATTGACGCGGGTGGAACTGCTGCTGTCCATGAAGGACGGGAATACGGTGGTGACCACGCGATCGCAGGCCAAGATACCGACCCTGGTGGATGCGCCGATCTCGCTCCTGCCGCAGTGGCTGACCGACCTGACCAAGGACCGATCGGCGAAGGATGTCGCGGTCGTGGTGCGGCCGCGCGAGGCCGTTCCGTATGAAGCCGTGGTCAATGTGCACTCTGAGTGCGCGAGGATCGGCGTCGAGAAGATCGGGATCCTGGATCTTCCGCAGGCCAAGTGAGGCCTCGGCGGACTTTGTCGGCGATCATTTCGCGAAGACCTGGAGCCGGTGTCCCTGGAGCTGGAGGCCGCGGTCTTTGCAGATTTTCTCGCAGAGGGCGCGGAGCTCGGGGATTTCGATGGTCTGCGTCTCGCCGCTGTCGGTGCGGACGAGCAGGTCGCATGCGGAGGTGCCGAACACCACGTGGTAGCGTCCGGCGTCGTCATCATCAAAGAGCGAGCGCTGGATGATGCCGGCTTCCTGCATCAGTTTCAGCGTGCGGTAGACGGTCGCCTTGGAAACGCGAAAGCCTTCGCCCTTGAGCGACTGGATGAGTTCGTCGGCGTGAAAGAGCCCGGAGTAACGCATCACGGCGTCGAGGATCTGGGCCCGCTCGAGCGTGTACTTGAGGCCGGCCCCCTTGAGAGTGCGTCGAAAGACGGCGCAGACCGGTTCGATGATCGAGGGTTCTTCGAGAGAAGAGAGCTTGGCGAGCGCCATTTGGATTATCCTACGCCCGACCGGCATGGACAAGGAAAGCACTTCAATATCCGGACTCTCAGACTGGCGGATGATCGGGGCGGTCGGCGCCACGGTGCTCACCGGCCTGATTTTTGCGGTTGCGGCGATCGGCGGGCCTTTGACGCCGGGGGTCGCGGGACTGCAGGCGCTCTACTGGATTTGCAGGGCCGGCTGGCCTCCGGCACTGTTTCTTTGCTCGGCGATCGGACTCGGGCGACTGCTCACACCTCTCCTGCCGGAGCGGCCCGGCCTCGCTTTGCAGGGAGCCTTCGGGCTCTCGCTGCAGCTGACGGCCTGCCACCTGATCAACCTGTGCGGGCCCTGGCTGCCGGGAATCGCCTGGAATCTGGTGTCGATTGCGTGGGTGGCGTTCGGGCTTGTGCTGTTTTTCAGGACTGTCGCCCGGATGCGCTGGACGCAGGAAAAAGCCTGCGCAGCACAGGTGATCGGGCTTCTTGCGATGACGCTGGCCGCGGCGGTGCTTCTGGTCGGCGCCTGTCAGCCGCCGGGCGTTCTCTGGGCGAGTGAGTTCGGCGGGTTTGATGCGCTGAGCTATCACCTCCAGCTGCCCCGCGAGTGGCTGGAAATGCATCGCCTTTGGCCGGTTGAGCACAATGTGTATTCGTATCTGCCTTCCTATGTCGAAAGCGCGTTTTTGACCATCCAGCTTGTGACTTTCGCGCCGCGAACTTCTCCCCAGGGCGTGAGCGGGATGCTGGTCGACGATGGGTGGCGGGTGATCTCGTGCCAGTTGCTGCACGCTGGGATGGCGGGGATGGGCGCCTGGGCTGTGGGAGCGGCGGCGGCGGCATGGGCGCGTCGGGGGGAAGTGCAGGCGGCGACAAAGTGCGGCGTGCTGAGCGCCGCGGCATTTTTGTGCGTGCCGTGGGTGATCGTGACGGGATCGCTCGCGTACAACGAGATGGCGATGTGTGCGCTGATCGCGGGCGCTCTGCTTGTATGCGCCGAGCAGGGGCTCAAGCCGACAACGCGGGGCATGCTGGCGGGCTGGCTTGTCGGGGTTGCGTGCGGCGTGAAACCGACGGCGCTTGTGCTGGGCGCGCCGGCCGTCGGGCTAGCGCTCCTTTGCGTCTGCCCCGCGCGGGAATGGTTGAAGATGTTCTCGGGGACGGTGCTGGCGGGCGCGGCGGCGTTGGCGCCGTGGCTGCTGCGAAACTGGCTTGCGTGCGGGAACCCGGTGTTTCCCTATGCGCACGAGTGGTTTGGTGCCGCGCACTGGACGGCGGAGCAGTACAAGCGATTCGCCGGCGCCCACCACTTTGACGGCCCCTGGAAGGACAGGCTGGCGCTGCTTGTGCGTGCAGACCCGACCGATCCGGCCGGCCCAAGGCACAGGGGGCTGATGCATCCCCAATGGAGCATTTTCTTCCTGCTGGTCGGCGCTGCTGCCGCGGCCGGTGCGGTGATGCGTACGACGCACAGGGCTTCGGTGCTGCTGACAGGCATGCTCCTCTTGCAGCTTGGCGCGTGGCTGACGCTCACGCATGTGCAATCAAGGTTTTTGCTGCCGCTCGCGGTCACGGGGGCGGTGCTGGTGGGGCTTGCGGCCGGGGCCGCGCGAGTGAAAACGATCGGGATCGCGGCGGCGCTGGCGATCGCTTTCATTGCCGTCCGGTCGCTCGATACCTTCTGGTCGGAGCGTGGGGGGACGCCCAACGCACTTCTCGCGGCCGGACCTGAAGCGCTGGTCAGGCGGGACTTGCGGGAGGGCGAGCGTGCGCCGGTGACGCCCGGTGAGACGCTCTATTTGCTGGGAGATTCGACTCCGTTCTACATCACCGGGCCGCTGGTCTATCACACGACGTGGGACCGCTCGCCGCTCGGAGAAGCGATGAGCCATGCGACGTGGACCAAGGACGGGCCCGACTCCGGCGAAGTTTCGCGGGCGCTTCTCGCGCAGGGCATCGGGGCGGTGCTTGTGAACCAATCCGAACTCGACCGCCTGATCTCGGCCCGGTGGTACGACTCAAGGCTCGGGATGTCTTTGATCGGCGACTGGATCCGCCGGGGAACGCGGGTAACCGACGGCGGCAATGATCTCCCCCTGATCGTCAGGCCGATCGACCCGAAGGCGTCCAAACCTTGAGCATCGAGAACCAGCAGAAGCCCGGCGCCTTGAAGATTGCCGTCCAGGTGATCGGCTTTCTGATCGGCGTGGCGCTGCTGATCTGGTGCATCCGGCAGGCTTTCAGCCCGGAGAATCAGAAGCAGCTTGCGGCGCTGAAGGACGCGCCGGCCCACCGGATCGCGCTGCTCTTTGGCATGAGCGCGATGGTGCTGCTGTGCTCGGGCCTCAGTTTCTTTCTTTCTCTGCGCCCGCTGCGGAAGCTTGATTTCTGGGATGTGCAGGCGACCAACGCGATCGCGACGCTGCTCGGCTATGTGCCGTTCAAGGCGGGGATGCTTTTTCGCATTCTCGTCCACAACCGCAGAGACCGGGTGCCGGTCGCGCTGATCGGGGCGTGGTTTGGGGCGGTTTCGATCGTGATGCTGCTCACAATCGGGCCGCTGTTCGCTGCGTCCCTGACGGTGCGGGAGATTAACGCGAAGTGGGTGGCGATTGCTCTCGCGACGGGGCTTTGGGGCTATTGCTTCGTGTGCGCGCTGGCGTGGTATTTCCACGGGACGCGGGGCATGGCGCTCCTGAGGCGGTTTGCCGATCGCTTGGGGGGCGCCTGGGGCCGCAAGCTGGTGCGGGAGAAGTTCGTGCGCACGGCGCACGGGGGCCTGGATATTCTCGCCTCGCCGCGGCGGGTGGCGATGCTTGTCGGTGTGCGACTGATGGATATGGCGAGCCAGGCGGGGCGGTTTTACCTGGCGGGGACGATCGTGGGAACGCCGATCGCGCCGGATACGTGCGTGCTGCTCGCTTCCATGCACTTTGTGGTGGGCGTGATCAGCCCGGCGGGAATGGTCGGTACACGCGAGGCGGCGATCGTGGGTGCGGCGACGATGCTGGGGCTTGCGAACGCCCCCGCGATGGCCGGCGTCGCCCTGCTGGTGCTGGCGAGCGAGGCGGTTGTCAACGCGGGATGCTCGTTGCTTGGCGTGCTGCGGCTTGGCATGCACAGGATGTTCGTGCCACGGCAAGATTCGCCCGTTCAGCCGGCGGGGAACAAATGAGCAGGCGGCACACCCGGGAGAGTGAGAGACTGCCGCAGAATCACTAGGATTGCGGGATGCGATTCGCGCTTTGTCAGTTCAATCCGACGGTCGGCGACATAACGGGGAATGCCGCCGCGATGGCTGGCATGATCGCCCAGGCCCGGAGCGCCGGAGCGGACTGTGCTCTCTTCCCGGAACTTGCGCTGTGCGGCTATCCGCCGCGCGACCTGCTCCTGCAGGGAGGATTTTTGAAGGCCTGCACGAGCGCCGCGAAGGAACTGGGCGAGGGACACTCGGCGGGAATTACGATCGTGTTTGGCTGCCCGCTGCCGGCCGATTCGGGAGGCATCGCCAATTCGCTGCTCGCCTACCGCGACGGCAAGATGATCGATTACTACGACAAGCGCCTGCTGCCGACGTATGACATCTTCGATGAAGACAGGTATTTCACGCCGGGAGATCGGACAGTTGTGATCGACATGCAGGGACGTGGCGATGCGGGTCCGGTGCGCGTCGGGCTGACGATCTGCGAGGATCTCTGGAAGGGTGAAGACGCGGGGTTTGCGTCGAAGTACACCAATGCTTCGGATCCTGTCGCGGCTGTCGTCAAGGCCGGCGCGAAGGTGATCCTGTCGGCCTCTGCGAGTCCGTTTGTGCTGGGCAAGGGCTCGCGTCACCGGGCGATTCTGAAGAAGCACGCGGTCACGCACGGGGTGTGCGTCGCGAGCGTCAACCAGGTGGGCGGGGACGACGAACTGATTTTCGACGGGCATGCCGCGGCCTTTTCCGCGAGCGGGGAGTTGATCGCCGCGGGGCCGGGGTTTGAAGACGCGATCACGTACTTCGACGCGCCGGGCGACGGGCGGGCGGTCACGGATCCGGCTTCCAGCCGCGATGAAGAAGAGCACCTGTTCCGTGCGCTTGTTGTGGGTGTGCGGGACTATTGCCGCAAGACCGGCTTCAAGAGCGCCCTGCTGGGACTTTCGGGCGGGATCGACAGCGCCGTGACGGCGGCGATCGCGTGTGCCGCCCTCGGGCCGGCGAACGTGCTGGGCGTGGCGTTGCCGGGTCCATATTCGAGCGAACACAGCAAGAGCGATGCGCATGATCTTGCCCGCAGACTGGGTATGAGGTGCATCACGGTGGCGCTCAAGGATGTGTTCGAGGGGGCGGTGCGGACGATCGACCCTGCGTTGACCGCGATCGAGGCAAGCCGGCTGGGCGAAAAACTGCCGGACCTGGCCGAGGAGAACCTGCAGTCCCGACTCCGCGGGACGATCCTGATGGCGCTTTCAAACCGGACCGGGGCGATCGTCCTGACGACCGGGAACAAGAGTGAACTGGCGGTTGGGTACTGCACGCTCTACGGCGACATGAACGGCGGGCTGGCGGTTCTCTGCGATCTGACGAAGAACTGGGTGTACCGGCTGGCGCGCTGGATGAACAGTCACTTTGCGGTCTGCGGGTTCTCCGGGGCGCCGATCCCGCCGGGCAGCATCGACAAGCCCCCGAGCGCGGAGCTCCGCCCGAATCAGACCGACCAGGACTCGCTGCCGCCGTACGACGTGCTGGACGAGATCCTCCACCGATACGTCGAGAAGCGCCAGAGCGCCGGGGAGATCATCCGCGAGTGCGCCGGCAGACCGGGCTTTGACGATGCGACCGTCCGACGGATCGTGCGGCTGACGGACCTTTCGGAGTACAAGCGCAAGCAGGCGGCGACCGGGCTGAAAGTCACGGGCGTGGCGTTCGGATCGGGCCGGCGGATGCCGATCGCGCAGGGATGGAAGAGCCCCTGAGGACAGTCGCTGAACGATGGAGTGCATGTCCGGCACTTTGAGCAGCTCCGCGCTTATTGAGCCTCGAGCTGCGCCCCCGCCTGCCGCCGGGCCGCACGTGTTATGCTTGAGATGCTTATGGCTTTCAAGCTCTACAACCTGCTGAGTTTCAAGGGTCAGCCCGACATGACCCTGGAAGGGCTGACTCCGTGCTCCTGGTATTCGCGCGGGCCGTTTGATTCGGTCGCGGTGGGCAAGTGGGCGAGCGAGCAGGCCTCGGACCTGCTGATCGTCGACTTTGAGGCGCTGTGCGGCGACGTGCGTATCCAGTCTGCGGAGTGCGTCGCGCAGGGGCACGCCCAGCGGATCGCGGCGTTCCGTGCCGCCCGCAAGGAGAAGAAAAACCCGCGTGCGAAGGTCGGCACCTACGCGATGTGCCCCAACGCCGACTACTGGACTCCGGTTTCCCCGACGGAAGACAAAATGCTGGCCTGGCAGGGAAGCAACCGGTTCAACTCGCTGATCGCCGACGAGATGGACGTGGTGAACCCGTCGCTTTACGCGTTTTACGACGACGAGAAGGGCTGGCTCAAGTTCGCCCTGGCGAATATCGAAGAGGCGTACAAGTACGGCAAGCCCGTCATCCCCTTCATCTGCCCCCACTACCACCATTCGGACCCGAAGTTCCGCAACACGATGATCCCCTACTTTGGAACCATTCTCGATACGGTGCGCGAGCGGTGCGACAGCGCGATCCTCTGGGGCGGATGGTGGTTTGGATCCAAGGACGTTGGCAAGGGCGATGAACCGGGGCATCCCTGGCCCTGGGAACCGAACTTCGCGTGGTTCAAGGAAGTGCAGCGCATCGTGCGCGGGCTCTGACGGCTGTCGCGGCGGGAAGCATGACCCAGGGCATGAAACGGACACGCACACTGGCCGGGACGATCTGGAAGTTCGGGCTCTCGCTCCTGTCGCTGGCGATCGCGGCCTATCTGCTGATCGCGGGCGCCCTCTGGTGGACGCAGGATTCGATGATCTTCGCGCGTGCGGCCGGCAGAATGTCCGGACGCGACCTGCCCCCCACCGGCGAGCGCATCTGGTACCGGGCTCCTGATGGAAGACAGATCGAGGCGTGGTATTTCCGGGGCGCAGGGCGCAGCGCCGAGAGGCCGGGGCCGCTGCTGGTGTGCTTCCACGGCAACGCCGACTACATCGAGAACTGGTCCTGGATGGCCGAAACCTGTCAGAAGGAAGGCCTGAACGTTCTGCTCCCGGAGTTTCGCGGCTACGGGCGCTCCGAAGGCGAGCCGTCGGAGCGGGCGATCGTTGCGGATTCTGCCGCCATCGTGGAACTTGCGCTCCAGAGACCCGAAGTCGACAGGACCAAGCTCGTGCTGCTGGGTCGATCGCTGGGAGGGGGCGTGGCGTGCGGCGTCGCGCTGCTGGTCAAGCCCGCCGCGCTGATTCTCGAATGCACCTTCACGTCACTGGCTTCGATGGCGGATGGCTATCACGTGCCGCGCTGGCTTGTGAGGCACCCGTTCCGCAATGACGAAGCGCTGGCGCGGATCATGTGCCCGGTAATGCTCGTTCACGGCACGCACGACCGCATCATTCCGTTCGCGCACGCGCAGTCGCTCGGCAAAGTACGGCCGGACGCGGTTCTTGTGACACTGGACTGCGATCACAACGACCTGCCGGGCAAAGACGAGGCCAAGTACCGCGCCGCGTTCATCGAGTTCCTGAAAACGCGCGGGCTTTGGCCGGCCTCCTGATCGAATGTGCCCAAGGCCCCGGCTAAAATCGGCACACCCTGGAGGGGTGGCTGAGCGGTTGAAAGCAGCAGACTTGAAATCTGCCATGGGGCTTGTCCTCATCAGGAGTTCGAATCTCCTCCCCTCCGCTTGCATTCCCTTTGCTTTCATGAGTGCGCGGGTCGCTCAGTCCAGCCGCGAATCGCCCAGCGCCGCACCGGGCGGGGGCGGATGGTCCGGATTAACCCACTGGATGATCTCGGCCCAGCCCGCGCTCTCGGGGTCGTGCTGCAGATAGCCGTGGATCGGACGGACCGGAGACCATCCGTCCTTGATGTGAATGCTGAGCACCGGGTCAAAGAGTTTTCCTGCGATCACATCGCTGACATACTGCCCGATGGACGTGGTGGCGCTGACCTTGTGAAAGCCGGGCAGGCGGCTCGCGCCGACCATGCGCCACAGCCGATCCTGCACCACGAGGCGCCGGGCGCTTTCGGTCAGGGCCCGCGCCAGGCCGTGGTGCTGGTGGGCCGGGCTGACCATGATGTCCGCTCCGTACAGGGTCGGGCCCGTGGGGTCGTGATCGAGAAATGTCCCACCGTCCGTAAACACATCCCAGGAGTCGTTCAGATGGAAGGCCCGCATATGCAGGCGGAGCGTGAAATGCACCCCGGCGAGCACTCCGGCGCCGGTCTCGACCGCCGCGAACTGGCCCTGCGGGAACACCCGCACGTGATCCGACAGCTCTTCGAGCGTGTAAGGCTGCTCGGTCGGATAGACGAGCCTGCACAATCGGATGATCTGCTCGAAGTCGCTCGGGAGGACCTGGCGTATGGCGTAGTTGGCGGGAATCATGGCTGCTTCTTGCATCGGTCAGAGTACCAGAGAAGCACTCGCGACCGGGGCCGGCGCGACAGGTACGATCGGTCGTGCGGGACGAAGCAGAGGTCATCGTGGTCGGACTCGGGGCGGCGGGATCGGCCACGCTCCTTGCTCTTGCGTCGCGCGGCGTCCGGTGCATCGGGATCGACCGGTTTGATCCGCCCCACAACCTTGGGTCTTCGCACGGCGCCTCGCGCCTCATACGGCTTTGCTACTTCGAACACCCCGACTACGTGCCGCTGCTGAGGCGGTCGTACGAGCTTTGGAAAGAGCTGCAGGCGGGTGCCGGCGGGCCGATTTTCCGTGAGACCGGCGGGCTGTACATCGGAACGCCGGAGAGCCCGTTCGTCGCGGGGTCGCTCGCGAGCGCGAGAACGCACGGGCTCAGGCACGAACTGCTCGAGCCAAGGGAGTCTTTGGCGCGTTATCCGCAGCTGCCCATCCATCCCGACGAGGTGGCGTTCTTCGAACCGACCACCGGCGTCCTGTTTCCCGAGAACGCGGTTGCGGAGTCCCTCCGTCGCGCTCGGTCGCTCGGCGCTCTCACACTGGTGAATGAGGAAGTCATTTCGTGGGAGGCAGGCTCCGGCGGGATTCATGTGCGGAGCAGCACGCGTTCTCTTCGCGGCCGATCGCTTGTGATCTGCGCGGGCGCGTGGATGCCCTGGCTTGTGCCCGAGCTCGGTTCGGCGCTTTCTGTGACCCGCCAGGTGCTCGCGTGGTTCAGGCCTCGTGATCCGCAGGCCCTGTATTCACCCCGCATGCCGGCGTGGGCGATCAGCCGCCCGGATGGATCGGCCCACTACGGCTTTCCGATGTTGGCCCCCGAGTCAGCGGGCCCGGCCCCCGGGGGGCCGGGCTTCAAAGTCGCGTTGCATAAAGCCGGAGAACCGGCAACGCCCCTGACGCTCGATCGCGCGGCGAGACCCGCCGAACTCGAAGAGCTCGCGCAGTTTCTCCGGGAGAGAATCCCGGCGGCCATCCATGATCCCGCAGAGGTCCTCCACTCTGCAGTCTGCATGTACACGAACACAGCCGACGGTCACTTCCTGCTGGACAGGCATCCGAAGCACGCGAATGTTGTGGTTGTTTCGGCCTGCTCGGGGCACGGATTCAAGTTTGCTCCGGTGCTTGGAGAGGCGGCGGCGGATCTTGCGACTCGCGGATCAACCGGTTTGCCGGTCGCGTTTCTTGGATGGCGGCATCGCACTCAAGGGGATCACCGCGCATGAGTATCGGCCGCCCATCCGCGACCCTTGGAACAGCGCTTCTGGCTGCTCTGAGCGGGAGCGTCTGCCTCTTTCAGTCTGGCTGCGACCGCGCGGATTCCCCGCCCGGGCTGACGCTCCGCCGCGATGCGTGCAGCGCGTGCGGCATGACCATCGAGGATGAGAAAAGTGCGTGCGCCCTGCGGATCCAGGCCGCGAGCGGACCGCAGGATCTGCTCTTTGACGACCTCGGCTGCCTGCTCGATTACCAGCGGGATGAGGGAAAGAACGACGTGGTGCAGGGAGTCTTCGTCCACGATCAGCAGAGCGGCCGATGGATACCGGGGCAAGCCGCGTGGTACGTCTTCGGCGCGGGCGATCGCTTTCAAACGCCGATGTCCTCGGGGATCGCCGCATTCTCAACGCGGGCCGAGGCCGAACGCCAGAAGGGAACGGGCGTGGCGCTCAACTGGGATTCACTGCGCGAAGCTCGCACGCGATGGATGGAAGAACACTTCGGGAAAAAGGGAGGCAACTAGCAGGTTCGCGCTGCGGCGGCTTGCTCCTTCGCCGCCGGCATCATCGGCACGATCACATCGAGCAGCCAGCCCGCGAACGCCTGTTTGGAGAGCTTGCCGCTGGTTTCGAGCCTCCGGCCGTCGCGGAAGAGCAACGTTGCTTCGACCGTGTCTGCATCCATGGTTTCGAGGGGGTTTGCGACCACGATATCGACCTTCTTTTTCGTCAGCTTTCGCTGGGCGGATTCCAGAAGATCGGCGCGTGGCTCCAGGGCAAAGCCGACAAAGAGCTGGTCTTGTCTGCGTGACGCCGCCACTTCAGAAAGAAGATCGGGCGTTGGTTCCAGTTCGAGCGTCAGTGGCTTGTCCGTCCGCCGGAACTTGCCGCCCGACATAAGCGGATTGGGCTTGGGGCGATAGTCCGCAACGGCCGCGGCCATAATGAGAGCGTCCGCCCGGGGCGCATGCGTCCGGAGCAGGGCCTGAAGGTCCGCACACGTCCGAAACCGGATGACACGCACCGCGGTATTGGCGGGTTCGATCGCGCCGGGCCCAAGCAGGAGCGTGACGTCCAGACTCCGCCCGGCGGCGGCGTCGGCGATTGCGCTTCCCATGCGGCCCGAAGAGCGGTTGCCGATAAATCGCACCGCATCGATCGGTTCGTACGTCGGTCCTGCCGTGATCAGCACGCGCGCTGGCTTCATACGACTTCACGATCGTAGTGCGGCGTTGTGCGGGCCGGGCTTTGAGCGTCCGTTGAGGCCCCAAAGCGCTCGCCGATGAATGGAATCTGCTTTCTTCGAAGCACAAGGATGGCGGCGGACCCGAAGAAGACGACCAGCGCTAGACCGAAGAGAAGCCCACCGTCTCCCCGAACCACGATGCCAAGCCGGGTCAGATGGGCGCCGATCGCCCCGGAGATCACGACAAGGCTCAATGCCGCTCCGTACACCGCAAAGCGCGGGACCAGGAGCAGAATCACTGCGAGCAGTTCGGCGACCGCGCTCGCATATCGGCCCACCGGCTCAGCACCCACCTTCGTGAAGATGTACCTGCTCTCCTCCGCTCCGGAGAATTTGAAGAAAAGCGTCTGGAAGAGAATCGCCGCGACGAGTAGTTGAAGTATCCACGCAGAAACACGGGCGATTCTGCGTTCCCCGGCTTGCATGGAGGGTGTAACGGTCATCGTGCTGCTCTCCGGAGCGAATGGGTCCAACTTCTTACTTTGTTCCGGCGTGGGGCTGCTCGCCGCTGATCTTCTTCCAGTTTGTGTCCGCCTTGGGCTCCCATTCGGTCTCGTGCTTGTTCCATTCCTTGAGTGCATCCGAGAAAAAGTCCTTGTAGAAGAGGTGGAGCCGGCCGTCTTTGACTTTGAAGTTGGTGGGATCGATTTCGACCTTGCTCGCCTTGTAGGCCATCGCGGTGGCGCACCAGCCGCCGTACGTCGGCGTGAACGCGTCGGGATTCGCGTTGAACTTGTCGCGGTTGGCGGCATCGGCAAACTGGTACATCACGCCGCGCCAGGTCGAGCTGAACTTGGGATCGCCCTTGACCGGGCGCCCCGCGAAATAGGAGACCGGGTCATAACCCTCGATCGCCAGTCGGGAACCCTTGGGAAGGTTGTAGTCCTTGAGCGCGGGCGACTGTGTCTCTGCGGTGAACCGAGCCTCGAATTCGGAGTAGGGCAGTCGCTTCTGCGGGCCGTCGCCGGTCCACCGGAACGACTCCCGTCCTTCCGGGTCAAAGACCACCAGCGCCGCGGAAGAAGCACTCAATCCAAGCTCGGAAAAGAGTCCGCCGCCCTCGTCGATGTAGACCATCGACTCCGACGCGTCTCCAGTGACCTTTGCCGGAGCCTTGGAGAAGACAAAGACCGTTCGGAGCCCGGCCAGCTTGGGCAGGTTGGCTGCGTAGTCCTTGACCAATGCACTCGTCGACTCATCATCGCTGGAAGCCGGAAGAAACTGCAGCGCGAGGTACTTTCCGCTGCCATCTTTGGGAGAGAATGCACCGCCCCCTGAGATGGGCTTGACGACAGCCCGGATATCTGCGGCCGATGGCCCGTTCTGCGGTGCCAAACCGGCGGCATAAGCAACGGAGGCGGCAACCAACGCACCCACAAGACCGAGCCGGCGGACATTCTTCACGTTGAGATCCTTTTTCAGAGAGATATTGAACCGGGGGTGCGATGCCGGGGTTCCCGGTCCGTGACAGCCCCCGGCGGGAGGTTCATCGCGTTTTTGGCGAAGAGAAGTACTCCGCCAAACTGAGCCCGAGACCAGTGTCACATTCCGCAAACCGCGGCATCTCACCCCTGACATGCCGGGTACGCTCCCACACATGAACGGGGCCACCGCCACCGCCGACTATGACGACGCCGGGCTGCTCGCACGCCTGCGCTCGAATGACGAAGCCGCATTCGATGAACTTGTGGATCTGGCAACGCCCCGTCTTCTTTCCCTCGCGCGCAAGATGATGCCGTCGGAGGCCGACGCCGAGGATGCCGTGCAGGACGCCTTTCTCAACGCGTTCAAGAACCTTCCCGGGTTCGACGGCCGCTCCAAGCTGACAACCTGGCTCCATCAGATCACGGTCAACGCGTGTCTCATGAAACTGCGCAGCAGGCGCCGGAGACCCGAAACGAGCATCGATTCCCTGCTTCCTGAGTACCTTCCCGACGGGCATCAGAAAAAACCCCAGAAGAGGTGGCACGAGATAGCCGAGGGCGGCATCGAAAAGGCGGAAATGTGCGAACTGGTCCGCAGCCGCATTTCCGAACTGCCCGAGCAATACCGAGTCGTGCTGGTGCTCCGAGATGTCGAGGGGCTCGACACAGAAGAGACGGCAGCAGTTCTGGAGGTCACGCTCGACACGGTGCGCACGCGACTCCACCGTGCCCGGCAGGCGCTCAAGGCGCTTCTTGATCCTTACTTCGCAGGGGACACTCCGTGATCCAGAACGACTACATCACCTGCCGCGAACTGATCGGATTCCTCGCGGACTACCTCGAAGGCCGCCTGACGGAGGAGCAACGTCACGAGTTCGATCGGCACCTGTCGGTCTGCCCCTCCTGCGTGAACTATCTGGACGCGTACAGGAAGACGGTCGCGTTGGGCAGACTGGCATTGACGCCTTCCGACTCATCCGCGCAGGGACGTGCTCCCGAAGGCCTTCTTCAGGCCATCAAGTCCGCGAGGCGCAACTGATGATCCGGCAGGGCGTATGACCGCTCCGACTCCCGAATCTCGCCGCATTGCCTGCATGGAAGTCTGGGGCGGCCATGAAGCGTTCGAGGGCGGCGTATCCGTCCCCGGGAATGACGTCTTCGTGAGCTGCAGCCCTCACACCGGCGACGTTCGGGGCGGCGATATTTACTACGTGTCCAACTGCGCAGCCGGAATCATCAGTCGCTTTGTTCTTGCCGACGTCGCGGGACACGGGAGCGTTGTATCGTCCACGGCCTCGGGTCTCCGCGACCTGATGCGCCGCTACATCAATACGCCCGACCAGACGAAATTCGCGCGTGCGCTTAACCGGCGGTTCTCCTCCGACGCCGGCCGGTTCGCGACTGCGGTTCTGGTCTCGTACTTTGCCCCCACAGACCACGCGATCATCTGCAACGCCGGTCACCCGCGCCCCCTTCACTTCTCGGTTCGAACCCGTCGGTGGGCCTTCGTCGATTCGCTTTCGCCGGGGGTTCTGGCGGCTGGCAAGCCGCGGGAATTGACCGCGGCCAACCTGCCACTCGGGGTCATTCATCCGACCAGCTACGACCAGTTCGCGCTCAAACTCGAGCGGGGCGATCTGCTCCTGCTCTACTCCGACGCCTTTCTGGAGGCCCGTGGCGCGGACGGCAAGCCCTGGGGAGAGGATGGTCTTCTAAACCTGATTCAGGCGACGATTGACGGCTCGGCCAGCGACCCATCCACGATCCGCGAGAAATTACGGCACGAGGTCGCAGCGCGAACGGGCCAGCCCCTCGATGATGACTCGACCATGATCGTGCTTCATCACAACGCCTCCGACCCGCCCGACCAGACTCTCAAGGAACGGATCGTCGTTCTGGGCAAAATGCTCGGGGTGCTCTCCTGAGCCGACACATGCCGCCGGCCGGGGCATCGGACATGGCATGCCGGCGACCGCTGCGATCGCGATTTTGTGTCTCGTTGGGCTGTACCTGGCGCTGGGGGTGCTTGTGGCGTCCATCGCGCTCCTGCGCGGCCTCTCCCGGCTGGATTCCGGTGCCCTCCACGCACCCCGCCTGCTGTACCCGACGCTTTTCCCGGGGCTGGTGATCTGCTGGCCGTGGGTGGCCAGGCGCTCGATCCATTTGTCCGCGAAGAGGACGCCCGATGACGCGTGACCTCCGCCGCCTGCACCGCTTCACCTGGATGTGCCTGCCCTGGTGCCTGCTCGCGCTTGTCCTTGGGGCGATTCTGGCCCACCAGCGGTCCGACGCGGCCCTGACCCAGAGCAAGCAGCAGACTGGAACACCTCCATGAGCGTCGGATATGTCCCAGTCCAGTGGAACAGGCAGAAGCGCATCTATGACGCGATCGTCGTCGGGAGCGTGCTGGGCTATCTCTGCCTCTGGGTTCTTTGCGGCAAATTGATCTGGCGAGGTGCGGAATCGATTTCGGACGAAATCCTGATATTGCGCGGGCTGGGCTCGTGCGCTTTCCTGCTGCTTACCGTGATACTGCTGATCGGTCCGGTCGCGCGCCTCGACCGCAGATTCCTGCCGCTGCTTTACAACCGGAGGCACCTTGGCGTCCTCACGTGCCTGATCGCGTGCGCACACGGCATCCTTGCCATTGGTTATTACCACGGCTTTGGTGTGGATAATCCGCTCTTTTCGCTCTTTGTGAACAGCGCCGGCTACAGGTCGTTCGCCGGGATCAACTTTGAGCTATTCGGGGCGGGTGCGCTCGTGATCTTGATCACGCTGGCCTCAACCAGCCACGATTTCTGGCTGCGCAACCTTTCCCCGCGCATCTGGAAGCGGCTGCACATGCTCGTCTATGTGGCTTATGGACTTCTGATTGCGCACGTCGGGCTGGGAGCGCTGCAGACCGACCGGAATTGGGCGTTTGTGTTCACCGTCCTTGTGAGTGTTCTTTCTGTTTCGGCAGCGCATGTTGCCGCCGCGATGAAAGAAGCTTCGGTCGATCAGGGAACCCACGCCCACGACGGCTGGATCGACGCGGGGTTGGAAAAAGATATCCCGATGAATCGCGCCCGCACGGTCTGCGCGTCCGGGGGTGAGCGGATCGCAATCTTCAGGCACGCGGACGGTCTCGCCGCGGTGACCAATGTGTGCGCCCACCAGGGCGGGCCTCTTTCCGAAGGCAGGATCATCGATGGATGCATCACCTGCCCCTGGCACGGCTGGCAGTACAAGACCGACGGATGCTCGCCGCCGCCGTTTCAGGAACGCGTTGCCACTTATCAGGTACGCGTGGTCGCGGGCCGCGTGCAGGTGAGCAGCCAGCCCTCACGTCCACAGACCGCCCAAAGCAGGAGCGCCACGCATGGATGACTCGAGTTCTTTCTATGTGGGGTACTTGCCGGTCCCGCGTCCGTTGATCCGGTTTTTGTGGCTTGCTTTGCCCCTGCTTGTTGGCGCGGCGTGGATGGTCGCGCTGCTGGCGGCAGGATCACAGCCAAGCCCCGGAAACGGAATCTGGCACGACGCAGACGTGCAGCACTACCGCGGGCGCGTGGTTCTCTGGCCCTATCCGATTCTGCTGCCGACCGACCATCCCGAGCGGGGGTACCTGCTGGTGGAGAGCGGCAAGCACGGCGCCCAGCGCGACTGGCCGGCGCTCGTTGGCCACGAGGTTGAGGCAACCGGGCGGCCTCTGGAGCGCGACAAAGCGCTGATGATCGAGCTTGATCCCGGTGAAGCGGGGCTTTCGGTGGTGGCGTCGGCTCCGCAGGGCACCCTGCCGGCTGCTACTGGCGAAGAGATCCGCACCCTTCGGGGCGAGATTGTCGACAGCAAGTGCTTTCTTGGCGCGATGAAACCCGGGCACGGCAAGACGCATAAGGCCTGCGCCACGCTCTGCATAAAGGGTGGAATCCCCCCTCTATTCATCTCCAAAACCCGGGACGGCTACGACTACTGGCTGATCTGCGGCGCGGACGGGAAGCCGCTCCCCGAATCGCTGTGGCCCCTGATCGCCGATCCGCTCGAAATAAAGGGGCGAATCGAATCCATGGGCGGCGTTCGCCGCATTCTTGTCGCGCCGACCGACATCCGCCCTCTGTGAAATCCCGCGTCACGCTCGGCAGACCGCGGCATCTCATCCCGGGAATACGCGCTCGTACCCGGAGGATGGAACTGCATGGTCACCAACGCTCGTCCGCTGCATTCGGCACCCTTTGCGATCCCCCTGGCCGACCTCCTGCGAGAGTTGGCCGGGGTTGTAGGACAGCTCACAGCGGCGCAGTACAACGCGCCGGCGGGCGAGTCGTTCTTCCGGGGCACCATCGGAGGGCACGTGAGGCATTGTCTGGATCATGCGCGTGCGCTGCTTGATACGATCGACTCGGGCGTTATTGACTACGACGCGCGCGATCGCGGCACGCGGATTGAACTGGACCCGGGAGCCGCACGTGATGAAATTCACCGCCTGCGGACGCTGGCCGAAAGCGCGGCTCAGAAAAGCCCGGACCTGACCGTGTTTGTCCGCGTGCTGCCCACACGCGATGGAGCCCCTGTTCAGCTCCGTTCGACGCTCGGCCGCGAGCTCGGCTTCGTCCTCTCCCACACCATTCATCACAACGCCATGATCAGGGGGATGGCGATGGCGATGGGCATCGGATTGCCCCAGAGTTTCGGGTATGCGCCCTCGACGCTGGCGCACCAGACGATGTGCCAATCGCGAGCCGCAAGCGGAGAGTGCGCGTGTGCACACTGAGTTCGCTGACGGGCTCAGGCAGACTGGGGGTACGTCTGCGGGTCGTGATGAATCGCGACGAGCAGCGATCCCGCGCCCGAGCCCAGCCTCCGGTTGTACGCACGTTCGGGGGGATCCACGGGGTTTTTCCGATCGACCCGCATTCGGGCGGAACATGGATCGGCGCCAATAGCGCCGGCCTCGTGCTGGCGGTTCTGAATGCCTCCCAACCGCCGACGGCGGCAACCTCCGGCCTTTGCAGAAGCCGGGGCGTGATCGTTCCGGGTCTGCTCGAGTGCGAGAGGACGGAGGAGGTCGCCGATCGCGTCGGTTCCGGCACCTTTGCGGGAATGCCGCCCTGCCGGCTGCTTGTGGTAGATTCCTGCACAATCCGGGACTTCCGCTGGGACGGACAGAGGCTGGACAGGCACCGGTGGAACGTCGATCGCCCGTTCATGGCCACGTCATCGAGCCTGGGCGACGATCTCGTCGAGACTCCCCGCGGACAGCTCTTTGACTCGATGCTCGCCCGCGGCGCAACCTTTCAGGCGCAGGATGCCTTTCACCGGCATTCGTGGGACGACCGGCGCGATATCAGCGTGATGATGTCCCGGCCGGACGCCCGGACGCTGAGCAGAACTGTGGTGGAAGTGAGCGCCGATTCGGTGCGGATGATCTATCAGGATCTTGAAACCGACACCATCGGCCTGCGCACCATCGCTCCGACCGCCGGCCGAAGGACGGAAGTGATCTCGTGACCAGCTTTTCTCGCCGCAACACGCTCGATCGGGAGAGGATGCAGACCGCAGGCGCCGCGGCCCGGTCAACCGTTGCGTATCTGCAAATCGCCGCAGAGCGCTTCTTTCGCTTCGAATTCTGGCCCGCGTGGATCCTGTATGCGCTGCTGATTCCGCACTTCGTGCGACTGGTGATACGACATCGGAGCGTGACGGTCTTTGCGGCCGCCAACCCCGGCATCCCGCTGGGAGGCTTCGTGGGAGAATCGAAGTTTGACATTCTCCGGCGTCTGCCCCGATCCCGCACGATTCCGGGCTTGCTGCTCACGCCGGCCCCCTCAGAGCAAAGGCTCCGGCATCTGCGGCAGGCGATGGATACGCATCGGTGGCACTTTCCTCTGGTTCTCAAGCCGGATGTGGGCGAGCGCGGAACAGGGGTACGCCTCGTCCGCTCGATCGACGAAGCCGCGGACTACTTTCGCGTCCATCACCAGGCCGTCATCGCGCAGCCCTTTCACACGGGACCGTTTGAAGCGGGAGTTTTTTATGTTCGTCGCCCCGGGAGCGCACGGGGAGAGATCTTTTCGATCACAACCAAGGTGCTCCCGACCGTCACGGGCGATGGCCGTAGCACGCTCAGGGCCCTCATTCTGAGTGATTCTGTACTCCGGCTGCGTCACGCTGTGCTGCTGCGCCAACTCGGTTCGAAGGCGGCCGATGTGCCGTGTGCGGGCGAACAAGTCGTACTTTCGATCGTTGGGAATCACTGCCGCGGCGCGATCTTCCTGGACGGCGCTCATCTGAGCACCAGTGCTCTCCAGGACGCGATCGATCAGGTTGCGCGCCAATTTGATGGGTTTCATTTCGGCCGCTTTGACATCAAATACTCCGATCCGACGGCGTTTGCGCGTGGCGAAGGATTTGAGATCGTCGAGCTCAACGGCGTGCTGTCGGAATCCACCAATATCTACGACCCTTCCTTCAGTCTCCTCCGGGCGCTGCGGACACTTCGCGCCCAGTGGACGCTGGCCTTTGAGATCGGCGCCGCGAACGCACGCCGCGGGGCGCGGATCCCGACGGCGATCGAGATGATCCGCGCGGTACGCCATGCCCGCTCCCTGGCACGATCCTGAAGCGCGACACAGACGACCGCCGCCGTCATCTCATTTCCGGCCGGGCAATGCCTAGGGCTCGGCCGGGAGGTGCTCACATGTCTCAACCCCAGAACGGACGTCGGCTTTTGCACAGTTCACTGTCGCTCCGGCGCACAACCGCCATTGCGCTTGCGGCGGGCTGGTGCTGGTTTGGAGGACTCGCCGATGCCCAGGTTTCCGTCGGCGGGCTTCGCTTCGTGGATCGTGCCGCACTGGGCCAGATCTCGCTTGGATCAATCCGCGGCTCGCTGGGAGTGATCGACTTTGACAACGACGGGTGGTTCGACCTGTTCTTTGCCGATGTGGCCGGGGCGCCAAACCGTCTCTTCCGTAATGTGGCCAGCCCTTCCACGCCCGGTGGGCGCACCTTTGTGGACGTGACCTCTTCCAGCGGGATCGCGGATGCGGACGGCACCGCACGCGGCTTTGGCGGAGTTGTCATTCTGGACTTTGACAACGACGGCTGGAGCGATATCTACACCATCGGGCCCGGCGCCGGCCTCACGGGCGGGGTGCTCTACCGCAACAACGGCAACGGCACGTTCACAAATGTCAGCATCGCCTCGGGCGTTCGACAGACGGACACAGCGCCGAGCTCCGCCAGCGCCTGCGACTTTGATCACGACGGATGGACAGATCTCCTGATCATCAACAGCGGCTACGGCGGCAAGGCACTGCTGCTCCTCCGCAACAACGGCGACGGAACATTTTCGAAGCGCAACGACCTTGTTCCGGCCACCACGTTCGCGGGTATCACCTACGCATCCACGTGGACCGATTACAACCGGGACGGATGGGAAGATGCCCTGGTCTGCTTCAACAACACGGTACCCCTGACACTGTGCAATGCGCCCGACGGCGCGGGCGGCCGGCGCCTCAATGACGCAACAGCTGCCTCCGGCTTCACGCACGTCGGCCCCGCCCCCATGGGCATCGCCACCGGCGACATCGACCGCGACGGCTGGCAGGATCTGGTGATCACCGACGCTGTTTCGGGTACCTATTACAGAAATGACTCCGGCCACCTGACCGAGATCAAGCCGTTCTCCACCTTCTTCGGCTGGGGCACGACTCTGCTCGATGCCAACAACGACGGCACTCTCGACAACTATCAGGCCGGTTCCTTTTCTTCGGCGAACGTGGATTTTCTCGTGCGGAACAACGGCGACGGAACCTGGACAAATGCCCAGGCGGCGCTCAATACGACGGCGTTGCCGAGCCAGCAGTGCGCAAGGATCGACTTCGATAACGATGGATTCGAGGACATCATCACAATCAATCCCGGCAGATTCGTCAGCATCTACCACAACCAGTCCGGCCTTCTCCCCGGTGCCGGCCACTGGTCTTCCGTCCGCCTCCACGGAGGACACGGCGTCAACCAGAGCGCCATCGGCGCACGCGTCCGTCTCTATAGCGCCGGAGGGGTGCAGATGCGCGAGATTGTTGCGGGGTCGAGCTACAGCGCGAGCGAAGACCCTCGCGCGCACTTTGGACTGGGCGCGGATACCACCATCGACAGCATCGAGGTGATCTGGCCGCGTCGCGGCAGTGTCGCGCAACGAACGACCCGGTTCGCCGGGCCGTTCCCGATTGACACGGAGCTCTCGATCACGGCGCCGGCCCCTTGCCCGGCGGACCAGAACGCCGACGGAGTCGTCGACGACGGCGATTTCGCGCTGTTCGCCAGGTCGTACGACCTGCTCTTGTGCACCGATCCCGCGCAGGAAACAGACTGCCCGGCCGATCTGTCCGGCGACTGGAAAGTGGACGACTCAGACTTTGTGCTCTTCGTGCGAGCCTACAGCGACTTCTTTTGCCCGTGACACTAACCCGCGAGTGGGCCGGCCCATGCCCATCCTCAGCCGCCGCTGTACGCGGGCTTCACGGGCTGGACCGGGTCCTGCACAGGCTTCCCATCCGGCTGGCCGGTCTCCGGCGCGGGCTCCTGCGTGGGCGCAGGGAGCACCGGCGGCGTGTTCTGTTCCTTTGGCTGCCCCTTCTTGAAGATCTCAAGAACAGCGGGCCCGGGCGAATAGGGCGCCTTGTTGCCGCCGATGATCTCTTCGGTGGGCGGTGCCTGCTCGGGATTCGGACGCCCGGGGATCGACAGATCGACACGAGCCTGCCCCAGCAGCGTTCCCGTGGCGAAGGCCAGATCGACCTGCGCCACCTCGTAATCAGTCACGGCCGAAATCTCGGAAAACTGGGCCTCTGCCAGACGGGTCGTCGCGTCGAGAACAAAGTTGCTCGTGCTCGCCCCGACGGCGAATTGCCGCTGCTCGGCCTGCAACGCGCGCGTGTTCAGGATCACCGACTGCCGGGTCGCGATGATCCGCTGCCAGGCCGCCTCGATCGAGTCGATCGCGTTCAGAACCTCCTGCCGGATCGAAAGCTCGCGGGCTTCGCGCGTGCTGAGCCGCTGGAGGCGTTGAAGTATCGCGCGCCGCACCGCCGACCGTGCAACCTCGTTGCCGATCGGGATGGCCGCGGACAGACCGACCGACCAGTCGGCGTGCTCGAACGACATCGTGTTCTGAAACGCCGTCCCGCGCACCCCGCCCAGCCCGGTCACGCCGTAGGTGTAATCCAGCGTCACCAGCGGGAGCGCCTGGTTCTGGGCAAAGTCGATGTTGGCCGCATCCGCCGCGATACGCAGCTCAAGCTCGAGCATCTCCATGCGTGTCGCGACCGCGAGCTTGGTGAGCTCCGAACGGTCAAACTCGTAGAGCACAAGATCCGGGGGCGTCGAAGGAAGGATCATCGTGGCCGACTGCACGTCGAGCCCCGGCATGTTCATGACCCGTTTGAGCTCGCGCTGCTGGGTCAGGACGTTGTTCTGGGCGATGATGATCGCGTCCAGTTTGTCCGACACGCCCGCCTGAGAGCGGATCGCCTCGATCTCGGCGACCGAACCAGCCTTGACCTTGCGCTCCGCCGTTTCCAGCTGCGCCGATGCCAGCTCGTACTGCTGCTGGGCAACTTCCAGATTCTTCTTGGCCTGGTACAGCCGCCAGTACGACCGGTCGATCGCCGCCAGCTGACGGATGGCCTCCAGCTTGGTCGACGCCTCCGACGCGCGCTCGTTGTACGAAGCGATGCGAAGGGCGGCCGTGTTGGCACGCCGGCCCGCGTTGCGCAGCAGCGGCTGGCTCAGCGAAAAGGCGAGTTCGTCGGTGTACTGGGGGTTGAACAGGCCCGAACTGGGGTTGGTGTCGAGCCGCTGGGGCAGGAACGAAACGTTGATCGTCTCGCCCGTGCGCGTGGGGATCGTGACCCCCGGCTCGATAAACCGCGTTCCGGTGTATGTCTGATCGAGATAGGGGACGTCCAGGCCGGTGGGCTGATTCTGATCCTGCCAGAGCGAACGCAGGGTAAACGTGCTCTCGAACTTTCCTTCTTCCTGGCTCACGGTTTCGCGGGCGATCGCCGGGTCCATGAGCGCGATCTGCAGATCGAGGTTGTTGGCGAGCGTGCTCGCGCGGGCCTCCTCGATCGTGAGGTTGTAGGTCTTGAGCTCCTCGAAGCGCTTGCGCGCCCGATCGATCGCCGCCTTGTCCACCATGCCCGCGGCGTCCGTCGGAATCTTCGGGTCCGGCTTTGCGTACTTGTTGAAGTCGGCGTTGTCGATCTTCCGCAGCCGATCGAGCGAAACGGTCGCGCCAAAGTCCTCCGGCTCGCTGCCGAACGGATTCCCCTCGCACGCCGCGAGGATCAGGACCGAGAGAACCGGCAGCACGCGCAATGACCCGCGTGCAACGCCCGATGTGATCCAATACGCGCCTCGTGCGCGAGCCCGCTTATTCATGCCGCAAAGCCTCGATGGGGTCCAGACGGGCGGCCTTGATGGCCGGGAACATTCCGAAGATCAGGCCGGTGGCCGCGCAGAATCCGACCGAGAGAAACACGGCCCAGGTCGGGATAATCGCGCCGTCGAGCGACAGCTTGGGCACCGCACGCAGCAGGAAGACCAGCCCCTGGCCGATCCCGAGCCCGATCGCGCCGCCGATCAGGCACAGCGTGATCGCCTCGACAAGAAACTGCGTGAGTATCACGCTCGGCTTGGCCCCCACCGCCTTGCGCAGGCCGATCTCGCGGGTGCGCTCGCTCACGGACACGAGCATGATGTTCATGATGCCGATGCCGCCCACCACAAGCGAGATCGCGACGATACCCCCGGCGAACGCCTGCAGAAAGAACGCCAGCTTCTTGAACTGCTCGATGGCGGAGTCGATCGCTTCAACACCGAACGTGTTTGGGTCGCCCGGCTCGATGTGGCGGATGCGGCGCATGTACGTCGTCACCTCCGCCTTGACGTCCTCGGTCAGCTCGGGCCCGCGGCTCTGGGCGACAACGTACATCCGCGGCTCCGGACGCATCATCTCGCCCGTCGCGAACGGGATGTAGATCTCGGTCTGAGATTCATTGCCACCGAACATCGGCGAAACCGCCTTTGTCTCGACGACACCGACGATCTTGAACCGGCGCCCGGCCACGAGGATCACCGTGCCGGTCGGATCCGAGTTCAGGTTGAGTTCCGCGACGCCCTTGTCGTTGATCAGGCAGACCTGCAGTTTGCCATCCTCGTCCGTCTGCGTGAACGGCCGCCCCACCGTCACGGACCGGTCCTCGATCTTGTGCCAGTCCGGGCGGATCCCCGTCACGGTGACGAGATCACGCACCTTGTCACCGAACTGCACGCTCCCGGTGAAGTTCATGATGGGTGTCAGACGGGCGAGCGAGGGCGCCGCCGTGAGCATGCCGTCCACCTGCTTGGTCGTGATGCGGAGCTGTCTCCAGTTGTAGCGGTCGCGCCGCTGATCGGGCATGCGCGGGAATATCCAGACCTTGTTGGCGCCGATCGTCGCGAACTGGTCAAGGACGAATTTCTCCATCCCCTTCGTCGCCGCGATGATCGAAACCACCGCCGCCACACCGATGACAATGCCCAGTGTCGTGAGCAGCGCACGCACCTTGTTCGCCCAGATCTGGGCGAGGGCGATGAGAACGGTCTGGAAGAGGAGTCGGAAGATAAACATGGTTCAGGCTCCCGCCCCGATGGCTTTGCCGGTGCCCTGCCCCGACACCGCCGCCGCCCGGACGGCAAAGTCGGCCGCGGACTGCAGGTAATCCTGGTGGATCGGGTCCTGATCCGTCGGATGATCCGAGACGATCTTGCCGTCGCGCAGCCGGATAATGCGCTTCGCGTGGCCCGCGATGTCCTCCTCGTGCGTCACGATGACAATCGTCTGCCCTTCGCTGTGGAGCTGCTTGAAAAGGGCGATGATCTCCTCGCTGGTCTTGCTGTCGAGGTTGCCGGTGGGCTCGTCCGCGAGCAGGATGCTGGGGTTGGTGACAAGCGCACGAGCGACCGCGACACGCTGACGCTGGCCACCGGACATCTGGTTGGGCTTGTGGCCCATGCGGTTGGCAAGGCCGACACGCTCTAATGCGCGCTTCGCCATCGCGCGGGCGCCCCACCAGTGCCTCGTCGAATACAGCAGCGGCAACATCACGTTCGCCACGGCATTGGCACGGCTCAGCAGTTCAAAGCTCTGAAAGACAAAGCCGATCTCTTCATTGCGAACCTTGGCAAGCTGCGTCGCGTTCATCTTGTGCGTCGGCTTGCCGGCCAGTTCGTACTGACCCCGCGTGGGCCGGTCAAGACAGCCCAGGATGTTCATCAGGGTCGACTTGCCCGAGCCCGACGCTCCCATGATCGCAACGAACTCGTTCCGCGCGATCTCCAGATCGACGCCGCGCAGCGCGTGCACCTTCTCGGTGCCGATCCGGTAGGTCTTCTCGAGTTGGCGGATCCTGATCGCGAGCATGTCAGTTCTTGCCCGACTCCTGAGTCGCCGCGGCCTGCTGACCGCCGCCCTTGTCCTTGCGGGCCTCTGCGGGTTTGGGTTCGCTCTTGGTTTCCTTGCTTTCCTTCGCGTCGGCGGTCTTGGAGTCAACCGGCTTGGCCTCGCCCTTGCCGTCCTCGGGATTGTTCGAGGCCGTGCGCACGTCTCCGCCCGGCTTGCCGCCCTGGGTTTCTTCCTTGTCCGTCAGCTTCTGATCCGACCGCAGGCTGACGAGCACCTTGAACGGGCCCGCAACGATCTTCTTCCCGTCCTCAAGCCCCTTGAGAATGACCGTATTGGTCAGGTCGCTGGGCCCGACCAGGACCGGCTGCACCACCGCCTTCTCATCCTGATACAGGTACACCACCCGGGTCCACTTCTTGTTGCGGTCCACCAGCGTCGCGTCGCGCAGAGCATCGCTCGGAAGTTCCTCCACCATGCGTTCAACCACGGCCTGGCTCGGAACCTTGATCACGTCGCGGAACGTCTCGACCTCGATGTCCGCGTTGGCGGTCATGCCCGAATAGACCGCCACATCGTCGGGCACTTCGAGCTTGATCTCGGCCTGAAAGTACGCGGTCCCGTCCTTATCCACCACGCGGAGCGGCTGGATCGTCTCCACCACGCCGCCGAACGTCCGGTTCGGGAACGCGTTGATGTACACCTTCGCACGCTGGCCGATCTGCACGGGCGCGATGTTGGTCTCGTCCACCTTCGCCTTCACGATCATGCTGTTGAGGTCCGCGACCTGCATGATGACAGATCCGGGATTGTTCAGCGTGCCCACGACCACAAGCTCGCCGACTTCCGCCTGAGCGCTCGTCACCACTCCATCGAACGGCGCCGAAATGACCGTGTAGCTGAGGTTCTTCTCCGCCCGGTCGATATTTGCCTTCGCTATGGCGATGCTGTGCACCACCTGGTTGTACAGGCTTTCGGCCCGGCTGTATTCCGCTTCCGCGGAGTCAAGTTCAGACTTGGAGATGTCCTTGCTTGAATAGAGCTCGCGCTTGCGGCCAAGCTCCTGCGTCATGTTCTCCATCGACGCCTTGGCCCCGGCCAGCCGCGCCTCCTCGCTCCGCAGCGACGCCCGCGCCGACTCCAGCGATGCCTTCAGGTCGTCGGCGTCCAGCCGCACGATCACTTCGCCCTGCTTGACCCGACGCCCCTCGCGGTACGGCATGGCGATGATGCGGGCCGAAACCTGCGCGGAGATGTCCACCTTCTGCTTTGGCTCGATGATCCCCGGCGCGCTCACCACCCGCACCAGGTCGCCCCGCCTGGCTTCTTCCAGACGGACAAACGTCGCCTTCGAGCTCGGATCGAATGTCTGGCGAAGCTGGTCCAATTGGCCCGACTTCACAAGCCAGACGGCGGCGCCCGCCACCACCAGCACGAACGCCAGCACAATCCCGATGATCCACTTCCACACGCTGGCACGCTCCTCGCCGAATTGCCTGGCGCAATCCTGAACGATCCTCAACAAAGCCCTTTGCCGACCCCCCGCCGCCGCTCTTTTCTGGGAAACGCCGAGCCGCCGGTTTCCACAAATCACGCGCAACCGCGGGGAAATCTTCTATACCGACGCCATTCGTCAACGGTGCGAATCGCGATTCCCTCTCTCGCCGAATTCACACACCCATTATACCTATCAAAACCCTTCTGGCCGCTCACTCCGTCAAACAACGCGCCCGCCGTGCTACCGGGGTGCGGGCGGCGACAGGATCGAGGCGTAGGCCTCCCATGGCCCAACCGACTCTTTGTACTGATACGACATGGCTTTACAGATCTGGGCGATGTGGTTGAGGTCGTGCACCACCCACATCGACAGCAAGTTCCCCATCGTCGCAGGCCCGAGCGCCGGATGCAGGCCCCTCCGGGCCAGATCGGCATCCGTCAGTTGCAGCGATTTGAGCCCCGCCAGCGATTCCCGCCGGCTCTGATCGAACTCATCCAGCAGCCGATGCAGCGTCTTGCCCTGCAGCAGCGATCGCTGCCCGTTCCGGTCAAAGGCCTCAAACGGCCGGGAATCGCCGAATTCCAGAATGTGCCTGGCCCGCGGCAGCCAGTCTGTCTGATCCGCCCAGATCAGATGCCCCACGATCTCCTGCGCCGACCACGTCGGCGACCCGTCCGCATTTGCCCCGTAATTCCGATGCGTCCAGGCCTCCGGAAGAAACTGCAGCAGCGATCGCACCACCCGCGGCGTGCGCTCCAGCATCGGCATCGATTCTTCCAGCGAGAACCGCATCGTGACCTCCCGCTCAGGATACTCACACGCTGCGAGAGAGCGTCCGCAGATGCCGGTTCACCTCGTCCGCGTGCGACACGCTTGGAAGATGCCCGGCCCCCACAATCTTGTGGACGAGATGGGCCCTGGGGAACGGGATGATCCGATCGTGCTCGCCGTGCAGGCGCACCAGCTTCGAAGCGACCTTGCAGACGCCTCCCCAACCGAAGATTGCGCCGGTCGCCCACTGCAGGAAGGAATACGGCACGGCGTCGACCATCGTCTCGAGAAATCGCCGCTGCTCGCGAGTCATCGGGCCCAGGCGCCGGATGAATGTCCGCGCCATCACGCGGGCGGCAGGGCCGCTCGGTGCCGGCATCCACCGCCCCGCCATCGCCATCAGCCTGAGCGAGACCGCAATCTCCCCCGGATGCAGCGCACTGCCGATCAGCACGACCGCGTGCGGCTTGAGCAGCGGAGCCATCTCGGCCGCCAGCATGCCTCCGAAGGACACCCCGCCGAGAATCAGCGGTCCATGATCCGGCGGGAGCAGGTCACGAACTCGCGTGGCCATGCGCGAGGCGTAGGCGGAGAGCGATTCGCCGCGCTCCGGATCAAGCCAGGGCGGGCTGATCAGATCGGGAAAGTCGACGCGCTGCGGATCGAAGAGGCGAGCGTCGGCACCGAGGCCGGGAAGAAGAACAAGCGTGAGCGGATTGCTACCCATGGCCGAGCCCGGTTGTGCCCGTTCAAACCCCGAGCTTCTCGCTGAGGAACGCCCCCACCTTGTCGATGCTCACCTTCTGCTGCTGGGCCGTGTCGCGATCGCGGATTGTCACGACCTGCTGGCTCATGGTGTCGCCGTCGATGGTGATGCAGAACGGCGTGCCGATCTCGTCCATGCGGGCGTAGCGCTTGCCGATCGACTGCTTCTCGTCCATCTCGATGTTGCCGAGCTTCCAGAACCTGTCGTTGAGCTCGGAGTGCAGCTTCTCGGCCACCTCCGGCATGCCGTCCTTGGCGACGAGCGGGAAGACCGCAGCCTTCACCGGGGCGATGCGCGGGTGCAGCTTGAGGAATTCGGGGCTGGCGCGGGAGGCGTCGTGTGTGTAGCCCTCGCAGATGAGGGCGAGTGCACCGCGATCAAGGCCCGCGGCGGGCTCGATGCAGTGCGGTATGTAGCGTTCGCCCTTCTTGCCGCCGTTTGGAAGCGTCTCGCCCCGCTCGGTATCGAAGAAGTCGAGCTTGGCGCCGCTCACCTTCTGGTGCTGCGTCAAGTCGTAATTGCCGCGGTGTGCGATGCCTTCGAGCTCACCAAAGCCCGGCGCCGTGAACGGGAAGCGGTACTCAACGTCGCTCGTGCCCTGCGAGTAGTGCGAAAGTTCGTCCTTCTCGTGCTCGCGAAGGATCAGGTTCTCGCCGGCAAGCCCGATGGTCTTCCACCACTCCATGCGGAAGTCGCGCCAGAACTTGTACCAGTCGAGCGATTCGTCCGGATGGCAGAAGAACTCGAGCTCCGCCTGCTCGAACTCGCGGGAACGGAACGTGAAGTTGCGGGGCGTGACCTCGTTGCGGAACGAGCGGCCCGTGTTGCCGATGCCGAAGGGGATCTTGACGCGGGTAGTGTCCACCACGTTCTTGAACTGCACGAACACACCCTGCGCGGTCTCGGGCCGCAGGTACGCCTTGTTCGCCTCGTCGCGGATCGCGCCGGGGATCGTGTCGAACATCAGGTTGAACATGCGGGGCTCGGTCAGCGTCCCGGGCTTCTCCGCCTCGGGGCCGATCACCCGCGTCCACGGCTGCGGCAGCGACGAGAGCGCCACGCTCTTGACAGCGCCAAACGTCTTCTCCGCTTTCTTCTTCTGTTTCGCTTCGCTCGGCTGATCACCGACGTACGCGAACACCGGCTTGTCGCCCGGATCGCCGCTCTCGGGCACGAAGACCATCACATGGTCGTAGCGATAGCGGCCCTTGGTCTCTTTGCAATCGACCATCGGATCGTTGAACCCGCCGACGTGCCCGCTCGCTTCCCACACCTTCGGGTGCTGGATGATGCACGTCTCGAGCCCGACATTCCGCACCGGCCTGCCATTGGGGCCGTTCCGTCCCCAGCACGGCCGCAGGATCATGTCCTGCCACCACGCATCCCGCAGGTTTTTCTTGAGCTGCGCGCCCATCGGGCCGTAGTCCCAGAAGCCGTTGATGCCGCCGTAGATCTCCGACGCCTGATAGATAAACCCGCGGCGCTTGCAGAGCGCCATGATCGCGTCCATCGGCTTCTTCGAAACTTCCTGCGTCATCGCGGTCTCCGGAAAAACCAGAATCAGTTTCTCGCCACGGAGAACAGAGAGTTCACAACGAAAGACACAATCAAGTCAGAACGTCGTTGCCGCCTGATTCAATCTCTGTCTCTTCTTCTCGGTGCCCTGCCTGTTCTCCGTGGTGAATCTGTTTGTCTTCAGAACATCGCCGCCGAAACACTGCTCACCATGCCGCCGCCCGAGTTATCCACCGCGGCGGAATAGTTCAGCATCTCCACCCGCTGCGGCTGCACGGTCTTGAGCGTGGCCACAAGGTTGCCCGTCGAGCACCAGCGCGTCGGATTCTGCTGCCACGCCATCGACGCGACCAGATCATCCGGCCGGTTGGTGCGGACGATCTCGAGCATCTCCTTGTCGTGCGCAAAGGTCTTGTTGCGGAACTCCGTCGCCTCGGGCGTATCGCCCGCCGGTCCCTGCTTGTCGCCGAAGGCGGGGCCGACGTGCGACAGGTCCGCGCTGCTCACCACCAGCGTCTTGCCGGGAAGCACCGCGATCGCGGCCCGGAGCGCATCCACGAACGGCTGCAGCGCCAGGCCCTTGCCGTCGTAACTCTCGCCGTTGTTCACCGCCGGATCGTGCACCAGCGCGCCGAACACCTTCGGGAAATTCCCCGCCTCGTCACGCCCGATGCAGTGCTGCAGCCAGGGAATCTGAAGCTCGATCGAATGCTCCCGCTCGTGATCGAATCGGTTGTCGAGAAGAAGCGCGGCGTTCTGAGCGCCCAGCTTCTCCTTGAGCGCCGCGAGCAGCTTCTCATCAAGCTCGCACTGACCAAGCACCGTGCGATATCCCTTGTCGCAGCCGCACACCCCCGTCGCGTCCCCGAAGTGGTTCGTGCCCAGAATTACGATGCGGTCGGGCCTGTCGGTCACGCGCAGCCGCCCCCACACGCTCGCGTAATTGATCCATCCACGCGAATAGTCGATGTGCGGCGCCACGATCGCCTTGGGCAGCGAATCGAACGCCGGCTGATCCGCATTCGACAGCGCCTTGTCGATCCACTGGTCGAACAGCTCCCGCAGCTTGGTCCCGCCGATCTCGTCCTTGCGCGAGTCCGGAAGTGCCGCGGCACGCTCCTGCACCTCGCGCTGCAGGCGCTGCGCCTCCGCCTGGTCCTTGGGCGGCTCGGGCGGCAGGTTCATCTCCCGCGCAACCTCCTGCATCACCAGGGCGTCCACGAACGTCGCCGTGCTCGCCGGCGGCAGCACCGGCGAAGAGTCAAAGTCCTTCCTCATCTTCGCGAGGATCTCATCAAACTTCGGGCCAAAGAGCAGCCCGGCATCGTCCAGCTGCGCCACGAACTGCCCAAGGATTTCCTTCGTCAGGCCCCGCCCCACCTCGGCGCAGATCTGATCCACCGTCCGCTCCCCGTTCATGAGCGGCAGCACCACCTGCATCGCCGGCGCCGAGATCACGATCCGATCCGTGATCTGCTTGGCGTCCGCCAGACCCAGCGCCTGGTGCTCCCCGACCTGCGCCGCAAACCCGCGCAGCGCGCGAATCTTGGGCTTGTTGTGATGCCCCCAGTCCGCGCGGAAGGGAGGGAGGGGTGGCCTGCCGGCATCGCCGGTAGGGTTCTGGCCGGGATTTTCGGTCGTCATAGATGAAAGTCTAGGAAGCCCGCCCGCATCAAAGATGACCATTCAAATTGGAAGAGCGGTGAAACGCTCCCGGCTCGCGCCTAGCATCTTGGCCCCACCCGCTCCGGGCTTCGGCGCGAGGGGTCAGCAAGAGGTTTTTTATGGCAACGGCTTCCAAATCCAGCACTTCGGCCCCCTCCTTCAAGGCCGGCCAGAACGTCATCTGCACCGTCACCGCTCTGCCCCGGGCGACCGGCGCGATCTCGACCATCGAGCGCCTCATGCGCCGCGACCCCGAGAATCGCCGGGCTCTTGCCCGGGCCCAGACCAAGCGCCGCCAGCGCATGGTCGTCTACAACCGCGGTAACCGCGACTGGGTCAGCCGAGAGACAGCCGCCCGCGTTGTTCGCGTCGAGAAGGGCGCCGAGTGGAAGATGGTCTACACGCTCGACCTCGCCCCGGATATCGCCTCCGTCGCGAAGTATCTTCAGATGAAGGCCGGCTGAACAAACCTGCCCCGACTTCCGAAAGACCGCCAAGGGCGGTCTTTTTTTTCGCGCCCTGCCCGACCCGGACCAAAGCTGGACACCCTTCCGCCATCGGGCCGAGAATCAGAAGTGGGACTCAGGAGCTCCGCATGAATCGCGTCATTGAAAAAACTCTGCTTGCCGCCGGCCTGTGTGTCTCTCTCTCCCTGCTTTCCTGCGGCGAAGAGAACGCGGCCAAACCCACCCCCACCCCCACCCCTGCTCCCGCTCCGGCCCCGGCAAACACCCCGGCGCCGTCGAGCAACACGGCACCCGCTCCGGCCGAAACCAAACCTGCGCAAGCCTCGCCTCCCGCCGAAGCCAAGCCGGCGCGGCCCACGTACACGGTCCGCGGCGAGATCGTGACGCTGCCCGGCATCGAGGGATCGGTCCTCCGCCTGCACCACGAACGCATCTCCACGTTTGCAGGCCGCGACGGCAAGGTCGGAAAAGACTCGCAGGGCCGCCCCGGAATGAAGCCGATGACGATGGGCTTTGCCCGCGGAAGCGATGTCTCGTTCGACGGCCTCAAGCCCGCCGACAAGATCGAAATCGTCTTTGAGATTGATTGGGAAAAAGCCGGCAAAGACGATGCGATGGTGATCACCCGCCTCGTCAAACTGCCCGCCGAGACCAAGCTCGACTTTGAGGGACAGCCTTCGATCAGCGATCCCAAGCCCGCCGCGAAACCCGAGCCCAAGTAAGCGAGCCAAAAAAAAGCCCCGGCGCTGCGGGCAAACGCTCGAGCGCCGGGTCTCGTGGGGGTCAAACAAGATTCGGAAACCGGCACAACAAAACTGCGCCCGGTCCCCTATCGCGGTTCCGATACGCGAAGGCCAGGGATCGGTTCGGGCATGTTTCTGACTTTCTGACGTTTTTAAACCGCGGCGATTTCGACCCCTTTACTACGGGTTCCATCGCCCCAAGCTCGCCACCTCATTCGGCGGCCGGCTTTGGTTTAAGCCCAAGTTTCTCAACAACTTGCAGCAAATCTGACCACACTTTTTTGCGGTTTTCCGGGGTGTAGTCGCGGAGCAAGTAGGCAGGGTGGTACGTGGGCATCACCGCAACCTCCACGGCTCCAAGCGATTGGGCCTCCGGAAGGATGCCTTGTTCGGCTCCGTAGCGGACTGTTTCGAACCGCGCCCGAAACCCTCCCATCGTCCCATCCCTCCCCAACACCGTCTTCGTCGCCGGCAGCCCCAGCGTGACGATCGCCTCCGGCCTCACAATCCGGATCTGATCGACCAGGTAGGGCTTGCAAAGCTCCGCCTCCCACCCCGTCGGCGTTGCGTTGTTGGGCGGACGCGTCTTGAGCACATTGCAGATGTACACCTGCTCCCGCGAAAGACCCATGGCGGCAATCATCTTCTCCAGAAGCTGCCCCGCTTTCCCGACAAACGGACGCCCCGTCTTGTCCTCCTCCGCGCCCGGCGCCTCTCCGATAAACATCAGCCGCGCACAGGGATCTCCCTCGCCAAACACAATCGAGTGATGATCGGTCACAAACTGCCGGTGCGGCGCATCTGCTTCATATCGCTTCAGGAGTGCGTCGAGGAGCCGCTGGGCATCCGGCGCAGACCGTGCCGCGGTGCTCGCGGGGGGTGTGGCGACCGGCTTGTGCTCGATCTGGACGCTCGGTCGCGCCCGACCCGTCTGCCGCAGGGGCACAAAGTCCACGCCGAGCAGACGGACGGTGTCGGCACCAACGGCGGCGATCCGGTGATCGAGGGAACTCATACCCAGAATGTACCGCTTCTCAGGGCTGAGTGAGGGCCTTGTCGATCGCCTGGCTCAGATTGCTTTCGAGGTAGGCGACCTGCTCGGCGTGGTTGCCGGCGGAAACGCCTCCGGGCGGGGAGAGCAGGCTGCCGCTCGTCCAGACAACCTTGCCGTCCCGCCCGATGACGTAAAACGTGGGCCAGTTTGCGACCTTGTACGGGCCCGCGATGGGCTGGGCCTGCTTGAGGCTCAGGAATGTGTAGCCCTTGTCCTTTACGAACTTGTCGGGATCGGCCTTGGGGCTCTGCTCAAAGTTCAACCCCACGACCGACACGCCACGCTCTTTGTATTTCTCGTTGATCGTCTGGATTGCCGGCAGCGCATCCTGACAGGCCGGCTTCCAGGTTCCCCAGAAGGTCAGCACCAGCACTTTTCCTTTGAAATCCGCGAGTGAGTACTCCTTGCCGTCGGCATCCTTGAGCTTGAAGTCGGGCGCCGCATTGCCAACGCGTACGAGCGAGTCGCTCGAAGGCGCGAGCGGATACTTGTAACTGGAAGATCCCGGCGGTGTGTTGCCCGCGGGAACGGGGGCCGGGGCCGGGGTGGGGGCGGGATTTGAATTGGGCTTGGGTGTTTCGGCCAGCTTGCGCTGGTCCTTGCTGCCCGAGACGGTGAAGCCCTTGGGCGTCTCAAAGTCGAACTGGATCCCCGCCGGGTCGACCGAAGGCTTGAGGTTGCTGATGGTGATTGTGGTCCGGGGATCGCCCCGCTTTTCCGGCGCGAGCTTGGCAACGCCGGGGGAGTAATACTCGAGTTTGACCGGAAGGCCGTTTTTCGCGTTGAAAAACGCCCGCATCGGGGTGGCCGGGGTGCTCCCGGCCGCGGGGATCACGATCCAGTAAACGTTGCAGGCTACATCGCCGACAGTCTCGGAGGGCTCGGGTTGAACAGAAGCGTTTTCGAGCAGTGAGTAGGGCGTGGGCTGGAAAAGGTCCCAAAGGACTGGGCCGGCGGCATCGGACTGGTTGAATTCCAGACGCGCTGCCAGAATATCTGTGACGGAAGTTCGACGGACGTTCTTGTCCTTCTCCTGAAGGCCGACTGCCACGCTCCCGTTGAACGCGGCCCGAATCGTCGTGGGGGTGGTCTTCTTCTGGGCCTTAGGGTCCGTCCACTCAAAGTCCTGCGTGCCTTCAACAAAGATCATCCAGCCGGAGTCGGCCTTTTCGGTGGTCACCTTTGCCTTGGTAACACTGGCGCGTTTGCCGTCGGGCATGCGGCCGCGGACTTCGGCGTCGTAGGTAAAGGATTGCGCATCATGCACGATCGAGCGCATGCGGTCTAAGTTCGCTTTCATTTCGGGATTCGCAGCGCCGGCCGCCTGGGTGGTTTGGGCGAGAACCCGGCCCTGAAATGAGCCGCAAACGAGACCGGCCGCCAGAAGGGGACAGATCACGAACAAAGGGGTCTTCATTCCGGGAATCTCCGTAATCGACGAGAATTTGTCGGTTTTTTGAAAGCGTTCTCACCGATTTCCATGCACAATGTGAGTCAACGTTCATCGTGGGCTGTTGACGCGTGTGGTTCGTGTCGGCGAGGAACGGTGCTGCCAAGAAGGTAGCGCAACTGAGCAGGGAACGGTTCGCCGAAAAGGGCACCGGAACGATACAGCGCGAGGAGTAGGGAATTTGCCAAAAGCGAGAACGCCCGTCGCCTGGGGGGCGGCGGGTTTGCTGGGTGCAGCGGCGCTGGCGGGGAACGCGCCGCTCGAAGTGATCGCCGTCTCCGGCGCTTCGGCGCCTGGCACAGAATCCGGTACAACGTTTGATTCCTTTGCCGCCCCGGCGATCAACGATTCGGGAACGATCGCGTTTGTGGCGAATCTTGCCGGGTCTGCCACGGGTCCGACGGGCGTCTACATCGGCTCGCCGGGCGCGTGGAACCTGGTCGCGCGGGAGGGTCAGACGCTGCCGTCAGGGCTGGGCCAGATGAAGTCGCTGGCGAGCAGCCCCCTTTCGTTCAATGCCGCCGGGCAGGTTGTCTTCGTGGCCCGTTCCGGGTCGGGCGACGGAATCACTCGTGTTTTCCGTGCATCGGCTTCGGGCGGGGTCATCGCCATCGCCAGCGCGGGGCAGCAGGCGCCTGGGCTGGCGCTGGGCGTGAGTTTTCGCGATTTCGGCGACCCCGTGATCAATTCGGTCGGGCAGATTACTTTCAACGCTTCTCTTCAGGGGCCGGGGATCGATTCGACAAACCAGGGAAGCATCTGGCTTTACAGCGCCGGCGTCCTCCAGCCGGTGCTCAAAGGCGGCGACATCCCAAATGTGCTTCAGCCGACGACCACGGTGCGCGAGCTCATGCTCCCGCTGCTGAACGGAGCCGGCAAGCTTGCCTTTGGCGGGATCGTGCAGGGACCCCTCGTGGCCCCCATCAACGAGACCGCCCGCTGGACCGCGAACGGCTGGGTTTCAAGCCTGCAGGTCGTGGGCGGGACGCTCGTCCCGCTCAGCGACGATGGCGGCGGCTACGTCATCCGTCGCGTTCTTCCGGGCATGCACCGCATGAACTCGGGAGGCACAATCGCTTTCTTCGCCGATCACGACGACGCGACCGCCCCGCCTCAGTTCGCGCACTCGATCTGGCTGACCGGTTCAACGGGGATCGTCCCGATCGTGATGCGCAACACTTCGCTCATCGCGCCGGGGGAGCAGATCCAGATCGCGGCGTTCTCCTCCGTGGCTATCGACGGCGGGAGCGGCGTGCACTTCAAGGCGACGGTGCGTGGAGCAAACGTCACCGACACGAACGATCACGGCTACTTCACACGCCGCGCCGACGGCTCGGTCGTTCAGCGCATGCGGTCGGGACAGATCGCGCCAGGCATGAACTCGCCGCGCACGATGCTGGAGCTTTCGCCCTACGCCGCGATTGGCGCCGGCGGCGAACTGATCGTTTCTGCGCCGCTCAGCGGGTTTGTGCCGGGCGTGCGTTACGACCGGGTGCTCATCGTGAACTACCCGGACGGCACGATCTCAAAGATCGTCGCGACGGGGGACACCATCACGGTCGGCGGCACGCCAAAGACCATCTCCGTGATCGGCAACTACTACGCCGGCAACGGCCAGGACGGCCTCGCCAGCACGATCAACTCGGGCGGGACTGTTGTTCTGCGTCTGCGGTTTTCGGACAACTCGTGGGCGATGGTGCGCACCACCATCCGTCCGCCGTGCCCGGGCGACCTCAACGGCGATCGCCAGGTCGACGACGACGACTTCCTTTCCTTCGCCCAGTATTACAACGATCTGGCCCCCGGCGCGGGCGATCTCAATCATGACGGGGTCACCGACGACTCGGACTTTGTCGTCTTCAGCACGACCTACGACCGCTTTTTATGCCCGTGATCAACCGGAACTGATCGGTTACAATCCCGCTCGATGAAGCTCCCGGCCGACAAGGTTCACCGGCTTCGGCCCTTTTACGGCGGGCGCACAATCTGTGTGACCGGCGGCGCCGGCTTCATCGGCGGGCATCTGGTCGACACGCTCCTCTCGCTCGGGGCCTCCATCCGGGTCCTGGACGATCTGTCGAACTCCACGCTTGAGCATCTGGCCGAACTTATCGAGCTCGAGCCGGAGCGGGTCCGCTTCATCCGCGGCAGCGTGCTCGACGACGAAGCCCTTGCCGAAGCGATGTCCGGCGCCTCAACGGTCTTTCACCTCGGCGCCATGTGCAGCGTGCAGAGATCCGTCGAGGACCCCCAGCGATCCTTCAGCGTGAACGCCACCGGGACGCTCCGGGTGCTGCAGGCCGCCCGCAAGACCAGTTCGCTTTCCGGCGCGGGCGTCGAGCGGGTGGTGCTTGCATCGAGCAGTTCGCTCTACGGCGACGATCCGTCGCTGCCGCGGGTTGAATCGCAATTGCCGCGGCCGCTGAGCCCTTACGCGGCCGGAAAGCTGGCCGCCGAGCACCTGATGAGCGTGCACGCCCGCTGCTTTGGGATGAGCACGATTTCACTCAGGCTCTTCAATGTCTTTGGCCCGCGCCAGACCGCCGACTCACCCTATTCGGGCGTGGTGGCATCGTTTGCCAAGAGGATGCTCGCGGGAGAATCGCCGGTGATCTTCGGCGACGGACTGCAAACCCGCGACTTCACGTTTGTCGCCGACGCCGTGCTGGCCTTCCTGCTCGCGGGGTTTGCCAAAGTGCCCCCAAGAGGAGAAGTCGTCAACGTCGGGACCGGTCGGAGCGTCACCCTGCTGGAACTGGCCCGGGCGATGGGGCAGGCCGTGGGCGCTCCGCATGTGCACCCGACTCTGCAGCCCGAACGGCCCGCGGACGTAAAGCACTCGCTGGCGGACATTTCGCGGGCCCGGGAGCTGATTGGGTACGAACCGACTTACACGCTCGAGGCGGGCCTTGCGGAGCTCATCGAGTGGTGCCGGCAATCCGTCAACTCGGGGCAGAGCGCTTGACCCGCCTGGGCCGGGCTGTGGAAGCCGCCTGGGGGCTCTGGGAACTGTGCCGGATGGCCTTGCTTTCCGGATTTCGGATCCGGGGGGCCTATTGGAACTGGCGGCTGCACACGGCATTTGGAAGGGGGTTCCCCCCGAAGGCGGATCTGATACGCTCTGTGCTCCGCTACGGGGCCTGGGTGCACCGCATGCGCAAACTGATGTAATGGGTGTCCGGAAGCCGATTTCCGGGCGTCCTTGACCGGAGCCGATCCATGACCGACCAACCCTCAACTCCCACTGACCCGTCCGCCGGTTCGGGCGCTTTCGTAAAAGCCTTCCTTCCGGGCCTGATCATCGGCCTGGTACTGGGAGGTCTCGCCGGCGCTTTCCTGGGCGGCATTGCCGCGGATACCAACGGCCCGCAGGCCATGCTCGATCGGTCCCGGGAAGAAGCCGCCAAGAACCCGCCTCCGCCTGCGCCCCCGGCGGAATACAAGCCGCAGCCGGCAACGCCCGAAACCAAGGCGACGCCGGAGAATAAGCCCGTGGCGACGCCCACCCCCGCCCCCACCCCCGCCCCAACCTCTACCCCGGCTCCGGCACCGGCTCCGAGCGAGAAACCGCCGCACTAGTCTGACGCCGGTTTCGGTGCGTCACGCGCGGGGAGGTCACGGCTATTTTGGCTTTTCTTCAACCAGCACCGCGCTCGACGTAGTGCGTGAGAGGTTGAGCAGTCCGAACTTCACGGTCCGGTCCTGGACTTCCCTGACGATCCCTCGCCCGGGAATCACTTCCATTTCAACATTTCGATCGATGGTTGTGTAGTCGAGCTTGGCCGAAAGGTCGGAAGAGATCACGGAGGCGTCGCCCTTCTGGCTGACAAGCCGGGTCGTCTGGATCGCGTGCCCGCGGGACTTGCGCGCGTCGGGATCCTCGCTCTCCCGGAGTACGACATCGCTCTCGCTCACGCAGGACTTGTCCGCGGACAAGGTCGCCGGCATGAGCACGATGGCGGGATCGAACGTAAGAACCTTGTTTTCAAGGGTCAGGTGGAGTTCGGAGAGAAAAATGGACCCGTCGGGCCCCTTCTCGATGTACGTCTGCCTGACCAGCCCACCCTTGAGTTTCTCGTCGACCGACTGGAACTCTTCGATGATCCACTTGGATGGCGAATCCCCGATCTGGCGTGCTTCACGCCGGATGGTGCGTTTTCCTTCGCGGTAGACCTTTTCCCAGGGGGGCGGGCGGTACACATCGGAGGCGGCGATCGAGCCGGTCGCGGGCTCCGCGGACTGATTGTCCGCCTTGGGACTGGAAGAACACCCGGATGCCGCCCACAAGAGCGTCGCGGCGGCGAGGATGACCGGAATTCTGCGTGCTGGGCTGGTGCTGACCATCCCGAAACTTATACTCCCGCCCATGCCGGCGTCGAACGGACGGAAATTCCGTCTTCTTCATACACGATTCACTCAACGGGCAACCTTTGCCGCCCTGGCGACTGGCGGCGCGCTGCTCGCCGGGTGTGACGTCTTCGATGATGCACGGCCGGGCGCGACGAGCATCTTCGATGTCTTTGCGCAGCCGACTCCCAGCGAAGCGGCCCAGATGGCCATGGACCCGTACGACGCGGACAAGCGCTACCGGGGCACGATGCTGCTCTCCAACGCCTACTTCGCCGGCGATCCGCTATACACCAGGCTCTTTGTCGACGCCGCCAAAGACCCCGATGCCAGCGTCCGCATCGCCGGGGTGCGTGCGCTGGCGAATCACGGCGACTCGTCCCACGTGCCGCTGCTGGTGGAACGGCTGCAGGACAAGGAGCCTCTCGTGCGTCTGGAGGCGGCCCGCGGACTGCAGCGTCTTCACGGGGATGAGGCGGTGGTGCCGCTCATGAACGCGAGCCGCGATCCGGACTTTGTGCGCGGCAACCAGGGGAGCGAAGAAAATCCTGACATCCGCACGGCGGCGGCCAACGCGCTAGGCCAATACCGCAAGACGGAGGTCGTTCAGCACCTGATCTCGATCATGAACGACCCGAGCCTCTCGGTGAACAACGCGTCGCTCTCGTCTCTGCGAACGCTGACCGGGCAGGATCTGGGTTTTGAACGCAAGCAGTGGCTGGAGTGGTTCGACGAAACCAAGGAGCCGTTTTCCGCCGGTACTCCCTACATCTATCCCGTTTTTTACCGCGACAAGACGTTCTGGGAGTATTTCCCGTTTGTGCCCCCGCCCCCGAACGAGGTGGCGTCCACGCCGGCGGGCATGCCGCCGATGGCCGGGGGCACGCTGGTTCCCGTGGCCGATTCTCCGAAAGAGCGCGAGCCGGGTATGCCGGCACCGTCCGAGAACAAAAAGAACTGACTGTGGTCGTTCGGATCCGAACGGGCGAATGTCGATAGACATTCTGTGAGGCGAGTAGCAATTCAAGGATCGGCGTGGGCTCTGGTCGACGGCCCGGAAGCGGCGGCTGCGCCGGACGAAGCGCTCGTGCGGGTCACCCGTGCCGCGCTTGTCCCGCGTGAACTGGCGCGGTGCCGGGCCGCAGGGGGTCGCTTCATTCCGGGGCGCGAATTTGTCGGCGTGGTTGTGCAGGGCCCGGCGCACTGGGTGAACAAGCGCATCGTCTCCGGCGCTGCGGTGACATGCGCCGAGTGCGATCTGTGCCGCGCAGGCCTGTCCACACACTGCCGCGCTCGCAAGGAACTGGGTGTTGGGCGCGATGGCGCGCTCGCCGAGCGCATTGTGCTTCCGATCGGCGCCCTCACGGAGATCCCGCGCACACTCGAAGACGAGCGTGCGATCTTCGCGCCGGTTTTGGCCCGGGTGCTGCACGCGGCACAATTCGTGCGGGTCGAGGGCAAGCCATTCGTCACGGTTGTCGGGGACGGCGCCATGGGCCTTCTCGCGGCTCAGGTCATGACGCAGCGCAACGCGTCCGTGCGTGTGCTCGGGCGTGAACCGGCGCGGTTCGGGCTGAGCGAAAAATGGGGCGTCAAGCACCGGCACATTGACGAGGTCGGGCGGCGTGGCGATCAGGACCTGGTCTTCGTCTGCTCGGACGCACCCGGAGATCTTGAGGCGGCACTCCGGCTTGCCCGGCCTCGTGCCACCGTGCTGCTCCTTTCGGACGCGGCGCCGGCCACGGAAACCAGCACGGTTCTGGAGCTGCTGCACAACTCGGAGATATCGCTGATCGGCTGCCGCGGCGAGCGCCTGGCGGAAGCCGTCCGGCTGCTTGGCGCCGACCTGGTCGACGTGCGGAGCCTGCTCACGTCCCGTCACAAGCCTCTTCGGCTCGGCGACGCGATCGCGGCGGCGGAAAGGCCCGAGAGCGTCCGGGTGGTGCTGGAGTTTGCGGACGAGGGGCAGAAAAAGGCGGGGCCGAATCCCAACAATGCGGCGTGCTCTGGCTTGTCGTCACCTCGCTGCTGATCGCCGCCGCTTTGGGGCTGGTTCTTTCGATCCTGACACTGCCGGGAATATGGCTGCCCGTCGCCGTAGCGATCGGCTTTCAGATCTACGACCCGTCGCTGTTTCCGTGGTGGTCGATCGTTGTCGCGGCCCTGATTGGCCTGTTGGCCGAAGGGCTCGAGCTGGCGGCCTCTGCGATGGGCGCTTCGAAGGCGGGCGGCACAAAGCGAGCGGCGGCGGGCGCGATCGCGGGCACGATTTTCGGCGCGGTCTGCGGCTCGTTCGTTCTCCTCTTCCCGATCGGGACGATTGTGGGGGCCGTGGTGGGCGCGGGACTCGGCGCGGGGCTGCTCGACAGCTCGAGGAACGAGCGCACGCTCAAGCAGGTGGCCACGGTCGGGGCCGGCGCTGCGGCGGCCCGGGGCGTCGCCATCGTTCTCAAGGGTCTGTTCGGGATCGTGCTGGCGGGGGTGCTGATCATGGGGCTCCTGACCCATCACTGGTGAGCTGGGGTTCACGGTGCGCAATAAATCGGTGAAGTTTGCTTCTCGGATGGTCGGCGCGAGCCGATCCTCCGTGTATGCTGCGCCCGTATAGAAGGGGTCGCGCGGAAAGCCCGCGCGACCGGTCGAGAACCCAGGGTTCTCCAAGGACGGAGAGATTGATGTCCAAGGTGCTCAGCGGCGTGAAGAAGCCTGTGTCTGAGGATCCCGAGCCGGTGACGCGTGAGGGTGGGCCGGCCGACAAATCGACCCGGGAGAGCATGGCGGGCAAAGGCGGCGAGAACGGCAGGAATGGCGGCGCTGCCTCGCGGGCCGGCAAGGGCAAGACCAAGGATGCGAAGGATGAGGCCGTGGGCGTCAAGCACTTCGTGCTCGACACCAACATCCTCCTGCACAATCCGGGCGCGCTCTTTGTCTTCCAGGAAAACCATGTGATCATCCCGTTTGCTGTCATCAGCGAACTGGACAAGATGAAACGCAAGGAAGACGACCTGGGTCGCAACGCGCGTGAGTGCATCCGCTACCTCGACCGCCTGCGGAACATCGGCAAGCTCATCGAGGGCGTGAACTGGGGTGAGCTCAGCCTTCAGTCGCGCTCGGGCGCATCGGTTGGAAACAACGGCGACGCCGGCACGGTGCGGGTCGACGTGACCGACCACCCGCGTCCGGAAGCGATCAAGGACGACTCGCCGGACAACCGGATCATCGCGGTGGCGCTCGCGCTGCATAAGAGCGGGGTGCGCACGATTTTCGTGAGCAAGGACCTCGCGGCACGCATCAAGGCCGACAGCCTCGGCATCAAGACCGAGGACTTTGAGAATCAGAAGGTCGATGCCGACCGCCTGTACACGGGCTACGTGCCGGCCGAGGTGGAAGGCACGCTCATCGATGAGCTCTACAAGGACAGGCTGCTGGAGATGCAGCGCCTCACGCCGCATCTCACCGCGACCGATGAGCTCGGCCATACCTATCAGCGGGAGCTGCTCGCCAATCAGTTCGTGGTTCTCAAGGACGGCGCGGATGAGAATCACACGGGCCTCGGGCGCAGGCTCGGGGAAACAGACCACGTCATCCCGGTCACGGGGCCCCGCAAACCCGTCTTCGGGATCATGGCGCGCAATGTCCAGCAGACGATGGCGTTGGACCTGCTGCTCGATGAAGAAGTGCGGCTCGTGACGCTCCTGGGCAGCGCCGGCACCGGCAAGACACTGCTCGCGCTCGCGGCGGGGATGGCGAAGGTATTCAACGAAGAGCGCTACGAAAAGCTGCTGGTGGCCCGGCCCATCATGCCCATGGGCCGCGATATCGGATACCTGCCGGGAGATAAAGACGAGAAGCTCGGCGCGTGGATGCAGCCGATCTTCGACAATCTGTCCTACTTGCTCAGCACGCGGGGCGCGACGATGCACCAGAACGCCGAGAGCCACTCGAGCGAGCAGCGCATCCAGAAGCTCATGGCGGACGGGAAGCTGGTGCTGGAGCCCCTCACCTACATCCGCGGGCGGTCTATCCCGCACCAGTTCATGATCGTGGACGAAGCGCAGAATCTGACCCCGCACGAGGTTAAGACGATCGTCAGCCGCGTGGGAGAAGGCACGAAGCTCATTCTCACGGGCGACATAGGCCAGATCGACAACCCCTACCTCGACCAGTCCTCGAATGGCCTTTCGTACACCGCCGAAAAGATGAAAGGGCTGGGAGTCTTCGGCCACGTCGTCCTGAACAAGAGCGAACGGAGCGAACTGGCCAGCCTCGCGGCCGCACGCCTCTGAACGCGGTCTCACGCGGTCTTCAGGAAAAATCGGGATGGCTTCCGCAGCCCGCCGCGGCCGGGTTCGCTGTGCGTTCGTACAAAACAATCAATTTCTTACCTTCCCGCGCAGTTCGGCGCGCATTTGGGCTTGTGTCTTTCGCATCCTTGGGTAGCCTTGAAGGAAGGGCTGCTCGGAGGGGACCTGTGAGCCTGCGATGGGGAAAACTCGGGATTTCTGCACTCGGCGCCGGCGCGGCGTTTGGGCTGGCTTTGTCGGCATTTGCTCAGGTCACCTGCCGCGTGACGTTTGACGATCCGCTTGATGATCTGTCGGCGGTGCACGACCAGCTCGAGAGTCATATTCAGGCGGGCTGCGGACTCTGGGCGCCGCGGCTGGCGGGCACAGGCGAACTTTGGGTGCGAGTCACACCTTCGACGGAGATCGCAACGGTCGAGTGCACGCCGTTTATCTGGTCGTACTTCGACACGGTGGACGGGCTGGATATCTTCGAAACCTGCGTCGCGACGCACGTGCGGAATGGCTACCCCGCATCCACCTTTGATCCCGACATCGAGATCAGGATCAATCCCGCCTACGCGGCCGACGGGCTGTGGTTTGAGGCCGATCCATGGCTGCGTGACGGCACGCCGGACGCGGCGCGCCTGGACGCTGTCTCGGTCTTTGGCCGTGGCCTTGGCAGGTGCCTGGGGTTCGACGGCTGGAAGCAGCCGGACGGGACGTATCCCGCGAACATGGCCTCACGCTTTGACCGCCTGATCACGATCTCGGAAAATGAGCCTCGGTTCGAGGGGGCGGACGCAACGGTGGTGTATGGAAGCCCGGTGCCACTCACCATCGGCCAGCTGTTCTGTGTGGGCAACGAGCCGCCGGGGCCGGGCAGCGATCTGACCGGCGACATCATGAGCGGGCTTGGACTCTCCGCCGGCGTTCGGTACTGGGTATCGGAGCTGGACTTTGCGATGCTGCGGGATGCCGGGGTTCCTGTCACGTATCTCTGCCCGTGCGACCTCAACGCGGACGGCTTCGTGGACGATGCCGACTTCATGACGTTTTCCCAGCAGTACGACGTGCTCGACTGCGCGGACCCCGGCATGCCTTCGGGCTGCCCGTCGGATTTCAACCACGACGGGATGGTGGAAGACCTGGATTACGTGATTTTCGTGCAGGCATACCAGGAATTCATCTGCCCGTAGCTCGCGAATTAGAATTGCGGGTGAGCGACGAGAGCATCAACTCCGGCGGAACGCGTGAGGAGCGCATGGCGAGGCTCCTGGCCAAGTCGCGCGCTCTTCCCAGGGTGCCGGGTGTTTACCTCATGAAGGACGCGAAGGGCGTCGTGATTTATGTGGGGAAGGCGGCGAACCTGCCCGACCGTGTCAGCAGTTACTTCATCCCGTCGGCCGATCTGGGTTTCAAGAAAGACCCGATGCTCGACCGCGTCGAAGACTTCGACACGCTGGAGTGCGAGGGGGAGTGGGAAGCCCTGCTCACGGAGAACCGGCTGATCAAGGATCTCAAACCGCGCTTCAACGTGCGGCTGATGGACGACAAGACGTTTCCTTATCTGGTGGTGACGCAGAAGGAGGATTTTCCGCGCGTCTTTGTCACGCGAAATCCGAGCGACCCCGAGCTCAGGGGCGCGCGGATTTTCGGTCCGTTCACAAATGTGGGGTCGCTCCGGGATGCCGTGCAGATTCTGCAGCGGGTTTTCAAATTCCGCACGTGCAAACTCGACATCGTGGATGGCGATGAGAAGAACAGGTACTTTCGCCCCTGTCTTCTCTACTCGATCAACCAGTGCACCGCGCCGTGCGCCGCGAAGATCGGGCGCGAGGCTTACGGCGCCGACGTTGATCGCTTTGTCCGTTTCCTGGGCACAAAGCGGAGCGTGCTGATCCGGGAGATGGAGGCCGAGATGCAGGCGGCGGCCGGGGAGATGAGATTCGAGCGTGCCGCCGTCCTCCGCGATCAGATCCGCGCGATCCAGCGGCTGGACGAGCGCGCGAGCAAGTCCGATGGCTGGCAGCCGGAAACAGAAATCTCCTATCTCGAGCCGGAGAAGGCGCTCGGCAGTCTGCAGCGCACGCTGAAACTCGATGAACCGATCCGGTGCATCGAGGGTATCGATATTGCCCATCTGATGGGAGGAGAAACCGTCGGGAGCAAAGTGTGCTTTGTCGATGGTCGCCCGTTCAAGAACGAGTACCGGCGCTACAAGATCGCCAGCGTCTCCAACCTTGCCGGGGGCGGGACCAACGACGACTACTCAAGTATCCGCGAGGTCGTCAGCCGGCGGTATCGCGAGGCCGGGGGCGGTCATGAGCTGTACCCCGATGTGATCCTGATCGATGGCGGGCTGGGCCAGCTTCACGCGGCCCTGGAGGCCTTTGATCAGCTCAACGTCAAGCCGCCCATGGTCATCAGCCTGGCGAAGAAGGAAGAACTCATCTACATCCAGAGAGAGAGTGAGCCGGTTCGGCTCGGGCGGGAGAACCCGGGCCTGAGGCTGTGCCAGGCCATCCGCGATGAGGCGCACCGGTTTGCGCAAAGCTACCACCACCTGCTCCGCCGCAAGAAGACGCTCGAGGAATAGTCGGCCGATCATCCACCTGTGTGCCGCATACTCTGGCCCCGATGAGAATCCTGCTGACCAACGACGATGGAATTCGCGCCCCGGGCATCACGCACCTTTTCGAAGCGCTGACGGATTCCGAGGGCCGATTCGCCGGCCCGTTGCCCACGCCCTCGGGCGGGAGCGGCTTCGAAGTTTTCACGATCGCGCCGCTGACGGTGCAGAGCGCCACGGGGCACGGCGTGACATTCCATCAGCCGCTGATGGTCGAGAACGTGCAGGTCAATCCGGGGATGAGCGGGATCGCCGTGGACGGCCGGCCGGCGGACTGTGTCAAGCTCGCAATTTCCAACCTGTGGGAGGAGAAATTCGGCAAGGGCGCCAGGCCGGATCTGCTGATCAGCGGCCTGAATTCGGGCGCCAATTGCGGCATCAACGTGATCTACTCGGGGACGGTCGCCGCGGCGATCGAGGGCGCGTTTCTGGGCGTGCCGGCGATTGCGGTGAGCCTTCACATGGGCAAGGGGCGGACGCGCTGGGATGTTGCCGCGGCGCGGGCGAGAAAGGCGATCGAGCAGGTGCTGGCCGGCGGCCTTCCCGGAGCGCACGAGTGCATCTCGATCAATATCCCGATCACCGAGTCGGGCGGGCCGATGCCGGAGATCCGTGTCTGCCCGATGAACACGCACGGCCTGGAAGACAGCTACGAACGCCGCCAGAGCCCGTCGGGCGAACCCTACTACTGGTCGACCGGCAGCGGGCTGGGCTTCAAAGGGTGCGACCCGGGAACCGACGTGGACCTTCTCAAGAAGGGCTTCATCACGCTGACTCCGCTGATGTACGACTTGACGCGGCGCGATCATCTCGCACGCTGGGAGCAGCGGGTGGCCGGGCGCTCCTGAAAAACGGCGGCCTCGTGTTCCCACAAAGCCGCCCGAAGGGAGAAAGAGAGAGTTCGTGTCGGCGGCGAGCTCAAACAGATCTCGTCCGCCGTGATTTGCGGTCCTCAGGCGAGCATCGCGTTCGCGTTCTTGACCTCATCGGGCAGGATCTTGCGGATGGCGTCGAGCTTGATCTGGTCGAGCTTGATCTGCTCGCAGACGTCGGCGCCGATGTCGGTGACAAGAAGGTCCTGCCGGAATCCGCCCTCGAGCATCGCGGCCATGCGGTCGGCCACGTAGACGATCGAGGCGATCGTGCGGGCTTCGTTGGGAAGCTCGAGCGGGCGGTGATGGAAACCGGTGGCATAGACGAAGGGCTTGGGGAAGCGCCACTTTTCGCAGAGCGCGATCCCGAAGTCCTGGTGATTGGCGCCGAAGGTTTCGTCTTCGGCCTTGAGCCAGTCGTTGGCGGGGACGCCCTTGGAGTCGGCGCCGGCCTTCTGCAGAACCTCAATGAGCTTGGCGCGATCGAACTGCATCTCGACCATGATGCCGATGTCGTGCATGAGTCCGGCGAGGAAGGCCTCATCCGCAAGGCCGAGCCGGAGCGAATCGGCGAGCATCTTGCTTCCCACGGCGACCGCGTTGCAGTGCGTCCAGAGGTGCTTGGCGGAGAAATTGGCGGTGAGTTCGCCGCCCCGGAAGAGCTTCGCGAGGCTGGCGGCGATGGCGATGTTCTTGACGGCGTTGAGGCCGAGCATGACGATCGCGCGGTTGATGGAGGCGATCTGTCCCGGCAGCCCGTAGAACGAGGAGTTGACGACCTTCAGGATGCGGGAGGAGAGGGCCGGATCGGCGGAGATGATCTTGTTGAGATCCTGCGCCGTGCTCTTGGGGCTTTCGACCAGCTCAACGATCTTGAGCGTGATCTCGGGCAGGGTGGCGATATGGCTGATCTCGCGGATCGCCGCCGCGACGACCTGCTCGCGATTGGCCGCGGCGCCCGGGGCTGGCTGCTGGGCGGCGGGTGCGGAGGTGGAACCGGTCGCTTGCTGTGTCATGAACAACTCCTCAGGGGCTGTGAGGAGCTATCGGCCTGCCTTTGGTGTCACTTTGGGGCAACTCTGCTTCGGAAAAGGAATAGGCGAAGCTCGCGTTTTCTCCCCGCGGCCGCAGGGCGGACGCCCTTAGTACGCGCAGCGTTTGCGGAGCAGATCGGCAGACGCCAGGTCGGTCTCCCCAAGAACCGCGGCGATTCTCGGACCGGAATCGCCTTCGCCGTAGGGGTGGATCGGGGACAGAGGCATCTGGTGTGAGGCGAGGGCGGCCGCGATCGCCCCTGCCGACGGGACCGGCACGGTCACGACGTTCGGCGGCGTCTCGCGCCCGGCCTGTCGGGGTCCGACATTGACCGAACGGCAATGCACGGCCGCGGCTTCGATCAGCCCCGCCGAGGAATTGCCGACGATCAGCCCATCATGCCGTGCAAGCCTCTTGAGCAGGCCGACAAACTGCGGGCGCGGCAGGTGCTCCTGAAAGCGGAAACCGTGCGAAGAAGCCGCCGCCTTGAGCACGGCGAGCACATTTTCGCGGCCGGGGTCAAAGTTGGGGGCGAGCATCAGCACCCGTCGGCCGGTCGCACTGGCAAAGTCCACCACCGCTGTCGCGTGGTCGCGCTCGGCCCCGGGCTCCAGGCCTGCGGGATGGAGGAGGATGACAAGCTGCGGGTCGCCCAGCTCGGAAGCGGCCTGGTCCGACAATTCGGGGAATTCGCGCAGGCCGTCGATCGCGGGAGAGCCGACCATGAACACCCGCTGCGGGTTCTCGCCCATGCGGCGGAGGCGCTCCGCGCTCGACGGTGTCGCGGGGAAGTGAAGATGGGCGAGCTTGGAAATTGCGTGCCTCATCGCTTCGTCCGCGATGCCTTCGGCGCGATCGCCGCCGTGTATGTGCGCGAGGGGTACTCCGCCGATCGATGCGGCGGCAGCGGCGGCGAAAGCCTCGATCCGATCTCCAAGGACCAGGACCGCATCGGCGTTGATCTTGTAGTAGGACCGGGCAAACCGTGAGACCCCTGCGCCGACGGCGAGCGCATCGTCGATGCGGGTTGCGGCTCCCGGTCGCTGCATCGGGACAATCCCGGCGACCCGGAAATCAGCCGCCACCTCGGCGTGCGTGCCCGCCAGAAGATGACTTCCCGAAACTACGACGGCGGCCTCGAGCAAAGGATGATCAATAATCGCGCGGATGACGGGCTTGAGCAGCCCATACTCGGCGCGCGTGCCGGTCACAACGACGATGCGCTTTTTCCCCGGCGTCTTTGGCGAGGGCGCGAGCAGCTCCGAGTCGGATTTGGGAGGTTCAAAGGGCACTTTGGAAGGCTATCGGGGCGTGAGGTGCTGCGGCATGAGCGGACGGTCGGGATCCAGATCGCAGAGCAGCGTCCGTCCGATGACATTTTCCAGTTCAAAGGGGGCAATGCCGGTGCCGGGACGCTTAAACGTAAGGTCTTCGCGCCGGATGACTTCGCCGGATTTCATGGGTCTGGCTGTGACTATGGATTGCCGCGACACGGTGCGGACGTCCTGTTCGATTTCGAGCACTCGCTTCTCCGCGGGCCAGGATCCGGGATCGACCGGGCGCATGGATCGGCTGATGTATTCCCGGAGCGCGGGGGCATCGAGCGAGGCGCGATGATCGGGGCCTTTGGCGGAGGTGTCGTAGGTGAAGTGCTTTTCGAGGATGGTCGCACCCAATGCCGCGGCGAGGGCGCCGGTGCCGACTTCGCTGGTGTGGTCGCTGTAGCCGACGGGCCCGCTGAACAGCCGCCGTAGCGCGGTGATGCCGCCAAGTTCGGATGAATCGATCGGCGTGGGGTAACTGCTGACGCACTGGAGCAGCGCCAGTCGATCGTGCGCGGGCTCGAGCCAGCCGATCGCGCGGCTGATCTCGGCCGGGGTCGAAGCGCCCGTGCTGAGGATCAGCGGACGGCCGGTCTGAGCGAGCGCTTCGAGCAGGGGCCGGTGCACGATATCGGGGCTTGCGGTTTTGTAGGCGTCCCATGGCAGGCGCTGCGCCTCGGGAACGAGCTGGACGCTGAAGACCGTGACGATGGCGTGCATGCCCAGCTGGTGCGCGAGATCAACGATGGGCTGCATTTGTGCCGCACTCAGTTCAAGCCGCCGGAGCATGGAAACAGGATCGGATTCACCCGCCTCCGACTGGTACGCAGCCAGCGCGGAGGCCCGGCTCATGAGCATGTCCGCCCGAAAGAGCTGGAGCTTGATGGCATCGGCGCCGGCCTCGTGCGCGAGGCGTGTGAGCTCGAGCGCGCGCTCGGGGGAGCCGTCGTGATTCACGCCCAGTTCGGCGATCACGTAGGGCCGACCTTCACCGATCACGCGTTCAGCGATGCGCATTGCGGTCTCTCAGAACAGCGTCGGCTGCGAGCAGATCGGCGGGGGAATCAATATCGACGACCGCCCCTTCGGGGTTGATCACGCCGCGCCGGTCGGCGCCAAAGAACGCGTGCGGCCCGGGGGCCACACCGGGAATCTGGCAGAAGAGCGCTCGCCGGGTGAGCGCGATCACGCCGCCATCAGGGACGAAAGCGGGCGGCAGATCCTGACGCCTGAAAACACCGTGGTTCAGAACGTCTCCTTCCCAGGGAGCGACCCTGCCGGACGGATCGATCCGCGCGATCCACCAGGGATGAAACTTCCCGACCGCCGCGTACGACTGGACGCTGTCGCAGCCGGATTCAGTCAGAAGCTCGACCGCGCGGCCGATGAGGTCCGCCGGCCGAACCGGAACGTTGGCGTAAAGAATGACGATTGGCTCCGCGGGGCTCAGCGGGCGTTCTGCGGCTTCGAAAGTCTCGATCGCGTGGCGTGCGGCGTCGTCGATGCGGGCCGCGTCGGTCGCGAGATCGGGCGGGCGCCGGACAGCGACAGCGCCCTCGCTTGCGCCAAGGTCGAGCAGCCGGGGATCATCGCTGGAGACGATGATCGTTCCAACGCGGGCCGAACTCTTGGCCGCCTCGATCGTCCAGCGTGCGCAGGGCTTGCCGGCGACTGGCGTGATGTTCTTTCCGGGCACGCCCTTGCTGCCGGCCCTGCCAAGGATGACAGCGATCGCGTTCAAGCAGCGCTCCGCGACGCTGGGGCGGATTTTTCGATCGTTCCATCCGGGCGGATCTGGACGTGCATGCGTGCGATGCGAGAAACGGCGTCGCAGGGGAGCGGGAGTGGCTGGATGCGTTCGCCCGGCGCGGGGGCGGGGAGCGGGTCGATCACCGCCGCACCCGCATTCAAGATCCACCGGTCGTAGAAGCACTCGATTTCGGAGTAGACCGCGTCGCGCCGGGTGATCCGGGGCACAACCCAAAGATCGACGAGGCCGTCCTCGCAGGTCGTTCTTGCTTCGAGCAGCCTGGCAACGCGATCGCGCACCGCCTGCAGGCCATCGATGCCGCGCAGGCTGCGATAAGTGATCTCGCTGTCCGCGTGCATGTCGATACTGATCACGTCCGGGCGCTGCGAGAGGAGCCGTTCGGCGTCGTGATCGCCGAGAAGTTCTGTCCGCACGTGGACGGAGACCGCGCCGGCTTTTCTTGCGACCTCGACGGCCTGCTCGAAACGGGGATGACGCAAGGGCTCGCCCCCTTCGAAGGAAACTGCCAGTTGGAGGTCGCGAGCGGACAGTTCGTGCAGCGCGGCAGCCATCAGTTCCAGGTCGAGCGGACGATCGGAGCTCTGGCCGTGACGCGCGGAGCCCAGGTGGACTCGCACGATCTCGGGGCGGAGCAGATCTCTCTCGGCCGCGGCAAGAGCAGCGACCTGCGCCGCCGGGGCGGACTTCCAGGAAGCGCCGAGGCGCTGGGCAACCCGCGCGATCAGTTCGCGCCGGTCACCACGGTCGGCGATCAGCCGCAGGTGCGCGTCGCGGGCGGCAGGGTCGACGGCCACGCAGGCGGAGCGAGCGATCAGGTCGGGCTGCGGGGCGATCGGGAGGTAACCGAGGATCGTCCCGATCGAGCCGAGAGGACCGTTTGCCCGAACCTGCGCGGCGAAGTCAAGAACGAGCTTGCGCTGCAGGATGCAGCCGGCAAGCCCGGGCGTTGCCTGGGTAAAGATCAACCGTTGAGGATCGACGCTCGAGTTGAACCGCTCGACCATCTGGTCGATCAGGGCGGGGTCCACGAAGCACCAGTCGCAACCGATGAGCATGAGCCCGTCGGGCGCACCGGGAGCGTCGGCGAATGAGCGCGCGAGCTCCGGCGGGGAAAACACTTCGTCAAAGACCGAGACGTTGGCAATGCCGCCTCGCCACCCCGAACCGGCCCAGATCCGCGCGTGGCCGACTGCCGCAAGCCGACCGGTCGATGAGTCGGGCTCGGCTCGGCGGATGTCAATAGCAAAGCCGGGCGGAATTCCCTCGAGACTCTGCACGAGCCGGGCCGCACGCTCAGGCTGGTCGGTGAGGAGCGTGAGTCCTTGCAGCCGCTTGGAACCGGCGAGCCGGGTGATTGTCGCCTCCAGGGCGTTGAGCTTTCCGACCACGGGCGTTTCGAGCGGGCGAGACAGTCCCAGGCCCGAGCGATCGAAACGAACGGGAATGACCGCCTGCACCGTTCGCTGCGTGCTCTGAATGCCGAGTTCGGGATGCGCCGCGCCGACGCGCTCGGTCGTGGATCTCGACGGCCCAACCGTCCGCTTGCCCGGACGAATCGACGCGAGCACTTCGTCGAACATGACGCCGAGTTCATCGGAAGCGTCGGCGAGCCACGAGACGTTGGTCAGGTCCCGCTCGGCCTGACGCCTCTGCCGGGCGAGAGGATCGAGCTCCGAATCCAGTTCGATGGCGCGGTCGGCCTTGAAGCGGTTCAGGATGCCGGTCTGGTTCAGGTGCTGCACCAGCGGATAGGCAGGCACCAGCTTCTGGACCTCGCCGGCGTGCCTGTCGATGGTGTGGATGAGCCTGTTCACGCGGGCCTGATCGTCGTGATTGGCGAGAATCTCACGCAGAGCACCGGCGGTCGATCGGCTGATCTCGCCCACTTTCCAGATATCGGCACGCACCTGCCGCAGGCGGCGGTACAGCGCATCGCGGCGCCGGGCATCGGCCGGGCGTTCGGAGGCGAGTCGCGGGAGCGAGATGGGCGCGGCGTCGGCGTACAGAGCGAGCGCATCGCGAAGGGGCATGGGGGTGGCGTGACGCTTGGCGAGGCCGCCTTCGGTGGCATCGATGACGCGGAGGTGTCGCGCAGCGTCCTCTCCGAAGTCTCGCTCGAACTGGACGAGGTAGGTGGTCATCTGCTCGTCGGTGTAGCAGTCCCGGCCAAGATGGTCCTTGCGTTTGTGGAGCAGCGACCGGTGGCGGGCGATGCGCTGCCACTCGAGCATCTCGAGCGTGTTGAAGTCGTTGAGCTCGCCGGACCAGACCTGATGGATAGCGGCTCCTGCGGAGTAGTACTGGCCGTCGGTAAAGCCCAGATCCTGTCCTATGAAAATGACGGGGTCGCATCCCAGATGCCGGGCGAGGTAATACGCCAGGTGCGCCACGGTTGCGCCGGGCTTGAGCTCGCCGCGCTCGCGCCAGAGGAGCTTCTGAGTTTCCTCGTCGGCTTCACCCGTGAGCACGCTGTCGAGGATTTTTTCGGCGGGGCAGCGGATGGCGCCCGGAAAGGCGCGGAAGATCGCGGGGCTGGCCTTGGGCTCCACTACAAGCGTGACACCCTCAACGTCCTGAGCGCTCAGCCCCTCGTAGAAGCGGCTGCTGATGGCGTCGTGGTCGAGCGCGGTCACAAAGTCCGGCCGGATCCCGCGTGCGAGCAGAGTCTTCAGAACCGTCTGCACGGCGATGACAACCACGCGCGATCGGACGGCCGGATCGGCCAGCAGTTCAACATTGCGACGGAGGCTGGGGCCGGCCGAAACGACGACAGCGGGCTTGCCGCTCGCGATATTGGCGAGCTCGGCGATGCCCGGCGCGTTTACATAGCTCTCGACGTTGCCCAGCAGGTTGCGGACCGTTTTGTCGACCTGCACGAGAGTCGTCACGATGGACGTGCGCACCGCGCTCAGAGCCCCTGCGAGCGTCTTGCCGAACCGGACGCTTTGCTCCCCGAGCCGGACGGCGCTCGCGGGGTGCTCGACCGTCCGCGTGCCGACCATGAAGATGCCCTCGGCCCCGGTAATCGCGGCGGTGATCTCTCCCTGATCTTCCGCATCGGTCACGATCACGCAGTTGCGCAGCGCGAACCAGTCGCTGTGGTCAATGTGTTCCAGCACGGAGCGCAGGAGCCCGACATCCGGCTCAAAGACGAGCAGCACGCCGGTCTTCTTGTACACCCGGGCCATCGCCTCAACGTGATAGCCCAGCGCGAATCCCAGGACCGCCGTCGCTCCGGCTGCCGCGGGATCGAAATCGTCCAGAAGCGCCGCCGCCTCCTCGCGCGGCTTTCGCATGCTCGCCAGCTGCCTGGGCCGGCCCATCGCATCAAAGAGAACGGCGCTGATAGCACCCTCCGGCGTGCGGAAAAACTCCACATCGGTTCGCGCTTCGGCGGCGGCCAGTTTCCGGATCGTTCGCACCGCCTGCGAGGGCATCGCGCGGAGGTTCTTTTCAAAGGTGGCTTCGCGTTCGGAAGCGTCGGGCCGGTACGGAGTCGCTCCGGGCGGAGCGGTGTAGCGCTGCAGGGGACGGCGGCTAGTCGCGATGTCCAGCAGGCCCTCGAGCCCCAGCCCTCCCGTCAGGCTGGCGATGTCGACGGCTTCTCCGCCGCCGGGTCGGATCTGGGTCTTGGCTGGACTCTCGTTCATGCTCTCTTCCAATGACAACGGGCCGACCGGACGGGCGGACGCACGCTCCATTCATCGGAAGAGACTTGCCAAACGCGTGAAGGTTGCGCGTCAGGAGGGAACCCGAACGATGAAACTCGGCCTCATGACTTCAACCGGTCGTCCCTGAGCGTCCACGGAACGTTCCTTGACACCAGCGCCGTTGACCATGCCGTTGGGGAACTTGCGCTGCAGTTCCGAGAGAGGAGAGGTGCGGGCTCCGGGACTGAGGCTTTGGGCACCGTCGAGATCCTTCTGGCTGAAAAGCCCGACGGTGACAGTGCTTCCAGCCTGGTCGTGGAAGTAGAACGCATCGACGCCGTCCTTTCGCAGGGTTCGGACGGCCTCCTCGGCCGCGGCCTGAAACTCCTTCACTTCCGCCGGGGTCGCCTGCCCGCGAGGGTTTGTATAGATATTGATCTGGAGCGTGTATTCGGCCTGCTTTCCGTAGTTGGCGCGGGCATTGCGCAGGTCCCACTCGGGGACAGAACCCTTCAAAGAGGTCGCGGGTGGCGGCATGAAGTACGCGCCCATGTACGGCCGCGCCCCGTCGACATCCATCTCCTTCACGCGCTTGAGCATCGCCTTGGCGTCCGGAGTGGTGGGCGAGTCAAATCGCCCGACCGCGACCAGCGTTGCGTCCGAGCGAGTCTCCAGATAAGCCTCCGGCAGCCCGGAAGCGCGAACAGTGCGGAGCACCGTTTGTGCTGCCGCGTCTTGCTCGGTCCCTTTCAGGCGGAGCACGGCGATGGTCCATTTGCCGTCGGCGGGCGATGAAGAGGCGTGGTCAGACTCCGAGCCGGTTTGCGACTTGGAGGGGCGGAAGACCTCCTTCCCCTGGGCGGCAGTCTCGGGATCCGACTTTGGGGCCGATTGACAGCCGGCAAGCAGAGTCACAAAGCCGATCAGGGACGCAACGAAGACCAAATGGAGGCGCAGAAGTGGCGAATTTTGCATCCGAATGGCTCCAGATTGGCACGAATGTTTTGTTTTTGATAGGATCATGATCGGATTGGCGGGGCGCGAAACGGCGTTTTTGGCGCACCAGAGCCTATCACGAAGATCACGCGAGATTTTTTCCCAGCCAGACGCCCGCTGCTGTTCTGCAAGTTCTTTGCGATCAAGGACTTTCCTCGGATCAGTTCAAAATTGCAACTTTGAAGGAATTCCAAGGTCGCGGACGATGATTGGCGCACGAACGTGCTCGATCCGGCAACGGATCCGGGGAACACCCGAACAAGCACATTCGTCGTCGGCGACAAGCGTCGGCGAAGAGCAGGACGTCGAGAATGCCCGCAGCGCGCGGGCGCCCGGTGGGAGCCGGTGTCTTCCCGACGCACCTTGGTGGAGGTATTTGCTCTTCGCGAACGGCGCAGCTCGTTGCCGGCGCTCCAAGGAGTTCGCACTTGAACGGAGAACGCACAGTTGGAATCTCGGGGGGTGTGCAGGGATCGGGCGCAATCGGGCGCCTTGCGGGAGTCAGCGAGCCCCGCGTCCGCGAGCAGCAGGCCCTGAGCACCTCCAACCCGGTGACTCGTGGTGAAGACAAGGTTGAGCTTTCCCAGGAGGCCCAGGTGCTCGCCCCTTGGCTCGACAAGCTGAATCAGCTTCCGGCGGTTCGCCAGGAACTCGTGGATCGCGTCCGCGGCGAGATCGCTAACGGCACGTACGACACGGCCGACAGGCTGAACGCCGCGCTGGACGGAATGATCGACGAGACGCAGTCCGGACAGATCTGCTGAAAAACACGGGCCGCGACCCTGTTTCGGGGTCCGGCCTTTCCGAAAGTGGCCAAGAGAGAGAACAACGCCCGGGATCGAAAGGTCCCGGGTGCTGTGTTTTTGGAGCGCGCAGCTCGGCGGCACTCCGCCGGCCCACACCCGTAAATCGCCGGATTTTCGTTATGGGCCCGGCCGTGGCGGCCGCCGGAACGACATGAAACAAAGCATGGCGGGTTCTTTTCTTGTTCGGCGTCCATCGGCGTGTTAGATTCTCCACTGCGACGGAGTGATCGCGAGGGAGATTGGACCGCGATGGTCAAAGTGATTGAAACAAGGAGGGGCGTAAGGGGCGCCGCGGCGATGGCCGGAGCGCTCGTGCTTTTGCTGGCGGGGGGTGCCGCCGCGAAGGACGCGCCCAGCGCTCGGCGGGGTTCCGGGGCCGGGCGGGCCCCGGTCGAGACAGTCACCGCGGCCTCACTCGGGCGCGACCTCTTTTTCGACACAAGCCTTTCAGAGCCCGCCGGTCAGGGCTGCGTGAGTTGTCACGCGCCCGAAGCGGGCTTCACCTTTCCGATTTCGGGTATCAACGAACTCTTCGGCGTCGCGCCCGGGGCGGTGGCGGGACGATTTGGGTTTCGGGCCGTCCCGTCGGTGAGCTACGCGGCCTTCAACCCACCCGGGCCTCCCCACCACAACCATCAGCTTCTGCTGTACGTCGGCGGGCAGTTCTGGGATGGCCACGCGAACGATCTCGCGGACCAGGCCACGTTTCCGTTCATCAATCCAAACGAGATGAACAACATGACGCACAACATGGGCGATCCAGCGCTCGTGGTGCAGAAGGTGGCGGCGGGCCCGCTCGCCGAGAAATTTCGCCAGATCTTCGGCGATGATGCGTTTTTGCAGCCGACCGAGGTGGTGTACGGACAGATCGCCGAAGCGATCTCGGAATATGAAAAGACCGACGAGGTCTCGCCGTTCAGTTCAAAGTATGACGCATGGCGTGCGGGCAAGGCCGAATTCACCGAGAGCGAGCTGAACGGGCTGCGGCTTGTGACGGGCTCGTGGTCGGGACGTCCCGACGGCGCCGCCTACTTCAAGACCGCGCACTGCGTGGAATGCCACATCATCCCGACGGTCCCGTCGGCCGGTCCGGACATCTGGACGAGCACCTGCTACCAGAACATCGGGGTGCCGCGGAACGCCGGCAACCCGTTTTATACCCAGACCGATGCGCTCTCCAATCCGGCGGGCTACAACCCGGACGGGGCCGAGTTTGTGGACATCGGACTGGGGAACACCCTCTACCCGCTCTACGGGTTTCCTCCCGGGAACATGGGACCGGGGAGCGACGGGTCGGGCGACTTTCTCGGCATCAACGGGCTTTTCAAGGCGCCGAGTTTTCGCAATGTCGACAAGCGTCCCAATCCGGCCTTTGTCAAGGCTTACATGCACAATGGTGCGCTCAAGAGTGTTGAACAGGTTGTGCACTTTTACAACACGCGAAACCTGACGACCAAGCCGTTCGAGGTGATCGATTTCACGCGCGATGACCCGTACGCTGGGCTGGAAGGCACACCCCTTTGGCCGGCGCCCGAATCACCATCGCCGGTGACGCTGCTCAACGCGGAAGGGCTGCCGGGCACCGACCCCGGCATGGGCCCGGGCGGGGAATCGTTCGCGCAGGTGGGAAACCTGCAGCTCACGGCGGACGAGGAGGCCGACATCGTCGCGTTCCTGAAAACCCTGAGCGACGGCTACTTCGTGCCCGAGTTTGATCCGTGCGTTTCGGTGATCTCGCAGCCGGTGCCGCAGAAGGTCGGCGTCGGCCAGAGCGCCAAGATGACCGTGGCGGTGCACGCTTCGGTGCCGGTGACGTTCCAATGGCGGCACAACGGACAGCCGATGGACGGAGAGACCGTCTCGTATTACTCGATTGTCGCCGCGGGCGTTCAGGATGCGGGCGACTACGACTGCGTTGTGACAGCCGAATGCGGTGCGGTGACGAGCCGAGCGGCACACATCTCGGTCTGCCCGGGAGATCTGAACGGCGACGGGCTGGTCGACGATGCGGACTTCTCGGTGTTTGCGGTCGCGTACGACCTACTGGACTGCACGGACCCGGAAATGCCGTTCGGCTGCCCGGCGGACCTCAACACCGACTTCGTCGTAGACGATGCCGACTTTTCGATTTTCGCCGTCGCGTACGACGCGCTGCTGTGCGATTAGGCCGTGGCCGGAGCGCCGGTGAGATGGCCGACCGCGCGGGCAACGACGGGGGCGTAGGTATACGCCGGCCCGCCCTGCATCATGACGGCGACACCGGCGACTTCCATCACCTGTTCGGAGGTAGCGCCCGCCTTGAGGCACTTCTCAACGTGCGAATAGATGCAGGGCTCGCAGCGGAGGGCGACACCGATCCCGAGTGCGATCAGCTCTTTCTCCCGGACGGTGAGGGCGCCGGGCTTCATCAGCGCCTGGAAAAACGGGCCGAAGGACTTTGCGATTTCGGGCGCTGCCGCCTTCATCGCTCCCATCTCGGCCGGCCAGGATTCGTAGAACTGAGAAGCGTTGTTGAGCATGACGATCTCCGATCTGTGAAAAGAGGATCAGACTTTGCAGGCAGGTCCGGATGGCGACGAACGGTTCCACGGGGCCTTTTCGAGCAGGCTGGCCAGAGCGCAGCTTCCCGTAGCGCCGGCGTAAACCATGCCGCTGCCGACGATCGTTGTGAGCGCGAGCGCCCAGGGAGACCAGAGCAACGCCAGGGCCGTGCCGAGCAGCACGACCGCTCCCATGAGTATCTGAGTCTGCTGCATCGGGGTCAGAGAGATTCCGGCTCGCTCGACGACGGGCAGGCCGGCGGCCTTCCAGGACTCGATTCCCCCGGTCATGTGCGCCGCTCCGGCTGAACTGCCCGCACAGAACTGTTCAAGAGCCTTTGCGGACCGGCCGCCCCTGCGACAATGAAAGATCGGCATGATGCCCTGGTCGACGGGCACGGAGCGAGCGTCGAAACTGCTGAGGGGCATGGAGAGAGAGCCCGCGATCAGTATGCGTGAGCGCTCCTCCGGCTCACGAACGTCGATCAGCCGCGCGCGGCCCTCGGCAAGAAGTCTGTTCACGGCGTGGGGTTCAATCGCTTGGGCTGGTTTTGTCGCCTGCTGAGTGTTCATTGGAAGTCTCCGGTGTTTTGAGGGCGCAGGGACGCAGATGGTTCCGCTCGAGGAAGTAATTTCGGGAACCTTTGGGCGGATGGACGCCTCTCAATATGTGGAAGCCGCATTCGCGGACCCAACCTGCGGAGAAACAACATGCAACTGGCCAACGTTGGTGGAATGGATCGTGTCGCCCGGCTTGCGCTCGGAGCGGGAGCGATCATCGCGGGCATCATGCTTGGAGCATTCAGCGGCCAGGTCGCGGGCCTTATCACCGGGGGTATCGGGTGTGTTCTGCTGCTGACAGGTATCGTCGGCTTCTGCCCCGCCTATTTACCGCTCAAGCTCTCGACCTGCAAGCCGCGTTAAAGCCGGGTCAGCCGCGCGCGCCGAACTTGGAGAGGATCCGTCCGCGCAGTTCCGAAGGGAATTCTCCCTTCGCAAGTCGGGCGCAGGCATCCTGAGCGAGATCGAGCTCGGCGAACACGGCCCGGCAACGATCGCACACGATTTTCTGCTCGATCGGGAACGCACCGCCGCGGTCCATCGCGTCGAGCTTGGCGTGGAGAAGGTCGAGACAGACCTGCTTGTCATACATCGGGTCGGGCGCGGGTCGCTTGGGGACGCCCTTGCGCGCGAGCAGGGCCTTGCGGAGCATCAGGCGTGCGCGATGCACCCGGGTCTTGACCGTGGGAGGGCGGAGGTTGAGCGCCTTTGCAACCTCTTCGATCGGCATCTCGAGCATGTCCTTCAGGATGAGCGGAACACGGAAGGGCCGGGGGAGGTCGACGATGGCGCCGTGGACGGCCGTGACGGATTCCTGCTCGATCAATCGTGCTTCGGGCGCATCCGCAGGGCCAGCAAGATCGATGACGCCGCGGTCATTCCAGGGCATGAGCTGCGACACCGCGGGCATGCGCCGATCGGTGCCGCCCTTCCTCCGCGTGCGCGAGCGGCAGGCTCTCGCCGCGATCGCATACAGCCAGGTTCCCGCGTCGGCCTTGCCCTGAAAAGTGTGCCACTTTCTGTAGGCCTGCAGAAAGATCTCCTGCACCATGTCTTCGGCGTCGGAGGGGTTGCCGCAGAGTCGCAAGGCCAAGGCGTAGAGCTTGGGCCCGAACCGATCTACGAGCAGGGGAACCGCCGCGTCGGCAGAACTGCCGGCGCGGGGCGATGTTGCTTTCGCCATCGGTTTGGATGCGATCACCATTCGTGCAAATTCTAGTGGCAAAACGGCTACTTCTCGTGCCGCTGCATCGCGATCATCGCGGCGCCCATCAGGCCAGCCCGGTCTTCGAGGGTGCTCGCAACCACCTTGACCTGTTTGCAGCGATCGGGGAAGGCGAATCTGCGCGTATGCTGCTCGACAAGGTTCACCCAGGAATTGCCCATGGCCTCGGTGAGCCCGCCCCCCAGCACGATGCGGTCGAGCGAGAGCAGCGTCGTCACGCCCGCCAGGGTGATACCGAGCAGTTCCGCCGCGGAATCGAGCACTTCCACGGTCAGTTCATCGCGATCTTCGTAGGCCTTGGCGACAAGCTTCGACTTGATCTTCTCGAGATCGCCCTCCGCGAGATCGACAAGCTTGCTCTTGCGATTGCTCTTGATCAGCTTGATCAGGCGGTTGACGACTGCCGTGCGGGAGCAATTGTGCTCGAGGGACCGCTCTCCCGGCGGATTGAACGGCAGGGCGATCATGTGGCCGATCTCGCCGGCGGTAAAGAACGGCCCGTAGTAGAGCTCGCCGTTGAAAATCAGCCCGCCGCCGATCCCCGTGCCGAGCCACACCCCGAGCAGGTTTTTGGAGTTCTTGCCGGCGCCGAGCCTGTTCTCGCCCCAGACCGCGGCGTTGACGTCATTGTCCAGGTATGTCTTGACGCCGGTGCGCTTCTGCAGGATGTGAGCGGCCGCCGTGTCTTTCCATCCAAGGTTGTCCGCGGCGAGCACGACGCCGTCGTTGGGATCGACCGCTCCCGGAGCCGCAAGCCCGATCGCTTCGAGTTCGGTGAGCTTGACCTTGGCTTCCGAGCAAGCTTCAACAACGCCCTCGACGATCCGGCTCATCACCCCGTCCAGCCCGTCCTCGGCCTTGGTCTTCTTCTTTGCCTGCGAGAGAAGCTTGAGCTCGGAAGACACCACGCCGACCTGCATGTTGGTGCCGCCAAGGTCGATCCCGATGTAGTAGCCGGATTTGCCGTTCTTCGCCATGACTTGCTCGCGCGTTGCCCGGATATCGACACGTTTTCGACCCGTAATCGACCGGATAAGTGATTGAATCTACTGAACGTCGGGGTTTCCCTGCTCCTCTGCGAATCGTGCGCTCAGCACCGCCGCTCCCGAACCAAGCGCACTCTTCAGTCTCGATGCGAGTTCACCGCCCTTTCCCGTCTCCACGATGGCAAAGAGCGTACTTCCCGACCCTGTGACGTGCACCGGCGAATGGACAGCCTCTGCTCGCCGCTGCATTTCCCCCACAACCGGCGAGACGATAGCCGCGGGCACCGCCAGATCATTGAACAGGGTCAGGGAGTGCGCCGGCGAGTCGGACCGAAACAAACGGCCGACTTCAGAACTTCGGAAAACAAACCCGGGCTGCCCGCTCAGCCAGGAGTCAAAGGCCCTGTAAACCAAGGGTGTCGGGCAGGAACATTGGGGCATGATCAGCACCACGTCGCCAGACAAGTACGCACGCCGCTGAATCTCATCACCAAAGCCTTCGACCAGGGCGGGCCGCGCAACTTTTCCCGGCCTGTCCAGGAAGAACGCAACGTCCGAGCCCAGCTCCGAACCCACCTTCGCAAGTTCCTGCGTCGGGAGCCCCAGCGCAAAGAGGTCGTTGAGACCGTCGAGCATCGCCGCGGCGTCCGACGATCCGCCCCCGAGGCCGCCGCCGGCCGGGATGCGCTTTTCGATCTCGGCAACGACCGGCAGGAGTTTTCCCACGCGCCGACAGAGCGCCTGATGCGCGCGATAGACCAGATCCTTCTCGACAGGCCAGTCGAAGGGAGTCTGCCGCGGGGCATCGTCTGCCCACGCGCGGCGGAAGCGCGTTTCCGGGGCGACTTGCAGGGTCAGCGTGTCGCGGAGAGTGACGCACGCAAAGAGCGAGGAGATCCGGTGCCAGCCCGCACGCGGATTCGATGATCCGTCCTCCCGCAGAGCGTGTTCCGGACGGGATACAGCCAGCGCGAGATTGATCTTGGCAAAGGCTTGGCGGGTCAACCGGTGGGTCACGCCCCGATGCTACCAGCCGAAATTGCGGAATTATGATCATGCGGAACAAATCCGCGGAGTCCCGTCATGAAAGTTGAAGATGTCGTACGTGCGCTCGAATCGATCGCCCCTGCTTCGTATGCGGAGCCCTGGGACAAGGTCGGCCTTCACGCGGGCCGGTTCGGGGCCGCCGTGAAGGGGCCGCTCCTGCTCACCATCGACCTGACGGAGCAGGTTCTGAGCGAGGCCGAAAATCGCGGCGCGGGCATGATCATCGCGTACCACCCGCCGATCTGGGAACCGCTCCAGCAGATCACCGACGGAACGCCCCGGCAGCGCATCATCCTTCGCGCCCTCGAAAAGGGAATCGCGATCTACTCCCCCCACACAGCACTCGACGCGGTCGCGGGCGGCATGACCGATTGGCTCTGCGAGGGCCTCTCCGGCGGAACCGACGGAAAGATCCAAGGCGACTGCAGAGCCATCATCCCGCACGCGCAGCCGGTTCCGACCCAAAAAGTAAAAATCGTGACGTTCGTTCCGCGCGAAGACCTTGACAAGGTGCGGAATGCCCTCGCCAGCGCGGGCGCCGGGATCATCGGGAACTACTCAGTCTGCTCGTTTTCCACCGACGGCGTGGGGACGTTTCTGGGCGATGCCGCCAGTTCCCCCCGAAAAGGCGGGAAAGGGAAACTCGAGGAGATCAGGGAGGTGCGTCTGGAGATGGTCTGCTCGAAGGCGGCCCTGGCGCTGGCGATCGAGACGCTCCGCGGATTTCACCCGTACGAAACGGCGCCGATCGATGTTCATGAACTGATGGATCAGCCCGTGCGCAGCGCGGGCACCGGCCGCCGCCTGCTGCTGGATCACCCCATCACCGTGGCGGCGCTGGCGGAGCGGCTGAAGAAGCACATCAACCGACCGACCGTGCGGCTCGCGTGCGCAAATCCGAAGAAGAAAGTATCGACTATCGGCGTCTGCCCCGGTTCGGGCGGCTCGATACTGCGGGCCGCGGCCGCGGACGGCTGCGAAGTTTTCGTCACCGGCGAGATGAAGCATCACGACGTGATGTCGGCGCTCGACCTGGGAGTCGGTGTCATACTCGGCGAACACACGAGCACGGAGCGCGGGTATCTGCCCAGGCTTGCAGGAAAGATCGAAAAAGCTCTGCCCGGCGCGCGCGTCGTCATCGCGGAGTCGGACGTCGATCCGGTCGCGGTTGTCTAAGTCAGGGAGCCGAAGCCGGGGCGGGGGCAGGGGCTGGTGTGGGAGGCGGAGGCGTCGATCCATCCAGCGCGATCTGCCCGCTCCGGCTGAAGCTCGTGGTCGGGCGCAGAAGGTGGTACTCGTACAGGATCTCGTTAAACCGTCCCGGCGGCAGGTAGACCATCGAGCCGCTCACCTCGTATCGAACCGTGCCGCTCGCGGGAACCTTGTCCGACGGCACGGCGACCGGCAGCGTGATTTTCTGCTGCCCAAAGACCCGCAACGTGCATTCGGGCGATCGCTGCCCCGAAAAAACCTGCTGCCCGTCCAGCTTGAGCGTGTAAGTCGCATCCTTGAGCGGGAGCGCATCATCGGAGCGGTTCTGCGCGTCGATCTCGATGTAGATGAGCCGGCCGGTCGGTTCGACAACGTCCGTCCTCACGTCCGTGACGGTCAGCTTGGGCGCCGCTGCGCCGCATCCGCCCAGAAAGAACCCGGTAATCAGAATCAGCGCGGCCCTGAACATGGCCGGAGTCTAGCGGCCGCCGGAACTCACGGCGTCTGGTTGGTCTGCAGGACGACCCAGTCGGTGTTGGCCCGGTTCTTTTCGATGGAGAGAATCTCGGTCGTCAACCCGGAGACCTGGCTGTTGTAAATAGCCCAATGCATGCAAAGGGCGGCCAGCACGACAAAGCAGAGCCAGGCGCCGACCTCGGCCGCCCGGAAATTCCGGATCTTCCACAGGATGAAGACACCGATCGTCACCGTTCCTGCTTTCCAGGCGCACAGGGAGCAGACCCCGCCGTAACGCATGAGCAGCCTGGCGACGGGGTTTTCTTCGACCATGCCGACGCCGGTGAAATGCAGGAGTGTCATGGTCAGGTCCGCCAGACTCATGATCACGATCGAGGCGAGAATGCAAAAAAAGCGGGCGTCGTGCCACGAGATCCGGCCCGGACACCCGACAGCGGCATCGACACCCGATCGGGCGGTCGTCGGCTGCGGGGCTGGATGGCCGCTCGGCATCGCTGGACCCGATGCGGCCTCGCTCCTGAGCATCGATCGTGCCGGATCGGCCGTTGATAACGCTTTCTGAAGCGCAATCTCGCGGCCGGCTCGTAGACTTCGCAAACCGTGCAGGAGCCTGGACCGAACAGTTTGTTTAGAAGGGCCCTGCGTAGCCTTTGCTGCGTCAGGGAGGCCGATTCTCGGCCCGTGCTTCGGGACGACCAGTTCACCGTTCCCGGACCACGCCGAGTTGGGGAATCCCGCCGGTCCGTTCTCTGGAGCCGACAGATGCTTTCGTGGGCGGGCATCAAGGGCAGCACTCGCACCCTGCTTCTGTCGGGCGTGTTGGCAGCTCTGCTCGCGGCGGATCGCGGCTTTGCACAGTCAACTCCCGTCTACCCCGACGACTCCGTCCAGGCTCGCGAAACCATCGCCCGGGTGGAGGAACTCATCGCGGCCGGCAACATCGCCGAGACGGTCCGAGTCCTTCAGGCCCTGCTCGAAACCGAGGGCGAAAGAGTTCTCGAGACCAAGGCCGACAGCGACGTCTTTACCAGCGTGCGAGAGCACATACACAAACTGCTTCTTGAGCGTCCGACCGTTCTCGAGCGTTACCGGGCCGCGGAGAGTCCGCGGGCGGCCAAGCTGCTCGAGGAAGGCAAGTTCGCGGATGTCGAACGGACGCGTCTTCTCACTCCCGCCGGTCTTGATGCCACGGTGCGTCTTGCGCAAAGCCGGTACGAACAGGCGAAGTTTGAAGCCGCCCGGCTGACCCTCTTTCAGCTTGAGGAGCATCCGGATCGCAAGTCCGGCAAGCAGGGCGCCCGGGATGCCGCGGCGCTTGCCGTCCGGCTGGCCCGCTTTCTCCCCCGAGAGGACGTCCGCGGCGTGGCGCAGCGATGGTGCAAGGAGGCGGGTGTCTCGCCGGAGGCGATCACGCCCATCGAATGGCCCGCGGGCGTCACGGCCGCTGTCCGCTCGACGATGAACGGAAATTCGGCGCCCGACTGGAACGCCCTGCCCGCAGAGCCGCTCGTCTCGAGCACGCTGGCCCAGCGCGCAACCCGCGACAGCGACAGCGAGGAGCAGGCCGAGATTTTCGAAGCCGCCCGCCAGTCTGCCTCACGCGCCTGGATCATCCCGACGGTGGTGGGCGACACGGTTCTTATCAACAACGGGTCAGAGATCACCGGGTTCGACCGCTTTACGCTCAGCCCGCTCTGGGTGCTTCGCCCGACCGACAACTCCCGCGCGGACGCGAGGCGAGATTCAAGGGGCGGCCCGCCGCTCACCCGCCTGGAGGATGATGCCTGGATCGTCGTCGGAGGATCAGTGGGCGTCGCGGGCACGGGCTACGTCACCGAGAGCGGACGGGAGGGCGATCGCCGTCTGCACGCGTTTGAGGTTTCGTCCGGGCGGGCGCTCTGGTCGGTCGATCCCGCCACGCTCGACCGCAAACTCGAGGGCTGCTCCGTGCGGGGCGAACCGGTCGTCAGTGAGGGCATGCTGGTCGTGCCGATGCGCCGCAACTCCTCGGTGCGTCGGGTTTCGGGAGCGCTCTTGGCCGGCATCGACCTTTGGTCGGGCGAACTTCGCTGGGTGCGCCCGTTGTGCAGCGTCGGCGTGCCGGCGTTCAGCCGGGCCGCACGCACGGCCGAACGCGCCATCGCATTCGAGGGTGTCGTCTACCGGACCGACAGCCTGGGCGTGGTCTCCGCGGTCGAGGCGGAAACCGGACGGCCCGTGTGGGTCCGGCGCACCAGCCCGCCCACGGACATGCGGGCCTTCTCGGCTTTCTCGCTGCAATCTCCCAATCAGCCCTGGGCCGCGTCGCAGCCCATCGTGGACGGGAACTCGCTGATCGTGCTCGCTCCGGATTCCTCGGCGGTCCTGCGACTCTCGGCCGTGGACGGCACGCTGCTCGGGCGCCGCCCCATCGAGGAGATGGGCGAGAACAACACGCCGCCTTCGTATCTGCTCCGCTGCGGCGACCGGCTGCTCGTCGTCACGCACGACCGAGTTCTTTCGCTGGCACTTTCGGACTTCGAGCGTTCACCCGTCCGGGCCAGCGCGGAATTCCGCGAGCCGATGATGTCCGGGCGCGTCATACCGGCCGACTCGCGTGTTCTGGTGCCGCTCGAGGACCGCATCGCGGAGCTCGACGCGAGCGACATGCGCACCGTGGCCACGCACACCTTCCCGAAGGCGGGCAACATGGTTTCGCTGCCCGACGGCATCCTTGTGGCCGACGCGATGGAACTGCACGCGTTCATCCGCTGGGAAACGGCCGAGGCCATCCTTTCTCATCGGATCGAGTCCTCGCCCGACGATCCATCTCCCGCCCTTTCAATGGCCAACCTGGCCTTCCGTGCTGGCCGTTACCCCCGCATCGCCCCGGCCGTCGACCGCGTGCTGGACGTCCGCGACCGCTCGCCCGATTCCGCAAGCTCGCAGACCGCCCGCAAGCGCCTGATCGAATCCCTGCGCAACATGCTCGCCGCCGGAAAGCAGCGATGGGACCCCGCCACCGACTCGCGAATGCTGAATTCGGGGAGCCGAATCCCTCCGGTTGCGGTGCTGGTGGACCTGGCGCAGCGCTTCGCGAGGGCGGCCGAGTCACCTTCCGAACTGGCCGAGTACGAGCTTGCGATGGGCTGGCTGGGTGAGGCCAGGAGCTCTCCCAACGCCAGCATCGAGGCGTACGGACGGCTTCTTTCGGACGACTCGCTTGCCGATGCGCAGGTGCTGGGAGACTTTGGCGTGCCCGCCCGAGCGTCGGAGATCGCCACGGATCGCCTGCTGCTGATGCTCCGGCGGCTGGGGCCCGAAGCCTACAGCGCGTTTGCCGCCCAGGCCGCCCGCGAGTTGAGCGAACTGGGCGACCGCGCATCTCCGGCGGAACTGGCCTCGCTGGGGAGCCGCTTCCCGGCGTCTTCGGCCGCGGCGGCGGCGTGGGTCCGGCTCGCGGACATCAACGAAAAAGCCGGCCGACGGTCTGCCGCGGCCCGATCGCTTGCTCTGGCGCTGCGGGCTCTGGAATTTGCCGCAAGCTCGCGGACGGCGGACAACGCCGACCAGACCAGGCGTCTCGCGCTGCGGCTGGCCGACCTGCTTGCGAAGCTCGACCGTCCTTCCGAGGCGGCCCGCGTGATTGACGAGCTGAACCGGCGCGTCCCTGGGGCCAACGCTTCGTATCCATCACCCGTTGCAGACCGGCTCGCGGCCCCCGACCGGCGTCCGAGATTCGGAGACAAAGTGGAGGGCAACCCGAGCGCCCTGGTGGGATGGACGGTGGCCACGCCGAAGATCGCCGACGGAGAAGGGCGTCCGACGGATCGCGTGATGCTCATCTCGGCCGGACGCCGGCAGGTCGGGCTGTTCGCGACCTCGATCGTCGACAACCGCCTGCGTCCCCTCTGGACCCGGACCTACGAGCAGCGCCAGCCCCGCGTGATTCGCCTGGATCAGAACGCGACCTACCTCTACTGGCCCGCCGAATCGCGCCAGGATCGCACCGGCGGCGTGCTGGAACGCGTACGGCCCGACGGCTCGAGTGCATGGATCACCCGCGAGATCGTCGCGGTTCTGGACGAGATCGAGCCACGTACGCCCGATGAACTGGCTTCCTTCGCCACACCGCTGGACGGAGCGGTGAGCCCCGGCGACCTGCTGGTGGCGATGGATCAGAACACCCTCGTATTGATCGAGCGTGCGGGCCGCATCGTCTCGCTGGATCTTGAGACCGGAAAGCCTCTGTGGACCACCAAGCTCGCGGGGACCCGCGTGTATGACGGGGCCATCAGCGCCGGAGTGCTGCTCCTGGGGGGTGCTTCGAGCGAGCGCGTGGATGTGCCGGTTCCCGGCCGGGGCGGCAACAACCCCCTCCATTTCCTGGCTCTTGATGCGCGGACCGGCGGCCCGGCGAAAGACCTTCGCCCGCTTCTCAATAAGGCCATGGCGCTTCCCGATCCAAAGACCGCGCGTCCGTCACCCGGCGAGCGTCAGCAGATCCGCTGGCTCCGTTCGCTCGGATCGGGCCGCTTCCTCGTCGGGCTTTACGACCGGGTGGTCTGCGTTGATGTTCCCAACGACAACGCGCTCTGGTCTTTCGACAAGGCGAGCGTCAATCGCAGCGCCGAATGCTGGGTGCTCGGGGATCGGGCATTTGTCCTTGGCGGGGAAGACAGGACGATCGCCGTCATCTCGCTGGCGGACGGCACGGCTCCGTTTGCGGAGCTTGAAACCCAGAACCGGCTCCGCGACGAGGTCATGGTCTCGGCATCGCTGCTTCCCGAAGGACAGGTCGCGTTCGCAACGACCCACGGGCTCATCGTCTTCGGGCGCGACGGCAAGCTCGTAGGCAAGGACAACGGCGCCCTTTCGCGCGACAACCCGCAGCTGTTCGCGATGGGCTCCGACAAGGTCGCCATGATGCCCGACACCCCCACCGCCGATGCCGACGGGTCGGATCTGCGCATCCTCTCTCTCCCCGGCGGCAAGCTGCTCTCGTCCCGCCCGCTCATGCTCTCCCGGACGCTCTCGGGCCTGAACGCGATCGACGGGCGACTCCTCGTTTCCGCGGGGGGCGTCACTATCGTCCTGCCCGTTCCGGCCGAATCCGAGTCGCTCGTCCCCTAGATTTTCCATGGATCCCGACGACCAAGTCTGCCTCTGCTTCCGCGTCAGCCTGCGGAAGATCCGCACATTTCTCTCGGTCCAGAATCCGCCGGTCGCTTCCCTCATAAGCGAATGCCTCTCCGCCGGCACCGGCTGCATGTGGTGCGTTCCGTTCCTCAAGCACTTGCACGCTCAGCATCAGCGTGGCGAAACGCCGGACCTGAATATCTCGCCCGAGCGGTACGCGGACGCACGGCTCACCTATCACAAAACCAGCGAGCGCGATGCCGCCGTGATCCGCGATGCGCAAAGCTGACACATCCGTGTGTCGATCCCGCCGATCCAGGAGAACGAAAAAGGCCGGAGGTTGAACCTCCGGCCTTGCGCATCGCGTAACGAACAGGCGATTCCGATTACGAATCGAGCTTCCGCAGGCCCAGCCCGAACTCGGTCAGGCGGTCGCGAATCTCGGTGAGCGAGGTCGCGCCGAAGTTCTTGATGCCCATGAGCTCGGCCTCGGTGTGGCTCGCCAGATCGCCCAGGGTCTGAATGTTGAGCAATTGGAGCGCCTTGCGGGCACGCACCGACAGATTGAGGTCGGTGACGGGCTTGCCGAGCGTCTGCTCCTGGCCGGTTCCCTTGTACTGATCCTGCAGCGCGCGCCGGGCGGCCCGGTGCGCATCTTCCAGGCCCTGGCCCAGGCGCAGGTTCTTCTGCACCAGCATGGCCTTGATCTCCTGCAGGCTGCTCTCGCCAAAGTTCTTGTAGCTCAGCAGCTCGGCCTCGGTGATCTTGAGCAGATCGCCCAGGGTGCGAATGTTCATCTTCTTCAGGCAGGTACGCGCACGCACCGAAAGCTCGAAATCGGTGACCGGCGTGTCGAGCAGGGCGCGACGCTTGAAGATGTCGCGGTCGGCCTCTTCCTCGACCTGCATCTCCTTGCTTCCCTGCACGTCCTTCATGTAGAGACGTGCACGCGGATGGTTCGGGTTGGTGTCGAGCACCTGACGCAGGCAGCGCTCCGAGCGGACGAGGTCGCCGCGATCTTCGTACATGATCGCGAGGTTGATCAGGGCGTTGATGTGCGCCGGCTGACGGTTGGCCGCCCGCTCGTACAGCGAGACCGCCTCGTCTTCTTCGCCGACGAGGTCGAGCTGATAGGCAAGATCGAACAGCGCCTGGGCGTTGTTGGGGTCGTTGGAAAGGGCCTTGCGCAGCTCCGCGATCGCGTCGGCGCGATTGCCCGACTGCGATGCAGACTTTGCCGCCTGCAGGTGCTTGCCGGCCGCCGCCGAATCGCGGGCCGCCGCTCCAGAACCAATCACCATGTCCATCGGATCGCCGCTCATGTTCGCTCCGTATCTTGCCTGCACGCCCGACCGCTTCAGCGCACGCCGCAGCAGTCGAGCTTGGCGAACACTAGAGGCAAGTTACGTGCGGTCAACCGCAAAACCAAACAGACCCCCGACAGATCGAGCCCTCGGCAAAAGAATATTTGCACCCAACAAGGGCGAAGCCCCTGGCCACAACCCCATCTGCCTTCAGTAGCATCTGGCATTCGCATTCCGCCTCCCCATTTGGAAACACGAATGAAGCTTTTCCCGCTGGTTGTTTCGCTCCTGATCACCTTCTCACAGGCCTTCGCGGCGGAGGCCGCCCCCGCGACCCCCACCACCCCCACCACCCCCACCACCCCCGCTCGCCCGAACATCGTCTATATCGTCGCCGATGACCTTGGGTGGAAGGACGTGGGCTTCAACGGCGCGACCGACATCAAGACGCCGAACATCGATGCGCTCGCCGCGGGCGGCGCGGTCTTCCGGCAGTTCTATGTCCAGCCGATGTGCACCCCGACGCGAGCGGCGCTGATGACGGGCCGCTACCCATTCCGTTACGGCCTCCAGTGCGCCGTGATTCCGGCGACATCGACGTACGGCCTCAATCTCGACGAATGGCTGCTTCCTCAGTCGCTCAAGGAGACGGGCTACGACACGGCCATCATCGGCAAGTGGCACCTGGGCCACGCCGACAAGAAGTTCTGGCCCAAGCAGCGCGGCTTTGACTATCAGTACGGCGCGATGATCGGGGAACTCGACTACTACACGCACGGGGACAAGGGCGTGCTGGACTGGTTCCGCGACAACGAGCCCGTTCGTGAGGAAGGCTACACCACCACGCTTCTCGGCAACGACGCGGTGCGCTACATCGAGAAGCACAGCAAGTCGACGCCATTTTTCATGTACCTGGCGTTCAATGCACCCCACACCCCGTATCAGGCGCCCAAGGAGTACGTCGATCGCTTCCCGAGCATCGAGGATCCGACACGCCGAACTTACGCGGGAATGGTCTCATGCCTCGACGACCAGGTCGGACGAGTTGTCGAAGCGCTCAAGGCCGCGGGAATCCGCGACAACACGCTCATCGTCTTCCACAGCGATAACGGCGGCACGCGCAGCGCCATGTTCGCGGGCGTCATGGCCGATATGGCAAACGTGAAAATCCCCTGCGATAACGGACCCTACCGCGAGGGCAAGGGAACTCTGCTCGAGGGCGGCGTGCGCGTCTGTGCGCTGGCGAACTGGCCCGGCAAGATCGCGCCGGGCACACGCGAAAACGTGGTGCACATCACGGACATGTATCCGACCATCGCGGGCTTGACCGGCGCTTCCACCGCAAAGTGCAAACCCCTTGACGGCGTGGACGCGTGGGGCGTACTGGCGCAGGACACGCCTTCGGGACGGAAGGACTTTGTCTACAACATCGAGCCCTTCCGCGCCGCCGTCCGCGACGGCGACTGGAAACTGATCTGGCGCACGCTGCTTCCCTCTTCCGTCGACCTGTACAACATCAAGGACGACCCCTCCGAGACCAAAAACCTCGCCGCCCAGTATCCCGAGCGCGTCGCGGCCATGCAGAAGCGGATCGAGGAACTGGCGAAGCAGGCCGAGAAGCCGCTTTTCCTGATCGATCAGTTCAAGGTCGTCCAGCACGGCATGCACGGCCAGCCAATCCTGCCGACGGACGAGGAGTACTCGGGGGTTGAGCAGCCGTAATTTCAGTCCACCGAGCACAGCAGCCTGTCGTAGGCATTCACAAAGAGAACAAAGTCCGCATCGTCAACCACGGCGTCGCGATTGATGTCGGCAGGGCAATCCTGCGGCATGTTCGGATCGGCGCAATCAAACAGGTCGTAGGCACTCGCAAAGAGAGAGAAGTCGGAGTCATCAACTTCGCAGTCCCCCGTCAGGTCTGAAGGGCAGGTCAGCCCGATTGCGACTCTCGTTGGCTGGTAGTTGAGGCGCCACACCATTCCCGGCGGCGGTGCCGGAGTATCTAGCGAATAACTAGCAAACTTCCCGGTGATACTGCTCGCGGTGATCAAGTTTACTGCCGAGCAAAGGGCTGTGGGATTCCAGCCGTTCACGTGTACTGTGATGTGCCCATTGAGAACAAGCGTGGAATTCCCAAGGAGCAAATCTCTTTGCGATTCCGGTAAGCCAAGCACGTCGAAAATCAGTTCTGATTGCGAGTCCAAAGTCATAGGCCCAAACAAACCGATGGCTCCCACAGTTCCGGGCGTCAATCCAGGGCTGATCGTTCCCCGATTGATCCAGTTGCCATAAACATTGCCACTGCCGATGAGTTGCCGGCCAACACCGTGAGTCATTGTGGTGCCGGTTCCGGCTTCCAGATAAGCTCGCGCCGAACTACCGCCCGCATTGAGTACCACGGTGCCACTACCGTCAAGCACTCCCCCGCCTTTAAAGACGATCGCGGTATTGGCGATCCAACCGGGCCAATTTACGCGGATCGTTCCGTCGTGCGTCAGGCCCGGTGTATTGATGGTCAAGATGGAGCCACTGTCGATGTCGATCGGGCCGGTCAGAGCGACGCTACTCCAACTCGTCCTTGCGTTGTTCTGAAGCACCACCGATCCGCCATCTACCGCCTCGATCGTTCCACCGACGACCGTAGTGGACCCTTGGAACTGCATTCGGCTTCCCGCACCCGAAGCGATCAGTCGGCCGCCGGCACCTTGAGTGAAGGTCTGAGAATTAAAGGTTAACCAGCCCTGAGCGGCCGCTTGGATGAGATTGTTGTTGTCGATCTGCGCGCCCGAAGTCGTGAACTGCAGCACGCAATTTGCGTCGGCCTGCATGGTGCCGTTGTTGATCCAGTTGCCAATGACGTCTCCAGCACCGCGAATTGTGTGTCCCGCGCCGTGCGTTACGGTCGTGCCGGGGTATGCCTGAATATACGACCGATTGCCACCGCTCACTGTGTTGAGCACCACGGTACCGCTGCCATCGAAGACTCCACCGGTCTTGAAATTAAATCCCGTGCTGGCGATCCAACCGGGCCAGTTAACGCGGATCGTTCCGTCGTGCGTCAAGCCCGGCGTATTGATGGTCAAGATAGAGCCGCTGTCGATGTCGATCGGTCCGGAGGGCGAGACATTGCTCCAGTTGCCCGCGGTAGAAGCGCGGACGAGGGTCCTGCCGCCGTTGATCGCCTCGACCGTTCCTCCGGAGATTGCCGTTCCTTCCAATGTCAGCGTTCCGCTGTCCGCGATCAAGCGACCGGAAGGCCCTTGCGTGATCGTCTGCGTCAGGAACTGCAGCTCGACGGGCGTCACAGCCTGTATCACGTTGTTGTTTTCGATCGTTGCCCCGGGCGTGAAAAAGCGAAGCGGCGCGTCCCCGTCAGCCTGGATCAGACCGTTGTTGATCCAGTTGCCGTAGATGCCGCCTTTGCCACGCAGCGTGCGACCCGCGGCGTGTGTCACCGTGGTGTCCGGATAGGCCTGTATGTATGCTCGATTTGAGCCGCCTACCGCGTTCAGAATCACCGTGCCGTTGCCATCGAGTACGCCTCCGGATTTGAAGTCCAGCCCCGCATTTGCGCCGCTCCATCCATCTGAATTCACGCGAACGGTTCCAGCGTGCAGCAACCCCGGCGTATTGATCGTCAGTATCGAATTGGACTGGATATCGATAGGACCGGTCGGCAGTACGTTGCTCCAGTTGCCCGCGGTCGAAGACCGAACAACGATCCTGCCGCCATTGATCGCCTCGACCGTTCCTCCGGAGATTGCTGTCCCCTCCAAGGCCAGCGTTCCGCTATCTGCAATCAATCGCCCCGCAGGACCCTGGGTTACCGATTGTGTCAGAAATTGCAGTTCCACCGGTGTCACAGCCTGGATGATGTTGTTATTTGCTATCGTGGCACCTGGCGTGAAAAACCGAAGCGGTGCATCCACGTCAGCCTGGATCAGACCGTTGTTGATCCAATTGCCGTAGATGCCGCCTTTGCCACGCAGCGTGCGACCCGCAGCGTGTGTCATCGTGGTACCACCTATGGCTTCAATGTACGCACGATTTGCACCACCTACGGCGTTCAGAATCACCGTGCCGTTGCCGCCTAGTAGTCCGCTGGCTTCAAAGCGAAGCGCCGAACTCGCCGTGTCATTAGTCACCAAGACAATACCATCGCCTAATAAAGGGCTTGCTGAGCCCAGCGTAAGCGAGGAGCCGTTGCGTACAGTTAATTGAGCAGAAGGGTTTGCAATATTCAGACTACTGATTCCCGCCCCGCCTTGCAGAGTCACCGTGTACGGGGTCGAAAATGGCAGAATCACGTCAGCCCCGGCGCCTGGGACTGCTTGCGGTGACCATTTGGCCGCCTCGCTCCAGAACCCATTAACAGGTGCTGCCCACGACTGGGCCTGTGCCGAGGTTGCCGTTCCCGCCACCGACATGATCGCTACGAAAAGGCGCTTGATTGCCATGCCCCATCCAGCGCGAGCCGGTCCGGCATGCCTTCCATTTTTGTCCAAATTCCCGCAAGAAGTTCGCTCCTTGCGGTATTCTGAGTGTCTTGCAGCACACCTCCAGGCTTGCTCCGACGGACAAGCTAGACCCCAGTTCCCCGTCCACTACGCGCGATCTCTCCGGGCTTGGGGAGGTGGGGAGTGGCATTCCCCCCGCCGACCTCTATCGCGAACTCCGCGGCATGGCCGCCATGTACCTTTCGCGGGAACGGCCCGGCCACACGCTCCAACCCACGGCCCTTGTTCATGAAGCCTTCCTGCGCGTGTTCGGGAGTTTTTCGGAGGCCCCCACCCGCCAGGACTTCTTTGCCCGGGCCGCGGAAGCCATGCGACGGGTGCTCGTGGATCACGCCCGACGCAAGAACGCGGCGAAGCGAAATCCGGATGTCTCTGAACGCGTGTCCCGAGAGCTCGACCGTTCTCCGACCGAGCTGCCGCCTCTGGATGTGCTGGCGATCGATGAGGCGCTGGCCAGGCTGGAGGAGATCGACCGGCGGGCGGCACGGCTGGTGCGCCTTCGTTTCTTTGTCGGCCTGACCGTGCCGGAGGCGGCGCAGGTATTGGAGGTTTCGGTTTCGGCGGCGGAAGAGGACTGGCGGTTTGCCCGGGCATGGCTTTCGGAGCGGCTGGGCTGAATTTTCTGTACCTTTCTGCGGATTCAGCGAGGCACCCGCGTCTGAAGTGCGCCGGGGGGGGGTGGGGGAAATTATGACCCCGGAACAGTGGCAGGCAGTTCGGGCGTGCTTCGGCGGCGCGCTGAAGCAACCCCCGGAAGCCCGCGGAGAATGGCTTGTCGCAGCTACAGGTTCGGACGCCGCGGTCCGCCTGCAGGTCGAGAAGCTCCTGGAATCCGACAGCCACCCGGACGAGCGACTGAACGACCCCTCGCATCACCTGGGGCTGAAAGAAGCGCTCGCTCCCGAGCCGGAACGCTCGACCATCGGGCGCTACCGGATCATTTCGGTGCTCGGTGAGGGCCGCTCGGGCATCGTGTATCGCGCACGGGAGCAGGACCGCGACGTGGCGCTCAAGGTTCTGAAAGCCAGCGTCTGGTCCAGCGCTTCCTCCCTCCGATTCCGCACCGAGATCCGGGCCCTGGCCCTGCTCCGGCACGAGAACATCGCGCGCATTTACGAGGCCGGCACCCTTCCCGAAGCCGCCGGCGCGGTCCGCCCGTACTTCTCGATGGAGCTGATCGAAGGGCTTCCGATCCATCGCTACGCTGATGAGCAGCGCCTGGATGTTCAGGATCGGCTGCGGCTGATCGTCCAGCTGTGCGACGCTGTGCAGTCGGCCCACCAGCGTGGCGTCATCCATCGCGACCTCAAACCGGCCAATGTGCTGGTTGAACGGAACAGCGCCGGACGCTCGATCGTCAAGGTCATCGACTTCGGCATCGCCCGCCTGCTTGAGGGAAACGATTCACTGACACAGACCGGACAGGCTCTGGGGACCCCCGGCTACATGAGCCCGGAGCAGATGTCGGGCGACCCTCGTGCGATCGATACGCGGAGCGACGTGTACGCGGTCGGAGCGCTGCTTCATCACCTGCTTCTGGGCGCGCCCCCCGGTGCGTCCGGAGCACGCCCGATTGCGTCTCTGCCCCGGGACCTGGGCATCGTGCTCGCGCGCTCGATCGAGATCGACCCGGCACGTCGCTTCGCGTCGGCCGCGGAATTTGCGGCGGAACTCGCGCGATTCCTTGAGCACCGCCCGATCCTCACCCGCGCGCCGGGGTTGATGTACGTCACCGCGAAGTTTGTGCGCCGTCGCCCGGCGCTGGCGCTTTCGATCGGCGCGGTAATCGTCGCCTTTATCGCGTCGCTCGTGATCTTTCTTATGGCGAACCGGCGGATCGCCGAATCCGAACGACAGGCGATCGCGGCCCAGCGGGCGCTGCTGCGCGAAGTGGCCGGCACGCTTCTGAACGTGGTGGGCGGCAGCAAAGACGAGGCCCGGATCCTTGAGTCGCTGCTGCCTCAGTTTGAGGGCTACGTCCGCCGCCATCCCGAAGATCCTTCGGCACGTGATGACCTGGCCCTGCTGCTCGGACGCCTCGGAGATGCGCAAGTCGCGGCCGGCGGGAATCGGTCCGCGGTCGAGCTTTGGCGGCGCGCTCTTCTCCTTCGCGACAGAGACCCGGCAACGCTTTCAGCGGATCAGCGAGCAGACCTCTCGATCGCGATCGTGCGGGTCGGAGATGAACTCGGTGCCATTGGAGATCGCGAAGGAATGATCGGCCACTACCGGCGTGCGCTCGACATGGACCGCGCGTCGCTCAAGGAAGACCCCTCGAACCACCGCTTTGCCAGCAATTTCCTGTACAGCCTCGGGAGGGCCTCGAACATCGCGATCGAGGAAGGTGACCTCGCGGTGGCCGACGCATTGGCAGCCGAACAGCTTGATCTGGCGCGTGAGATCTCGATGGAGAGGCCGTCGTTCCGGTCACGGCTGGACCTGGCCAACGCGTGCGGCTGGCTCGCCGAATGCCGGCGGAAGATGCTGCGGTTTCGCTCGGCGGCCGAACTTACCTCTGAGCAGATCAGGCTTCAAACAGCCCTCCTCGCGGAGGAACCGGGGAACAGAGGTCTGCGGCTCGGCAGGAATTCAGCCATCATGTCGCTTTTGGGAGCCCCCAGAAGCTCGTACGGCCTCCGGGAGGACTCGCTCGCAGAAGAGTTGTCGCGGGACCTCGCGCGGCTGACAGAATCGGACCCAACCGACCGGACCCTGCATGAGCACCGCCTTGCAGCCGCGGTTGGCCGTGCGGAATCTTCCATCGAGTGCGCTGATCCAATCCGCACTTTGCAGCTCGCGGCGGATGCGAGCGCCTTGCTGGAGCAATCCCCGGATCTGGATGCGGCACTAGCGGAATCGCTGCGAGTGCGAACCCTGCAGCATGTCGCGGCCGCGCTCGGAATGATGGGCTGCTTCGAGCAGGCCCGGGCCTGGGGGGATGCGTCGAAGGAAGTTGCGCTTCGCTCGTATACGGCCACGAAGTCCCGTTCAAGCCCGCTCGCAAACGTCCTTCGCCTGATCGAAGAAGCCGATGTGAACGACGTAAGCGTTGAAGAAGCGGTGAGCGCCGCTCCCCGTCGGGGCCAGTGGCAGCTGCGACTGCGGCTTGCCGGCTGGATACTCGATCAGGGCGATCTGCAAGCTGCAAATAAGTTCCTGTCTGAGCTTTCCGCAGAGTTCTGCGACGAATGCGAGGAGGCCCGAGAGCAGATTTCGGGGCTGATGCTGCGCCGCCGCCCGACCAACTGATCTTGGACCCGCCGGGTTGAATCGCTGGCGCTTCTGTTTCGCTCAACCCGACGGGCGCGGCTCAAGATCCTTGTAAAAGTACGTTGTCCCGCAGACCCGTCCGTCCGGATAAAGCGCAAATTCGGGGACATCGCCTACACGCGTCCAGCCGAGGCGGGCGTAGAGCCTTGCCGCGTCGCCGCCGGTGACAGCGTCGAGCACCAGGAGCGTGCGTTTGCACTCGAGCGCCATCGCTTCCGCGGCACGCATGAGCGATTCACCCAGGCCCTTCCGACGGGCGCGGCTGTGCACCAGCATCTTCACGAGGTCGGCGCGGTGGGGCTGGTTGTCCGGCAGATCGAGGACGAGCTGCACCGTGCCGCAGATGCCGCGTTCGTCTTCGACCACGAGGATCGCGCGCTTCCCCGCGGCCACGTCCGCCGCGATCTTCTCGAAGAACGCCCGCGCCGCGGCGGGCGGATAGGGCGCCATGAATCCCACGGACGCGCCGCCGTTCACACAATCGGCGAGCACCTCCGCCAGTTCATCAATCTGACGCGGCGTGATTGTCCTAAGTCGTCGCGGCTGCATCGGGCACCTCGAGCGGTTCATTCAGAATAGGTGCGGACGATTCCTGAGCATCGCGTACAGTTCGCGGATGCGAAGCACGATCGCCTGCCTGTTCGCCACACTCTTGATCCTCAGTTCCGCATCGTGCCGGCACCAGCCCGTCGTCGCGGCGCGTTCGGAAACCGCCGCACCCGCGCCGGCACCCTGGTACGAGAGCGAAATCAGCGCCTTTGAAGCCAACGACAAAGCCTCGATGCCGGCGCCGGGACAGGTGCTGTTTATCGGCAGCTCCAGCATCCGCATGTGGAAAACCGTCGAGGCCGACATGAGTCCCGTGCCCGTCCTCAACCGTGGATTCGGCGGGTCGCGGACCGGCGATGTCAGCGCCGTCTTCGATCGCATCGTGCTCCCGTATAAGCCCGGGGTGATCGTCTACTACTGCGGCGATAACGACCTGGGCACCGACAATACCGATTCCCAGGCCGCGGCGGACGGCTTCATCTCGTTCGATCAGCGCGTGCACAAGGTCTGGCCCCGGGTGCCGGTCTTCTACATCGCGATCAAACCGAGCCTCGCGCGCTGGAAGAACTGGCCCGCGATGAAACGCGCCAACGACATCGTCCGCGCTTACGCGGAACGATCCGGCAGCACGGTGTTTCTCGATGTGGCAACCCCGATGCTTACCGAACAAGGAACGCCCGATCCGACCCTCTTTCTCGCGGATGGGCTGCACATGAACGCGAAGGGTTACGCCATTTGGACGGCGGTGGTGAAGCCGCCGGTCGAGGCGGCGTGGCGGCATTCGGCTTCGCGATAGTTCAGAGAATGCCGTCCGCCACGGTGCCGGCCGTCGCCTGCGGCTCGGGCCCAGGGTGCTGATCATCGCGAACAAGCTTGATCGACTTCCACTTGCCGGCCAGAAAGCGCGAGGCGATAAACGCGCTGAGCGTGATGATGTACGCGGCCGCGGCCGCCCACGGACCCGCCGATTCGAACTGAGGGAAATAGGTGATCGCAATCTTCCCTCCGCCGACGATCACGATCCACGAGCTGAAAACCGTCACGATGCCGACGTACGTTGTATCGCCCGCACCGCGCAGCGCACCAGAAAGTGTCATCGCAACGGCGTCAAAGATCTGGAAGACCGCGCAGAGAATCAGAAAGGTCGAACCGAGCCTGAGCACCTCGGCCGCGACGTCGGGGGCGGTCTTGGGGTCGATGAAGATGCCCACGAGCCAGTGCCGGAAGACAATGAAGCCCACGGCGCAAAGGCCCATGTAGGCCATCGAGAGGGCGAGACCGAGTCGGGCCCGCTGTGCCGCAAGGTCCGGCCGCCCCATCCCCATGCACTTGCCGACCACGGCCGTCACCGCCACGGAGATGCCAACGCTGGGCATGAAGCTCAAGCTCATCCACTGATGGGCAATGAATCCCGCGGTCGAATGCTGGGCGCCGAAGTGGCCGACGAAGTACACCATGAAAAGGCCCCAGCAGATCATCTCGTTGCCGAACATCAGGCCGGGGGCCCAGCCGAGCTTGAAAATGTCCTTAAGGTGCGAAAGCGAGGGCTGCCAGTTGGAGCGGGTTGCAAACTGCCGGTTGAGGCTGGGCGAGAGGAACACCACCAGGAGCACAAGCAGTTCGACAATGGTGCCCAGGACGGTCCCGATCGCCGCACCCGTCACGCCCAGAGCGGGGATGTGCAGCGTCTGCGCGACATGGGAGGCGCCCGTGAACCACGCATGCACCATCGAATCGAACGCGCCCGTCGCGGGAGCATCCGCGGGTCCGTTGGGCCCGTAGATGAGCGTCGAATTGAGTACGAAGTTGGTGATGTTGCCGGCCACGCCCGCAACCAGCATGATCGACGGCTTGTGCATGCCGTAGAAAAACTGCCCGATCGCCTGACGCGTCATCGTGATGATGGATCCGACCAGCAGGATCTGAGCGAACGTGGCGGCCATGGCGTCCCGCCGTAGAACCTGTTCCATGGCTTCCGGGCTCAAGCTCTTGTCACGCATGAGCGTGTAGAGCCAGGGCAGCATCGCGGCGTAGGGCAGGATGAGCACCAGCCAGGCCACGATCGCGAGCCAGACGCCGTTCCACGCGTACGCCGGAGCCCGCTCGGCCTTGCCGGCCCCGAAGTTCTGGCTCACGAACGTGTTCACCACCGTCAGCGCGCCGAACACGATCGAGACCGCGATCCAGCTCGTGATGCCGCCGTTGCCCTGAGCCCCGACGTAGACCGGATCGGGCCCGATGCGGCTCACCATCAGCTTGTCGACAAAGGTCATGAGCGTGAAGCTGGTCATCGTGGCGACCGTGGGGATCGCGATGGCCAGCAGTTCGTAGAGCGGGCTGCGCGCGACGGTCGCGCCGGAATTGGAAGTCGTCTGGCTCATGTGGTGCTTTGGGCGGGTTTCGCGCGGGAATCTTAGTGCGAAGAACAAGCCGAATGAGCCGCCCGCCGCCGACGGGCTCAAACCCATCCGGCGCTGAGACATCGATATGACTCAGCGCCTTTGGATCATCCGCAGCGCGAGCTCGATCGCGCTCCGCATGCTGCCCGGATCGGCGAGGTTCTTGCCCGCGATATCAAACGCCGTGCCGTGGTCCGGGCTGGTGCGCACGGTCGGCAATCCCACGGTCATGTTCACCGCCCGATCGCGCGCCAGAAGCTTGACCGGGATCAGACCCTGATCGTGATACATCGCCACGACGAGGTCGAACTTCCCCTTGAGCGCCGCCAGAAAAATCGTGTCCGCCGGACAGGGGCCCGAAACCTCTATCCCATTGCTCCGGGCGATCTTGATCGCCGGCTCGATCAGCCGCTGATCTTCGTCACCGAGCAGCCCATCCTCGCCCGCGTGCGGGTTCAGGCCGCACACCGCGATCCGTGGCCTCGCAATCCCCAGTGCTCTGCAGGCGGCCGCACCAAGATCGATCGTGTCCGAGACCCGCCCGATCGTCAGCACATTCCGGACATCCATCAGCGGAATGTGGGCGGTGGCCAGAATCACGTTGAGTTCGTGTGCGCCAAGATCCGTCGATCCCTGCACGGCGGGCGCGTGAAACATCATGCCGAAGTGCTTGGCCCCGAATCGGACTGCCAGCAGTTCGGTGTGCCCCGGGAATTGCCCGTGACCCGCCTTGGCCCATGCTGCCTTGTTGATCGGGCCGGTCACGATCGCGTCGGCGTGAAGGGCGTGTTCCTTCGGCAACCGGGCCTGCGCGATGGCTTCCTCAACGAGCCTGAACGAAAGCGCGCCGCCGCCCTTGGTCACCCTCGGCGCGTGGACCTCGCCGCCGGGCTCATAATCAAAGAGCACCACATCGTGCACGCCCGCGGTTTCCGCCGCCGGCGTGTGCGCCCCAACCCGCCACCAGAAGGGCTCGATTCCCGAACGCTGCGCCGCGGCGTCGAGGGGTGCCTGTGCACCCAGAATCCGAAAGTGAGCGCGCCGGCGCAGCGCCGCGTCGTGGAGCGACTTGACGATCACCTCGGGGCCGATTCCCCCGGGATCGCCCATGGAAATGGCGACGACAGGCCTGCGTTGCACCCCGAACGGTAGCGGCCCCGGCTCAGGCGTTGGCCTCGGTCACGCGGAGCACCTCGGAGACCGTGGTGAGCCCCTGCGCGACCTTGCGGATCCCGTCCATGCGGAGCGTGACCATGCCGCGCTCGATGCACATGCGCCGGAATTCCGAAACGTTGGGGTTGCGCGCGATCACGTCGCGCAGCTGATCGTCCACCGTCAGCAGCTCGTAGATGCCCACGCGGCCCGAATAGCCGGTGTTGCGGCAGCGTTCGCATCCTTTGGCGGCCCAGAGCTTGTCCGTCGGCAACCCCTGCATCGACAGGTACTCGGTCATGTCGGCGCTCGGTGCCTCTTCGATCTTGCAGTGCGTGCACAGACGCCGGATCAGACGCTGGGCCAGCACGCCGTTCACGGCGGCACCAACCAGGAATGGCTCAAGGCCGATGTTGACCAGCCGCGTGATCGATGAAGGCGCGTCGTTGGTGTGCAGCGTGCTGAGCACCAGGTGGCCGGTGAGGGCCGCCTGGACGGCGATGTGCGCCGTCTCCATGTCGCGGATTTCGCCCAGCATGATCACGTCCGGGTCCTGTCGCAGCAGGCTCTTGAGAGCCGCGGCAAAGGTCATCCCGATCTTCTCGTGCATCTGCGTCTGCGTGATGCCGTCGAGGTGATACTCGATCGGATCTTCGACCGTCGAGATGTTCATCGTGTTCTTGTCGAGCTTTCGCAGCGACGAGTAGAGCGTGGTCGTTTTACCCGAACCGGTCGGGCCGGTGACCAGCACGATGCCGTGGGGCGAATCGATCAGCTTGCGCCATACCTCGAGCGTGTCGCCGTGGAAGCCGAGGTTGTCGAGCTCCACGTTGATGCTCTTGGTGTCGAGAATACGCATGACCGTCTTCTCGCCGTAGCCCGTCGGAAGCGTCGAAACGCGCAGGTCGAGCTTGCGCCCCTGGACCACGCAGCGGATTCGGCCGTCCTGCGGCAGACGTCTCTCGGAAATGTCCAGGTTCGCCATGATCTTCAGGCGGCTGGTGATCGCGCCCGCCATCGCCCCCGGCGGATTCATCATCTCGAAGAGCTCGCCATCGATGCGGAATCGCACGCGCAGCTTCTTCTCCGCGGGCTCGACGTGAATATCCGAAGCGCCCTCCTTCACGGCGGTCTGGATGATGTAGTTCACGTAGCGGATAACGGGAGATTCGGCGGCCTCTTTCTCGAGGTTGACCTCGCTCGACTCCTTCTTCTCAACCTGAACGTCGCCCTCGCTCACTTCCGCGAGCAGTTCCGACACGTCGACGCTCGCCTCGTCTTTGCCGGCACCGACGATCTCCATCGCCCCGCGAAGGTCAAAGCCCGTCACGATCACGAGCTTGACGCCCGCGACGCGCAGCCTGCCCTTGATCTCGTCCACGAGGAATACGTCGTCGGGCCGCACGGCCCCCACGACCACACGCGTCCCGTCCATGCGCAAGGGGAGCACGCTGTGCTGCTTGCAGAATTCGGGGGTCAGCGCCTGGAGGAGCCGCCCGTCAAATCCGCCGTCGAGCCCCTTGGAGAGGTCGACGCGCTCGAAGGGAATCCCCGCGATGTCGGCGACCGCGCGCTGAATGACCGTCTCGTCGATGCCCTGCTCGATCAGGATGTCCGCCAGCCGCCGGCCCGGCGACTGCTTCAGAACTCCCTGCGCAATCGTGATCTTGTCCGCCGGCACCAGCCCGCGCGAAAGAAGATACTCGGCCAAGTCCTTGCTCATCGGCGCGATGCCCGACGCGGCCTCGGGCTTGTAGAGGTCCGACATCGCGCTGCCCACCGAAGGGCGGGGCGGAGCCGAAAGCGCCTGCTTCACCGACGGATCCTGCTTCGCGACCGCAAGCTCGTCGGCACCCTCCTCACGGATTCTGACCAGATCGCCGTAGGTCCGCTGGTTCGCGGGGACCGGCGGGATCGGGCTCATCGCCAGTTCCTGGGCATCGGGCCCGTCCCTGCGAACGTTCTGCGGCACACTCGAGAGATCCTCGAGACGTACACGCCTGCCGGCAGATTCCTCCGCCGGCCCGGGGAGCGACTTGGCGCCCTTCTCGAGCCCCAGTTCGTTCAGGATGTCATCGATGTTGTACTTTGCCACGCCCGCTCCACTGCCCGCATGCCCCGGTCTACTGCTTCGCCGCATCCTTGCCCTTGGCTTTGCCTTTGGGTGAGGATTCGTCCGCGAGCTCCATCGTGAACTTGCGTCCGTCCGCTTCGAGCGTCACGCTCATCGGGGCGATCGCCGTCACCGTGAAGTTCTCACCCACTTGATCGCCCAGCCGCACGAGTTCGTCGTTGATGCGCGCGAGCGGAACACGCCCCTGCATGATGCTTCCCAGCTTAAAAGTCGCAAACTCCTCGGCGAGCTTGCGGCTGCGCTCTTCGGCCTTGCGCTTCGCCAGGTCCGCCGCCTCATCACGCGGGGCCGCCGCCGGTCCGGTCGCCTCTCCCGCCTCCGCTCCCATGAGCTTGAACGGATTGTTCCGAACCGCGGCCGACTCCTGCTGGCTCGCCGCGTTCATCTCCGCGATCGCCCGCTGGAAATCCACGGCGCGCCGGTGCTGCGTCTCGTCGCGCTTGTAGCTCACTTCATTGGCGGTCTCGAACTTGAGGCCCGACTGCATCCCGTAACGACGCATGCCGTAGATCAGCCCGACCGAGAGCACGAGTGTTGTCGCGATGATCACGTGCTGCGTGTGAAACTTCGCACGCGGCACGGAACCGACTCCCAGCGATTCGCCGATCTGAAGCCCTGCGGCGAAGGCGGCCGGCATCGACTGCCCCTCGCCCGGCGCGACCTCGCCCGGAAGACGACGTTCCTTATTCGCGGCGCTCATTGAGTTTTCGTCCCTTCGTCAACGTAATAGATGCTCAGCGTGAAGGAGGCGAGCATGTCGCCGTTCTTGTCCGTTGCCCGCTTGAGCTTGAGGTCCGGGATCTTGGTGATGCGGGGCAGACGCTCCAGCTTCCGCAGGAAGTCGTGGAACGAACGGAAGTTCCCCTGCATCGACAGCTCCAGCGGCTGTTCCATGTACATCGCCGCCTTCACCGGCTTGCTGCTCTTGACCGTCGGCGAGCTCAGGCCCTGCTGCGTGGCGAGCTCCGACACCTGGCGCACGATGGCGTCCAGGTCCTTCTTGCTGGGAAGCTTGGCCTCAAAGGCGCTGATGCTCGCCGCGATGTCCTTGTTCTCCTTCTCCAGGTCCGCGTTTCGCGATGTCTCGTCGCGCAGCTTGGCGAGGCGCTCCCGCTTGAGCTCCACCTCCGCCTTCGCGAGCTCGATCTCCGCGTTCACGGGCCGAAAAACGAGCCAGTAGCTCGAGAGCGGCACCGCCAGCAGTATCAGCATCAGAAGCAGTTCTCGAAATCCCAGTCGCATGACGTGTCACTCCAATGCCCCGCACCGGCCGGGACGGTTATTCAGCCTTGCTATCCGCGCCCGCGGTCGACTTGGCGGGCTGCTTCGATGAGTCCGCAGCCTGCGCCGGCAAGTTCGTCGGGCGGGCGTCCACGGCGGCATTCAGCCCGGCCGTGATCTGGAACTTGCGGAAGGTGGTCTGGTCGATCTTGGTCGTGTCGATGTAGGCAAGGTCCGGACGGTCCAGGAGCGTGCACTCACCGAGCTTGGAAAGAAAATCCGTCACGTCCGTATTGCGCTGCGCGATGCCGTTGACCAGCAGCGAGTACTCGAACTTGGGAGCACGCACGGGCTCCTTGCGCTCTTCCTTCGAGTCCTTCTTCGCATCGGCGAGCGATTTGACCGCCGGCGCTTTCGCGTCGGCCTTGGGCTGCTCCTTGGGCGGCTCGATCCGCTTGCTCTTGAGCTCAAGCTCCACAAACGCCAGCGAATTGTCCGGGCAGCGGTTCACGATCTGCTCCAGGAGCACGCTCCGCGGGATCCGCTCGGTCAGCGCGGTTGTGATCTCGGCCTTGTCGAGCATCTGCGACCGCTGAGCCTCCAGCGACTTGAGCTGCTCGATCTTCTTGGCTTCCTGCGCGTACAGCTCGTTCACCTGGCTCTGCTGCCTGCGCACCGTCTCCCAGCGCCGCGTCGTTACAAAGAACGCCGCGATCACGCCGACCATCACGATCGCGAACAGCGAGAGCGCCAGCGCATTGGCACGCGATGAGCTCTGCCGTTCGACATAGTCCTCGGGAAGAAAGCTGGCCCCTGCGCTCGCGTCGGTGTTCTGGCGGAGAAATGGATTCATCTTCGTGCCCTTCCGTGATCACAGGTCGGCGGGGCAGTGGCACAGGCCCACCGCAACGCCAAAGCCCGGCTGAGGCTGCTTCAGGTCCACACCCATGCACGGCTCCGAGCCGGTGCGGGCGATGCGGGCGAGAGGGTCGGCCAGCTTGGTGCTGATCCCGATGCCGCGCGCAACGGCGCGACTGAACGCCTGCTGCCTGCTCTCGCCGCCCAGGAACACCGCGTGCTCGACGCGGCGACCGGGGAAGAGCCCGTCGTGGTAGCGGAGGCTCATGCGGATCTCGTCGCCCAGGATTTCGAGCGGCTCCCGAAGGTCCACCGGGGAATCCATCCCGCGCTCCGAAGGGGGTGCCCCCTGAAGCAGCGCCATTCCCTCACCCTGAGAGTTTTCGGGGACCAGGTTCTCCAGCGCGAATCGCGTGGCGCGGGCCGAGGCGAGGGGGCACTTGAGCTGCCGCGCGATCGCCTTGTCCAGGTGAACGCCTCCGACCTCGATCACTCGCTCGAACACGATCGTCTTGCCGTGGGCGATCATCGCCTTGGTCGTGTGCGACCCAAAGTCCAGGTAAAGAGTCGGCGAGTCGTTCTCGCCGCTGCCCGCGATCTCGAACGCTCTCATCGCGGCCGAAAACTCGGAGTGCATGCCCACCGGCTCCAGGCCGGACTTGCGCATGTTCTGGATCATGTGCTCGACGGCCGACCGGGCCGCGGCATTGACAATGACCTCGGCTTTGCCGCCGCCTCCGGGGACCTCGTGGTGCCGCAACACCAGCGAGGACGGATCGCAGCCCAATTGCTGTCCGACCGCCGCGCCCAGCAACTGGCCCATCGGCACCCCGTCCACGCGCTGGATCTGAAGGTGCTTGCAGAAGAGCTGCCAACTCGGAAGCGAGCAGATCACCCGCTTGCCCCGGAAACCGCCCTTTTTGATCGTCTTTGCCAGCTGCTGGAGCTGGAACTCCAGGCGCTTGGCGTGATCCTCCGCCATCTCGGCCGGCGTCTCGACGAGCGCCGCCGCGACCAGCGCGGGAACAGGGCCGGGAAGAACCTGGATGACCTTCAGCGACGAGACCCCGAAGTCCACGCCGATCGCCGGCGAAAGCTGCTTCATGAGCCCCATCGAATTCAACTTGCGCAAAAGCTCGAGCGACATGCGCCGGGTCCCTCCCGCGCCGAGAATTTCGGCTGCAAGGGAGAATCGACCCTCGGGCCCGCCCGATTCACGCGGCCCGCTGTCGCCCCCGCGCGACTCTGGTTCCCGGCCCGGCCCGACCCGCGCACTCGGCGCGATCGGCACCTTCGGAACCATGCCCGATAACAGATCAGAGCACCCGGGACATCTCGCGCGCAAGGCCCTCAAGCCGGGCGAGCGCTTTGGGAATGTCCCACACCTGGCGCTCCCGTTCTCCGGTCGTGTTGCTCACCACCCGCACCTCGGCGAAGCGCGCTCCAAGGCGGGCCGCCGCCAATCCCACCGCCGCTCCCTCCATCGCCTCGGCGAGACCGTCGGGTCCAAGGCGACGGAGGATTTCCCTTGCCCGAAGGTCCGTGCCCGAACACGAAGAAACCGTCGCGATGATGCCCGCACGATCGGTTCTGGGAACCAGAAGGGACGCAAGCTCCTCATCTGCGGGGACTAAATCGCCCTGAATTCCCGCGGGAAATCCGGCCTGAGAAATGGGAAGCCAGGCGGAACTCCGCTCGATTCCTTCGTCGGCGAACTGCGAGTGGAGAGCGAAGATCGCGTCGCCGATGGCAGAGGGCTGCGGAGAGGGCAGGCCGCCGCAGATGCCAAGATTCACAACGGCGCCGCACCGCGAATCCGCGAGTGCGGCGGCGCAGGCGCCGGCTCCGTTCGCCTTTCCGACGCCGCTCAAAACCAGATCAAATTTGTCGGTGACCCGGATTTTTTCCCACGGACGGACCGGATCGCGAGCGTGCACCCCGAGCCCCGCCAGCACGGCGCGGGCCTCGATTTCGGCCGCGACAACGAGCAGGTACCGTGCGCTCCGGCCGGTTTTTTTCTGCACGAACTGTTGCTGAAGATCGGACATAAAGCTTGGGCGAAGCCCTCCCCAACGCTATCATGGATCCAACGGCGCCCAATCTTTGGGGCGATCAGGCTTTGGGGGCGGTCGAGCCTGCGGGCGAGCAGTCTCCCCGCTTCAGCCGCGGGATCGCGGTTTGGAGTGCGGGGCGGCGTCTGGACGAAGTTGTGCAACCTGCCCGCGCCGGGCCGGTTGCAAAGAAGAATCCCAGCGGAATTCGGCCGCGTTGCCCGGAGGTCGTGGATGAAGAGATCGAGCCGCATCATCGGAGCAGCTGGCGTTGCGGCATCTCTTGCGCTCGTGACCTGGGTGGGTTACGGCCTGCTCGCGGGCCGGTCACAGTCTCCCGCGTCTTCAGACCCCGACAGCCTTCCCACCTCCGACACGGCAGAGATCACGAAGGCGAGCTTCGACATCACCACCGTCGCGACGGGAGAGCTCGAGGCCAAGAAGCAGATCGAAATCCGCTCGCGCGTCGAGCAGCAGGCGGTCATCCAGGAAGTCATCGCCGAGGGAACCAAGGTCAAGGAAGGGGATGTGCTGGTGCGGCTGAATGCCGACCGCATCCAGACCGCGATCGACGAGCAGCTTCTGCAGATCGAAACCGCCAAGAGCGAGCTCGTGGCGGCAGAGAACGGTTACAACATCCAGGTTAACGAGAACGCCAACAACCTCCGCAACGCCGAGCTCAAGGTCACTCTCGCCAAGCTCTCGCTCGAGCAGTGGCTCGAGGGCGAAGTCAAGACCAAGCGCGAGGCCAACCGTCTCGCCGTGTCGCAGTCCAAGCTCGAACTCGACCGCCTCGCCGAAAAGCTGATCCGCTCCCAGAAACTGCACGAGCAGGGATTTCTGTCCAAGGACGAACTCGAGAAGGACGAGCTTGAGTACATCCGCAACCAGAGCGCCTGGATCAAAGCCCAGCTCGACGACAAGGTGTACGAGAGCTACCAGTTCCCCAAAGACCAGAAGCAGAAGCAGGGCGACCTCGAACAGGCCAACAGCGAACTCATCAAGGTCAAAATGAACGCGGAGATCGACCTTGCGAGCAAGGCGGCCCAGCGCAACAACAAAAGAACCCAGCTCACCATCCGGGAGAACTCCCTCGCGAAGCTCCGCCAGCAGCTGGACGCTTCCACGATCAAGGCACCCTCGGCGGGCATGGTCGTCTACGCCACCAGCATGCGGCGCAACAGCTGGAACAACGAGGGCCCGCTGCAGATCGGCCGCCAGGTTTATCCGAACGAACTGCTCGTCGTGCTGCCCGACACAAGCGAGATGGTCGCCTCGGTGCAGGTGCACGAAAGCCTCGCGGGCGATGTCAAGCCCGGCATGACCGCTTCGATCAAGGTCGATGCCGCCAACGGTCGCGTCTTCTCGGGCGTGGTCGATTCGATCGGCGTGCTCGCCGAGTCGGGCGGCTGGCGCGACCCGGACCGGCGCGAGTACACCGTCAAGATCCGCGTCGAGGCCGACGCCGATGTGGCGCTGCTCAAACCGTCGATGCGCTGCGAAGCCCGCCTGACCATGGGCCGGGTCGAAGACGCCATCGCGATCCCCGTCCAGGGCGTCTTCACCGACGGCCCCGTGCGCTTCATATACGCCAGGAAGACCGGCAGGTACGAGCGCATTCCCATCAAGATGGGCCGCCGCTCCGACACCTTCGCCGAAATCCTCGCCGGCGCCGAAATCGGCCGCACGATCCTGCTCCGCGACCCGGCCCCGACCGAGGTGCTCGCGGGCGGATGGGACAAGCAGTCGCTCGAACTCGCGGGCTACACGCTCGACGAGAAGGGCAACCCCATTCTCAAGCAGACCCGCGTCGCCGAGAAACCGGCCGAACCCGCCAAGCCCGGCGAGGCCGCAGTCGCCAACAAGGCCGATGCCAAGGCGGACAAACCCGCCGACAAGCCGGCGGACAAGACCGCGGCAAAGGCCGAAGCCAAGCACGCCGTCGTCGAAACCAACCCGAAGTAGTTTTCAGGACGCGCGGCGCAGGGCCGGCTCGGTCAGCATGTGCGGCGCCGGCCGCACCAGGTCAAACGCGTGGGGCGACTCGGGCGAGAAGTTATCTTCCGCCACGGCCGATCCCTCCGCCCGGACGATCATGAGGTCGGTCCGATCCCGCAGGTCGAAGATCTCCGGCTCGGCCCCGCGATCGTCGTGCTGGAGTGTTTCGACGATCGGTCTGCAGGGCTGGTTGTGAAACCATCTCGACACGACGCACTCGTGCCCGTTCGAAAGCATGACGATCGAACCGGGCGCATACGCCGGGACCACATTGAACAGCGCGCGGAGCACGGTCGGATCCAGCTTCTTCGAAACCTCCGCGCTCTGCATCTGCCGCAGCACCCGCACCGTGGGCACAAGCCCGTCTGGCCCGTTGCGAAGACGGGTGAACAGATCGGCCGCCGCGACAATGCGCGCAAACACGTGGATCTCAGAGCCCTTCTGGCCCGACTCAACGTCCTTTTCATCCCGCCGGTGCGGGAAACCGCTGCCGTCAAACGCCTGGTGATGATGCAGCACGCAGGCGGCGGCGGAAGGCTCGAGCTGCTCGCGGACGAGCTCGTACCCGATCTGCACGTGCTCCCGGAACGCCGGATCGGATTCATCGCGGGACTTCTCCCACCGCTCACGCACCTCGGGGGCCAGCCGGAGCATGCCGATATCGTGCAGCATCGCGCCAACACCCAGGTTGGAAACATCCTTCGCGCTGGTCGCCGGCAGCCGCGAGCGCTCGCTGATCAGGTAAAAGTCGAGCTTGATTCCCATCAGCACGCTCAAAAGACAGACATTGCTGGCGTGGCGGAGCGCGGGAGAGGAGCCGTCGCCCAGCTCGTGGACAAACATCGCCGCGCGCGGCTTGTCGCAGAACTTCTCGAGCAGGCCGGAAACAGCTCGCCGGTAGGACTGATAATCCAGCTTGGCGTGGGCGTTGGCGAGAACGCTGTCGAGCGCCTTGCGCACCTCGCCCGTCACGACCGAGCAGGCCTGGATGATCCCGGGCGTCATGTACTCGCTCAGCCGCTCCAGCCGGGGGTACTTGACCCAGACCTCGTGCAGGCCGAGCTCACGCATCTTCGCGATCGTGTGCGGGTCGAGCACCGCTCCGGGGCGGAGCAGGACGATCTCCGGCCGCCGCGGATGCAGCACAGGCATCGCGACAATCATCCCCTCACGTGCTTGGTAAAGAGCCACTCTGAGCATGAAAAGTTCCCGAGCATCCATCGTCACGCCGGAAGCCCGGGTCCACTCTCGGGCTTAATCCCGGTAGCTTCACCGATTTCAAGATTCCGATAAGCATCCTTTTTCCTACACTCGGGGCCTGATGGCGATCCACGTTTCCAAACTCCGCTGCGGCATGACCCTCTTGGCCGAGCCGATGCCCAGCGTCCGCTCCCTCGCTCTCTCCTGGCTCGTTCCCGGCGGTTCCGCCGAAGACCCGCCCGCCCGCCTCGGACGCGCCGCAATCTGGGCCGAACTGCTGATGCGGGGAACCACATCGCACGATTCCCGCGCCCACGCCGACGCAGTCGACCGCCTCGGCGCTTCGCGGCACGTAGAGAACGGAACCTATTTCCTCCGCCTCGGCTCGGTCATGCTCGGAGAGCGCCTCCGCCAGGCCCTCCCGCTGCTCACCGACATGATCCTCCGCCCCCGCATGGAGCAGGACGCGGTCGAGCCCTCCCGCGACCTGGCGCTCCAGGCCCTGGCTTCACTCGCCGACGATCCGCAGGAGCGCGCGATGATCGCCGCACGCGAACGCCATTTTCCCGCGCCCCTCAACCGCTCGGGCCTGGGCACCGAGGGCGGCATCAACTCCCTCACGCACGAGGAACTCGTGCACGGGTGGGCCGAAGTTCAGAATCCCTCACGTTCCATCTTCTGCGCCGCCGGGGCGCTCGATCCCGGCGAACTGGCCCATCAGCTCGACGAGATCCTCTCCGACTGGGCAGGCTCCAGCCCCGAGCCCACGGTCGAAACCGCCGCTCCGCGCGGCTACGCCCACGAAGAAGACGAGACCAACCAGGTCCAGATCGTGGTCGTCCACGACGCCCCCAAAGAAACATCGGGCGATGCGCTCCTGGAAAAGATTGTCGTGAGCGTGCTCTCCGGTGGCATGTCGGGCAGGCTTTTCAGCGAGGTCCGCGAGAAGCGCGGCCTGTGCTACAGCGTGAGCGCCGGATACCGTGGCGATCGCGACTTCGGAGGTGTCACGGCCTACGTCGGCACCACTCCCCAGCGCGCCCAGGAGAGCCTCGACGTCCTGCTCGCCGAGATGCAGCGGATCCAGACGCCGGCCGGGGCCATCACCGAGGAAGAGTTCCGGCGCGCGGTCGTGGGCATGAAGAGCCGGCTCGTATTTTCGGGCGAGTCTTCCAACGCGAGAGCCTCCGCCATCGGTTCGGACTTCTTCCGCATCGGACGCTGCCGCACACTCGACGAGCTCTCACGCGAGGTCGACCAGGTCACTCTCGAACAGGTCAACGATTACCTTCGCCGCCGCCGCACCGGCACACTGACGATTCAGACCGTCGGCCCGCAGCCCCTGAACCCGCCGGCGGCCTGAACCCGCCGTCAGCCAAGCCGGTTCGGCGACTCGCGCAGCGACATGGCGATTCCCACTTCCTGCAGCCGCATGCTGGCCCTGTCTAGGGCTTCCTTGGCGCGATGGAACGCATCCGCGTCGACCGACTTCCAGTCCGTCCGGGCCCGCTCGAGGATCGACCGCAGTTCATCGATGCGATTCTGCAGTTCGACCCGATTCTCAGGCTCCAGGATGTGCTGGTAGCGCTGGAACCGCTCGCCGATCCACTTGAGGTCGAGAGCGCTGTTCGCAATAAGGTCCACGATCCGGTGGCGCGTCATGTCCTCGCGGGCGTGCGTAAAGCTCTCCCGCTCCATCCGGTCCACCTCTTCCCGGGTCAGCCCGTGGTTCGGTATCACCTGGAGTGCCGCTCGCTTTCCGCTCCTGCGCTCGTGGGCCGAGACGTTGAGCACGCCGCTGGAATCAACCAGAAACTCAACCTCGAGTTGGGGAATCCCCGCGGGCATGGGTGGGATGCCCCGCAGGTGAAACTCTCCCAGACGCCGGCAGTCCGCCGCCATCTCGCGCTCGCCCTGGAACACGCTCAGCCGGATCGCCGTCTGGTTATCGACGCTGGTCGAGAAAAATTCTCTCGCCCGCGCCGGCACCGTGCTGTTCCGCACGATCAGCTTGGCAACCGCGCCCCCCACCGTCTCGATTCCCAGCGACAGCGGGATCACATCGAGCAGAAGGGCCCCCCGCGTACTCCCCGACAGGATCGATCCCTGCACGGCCGCCCCGAGCGCCACGACCCTGTCCGGATCGACCGCGATGTACGGCTCCAGCCCGAACTGCCGGCCCACCTCGCGGCGCACCAGCGGCGTACGTGTCATGCCGCCCACCATGATCACGCGATCAATCGCGACCGCCCCGCGCGCCGATGCGTCGCTCACCGCCCGCCGGCAGTGCTCAATCGTGCGATCAATCAGGGGGCGGATCGCCCGCTCGTAGTCCGCTCGCGTGATCTCCGTGCGTCGGGCTCCGACGGAAAGCGTCACCTCCGCAACCGCCGTTTCCCGATCCGAGAGCTTCCACTTGACCGACTCGGCCTCACGCTGAAGCAGACGCCGGTCGGCATGGCCGAGCGACTCGGGATCATCTCCAAGGATCAGCCGCATCAGGGCGTGATCGGCATCGTCGCCCCCGAGCTGCGTATCCCCGGCCGTCGCCAGCACCTCAAAGAAACTCGTTTCGCCCGCGGCCTGCGCAGGGGTGATCCGCAGGATCGAGATATCAAACGTGCCGCCCCCAAGGTCGTACACCGCGACGATCCGCTCACCGGTTTCTCCCGTCACGCCCGCTCCCAGCCCGTACGCGAGCGCGGCGGCCGTCGGCTCGTTCACGATCCGCACCACATCTAGCCCCGCCAGACGCCCCGCATCGCGCGTGGCCTGCCGCTGCGCATCATCGAAATACGCCGGAACCGTGATCACCGCACGAGACACCTCCGTGCCCAGCGCCTTCGACGCCCGCTCCTTGAGCGACCGCAGGATCAGGGAGGAAACCTCCTGCGGCGAAACCACGCGCGGCCCCGCCCCCAGCGGCACTTCGACCCGCGCCGTGTCGTTCTCGCCGCGCACGACTCGGTAGGGCAAATAGCGCAGGGCGGCCGCCGCATCGGTCACCGAGCGTCCCATCAGCCGCTTGACGCTGGAGATCGTCCGCCCGGGAAACTCTGCCGCCCGTTCGCGAGCCTCGCGCCCAACGGTGACGCCCCCTGAATCCTCGAACCGCACCACGCTGGGCACGAGGGCATCCTCGCCAAGCACGCGAGGCCCTGCCTCGTCGCAGAACGCAACCAGGCTGTTGGTCGTGCCCAGGTCGATACCGACAATCGGAGAGGGACTGCTCACGGGCAACGATAGTGAACGCTCGCCGCTCCTGCCCGGAGACGCCGCTCAAAGCGGCAAAGAGCGCTGCGTTGAGCGGGGCCGAGCCCGGCCTCAGCCCCGATTGCTTGGCCCGCGGCCCCCTGCAAATTCCGCGTTCTCTCCCCTACCCTCTTTTCCTATGCATATCGCGGCCAAATGGCTTAACTCCTACCTTGAGCCCGGCGACCTCACCGCCGCCCAGATCGAGACTTCGCTCATCGATTCCGGCTTTGAAATCGAATCGCGGGAGGAACTCGCCGGAGGCAACACCCGGTTCGACGTCGCCATTACTTCCAACCGCGGAGACTCGCTGTGCGTCGTCGGACTGGCGCGCGAGGCGGCCGCCAAATCCAGGCGCACGTTCAAGTTCCCCGGCACCGGTGGCATGACCATCTCCGAGCCGGCCCCCGCCGGCCCCGAGGTCGGCTCCGTCATCTCGCTCGAAAACCGCGTGCCCGCCGCCTGCCCCCTTTTCACGCTCCGCGTCATCAAGGGTGTCAAGGTCGGCCCCAGCCCAAGGTGGCTGGTCGAAGCGCTCGAATCAGTCGGTCAGCGCTCGATCAACAACGTGGTCGATGTGACCAACTTCATCAATTTCGAGCTCGGCAATCCGTGCCATGTCTTCGATCTGGCAAAGCTCGCCGGACCGGCCATCGTCGTTCGCGAGGCGGCCGAGGGAGAGAAGCTTCTGACGCTCGATGGCAAGCAGAGACTGCTCAAAGCGGGCGATGTTGTTGTCGCGGATGCCGCACGCCCGCAGGGCCTCGCCGGAATCATGGGCGGCGGCGATTCGGAGGTCACCGCCTCCACAGTCGACGTCGCGCTCGAGGTCGCCACGTGGGATCCGGTTCGGGTCCGCACGACCGCCCGGCGTCTGCAGATCCGCACCGATGCCAGCCACCGTTACGAGCGGATCGTCGATGCCCGCACGCTCGAACACGCCTCCCGACGCGCCGCCAGCCTCATTGTCGAAGTCGCGGGGGGTAAACTGCTCCCCGGCGTTCTGACCGCAGGCTCGGCCCTGAAAGCCCCGACCGTGGTGCCCCTCCGCCCCTCCCGCTGCAACGCGGTGCTGGGAATCCCCGTCCCCACCGGCGAGATCAAGGCCATTCTCGAGAGCCTCGAGATCCGCGTGGAATCCGAAGACGCCGGCACCCTTCGCTGCCGAATACCCGCCTTTCGCCCGGACTTGACCCGCGAGATCGACCTGATCGAAGAAATCGCGCGGCAGCACGGGCTCGACAAGATCCCGATGGCACCCAAGCTCCCGATCGCCATCACCCGGCCGCAGGACAAGGTCCGTGCGCGGCGGCAGCTCGGCAACGTGCTGAACGGGCTCGGGTTCTTTGAGACGGTGACGTTTTCCTTCACCACGCCCCAACGCGCGGCACAATTTCTCGGCGCGGGACTGGAAGCCGTCGGAGTGGACGATGACCGCCGCGGGGCCGAGCCCACCCTCCGCCCGTCGGTACTCAGCGGCCTTCTCGCCTGCCGCAAGGCCAACAGCGACGGCCGTGTTTCCGAACCCGGCGGCATCCGCCTCTACGAGACCGCCGCAACTTTCGCGCAGCGAAACGGGCAGAGCGTCGAGTCACGAAAACTCGGGCTGCTCATGGACATCGCCATGGCCGGCAAGTCGCCCACTCTGGCGGAAAAACAGAACGCCATGCGGGCCATGCGCGGGGTCATCGAGACACTCGCCCGCACGCTCGGCGGCACGGCCACGGAATTGTCCGCGATAGCCGCCTCCGGCCCGGCGGCGTTTGACCCGGGGGCGTTCGCAGAGCTTCGGGTCGCTGGCGCCGCCGTGGGCCACCTGGGCACTTTGTCCGGCGCCGCGCTGCAGGCCTTCGGCCTCGATATCCCGCTCGTGGCTGCGGAGGTCGAGCTCGAGAGCCTTCTCGCGCTCTTCCCGCCCCGCGGCACGATCGCGCCGCTTCCCGCCTTCCCCAGCGTCGAGCGCGATCTCTCCCCGATCCTCCCGGAAAATGTCACATGGGAAGGCGTCAGCCGGCTTGTCAATGGCGTGCGCGCGACCGCCGACGGAAAACGCATCGAGTCGTACGAGTTCATCGGAACGTACCGCGGCAAGCAGATCGGGCAGGGTAAGAAAAGCCTCACGCTCCGCCTCGTCTTCCGCGATCCGGCCAGGACTCTCCGCCACGAGGAGGTCGATCCGGAGGTCGGCGTCGTCATGCAGCGGCTCAAGGCGGAACTCGGGGCCGAATTCCGGGTCGGCTAGCCCGGCACGATTCCCGCGGGAAAATCGCGACATTGCGGGGTCCACGCACCGGAACAATTCTGAGTCCGTATCATCATTCCGTCGCCCTTCTGCGCACCCGGCCCGGGAGTTTCGCGGCCGGAAACGCAGCGGTTGGTTGAAAGACGCCGGGAGAGTCCTCGATGAGTCCATCCACCGTCGCCCCGAGTCCGGCCGGAACTGCTCTGGTGCCCGGCCCCGCCGTCTTCCACGTGCCAAGCGCCCAGGAAGAGCGCCCTTTCATCTACGTCAACGGGCAGATGCTCCCCAAAAACCGCGCGATGGTGAGCGTGTACGACCACGGCCTGCTCTACGGCGACGGAGTCTTTGAGGGCATCCGCGTCTACCGCGGCAGGATCTTCAAGTCCAAGCAGCACATGGACCGGCTCTACAAGTGCGCCGAAGCCATCCGCATGCAGATCCCCATCTCCAAGGACGAGATGGTCGCCGTGCAGCGCCGCTGCATCGAGATGAACGGCATCAAGGAAGGCTACATCCGCCTGGTCGTCAGCCGCGGCTACGGCACGCTCGGCCTCGACCCGCGCAAGTGCCCCGTCCCCGGCGTCATCTGCATCGCCGACGAAATCCACCTCTTCCCCAAGGAGATGTACGAAGAGGGCATGCGGGTTGTCGTCGCAAACCGGCCCAAGACACCGATCCCGTGCCTCGATCCGCGCATCAAGAGCCTCAACTACCTCAACAACATCCTCGCCAAGTGCGAGGCCATCGACTACGGCTGCCACGAAGTGGTGATGCTCAACACCGACGGATACGTCACCGAGGGTTCGGGCGACAACATATTCATGATCAAGGACGGCGTCGTTGTCACGACCCCGAGCGAAGCCGGCATTCTCGAGGGAATCACCCGCGAGTTCGTCCAGAAAACCCTCTGCCCCGCCCTCGGGCTCACATGCATCGAGAAGAACTTCAAGCTCGATGAGCTCCTCAAGGCCGACGAGGTCTTCCTGACCGGCTCCGCCGCCGAGATCATCGCCGTTTCACAGATCGATCAGCACGACGGATCCAAGATCACAAAGGCGAACAAGATCGGCAAGGCCGACGGCGAAGGCCCGCTCACCAGGAAGCTCCGCGCCAAGTTCCGCGAGATCGTCACCAGCGACAACGTACCGGAGGAATGAACCAGCTTCCGACGCCCCCCCCCCCCCCCCCCCCCCCCCCCCCCCCCCCCCCACCCCCCCACCCCCCCCACCCCCACCACCCAC